>NZ_SKCD01000015.1 GCF_006542765.1 Paenibacillus luteus
GGGCTTGTGGGGCTTGTGGGGCTTGTGGGGCTTGTGGGGCTTGTGGGGCTTGTGGGGCTTGTGGGGCTTGTGGGGCTTGTGGGGCTTGTGGGGCTTGTGGGGCTTGTGGGGCTTGTGGGGCTTGTGGGGCTTGTGGCATTAGTGACTCTGGAAAAGTTTAAATGCCTCTAATGTTCTTGCTGAGTCTACCACATGTAGATACACAAAAAAGCACTCCCAGCCAGAAGTCGAAATATCGGCGATGGTTGGTGATCCAACCAACAAAAAAAGGCCCACCCTCCACGGCTCTGCTTCATTAGAAGCCAAGCGGTGGAACGTATGCCTAACGTATGCTTAATCTATGCCTACGTTTCGAATATTCGTTCAACTATGCAAAATCTGGACGAATCTCGCGAATGCAATCCGGCGACTCGAACAGATCATCATGTACAGCGTTGGTCACAGGGTAAGCTCGCATGAGATAGGAGTCCATAGCCTCCAGATGCTTGCGCAGCCCGCTAAACTCCGTAATTTGCGGGTTCAGCCAGTCCTCGATGCCATCCTCGTCCAAAATAACCGGCACCCGCGGCTGCCATACCGACATTGCGCCCGTCGCGGCCGCGGTTACCATTGTGAAGGCGCGAACCTCCTTGCCGCTCACGTTTTTCCAGCAATCATAAATACCAGCGATCCCGAACAGCTGCTGGCTCGGAACGACAATGTGCATGGCCCGCGGGTCACGCTCTTTCCCAAATTGCTTTTGCCCGAAGAAACCGCTGCACGGAAGCACACAGCGCTGCCTGCGCAGCATCCTTTGCAGGAAAGGCTTCTCGGATAGTGTCGTGTGATCGGCGTTAACCGCATCCCTCGCCCAGAATGGGAACAAGCCCCATCTCGACTCCTGCATCGTCCGCTGATCGAAACGATCGTTCATCACAATCGACACCGTCTGTGTCGGTGCCACATTAAACCGGTTTGTATGACCGCGAATAACCTTCCCTACCTGAAACATATCTACAATATCGCCTAATTCTGCCGTTAACGAAAACCGTTCAATCATCGCGATCACCCTTTTCACGTTGTTGAATCCAGTTTTTGTTAAAGGCATAAAAATTATGCAGAATTTTTCTTTATTCGATCCAGTCCATTTGCCGTTTGTACAGTATCACGATATTCACATCGTGAAACGTTTACGGAATTTCAGCGGCGGCATCCCCGTATGGGCTGCAAATAACCTTGAAAAATGCGGGGTTTGCCGAAAACCGGTTTCTTCCGCTACACGAGCAATGGTCCAATCCGTTTTAATAAGAAGCAGCTTCGCCTGATCCAGCCTATAATAAAGCAAATATTGCTGCGGCGTGCAATCGAAGACCTCTGTCATGCAGCGCGTTATGTAGTTGGTATGAAGTTGAAGCACATCACTGAGCATCGTGTTGCTGATCGGACTGCGGTAATTCAGCTTCAAATAGGCTGCTGCCCGTTCCGCAACCGATACCGCTGCCTTTGCCGCATCTGATCGCCAGCCTTCATCAAGCATCTGAAGCAAATGCAGAAAGCGTTGCTGACGTTCCCAGAAAGCACCGTGCGACGAGCTTTTGGCGGCTTCGTGCAGCTGCGAGAAGATGAGCTTCGCTTCATCGGGATAGGTCAGCTTCATTTTTTTGGGAAGACGTATTGCGTATGTATAATAATCTCCTCTAAGCGATCCGCTCTGGCTACCCTCCGTCTCCTCCCAAGCACCTACCGTCTGGAAGTGAATCCAGTCAAACACCGTGTCCTCCTCGCAAGGACGGGTGGAGTAATGCCAGCGATCCGGCCGGAGAATAAGCACATCGCCAGGACCTAGCGTCCAGCGGTGATTATCTTCGGCGACATGAAGCGCTCCTTTATTGACGAATAACAAATCAAATACGCCCAGATTCGTCCGGTTCGGATGCTCCTCCCCCGCACGGTAGGTCAAGCGGTTCGATTCTATGAAAAACGGCAATGGCGGTGAGCGAAAGGTTAGTAATAGTTCCTCTGACAATCTAATCTCTCCTTCTAGCGTTTTGCATCGCAAAACTTGCTTCATACGTATAATTATAAGGCTCTTCCTAGCGAAGCTAGCAGCTATACGATGCGCATTCCGAAATATACGCGCCAAAGCTTGCCCAAGCAGCTGTTTTTGCTCAAAAAATTAGATTCATCCTCTTTTTCATGTGCAAATATGCAAAAATGACTACTGCTCATGTTACTTGAAAACCATTTCATTTGTCTACAACTGTCTACAACAAAACAGAGCCCCTCTCATTCCGGTTTAGAAGAATGTGAGGGACTCGCACAAAATCTATTCTATTAGAAGAAAGGCTACATGACGAGTTGAACAGGAAAAGTGGGATTGACCTTAAATACATCCGCCTCAGGCAGCAAGCTTTTGATTAAATACATATAATCGTAAGAGCGCTCAAGCGAAGCTTCATCAGGAACAAACACCATATTTTTTCCGTTTAGCAGCGATAGGACCTCAATGCGGGAAGGGAGCTTCTCAAACGCACTCATGCAAAATACCGACGTCATATGGAACAGCAAACTCAGGGCGTCCGAATCCACATCCACTGCGAGCTTCTGTACGATGTAATCGTCAGCAGCCCCGTCCTCATCTCTTGAAATCAAATGGAAAATTTGTGATATTTCCAGATCAAGCTCTTCTACATAAGTAGACAGCTGTTCAAAAAAGACAATCGGCATCGCCGGGCATGAGCCATTTAGCAGAAAAACCTTAAGCTGATCTTTAATCTGCTGCTTCATTTGCAAATAATGCTCATCCGAATGAAATTTATAATTGCGGTTCGTCCACCAATGCTCGACCGAGGCTTCGATCGCTTCCGGCGATCGCGCTGCTTCAGGAAGCCCGTAGAAATCATTTATGCTATGGCTGGCAGCGAATTGGACCATTTGGCGCCAATTCACGTCGCCTTCCCGCTTGCGTCCCGCTTTTCGCTTGGCGAAACGTTCAGGGCAGCGCAGCAGCTCTTCAAGCTTGTAATCTTCAATTCGTAGCACCGCTGGTATTTGCTCCATCACAACGTCCGCCTTTCTCGCTCAAATTAACCAGCTACCGCAACGAGCCCCGCAATTTGGCGCCCTAGGCTTCTGCCTTGTTCCTTCTCCGCTTCCGAAGGATTGTATTCAAATTTAATGCATTCAGCTGAAATTTCTGCTCCAAGCTCCTTTAGTTTCGCTTCGATAATGTCAACCGCCGCGCAATAGATCGGATACGACGTATCTCCTGATCCGAATACCGCAGCCTTCTTGCCGCTTAGATCAAGCGAGTCCATCGCTTCATAGAAGTCAATAAATTCATCCGGCAACTCGCCGTCTCCCCATGTATATGCACCAATAATAATGCCCTCGTAATCGTTCAGCTCTTCTGCGCTTGCATCGAAGGCCTCCTTCGAGACTACCTCCGCGCCCGCTTCCTTTGCTCCCTCTACGATAGCCTCGGCCATTTCTTCCGTGTTTCCTGTCATGCTTGCATATACTACAAGTACTTTCGGCACCTGTTATTCCTCCGCTTCCTGACTCTTATTTATTAAATGCTTACCGTTTGAATGCCTTGAAATAACGTAGCCATATATAAATTTCCATTTTGCATATCAATATCCGTTACCGGGCAGCCCAGTTTAACGGATAGAAGCGTAACCTGATTGCAAAGGTAAGCGAGCTGGAACAACCCCCGGTCTGTGCACACATAGACGTCATTGCCTTTCGTAAGCACGGAAAAAATAAACGGCTTACCGAAGCGAATCCGGTCAAATCTGCCTTTCTTGTCGCCGATCAGCAGCTCGCCATGCTCGCTCGTTCCGATCAAATGGCCTCTAAATACAGCCAAGCTGGTGACGCTAGTTTCCAGCTCAAAATGTGCCCAATCATCCATAAAGCGGTCATATAATGAAATGCCGCTCTCATGCGCGATAATCAAATATTGTGGAAGATTGATAAAATCATATACCCGCTTTTCGCTGCAGGCGATTTGCTCCCATTTGGAGCTTGCCTTTGACCACAGCCCATATTCCGTTGCGGCGTAGCTGCTTCCGCCGATTTTGCGATATTGGTAGCAGGGAATCGACAGTCCATCGTTCTCCCAAGCGTTTTCATTCCATTCATATAGACCATTGCTCGTGCAGGCATGCAGCAAATCATGCTGCAGCTGCAGTCGATTGACATTGGTTTGATCCTCGATTCCTTGACCAAGCTTCTCCCAACTGCCTTCCGCATCGATATGATAAATACCGTGGCCGACTGAAGCCGCGAACAAGCCATCCGGACCCGCCTTCACCGATGAGAACGGAAAGAGCAGCCAATTCCAAGGCTTACTTGTTTCAGTCTGCATAGTCTTCACTCCTTCTGAAAAAGTTGCTTTAGCGCTGTTGCCCTATCTCATTGCTACCGTACCTCGGCAGCTCTATCTCTATGGTTAGCTTCTGGCGTATATTTCTCTCTATGCTTTGTTTCCTATTGCTTTGCTGCTGCAATAAGAAAGCAGATTGGCGTTTTTTTAGAACCATTTCATAAAGCAAGCCCACTAGCTATGCCTCCGCTCTATATGCCTATGTACGCATCATTATTGATAATGATTATCACTTTCGTAATTATGATAACCATTCTCAACATTTATGTCAATTAGTTTCTTTATTGCTTGGTTGTTCTACTGGACACGTCTCCCTACCTAAGCCAAACCAATGAACATGTAGAATAAAATCTTAATATCGAGCTAGCAGGCTGAATGCTCCCCAACAAACGTACAAATCCGCAAATATAGTTGAAGGTCTACGACCCTATAAGATATATACCCAATCAATAGATAGAGTACAAACGTAGAATAAGGCAAATACCAAGGAGGTGCTTTCGCTGAGTTATTCAGATGGTCACAAGAAACGTTGTGTTAGAAAACCGAGTTCAGGCTGCAGTCCAAAAAGAAAGAAGCATGGAGATAAAGTACTTGTAGTGAAAAAGAAACTCGTCATTAATACTCCACGAGGAGAAAATGGACGCAGAGGTCCGCAGGGCCCTCAAGGGCCTCAAGGTCCGCAAGGAATTCAAGGAGTCGCTGGTCCTGCTGGCGCAGCAGGTGCTGCTGGAGCTACAGGCGCTGCAGGTTCTACCGGAGCTACGGGATCTATCGGAGCCACTGGAATTGGCACGACTGGCGCTACAGGCGCTACAGGTGCAGTGGGACCTACTGGTCCAGGAGCAGGCGCTACGGGTGCAACTGGCGCTACAGGCGATCCTGGTGTTGCTGGAGCGACTGGAGCCACTGGTGATCCCGGAGCTACGGGGGCAACTGGCGTTGGCGTAACAGGTGCGACTGGCGTTACTGGCGTTACTGGCGCTACCGGGGCTACTGGTGCTACGGGTGCCACTGGCGTTACCGGCGCTACCGGTGCTACTGGTGCTACTGGTGCTACGGGTGCCACTGGCGTTACCGGCGCTGGCGCTACGGGCGCTACTGGGGTTACGGGTGCTACGGGCGCTGGAGCCATCATTCCGTTTGCTTCCGGTCTGCCTGTCGCTCTGACTACGATCGTAGGTGGTTTGGTCGGAACATCCAGCCTGGTTGGTTTTGGTTCTTCTGCTGAAGGCGTCAGCATTCTTGGTGGTATTATCGATCTCACAGGCGCTGCGGGAACTCTTCTGAACTTTGCGTTCTCCGTGCCTCGTGACGGAACCATTACTTCTCTAGCTGCATATTTCAGTACGACTCTTGCACTCTCGCTTATAGGTACAACGATGACAATTACGGCTCAATTGTACAGCTCCCCAACTCCGAACAACTCGTTTACAGCAGTGCCTGGGGCTTTAGTGACATTAGCGCCTCCACTCACTGGTATATTAGCTCTTGGAACCATCAGCAGCGGAATTACGACTGGCTTGACCATTCCCGTTACTGCCGGAACTCGTCTGCTGCTCGTCTTCTCTGCAACAGCAGCCGGAATTACCTTGATCAACGCAGTCGCTGGCTACGCTAGCGCAGGCTTAACCATCGATTAGTTTCCAGAACCCGCAATAAAAAACGACAGTTCCTGGCCTATGCCCGGAACTGTCGTTTTTTCATTCTATTTCGTTAATGCCTTTAAAGCTGAAGCTTTATCTGCAGCTTAAACCTGATTTTAATTTGATCCAGCAGAAATTGGACATCCGTTACGGTTACCACATCGCTAGCCGGCAAATCCAGCGGCACAATAATGGTATCCAGCATGCTGACTGGCAGCTTTAGTTTTTTGAGAGACAGGGCCTGCGGCCTTAGCACAATGTTTGGAGACTGCCATTCCAATGAGTACACGGCATCTAACCCAGCATGAATTCGATCTTTATAAGTCACATTCAGACGAGCAATTAGCTTGTCCTCTTCAAGCTCAAAACGTGCGCCATCAATCCGAATATTTTTATCAAGCCCCATAGCAGCATCGCCGGAGGCACTGTCTACATAATCGTCATTCATATGCATTTTAATCAAATGGTTAATATCCGCTTCTGTGAGGATCAGCTCCGGCTTTAAGCTTTTGATCATATTCAGCGCCTTGTCCTTCACATCAATGGCTTCGTAGCTCATATCCAACTGCTCCTCTGGTGCGACATAGGACAACAGCCACCAGCTTGCGCCGCCAAGCAATAACACGAAAACAATGATCGTCGTTAGCAAGCGTTTGAAAAATTTCCCCATGCTTCTCCTCCTCCCCCATTCATCGTATCCAAATTTCTGATGCGTCAATTCGGCATGATAGTGCTATAATGGATCAAATAATCTATGCTGCCGCTTAAGATAGACTGAGAGGATGGTTACCGTGAATACGAACAACGCACCGTTACACCGCATCGGGCTTGAAGAGATTGTCCAGGCTCAAATGCATTTAAAGGATGTCATTACACGGACGCCGCTCCAGCATAACCGTGTGTTATCCGAACGTTACAATTGCAATGTGCTGCTAAAGCGAGAGGACTTGCAGATCGTCCGCTCGTTCAAAATACGAGGAGCCTATCATCTGATGCGCTCACTGTCGCCCGAGACACTAGCCAAAGGCGTAGTCTGTGCCAGTGCAGGCAACCACGCGCAAGGCGTAGCCTACTCCTGCCAGACGCTCGGCATTCCAGGCAAAATCTATATGCCAAGCACGACTCCGCGCCAAAAGGTATCCCAAGTCAGCTTCTTTGGCGGATCCCAGGTGGAGGTCATCCTCACCGGAGACACATTCGATGATGCCTATGCCGAGGCCGTAGCCGAAAGCAATCGCAGCGGCATGGCTTTCATTCACCCTTTCGATGATCCGAAAATCATTGCAGGCAACGGTACCATTGCCCAAGAATTTATGGAAGCATCCGATGCCGTACCTGACTTTGTCTTCGTAACCGTTGGCGGAGGCGGGCTAGCTGCAGGCGTGTCCTCCTATGTCAAGATCGTCTCTCCCTCGACACAGGTCATCGGCGTAGAGCCGGAAGGCGCACAGTCGCTTAGAGCTTCACTTGATGCGGGCAAGGTCACCCCGCTGGATCAAATCGATAAATTCGTAGACGGCGCAGCCGTCAAACGAATTGGAGATCTGACCTTTGAGCTTTGCAGAGACCAGCTAGACGATGTCATTGCCGTACCCGAAGGAAAAGTATGTACCACTATGCTGGACTTATACAATGAGAATGCGATTGTAGCAGAGCCGGCAGGAGCTTTGTCCATTGCGGCGCTTGAAGCCTATCGGGAGCAAATTCAAGGCAAAACGGTCATTTGCGTCGTGAGCGGCGGCAATAATGATGTCGACCGGATGCAGGAGATCAAAGAGCGCTCCCTGATCTATGAAGGCTATAAGCATTACTTTATGGTAAGCTTTCCGCAGCGCGCCGGAGCGCTCCGGGAATTTTTGGATCAGGTGCTTGGGCCAAACGATGATATTACACGCTTCGAGTACACCAAAAAATCCAATAAGGATAATGGTCCCGCACTAGTCGGTATTGAACTTAAGTATAAAGAGGATTACAACCCTTTAGTTGATCGTATGAATAAGAAAGGCTTTCAATTTCTTGAGCTGAACAAAGACCCTGTCCTATTTAATCTACTGATCTGATTATTCCTTAGAACCCAGTTCGCCCCGCTTCCAGCAATGGAAACGGGGCGATTTGTTTTTTACCAGGCGTACGCGCGAGGTGCTTCCCCGCCAGGACCAGGGAATATTTCATCGATGCGCTTAAGCGCAGACTCATCCAGCGTGATTTCCACCGCGCGCAGGGAGCGCTCGAACTGATCGAGTGTGCGCACGCCAATAATCGGAGCCGTAACGGCCGGATTGGCTAGCAGCCACGCGAGAGACACCAAATCCTCCGGCTCGCCAAGCTCATCACAAAATGCCGCATAGGCTTCAAGCTTGTCTCTGTGCTGCTCCAGACGTTTCGAATCACCGCTGCGGCGTCCGCCATCCTTGCGGCGATGATTGCCTGCAAGCAAGCCTCCGTCAAGCGGGCTCCAAGGGATAACACCAAGCCCTAAGGCTTCTGAAGCCGGCAATACCTCCAGCTCAGGCAGACGGCAAAGGAGATTGTATTTGTGCTGCTCGGACACAAGGCCGATCGAGCCTCTTGCCTTCGCTTCCCCCTGTGCCACCGCAATGTCCCAGCCGGCAAAGTTACTTGAGCCTATGTAGCCAATCTTGCCTTGGGATGCTGCTGTTTCGAATGCGCCCCATAGCTCGTTCCAGTTCACGCTGCGGTCCACGTGATGCATTTGATAAAGCTCGATATGGTCCGTTTGCAGACGTTTAAGCGAGCCTTCCAGATGTCTGCGAATCTTATAGGCTGACAGGCCTGCCTCGCGGTTCGGTCCGTCATGTGCATCACTCATATCGCCGTAAACTTTCGTAGCCAACACGGTGCGCTCGCGACGCCCATCACCCTGCTTAAACCATTTTCCGATAATTTCTTCCGTACGGCCTGCGTTCTCACCCCAACCGTATATATTCGCGGTATCAATAAAATTAATGCCGGCATCAAGTGCAGCGTCTAGTATGCGAAAGGATTCCTTCTCGTCGGTGTCTACGCCAAAATTCATTGTACCCAAGCACAAACGACTTACTCTTAAACCCGATCTACCTAACTTCGTATATTGCATGTTCATCATCGCTCCTTCAATTTTTGAAATAGGATGGATTACTTAACCATTATACAAAAATTACACAAAGTAACCAAACTGCGTTCATCATCGCAAAACAATTATTCGCTACACTAACGGCAGGAGGTGTGTGTATGATTCATGATGATAACCATTTTCAGCCAAAACTGCTTATTTTGTACGCGTCATACGGAGAAGGGCACCTGCAAGCCGCCCGCGCCATCAAAGGTGCATGGGAGGAGCTTGGCAATCATCGCATCGTCATGGTTGATCTGATGGCCGAATCGCATCCTTGGCTGAATGAGATGACCCGTCGTTTTTACCTGAAGAGCTATACGCATATGCCCTCACTCTACGGCTGGATGTATGATTTCACTAGGTTGATGAAGCATGACTCTTGGTTTGGCGGCTTACTTCACTCCTTTGGAAAAGACAAAATCAGACGTATCCTGACGATTGAGCAACCCGATATCATCATGCATACTTTCCCATGCTTCGCACTTGGGGAGCCCAGGCAGCGAAAGAACCCTTATCCTCCCTCCTATGCCGTCATTACCGATTTCGATCTTCATCGCCGCTGGGTCCATCCAAGCATTGACCGGTATTATGTAGCTACTGAGGACTTGAAGAAGGAGCTGACCCTCCTTGGCATTCCGGGTGCTGCGATTCAAGTCAGCGGAATTCCTCTCAAGCGGGGTTTTGTCGCGACAGAGGCATCTTATCCGTTATATGACCTCTACAAGCTACGCCCTGACTGTCCAATCGTCCTCATTATGACAGGGGCGCAGGGGGTTATGCCTGATGTATCAATCATTTGCAGCTCCCTTCTTCAAGATGACAGCGTCCAAATTGCGCTCGTATGCGGCCGAAATCTTCCTATGAAAGAGGCTATCCAGCACCAATTTCAAAATCATCCCGAATTTTCGCGTCTGCATGTGTATGGTTATGTGGAGTCCATTCATGAACTGATGGCACTATCTGACTGCTTGGTCACCAAGCCTGGCGGGGTTACGCTCTCCGAAGGAATAGCAGCAGGACTGCCCATTTTCATCTATAAGCCTGTTCCAGGCCAAGAAAAACAAAATGCACTGTATCTCGCATCAAAAGGGGCGGCCGTACTGTCCCAAGACCCAAGCGAGCTGGCAGAAAAAATTTTGAAACTTGTACACGATCCGCTTCGTCTTACTGTTAGCAGACTCGCCATGAAGCAGTTACAGGTCTCGCAATCAGCCGCAGAGAGCATTGTTTTGGATATGCTATCCAATTTGCGTATAATGGAGAATACAGCGACGCTATAAGGGAGAAGGTCTTATCTGTGCGTACAAATCAGAGCGTTTGGTTTGGAGCGGAGATGCTACTCATCTCCGTTATTTTGTTCGTTGTGGAGTTCGTACGAGGAGCGGTGCTCGTCAGCTTGCTGCCGATCTATGGCGCCAAGACCCTTGGTCTTGCTCCCGATGTTATAGGAGCCGCTATTTCAGCCCATTACTTAACCGACACATTGCTCAAAATGGCGATTGGCTATTTATTAGACCGCTTCTCGGTACGTATCGTCGTGCAAGCCGGACTGGTGATTTCGCTAGCTGGCGTGTATTTACTGCAATTTGCGGAGCTGCCTTGGGTGTTTATTAGCGCAGCTGCATTATATGGTATAGGCATGTCTCCGATTTGGATTGTCTGCTTGACTAAAGTAACCGAAGAGAAGCGCGCCACCCAGATGGGGTTCCTCTACACGATCTGGATGGTTGGCCTTGGAAGCGGCCCGATTGTTTGTACTATTTTGCTCGATTACAACGTATCGTTTACGTACAAGCTTCTTGTCAGCATGTCCGCAGCCGCATGCCTGCTCACGCTCTTTATGAGCAAAGAAAGGGCAATTACGCCAAATCGAATTCCTCTGCCCATGCAGCTGACGATCTTAAAGGAACGGCTTAGCCGCATGAAGTTGCTGCTTCCCGGCATGATTTTGCAAACGACAGGAGCCAGCATGCTCGTTCCGATCCTGCCGGGCTTCGCACAGCAAGAGCTTGGCTTGTCAGGAACACAATACTCCATTCTCCTTACGGCTGGGGGAGTCTGTGCGGCTGCCGGGCTCATCCCGATGGGGCGGCTCTCAGATAGACTCAGAGGAAAAAAATGGTTTTTAGTCGTAGGATTTACGTTATTTGCACTCGGCCTGTACATGCTGGCCTCTGGTCTGACGTTCTGGTATTGTTTACTTATAGCGGTAGCCCTCGGCTTGTCATATTCGGCTATACTGCCTGCGTGGAATGCGCTGCTCGCCACTTATGTCCCTCCGAAGCAAGAGGGGCTGGGCTGGGGAATTTTATCCACCTTAGAAGGCATCGGGGTTATGATTGGGCCCGTTGCAGGCGGCCTTATTGCGGCTTGGAGAGGCGAAGCAGTTGTCTTCTGGGTTAGTGCTGTTCTCTTCGGACTGATCGGACTGTTTTATTTTTGGCTCCCGAACCGGGTGTTCCAAGCAAATGAAAAAGCTACAAACAAGTAGAACGGGGTTAAAGCGATGGACGATTGGCGTAATTGGCTGGAATACATAAAACATTTGGACCTGGATTCGATACAGTGGACGCTGGAGAGCTACTCCCAGTGGGGACCTTTCCCGGGCATCCTCCTTCCGATGATTGAATCCTTTCTGCCCTTCCTCCCGTTAATTCTAATCATTGCGGCTAATGCCAATATTTACGGGCTTGGGTTTGGGTTTCTCTTCTCCTGGATTGGCGTTACGGCAGGGGCCGTATCCGTTTTTTGGATAAGCCGCACGCTAGGACGCAATGTGAAAGGCCGGCTGGAGCGACGGTTTCCGAAGTCGGAGCGATTTTTTAACTGGGTGGAGAAAAGAGGCTTTACACCCCTGTTCCTGCTCGCTTGCTTCCCATTCACGCCTTCCATTGTCATCACCGTCGTCTCGGGCCTAAGCAAGGTTCCTTTTCCTACGTTTTTGCTGGCTACCTTGCTCGGAAAAGCGGTCATGATTTTTTGCATCTCATTAATCAGCTTCGATATTGGCAACCTGGTCAATGAGCCTTGGCGGATCTTTGTCTCGGTTACTGCGGTACTGGTCATGTGGTTCGGGGGCAAGCGCCTTGAATCCCGTTATCAGGTGAATGGCTAGAGGAGGCATTTTTATGGCTGCCTTCCTCCTATACGCTAGTGTGGCGGCGCATTCTGCGCCGCTTTTTCTTTCCTGAACTCATACATTTCTTCCTTTTGTGGCACACTACCTGAGGATCTTCTTGCGAAGAACGTTAAAACCATAGGAGGGTGACCGCATGTCAGGCAAACAGCCATCCGATCAACAGAAAGCCGCCAGCAAGGCGCAATCGAGAGCAGACCGCAATCTAGCCAGCAAGGAATCAGCGAGCGAGCTGCAATCAGATGCAGACCGCGCAGCCGTGCCCAAGCACGGATTATAAGCATAGGAAGGTTGGGTGAGCGTAAATGAGCAATTCATCTAATCATCATGAGATGAATCCCATGTCAGGGGAGCCGGTCGAGGTAAAGGGCACCTACCGCAATGAATGGGGACGCGAGGAGCAATTGGAGCGTGGCGATGTCTTTCCAGCGGATCCGATGCTCGGAACAACGGAATGGCAGTTGGTCGAGCTTTTTTTCAACAATCACCATCAGGGACATACCGATCCAAGACTTGTTCCGCATGATGATGATAACGACCCGGAAGCCCATATGCAGCATCCCCGCCGTCATGAGGGCAGCAACAAAAACGATGACGACCAATAAACGGCAGCTTGCCAGGCAGGTTTAAAAAACAGCAGGCGCAGCGGATAATCCTATCGCTGCGCCTGCTGTTTTTTTCAGATGCTTTTGCTTTTTTACATCAAGCCCGCTTCTTCTTTTCTTCTTCCGGTTCTTCTTCGCCCCGTTTGGCATTTTCCTCGCGCTGCTGAACCTGGTCGAGCAGCTTCTCCAACCGACGCAAATGATAAGCATATTCGAACAATCCCGATGCGACAAACACCAGCCGCTTATGCTCATCCGGATCATCCAATATGTATTCGGTCAACTCTTTCACAAAGCGCGCCTCCCGCTCCTCTTCTGGCTCGATCAACGCATTCGGCTTCATTTTATCCTCCGCCTTCAGCAAAATTTGCTCATGGTACTTGGATAAATCCTCAATTTGCCGATCGAAACGAAGCGCCCACTCTCCGGCGCTGGGCGAGGCAAAATAATGCTCCTCCACCACATCGAGAAGATCAGCCCCTTTTTGCAGCGTCTTGATCATTTGCTTAGAGACCAGCAGTTGCCTGGCATGGCTCGTCTTTGTCCGGGCAAGCACCTTGCGCTCCTCCTCGAAGACGGCATAACGATCCTCCAGCTTGCGCAGTGTACCATGCAGCTTATCCTTCTCCTGGCGGAAAATCTGCTCCTTCATTTCATTGGAGACAGCGGTCCGCAGCAACAGCGAGAGCTGGGTATACGCCTGGTGCACTTGTTCGGTGAACTGGCGCCTTGGGCGCGGCGGGAAGACGAGCACGTTCACGGCAAAGGAAGAGCCGATTCCCGTAAGCACCATCAACAGCCGCTCAATGGCGACATCCCAGCCTTGGCCGTTCGCTTCCATGATCGCGACGACGGTTACGAGCGTCAGGCTGATGGTCGTCTCCATTTTCAGACGTATGCTGATTAGAATAACCAGAATACAAACGAGCCCTACGGCAATTGGCGTATGTCCGAACAGCCGCACAGCAATAATGGCAAAGATAGCACCCAGTATATTCGTTTGCACCTGGTCCGCCACGCGCTGCCACGAACGGTAAATTGATGGCTGTATCGTAAAAATAGCTGCCACTGCCGCGATGAGCGGCGAGGCAAAGCCGAATAAGCTGCTTAAATAAATCGCAAAGGCTACTGCCATTCCCGTTTTTAACACTCTCGCGCCGATGGTCATGTCGGGTCAGCCTCCGTCACGAGAAGCTCGGCGGCGGCCACTTCTCTCCCGTTCACCCATAAGCTCATGCGGTGAAGACCGCTATAATGCTTGCGCGTCGTCAGGTCGGCGAATCGGTGGGCACGCGTTCCCTTCGCTACCGCTCCCCCGGCATATTCCCGGTCCGACAACAGAAAGCGTTTGATCGCCGTTTTGCCGCTGGACTTCACGAAGTCAATCCCGTATTCGATCCGCAGCTTGGCCGGTTCGCCCTCTCGCAGCTTCACAACATACTGCAGCTCCGCTTCTCCTCCAAGCGGCACCGTGCCAGGCTGAACCTCAAGCTCTGCCACAGCTACGAGTGCACTGCCGCCCTCCGGATCGTCCTCATGCTCAGAATAACCAAACAAGGCCATAATTTGCGGGTGGGCTTGCTTGATCAAGGTTCGGCAGCCGTGACGAATGATCCAGTCCGTGTGAGCGTCCTTGCCATGCCAAGCCCTTGCAAGCTGAATCACCAGCTCCGGATGATCCTTTGCGATATCATTCAGATTGTTCGCCACGCTCTTGCGCACGTAAAGCGAAGGATCTGCCTTCAGCTGCTCGAGAATCGGAATAATCGGCGCGGGATCACGCTTGAACATGGGAAGCGCCTGCGCCCACGGCAGACGGGGCCTAATGCCTTCGCTCGCCAGCCGCCTGACATGCTCATTCGGATGGCTTGTCCAGGCCAGCATATGCGCAGCCATCCGCTCCGGATCGGTTAATATAAATGCCCTTATCGCGAATTCCGAGGTCGAGCGCTCTGTAAAGCGCTCAAGCGCCGCCATAGAAAGCTGCCAGCGCTGAGGCGTCATTCCGAATACCTCAACGAAGTCGGGAAAGAAAATATAAGGCAGCCCTCTGCACTGTTCATCTATTTGATATAAAACTGCCAAAGCGTCTTCATAGGCCTCCGGCAGTTCTGCACCGAGTGCTATCGTAATTTTGCGGGCCCGCGCTTTCAGCTCAAGCTGCTCCCAGCTGTCGTCCCTCACACGTTTCACAAAGGCCGCTTCCTTGAATGGAGGCCACGCCGTTTTGACCAAGCCAGCAAATCGTTCCAAAAATAATCCATCATACATCACCTTAAGCGGTTCAGCCAACGTCAATCCCCTCCTCCAGCTATTATACCGAAAAAACCATTTCAATCACTACCGTTAACCTTCATCTCTTCGCGGATCCCTGATGATGCGCTATTCCTCATTGGTATACCTGTTGACTCATGCAAGAAACATAGGCTTTCGAAAGCAAAAAAACCTGGAGCTGCTCTCGCAAGAGCAGCTCCAGGTTCATGGGTGATATCCCCTACTACACGTAACGCGAAATAATATCCGTCAATTGCTTTGCAATCACTTGCGGTCCAGCTGCCAACTGGTCATTCGTAAAGCGAGTGCGAACGAATGACTCATCCATATTCATGGCCTCTGCAAAAAAGCTGGACAACCCGCGTGCGCGTCGGTCAATTTGCAGCACCAGCTCAAGCTCGTGGTCCGATGGGTAAAACATTACTTCCAGCTCGTCAAGCTGCGAGCGAAACTGAGTCGTGGGCACGAATTCGAGCTCTTGGATAAACGGCATTTTGCCGCCTAGCCGTGAGGAATATTCACATTCCGCCTTGCGCAAGCGGAACCCGATCACTCCAAGCGCCTCCAATACCGTATTCATCGCAGCAGTCGGAATAACGTCAATCCGGTCATTGTCCCCGGGGTCGATTCCACCCCGAACGTCAAGCTCCGTCTTCACCCATACGGGCGCACGCCCGATCGTCAGCGGCGTTTGATGCGGCAGCCGGAAGGAAAACGGCACCTCGCGGCTCTCTCCTGACTGAAGTGTGAACGGCACGCTGACCTGGTAACGTCCAACCTCGCCATGCTGTTTGATTTTATTATCGTTGCTTTCTCTTATATATTCTGTCATGACCGATAGCTGAATGGTTTCAATCCTTTGCTCCACACTGCCGCCCTGAATTTTCACAACTCCCCTAACCTCTTCGCCAGGTGAATACCGCGCCTTCTCCAGCAGCGTATCAATCTTGGCGGAGCCGATCCCGATACTGGCCAAAAACCGATTGAACATCAACATGACCTCCACTCCAATGATCTTGAATCCTTATAGCATAAGCATATTACGAGGCCTGCTGCCTTAGGTTTCAATTTCAATTTTTTGTTTTTCTGGAGTGAGCTCTACCTCCTGTTTGTGATAGGGAAGCTTGATTATAAAGGTAGTTCCTACCTCAACTTCACTCTGCGCCATAATTTGGCCATGGTGATTATCAACAATTTTATACGTAACCATCAAGCCAAGGCCAGTCCCTTTATCCTTGGTCGTATAGAAAGGCTGGCCAATCTTCGCCAGCTGCTCCTTCGCAATGCCCGAGCCTTCGTCCTTGATCCTTACGATTACGCTCTCTTCCTCTTCCAGAGACATCGTAATGCTGACCACACCTCCACCCTGCATCGCTTCAATCGCGTTTTTGAGCACATTGATAAATACCTGCTTCAGTTGATTCTCTACGCCAAATACCCAAAGCGGACGGTCATCTGCATGGTATTCAATCATTACATTATGCAAAATAGCCTGGGTCTCCAGAAGGTTGACCGTATCCTCCATGATTTGACGTGAATCCTTATGCACGCATTCGTATACCTGCGGCTTGGACAGCATTAGTAATTCACTGACGATTGATTCAATCCGCTCCAGCTCTGATTTCATAATGTCATAGAAGTTGCTGCCATTCCCCCTGCCAGAAGCGATCAATTGCAAAAAGCCTTTTAGCGAGGTGAGCGGATTGCGGATCTCATGAGCAATGCCAGCGGCTAATTGACCGGCTACGTAAAGCTTCTCAGAGTTGATGAGCAGCTCCTCGTTTTTCTTGCGTTCAGAAATATCGCGAATGATGACCTGTACAATCTGTTTTCCGGAGAACGAGGAGCTGGCCCTCACTATTTCCGTATGCAGCGGCCTGCCTTGCACGGACATCCATTGCAGCTCGATCGGCTTCGCCGAAACAGACTCGCCGGTCTGCCCTTCTCCAAGCCAAGCTGCCATTTCGCGATGATATTTCTTGTCCAGAAGCGCATAAAGGTTCGTTCCAATAATTTCTTTCTCCGATTGTACTTCAAACATGCGCTGGCCTGCCCTATTCATAAACTCCCAATGGCCATCGTTGATCAACGCAATCGTGTCCATGGAATTCTCGACAAGCAGCTTGTACCGCTCATCCATTTGATTATATTTGCTGGCAGCAAGCCAGGTCGTCAGACTAAAGCTCAAAATAATCAAAGTCGACAAACCTAGTAAAAAGCCAAGCATCAGCAAATACTCATTCAGCAAATCCGTTGATAATATATCCATATAATCAACCTGCAGCGCATGAAGTCCAATTTGATGCATGACCATGTTAGATAGGCCAAGCGACAAACAGCTTTTAAACTTATAATTGGGCGACTTTCCCTCCAGCCAGTAGAAAGCCAAATACGCGCCTGCGAAGCTCACTCCATAAGATAGCCAGAAGAGCAGCCAGTTCATTTTTAATAGAATAACCGTTTCCGAAAGCATGGACATGTACTGCAGCATCGTAGCACCAAGTGCCATTAATAATGCGCTGAACAAGAAGCGTCCTCGCCTAAGCTCTCGGTTCTTCAGCACAACCAATGCGGCGTAGACCGTGATTGCGCACACTACTAAAATGACCAACATACTCCAATTCATGACCAAACGATAATTGGAGGCAAGCAGCGAGACGACGTGCATCGTCCATAAGCCTAATCCAAAAACAGATGCTCCGCCAATCACCCAGTTAAAACCATATGCCCTTTGTTTTGGCTGCAGCTGTTCAATCATATTGAGCATCGTATACGAACTAAAACACATAATAATAATCGACAGAATGAGATAGTAGGGATTTCCGCTAATGATGGGATGGGTCATAAGACTCCTTAAATATCCATAAATTTACTTCCAGATAGTAAAATTCGACAATTATCAAAAAAATCCTCTCCTATCATTCGAAATTTTGCTGCTTTTTGTCAGAAACACGGAAGGTATTTCTCTTCTCTTCAACTTCGGCTATTATGATAGAATGGCAATTGTTAATAGGAGGAGAACCAATGAAGATCATCAAAGAATTTAAAGAGTTTGCTATGAAGGGCAATGTCATTGACCTCGCGGTCGGGGTTATCATTGGGGGAGCGTTCGGTAAAATCGTCACGTCGCTCGTTAATGACATTATTATGCCTCCGATTGGGAGCATTTTGGGGAAAGTCGACTTTAAGGATTTAAAACTTTACCTAGTAGACACAAGCATAATGGACGATAAACAACTAGCAGCGGCCCCAGCCATCGCCTACGGCCAATTTATTAATGTCATGCTGGATTTCGTAATTGTGGCATTCTGTATTTTCTTGCTCGTCAAAGTAATTAATATTCTTCGCCGCAACGAGAAGAAAGAAACTGCTCCTGTAGAAGCAACTGAGAAGGATTGCCCGTACTGCTTGTCCAAGGTACCGATCAAGGCTTCGCGCTGCAAGCACTGCACGTCCCAGCTAGAGGCAGCCGCGCATGGCTGATGAGCTGTTCGACATCTACGATGAGCAGCTCCGCCCGCTGGGCACCGCAACCCGCGCGGAAACACATGCCAGGGGTTACTGGCATCGCACCTTCCATTGCTGGCTGACGCGGCGAGAAGAGAACCGCAGGTTCGTGCGGTTCCAGTTAAGACAAGCCGGCAAGGATACGAATCCTGGCTGCTTTGACATTACCGCTGCCGGCCATTTGGCCGCGGGGGAAACGATTCGCGAAGCTATGCGCGAGCTTGAAGAAGAGCTTGGGCTTACCGCCTCTTTCGAGCAGCTTATCCCGCTCGCACAGATTCGCGAGGAAGCCAGCGGCGAAGCGAACGGCTCGCTCTTCATCGACCGCGAGGTCAGCGACGTATTTGGCCTCGTAAGCGAGGTCCCTTTGACTTCACTGCGGCTGCAGCCTGAAGAAGTGGCCGGCGTTTACGAGGCTGATCTGGATGAGTTGATCGCGTTGTTCGAGGGCTCGTTGGCCTCGGTGTCGGCGTCTGGCGTCGAGCTGTCCGGACAGGACGGATCGCTGACGCAGGTTCAGCGCTCGGTTCAGGCAAGCCAGTTCGTGCCGCGTGACTTTTCTTATTATACGAGCGTACTTCGGGCGCTGCATGGCTGTACTTGACGCCTGCAGCGTTTTTGCTTGCTTGCGTGCGCACGCCCCATGCACGTTCCCAGTTCGTATACCACTGGTCAATGAGGCCATGAATGTTATAAAACTCAGTATGGCGCGGCGCAAGATCAAAGTCGTTCAGCTCTGGCTGATTGAACAGCCGCGCTCCCATCTCATGGAAGCAGCCATGCAAATTGGTTTCTATAAAGCTGCCCAGTTGGTCCGCAGTCGTGAATGAGCGTGGATTGTTCTGTACACGCTGCTCTGCTCCCGGGTTATAGCAGTTGGATCGTCTAATCCCCTCAGGAATCTGAGGCCAAGGCGCAATCCAGCTACGATCGTAACCCATCGAATCATGCCATCTGTACACCCTATTGATAAAATCACGATGAAATCGCAAAAAACGCTCCCCATAACCAGGAGGAGGCACAGTCCCCGGCACCAAATGATTGGTATGATGCCATACACGATGCTCATCCAGCAGAGCTTGCGGAAAATTGGGTATTTGCGGCATCCGTCTTTCCTCCTTGCTTGTGCGATAGTCTCGCCTCTCATTTCCCTATCTTATGCCGCCGGTGCAGCTACGGTGATTTACGTCTATATTCATACTTTCGCTCTTCCAGTGATATGTATACTTCACTTTTTTACGCCTATCATCACGCTTTCGCTCTTGCAGGGATATGTATATTGCACTTTTGCAGGCGAATCGCCTGCATCCCACTCAGAAATTAGGCTATGTTGCACATCAGCATCATAGCCTATATCTCAAACAGAAAAGTACGTGAAATTGATACTGTACAAGAAATAATAATGTGAATCTGCAGGATAGATCTTTAAAACCCTCTAACCAGCATCAAGTTACTGCAAAAGTGCAGTATGAACCAGCAACCACACAGAAAACAGGGACGTTCCCTTTAAGCAGCCTAAATGCTCAAGGATTCGTCCCTGCTTCCTCTTCCTGTTCCTGTTCCTGTTCCTGTGCCAATTTTAATGCCAATTCCGATCCTAGAACCCCTACTCTTCTTCTCCAACGTTCTTTAGAATGGAGCTATTGCTTGCATTAGAACCAAGAATTGCGACGGCATTCATCCTGCACTCTTCTCACGCAAATATCAAACGTAACCGTTACATCATTGGATCTGCCGAAAGAGCAGCAGATTCTTACACAGTCCTTATCACGTGTACAGAAGAAGCAAACAACGCGACAGTTGCAATCGAGTAGGCTTTGAACCGCTCTTGCATCGCGGCAGCGAATCGCTTTGACCAATTTTGCTGCGGTATTCTGATCCTTCAATTGCTTAAAAATATCGCTTAGCTCTTTTCCTGCTTCTTGCATGGCTTCAACAGCTGGATCTTCTTTGCGGCGACAGCCACAGCTTTTGTGATCGTCTTTGCATTTGCAATCCGATGATATGCGTGCACGGCTTGTCGTTTTGCGAGCAGATTTCACGCTGCGAATGTTTAGCTTTAATTTGGCGGACATTTCTATCCCCCCTCCCTCTCGAACATACTCTATTCTATGTAGATTTAAGAGAGTCGCGTGGACGAGTGATACCCTCCAAACGTTGAATTTGTCCTTTGTAAACTTCGTATGACCAGTTGCCCGCCTGCATACTTATATGACATACCATACGAATGGAGGTTTTGGGCTTGGCTGAAAATATGACGAATATGGGCAATATCGGCAATATGGGCAATATGCCAAATACAGCCGGCATGAGTACCGCTCCCAACATGGGGCAGATGGGTGGAATGCCGAACATGGCGGGGATGGCGAACTCACCCAACATGAACAGCATGCCGAACATGGCGGGGATGGCGAACTCACCCAACATGAACACTATGCCCAACATGGCAGGGATGGCGAACTCACCCAACATGAACAGCATGCCGAACATGGCGGGGATGGCGAACTCACCCAACATGAACAGCATGCCCAACATGGCAGGGATGACGAACTCACCCAACATGAACACTATGCCCAACATGGCAGGGATGGCGAACTCACCCAACATGAACACTATGCCCAACATGGCAGGGATGGCGAACTCACCCAACATGAACAGCATGCCCAACATGGCGGGGATGGCGAACTCACCCAACATGAACAGCATGCCGAACATGGCGGGAATGGCCAATTCACCCAAAATGAACAGCATGCCCAACATGGGCCCGATGGGCATGGAGAAAGCAGCGCCCGTTCTCTATGAAGCGGAACCGCAGCATACGGCTATGGTCATGGAGGTGCGCGACCGCGTCATGAACATGTGCGGAGGGCATATGCACAAATACGTTTGCGTCCAAATGGTCGACGGGCATATTTATGAAGGAAGGATTATGCATATCGATCACTGCGTCTTATATTTGCAATGTACGATGCGTGATTCGCGTGCCTTTATGAATTCTTATAATGCGGTGCTGCCGCTCATCCTCTACGAGCTGCTCGTCATTACGCTGCTCTCTACCTAGTTGATCCGGTCTGTCCATTCGACAGGAGGTTGTCCCTTTTGACATCGACGGTCTATGGCTGCGAGAGCTGTCATACATATGAGTGAGTGGAACTGTCGAAGAGAAGAGGTGAGCAGGCTCGTGATTGAACGGATAAACCGGCTTCAGATAGAGCTCCCGCCATCCCCTTATGCAGATGCCAATGCTGCGGCTGCGGTACAGGAGCTGCTGGGTGGGAAGTTTGGGGAAATGTCGACTCTGAACAACTATATGTACCAATCCTTTAACTTTCGTGAAAAGAAAAAACTTAAGCCATTCTACGATCTTGTATCGAGCATAACGGCCGAAGAATTTGGCCATGTCGAGCTCGTATCGGCAGCCATCAACATGGTGCTCACTGGCACGACAACGGCTGGCGATCCTAATTCCACTCCTCTCAGGGAGGGTGTGAACAAGCGCAACAGCTACTTTTTCATCCAATCGGCACAAACCTCTTTGCCTGGAGACTCCATGGGCCGCGCATGGACGGGTGATAATGTATTCAGCAGCGGCAACCTCGTGCTTGACCTGCTGCATAATTTTTTCTTGGAGTGCGGGGCGCGCACGCATAAGATGCGTGTGTATGAGATGACCGACCATCCTACTGCACGCGCAATGATCGGGTATTTGCTGGTTAGGGGCGGTGTGCATGTGCTAGCCTATGCCAAAGCGCTCGAGATCGCCACAGGCGTTGATGTAAAGCGGCTTATCCCTATTCCCGATCTCAGCAATAACAGCTTTGAGACGGCGCGAAAATATGAAGCCATGGGGCTCGGCAACAAGCTGTATACGTTCAGCCAGAACGATTACAAGGATGTTGTGCTCATTTGGAATGGACAGAACCCGCTAACCGGAGCACCGCTCGAAGTCATCCAAGGAGCTCCACAAGGAGCGCCGATGCCGGATTTGGGAGAGCTGCCCGAGGAGTTTGCGCCAGGCATCTCGCAAGAGGATTTCCTAGAAATTGCCCGCCGCCTGCAGAAAAATGCCGGTCTCTAAGCCCATAATTCATAACGAAGACCTCCTTAACCGCTCTTAGCGGGCTGGAGGTCTTCCTGTTCCTTATCTCTTGAATCGCTTATACTAAAAGGTATAACTTCAAGAGAATGTAGGTGAAATCGATTCAATTTCTAGCTATGCTTACGATGCTGATTGATCATGTGGGTCTCGTATGGTTTCCAGAGAACTCAGTCTGGCGAATAATCGGACGCCTGGCTTTGCCATTCTATGCCTTGTCCATTGTAATCGGCTATTCCCGAACAAGCGATATCAACCGGTACCTGAAAAGAATGGCCGGAATCGCCCTCCTGTCGCAGCTGCCTTATCAATTTGCTTTTCACAGGCTTGAAGTCAATACAGTAGGCTCTCTGCTCGTTTGCCTGCTGCTTCTGCGCCTTCTTGATAAATTAGGCGATAAGCCTATCCTACAAATCCTGTTAGCCGGTGCCACAGCGAGCTTGCTCGAAATATTGCCGTTCAGCTATGGCGCTTATGTCGTGCTCCTTGTCCTTGTCTATCGCTACGCGGGGGCGCAATGGTTCACCTTGTTTCACTTTTCGCTAAACGTGGTAAGCTTTTTTGTGAAGGGCTGGTTCATTCAACTCTTCAGCCTGTTTGCCACCATTCTTATCGTATATATGCCCGATTTTATACGCAGCGCCGATAAAATTAAAGTTCCCCGCATCGTTTGGCGCAGCTTTTATCCGCTTCACCTGACGATTATTGCTATCATCTATCCGATCATGAGCAACCAAAGCTTCAAGGAAGTTCTACGTTCGCTGTATTCCACCTAAATTTTTGCAGAAAATGTCGAATTGTTAGAAAAGTGTAAGTAAAATAAACAAAATCCTCATGACAGTTTCATAAGAGGCTAAAAGGTATACGATAGAATGGAGGAAATCGATCGGAGGTGTTATAGGAAATGATGAAAATCGTTACCTTCAAAAGTCGTTCCGTCCCTGTCTACTATCCTAACGAACAATCAGCATCCTTAGAACTGCTTAATCATAAATTGTACGAATTGGAATTGGATTTTGATTTCCGTAAAAAATGGAGAAGAATCAAATCGGTTGAAATGGTGCGCGACGTGGCTATTTTCCAATATAACGACGGCACGAAGCTTTATCTTGAAGTATGTTAATAATACGTAGAAGTAGAAAAAAGACCTGACGGCGCATTTCTCCAATGCCCCCTCAGGTCTTTTGCATTTCCGCTATCCGTGTTAGCTCTCTGCCCGCTATTCCTCTGAGCGTCGAATCATCGAGAGATCCAGCACATCTGGCTCCTGCGGCTTGCCAAGGAGAAAACCCTGCACATAATTGCAGCCCCATTCGCTCAGCAGTTCATACTGCTCCGCATATTCGACTCCCTCCGCAATCACCTCAAGCCCAAGCTTGTGCACCAGCTTGATCACGCCTTCGACGATAATCCGCTCTGCGCTTTGAAGATCAATTTTTTTCACAAAGGATTTGTCGATCTTTAAACATTGGATTGGCAGCTGCTTTAAATTGGCTAGGGAGGAGTAGCCAATCCCGAAGTCATCAAGCGCAATGCGTACGCCGGTCGCCCGAAGCCAGCTCAGTGTAGAAATCGCCGTGTCCGAGGTGTAGAGCAGGTGGTTTTCCGTTATTTCAAGCTCAAAGGAGTCCGGTTGCAGATGATGATCCTTGAGCGCATTCAGTACCGTCTGTGAAAAAGTTGGATCCAGCAGCTGTATTGGCGAAATATTAATAGACATGATTAAGCTGCACAAGCCGTATTTGCTCATGCCTGCAAGCATTTTGCACGCTTCTCGAAGCACCCATTCCCCTATTGGGATAATTAAACCATTTTGCTCGGCTAAAGGTATAAATTCTGATGGCGAAATGTCCCCAAGCTGAGGATGCTCCCATCTGATCAACGCCTCGAAGCCTCTTAACTTACCGTCTGACATCCGATAAATAGGCTGATAACTGAGGCGAAACTGTCTTAAATACAAGGCTGGCCGTAGAGCCGCCTCGATATCAATCCTCCGATTGAGCTGAATCGTATCCTCTAAATTATAAAATCGAGCGCGGTTTCCGCCCTGCAACTTGGATTGATATAAAGCTGATTCCGCACGCGTAATCAACTGCTCACTTGTCCGGCCATCCTGTGGAAATAACGTTGCGCCAATGCTTGATGTGAGATACAGCTCCGTTCCTTTGACATCAATTGGCCGCTCGACCGCATTTTTGATCGCTTCCACAGCCTGAAGGCCCCCGTTCTCTTCCGGTTCAACGGGCATAGCGATCAGGAAACGATTTCCTCCTACTCGGCTCACGCGGGTAGAAACCATTCTTGCCTCCGCTAAGCGCTTGCTCATGATGCATAGCACCTCATTGCCGAAATCCGTCCCCAATGCTTCGTTCACTCGATAAAACCGATCAATATCAACGAGCGCCACTACCATCCGTTTACCGGCCGCACGTACAACATTTACAGCTACCTCCAGCTGTGCAAAAGCTTCTTTGCGGCAAGGCAAACCGGTCAAAGCATCCATGTCGTATAAACACCGTCCTCATTCCTTAGTTATCCTTATTCTGACATACAATCATTAGAAAAATTAAAGAGAGAGATTTAGAAGAATGTTAGTTATTTTAATACAAGGGCCCATCGCCTTACATTTCAATTCATATAGGATTCCACCTGACCGTTTACAACAAAAAAAGGACCATTCCGCGATAGCGAAATGGTCCTAGGAACAAGATGAAAAATCAAAAGTCATTAGCTCTGGCTTATGCTTGTATGCTCAGCCGTATACTTGTAGCCAAATCCCCAAACCGTACGAATAAGCCGCGGCTCCTTCGGATTTTGTTCGATTTTCTTGCGAAGATTGACGATATGTACGTCGATGGCACGGTCTGTCACAAAGGAATCAAAGCCGCGAATCGTATTTATAAGTTCTTCTCTACTGAATACCTTACCCGGATAAGCTAGAAACAGCTTCATAAGCTCATATTCCGAGAAGGTGGTTTCAACGAGCTGTCCGCGTACAAGCAGCAGTCGTCTCTCGAAGTCAAGCTGAATAGCATTGCTATCATCGACGGTCTCGATGGCCGCAGCAACCTGCTGTACCGAATCGGTATGCATCGTATTCGAGCGGCGAATTAGCGCTTCTACCCTGGCGGTCATTTCGTGCATGCTGAACGGCTTGCACATGTAATCATCAGCTCCGGCCTTCAAAGCCTGAACCCGTTCGGACACTTCACTCTTCATAGAAAGAATCATAATTGGAACGTTAGAACGTTTTCGAAGGAGCGCACATACTTCCATGCCGTCCAAATCAGGCAAAATCAAATCAAGCAGCACTAAGTCAGGAGCAAATTCTGACGCGAGCCTTAGCCCATCGTCTGCCCTATAGGCTTGCATGACGGAATAGCCTTCTTCTGATAAATACATAGACAGCATATCACTCATCATGACGTCATCTTCAATAACTAGAACTTTATACATTGTCGTCACCCTTTTTGAGGATTGAAGATTTCTGTCGAATATTTTTTGTATCTCTACTATACAATACCGACTTAAAAGGGACAACAATTTGTTAGAAATTTGTTAGGAATTATTGTCGAATGTTTCCTTGGCACTGCGGAGACCTGCCAGAAGCCGCTTCAGTGCCGATTCCACATCGTTAATGGCGGTTTGAAGCTCCTCCGTCCCCATATCCGGCTGCTTAACAATTCGCTCTACCTCACATACCGCTTCTAACAATTCATAGGCGGACAAATAACCAGCTGCTCCTTTTAAAGTATGAGCCATCCGCTTGACGATCGTCAGCTCGGACTGCTTAACCATCATACGAAGCTGATCGGCGAAACTATCATAATCAAGCATAAACTGCTCCATCATATGCAGCAAAATCGGCAGCTTGCCATTGACCCGTGCTATGGCGCTATCTACGTCCATACCGGCGATCGGCGGCAGCGGGCTTTTGGCAGCAGGCTCTGCAGCTTCCATACGACCGGCCTCTGCGCGCAGCTCTAGATTGCCAACGGGCTTGGCTGCTGCCTCTTCTTGCTTAAGCCAGTAGGAAATAACGGTATGCAGGCGTTCCGAAGAAATTGGCTTGGTCACGACATCATTCATGCCCTGCTTCAAATACCGTTCATGATCGTTGCGCAGCACATTAGCCGTTACCGCAATAATCGGAACTTCATCATATTTCGATTGGCTGCGAATGAGTCTAACCGCTTCCGAGCCATCCATGACAGGCATATGAATATCCATCAAGATCAAGTCCCAGTGCTCCTCGGACAGCTTCTGGAGAACCTCCTCACCGTTTTCAGCCAAGCCTACCTCATAGCCTTGCTCCTTCAAGATCTCAATAGCGACAAGCTGATTGATTTTATTGTCTTCAGCCAGCAAAATACGCGTGTTGGATTCGTTTTTCATCACTTCGGCTGCTGGCTCAGCGTTCACTTGTTCACGGGCGTGCCCGTTTTTCTGCTCCAATACGCTTTCAATCGCACGCAGCATGCCTGAACGCATAATCGGTTTAATCAGCAACGTGACCGGCCTTTGCGCTGCCGGGAGCTGCATCATTTCGTCGCGGCCATAGGAGGTCGTCATCGCAATCGTCTTCACGCCAGCCAGCTCCGCATCGCGGTGGAACTCCAGCCAGGTTTCGGCTCCATACATATCGGGCATTTCCATGTCGAGAACGATTAGCTTAGGCAGCGCTCCGGCTCCAATGCGGCGCAGGCGGTCACGGGCCATTTTCCAAGAGTGGAAAGGTATCGCCGTTAAGCCGTAGGATTCTATGATTTCAATCCAATGACTGCGCATCTCATCATCATCCTCAACAATCCAGACCGGCTGCTCCATCAGCTCTTTGCGAGCCCGCCAAATATGCTCTGGATAGCTGTGCAGCACTTTGAACGGAAGCGTAAAGAAAAATTGGCTGCCCACGAATGCTTCACTCGACACCTCCAGCTTACCGCCCATCAGCTCAACCAATGATTTGGAAATGACTAGGCCAAGCCCCGTACCACCGAACTTACGGGTCGTTGAACCATCTGCCTGCGTAAATGGCTTAAACAGCTTATCGACCTGATCCGAACTCATGCCGATACCCGTGTCTGCTATCGTAAAGCGAATGCTGATTGCTTTGTCTGACTCTTCTACCAGCTCCAATTGCAGTCTTACATGCCCGCGGTTCGTAAACTTAATGGCATTCATACACAGGTTGAGCAGCACCTGCTCCAATCGAAGCGCGTCTCCAATAATCGACTGCGGCAAACGCTCCGGAGTCGCAATGATAAACTCAAACTGCTCCTTGCCACCCATAAATACGCTTAATTGATCGCTTATTCGGTGCATGAGCTCGTCTGGCCGGAACGGCTGGCGTTCGATATCCACCTTGCCCGCTTCAATTTTGGAGAAATCCAAAATATCGTTAATTAGGCGAAGCAGCGTCTCCGAAGAGGTGTTCATCTTATCCATATAGTCCTTCTGTGATGCGGACAATCCCGTTTTGCGCATTAATTGCGTCAAGCCAATTATGCCATTGAGCGGCGTTCTGATCTCATGGCTCATCAGAGCAAGGAAGCTGCTCTTCGCCTGGTTCGCTTCCTCCGCTTCAAGCGTAGCGCGGATGAGCTCTTCCTGCACCAGCTTTTGCTCCGATATATCGCGGGCTATACAGGAGAAATACAGCTCGCCCGTGTCCTCGTTCTGGTGCGCCACGACAACCATCGACACATGAACCGCTTCGCCATCGCTTCTAATCAACTGAGCTCCGCTTTCCCAGAAACCAAATTCCTTCGCCAGCGCGGCTCCCTTCACAAGCTCGGAATACATATCCGGCTGAGAGTGATCCCTGACGGAATATTTACCATTTACTGCACTTTGCAAGCCGAGCATCTCTCTGCCTGCGCGGTTCATGTAGACAACCTTGCCTTCCGAACTGACGGAGGCGATTAAGTCTTTGGCTGACTCTACGATATCGAGCAAGCGATTGCGCGCTTTCTCCATGTGCTTGCGGTCGGAAATATCAAGCACCATGCCAACGACGCCGGAGAAACGCCCATTGCGGTCGCGAAGGCCGTTGGAGCTGTGCAAGGTCGGTATGCGTGTTCCATCCTTATGTATAAATGTCCACTCTCGCTCATAGGAGAAATTTTCGGACCGCAGCTCCTTGAACACCTCAAGACCCGGCTGAATCTCTCTGCCAAGCTCAAGCGTAAGCTTCTCAGCTTCCAAACGAATTTCATCAAGATCCATAAACATTAGGGGAGTAGCGATGCCTGCCAGTTCTTCCGTTTTGTAGCCCAACATCTCCTCAGCCGTTTTGTTCAAATAGGTCACTTTATAATGCTCATCCAGCACGATAAAGGCATATTGATTCTGATTAATAATAGCCTCCAACCGGTCAAACATATCCTGCAAATGCTCCATCATCCCATTGACGGAATGACCTAACTGCCCAATCTCATCATGCGGCTCTACTTCAAGATGCTCCGCTTGGAATCGGCCCGCTGCAGCCTGCTCTGTTACGCCCAGTATTCCTTCAAGACGCTTCACAATCCGCTCAAAATATAAATAAAAGAAGATTACAATAATTAATTCGGAGACGGCAATCGTCGTAAAAATACGCCAAAAGATCGGCTTCATTTGACTCTGAAGCTCCGACATCGGCACCTGCAGCGCAAATCGCCACGGGGTATCGTTCACCTTCGTATGGAAAATAGAATAAGAGGTACCCTCGATATTAAGCCCTGTTACGCCCTGCTCCGACTCCATTAGCTTGCCAGCAACCGGAAGCCAATCGGAATTCTTGTCAAATAAACTGATATTATCGATCAGATCCAAATTGGAACAATAAATGACACCGCCACTATCATTAAACAGGCGCACGAGCGTGTTCTCTTCTGCAAATTCGATAAAGGGACGCATGGTAGAAAATACGATGGAAGCATACACGACGCCCTTCAGCTCATTGGTTGCCCCATAAACGGGCACGACAATCAGCGATTGCTTCGTATCGGAGAAAGAAGGCATAAACGGATCGGTTATGACAATCTTTCCATCCGTTGCTTCCTGATAGAAAGTCTCCGAGCTTAGATTGGTCCGCCCGCCATCGGTACGCAGAGCCATTCCGTCTTCATCTATGAAACCAATCGAATGGTAGATAAAGCCGCCGCGAACGAGCTCGCGTCCGAAATAATGAAGTCGCTCCTCATCCGTGCCGAATCGAACGACCTCCGTCCGGCTCATGACGACAACCTCAGCCTTGCGAATCGCCATCCATGAGGCCAAATTATTCGCCCGTATATTTTGCTTGCTTGTTGTTTTCTCAATTTCTGATTGAAGCATGGCTTCCTTCACGGCGGAGTAGTTGCCTACCCCTGCAATTAATAGAGGAACCAAAGAGATGAGAACAATCAATATCAATCCTTTTGTCCGCAACGACATCTTTTTCAAGCCGCTTTCCCCTTCCACTCCGCATGAACCGCAAATGTCGAACTTTGACACTATTATACCTCTTTTGCCTATCACCTGGAGAATAAAAAAAACGCTGAAGCTCGCATGCCGCAAAACTACGGACAGCTGCTCCAGCGCTGGGATAATTAAAGTTTTAAAAGATATAAACGCTAGCCCTACTCCGCTGCCAGAATGGCTTCTATGCGGCTTAGTTCCTCGTCTCTGAAGTCAAGGCGGCTGAGTGCAGCCACGTTATCATCGATTTGCTCGACACGGCTTGCGCCAATTAGTGCCGACGTTACTTTCCCGCCGCGCAATACCCATGCCAGAGACATTTGGGCAAGCGATTGGCCGCGTTCCTGAGCAAGCTCATGCAGCTGCTTGATCTTATTCAGCTTGCTGTCCGTGATTTGATCTGACTTCAGGAATACGCTTGGCCCAGCAGCACGCGAATCGGCAGGAACGCCATTCAGATAACGATTCGTCAGTAAACCTCCGGCAAGCGGAGAGAATACAATTGAACCAATACCCTCCTCTTCAAGCACATCCTGCAAGCCATCCTCGATCCAGCGGTTGAACATGGAATAGGAAGGCTGGTGAATGAGGAAAGGTGTACCGAGCTGCTTCAAGATCGCTGCCGCTTGCGCGGTTTGCTCAGCGTTGTAGTTCGATACGCCGACGTAAAGCGCCTTTCCTTGGCGAACGACGTGATCAAGCGCAGTCATCGTCTCCTCAAGCGGCGTATTCGGATCGGGGCGGTGATGGTAGAAAATATCGACGTAGTCGAGATTCATCCGCTTCAAGCTTTGATCCAGGCTTGATATCAAATATTTGCGTGAGCCCCATTCGCCGTAAGGGCCTTCCCACATATAATAGCCAGCTTTCGTGGAGATGATCAGTTCATCCCGGTAAGCGGCAAGGTCCTGTTTCAGAATTTGTCCGAACGTTTCTTCGGCAGAGCCCGGAGGCGGTCCATAGTTGTTAGCCAGATCGAAATGGGTAATTCCCAAATCAAATGCCCGGCGAACCATTGCCCGTCCATTCTCAAGACGGTCAACGCCGCCAAAATTATGCCATAGCCCGAGGGATATAGCCGGCAGCTTCAAGCCGCTGCGTCCAACGCGATTATACTTCATGCTCTCATACCGTTGCTTATCCGCCAAATACGTCATTTTCGAAACCCTCCAACCAGTTCTATTGAAAACCTTCATGTTCTTTTTGTCCGCATGAAGCTCTCCTACCTATTGTACAACTGTCCATAGCCAAAAAGGAAATACATAGAATGAGCTTGCGCATTGGCTATCGAACATGCCTTTTGTCCAGCTTCAGATGGGGGCTATTGCGGATCGTCTCCTCGAAGAAGCCGGGCTGTTCCTTTACCAGGCGCTCCCATGCTTCTACGCATGAAGGATCAAAGTGGCTCCCGCTCTCCTTCAAAATAATTTCCATTGCCGCTTCATGCGACATGGCCTTGCGGTAAGAACGCGAAGAAGTTAAAGCGTCATAGACGTCTGCCACAGCTGTTACTCTCGCCAATAACGGAATCTGCTCGCCTGCCAATTGGTCAGGATAGCCGCTTCCGTCCCATTTTTCGTGATGCGAGCGGATAACCGACAGTTCTTCCGGCATAAATCCAAGCCGTTTGCACAAATCATAGCCCGACACCGGATGCACTTCAATAATATTCCGCTCCTCTGGCGTGAGCTTTCCCGGCTTGTTCAGGATGGTATCCGGGATGCGCAGCTTGCCAACGTCATGCACAAGCCCGCCCTGCGCGATCGCTCGAAGCTCGGCTGAGGTTAAGGAAAGCTCCTCTCCCAGCTTCAGAGCATATAATGCCACCCGGTAATTATGGCCTGCGGTATAGGAATCGCGCGCTTCCGTCGTCATCACCAGCTCCCGAACGCTAGTTGACATATACGTGTTAATCCAGTCTCGCGGATTTGCGCGAAACATAAGCTTAATCGAAGCCGTAATCGATTTGGAGCTGACATATTGGGATACGATTCCCATCACCATGATAATCACTGAGGCAAGCAGCAGGAAATGATAAAGCCACCAGCTTAGATGCCAGGAATGCCCGCTTGCGATAATCACCTGTGCAACGATCATCCAACCGGAGCTATACACGATCGCAAGCTGCAAAGGAAAACGGGAAGATAAGTAAGTCCTCATATAACGATATACCGTCCAGCCGTTCAAGAGAAAGATAAACACGCTTGCGATCCACCGCATCGCCGTCTCCTTCAAGTGGAAGTAATGGGTCAAATCGGGGTGATACCAGAGCACCAGGCAAAAAACAAGCAGCAGCGCCGACCATCCGGGGAGCAAATATCGCTGCCAATCGGCAAGCCACTTGATAACAGGCTGATCTACTGAAACGGAGGATAGCCACAGCCAGACAGCAGCAATCATGACGCTAAGCTGCGCCGCGCTGGCCGCGATGCCAGTATGATCCATTAGAAAGCCAGGCGTCGACAACCCATGCAAAGTGAAAAGAGCGGTGAGAGATACATAAGATAACGATAGAAAACTAATCTTAATATTACGCAGCGAAATCGCAACAAAGCCGACCGCCACGGCAAGCACCAAGGATAGCGCTGAAACGAGGCTGACCATATAAAAATGCTCCTGCGGTGCGTTGATGCTTTTGTCGAGCGCCGTACCGCGCAGCATAAAATACCCTGCCAAAGGCAGCAGCATGCAAAGGATGAACCGGGTATATACCCCTATATTTTGGCGCAAGACTATTCCTCCTACAATTAGATCAAAATTATGATTATTAACGATACCGCCTGCCGCCTGCACAGGTGTAAAGTTAATTCTGGTTGTCATCTGAAAATATCACGAATTATGTAGGATAATGTTGGAATAACTTTATTCCTATCATATCATCCCTCCCGCATCTGATAAACAGCGAAATTACGCAAGGTGAAACGGCTATCTCCGCCCTTTGGCGGCGCGATGCGTTTCATTCCGAGAAATATAGTGAAAGTATAGCTAAGGATATACTATCTCTATATTTTAGAATAAGCGGGCTTTCGGCCTGACACTCCACCTTTCACGCTTGATATCGGTGGCCGCATGCGCTTACAATGGAGACGAATCGACAAAAGGCAAGAAGTTGTATTTTTATTTTAGATTAAGGTTTTTTGAAGCATGTTTTGTTATAGTATTGAAAGACAGGTAAATCGAAGGGAGTTTATGGAATGGATAACAAAGAATCGCAGTCCAAAAAAGACGTAGAAAACGAATTGGCTGCGAAAGAAGAGCTTCACACAACTGAGAACGACATACGATTGGACAAGCTATCCGAGCAAGATGCTGCAATTGAAGAGGAGCTTCGCTCGGAATCAAACGGTGGGCTTCCAGAGTCTCCAAACGATGGGTTCAATCCAGCAGCTCCAAGTCATGACGACCATCAGCAAGCGCCTAAAGGTGGCGGAGGCGGCAAAGCATGGATCGTTATTTCCGCGCTACTGGCTGTTGTGCTTATCATCGTATTGATCAAACCGCCATTTGGTGGAGCTGACAATGAGTCCGTGGCTACCGTCAACGGCACCAACATTAGCAAAGAAAGACTCTACGATGAGTTAATTACGGCTGGCGGCCCTGCAACGCTTGAGAACCTTATCACTCAAGAACTCATCCAGCAGGAAGCGAAAGCGAGCAACATCACCGTTACTGACGCGGACATTGACTCCGAGATTGAACTGATCAAGAAGAGCTTCGGATCAGACGAGGAGTTCAACTCGACGCTTGCCCAATACAATATGACGGTTGAAAGCTTGAAAAAAGATACAAAAATCAATCTTACGATTCGCAAAATTCTAGAACCAAAAACGGACGTAACGGACGAAGAGGTTCAACAATACTACGATGCAAACAAGGCTTCCATGGGTACGCCTGAGGAAATTCAAGCTTCCCATATCCTTGTAGCAACGAAAGAAGAAGCAGATGCGATCTTGGCCGAGCTTAAGCAAGGCGGAGACTTCGCAGCCATTGCCAAAGAAAAATCGATCGATCCAGGCTCGAAGGATAACGGCGGCGACCTTGGCTTCTTCGGTAAAGGCGACATGGTTGCCGAGTTTGAAGAAGCAGCATTCGCGCTCAAAATTAATGAAATCAGCGCTGTTGTTCAATCGCAGCACGGTTTCCACATCATTAAGAAAACAGCTGAGAAGGCTGCTGTTGTTCCAACTTTTGAAGAGAAGAAGGAAGAAATCAAGAAGCAGCTTGTGGCTACGGAAGCCAATCAGCTTTCCGAGGCTTGGATGAGCGAGATTCGCGCCAAAGCAAAGATTACTAACACTTTGACGCCTGAAACATCTCCAGCACCTTCAGCTACTACAGAAACAAAAGAATAATTAATGTCACCCAAAAGAGCAGCCACTTGCAGAAGCTTAACAGCCGATGCGATGCTGCTCTTTTTGTTAGATAGGCAAAAATCCACCCTGTCGCTCGGAGGGAGGAGCTTGGGGTGGATTTGGCTTCAGGGTTCGCAAGCTGGCGGTTCCTTTCATTTCAGCAGCTTATCGTCTTTTAGTGCGACTTATTAGTGCGACATTTTAGTAACACCTGCTGTGCTCTGAAGTTAATATATACTATGCCATTCTCTTAAAAGGGAGTAGATGATTGTTTTACTAGATTCGACCATTTTTAAACAGCCATATTTTGTGCAAGCGGTGAGCGGACTGATGGCAGGGAATGCAAAATGACTCTATAGGCGGGGATTAGGCTATAATAATTGCAATATCGTGTTAAGCAAATATGGTATGATGGGGAAAATAGGACATGCTTTTATTACTGGAGGGAATCAAGTGAGCAACTATGAAGTACGCAGCTACAAGGACACCTATACGTTATATGAATTAACCGATAAAAACACCGACTCCCGTGTGCTTGTCTGCCCGGAGCGCGGAGGAATCACCATCGGCTGCCAACTGCATGGGCTTGAGCTTTTTTACTTAGACAAGGAAACCTTTGAGAATCCTACTGCGAATATTCGCGGCGGCAATCCTGTATTGTTCCCGATCTGCGGTCAGCTAGAGAACGGGATATATGAGTGGAATGGCCAAACTTACAAAATCGCTAACCACGGTGTTGCGCGCACCGCTGCTTGGGACGTTGTGTCGACCTCTACGGAGGGCGAGGCTTCCATTACCATTCGCCTGCAAAGCAATGAAGAGACGCTTCGCGTCTATCCTTTCCACTTCGAGCTTACATTTACTTACGCCCTGCAAGACGGCCAATTACATACTCGCCAGCAGTACCGCAACTTAAGCGAGGCAGCTGCAATGCCTTTCTACGCTGGCTTTCATCCGTATTTCGCAATCGATTCGGACAAAAAGATCGGCTACGATATCGAAGCAACCCGCTATATCGACTACAACGACAATGTAGAGAAGCCATTCGATGGCGTCATCGATCTGGAAGGGCTAGTTGAGTCGGTTTGCTTACTTGATGCGAAGAAAAGTGAAATTTCCTTCCCCGCACTGCAAGGTGCCCGCGTTCGCCTGACTTACGATGATATTTTCAAATACATGGTGCTGTGGTCGGTGAAGGATCGTCCGTTCGTATGCGTAGAGCCATGGATGGCGATGAACGGCGAGCTGACGCGCCAGAAAGAACTCGTTATGCTCAACGCCGGTGAGGAATTGCGTGCAAATGTGACGATCAGCTGCGAGCGTTAAGCTGAGCTTTACCTGGATTTATTGGGATGTACCTAGCTGGACCGAGCTGAATTAACGGGAGAAATTCTCCTTAAACCTCTGAATATCTTTCAAACACCAAAAAAGGAGGGACGCGCCCATAAACAGCGCTTCCCTCCTTCTCATTTTATAGACAGCATGCCGCTTAGCTTAGTAGCCTTCGCCCTTGCCGCCCGTAACGATGGCGATGCCTGAGCTAGCGCCAATGCGCGTAGCACCTGCAGAGATCATCTGCAATGCCGTTTCACGGTCGCGAACACCGCCAGATGCTTTCACACCTAGATCAGGGCCCACTGTGCGGCGCATTAAGGCAATATCCTCGACCGTTGCTCCGCCTTTTCCAAAGCCTGTTGATGTTTTCACAAAATCAGCGCCCGCTTTTACGCAAATCTTACATGCTGCAACCTTTTCTTCGTCCGTCAGCAGCCCTGTCTCCAATATAACCTTGAGAACCGCTTGACCCTTTACGGCTTCAGCCACGCCCGCTACGTCGCGCTGAACACCTTCGAGGTCGCCCGACTTCAGCAAGCCAATATTCAGAACCATATCCACCTCAGTTGCGCCATCGGCGATCGCAAATTTGGCTTCAGCCGCCTTGGATGCTGTCGTTGTAGCGCCTAAAGGAAAGCCCACCACGGTAGTAATGCCGACTCCTGAGCCTTTGAGCTCATCGGCCGCTACCGCTACCCAGCCTGCATTTACACAAACGGTTGCAAATTGGTACTGCTTGGCCTCGCGGCAAATCTGCAATACCTCTTCCTTTGTTGCGTCTGCCTTCAATATCGTATGGTCAATCATCGCCGCTACTTCTGCTGGCGTGTAATCCGTTCCGGAACTCATCCTCTATTCCTCCATCTCAATTCATACTCGATTACATAAGTTATGTTCCATTATACGAAGCTTTGTCTCAAACAACAATGATCCGCTGCCAGTACCCGCTCGGTTTACTTTTGTTCATTCGATACGCTATGATTGTTATGGCAATGAAAACCATTTGTTCCGCAATGATAACATAAGCAGGATCGAACAAAATCAGGGAGGTACATCAACGATGGACAACGTGCTAGTCAAAATAAATGAAGCTGCAGCCTATATTCGCAGCCAACTGCAGCAGCAGCCGCAAATCGGCCTGATTCTGGGTTCCGGCCTTGGCGTCATAGCCGATGAGGTGACAGATGCGATCACCATTCCTTATGAGAAAATCCCGCATTTCCCCGTTTCCACGGTAGAAGGGCATTCCGGCGAGCTGGTCATCGGACAGCTAGAAGGCAAAACGGTCCTCGTCATGAAAGGCCGTTTCCATTACTATGAAGGCTACTCCATGAAAGAGGTTGTCTTCCCCGTATATGTCATGAAGCAGCTCGGTATTCAGACCCTGCTCGTCACCAACGCCGCAGGCGGCATGAACCGTTCGTTCGCCGCAGGAGATTTGATGCTCATCACTGACCATATCAACAATACCGGCAGCAATCCGCTCATGGGTACGAACATTCCGGAGCTTGGCCCCCGCTTTCCTGACATGTCGCAAGCCTATAACCGCGAGCTTCGCGCCATTGTGGCTGCGAAAGCGGAAGAACTGGATATCAAGCTTCAACAAGGCGTATATGTCAGCATCTCCGGACCAACCTACTGCACGCCAGCTGAGCTGTCCATGATGGCAGGCTGGGGAGCAGATGCCGTCGGCATGTCAACGGCTCCAGAGGTCATTGCCGCTAACTATACCGGCATACGTGTAGTCGGCATCACTTGTATTACCGACATGGCCATTGGTGATGAGCTCGAACCGCTCACGCATGAGCAAGTCGTTCGCGTAGCAGAGCAAGCCAGACCAAAATTCATTTCCCTTGTAAAAGCATCGGTAGGCGCATTCACAGTGTAAGGCATTGCAAGGAAAGAAGTTGTTCCCATCATTAAAACGGGAGCAGCTTTTTTTCGTTTTAATAGCTGACAAGCAGCCTCAATCGGTAGGTAAAAGTTGCCATGTGGACAAACGCCGGGTTGTATTCTATTCTTTACTATAGACTAACAATCTTATCCAGTACAGACAGCAGGAGAGGTGCGAAGCTTGACCTTGATTTCAAAACCGAATCGTGAAGCCGATTTATTCCGCAGTGCATTTCATTACGCCCCGATCGGCATGGCTTTAGTTGATTTAGACGGCAGGATCATGGTAGCCAATCCCTCCGCTCTGGTCATGCTGGGTTATGAGGAGAAAGAGCTGTACAGCAAAACCTATGAGCACATCACCCATCCGGATGATTTGGAAGAGGATAACCGTTATGTGAAGCAATTGCTTCGCGGTGAAATCGACACTTACCAAATGCAGAAGCGTTATTTCAAAAAGACCGGAGAAACCGTCACGGTTCTCTTAAGCGTAACTCTTGTCTACGACAAGGAAGAAAATCCTCTTCATTTCATCTCGCAAATGATGGATATTTCCGAAAAAACACAAGCTGTACACGAAGTAAAACAGCTAACGAAACATATTACGACCATCCTCGAAAGCATTTCTGATGCTTTTTTCTCGCTGGATGAGGAATACCGATTTATCTATACGAATAAAGCAGCTCAGACGCTGTTTAGAAAAAGCGACGAAGAGCTGACTGGCCGAAACATCTGGGAGCTGTATCCCTGGCTTGTTGATTCTGTCAGCCAAATCGAGTGCAAGCTGGCTATGCAGTTCCGCGAGCAGCGGCTATATGAGCAATTCGTACCACTGCTTAATGATTGGTTCGAAGCGAATCTTTACCCGTCCGAGTTCGGGCTATCCGTTCATTTCCGTCAAATTACGGAGCGGAAGCGCACCGCCGACAAGCTGCTTGAGAGCGAGAAGAGCTTCCGCCTGCTTGCCGAGAATTCAAGCGATATGATCTCCAAGCATGACCAGAACGGATTGTTTACGTATGTATCACCAGCCTGTTATACCCTTTTGGGCTACAGGGATGACGAGCTCATCGGGAAGTCTCCGTTTCATCTGTATCATCCAGATGACATGCAGCGAATGCTCGACAATCAGGAGTTGCTCTATACCCACGTTGATGAGAATACGATTACGTATCGCATCAGGCGCAAGGATGACAGCTACCGCTGGTTTGAGACGACCAGGCGCGTTGTCTTCAATGAAGGTGACCGTACGCAAACCATCGTGGCAGTCTCTAGAGACATCACGCCCCGCAAAGAGATAGAGCTGAAGATGCTGGAGCAATACCAACTCATGCATGCGCTTTCTCATACTGACGAATTAACTGGCATCGCAAATCGCCGAACCTTCGACGAAACGTGGAATCACGAATGGGAGGATGCCCAGCGTCATCATATGCCGGTAACGTTAATGCTTGGCGATATCGATAATTTCAAAGCCTATAACGACACGTTCGGGCATCAAAAAGGCGACGAATGTCTAAGACAGATCGCCGCCGCTATGCGAGCCGCCCTTAAGCGCCCGCTTGATATTGTCGCCCGTTACGGCGGAGAGGAATTCGGTATCATTTTGCCTCAAACCAGCAAGGAGCGCGCCGCTACGATTGCCAATCGCCTTCTTGAAGCCGTCAGGCAATTAAAGCTGCCTCATTCACAAGAAACAGACCATCCTTATGTCACGATTAGCTTGGGCTCTGCCACATGGAATCCCGATTGCTCCCTCTCGCAGGATGAGCTGTTCACCCATGCCGACAAATCGCTCTACCAAGCCAAGGATGAAGGAAAAAACCGCTATATTTCTCACTAACTTGCTGCGCGATCGTCTCTGCTGTTCGCAGCGCTACGGTCGCTTTCCTGCCTCAAGTAAGCTTGTTTTCTTCAAATGCTTCTCATACCCATAATAAACGATCAAATAGATGATGAAAAATACGCTAGATACCAAATACATGGTTTCATAATTGGACCAAGTCGCCACTAAGCCAAGCAGCATAGCGCCACTTCCAATTCCGATATCAAATGCGTTATAGAATGTCGCTGTCGCTACGCCTCTGCGCTTCGGTTCTACCCGGTCAATAACCCAGGCCTGCAAGCCAGGGAAAATCGCTCCAAAGCCCGCGCCATAAAATACCGCAGCAAGCAGCAGCATTCCCGTTGATTTGGTCATATAGAGAATCACACAGCCTACAATACAGAATATAGCTGCTGGAAATAATACCCAGAAACGACCTCTCGTATCAAAAATTCTCCCGCTCACAAACCGGATGAGAAACTCACTAAGCGCAAGCACAAGAAAGAAGAAACCGATATTTTGTACGCCGGCTTCCTTGCCGAACAAAGTAATAAAGCTGATAACTCCTCCCAGAGACAAGCCCACGAGAAGTCCAAGCAGCGAAGGCATAAGCGCCTTTGGCTCCACGAATCGCAAGAGCAGTGACGTAGGTTCTGCGGCAGCAATCTTGGCCTGCGCGCGTTCTTCTTTGGAATCCCCTTTGACGAAAGAAGTAAAGATGACGGCCAGCAGCAAAATACAGGCGCCCACAATAAACAGCGCAGAGAAGCCAAACTCCTCCATGAGCCAAATGCCGAGAAAGGGCCCCAAGGATATCGCTACTGCATTACCCGTGCCGAAGAAGCCCATCCCCTCGCCTCTTCGCGAAGCCGGGATAATGTCAGAAGCCACGGTGCCATAAAGCGTCGTCGAGATACCAAAGCCTACACCATGAACGATGCGAAGCATCAGCATCATTACAATCGTAACAGCCGCATAATAGCTGGCCGTTCCAATTAAACAAATCACAACGCCCAGAATAAGGAGCAGCTTCTTGCCGAATTTATCCGAGGCCATTCCGACAAACGGACGTACGACTACTGCAGAATAGGTGAATAAGCCGATAATAAGTCCAATTTGCGCATCAGAGCCGCCCTTATCCGCTGCAAAGACGGGAAGCGTCGGCAGCAGCATCTCCAGCGACAAAAACAAAAATAAATTAGATAAGATTAATAAGACAAACGGTTTGGTCCAAAGGGGTTCCTTCAACATGTGTTATCCTCTCGAGTTGCCAGTGATTGCGCGTAGTTTTTATCATTATATCTAATATACAATTTTAAAATGCCGATTTATACTATAGGTACTATGTACCAGTCCATTCGAATTTGTAGAGAAGAGGTCATCCTATGCCATTGCCTATAGAACGCGAGAATCCTGAAAATCGCGTATATCCCTCTTTTCTCTCTCAGCTGCTGCGCAATTATATCTTCGGATCAACCGTTGCCGTAGCGGGCGTCGGCGGCATTATCGTTTTTTCCACCTTGACGATTCCCGAAAATGAGCAGCTCACGTTAGCTGCCATCATGCTTATCTCACTTCTCATTATGATTGGCATTGAACTGTTGGTCTTCTATCGGCATATTAAACCAATTCAAATCCTCTTCAAGGCAGAGAAACCAACATCGGAGCAGCTAAAAATCGCCTATCTTCAAACCCATCGATTTCCAACCTTAGCCGTGAAGCGCACCTTCGGTCCCCATTTTCTCGGTCTACTGCTGCCAGCCATCGGAATGGCTTACATCTGCATAAGCTTGGGATGGTTGAACCTTCCCTATTTTTATATCGGAATTGCAGCAGCGGTCGCGTTGATGATTGCCAGCATGCATGCCATGATCGAGTTTTTCCTAACCACTAGAGCCATTCATCCCGTTATCACCTACATCCGCAACAAGCACAAAGAACTCTATATTCAAGATATAACGCTGGGCGGGCAAGTGCTCGTATCGATCCGCACCAAATTCCGACTTAGCGCCTTCCTAATTGGCACGCTTCCACTGCTGCTGTTTGGACTTGCCTCTCAAATTAGATTCGATAGTCTTCAGGGCGAAGGAAGTCTTGATTACTGGAAATGGGCAGGCTTTATCCTTGTTATCGGGATCATCTACTCCCTGCTTGGAGCCTCCCTGCTCTCACGCAACATCGAAGATCCGATTTATATGATTCAGCATGGCATGAGCAGCGTGCAAGCAGGCAACCTAGAGACGAGTGCGGCGGATATCTATTCCGATGAGTTCTCCAAGCTTGTTGCCGGGTTCAATCATATGGTTAATGGACTTCGGGAACGTGAACAGAGAAACAACCAACTGCTGCAAAGCTACTTCATGACACTCGCAGCAGCGCTTGATGCGCGTGATACCTATACGGCCGGGCATTCGACTCGCGTAGCTCGCTTTTCCGTCCAAATCGGCCGGTTAGATGGCTGGTCCGACAGCCAGATCGACATTTTACATAAAACTGCATTGCTCCATGATATCGGAAAAATCGGCGTACGTGATGCTGTCCTGTTGAAAGAGGGTCGTCTAACGGACGAGGAATTCGATCAGATCAAGCTTCATCCCGTCCTTGGCGAAAATATATTAAAGCAAATCGAGCCCGCAGATGCGATGGCCGATCTGCTGCCAGGCGTTCGCTCGCATCACGAGCGCTATGACGGCAAAGGATATCCCGACGGATTGGCAGGCAGTTCGATTCCGCTGTTTGGACGGGCCATTGCCATCGCAGATGCTTTTGACGCCATGACCTCTGACCGACCCTACCGTAAAGGAATGTCCTACGAACGAGCCCTTTCCATTCTCGAAGAGGGCAAAGGGACGCAATGGGACCCGCACCTCACACAGCTATTTGTAGATACTTACCGTAAGAAGGGAAAAATGGAGGAAGATGTGTCCTAACGACATACAAGAGCCATCCGCTAAAGGATTAATCCTTCCGGATGGCTCTTGTCTCATTATAAAGTGATTACCGTTTAACCAGCGTAAAATCATCATAGTGGAAGCCTGGCGCTACTACACATGATACAAGAACAGGCTCATCCCCAAGAACACGGGTCATCTGCCATTCGTTCGCGGGCACAAGCGCCTGCGGCTGGTGGCCTGCGAGCACATCAGGTCCGACAATGATTTCTTTTCTCGTCTCCGGGTCAGCTTCCAAACCGCCTAGGCTGAGCACAATCGGACTCCCGGAATGCCACATCCACAGCTCGTCCGAGTAAACTCTGTGCCAATCGGAAAACTCTTCCGGATGCAGCAGAAAATATATAGAGGATGCCGCAAAGCGTGGTCCTGAATAGGGAGCGCCAAGTACCTCCTGCGGTATTTCAAAGCTTGCTTTCCAAATCTCCTTGTACCATCCGCCTTCGACATGCGGTTTTAAGCCGAGTTGCTCGACGAGCGGCGACAGCTGTTGCACTGATACTCCCATCCATTTCAACCTTCTTTCTCTCTTTTGCGCGCATATTATTTATAAATACGTTCTTTATTCTATAACGCATAAGATCTATCGTCAATTCATTAAACAAGTAGGTATAGAATGAAATTCTTTGGCTTTCGCCTAACGAATATACGGATCAAGCTTTGTTTATTTCCGATTTATAAATTATACTTATATTAACTAACTTTTTGGAGGTGAACAGATGAACAATGGCGTACTTGAATTTGGTCGCATCAGCCGCAAGCATTTAATGAATTTGCTCATTATTGTTCCGTTGCTGATGGCAGCGCTGTTCGCCTACCAAGCAGGTAATACGTTTGAGCTGACTGCTGCTGCGAGCCGCATCACGGCTGACGCGAAATACGCGACCGCAAATGTTGGCAAGCAAAACAGCTCGACGAAAGTTTTTTTGCCCGAAAACCTACTACTAGCCTCTTACATGCACGCGCTGATGCTCATGTATTGGCTGGCTGCCACCCTATCCGCACTTCATACCTTTGTTCCGCAAAGGATGCGTGATTTGCTGATGACCCCGATTAAATTCACTTCACATTTTGTTGGTTAATTTACTCATTTTGTTCGTACACTAACAACAAATGAGGAGGCCTACACATTGAATATTAGAGAATCCGACCTGCCCGGTATTGGCCGCAAATACCAGATTATGACGCGTAGCGGCGATAAGTTTGTCATTATTATTCATGATGACGGACGCCGTGAACTGTACCACTTCGAATATGAGGATCCGGACGATAGCATTTCCATGGTTACGCTTGAGGATGAAGAAGCAAGACAGGTAGCCGCGATTGTCGGCGGTATGACTTACAAACCAAAGGCGCTAGAGACCATTGAGGTGGCACTGGATGACCTGACAATTGAATGGTACAAAATTGAACCAAACGCCGCATGCATTGGCAGATCGATCGGTCAAGTCGATATCCGCCAGACGACAGGAGCGACGATTATCGCCGCTGTCGAGAAAGAAGCAAAGCATATTAATCCAGGCCCCGACTATGTCTTTAAAGCAGACACGACCCTTATCGTTGCAGGTGAACGCCAGCATTTGAAGCTTCTTAAGCTTATGCTGCAAAACGGGAGCCGTTAATTATGGATCACATGGTGCTGGAAATCGGTCTTGCTGTTATTCTTATAGCCTTAGTCGGGCTGTTAGCTGCAAAAATTCGGTTTTCCGTCATCCCGTTTTACATCTTGATCGGCATGGCCGTAGGTCCTCATGCGCCACACGTGGGCATATTGGACTTCAGGTTCATTCATAGTGCGGAACTGATTGAATTCATGGGACGGCTTGGCGTGCTGTTCCTGCTGTTCTATTTGGGTCTGGAGTTTTCTGTGGGTCGATTGATGAAATCGGGTCGCTCTATTGCGATAGGCGGAACCATCTATATCGTCATTAACTTTTCACTTGGTTTACTATTCGGCTGGATCAACGATTTCCCTGTTGCGGAGACGATGGTCATTGCCGGTATTACAACGATATCCTCAAGCGCGATCGTCGCGAAGGTGCTCGTTGATTTAAAACGGACAGCAAATCCGGAAACGGAAATGATTCTTGGAATCATCATGTTCGAGGATATTTTCCTTGCTGTGTACATTTCCGTCTTGTCTGGACTTGTGCTTAGCGATTCGTCATCCCTAGGCGGCGTGCTTCTATCCGCTTCCTATGCACTCGGATTTATGCTTCTGTTCCTTATTATCGGAAGGAAGGCAGCGCCTCTCCTTAACAAAATTTTCAATATTCGCTCGAATGAACTATTCCTGCTGCTCGTGTTCGGCTTCCTGTTCCTCGTGGCAGGCTTCTCCGAAACGATTCACGTGGCAGAAGCAATCGGAGCTTTGCTGGTTGGCTTGGTGCTTGCCGAGACCGTCCACATGAAACGGATCGAACATCTGATTCTGCCGTTCCGTGACTTCTTCGGTGCACTGTTCTTCTTCAGCTTCGGTCTGACCATCGATCCGTTCGCCCTAGGCGGCGCGGTCTGGCTCTCGCTCGGTGCGGTTGCGGTTACCTTATTCGGCAACTTCACCGCAGGCATGTTCGCAGGCAAAAGCGCAGGCTTATCGCCTAAAGCGTCCGCTAACATCGGTCTAACGATCGTATCGCGCGGCGAGTTCTCCATTATCATGGCAAACCTCGGCAAAGCCGGTGGCTTGCTGGAGCTTCTGCAGCCATTCGCTGCCCTGTACGTGCTTATTCTGGCGATACTGGGACCGCTTCTGACCAAGGAATCCAAGCTGGTGTTCAGAGGTCTAAATACCATCTTCAGATGGGAAAAACCTAAAATAGCCAAAGAGGCCAGCAAGAAACCCGTAAAAGACAAATCCAGCGGCTGATCAGCCGCTGCGATGCAAAAAACAGCAGGCATGACGAGGCATCCCCCTCGTCGACCTGCTGTTTTTTATTTTGCATGGAGTTAGGTGAGTGGAGGGGAGTTAGTGGAGAAGCATTTGAGACATTGGTGGAGAGGAGTTAGGCATTCTTTGTGTGGTTTGTGCAAGGCTGCTGCAATGAGCCGGCTAGGCTTTACTGGTTAGTTGGGAAGCATTAGAGACGTTAGTCGAGGAGAGTTAGGCTTTCTTAGCGAGGATTGTGCAAGGCTGTTGCAATGAGCTGGCTAGGCTTTATTGGTTAGTGGAGAAGCATTAGAGCCGTTAGCGGAGATGGTGCTGATAAGTCTATCGCATAGGGGTTTGATTTTAGAGATGAGATGTTGGCTGGTTGTGGGTAAATGATATCAGAAAGGGGCTGCCTGTGGTCTGTGGTCTGTGGTCTGTGGTCTGTGGTCTGTGGTCTGTGGTCTGTGGTCTGTGGTCTGTGGTCTGTGGTCTGTGGTCTGTGGTCTGTGGTCTGTGGTCTGTGGTCTGTGGTCTGTTGCTGCTATATTGTATGGCTGCAGGATAGATGCCTATATTTGCTCCTCTTCCTCCTCTATCCTGTACCCCGTACAACATAGCAGCCTTCCTGCAGCCCAACAATCCTCTTTTCGAATAATTTCCCTGCATATGTGCAGGATAGAGCGGTGATCACCTTTAAATAGGGGTAAGTTATTGCAAATGTGCAGGATAGCTTTCACCCTCAAGAGGTAACTAACTGATCTTTCTTTAAAACTGGCTTTTTTCCAATCCTCAATCTCAACCTGTGCTTTATCCTTCTATTGTATTGCTCCTATACTATCTTATCATTTGCTACCTCATCCAAAATCCAATTCCCCTCTCCCTACTTCCTCCAGTACCTCTTGCTTGCTTTTTATGACTAATTGGTTTACTTTCGTTTCACCAAGCTTAATAAATGCACCAAATTGATACTGTAAGGATTCTTCCAATACATAGCCCTTTATTTTTTCTTGATCAAATGCATCGAGCCTCTGGCTTGATGTGCTTTTTTTCACTTCTATCGCAATAAGATTCTGATTTGTTCCTCTCTTATGAACAATAATATCTGGATAAACAGACCTCCTCCCCGTCAACAAATCTTCTTTACTGATGTCATTCAGCATGCTCATGATATCTAAACTAAAAGTTTTTCTGTCCCCCAGGTTTCTATTGTATTCCACGTCAACATCCCACTCATAAAAAACTACTCCTAGATGTACCGCTAATCTGTGGCATATCGATCGCTCATTGGAATGATTAGCTATAATTTCCTTATCAAAATGATATAGCCTTCTAAGCGCATTGGTTAATCGGTTTTGAATAAATGTTTTATTCATCCTCTAGCTCCTTCACTGTTACAACTTTATTGAAATAGGGAAAATATGGTTTGTACGATATAAAGCAAACTTAAGGTGATAGATAAAAAAGTCACTTTCAGCCTTTTTATTTGGCGACTATAGACTAATTATGATTTAGCAGGAATTTCTCCCACTATAATAGCCTGATTCGCTGGACAAGTGAAATAATGAGATTTTGTTCCGTTAATTCTGCCGTTTCGCGGCATTTTCGGCATATTACCTGAAATTAGAGGGACAAATTCCCTAAATGCCTCTAAAGCCCAAAATCCTTTAAAATAGAGGGAGAAATTCCAGCTAATTCAAATGAAATGAAGAGAAGAGAAGCCCTAAACAAAAAGGATACAAGACCGGAGCTTTAGCATTTTTTGAGGTGTAAGGCATCACTTTATCTCACCAGTTTTTCGCAATAGGGGCATAGGGCTCGAAGCAAGGTTTTGTGGTCCAGAAGTGGGAGTGAAACTGGGAATCATAATCTAATTTTGTATGTCTATTGCACTTTGAGGTTGTCCAAACGAGCTAAACGAGACACACAGTATGGCTGGTTCTGGTATGGATATGGGTATTGTTACTGGTTCTGGTTCTGATTTGAACTTGTATGAAGAAGTGCAACCAATAGAGGGTGATAAGCAGTACAAGCGAGGTTAAAATAACGATTAGCTACCTCCGTATTCGGATTATGTTCTTTTTGACTGACAGCCGTGGCGGTGCCTGACATTTCAAAACTTATTAGTTAACTGGAACTCGAAAAGAAGCGTGGTTTATGGCCACACTTCTTTTCTATAATTTCATCCCCTTAAGCAACTTTACTCTCTGTACTCCCCATATTCCCTTACTCTTCAGTTAACTTCACTTTTCATTTGTTTAATTGATTATTTAGTTGAGACCAGCTTCGATATTTTGTCTGCTATATCTTCTGCCTGTAACAAGGAGGAGTAGGAATCTGCTGCAAAATATTTCTCCATATCAATCTCGATAATTCGATTGTTTTTCACTGCATCCAAAGATGTCCATGTCGCTGGCAATTTAGGCGGTTTTTTGTCCTTTACGGTAAGGATAATCACATAATCGCCTACATAATCATTTACCGTTTCCCAAGAAACTTCAACGCGGCTCATTTCCTTATCAATGATTTCACTTTGAACTTTAGGAGTAGGCTTCATTCCCAAAATATCGTAAGCAGCTCTGCCGCCTCGCTCCCCCATGTCGCCAATGACCATTAAAAATTTATCTACCGTGATATAATCAACGATCGAAATCGTTGCATCACGCGCGATTGCATTTTTAATTTTTTCGCGGGCAGCGATTTTCCGTTTTTCAAAATCGGCCACAAACTGTTTAGCCTCTTCTTCCCGGTCAAGAATTTCGCCCATCGCCGTAATTTCTTCCTGAATCGTTGCGTATTGGCTTGTATCAAATACTACGGTTGGCGCGATCTTAGAATAGTTGCTGTAGGCATCTTTATTCCAAGTAATAATGATGTCTGGCGCTAACTCTACTACTTTTTCGAAAGAAATACTTCCTTCAGCCCCTATATCTTGAACCGTCTCATCCAAGAAAGGCTTGAGGAACTGAGAATATTCGAGTTGTGTATTCGATGCTCCAACTGGCGTCACCCCAACGGCTAAGACTGGTCCCAAATCCCAATCAACGACAACGCGCTCTGGATTCGCCGGAACATTAACATCACCCATGACCGTTGCTATTTTCCGTAACCCCGTTTGCTCAATCGCTTGGTTGGATGGCGTATTTTGTGTCGATTCCGCTAACGGATGGTTATTGCTGCTAGTGTTCCCGTTTCCGCAAGCTGCAAGCAGCAGTGTAAGCACAAGCATTAGCGTTACTCCTATTGTCTTTTTGGTACCCTGTAACATCAGTGTATCCCCTTCGCCCTTTATTCGATAATGATTATCATAATCAATATAGCAAGCGGAAGTATTTTTGCCCATGGAGGATAAGAACTCTTGCCATGGACTATCTGAAACGACCAGGCCTGTCTTCGCCTTATTTTTGTATTGAATAGGCGTTGATCCCACCTGTTTCTTAAACAATCGGGTAAAATAAAAGACATCGCTATAGCCGACGTTTATAGCAATTTCCTGCACGGTAGCATCGGTTTGAATCAGCAGCTCCTTCGCTTTAGCGATTCTGGTCTGAATGACGTATTCAATGGGACTTCTCCCCGTTCGGCGCTTGAACTGCTTCGATAAATGCTGAATGCTATAATTCCATACCTCTGCCATAGATTCAAGTGAAATCGGCTCATGATAACGTTGGTGAATGTACTGAACGATCTGTTCCACCACATCCGTATCTTTAGGGGCAACCCCCTGAAGCTGCAACTGGTCTACCAGTGTATGTACGAACTGATAAAATTGAATTTTGGCTTGGAATCGTTCCTTGATCTGTCTGCGATTCCATTCCTCATACATCGATTCCATATGACGATACAAAACAACCGGAGCATGAGGCTTGCATGCATACTGCAGTTGAAAGGGGTTGTTTATATGATAAGCCTTCAATATGGCTTTGCTAGCTTTAGTATGAATACTGCCTCTATATAAAATGTAATAGTATGTGACGTCCTCATGGCCAGCTTCTAACTTAATGGTGCTGCCTTTTCCTGCATGCAGGATAAAGAATCGTTCTAATGGATGCCGAACACCATCTAACCAGATGGTACCTTGTCCTTGTACGACAAATATAAAACTACTCGCTGGCAGTAGATGTTGCTGCTTCCTCTGTCTACGTATCACATGTTGCCGAATGTCCGCCAATTGAATCCACGATGTGTCCCATATTTGGATGTATTCTTCCCAATTCACTGTTAATCCCCCCAAAGCCAATAGCATGCGATCCCTTGCAGCTGCAAAACCCAATACAATTTAGAATCGTAAACGATAACCATTATCATTGTCAAATCAATAGGGTCGCCTCTGTGACTCGAAATTGGCATTCTACACCGTTATAAAGTAACATATGGAAAAAACCTTTTGTCTCATTTGTAGAAGGAGCAGGGATTTCTTCCGTTTATCCATTCCTTCCTCTAGTTATCATTCTTATAATCGCCATCCAGAAAGGAACCCTTAATCTATGAATATTCCACTGCTGTACATAGAGGATGACCAAGAAATCGGCAGCTTTGTTTGCCAGCATTTGAAAGATCAAGGCTATGACGTCCGCTGGCAAAAAAGCGGCGAAGGTGCGGTTGAAGCTGCGGCTTGCTGCAAGCTTGTCATTCTCGATGTCATGCTGCCGGGACTCGACGGCTTTACCGTTGGACAGCGGCTCAAGAAGTCCGCACCGGATACCCCGATCCTCATGCTGTCTGCTCGCACCTCCATCGATGACAAGCTGCAAGGCTTGCAGTTTGCTGACGACTATTTGACTAAACCGTTTCATCCCGATGAACTGACTGCTCGCATCGAAGTGCTGCTTCGCCGTTCAGGCTCCCGCAGCGCTGAACCGGTAGTCGTCAAGCATCTGCTCGTGCATGAGGAACAGAACCGCGTCGAAAACAGGGATACTGGCGAAGAAATTACGCTTACGGGCAAACAATTTCATATTTTCAGCTATATGCTTCGCCACATGGGACAAATCTTGACGAAGGAGCAAATTTACGAGGCTGTTTGGGGAGAAGCCTTCATCGAGGGCGATAAAACACTAATGGTGCATATTCGGTATTTGCGGGAAAAAATCGAACGGAATCCAGCTGCCCCCGAAGTGATCGAAACCGTACGCGGCATCGGTTATCGGGTACGCCAGTGAAAAAGGTGAAACAGCGTTCCCCTGCCATGAGATTCCGCCAAACCTTGCTGTCCCGCTATTTGCTCATTATTCTATTTGCCTTTTTATTTATCCCAATCTTATTCCCCATTGCCTCCATTATTTATGTCGTTATTCAGGAGAATACAAATGCTTCAGATGAAAACTTTCTGAAGTATGGGAGCAGCAGCGAGCTCGCCGCCATGTGGCATGAGCAGGCCAGCCAGCTGCAAGAAACCGACGCAGCCCTGATCGATCGCACGCTGCAGCAGTTGAAGCAAACGTATCCGGAGGCTTCCCTATTCTGGGTCGATTCCGCTGGCCAAACCAGACTGCAACTGCCGCCGCAGAAGCAGCTGAAGGTACAGTGGAGCGCAGCGGATGCTATTCAATTTATGAAAGCGAGCATTAATCAGGACCCTTTTACCGTCGTGTCCTTCTTTGGGCCTGACCATTCCGAGACCGGCTTCATGGTGCTGCAGCTGCCGCGGTCCATTATCCAGATGGATCGGCCACTTGGAACCGGTACGCCTTTATATATTGCCTTTTTGATTATGATGTTCGCCTTCTTCTTCCTTGTATCGCTGCTGTTCTTCCGCAGCATTCGCAAGCGGCTGCTTAGTATGCAGGCTGCGATGTCACTTCATGGGGACAACGGTCTCCCACAACCCATTATCCTGAAAAAACAGGATGAAATCGGACAGCTGGAGATGGCCTTTAACGATATGGTCGTACAGCTGCAAGAGAGCAAGGAACGCGAATACGAAGAGGAACAACTTCGCAAGCAGCTGATTTCGAGCCTTTCGCATGATTTGCGGACACCTTTGACGGTCATGAACGGCCACCTGTACTCCCTTGAGAAAGAAACACTCAGCCCGAGCGGGCAGGCTTCCGTCAAGCAGATGGGCCAAAAAATCGCCAGCATCGACAGCCTGATTGAAAATTTGCTCTCTTACACGTTAATGACCAGCGGGCGTTACCCACTCAGCCTCACTGAGCAGGACGTGCTGCGCATCCTGCGCGAGAGCGCTGCCTCTTGGTATCCCCTTTGGGAACAGGCGGGCATTGCCGCAGAGATCGAACTGCCTGATGAACCTATGCTCCATGCTGTCGACAAAGCCGCGCTTCGCCGCGTATTCGATAACCTGTTCCAAAATATCATCCGGCATGCCGCAAGCGGAGCCTATATCGGACTATCGGTAGAGCTATTCCAGCAGAGATGCGCCATCGTCATACGCGACCGCGGCCGCGGGCTTGAAGCGGAGTCGGCCAGCAAAGGCTATGGCATTGGGCTTGCCATCGTCGACTACCTCCTGAAGGAGATGAAGCTTGATTGGCATACGGAGAGCAGCTCTGAGGGTACAAGCATATTCATCTTTGTTTGAATAAGTAACGATTGGCGATGCCGCTCTATATTTTAAACGAAATTTAAACTTGGGGTACTCTCCCTTTAACCTTCGTCCGTTAATCTAACTACAGAGGTGATTAACGTGAATGAATGGATTATTGAAACAAAGGGGCTCAGCAAGCGTTATAAAGGACGTTATGCCGTTTCCAATCTGAATTTAAAAATTGCCAAAGGGGATATTTACGGCTTTCTGGGACCGAATGGCGCGGGCAAAACAACGACGATCCGCATGCTGCTTGGCTTGATCAAGCCATCCAATGGATCTGTGCATATTTTCGGAAAAGCGCTCAACAAGGAGAGACTTTCCATTTTGCGCCGGGTAGGCTCGCTTGTTGAATATCCCTCCTATTACGGGCACTTGAGCGCCACGGATAACCTAGAGGCCATACGCCGGATTATCGAAGCGCCCAAAGCCAGAATTGCGGAGGTACTGAGCATTGTTGGATTGTCGAAGGAAGCGAGGCGTCCGGTAAAAGGCTTCTCTCTCGGGATGAAGCAGCGACTTGGCATCGCAAGCGCCTTGCTAGGCAATCCTGAGCTGCTCCTACTCGATGAGCCAACCAACGGCCTCGATCCCTCCGGCATCTTGGAGATCCGCGAGTTAATTAAACAGATGCCCAAGCAGCATGGCATCACCGTGCTCATCTCGAGCCATTTGCTAAGCGAGGTTGAACTCACCGCCGGGACGGTTGGCATCATACGGCAGGGAGAGCTTGTTTTTCAGGATACGATTGCGAACCTGCACCAGCAAGCACAGGGCAGCATGTCCCTTGTCGTCTCAGACCCTGAGCAGGCTCATATTACGCTGCGGCAGCACGGCATCGAAGCGGTACACCGCGGAAACACCCTGCTGCTGGAGCAAACGAGCGACCATACGGTTGCACGTATCGTGCGAACGCTTGTGGAGCGCAAGCATGATATTTACCGGGTCGAGGAGAAGCGGAAGACGCTGGAGGAGCTTTTCCTGCAGATTGTCGGGGAGGGAACGCAGCTATGATGTTCAAGGCGCTCTCGTCTGATTTTTTGAAAATAAGAGGCAAAGGCATCTGGTTTCTGATCTTCCTTGGGCCTCTAGGCATCATCGCCATGCAGGCGCTCAACTACGGGCTTCGATATGACTATTTGACGCAAAGATACGCGGGAAAACTTTGGGAAACGCTGCTTGCGGACATTCAAATGTTTGTCCCCATCTCGCTCTTTCTAGGCGTTACGCTCGTCTCTTCGCTGCTTGCCCATATTGAGCATCAGACGAATGCATGGAAGCAGCTGCTCGCGCTGCCGATCTCGCGAAGCGCAGTCTTTTTCTCCAAATTCGCCATCAGCTTCCTGCTGCTTACACTGTCTTGCATGGTGCTTGCAATAGGCGTGGCTGCGTTAGGACTATCGCTGCGTTTCGGCATGGAAACGATGCCTATAGGGTCTATCCTGCGGCTCAGCTTCCTGCCATTTGCTGCTTCCCTTCCCGCGCTGGCCTTGTTCCTATGGCTGTGCATGCTTCTCAAAAACCAGGCTGTTCCCATCACGCTTGGCGTGCTAGCTGCGATCGGTTCTGTATTTACAAGCTTGATCTCAGGCACCTTATCCAAAATGCTGCCCATAAACTGGCCGATGTTCGGTTATATTGGGCCGCGGCAAGAGCTGTTTGTCGCCGCTGGTTTTGCAGCTGGCTGCGTCATTTGTCTCATGGGGACCTTTCATTTCATCAAAAAGGACGTGAATTGAAATGAATGGCTTCCTACGAATCGTTGCTTCTGAACGGCTAAAGCTATCCAAATCGTATATCTGGATTCTGCTTCTGATTAGCCCGCTCCTGTCGCTGGTGATCGGTGTCTTCCTATCCCTTGAATCTTTTGGCGCTGCCAATCGGCTTGAGGAATACGCCCTACTGGCTTCCACTATGTCTTCGTTCCATGCGATGCTGTTCTTACCCATCCTGACGGGCATTCTATCTGCTTTCGTTTGCCGATACGAGCATGCGGGAGGAGGCTGGAAGCAGCTTCTGACGCTTCCCGTATCCCGGGTAAGCCTTTATTTGGCCAAGTTCAGCGTCATCGCCATATTACTGGCTCTCACACAGCTGTTATTTCTGGTTGCCGTCATTGCTGCAGCGGCCTCCCATGGCATCACCGACGGTCTTCCTTGGCGCTTGCTGCTGACCAGCATCGGAAGCGGCTGGCTGGCCTGCCTTCCGCTTGCAGCGCTGCAGCTGTTTGTTTCCATCAGCTGGAGCAGCTTTGCCGCTCCGCTAGTGATCAACGTGATGCTGACCATCCCGAACATGCTTATCGTCAATTCCGACAAAATCGGCCCCTACTATCCATGGGCGCAGCCGATGCTGGCGATGCTAAGCTTCAGCGATCAAGATTTCGGCGCCTTTGCGCTGCCGCTTGAAACACTGCTCATTACGGTGACAGGAAGCTTCACCTTGTTCCTTGTGATTGGACTGCTTTATTTTAAACGTAAGGAAATCTAGGCCACTACCGCTAGAAAAATCAAAAACCATCTATCCCCGCATGACAGGGAAAGATGGTTTTTTCATGTGCTTCACCCATCCAGCTTTCATATCCTCCTCCAGATTTAGGGGCAGCTCCACTCCCGGTACTACAAAAGATAGAACTACTGCCCGGTTTGCTGCTTGGGCTATGATGAGAGGGGATTAGAATCTGAATGAGGAAGGATGGATGAGCGTATTGATACAAAATAACTTCGTACAGCATGCAGCGTTAAATAAGAAAACCAAATCAAAAAATCCCATGCGGATCCTGTTCTATGTTGTGGTCGCTGTGACCAGTTACTTTGGCGGGCTTTCGGCTTATCTTGCTTTTTTGTCGGTCGTTTACGACCAAGGGCTTGGCAGCGAATCCAAGCTGCTGATCGGCTGGACGCTAGCTCCTTATCTGTTTCTCATTTTGCCTTGCTATACACTCCTCTTCCGCTGGAGCAGGGCAATGATCTGGCTGCGGGTGATTTTGCTTATCGGATTAAGCCTCCTTGCTGCCGCGTCCGTTCCGTTCCTCATCGGCTTCGGGATCGGTAAGCTAAGCCATCTTTTCTCGCCAGAGATAGGGGCTTTTGCCATTCTGTTTGCTAGCTCTGCGATTGTATTTACGATAGGCTCCCTAGTCTCCTTGAAAGAGCGAGGCTACTTGTTATTCATGCTTGCAGCGCTGGTCTTGATCTTTTATCCCAGCTTTAATTTAGCATCCGAAGTGGAGAAAAGCAGACCCGCCATTCACGAAATTCCGCAAAGCTTTCATGGAACGGTCATCATCCATTACGGCGTGCCTGACTACCCAACTATCCCCAAGATCAAAGGCTATCAAGTCATTTCAATTCCGGAGGACGGCATTTATAAAACCTCGAGCCCGCGGCCTCCGAGAGGCATACGACATACACTGGTGGACGAGAAGGGAAAGGAAATCCGTCTCCTAACCATTAACGGCGAAATGATGAGATTAGGCTCGCAGCCGGAGGTGACCATAAGTGAATATAAGGTGCCCTAACCTAACACAGGAGCACTTCTAGCGGACGAAGACTTTATGCCCTAACACATGCCGAGAGACTCCAGCTCCTTCATCGCTTCCTCTACATTGCGCTCGGAGTTTAATATACGAATCATTTCAGCCGTAATGGCCTTCCCTTCATAAATCTCGAGTCATTTTAACATGGAAGCCTCCATGTTTTCTCCAAAAACTGAAGATAAGCACTCAGCATCAGAAGAAAATAACGTCAATAGACCCTATATTTCACGTCAAAACACAACAAAAAAGGAGCAGCCGCAGCCGCTCCTTCCCTTCCGTATTCCGTTTTAATTAGGATTTGTGGTCAGCAAGCCAAGCGGCCAAAGCCGCAATTTCATCTTCCTTGAGCTGCCCTTTGTAAGCTGGCATGCCGTTCCCGCCGTTGCTAATTTGCGTTTTAATCTGATCTAGTGACAGCTCCGAGCCGACATGCTGAAGGTTAGGGCCGACGCCGCCAGCCAGATCAACGGCGTGGCAGCTGACACAGTTTTTGCCGTACAAGCTTTCGGCTTGGGCCGTGTCCACCGTAGCGCCGCCATTATTGTTTCCTGTATTGCTTGTTGGCGGCTGCTCATTTGCACCGTTGTTGGTTTTATTCCCTCCGCACGCGGACAATCCAATCAACAGCGCAATAGCGGCGATCCATAATAATCCTTTGTTTTTAAGCATCATTGTATTGCCTCCTATACTAGGGAGATTTGTAGTTAAGTTTCCCTATTTCGGCATCCGTATGCAGTGAAAGTCAAACATTTTCAGAAAAGGCAATGCACGCATAACCGCACGCGAACTGGTTATCCTAAAAAAATGTCATGTCAGATGAAAATAGCAGCTTGTATTGCGGGGTGATATCGTGGATTTACAAGGTGATCTGGTTAACCATTTGACCGAGCTTAGGAAAAGGCTGATCATCGTTATCGCATGTTTCTTTGTCGCAATGAGCGGTGGGCTTTATGTATCCCCGATCATTTTGCGATATATCAAATCCGGTTTAACCGCCAAATCCGTGGAGTGGAATGTATTTTCCTTTACAGACGGATTGTTTATCTATTTACGCTGTGCGTTCCTGTTCGCAATCCTGTTCACCTTGCCTGTGCTGCTGTATCAAACATGGGCATTTGTGAAGCCTGGACTGACCGAAATGGAAGCCAAAGGAACACTCGCCTATGTGCCCGTATCCTTTCTGCTGTTTCTAATCGGCGTTTCGTTCAGCTACTTCCTTGTATTTCCGATGATGCTCGGATTTATGATGGAGATGAATCAAAATGTCGGCGCTGTAGAGACATATGGCATCGATCGGTATTTCAGCTTCTTGTTCAGTGTCGTATTCCCGCTTGGCGTTGCTTTCGAGATGCCGCTCGTGATTTTGTTTCTGACGAAGCTAGGACTGCTCACACCCGAGCGCCTGAAAGGCTCTCGCAAATATGCTTATGTCAGCCTGGCTGTTGTAGGGGCCTGCATCTCCCCTCCCGATTTTGTGTCTCACCTGTCTGTAACGGTACCATTGCTGCTGCTCTTTGAGATCAGCGTGCTCGTGACAAGGAGATACGCCAAACGGGTTGCAGCTGTTCCTTCCCCAACTTGACCCACAAAAAGGAGACTTTCACATGTTAAACAACATCGGTGTTTCAGGGCTTGTTATTATTTTGCTAATCGCGCTCATCGTGTTTGGGCCGGCTAAGCTGCCACTGCTCGGACGGGCGTTTGGCGATACGCTTCGCGAATTCCGCAGCTCCACGCGCGGCATTGTGGATGAGGAGCCGACCGCGGCACCCGCTGAAAACAAAGACGATGTGAAGAAGCTGCTATAGTCCAGCATATCCTCGTCACTAAATAATCGAGTAGGAGGGGGCGCCTAGCCCCCGACCTCTCACACCACCGTACGTACCGTTCGGTATACGGCGGTTCATGTCCTATTCCGCAGTTGTTTGTATCTGTCCGACAAGCTTCTCAGACCAAGAGATGACCAATATTGGTTATCTAGTGATCGGTGAAGAATCGGGCTATTTGCAATCCGCCAGTATTTCTTCCTCGAATTGCCCCATTCGTACGCCTTCTGCTTCGGAACACCCAGCGACATCAGTTTCCTAACCTTTGTCTTTGGTAGCTTCCATTGTTTCCAAACACACATTCGGAGCCTTCTCCGTGTCCACTCCTCCAATTCTTGAAATACGCTTTTTGTATCCGTCAGAGCATAATAACCGCACCAACCTGTAAGATATTGATTTAGTTCCTTTACTCTCATCTCGATTGGGATCGATTTACTCCGAGAGGTGATCGCTTTAATCTTTGCCTTCACTCGCTCAAGTGATGGTTTTGCGATCCTTATTCGCGGGTTCTTCTTATCCCAGCTGAACGTAAACCCTAGAAACTTACGTTTCCAGGGGCGGTTTACCGCACTTTTCTCTCGGTTGACCTTCAATTTCAGCCGCTCCTCGATGAATGAGGTAACGGATTTCATCACGCGATGTCCTGCTTTCCACGTTTTCACGTAGATGTTACAGTCATCGGCATATCTCACAAAGCGAAGGTTTCTCTTCTCCAGTTCCTTATCTAACTCGTCAAGGACGATGTTCGATAATAATGGACTCAGTGGACCTCCTTGCGGCGCTCCTTCCGTTGATACTTGGATAAGACCGCCTTCCATGACTCCCGCCTGCAAGTATTTGCGAATAAGTTTCAGCACCGTTTTATCTGTTACTTGTTCTGCAAGCTTAGCCATTAATCGGTCATGATGGATACGGTCGAAGAATTTCTCCAAATCCATGTCGATTACAATACGGTGTCCTTCTTGCATATAGCTACGCGCTTTTCTTACTGCATCATGTCCTCGCCTTTTCGGACGGAATCCATAACTTTGCTCGGAAAACAGCGGGTCAAATACAGGGGTTAATACTTGCGTGATCGCCTGCTGGATGAGGCGGTCTGTCACGGTAGGTATCCCTAGCAGCCGAGTTCCACCATTCGGTTTCGGGATTTCGACCCGGCGGACTGGACTAGGCTCATAGGTTCCGCTCTCTATGCTTTCGCGAATCGCTTGCCAATTTTGTACGATGTGTCTGCGTAAGTCTTTTACCGACATGCCATCTACGCCATGACTTCCCTTATTCGTTTCGACCCTTGCTAGCGCCGACAGCATATTATCTCGTGACAGTACATCCTCAATCATCCTTCGATACACTCCCTTGCGTGAACGTTTCTTCTCTTTGTGCCGCTGATGAGCTCTGCCCTTCTGAGTACCCTCGCGTATTCACCGCTACTTTCCTCAGACAGGTCCCTTCAAAAAAAAAAAACTGGGATTGTCTGCTTTCAACGCCCATCCTCGAACGCCAAGTTGATCCGTTCCTATTCCATGTTCAGCCCTTCCGCTAGCTGTTGCAACAGCCAGCGTACTATGGCTTCTGCTGACTTCTATACGTTCAACTTGCACTCTCGAACAAGGTTGCGAAGTTCACTTCGCCTTTCGTACAGATCTCCCCAGGTAAGAACGCTATCTTCCTCTCCATCTATCTGCTTCATTTACTTTCGTACGCCTTCGGCAGTACGGACTTTGATTTGTTCAGCAATCTCATCCAACGTACGCTAGCCTTATATGAAGTTCGTGTTCCTCAGACCGGAGATTTGCCGCCGGCTTCCTTCAGATTCCACCTCACGATGGACACCCTTGCCTTAAGCTATGGCTACTACTGCCTTCACCATTCGGGACTCGAACCCTAGAGATAGCGCCCATGCTGGGCGCACTGATAAAGGGCCGTTCCCGTAATACTTCGGGAGCGGCCCTTTTTGTTGTTGCCGGGCTCTTGGCCGCCGTCAGACCAGCAGGCCGCCCTTTTCTCTGTACTTCAATATACCTTCCGCTGCGCGATAAGCTAGCGCCCCCACTGTATTCGTCGGGTTGTACCCGGCATTTTGCGGGAAGGAGCTCGCCCCCACAACGAACACGTTATCCGCGTCCCACATTTGGCTGTACGTGTTGACTGCTGAGGTCCCCGGCTGTGCCCCCATAATGACTCCGCCTGTGTTATGCGTCGACTGATAGGTCATAATATCGTAGGGTCCAAGCTCTTTTAAATAATCGACCTTATCCGCCCCCATCTCCTTGACGATCTGAGAGCAGCGCTCCGCCATAAACTTTGCAAGCTCGCGGTCCTGATCCTCAAAGTCAAAGGTAATTCGTAGGAGCGGATCACCGTATACGTCCTTATAGCTCGTATCCAGATCGATAAAGTGGTGCTTGAACGACATCGATGATCCCTGTGCGCCTACGCCAAGCGTCCGATTCGCATAATGCACCGACTTTGACTTAAATTCAGTACCCCATGAAGCCGTTCCAGACGGAACCGGATTGTTCTGGATCGGGCGAGACCCGGACTGACCGATCGCAATAACGCCGCCGTGGATAAAATTCAGATCAGAGTGGTCAAAGTTATCTCCGTTGTAATCATCCAGCGAGACACCTAGCGAGCCTGCACCCGCAAAGTTATTGAATTGTTGGTTTTCAAAGAAGCCAATCGCGCTTCCCTTCGCAACTTGATAAGCGTAATTCCGGCCAATAACACCCGTACCTGTTACCGGATCGTAAGCCTTGCCGAGCTGCGACAGCAGCAGCAATCTGGCATTGTTGAATACATAGCTGGTCAAAACGACAATGTCAGCGGGCTGCACGATTTCTTCGCCCGTCGTCACGTCCGTGTACATAACACCGGTCGCCTTGCCTCCCTTATGTAACACCCGGCGAACGTTCGAATGGGTGCGGATCTCGAACTTGCCTGTTTTGTTGGCAACCGGAATAACCGTTACCACCGGATCAGCTTTTGCCCCATATTCACAGCCAAACCGCTCGCAATAACCGCAATACTGGCAGGCGGCACGAGCAATGCCATCGGGATTGGTGTAGTTTTCGGATAGATTGGCCGAAGGCATCATATACGGATTCAGTTTCAGACGAGTAGCCGCATCGACAAACATCTTCATCGCTGGCGATTTCTTCATTGGCGGGGTTGGATATTCACTGCTGCGTTTGCCGCCCAGCGGATTAGGCTCGCCTGAAATGCCTGCCGTTTTCTCGAATTTGTCGTAATAAGGCTCTATCTCATCGTAAGTGATGCCCCAGTCTTGAATGGTCATATCCGCTGGAATTTTATTTTTTCCGTATTTTTCGATCGTTTTGCTGCGGATCTCAAAATCATACGGCAAAAACCGATACGTCTGCCCGTTCCAATGGACACCCGATCCTCCGAGGCCATCTCCGATCAGAAAGGAGCCATACTGCCTCATCGGCAGCGCCCGTACTTTCTCATTGCTGCGGAACGTAATCGTTTCTTTCGACAGGTCCTGCATCATTTCGTAGCGCAGCGCATAACGGAGCTCATCATGCACCATAAAATAATCCTCGGTCTTCCGTTCCTTGCCCCGCTCCAGCCCTACGACGTTCAAGCCTGCTTTGGTCAGCTCGGCAGCAATAATGCCGCCAGCCCAACCAACCCCTACGATGACAACATCGGTTTTCGGTAATGTTTTGGCCATAATATCCTCCCTATTCGCTAATGTGACACCAGATGGTCTTGCAGGCTGCTTGGATCAAGCTTCGTGTAATCCTTTTCGATAATGCTTAAATAGCTCATCTGATTGCCCGGATAGCCGCGCATCTTCCAACCGTTCATATCCATATTGCCTCCGTATAACGGATCGCTGTATGCTCCCTCAAGCGTGCTGCTGCGCAGCATTCTGAAGAAGCTGCTTGCGGAAATCGTCGTCAGCTTCACTTCATCTGATTCAAAGCCCTTCAGCAGCTCATCCTGCTGCTCGCCCGTAAGCGTCACGAAGCTGTCCTGAAACTTCGTCATACTGTAATTTTCCAGCTCGCGCAGCCCAATCTCGAAAAGCTCCCGACGCTTTAGCCGTCCTTGATAGCCCTGGGTCATCTCACCCGTAAAGAACGGAGGCGACATATAATCCCGGCCATTAAAGCCCCAATCCCCAGCTAGCTGGTGATCGATGAAGAAAGCGACCCCAAGCGCTTTGGCGCCCGGTCCGGCTTCATCCTCAGGAAAAATCCGCTCCGTGGCACTCTCGACGATCCGGAACTGCTCTTGCGTAAAAAACATCAGCGCTCGGTTGTAGTTTTTGGGCTCCGCAGCCGCGCCTTCATTCGTCTTCGGAGGCGCGGTCTCTGCAGCCGGTTTTTTCTTGATCAGAGAGCCAAGCGCCCCGCCCACGACGAGACCGCCAAGCGCGTAACCTGAATTGACCAGAAACTTACGTCGCGAGTTTCCGTCAACCGTGCCTTTGCTTGGTTCTTGCTGTTTATCACTAGGATCCAATACTTGCACCTCCTGGAAATCTCATTCTTTCCCCTTTATTATTTTCCAAGAAGTCATGAATATTCATAAGCTGGAAATGGTCATGCTAAAAGCAAAATGTTACCCTATGGAGGATGATCTTCAATGAGTGCTTTCAGCAAAATTTTGACCGTGTCCGCGGTGGTTCTCGCCTTGTCCGGCTGCGCGAGCGCAACGCCGAACACCTCGCAATCCAAAGCGTTAACGAAGGAAGAAGCCCATATGCTTCATGATCCCTCTGTCATTCCAAGCGAGAACGGAATCAAGCATCACACGACGAATAAGAATGGCCAGACGACAAGCGGAATGGGCACCTCCGTCTACAGCACAATCGGCAGCTCCGGGCTGCATTCGAACGGCTTCTCCGCCCATTTGGAATCCCGGCTCAGCGGTCTTGGCATTTCCGACGTGCGTGTATTCGTCTTCGACGATACGGTGATCCTCGCTACGCAAAAGCTTACTTCTTCTGGCTCCGCATATGACAGCGTCCAGAAGAAGCTGCTGAACCAAACCGAAGGCATGTCCGCCAAAGGTTATTCGCCTGAGGACGGGCTCGGCGGCGTTAGCGGCAAAGACACCAGCAGCCACGACAACCTGTCAATGGCCGCAAGCCAAATCAAGAAGCTCATTGGCGGCGATGTGAAGGTGCTGACTGTCACTGGTGAAAGTGCCGTGAAAGCCATCGAGAAAATTCGTACGGACGCACTGGCGAAGAACCTTTCACCGGATAAAATAGCGAGTGATATTCGCGAACTTCTAAGGCTGGTACAGGTGGGAAGCGGCAACGCGAAGTAGGCGATACGTTGTGGAAAATACGGTGTAAGCAATACGATGTGGGCACTACGAAGTAAACAGATGATGTGGATAGTACGATGTAGATAACACAATGTGAGCACACAAATAAAAGGATGCCGAACAAATCTCGGCATCCTTTTTATCATTTTATAGAGAAGCATTACTTACAGACCTATTGCGAAACTGACAAAAGCCTAACTAAGTACAAACTATTTGTTCCCAAACTGAGCATGGTGCAATCGGCTGTAGATGCCGCCCGCCGTGACGAGCTCCTCGTGGCGGCCTTGCTCGGTAATGCCTTGCTCCGTAACGACTACAATCCGATCCGCGTTCTTAATCGTTGCTAGGCGGTGGGCGATGACTAGTGTCGTCCTGCCGACCGAGAGCTCGGCGAGCGACTGCTGAATCGCTGCTTCCGTTTCCGTATCGAGCGCCGAGGTCGCTTCGTCGAGAATAAGAATCGGCGGATTTTTGAGGAACATCCGCGCGATGGCAAGGCGCTGCTTCTGTCCGCCGGACAGCTTCACGCCGCGTTCGCCGACAACCGTATCGAGCCCGTTAGGCTGAGCATGGATGAACTCCTCCAGCTTCGCCCTGCGCGCAGCCTGCCAAATATCCTCATCCGACGCGCCAAGCTTTCCGTAGCTAATATTTTCACGAATGGTTCCCGCGAATAAGAACACATCCTGCTGTACGATACCGATCTGCTTCCGGAGCGATTCCAGCTTCAAATTGCGCGTATCGTAGCCATCCACCGAGATGCTGCCTCCGTTGATCTCATAGAAACGCGGCAGCAAGCTGCACAGCGTTGTTTTTCCCGCACCGGATGGGCCTACGAAAGCAATCGTCTCGCCTGCACGGATGGATAGATCGATATTTTGCAGCACCTTCGCTTCGCCTTCATAACCGAAAGTCACATTCCGGTATTCAATGTTTCCGCTCAATCGGTTAACCGCAATCGCATTCGGTTTGTCCGCTACGTCCGGTGCCGTCTCCAGCAGCTCTACATATCGCTTAAAGCCAGCGATGCCCTTCGGATAGCTTTCGATGACCGCGTTGATTTTTTCAATCGGCTTGAAGAAAATGTTCGTCAGCAGCACAAAGCTGATAAATTCCCCGTACTTCAAGTCTCCTTTAATGACAAACCAAGTGCCGGCAATGAGCACAAACACGGAAACGAGTCTCATCAGCATGTACGTTATGGAAGAGTTCAGGCCGATGATTTTGTAAGAGATGAGCTTCGCTTCCCGGAAACGCAAATTGTTAACCTTGAACAGCTTCTTCTCATGGCTTTCGTTCGAGAATGCCTGCACGACGCGGATACCGCCGACCGTATCCTCCACGCGTGCGTTGAAATCAGCCATGTCCGAGAACAGCCGATTGGCCGCCTTCGTCATTTTACCGTTGAACATAAGGACCAGCCAGATAATGATCGGAACGATCACAAATGTTAAAATCGCCAGCTCCAAATTAATAAACGCCATAATGCCGAACGCCCCGACCAACGTCATCGCAGCAATGAACATATCCTCCGGCCCATGGTGGGCAACCTCCCCGATCTCGAACAAATCATTCGTCAGACGCGAGATCAGATGCCCCGTCTTCGTATTGTCGAAGAAGCGGAAAGAGAGCTTCTGTACGTGATCGAACAGCTTTTTGCGCATGTCCGTCTCAATATTAATCCCAAGCATGTGGCCCCAGTAGGTAACGACATAGGATAAAATTGTATTGATCACATAGATAACGAGCAAAATCGCGCACGCCGATAAAATCAATCCCCAATTTTCATCCGGCAGCAGTGTATCGATGACATAGCTGACCGCCAGCGGGAAGCACAGCTCCAGAACAGCCAGCAGCACCGCACAGCAGAAATCGAGCAGGAATAGCTTTTTGTATGGCTTGTAATAGGCAAAAAATCGTAAAAGCATCGTAGACTCCTTCTTCTCCTGTAGTGATCATCATTTTCATGAAAATGATATACAAACACTATCAGGCTGTCAATCAATTGCCAAAATCAATTCGCTCAGGATGAGTGTAGACATTCATTTCTCCGCCCCGTATGAAGCCGACGCAGGTGATGCCCAAATCCTCGGCCAAGCGAAGGGCCAGATCCGTAGGTGCCGACTTGCTGAGCATAATCCCACAGCCGATCTTCGCCGCCTTCAGCACCGCCTCCGAAGACAGCCTGCCGCTGAACGCAATCACCTTGTCCGAGGTACGCAGCCGGTGCAGCAGACAGTAGCCGAACAGCTTATCCAGCGCGTTGTGGCGTCCAATGTCCGTTCTAACCGCAATCAGCTCCGCAGGCGTTCCGATAGCCGCATTATGAACGCCGCCTGTACTGCGGAACTCGGATGAGCTCTCCTGGAGCTCGCGCATGAACCGAATGCACTGGTCAGCCGTTATTCGCGTACGCGTCATGATGGTCTTGGCCGTGAGCATATCATTGTGAAAATAAAACTGCCGGCTCTTGCCGCAGCAAGAACCGATGAAGCGTTTCGCATAATGAGCCTGGCTCACCGTATGCTTATGCTCAAGCTCGACATAGGCGATGCCTGTATCCTCTTCGATCGTCAGCGTTCTCACCTGGCCTGCCGCACGAATCACACCTTCGGATGCAAGAAATCCGATGACCAGCTCCTGAAGATCCGATGGCGAGCAGACTAACGTAGCAAACTCTTCGCCATCAAGCTTCAAAGTAAGTGGGAACTCTGCCGCAATCTCGTCTTCCTTCTCCAATGCCATGCTGCCATCATATTTGAGAATGCGCCATGTTGTCGTGTTGGAAAGCTCCACTCGCATGCCCCTCTCCCGCAATGTGCTGCAAACCAAGCTAGTTCGTGTCCAGCCATCCAGCCTTCATACTCAAGCCGGCGGCTCAATCTCCAGCTCAATGATCCGTTTCTCCATATACTTAGTATCCTTAAACGCATGATAAGTGTCAGCCCGCTCCACGATAACCGACGTATTGTACTCAGGGATGCCCGCGAGCGGCTCATAGACTCCTTTCGGAAACAGGCTGTTGCCTTCCGGCCAGTAAAGCTCGATATTCCCTTGAGCGATGTCTTCCCGTTTGGCTCGCCCATGGAAGCTCCCGCTTCGGTTATAGACGACAATGGCGTCCCCTTCAGTGAGCGCAAGATCGGATAAATCCGCTTCATTCATCAGGACGTCATAGCGGCCCGCAGCATTAAAAGCATCCTTCTCTCCGTAAATCATCGAGTTGAACTGCTTGCCACGCCGTGTCGTCGCGTAGAAATGCCCTTCCGGTATTCGCAGCTCAGGAAGCTCAACCGGCAGCAGCTGGCCCCGTCCATCAGGGGTCGGACACATGCCGCCTTCGCATAGCCAGGCTCCCCCCCATTGGAACACGTCACCTTGGTTCTTGAGCAGCTCGACCCCCTCATAATGCTGATTGGCCGCCGCAATTTCCCGGCGAACCGCCGCAGCATCCTCGAAGGTAATCGCTGCTTTAAGCTCCGGCCGAATGCGGGCTGCGAGGTCCGCATAAATCTGCCATTCCGCGCGAGCTTCTTCGATTCTTGGGCCTTCAATCGACGGCGAATAATAAACCATTCGCTCCGTCGAGGTAGAAGTTCCGCCGCCCGGCTGCTCATAACGCGTCATCGCAGGCAGCACGATGACCTCCTCCCTCGCATCAAGGAGTGTAGAGCTGTTCAGCACGATATCCTGATGAACTCTTATATCGACTGCCTCCAAGCAGCGCTTCACGAATTCCGGGTCCGGCATCGTTTCGATGAAATTCCCGCCCGACGTATAAAACAGCTTCAGCTTGCGTTCATGCTGATCCGGGAGCAGCGCATTCTCAAGTGATACGCCAACGATATCCCCCTGCCAATCCGGCAGCTTAAAGCCCCATATGTCCTCAATTCTGGTAATATCGTCTCCTTTAAATTCTCCACCTGGCAGACTGAACGGATCAGCGCCCATTTCACCAGAGCCCTGCACGCCGCTATGGCCGCGGATTGGCATTAAGCCGCAGTGCTCGCGCCCGAGAAAACCCCGCAGCAGCACGAGATTCGCGACCTGTGAGATATTGTCCGTCCCGAAGCGATGCTGCGTAAGCCCCATGCTCCAGACGAATACGCCGGATTTGGCCGCGGAAAGCAAGACAGCGAATTCCCGCATCCGCTGGGCGGAGAGGCCAGAGGACTTCTCCAGCTGCGCCCATTCTTGGCGGAGGATATGAGCCCTCAGCTCCTCGAGTCCATTCGTATGCTCATGTATAAAAGCATAATCGATCGCCGAGCCTGGCTCCCTCTCCTCCATTTCAAACCAACTCTTCATGACACCATGCATGAACGCAATATCCCCGCCGATGTTCACCTGATAGAAATCGTCAGCCAGCTTCGTGCCAAACAACGCAGATTCCGGAATAGACGGTATCCAATAGCCCTCCATCGCCGGCTCGCGATAAGGATTAATGACGATAATTTTCGTCCCTTTCCGCTTGGCAGCATACATGTATTTGGTCGACACGGGCTGATTATTAGCGGCGACGCTTCCCCAAAACACCAGTACATCCGTGCCGATCCAGTCCTTGTAATTGCAAGTAGAGGCTCCTACGCCAATGGAGCGTTTCATCGCCGTTTTGGACGGTGAATGGCAGATGCGCGAAGCGTTGTCGATATTGTTCGTGCCGATCAGCCTCGCCGCTTTCGCAGCTACGTAATACGATTCATTCGTAATCCCGCGGGCGGTTAAGTAAAAGGCCAGCTGCTTCGGATCGATGTCCCTTGCTTTTGCCGCAATGCGGTCCAGCGCCTCATCCCAAGAAATTCGGCGAAAGCTGCGCTCTCCTTTGCTACGGATCATCGGATACGGAAGTCGGCCCAGCTTGCGCAGTTGCGTGCTATTTAGCTTCCGGAGCTCTTCGATATCGGAGTGAAGAATGGAAGCCTTGATGGCAGGCATCGTGTTCAGACGCAGCACATTGAGCCTCGTTGTACAAATATGCGGGCCATCAAGCGTCTGATCGTACAAGCCGGATACGCCAAGCGCGCAGCCATCGCACACTCCCTGAGTGAGAATTCGGTACGCGTAAGGCAGGCTGTCCCGGTTATCCCACATCACCTTAATCGTATCGCGGATATGATGCGGCTTAATGCGTCCGAGCCCAAACGGCGCTTTACTGACCCAAAGCTTCGGGTCTGGACGCTTCGGCAGCTTGATTGGACCGGTATGAATAGTTTTCTTCATTAATGATTCACCTCGTGAATGATCATTATGGAACGTTTGCTTTACACTCTATTACATCCCATTCGCATTTAAGAAAGCGCATACATAAACATTTAATTTTTGCTGCCGAAAAAGCTCCTTCGATATCGTTTCCCTCTTCCTTCAAGTGTAGCATTGCTCGCGGTAGAAGTAAGGAAACAAGATGAAGGGGAATGCTGGCCGACCATTCCCCTTTATTATTCTCTTCCTATAAAGGCAATACCTGCACAGCTGCTTGCTTGCCGCTGACTTGGATGCCCGACTGCTTCTTGCCGCTTTCCGCCAAATCCTTCAGCATGCGCTCCAGAAGCTCCTTCGCCTTAGGGCCTTCCTTGCCCTTCAAACGGACGACAAGCTGCACGGCGTTGCCGGAGCTAAGAAGCTTCACAGCTTGTCGCAGCTTCGTATCGTAGTCATGCTCCTCAATATGTGGAGTCAGACGCAGCTCCTTCACCTTGCTTGGCTGCTCCTGCGTCTTTCCGCCCTTCTTCTCTTGGCCTGCCTGCTGCTTGGCCTGCCCTTTGGCTACAAGCTTGCAAGGCGGAGGGCTGCTCATCAGCGAAGTGCAGACCAAATCCACCTTCAGCTCCCGTGCCTTGGTCAGCGCCTCATCGCGCGAGACAATGCCAAGATCCTCGCCTCGCAATCCGGTCAAATGCACCTCGGAGGCGCGTATCTTTTCGTTCATAATAACTAATGCTGCCATTCCTGTATCGCTCCCTTACCCCAAATACGGAAAACAGCAGCCTCTACTAACTAAGCCGCTGTCTTTTCCTATTTCTATTATACGCTTTTCTCTAGCATCAAGCTCGAATTCTAAACATTTCTTACACTTCCATTGCAGTTTTCTTATGAAGTGCTCCACCGTTATTCTCGGAGGATGCCTTGGCTTTGGCTTCGTCCTCGATTCGTTCCGCTTTGCGCAGAAACTTCTGCCCTTTCCACCGGATAAGCGACAGCGTGCCGCGTATATACTCATCCAGGATCATGCAGGCATAAATGCCGATCAACCCCCAGCCGAGCTCAATCCCAACCCAATACGCAAGGGCTGTTGCGACCAGCCACATCGAGAATACGGAGGTCCACATTGTAAAACGGGTATCTCCCACCGCATTCAGCGCGTTCCCTAGCGCCATATTGATCATTTTGCCCGGCTGCAGAATCAGGTTCATGCCAAGCAGCGATACGCCCAGCGCCACGATTCCTTTGTTCTCCGTGAACATACCTAGCAATTGCTTGCCGAATAGGAAGATGATAAAAGCATTCACCGTTACCACGCCCAAACCAATCCACATCGCACGGTAAGCAAGCCCGTAAGCCTCCTTGACGCGGCCTGCACCGAATAGATGCGCGATCTGTATCTGTACCGCTAACGCAATCGAATAACCGAGCAGGAAGCAGAACGACTCGAGCGTATTCATATAGGTTCGCGCGGCCAGTTCATTCGAGCCGAGCATCGCCAGAAAGCTGAAAATAAGCAGCTGCGTAAATACCCAGCAGGACATATTCACGCCAAGCGGCCAGCCGATGCGAATTACTTCACCGAACAGCTTGCGATTGAACACATTGAGATCGCGCAAGCCGATGGTCCGCTCGAAGGAGCTGAGAAACATAATGAATAGCACGATCGTTGCTAACAAGCGGCACACGACAGTTGAGATCGCTACGCCCATCAAACCCCATTTTGGAAAGCCGAATGCCCCGAAAATAAACGCATAGTTGAGCACTACGTGTACGACATTCATACCGATCGCGGTATACATCGGCCCCTTGGTATTGCCTGTGTTCCGAATAGAAGTGCTAAGCGCCGACATCAAGGCAATCAGCACCATGCCGCCGCCTACAATAGAGATGTAGGTTTTGGCCAGCGGCAGCAAATCCTCAGGCAGTTGCAGCAGCGCCGCGATCTGCTCGGGCATTAGAATCAGCAGCACGCTAAGCGCAAGGCCGATCACTGCACTTACATTCACCGCCATAATGGCGATCGTGCGGGCATCCTCGCCGTTGCGCGAGCCGATTTTTTGGGCGATGAGAATACCCGCCCCGCTCGCAACGGTAATAAATAGCGTCGTTAAAGCTTGAAACAGCTGGTTGGAGAATCCGACCACCGCAACCGCGTCATCCGAAATCCGGCTCACCATTAAGGTATCCGCCGCCCCCAGCAAAAACTGTAAGAAAAGCTCAATAAATATCGGCCATGCCAACATCCAGAGCGATAATTTTTTGTTAGCTAAAGCCATCCCCGTGTCCCCCTGCGCAGACCGCGTTAACGCCGCCTACATCCGTTGTTTGATCATCCATCGTCATTTCAAATTATAGATGCTATACTGAGCTTGATGTATCACTTTTACAACCGAAACTATAACGATACAAACTTCAATAGAGCAAGGAGCAAACGAGAACATGACGATCATACATTTGACGATTCCTCCGCTCCCCCACTATATAATCGGAGGTTATACGGTTGCTCCCTCGGGGCGGAAACATCCAAGCAGACGCAATATTGAAGTGTTTGACCTGCTTGTGGTCACGCGTGGCTGCCTGTACATGGGTGAGGAAGAGCAGCATTACGAAGTGCGAGCGGGGCATTCGCTTATTTTACGGCCGGATGCCCATCACTACGCCACTCTTGCCTGCCAAGAGCAGACCACTTATTATTGGGTTCACTTTCAGACCACAGGTGCCTGGAGCGTATCTGACCAAGCTGCTGTACCAGAGCAAGCAGAGCCGTCCAAAGAGAAAGCGCTTTCCGCTAGTTTTTACACAACACAAACCTTTACGAAACAACTGCCACAGTTCGCCAAGCTGCTGCAGCCCTCCAAGCTGGACAGCTTGCTGCGGCAGCTCGTCCAGCTCAATATGAATGATCATATCCCGAGCGTGAAATGGAAGCAGCAGCTCGTGTTTCAGGAGGTAATTGAGCAGCTGTCCGCCTCGATGGAGATGCAGGGGCCGTCACCCTCCGCCCTTTGCGCGGAACAGGCAGCCTCCTATTTGCGGGAGCATTACCGTGAAAATATAACCGCGCAGGAGCTGGGCGAGAGCATTAACTTCCATCCCGTGTATATCGCCAGGTGCATGCAAAAAGAGTTCGGCTGCGCCCCATTTGACTATTTGATGCGGTTCCGAATCGAGCGCGCCAAGCTGCTGCTGCTTCAGACGGATCTTCCTATCGCCCGAATTGGGGAAGAGGTCGGCTTTAACCACGCTGCTTACTTCACCTCCTGCTTCGCAAAATACGAGAGCATCTCACCGCGCAAATACCGTCAGCGCTTCTCGCATGGATGAGGTTGTTTATATAATAAATGGGTTTAACGAGAAATCGCAGCCAAAACAGCCCCACCGAGTGAACGGTGAGGCTGATTTGGTTGCGAGCGCTTTGGCGACCGCCGAGCTTGGCACATTTGGATGCTTAACGGAAGCACACCTCCCAGCGATGACAGTGTACTCGGGCGGGGAACTCCGAATAGCTCGCCTTTTTATTTTTGTAGCGAATATTTTAAGTGAACAATCTTGCTATTATATTGGCTGCCATTCCATTCCGTATACGCCAGCGCTTTGCCGGAAGGGCTCCAAGAGGTGACTGCATTTTCGACATCTACCGCTAATTGAGTTGATTTGCCTGTTAACATATCGTAGACATAAATCCCTTTAACGGTTATTCCGTTTGCATCGTCCTTCTCGCTGTATGCAATCATACGCTGATCCGGCGACCATGAAACACCGCCAAGCTCCGTACCCTCTGCAATCGTTTTCGAATTCCCCCCATCCGCGTCACAAAGAATCATCACGCTTTTGGAGCCGTTGGTTTGCATGACCAGCATTTGATTCCCATCCGGCGAGGGTACTACCTTGTATACATGATCGAACTTAAATTTAGTCTTTTCCTTGGTAGCTAAGTTCAGCGCCATTAAGGATTCATCGGAATTGGTATTGTAATAAACCGTATCCTTCATTTTTTCAACAATAAACAAAGCTTCCTCACTCAAATCGGCTATTGGAGCAATGCTCCCACCCGTACTTGCCGTATAGGCGCCACCGCTGTAAGCTGCGCCGATAACCGTTTCTTCATCCGTCCATTTGGCACTGGCGGCTCCGCCAATATTATTGCCGATGATACCGAAGGATTGGAGCGTTTCCAGGTTCAATACATAATAAACAGGGTCGCCTAAATCGAATTCATGATACAGCAAATGCTTTTTATCCGAAGATAAGGCTGCACCTCCCAAAAACACATTATCCTGTTCTTTTAGCAGCTTGTATTGTTTGGTATTGATGTTGTACAAATACAGGCTTCTAGGATATGAATCCGACAATTCTGCCAGCTTCATTTTGTCTAATGACGTATTTTCTTTGGACACAATAACGGTTTCCTCATCCAGCCAATCCGTCATTTCTACCTTTTCATACGGTTCTACTTTTTCCACGGATACATTAGGGTCGCCGACTTCCTTGCCTGCATTATCAATGACCGTTATCGTTTCACCGGGCTCTTTGATGGTCACCTTGTCAACATTCTCTCCCGAGCTACAGGCTGTGACAAATACAAGCAACGCTGCAATAGACCCCTTAATCACCATTTTTGTTTTCTTCATCTTGATCGCCTCCTCGATACCTACAATATCAAGAAATTGTTCCAGAAATACAAACGGATGTTTCCAAGATGTAAACAAAAGCATCGAAATTGTTCATCATGCACTCGTCTCCACTGGATTATATGTTGGAAAAGAGATTCGGAATACAGTTCCTGCCGCATCTGTGCTTACAAGAGCGATAGAACCCCCTTGCGTTTCCGCATACTGCTTAGCTAGAGAAAGCCCAAGGCCTGCGCCGCCGTTTTCTCGGGATCTGTTTCTATCAACCGTGTAGAACGGATCAAAAATCTTGTGAACGACTTCTTCAGGAATGCCAATGCCCGTATCGGCAATTTCAATGGTAACCAGGCCATTCTTCACATCATTTTTCACAAAAATATGGCCCTGCGCTTTGTTATACTTAATGGCATTATCCATGAGATTCACAAGCACAATGGTCAAAATATCTTTGTCGGCTTCCACATAAGCCTCGGTTAAATCGGTTTCCAGTTGTATCCCGAACTTGTCCATTTTGCCTTTCAGGCTGTTCAGCACCGATTGGATAGCCGGCTGCACATCGATCTTTTCCTTATTAAATTCAAAATCATATTTTTCCAAGGAAGCGAGTTGCAACACCTTTTCAACCATTTCATAAAGCCGCTGGGTTTCACTTTGAATATTGATTTTGGCTGTTTCCAGCAGCTTCTCATCATCCGGATACATGTCAAGCAAGTCGATATAGGCTTTAATTGATGTTAACGGCGTTTTAAATTCGTGGGTGACGTTGCCAATAAACTGCTTTTGCTGCTGATCTAGCAGGGATAGCTTATGAACCGCCAGTGTTAGCTTTTCCCGTTCTTGATCCTTATCCCGCATCGTTCTCATCATTTGCTCGCTCATCTCGCGAATGCCTTTGCTTAGTTCACCGATTTCATCCTTACGCGAGAGCGTTTCTGTCTTAAAATGCCCCTCCCGAATCCTGCCCACCGATTGGTTAAGCCTGATGATGCCGCTGGCAAACGCATTAAAATAAAAATAAGCCAGAATAAAGCTGAGTAAAAATACACCCGTGCCTATATAAATAAACATCTGCTTGATCTGATTGTAAAAGGCAAGGTTTTTCGACAGCGAGTAATTGAACTGAACAACGCCCACTTGCTCATTGCCTGTTCTTAATGGAGTCATGTAAAATAACGAATCTTTAGCCGTCAAATAGGCCGTTTTATTATTTAGCGCAAAGGCTAACGTTTTTTTCATGCTGTCGGAGATCGCAGGCGATCTATCCTTATTCATGACGGTTCCTTGCTGATCATACAGCACGACCGATTGTCCGCTGATTAATTCCAACTGCCCGGCAAACTCCTTGCCTTTCGAAGCCAGGAACGTTTGAGGCACCTTATTAGACTCAGCCATAAGGGTCTGAATAAAATAGACGTTTGCAGTTGTCGCTTGCTGGGCTAAGTATTGCTCAACCTCTGCTTGTTGATTTTGCTTAATTCCCTCGAGCACCAGCAAGCTTAGGACGAATACAGTAAGAAGCAATAGCGCAGCCAAAAAAATACTGAATTTAATTTTTATGCTGATTCTCACCGTAACCTCCCAAGACTTTATATCCAATACCGTGAACGGTTTGTATCATTTCACTGATGTCTGGCCCCAGCTTTTTTCTCAGCCGCTGAACATGAATATCCACGGTACGCGTACCGCCTATATATTCCATTCCCCAGACCAAATCGAGTAGCTGCTCCCTGGTATATACCCTATCGGGGCTGGATACTAACAGAGCCAACAGATCGTATTCTTTAGGCGTCAAGTCCAGCTTCTCATCGCCTGCCCAAGCCGTACGTTTACTTATATGCAGCACGATTGCACCTAACCTAATCTCATCAAGCTCTGGCTTTTCTCCCGCAGCCTGCATTCTTCTTAGCAATGACTTTAAACGCGCAAGCAGCTCCCGCATATCAAAGGGCTTTGTGATATAATCGTCGGCTCCCAGCTCAAGTCCTAAAATTTTATTAACAATATCCTCTTTGGCAGTCAGCATAATTACTCCGATGCGACCTTTATCCTGAAGCTTCTTTAGAATGTCATAACCATCCATGCCGGGAAGCATTACATCCAAAATAATCGCATCCGGACGAAACGCATAAAACCTTTCGATAGCCAAAGCTCCATGATCAACAACCTCGACGGTATATCCTTCTCTTCTTAAGGCATATGCGATAGCATCCGCAATTTTCCGTTCATCTTCAATGACCATAATTTTTCCGTTCATCGATTCACCAACCTATTCTTACTGCTTCTATTTAGTCTACCATTCTTGGATGGAGATGGGCAGCTGGAAGGATAATTCCAATCATAAGGAGAATTACCATATTTGAGCAATATACAATAAGGGGGCTATTTTATTGATCATTAAAGCTGTTTTTGTGGATCGTGATGGAACTTTAGGTGGTCATGGTCACTTCATTCATCCTCGAGATTTTGAGTTATTCCCTACATCATTAGCAGCATTGAAGCTATTAAAAGATCATAGAATGAAAATATTTGCCCTTACTAATCAACACAACATTTCTAAGGGCTTAGCGACGGAATCAGATTTTCATAAAGAATTTGCAAGTTATGGATTTGATGCGGCATATATATGCCCCCATGAGCCCGAGGAGGGCTGTGAGTGTCATAAACCACGGCCTGGCATGCTTCAGAAAGCTGCAGCGGAGTATGAACTAGATCTGACTCATTGTGCGGTTATAGGTGACGTGGGTTCAACGGATATGCTTGCAGCTGCCGCAGTAGGAGCCAAAAGAATTCTTGTAGAGACAGGCTGGGGTAAGCCGTCTTTGGAAAAATATCGTCATACATGGTATGAGCAAGCGACACCGAATTTTGTTGCGAAGGACCTCTTAGATGCTGCGAAATGGCTAGTTGGCAGCAGCCGTAGCAATGACGATTAGTTATGATACTAACGTGTAACATTAGTTTAACCACAACATTCCCACAGGCGACTACACACGATAGGCTGCCGTTGTTGATTGAATGAACGGGCAATTATTCGCAACATTTTATTACCATTTCCGTCTAATTTCTAAGAACATTTTTGGGTATAGTTGGGGGTTGTTTGAATGATCAAAGGTAATCGGTTGTTGCGTTAACGGAAGACGATACTTCAACCCCAAAAGGGGATAGTCTGTGTTTACATAATTATTCAACAAATGCACGCTATTTAGCTTGTTTCATTGTTAATTTTGAAACACTGATTAAAGAGCCGCATGGTAAATCATCCCTGCGGCTCTTATGCTTATTTGCGGACAGACTGTAGTCATATTTCTCATCAAATACTAAGCGCTAATAAAGCTGCCATTTCCCTTTACGCAATGCTCTGTTACATTGAAGCGCTTGAGCCTTCCCCGCCGCTCGCGGCTGCCACAACAGGCTTCTTCCTAAGTCCGGTCAGCCATTTGCCCAAACGAATCGATGGCAGCTCGACAAAATAATAGCTGAGCGTACCCGCTCCGAACGAAGCGGCAAAGGCAAGTACCACGATAAACGTCTTATCCATTTCACCATTTAACAAGTGGATGAGGGACAGCAAAACGATCATATGGTACAAATACAAGCTATATGAGATTTTGCCTAGAAACAATAGCGGTCTGCGCTGCAGTTGACGGGATAAACGAGCGGACGATAGCGCAGCTATAATGAAGATCGATGCGCCAAGCGCCGTCATCCAATCCCCGCCATGGGGCATGAACATATCGTGGAAATCTTCGCCATAGCCAATCCACTTGAAGCTGTAGCAGCACAGCGCAACGATCAGAAGCAGCGCTCCCCACCAGCTGTTCAACCGAGCGAAGACCGCTCTCAGCTTGCCCTGATACTTCGCCAGAAGCGCCCCCACAATAAAGAAGGAAGCGTAATGCAGCGACACGATAAAATTAGTCATGAAGCGCGTCTCGAAAATATCCAGCATTACCGTTGCCCCTACGGATAAAGCGATTGCAAGCGGCAGGCCGATTTTCCAGCCCCCTTTAACTATCGCTAGCATAACAAAAGGAAATAATAATGAAATGCGCATCTCATGCACAAGTGTCCATAGAATGGGATCATACCTCGTCGTATTGTAATTGCCTACAAACAACAAGTGGTGAATAATCGACTTCATATCTGGCGGAGCTACCCAAAGGTTATTGTAGTAAGTCGTTAAATCCGTCAGCTTCGAAACGAAGAGAATTTCCCGCAGCGCAATCGCAATGAACAACGCAACGATAAACGGAATGTAAATCCGGCAAATCCGCTTGATAACATACTTGGTATAGTTCTGCTGGCGATCGCTGAAGAACGGCAGCGAGAGCACGAAGCCGCTAAGCAGAAAGAACATAATGACCGCTTCATGACCGCCCCAAATCGCATGCAATGGCGTATATTTCAACAAATTAAGTGGGTAATCCAGCAAGCCGAGGCCTGATGTATTTTGTACGATTGGCGTAAACACCATCAAAAAATGACCAACCATAACCGCAAGAGCGGCCAAACCTCTTAGTGAATCCAATTCCTCATAGCGCTGCACGCCGCGACTCCCCCACATTTACCGAATCTTTAAAGTAACAAAACGATTATAAGGGATAGCGGCCCGCTTTGTCCGCAACTATTTTTAGAGACGATTCGATGGCCTTACGCGCCTCCAGAGCTTCACCAATCCGAGTAAGCACAAGCATACAAGCAAGCCCGTACAGCCACCGATAAAATCAAGCAAAACATCCGTCGCATTGCCCGTCCGTTCATCCGAGCCAAGCTGATTCCACTCGTCCAGAGCTGGGATCGCAACGGCTGCCAGCAGCGTAATTGCAATTGATATCAACCAACGACCGCGACTAAGCGCGCGCAGGAACATAAACAGCATCGCGGCAAACGTGGCATATACGAAGAAATGCGCGCCTTTGCGAAAGAAAAATTCAATGAAGGAATAAGGCCGCTCGTGAGCGTTAATTACGCTCGTCCGATATTTAACCGTAACGTCCGGCAGCCATCGTACAAGCTGGTCAGCACTAAAGTGGCTGCGGAGGAAAGGCTGAATACTCTGCTGATCATACGTCTGAGAAGAAAATACGAACAAGAGCGTCAGCCATCCCGCAAACAATAGTCCCCATACAAGGGTTGAGATCCAAGTTGATGAACGATTCACTGCATCTTGCGCCTCCTGCCAAACAAACTTTTATCTCTCTATCATACTTGAAATAAAACTCGCAAACAAAATTGGAGGTTAACCTAGAGTGCAGGTCGGCTGATAAATGAGTTTCCGAAGGGATCGAGGAGTATACGAGTAAAAACAGAGATAGGATAACAAGGGCGTTAGTTCTTTTCTCTTAATGAGGGAAAGCAGTATATAAGTCCCATTTTAATATAGTCAATAAGTCTTAAGTTTGGTATTATATTTAAAAGGATTATAAATAAGGAGGTTGCCATGTCTAGTTATTTAATGTTTACCGAGCTCTCCACCCCATTCAAAATATTCGGCATCCGATTATTTAAAGACGAGGACGGACATTATTGGTACAAATTCAAAAACAATAAACGCAAACGCCTGTTTAAATAAGCATATAGTCTGCTGGCGAGCATACAAGCGATTCACAGCTCAGCTTCTTGTCGCATACTCTCTCATAACGCACACAATCATAGCAGTTCAACACGCGATCCAAAGCTTGACTCGCCCCCAAGACATCGTCAGATTGATAAGATTGGCTCATTAATAGCTTCTCAACCATCTCTTGACGCAGCAGCTCGATTTTTTGCTCCAGCTTTATTTTATGCAACGCGATATCCCTATTAATGTAACTTCTCCCCTCTCTCAACCAGAATGCAATCCACGCGGTGACGCTATCACTTCAGAACTCAGTTATTATACCGACTAGGAAACCACATGCTTACAGAATAACTGAGTAGCTGCTTCCCTTACGCCTATATCAAGCTCGGCAACGTTTGCCAAGCCTCTTCCACTTCCAAATATATATACCTATGAATAGAAAATTAAACAGCAAATACTAGCATATCAAATAAAAGAGACTTAAGTCCCTCCTATCTCCTACAGATGTATGTTTTTAGGAATACACCTCTAGATATTGTAAAGTAAAACTCGATGCTAGGGTAGGTCAATTTTTTGCAGTATAGATTTTTTAGGGTTTTAGAGTAGAAAAACAAACAAAAAAAGACAGCGTTTCGTCACATTCCGCCTATTCCTTTAGGATATTAAGGTATATTCTACTATTCGTTTAATGCAAATTCTGGTACTATAGTAGTGGTTATCAGAGTAATATAGACATTTCAAGAAGATTCAACCATTTGAAGCAAGGAGAGACTAACATTGCAAAATAAAATGTTCAAACGCAGCTTTTTGCTGCTAATGATCCTGTTACTGGCGCTAGGCCATGCTTTTACCGCTATGGCCGCTACAACGGTGGACATTGTATCCACAGTTAACCAGCAGAACGGTTCAAAAGATGTTGTTCTAAAAAGTGTCATTGATGTCGAAAAAGAGGATTATGCATACCTAATGGGTGGTAAAACGATCGAATTTACACTCGTCGATGCCAATAATACGATTGTCGCCCCATCCATCAAGAAACAAATTGAAGATCATAAAGTTAGTGTTATTGATTCTACATACTCCATTCCGTTTACAGACCTTGCCTTTGAAGGCTTGAAGCCTGGTACGGCCTACAAACTCAAAGCCGCCTTCCATAGTGAGACTCGACCGCTTCAATGGGAGCAAACGGTTAATATCTTGCCAACCGCATATACCTTCAAGGTTGAACGTACGGCAAAAGAAGGCGGAAATGCTACTCTCGTTACGAACGCAACCATTCGTACAGATGACAAGAACATTACTGTTACAGTACTTGATGAATATGGCAAACCAGCCGTGGGCAAGTCCGTCAGCATGGTTTATTACAATTACCTAAGCAGCATTAAGCTGACTACAAATGAAGACGGACAAATCGTGCTGAATGGCCAAGGCGGAGTTCCTATACATAACAGCTGGAATCCCGTGTTGTTTCTTCAGGTAGATGAGAACCTGCCTTCTTATACGGTTGAAACCCTCTACGTTCAAGATATTCTCGAAAGTCGTTATAAGAACTACAGGGCTGTCGAGCTGCAATATCGGGACAAAGATAGCAGACTGCTCTCAGGAGTCATGAATACTTCCTATGAGTATGGTCAAGGCAACATCGATTCCTTTAAAACAGCTGGCGTTGTCGTCTACTTAACCAATGGCAGCTTGGGCACACTCAAATCAACCATTAAGTCACCAATCAGCAATGAAACTTATCTTTATGAACTGAGCGCTGAAGAGCTTGCGCCTACATTAGATGGGCAGCCTAAACAATTAATTCTGAATGCAGCGGAATATAGCAAAGTCTCTTTTCAATATAAATGGGATGATCAGCCTGTCCATGTGAAGTCTCTCGCACTGAATAATAACAGCGGCAGCAGACAAGTTTTCCGGGATGAGAACGCAAAGCTGGCAAATGTAGAAACACTATATATGGCAAAAGGAAAGACTTTTCAATTTGCAGCTGAGCTTGAGCTGCCAAATGGAGATAAAGCGGTTGTAAGCAATGTCATCAACACGATACAACCAAGCCTTACCTTCTCTGACAACCTTAGCTCTAGTCGTTTCTCGGCCATTAGCATCGATGCGGACTACAGAAATTCCAAAGAAGACGCTGCTCTTCTTGTCTCGTATGTTAATAACAGATACAACTATTATCAGCTCTCCACCCAACTTGCAGTGGATAAGCGTGTTTTTGTAGAAACGAATAAAACCATTTACAAAATGAATGCTACGATTAATGCTGCAGGGGATCAAGCTATAATTGCCTCTGATTTTCTTCCAATAAAGAGCAGCTATACTTTTAAATCCGGCAAATCAGTAGTTACTACCGTCGAGGTTGGCGTAGAAAAGCTAGGTCGGTTAGAACAAAGAAATGAGCTGATTTTGGGAGAATCCTTAAGCCTGCAGGCCAAATACAAAGATGAGAATGGTCAAGCTCTTGATATTAACAGCTCTAGTAAAATAGTCATTAATAAAGACAATGAACTCTATTCTGACAATAACTACTTATACAGTTCTTACAGTAGTAAGAGCGAGATTTTAGATCAATACTACTATTACGATTTCCTTGCAACAGAAGTTGGCAATTATACAATAAAGTTTTTGCAAAAAAATGATAAAAACGAATGGGCAGAACAAAGCAGCTCCAGCTTCACTGTCGCTCCCAAACGTGAATTTGATGTCGAAATTCGTGATCAAAACGGCAATCTTATTGATCTCGTCAATAAGCCTTATATCACCAACGTTAACTCTAAACAATTAAAATTCACGGTCAGAGAGCATATTACCGGACAGACGGGCGCTCCAGTCGCAGGCGTTACTCTACTAGAATATAATGAAATGACTTTACGTTCCGATGCCAATGGACAAATAACACTGGCTAATGATTATCTAAATGGGCATAATCAGTTCACATTCAGTAAGTCGGGGTATTTGAACAAAAGCATACATTTATATGGAATTGATCCAAAGACTGAAGCTATTGTCAGAGTTTCTGGACTTGATAAACCTGAATCCAGTGATCAATTGAATGTTCCTGGTGGCATACCTATGCAAAATGCCTCCGTGTATGCCACTATTCAAGCAGGCACTACAACGTCATGGCAGCAGGGCTCTGCGTACTATAATGATACCGTGAGTTATATGATTGTCCCTTCACCTTCTAAAGTGAAAATCGATTTTATTCGCAGCAATAATTGGTATAACAATAGCAGCAGCTCGCCTTTTGGCTATTACATGATAGGTAATGTAAACACAGAGCCCGGCAAGGATTACAACCTAGTATTGGATGCACGGCAGCCTTTGCAGCAAGTATCTACCGTTAATGTGAGCGAAAGAGTAAGTCAGGTTTCCATTATCCATAAAGACCTTACTAGTATTGGTGCATACGACAGTAATACTATTCTTTCTGGCAATCGTGAAGACCAAAACAAATTTTACGCAACAAAGGGCATTTACAATGTGCTCGCAAGAACAATAGAAGGAAACCTCATTTACTTGGAAAATATTGAATTAAGCCAAGATGTGAATTCACTGGATATCCCTAGCAACTCCAATTCGCTTGCTACCATTAAAATGGTTGGAGATGCCTACATTAATTCCATCACATACGTGACAGATAACCATTCTCAGCTGCGTAGTTATACTAATAATTACCAAAGCGAGCTTGTTAACGTAACACCAGGAAACATTTGGGTTTCTTTAAGCGCCTTTGACGGTTCAAAGCAATATTATTATGAAATGCTATTGACCAAGGAAGAGCTTAAGGCGGGCCAGCAAACCGATATTACTTTGTCACCGTTGAAAGGGATCGACATTTTAAATCTAGATTCATCTGGCAAGCTTACGCTCCCTCCTGACAGAAAATTAATACAGCTAGGACTTGTCAATGAACATGGCGATAGCATTACTCAATATGCGACGCCTAAACTGCTCGTGTTCAACAAATACTGGAACATTGGGTCTCAGGATATTTTACCCGAGAACGTTAAAGTAACTATTAAGGATGGTAAAGGGAATGTTATTGAAGAAAGAGATGAACTCTACTATTTCCCTGGATATTTCTATGTGGAGCGAGGCGGGGATTATACAGTAACAGCAACGCTGACTCTAGATGGAAATACGTATACACTGGATAAAAAAATTAAAGTCGTGATTTCAGGCGAGGAAAATACTGATCCTGGCACTGGCCCTGGAACAACTCCAAGTACGACACCAAGTCCAACGCCTTCCCCAACCCCTGCACCAGGCACAGGCACGGGCACGGGTCCGGTAACTGGCGGCGGCGTCCCTACTCCAACTCCAACAGCTGCTGCGGCTGACAAAGGCCTGCAAGAGCTATTGGAGAACAGTAACTCAGACAAAGAGAAAGCTGACAAAGCAGCAGATCTCATTAACGGCGTGCTAGCTGCAGTGAAAGAGATCAAAGATGCGAAAGAAGCCGAGAAGTCTGTACAAAATGTATCGTCAACGCTTGCGGCCGCTTCCAAGCTGCTTGATTCTATGAAAACCGCAGATGAGAAGGCAAAGATTACTGCCTCCATTACGCAAATGGTAAACAACACAAAATATGCATTCGAGCAAATTGAAGATGGGCCGAAAGCGATTGAACTTGCAAAATCCATTATCAAAGACACAACAGCAGTATTGCAAAGCCTAGGCAGTACAGATGCTGCTCAATTAAATGAATTAAAAGATTCCCTTGTTTTGCTTAGCAAACAAGCAGTCGAGAAAGCAGCTTCCATAACACTTGATAGCAAGAATATTAAAGTTGAAGGCAATGCCTTAATGACTACACTTGACGCACAACAAATTGCTCAACAGCTGGAAACAACAAAAGCAGCTTTGAGTGAAACCGTGAAAGAGTTAAGTGCAGCAGTTGGAGCGGATAAAGCTGCTAGCATTAACCCAGTTATTACGATTCATATTCCAAAACAAAGCGAGAATGTAACAAAACTGGCAGCGGACTTACCTTCCGAGATCTATCAGGCTGTTCAAGCCAGCGGTCTTGCAGGCTTGAAGCTTAGCATGGGCAATATTGGCTTTACCGTTGAGCCAGATACCTTCGGCAGCGTGACTAGCGGCCAAACAATCACGCTTGCAGCGGAGACGGTCCATAATCTAACCGTTACGGCGCCAGCTTCTGCAGCACAAGTTGCGAACATTCCGGTAATGGAATTCCAAGCAACCATAGACGGTAAGAAGGTTGAGGCATTCCAAAAACCGATGCCAGTGACCTTTGACGTGTCAGCTATCGATACTTCCAAATACACGGAGGCTGATCTAGCTAACCTTACTGTATATCTGTTGAATGAAAAAACATTGACATGGGAGCCGGTAGGCGGACTTTATGATCCGGTAACGAAGACCGTAAACGTCAAACGTGGTCATTTCAGCAAATACACCGTAATGAAATCAACGGTAAGCTTCAAGGATATTGCAGCTACACACTGGGCGGCTACAGCCGTTAACACCCTTCTTGCGAAAGGTGTGCTTGATCAAACGACATCATTTGGCCCAAGCTTAAAAGTAACACGTGAGCAGTTTGCGGCTTGGCTCGTTCGCTCTTACGGTCTGGATGGTACTGGCCTTAGCCTGCCATTTACAGATGTAGCAAAGAACAGCGAATATTATGATGAAATTGCTGTTGCATATCAGCAAGGCCTAATTCAAGGAAAAACAGCAACAACATTCGAGCCAAAAGCTGAGATTACACGCCAAGAAATTGCTACGCTTCTCTCAAGAGCATTAGAAGCCTACAATAGCAAGAAACTAGCAGCAACGACTAGCGATAATCAGCTGAAAGGCTTTAAGGACGCTTCCACTATTGCCGTATGGGCCAAAGATGGCGTTGCTCTTCTTAAGCAGCAGAACCTAATTACAGGCTACGAGGACGGTACCTACAAGCCAAAACAAACAACAACTAAAGCCGAAGCGGCTGCGCTCATTTACCGCATATATAGCGGCCAATAGACGAAATCGAACAAAAAAAGGGAGAGTAGAGAAGTCATTATGACTTCCTGCTCTCCCTTTTACTTTATGGAATTAGGCCATGCTCTCTGCCAAAGCTCTTCCATCAGCAAGCGCTTTTTGGAACGCCTCGCGATAAGTAGCGATAATATCGGTCTTGAATCCGTTCGATGTCAGCTTGCTCGTTGTTTCGGACATGATCGTCTCGAACTTCGCCGAGCAATTGTTCACCTCTTGAATGCCTTTTTCCTTCAGCTTCACTTTATCCGCGTCGCCAGCAAGTATATATTTCGCATAAACATCCATCAATGTTACTGTACAGCTCTTTTCCAACGCTGCAAGCTTGGATTCTGCTTCAGCCGTAATTTGCTCATACGTTAGCGTTACTGTACCGCCGCCGGTACCTCCTGTATTGCCTCCACCCGCATTTCCTGTGCCGCCGCCTGTTCCTGGAAGAACAACGCCGCCACCGCCCTGCTCCGCCCGGTAAGCTGCTGATTCCCCGCTCACCGTCTTCGTCACAGCATCGTAACCGATTTGCGTGCCCACTGACTCCGACAAGAAACGGATTGGCGCATAGATGGAGCCTTTGTAGCCATAGAGAGATTGTCCAGCCGGCAGAACCGCCGCTTTCCCGTCGAATACGAGCTTAGCCTTTACAGGCTGAATCGTGATCTCAACGCTTGCCTGAGGCTTCTGTGTCCCAGAAGTTGCGGACTGTAGGTGCTTCTTAAGCGCCTCCAACTCCTTCTCCGTTGGCTCTGATACTGTTGCTGTCGCGCCATCCCAATTCACAGTCTTTTGAAGTGCGTAGGAGATATAACGAATAGGTACATAAGTACGACCTTCATAGATAAAAGCATATTGACCATCCGGCAGCTTAAGCGACTGCCCGTCAAACTTAAGTTGAACCGGTTGGGTCTTAGTCTTAATCGTTGTCGTTGCTGCTGAAGCAGCAGCCGTCCATAAAGAAGAAAGCATCATCATGGCTAGAAAAACAGATAATACAGGTGACTTTTTCATAAATCCTCCTTGAAATTGTAGGACTGATTACTTAATCGAATCTGCAATAACAGCCAGTGCATCGGCTCTGGCCTGAGCCTTCGCGCTCTCGTATTGCGAGCTCCAATCAGGGAAGGCTTGATCCCCTAGGTCGGCGGCCTTATACTCACTCTTGGCATTGCTTATTAATTCATTAAACTTGGCATCACAATCTGACTCCGCAGAAAAAACCTTATTCAGGTATTTGCTCTGAATATCCGCAAGCGTAGCATCCTTATTACTGCTCAATTCTCCTGCGATCTGCTTCACCAGACTATTACTTGTTGCTTGGCAGGAAGATTTCAGACTGCCCAGCTTGGCCGTGACTGAAGCATCAATCTTTTTCTTCTTCCGGGACTTTTCTTCCGAATTGGTAGATTCACCCTTGGAATTATCGTCCTTGTCTACGTTATCAGACGTAGGTCCTGGTGTCAAAGTTGCAATCGGGCTAGGAGTGGCATTCCCCGGCTGAGTAGAAGGCACTATCTCTGGAGTCTGCGTAGGTTCATTAATCATAGACGCTTCTGGTTCCACATCGGGAGATGGTGTGGGAGACGACGATGACGATGAAGAAACGATTCCCGTATTCCCCTCCGCGGTTTCCTCCAATTGCCCATTTAACTCTTCTACCTGATTGATCTTGGAAAATAAGCTCATACTGCCATAAATAACGATTCCAATAATTACGAGTGCGCCTGCTAAAATAAAAAGATACTTATTTCGATTTTTCATCGTGTTGGTTTCATAAGGGCTATTGCTCGAGCAATGGCCACCTATGATTCTCCTTTTTAGATTAGAATAAAAAAACAAGCTGACGCCTGAGACGAATACGGCGTCAGCTTACATTTATAACGTTTTAAGGACAGTAAAGGTTACGCCTGTTTCCCATATAAACCATGGCGGGTGGCACGATATTGGGTAGCGCGCTAGCAGTCTTCTCACAGATAAGCCCCTTTAGCTTTGCATAACCATTTTTCTATGGTATTGCCTTTGTCGTATGGTTTACGCTATTTTGTTACTGGCATAGTAACAAAATTGTTGGATGACGTATAGAAGGTTAAGTTTGAAATAGTATGATAATAGCCTACTATGCCTGACTTATTCGAATTTGAATTTTTATACCATCCGAAAGAATTACAAATACTTTTTTAACATGCAGGAAGTACTATACTACAATACTTTTTCCCATTACTAAATCAATAAGTTTAAAATAGATATAATATATATTCACTTATACAGCTTAATATTTGGGAACAGATTTTTACTATAGGCATTCAAAAAAAACACAGAAAACCAAAAAATCATATCTTCCAAACTTAGTATTCGTCCATAACTTTGAATTAAATTAGGGAACATACTTAACATTATTAGTGAAAAAAACATTTCAATATCTGTTGTATTTTTTCCTTTTAAAAGTAACCTCACACTTCTGAATGCGGCTGTTACAATTATCAACATTAAAATAGAACCAAAAATAATACCGTTTTCTGAAAACCACGCTAATGCACCGATTTCAGATACCGCTCTCCCTGTATAATCTCCTATTCTTTCAGAGAAAGATGCACCTGCACCAAATAAAGGATTTCGCAAAATATACTCCCAGTGATATTGCCATAATTCTAATCTTCCATTTGTTATATCAGAAGAGTAATTAACGTTACTTCCCATAATAAAGACCAAGATATTTTCTCTAAAAAATAAAGTAAATACTACAAAAAAACTAATCAAAATCATTTTATATATTATTTTTATATTAAATAGAATAACAATAAAAAAAGGTAATAAAGTAATAACTACATGAGCTCTAGTAGAGGTCGATAAAACAATCAATGTCATTATCAATGATAAGATGATATAATATTTTATTTTGTATTTTCTAAAAGCTAAGATTGCTATAGTTGGATACAAAGTGAAAATTCCTGTGACATTCCATAGTGTCACCTCGCCTCTGGATTGCCTCGAAAATTCAAATGGTAAAAAACCATATCTGTTAGGAAACATCAAAGCTAATAGTATACCTGCAAACAAAAAAACAGTTAATATGTTTGCAATTTTTTTCAAGTTTATAATCTCATCATTATCATCTAATTTATACATTGTTAAAGCTAGAGAGGCGACTAGTGAAAAAGTTAAAAAATTGTACACATAAGTTACAAGATTAGTAAATAAGCCTTGTGTATATAATCCTGATACTAATAAAATACACATGGCTACCGTGAATTTGTAATCAAGCACTATTTTATTTACATATATCAACAAAATTATTAATGATATTAGCACTAAATATGCAGGGACTATAAAAAACTTATCACTAATTATATTATGATTCAAACCCGCTTTTCCTGAATGCAATGCTGAGAACGGGTTTGCAGTAAGAAAAAAATTTAATATCATCATCGATACAAACGCAAAATATAGCTTAAAAAAAGTATTCATCTTTTCCCTTAGTATGTTGTCGTTTTTTATATTCATACTGCCCGCCTGTTAAATAAATTATTAATTTTTCATAAACTATACAAATTGAATTCTTAATAAAAAATCACCCTACAGACTCCAATACCTATAACCTAATTTATGAACTAGTGTCTTATCCAATATACTTTTCACATCAATAATTACTTTTTCATCATAAGAACAACTCCTGAACAAACCATTAATTTCATGCATGGTCATTCTTCTAAATTCATTATGTGCTACAGCAAATACTAAACAATCTATATCTGATAACTCATGTAAATCTGATAGTTCTACTCCATATTCAAACTTTGCATCTTCAGCATTAGCCTGCGGATCAACAATAAGTGGATCTATACCATACTCCTTAAGACGAATAATGATATCCTCCACCTTAGAGTTTCGAGTATCGGGACAGTTTTCTTTGAAAGTAATTCCAAATATAACAACTTTTGATTGCTTAACAACTTTATTTGCCAAAACAAGATTCTTTATTATATTATCTGCGATAAACTGACCCATACCATCATTTATCTTTCTACCTGATAATATGATTTGTGAATGGTAACCCAATTTTTCAGCTTCATATACAAAATAATATGGGTCCACGCCAATACAATGTCCTCCAACTAATCCTGGATAAAAACTAAGTGCATTCCACTTAGTATTCATCGCTTCTATAACCTCGTTAGTGTCAATCCCCATACGATCAAACACCATAGCAAGTTCATTCATAAATGCAATATTAATGTCACGTTGACTGTTCTCTACAACTTTTGCTGCTTCCGCTACTTTAATTGAGCTAGCCCTATGTACTCCTACCTCAATAACAAGTTCATATACACTTGAAATATCATTAAGACTCTCTATATCTATACCAGCCACTATTTTTTTGATATTCTCTAATCTATGTTCTTTATCACCTGGATTAATTCTTTCTGGTGAGTAGCCTACTTTAAAATCCACTCCACATTTCATACCTGATTCTTTTTCAAGAATGGGAATACAAACGTCTTCAGTAACGCCAGGATATACCGTTGACTCATAAACTACTATTGAACCCCTTGATAAATTCTTCCCAATTAAAGTACTAGCAACTTCTACAGGTGCTAAATCTGGTGTTTTATCTGGATTTATAGGAGTTGGTACTGCAACTATCAGGAACTTCGCTTCACTAAGCTTTTTTTCATCTGATGTAAACTCAATATCTGTTTGTTTAATAACATCATTTCCCACTTCGTTTGTAGGATCGATTCCACTTTTATAGAGATTTATTTTATCAACATTTAGATCAAAACCAATTACAGTAACCTTTTTTGCAAAAGCTACAGCAAGAGGCATACCTACGTATCCTAATCCAATTATAGCCACTTTTTCGGATCTGTTAATTATTCCATCAGAAAGTGTCATAATATTTTCCTCCTAAATTACTAAAAACTAAATACTTTTAGTATCATTCAAATTTCAAAACTCTGCATTCACATAGAAAAATTTTTAATTTCATTCCTCTTAAAGTTATTCAATAGAATATTTAAGTCTTTGCAATAAGCTCGAAAATTTCAATTAAACTTTACTTAGGAATTAATCGTAAATAATTCAGTGTTACACAGCTTTGTGTCTAAAACTTTTAACTATTAAATTTATTTTAAAAACCATTGATAATCCAATTAACGATACTAAATTAAAAATAATACAAATCCAAATATCATTTTTGAATAATACATTTATACTAGATACAGCTACCAGAGCAAACATCCCGATTATTGTGTATCTATATTTATCAATACTCTTGTAATACTTTTGACCAAATAGTGTTTTAAATATTAACATTATAATTGCTGCCGATGCCGACGACATAGCAGCGCCTTCTAAACTATACAATGGAATGAATATGTAACATGCTATTATATTAGATACTACGCTAAAACTATAAATAGCTAAATTAATATTACTCTTTTTTTCAATAGCAATGCCTACACCCGTTGTTTCTGCAATTGTGTAACAAACAGGAGAGATAAGTAAAAACGGAAAAAAAGCAGTCATAACTCTATATTTTTCTCCTAATAATAATACAATAATATCCTGAAACGAAATGATTAATACCGCAGAAAAAACCATAGCGAATACTATTAACTCATGCATTTTTTTAATTTTTTCGGCTTTATTCTTATAGTTTTTATAAACATAGGGTCCCCAAAAAACACCGAGACCAGATTGTAGCAAAGTGATAATACCTGCTAAAGTTACTGCTGTTGTATATATCCCCAAATTGCTAATATCATCTAAACTTCTTAATAAATACTGAGGCAAATCGTTATTAAGCAACGACATTACACTTATCGGCATAAATGGGATACTATAAAGAAACACTTTCTTCGAGAGATTTTTTCTTATTGAGATTTTAAAATTAAGATTTTTCTTGTTCCCTACTAAAGTAATAATCAAACAAAATAGACTTACCAAAAACATAATCAGAATTGCGGTTAAATGGTGAGCATCATAAAGCGCAGCAACTAAATAAGACAATTTTATTACACTTGATGAGCATATTACAGTTATTGTATAGAGAAACACATTATTTTTCATACGGTGTAACATACTCAAATAACGTATAACGACTGCATTTAAAGCACAAATAAATAAGAAATAAATTAAATTCTCGTTGCCTTCCTTATTTAAAATCCAAAATGATATATTTCCCCTAAACGGAATTGCAATTAACGTAATTGCAATTAATGCAAGAATACTCATTGCCATACACACTGAAAGCAAGTTTTTCCTATCATTTTCAGTCTCATTTTCATTAAAAAATCTTATATAACCTTGGTCAAGACCAAGGCATGCAAACCATGCGATTAGAGTGAAAATTGCGTAAAATAAATTAATACTAGCAAGTTGGCTAGGGTCAAACAAACGAGTTGAAATCGGTAATGAAATAAAATTAAGCGCTGCACTTATCCAACTCGCTGCTGAAAACCCTAAAATAATTTTTAGTAATCCCTGTTTCTTAATTATACTATTCAACTTACTCCACCTTACTTTTAATATAGATTAACATAACCTCACCTTTTGTATTTATAATATTTATTTAAACATTCAACCTATTAAAATCTATTAAGTATCTTTCCAAAACTTTTTTCAACTGTTCATCGTTATGGCCTCCTGTAACGTTATTCTTGGCAAGACCAGAATCTGATGAACCACGTGTTGAAAACATCTCAGAATATATTCCATGTACCTTTACTGTTTTAGTTCCTTTCAATATACCCATACATTTCAACCAAATATCATCGGCATTTAAACACAATTCCTGTATTGCTTGGATATTAAATACTTCATGATATAGACAATTAGGTGGGTACAATACGCCTCCGCAACCAGTTGCCATTAGTAAATAATCCTTATCAGTATATCCTCTTGCACCATGATCCCAATCTACGTACTTACTTACTTGACCATTCATAAAAGTAATTTTATGAGCTCTATAACAAGTAATGCTTTCTGGATATTCTATATGCTTTGCATACAATTCTGCTATCATGTTCTCTGGATAAAAAATATCATCATCCACAGTTATTATTATATCGTTATTGAACTCTTGCATAGCATAATAATACTTTTTATGAGACCTTAAATCTTCACAGAAGCGGATTTCAAGACCTCTACTTTCCATTTTTTGAATTCTTGTGTCTATGTCATCGAAATACGGAAATTGCGATCTCGCAAGCCATAGGATTATTCGATCAGGCTTTTTTGATTGCCTCAATAATGATTCAAGTACCATCCATAATGTGTTCATTCTTGGAGGAAATGAAGTTAATGTTACTATTATTTTGGGGTTACTTTGCTTCTCAATACAATCAATTATACCATTCTCATTAGCAGGAAAATATTTATAATATAAGGGAACAATAAAACGAACTAGCTCGAGTATAACCCTATACGTAAATTTCTTTAACAGCTTAAAATTTATTTTTTCAAAGATAGACTGTACTTCATAAAAAATCTTTAACATGCTTATCTCCTTTGAATTTTCTTTCTCAAGAATCTAATACATTATCCGCTTTAAAATTACTAAATACACTTAAATATTTTTGTTTGATTTCAATTGTTTTTGTTTTTATTTGAATATATTTATTAAGATTTATTACTAAAGCCTCATATTGTATATCGTCCATATCTACTAACTTCTGAATTACAAATATAAAATCTTGCTTTTTTGACAAGGATAAAGCCCACCCTGCATTAGCTTCATTTACATCTGTCCATGGAGTATTATTACTAATTACAATAGGACAACCTGATAACATCGCTTCTACAATAGAGTGTCCATAATTTTCAGATAAAGTTGGAAGTATCATAGCATCGTTCTCAGAGTATAATCGATGAATATCTTCTCTTTCAGCTATGCCACAGTAATTCACATTTATATTACGTGGCAATTCATTAATTATCTTATTGCAACTTTCCCAATAATTTGACTGCTCTATAGGACCATAAATATTAAAAGTAACATCACCTTTGATTTCATTCAAACATTGCAATGCGAAATTCAGGTTTTTATGTGAATGTATTCTAGCTATATATATTAACTTTAGACATCCTTCTATTTTTTTATTTTTTTCAACTAAATTCATTGGTAATGATGGTAAGTTTTCAAGCAAAAAAATTTTATTTGAGTTTATATTTAGCACGGTTTTTATTTGTTCACTTTCAACTTCAGTAGTAGCCTGAAATAAAGTATTTTTATTGAGCAATATCTTTTTCATAAAAAATAGATATATAGTCTTTTTAATTCTTTTTTGATTGAGCGCACTTGGAAAAAATTCTCCTCTAGGAGCTACTAAAACATTTCTTTTTTTCATTTTTGTTAAGAGTAATATTGGAATAACAAATTTAGCATTAAAAAAACTATTCAAATAAATAACGTCTGGATTAATACTATTAACAGTATTATTAATTTTATTATAATTAAAATCTTTATCTGCATAATACATAACTCTAGATTTTCCAACTATATTCCAATTTTCCTGTATATTGCGATAGGGAATATTTTCTTTAAAATCGTGATTAGTTGTTACTATATATATTTCAAAATCATCTCCGCACAAATTAACAAAATTATTAATACTAACTACCGGGCCTCCATATCTTTTACCTGGTAAATATCCACTTGTAAATATCATTATTTTTTTCATTCTGAGTACTCCCGCAACTATTTTCCCCATATAGTAATATTCACAATCTTCGTATAACTTTGAATTAACTTTACAATCTTAACTGACACGTTAGTATCCACATAATTATCCGCAATCAATGTCACTTCTTTGTTCTCATACATTGATACACAGAGTTCTACTCCTTGCTCTATGTCCTCGCTGGTTATACCCCCTATTACAATACTAGCTTTATCTAAAACCTCGGGCCTTTCTGTAGAAGTTCTTATCAGTACACCTGGGAATCCGAGAATAGCTGATTCTTCTGATAAAGTACCACTATCTGATAGCACAGTATAGGCATTCATTTGCAAATGATTATAATCGATGAAACCAAATGGATTAACACTTCTGACTAGCGAATGGAATTTAAACTTATTTTTTTCAATTATCTTTTTTGATCGTGGATGCATGGAATATATAACAGGCATTTGGTACTTTTCTGCAATATTGTTAACAGCACTCATAAGTGATATGAAGTTTTCCTCTATATCAATATTTTCCTCCCTATGAGCTGATAACAATATATATTTCCTTTTTTCTAAATTTAGTTGTTCAATAATTCGGCTAGATTTTATCTTATGCATATGTTTATTCAGTACTTCTGTCATTGGAGACCCTGTAACAAATATATCCTTACCATCGATACCCTCTGATATCAAGTATCGTCTACTATGCTCAGTATATGGTAAGTTAATATCAGCAATATGATCTACAATCTTCCTGTTAATCATTTCAGATACATTCCAATCCCAGCAACGATTTCCCGCTTCCATATGAAATATAGGAATCTTTAATCTTTTTGCAGAAATTGCACACAACGCTGAGTTAGTATCTCCCAGTATTAAAAGCGCATCAGGCTTTTCCAGATTCAAAATATCAAATGATTTTGCAATAATATTCCCCATTGTCTCACCTAAATGCGCTCCAACAACATTCAAATAATGGTCTGGTTCCCGAAGTTCAAGATCATTAAAAAAGATTTGATTTAGATTGTAGTCCCAGTTTTGCCCAGTATGAACTAACACATGATTAAAATATTTATCACAAGCTTTTATTACTTCTGATAATCTAATTATTTCAGGTCTTGTTCCTACAACAGTCATCAACTTTAATTTAGTCACTTTAAACTATACCTCCACAAAGTATGTATCTGGTTTGTCTACATTAAATATTTCACTGGCCCAGAATAATGTTATAACTTCATCTAGTCCAGCATTAGTAATTGAATGCGAATATCCGACGGGAATGTCCACTACTTCAGGTATCTCCCCACTCACTTTATATTCCAATATCTCAGAGGTATTAATATTTCTAAGCTTTATTATCGCCTCGCCTTGAATAACTAGAAACTTCTCCACCTTCGTATGATGCCAATGGTTACCTCTAGTAATACCTGGTTTAGTTTTTGAAATAAATATTTGCCCCAAACTATCGGACTTAATGAATTCCGCAAGCCAACCTCTATCATCTGAATTTTTTTTCAACTTATAGGAAAGATTATTTTCCTCTAGGTATGAAAGATACGTTCCATATAATGCTTTATCAAGAGGACTTTCTAACGAGGGCATTATCAATGTTCTTCTATTAGCACTAAATAATTGCAACTTATCAGCTAATTCCCCTATTTTAATATTATATGTCACAGGAACATAACAAAATATTCCTTTTTTATTCTCGTTACCTTCTAGAGATCTTATAAATTCATCTATAACGTCATCTATATAACACAAATTAAGGTCAGCATCTTTATCATTTACTTTAATCTCTAAATCTCTTGCTAAGTTATAACAGAACGTTGCCACAACAGAATTATAATTTGGTTTACTCCATTTTCCAAACAGATTTGGCAGGCGATAAACAATTGATTTACTACCTCTTTCTTCACAATAAGAGAATAACAAATCCTCTGCTGCTTTTTTACTTGCACCATATGGATTTTCCTTTTCCGCTTGAATTGAAGAAGTTATTAGTATAGGGGACTTATTATTATGTTTATTAAGGAGTTCTAGTAAATCCACAGTAAATCCGTAGTTACCCGACATGAACTCTGATTCATCTTGTGGTCGATTCACACCTGCGAGATGAAATACAAATTCGCATTCACTCGCATATTCATTTAACAATTCCTTTTTAGAATCTCTATTTATTCTCAATATGTTGTTATAGCCTCTATTCTTAAGTTCTGCTATTAAATTTTTACCAATAAAGCCATTAGCACCGGTTACAAGAATTTTCACTAGTCATTCCAACCTTTCAACTCATTTTGAACAAAATCTAGTGATAACAATTTTTCCTTTATTTGTTCTATATTAAGTCTTTGTGTATTATGTGAGTTATATTCAACTTCAGAAGTAAGAAGTTCTTCACCTTCCACAAAATACTTATCATAGTTAAGATCTCTTTGATCTGCTGGAACTCTATAAAAGTTTCCGAAATCTTCTGCTACTAGATGTTCCTCTCTTGTAAGTAAGGTTTCATATAACTTTTCCCCATGACGTGTTCCGATAGTAACAATTTCATTTGTTGCTTGAAATAATTCTTTTAGAGCCTGGGCTAGATCTCCTATTGTTGATGCTGGAGCTTTTTGTACCATAATATCTCCTGCCTGAGCTTTCTCGAATGCAAATATAACAAGTTCAACTGCTTCCTCAAGACTCATTAAAAATCTGGTCATATTCGGATCTGTTATAGTTATTTGTTTACCATTCTTTATTTGTTCAATAAATAATGGAATAACTGACCCGCGTGAAGCCATTACGTTTCCATACCTAGAACCACTAATAAGAGTTTTATCAGAAGATATAGTCCTTGATTTAGCTATATATACCTTTTCCATCATTGCTTTAGAAATACCCATTGCATTAATCGGATACGCAGCCTTATCTGTAGAGAGACATATAACCTTACTTACTCCCGCATCAATTGAAGCAGATAAAACATTTTCTGTACCTAAGATATTGGTTTTCACAGCTTCCAGTGGAAAAAATTCACAAGAAGGAACTTGTTTTAGAGCTGCTGCATGAAAAACATAATTTACATCATGCATTGCATTTTTAACACTAGCTATATCTCGCACATCACCTATATAAAATTTCAATTTTTCATTTTTATATTGTTTACGCATATCATCCTGTTTTTTCTCATCACGAGAAAATATTCGGATCTCTCTAATTTCTGTATCGAGGAATCTCCTTAGAGCAGCATGCCCGAACGATCCTGTACCACCAGTGATTAAAAGAGTTTTATCCTTAAACATTTAATACACCCTTTCATTCTGCAGCTTTATTAATTGATTTAATTAGCTTTTGAATATATATTTCTTTAGAAAAATGGCTATTGTAATATTTCTTTGAATTTTCACCATATATATTTTGTTTTTGTCTTTCATTAGCAAACTTTTGAATATTAGCTGCTAGTTGTTTGTAATCCTCAGCTGGCGAACATAATCCACATTGAGATTCATCTATTACATATTTTGTTTCTCCGTCAATAGCACCAATAATAGGCTTCCCAGCTGCCATATACGATTGGACCTTATTAGGTAATGTATAAGAAATAACTTTATTTGCTTTCAGCGTAATTAAAAATGCGTCCGCCATCTCGTAATATTGTGGCATCTGATTAATTGGATGATGACCATGAAATATAACATTCTCTAAACCTAATTGCTTTGCAAGCATTTCACACTTATCCCGGGAAGACCCATCTCCGACTATATGAATTTTAATATTGTTATCATTTTTCAACTCATTAGCAGCATGAATTATTGTATCAACACTTTGCATTTCACCTATATTTCCAGCAAAAAGTAAATTTATTGTATCAGCATTCTTAGCTGATTTTTTTATATTTTCAAATAGCGCTTCAGCATATACTGGAAGATGAGTAATTTCTTTTTCATATTTTATTGTATTACGGAAATATTCACTGAACATTTTTGAACTAGTAAATATTTCATCGGCTTGTTTATAAATCCATTGTGATACCCTTAATAGAATCTTATATACCATACTTTCCTTTGCTATACCAGCAGAAGCTATACTTTCAGGCCACAGGTCATGGCAATAAATAATTAGTGGCTTCTTAGTTATCTTTTTAAGTATAATCGCAGGTAAAGCCATTGTAATCGGAGATAACTGATATACTAAAATAGCATCAAAGTCTTTTTTTAAAAACATAGCCCGTAGGACCGAGCTTATAGCAAAACTTAAGTAGTTTAATGCTAACCTTATAGTTCCTGTTCCTCTCCCAATAAGCCAAGAACGGAAAATATGAACACCATTCGTTTGTTCACTTCGATTTTTAAACCATGTGTATTTCCTATCAACCATACCTGCAGGATAGTTAGGAAGGCCTGTGAGAACTGAAACCTCGTGCCCATGTTTAACTAATTCAAAACATATATCATTGACTCTAAATTGTTCCGGATAAAAGTATTGGCAAACCACTAATAGTTTCATTTTATATCCCTTTTCTTTTGCTATTAAGGTACTCCCCTACTTCTTCCTGAATACCTTTTTCAAATGATACTGGTTTATAATTAAAATCTCTGGTTGCATTCTCATGCTTAAAAGCCTTGTCCTCTTACATTCGAAGAACTTGCTCTACTGAGATAACTCCATTTCTAAATAGCTTATTGTATGACTTTCTAGCTTTTCTAAAAACAAACGTACAGTGCGCTCTGTTAATCTAGTTACAAATAAAAAAATATCTTGCTTTTCAAATAAATAGGTTTAATTATTTCCTCATAAATGAGTATTACCCTCATGTATACCATCACTCTTTATTACGCTAGTTAAGGTCTTGATTATAACTTTCAAATCAAATAAGAAAGTCATATTTTCAGCATAATCACCATCATATCTCGCTTTAATCTCAATCGGTAACTCATCTCTTCCGTTGACTTGTGCCCACCCAGTTAATCCAGGATAAATATCATTAGCTCGATAAAGATCACGTTCTTCTATAAGATCGTATTGATTCCACAATGCTGGACGTGGACCAACGATACTCATTTCACCTTTAAGTATATTAAAAATTTGTGGTAACTCATCTAAACTTGTTTTTCTTAAAAACTTACCTATACGTGTGATTGCAATTTCAGGGTTTTCTAAGAGATGAGTAGGCATATCTTTAGGAGCATCCGTTCGCATTGTTCTAAATTTTAATATGTAAAAGTATTTCTTATTAATTCCTAACCTTTTTTGTTTGAAGAAAACAGGACCTTTGGAGTCTAGTTGAATGCAAATTGATATCACAACAAATAATGGCCATAATACGATTAGAGATATTAACGCTATTACAAAATCAAAATATTGTTTTATATGAATATACATTCCCTTACCTCCACGTTAGAAACTAACAATTCATTGTTAGTTTCTCAGCTTTTGCTTTTCAACAAATAACTTAATATATTCCAACAAATCATATTTTAAATCCTCGCGTTGCAAGGCAAAATCAATTTGGGTTTTAATAAACCCTAGCTTCTCACCTACGTCATACCTGACCCCTTCAAAGTCATAAGCATAAACAGCTTCGGTCCAGTTTAATTTTGCAATGGCATCCGTTAATTGAATTTCCCCACCTGCACCGGGCTGCAGATTATCTAAGATTTCAAATATTTTAGGACTCAGTATGTACCGTCCCATAATTGCTATATTGGATGGTGCCTCATCTGTATTAGGTTTTTCCACTAAGTTCTGCACACTAAATAGACGGTCATGAATTTCATTTCCGTCTACTATTCCATATCGAGATACTTCGTCAACAGGAACACGTTGGACTCCAATAATAGATGAATTGTATCGATCATATTGCTCAATCATCTGCTTTAAACAAGGCTTTTCCGCTTGGACAATATCATCACCCAATAATACAGCAAAGGGCTCGCTACCAATAAACTTTCTAGCACACCAAATAGCATGCCCTAATCCTCTAGCCTCTTTTTGTCTGATATAATGGATGTCCACCATCTTAGAAGACTTTTGAACCTCATTTAGAAGTTCAAGTTTACCTTTTTCCAACAAGTTTTGTTCAAGCTCAAATGAATTATCAAAATGATCCTCAATCGCTCTCTTGCCTTTGCCAGTCACAATAATAATGTCTTCAATCCCTGACTCTATTGCTTCTTCAACTATATATTGAATGGTTGGTTTATCTACGATTGGAAGCATCTCTTTAGGCATTGCCTTTGTCGCTGGTAAAAATCTAATTCCAAGTCCTGCCGCTGGAATAATTGCCTTGCGAACCTTCACAAGATTTCCCCTCCTGTCTTACCTTTTATTTTTCTTTAATCACTTGATCGTAAGACTTCCCCTGACTCATCCCATACTTCTTAGCAATCTGAATGAGTTCATCGTATTGTTCAGGCGATAATTTATCCAAAATGATACTTCTCGCCTTTTTCTTATCTTCAACACTTAGCCCACCACTTGCTAAGCCCTGTAGTTCCTTAATATCAGACATACTTAATTCCTTTAAGAACACGGATGTAAGTTGAGCTTTCTCTCCAACTGTAATCTTCTCCTGAACATCCTTCGCTTTATCGATACTAACTTCTGCTTTATAACCTCCGTCAGACGGTTTAGTACCCTCACCTGTAGAATTACCGTTGTTTGTATCTGGTGTTATTTCAGGACTCGTAGATGTTTCTCCAGCTATATCCGTTTCCTGAGTGCCTTCATCTGTTACAGGCGCATCCGTTGCCCCTGCCACTAGATCAGTTCCTTCCGTAATTGCACCGTCCACAGTCTCATTCATCGTTTCATTTAGGATCTCATTCTCAAGACTCTCTGATAATGAAGAAATAAGCTTATCCACAGCATAGTTTGCTGCAAATAAGCCACCGACTCCCAATATGACAATAATTGATGCTACCCAAATCAATACCTTTTTCCACTTTTTCATATTATTCGCCTCCGCTAAGATAGACTGTTTACTTAAGATACATGGGAATAAAAAGGAACAAGATGCTCAATAACATCCTTGATGGAATGCTGGTCTTCACCAATGACTTTCTCAATTCGTTTGAACTGAAGCTCTAACTCTACTCTATTAATGTGTGTTGGTTTGCCTATGTAAATTCGTTCATGTTGAGTCGATGTTACCGCTTCCTCATCGGTTAGCAGCTCCTCGAACAATTTCTCACCCTCACGCATACCACTGAAGTTAATCTCTATGTCCACATTCGGCTCGTATCCAGAGAGTCTGATAAGATCCTGCGCCAAATCAAGGATGCGCACCGGCTTGCCCATATCTAGAACAAAGATCTCCCCACCCTTGGCAAAGGCACCTGCTTGAATGACCAGCTGTACAGCTTCTGGTATCGTCATAAAGTACCTAACCATATCCGGATGGGTAACGGTGACTGGACCGCCTGCAGCTATCTGCTCCTTGAATCTTGGGATTACGCTGCCACGGCTGCCAAGTACATTGCCGAACCGGACCGCTACGAACTGGGTCTCACTAATGGTGTTAATGCTTTGTATGTACATCTCTGCAATTCTCTTCGTTGCACCCATAATGCTGGATGGATTAACTGCCTTATCAGAGGAGATCATCACGAATCGTTCTGCTTTATACTTATCCGCACAATCGGCTACGTTACGAGTACCGAATACATTGTTCTTCACAGCTTCCGATGGATTGCGCTCCATGAGAGGCACATGCTTATGAGCCGCTGCATGGAAGACCACCTGAGGCCGGTACTTGCGGAACACATCATCCATTCGGCTGCAATCCTGAATATCGGCGATAACGGTTTCCAGCTTCACCTGCGGGAACTTCGTTCTGAGCTCCATCTCTATCGTATAAATGCTGTTCTCCCCATGACCCAGAAGCAGAAGACAGGAGGGCTGGAAAGAAGAGATTTGCCGGCATAGCTCCGAGCCGATCGAGCCGCCTGCCCCGGTAACGAGAACCACCTTATCCGATACATAATTTGCGATGCCTTCCAGATCGGTCATCACCTCTTCCCTGCCCAGTAGATCCTCGACCTCTACATTACGTAACGACCGTACAGCCAGCTTGCCCTTGATGAAATCATTAATGGAAGGAATGATCTTCACCTTTGCCCCGGATAGCTTGCAAATATTGATAATATCGCTGATATGCACCCGCTTGGCGGAAGGCATGGCGATAATAATGTCATGGATTTGATATTTATGTACAACCTCTTCAATGTTCATGCTTGTGCCTAATACCGGCAAGCCTACAACTTGCATATTTCGTTTATGCGGATCATCGTCGATAAAGCCTATAATTCGATTGCCCAAAAAGCTGTTGCTTGTCATGATTTCCTTCGCGATCAATGCTCCACAGTCGCCTGCGCCTACAACTAATACATTATTTGTTAATTCTGTCTTTCTTGTTCTGTTTACTCGGATTAAGCGCCAGAGGAAGCGTGAGCCTCCCATAAATATAATCATAAGCTCAAGTGTTCGGGATGCGATCGAGAGCGGGACGCGATTCCCAAACAATACATAAGTCACTGCATAAGAAAGAACAAGTCCAATAATAATGGCTTTCGCCAGCTCTATGATTTCCCCAATGCTCGCATACTGCCACATTCGTCTGTACATACGAAAAAAAGCTAGACTGCTTCCGCAGATCACGGTGGTAGATAACGCAAATACTAGCATTTGGTTCTCATAGAAGGGAGGGATACTTCCATCAAACCGAAACATATAGGATATCGCAATCGCTACCCATATAATGCAAATATCGACCACCAAGATAACTAGCATTCTATTTCTGTTGCTCACTTTACTCATCCCTCCACTAAAACTAACCTCTTCAAATTGGTTTACTTGTCTTGCATGCCATAATAATAATAGTAGGCCTCTTCATTGGCCTTGCGCTTCACATTGTTAAGGACAACCCCTAAAATTCTTGCATTCACGTTCTCCAGGTTCTTCACAGCTTTGCTTGCGATCTCACGTTTCACCTTACCTTGATCAACGACGAGAATGACGCCGTCACTCTTGGTAGCCACGATCTGCGCGTCCGTTACGGCAAGCAGCGGCGGTGTGTCAATGAGGATAATGTCGTACATTTGTCTTAGCTTCTCAATAATTAAGGTCATTCGCTTAGAGTTCATCATCTCGGCCGGATTCGGAGGAATCGCGCCGGACGTAATGACGTCCAGGTTGGGGATGTCTGACATCTGAATCGCTTCTTCTAACGAGCATTGCTGAGAGATCACAGAAGAAAGTCCATAGCGATTCGAAATAGAGAAAGTATGATGGGCCGTAGGCTTACGAAGGTCGGCGTCTACCAGCACCACTCTCTTCTCCGATTGCGCGAACGTCACCGCTAGATTTGTTATGGTTGTCGACTTGCCCTCACCAGGGCCTGCCGAGGAAACCATTAACACCTGCAGTTGATCGTCAATGGATGAAAATTCAATGTTGGTGCGCAGCGCGCGATAAGATTCCGATATAGGCGACCGTGGATTTGTAACAGTAATAATCTGACGCTTATTTTTCAATTGAGACACGCTCTAATTCACCTGCCTTGTAGGTTTGGTTGGCTTTGCTGCTATGGCTAGAATTAGCATCCTCCGTATTCATTCTTGAGATCATGGCTAGCGTAGGCTGGCCCAAATATTGCAATACATCTGCTTCTGTCTTGATCGTATCATCCATGTACTCCAGCAGAAATGTAATGCCGATTGCAATCATTAGTGAAACAACAAATGCGATAGCAATATTAAGTGGAATATTTGGCGACACTGGACTTGGCTGTGCATTAATGACCGCTTCATTCAGAATCGATACATTCTCCACCTTGAAGATATGTTGGATCTCTTCTTGGAACACCTTAGACACCGCGTTCACGACTTGTGCAGCCAGCTTATAATCCACGTCTTGCACGACCAAGGTCATGACTTGCGTATTGTTCACAGAGCTTACCTGAATCTTGCGTGAAAGCTCGGTTGCACTTAAGCCCAGTTCAGGATACTTCGAAGCTACTTTATCCAAAATTGCTGGTGTTCTTATAATTTCCTTGTATGTATCAATCATCTTAATATTGGAGTTAATTTGATTAATATCCAGCTGTCCAGTCGTCAACTGCGTTGCCGTCTGATTTACAATGATCTTCGTGGACGCCTCATAGACCGGATCTTTGAAGAACATGCTAACTACAGCTGCTGCTGCCGTACAGATGATAACGAACACAATAATTAATGCTAACCTTTTCTTGATAATTGCCATGTATTGTCGTAAATCTAGTTCGTTAGACACTCCATTCTCCTCCATCGAATCTAGTTATATAGAATTACTTTATAATCCTAAAGAACTACATCCTAATACATAATAATCTATATTATTACAACCAACCAGTTTTTTCACAAAAAATCTTCCTCTCACCTACATGAGAGGAAGACATTGACATTATCGTTAATTAATTGTCGAAACTAAGAGCCCGATAAATAATAACAGCTGCTTCTGCGCGAGTCGCATTGTTGTTTGGCAAGAACTTGCCTGCGTCGCCAATAACGATTTTGTTAGTCGCTGCGAATGCAACGCCTTCTTTCAACGTCGCGCTGATCTTAGCCGCATCTGCAAAGCCTTTAAGAGCTGCGTTCACATCCGTTACATCAGCTGCTCCTTGTACTTTCAAAGCGCGAGAGATCATTGTAGCCATCTCAGCGCGAGTGATCGTTGCATTAGGATCAAACTTCGATGCCGAACGACCGTTGATGATTTTCAGGTCTGCTGCGGCAGCTACATAAGGAGCGAACCAATCAGATGAGTTAACATCATCAAAGCTCTCAACTGCTGAGCCATTTTCAAGATCAAGAGCACGGATCAGCATCTTCGCAAATTCAGCGCGAGTGACTTTATCCTTCGGTACGAATTTGCCTTCCGACTTGCCCTCAATAGCTCCTTTGGCAGCTACCACTTGAATCTCGCGGCCAGCCCATGCTTCTACGGAAGCAATATCGCTGAACGAAACTTTGTTTTCGACAACAACATAAGATGAGAAGGACACAAACGATTCGATAATCGAGCCGCCAGATACGCGTCCGCCATTGAATACTAACTTGCCGTCCACGAATTTCGCTACGGAAAGAAGCTCATTATCCAGGCCAGTCGTATCGCCAAGCGGAATACTGATTACGATCGGACGGTTAAACGATGTTGTTGCTGTACCGCCAACGGTCAGGTTGAAATCATAAAGCTCCGAAGCCGATTTCAAAGCGCCAACTACTTCTGCAGTTGCATCGCTTTTCTTGATCGTTAGAGCGATAGCTGACGAGAATGTGCCGCCAACTGGAATCGTTACTTCAAATTTATCAACAACGAAGGTAGCGCCAGAAACGCTTCCAGCTGCCGCCAGTTTCACAGTTGCATCAGAAAGGTTAAGTACGACATCCTTTTGCGTAATAGTTCCTAGGTTGATAGTCAAAGCTGTTTTTGCAAGCGCCGATGCTGGAGCCACTTCCTTCACTTTATCGGAAACGGCATTGATACCTGCAATTGCAGCAAGCAGGCTCGTTTCATTCAGTTGAAGAACTGCTTGTCCGTTAACAATGCTTACATTAGTTGAAGCGCTAATTGCAGCAAGCGTCGTAATTTCTGCTTTCGCATCTGTGACAAATTTCGTAATAATAGCTGTTTTCTCTGCTTCTGTTGCTTTATCAAGCGCTGCTTTCAAATCATTAAGCAATTTGTCCGTGGATACCGGAAGCGGAATGACTGGCGTTACCGTTCCTGTACCTGGATTAGTTCCAGGGTCCGTGGTTGGCGGATTAAGAGATTCATATGCTGTAAACAAAGCCACTGCTGCTTCCGTAAACAGGCTGTCTTTGTTTACTGCCGTTCTTGAGCGAGTCAGTACTTCAAGCACATCAGCTGTTTTCACTTCATAATGAGCGAAAACTTGTTGTACCGCATAATTTTTCCCAGACAATGCATTCAAAACATCACGCATAAGTTGCTTAACACTGTCTTTATTCTGCATCAGATCAAGCAGCGCGGACAAGCTTTTGTTCTTCACTTGTGCGACAAGTTCTTTCTGAATATCGAAGAAATATTCGGCAACATTGTCAACTGTCAGATCTTCTACGCCTGCTTCAGTAGCAAACGTTTGAAGAAGTGGCCCGTATTGCGTGCGCAGATTGTCTAAGCCTTCAACTGAAGGGTTGTAGGACAACGATATAGCTGCGAAGAACAAACCTTCCAGTTGTGTTTCTTCAGCATCCGTTGGATTGAAACGATCAACGATCGGATCAACGATATCGCCTTTCACATGGACATCAAGCACGTTCAGTGCAGTTTGAAGAGCTTGTACTTTCGGCCATCCTCCTGTAGCAACCAGAGCGTCGTAAAGCTTCTTCGCTTCAGTTACTAGAGCAGAGTCAGTCAAGGCTGAGGCTGCATAAGTTACCCCATTTAGTCCTAGCTTGTCCGCAAGACCCTTGTTGCTAAGCGGAATTCCAGCGAAAGCCGTAAGGGCTACGCTCGCAGCAATCGTAGATACTGCTATTTTTTTTCTTAATGTCACTCTCATTCACTCCTATATAAGAAATAGTTGCATCCATCTAATAGATGAATGACTAATAACGCCAATCGTTCTACCATTATGTATGTATCTATTTACTATTACTCCCACCAAATCTAGTACCACCTATTTCTTATAAAAATAGGAAAGGAAACGGCGTACAGCCCCCTCTGAGACAGAGGCAAGCGGCGGTTGATTATGAAATGATGTATCGTGAATAACAGCTTCTGCATTGCTCTTGAAATAGTTCACCCACTGTTCTCCCATCCGCCTCTCAATGAACGAATAGGCTTCGCCCATACGAAATCCGCGGCGCTCTACATGGTGTGCGTCGGAAGAAACAATATGAATGTGCCCACTCTTCATAAGTGACCAGGCATGCTGCTCGATGCGCTTCCCGAACCCTCCTAATAAGGAGTGCGTAGTCATCTGGGCATACGCCCCCGCTTCGATCAGTTCAGCCAAACGTTCCGGATGCTGCGTCACCTCGGCATTTCTCTCCGGATGAGCAATAATAGGTTTGAGATTTAAGACATTGAACTCGTGAATGAGTTCAATCATCGTCTTCGGAATACGAGAGGATGGCATCTCAATCAATACATAGCTAGAATCCGCCAAAGTCAGCAGTTCCCTCCTATACCAGGCGTTGAGGAGATCATCATGGACACGAATTTCTTGACCGGTCCTAATAGTAACAGGCACACCCGCAGCGATTAACTGTTCGTTAATGGCGTGAGTGTGCTCGGCTACGTCTTCTGCTGCATTAGTATAAGTCCCGTTGGCGTGATGCGGAGTTGCAATGATGGTTGTAATTCCCTCTGATACGGCTGCCCGGGCCATAGTCAAAGCATCATTCCAATTGGCTGCACCATCGTCCAATCCGGGTAAAATATGTGTATGGATGTCTATCATGCTGATCTCACTTTCTGGTAGATTTTGATCAATCGCCCTTGATAGGCACTTCTGATCTCAATTCTATCACACGAAGCTGTAAGATTCAGCACTTCTCGCTATATTTCGACAGTTTCTAACTCATAACTTTCTTCATTATATCCTACAATTACCAAAAGTGTTAGTAAAAAATTGTCAAATACAAGGCTTTTTTCAGAAATTGTTCAGTGCTAAAGAAGCTCTTTGCGGAGCTCTGCTGCGGATTTTGGCGAAAGATAAGCAAATGGAATGTCGAAAACCGTCTTTGCTCCAGCTTGGCCTTCGCGAGCGAGCTTGTAAGCCGCTCTCGCATAAGCAACCAACACGCTGGCTGTGAATTCCGGATTGCTGTCCAGCTTCAAACCAAACTCGATGATTTGCGTGCTGTTCTCACCCGTCTTGCCGCTGCGCAGCACCATGCCGCCATGCGGCATCGAGGAATGCTCCGCTTTCATCGTCGCTTCATCTATAAAGTGCACGGTTGTGTTGTAATCGGAGAAGTAGTTCGGCATCGTACGGATTTCCTCCGCAATCGCCTCTTGATCTGCCCCGTCTTCCGCTACGATGTAACAGTCACGGACATGCTTCTCGCGGGTAGTAAGCTCCGGATTCTCTCCCGCACGTACGCGGCCTACCGCCTCTTCGCTCGGAATCGTGTATTGCACGCCATGCTTAACACCCTTGACACGGCGAATCGCATCGGAGTGACCTTGGCTCACGCCCTTGCCCCAGAACGTGTACTCCTTGCCTTCCGGCAAAATCGATTCAGCCAGCAGGCGGTTCAGTGAGAACAAGCCCGGGTCCCAGCCTGTAGAAATAACGCTAACTTTGCCACTCGCTTGCGCAATCGCATCCACTTGTTCGAAAAACTCGGGAATGCGTGCGTGCGTGTCAAAGCTGTCTACCGTATGGAACAAGCGTGCGAAAGCAGGCACTTGCTCCGGCAGGTCCGTTGCGGAGCCACCACACAAAATCATAACGTCGATGTCACCCACAAAACGTTCTGCGTCTTCAATGGAGTAGGCTTTCACCGCAGACGGAATGGAAGCCGGGTCTCTGCGGGTAAAGATAGCGTCTAGTTTCATATCTGGGTTTTGCTTAACCGCAAGCTCTACCCCGCGGCCCAAATTGCCGTAACCAACGATACCGATACGAATTTGTTCAGTCATGATGCCGCCACCTCTTCCTTTAAAATGGTTTCAAGCTTAGATCCAGCCTCTTGCGTCCATCGCTGCTGCGATGCGTTTAATCGAAATCATGTAAGCAGCCGTACGAAGGTCTACGTCATGTTCTTTAGCAAGGTCACGAACCGCTACATAAGAAAGGACCATGTTCGTCTCAAGCTTCTCAAGCACTTCTGCTTCGCTCCAGTAGTAGTTCGCAAGGTTTTGTACCCACTCGAAGTACGAAACCGTTACACCGCCTGCATTGGCAAGTACGTCTGGAATAACGGTAATGCCTTTGCCGAACAATACGCGATCCGCTTCAGGCGTTGTAGGGCCGTTAGCTGCTTCTGCAATAATCTTCGCTTTGATACGGTCTGCGTTAGCCGCTGTAATGACATTCTCAAGCGCAGCAGGTACCAAAATATCAACATTCAACTCAAGCAGCGCCTCGTTCGAGATTACGAATGATTCGCCATACTCGCGGATGGAAGATGTATCCTTTAGTGTGGAGATTTTTTCAATATCTATTCCGTTCGGATCATAAATGCCGCATTTGGAGTCGCTGACAGCAACGACTTTACACCCTGCTTCGCTAAGCAAACGAGCAGCAATACGGCCTGCATTACCAAAGCCTTGTACAGCTACAGTAGCGTCTTGAACAGGGATATCCAGATCCTTAAGCGCTTCTAGAATGGTATATACACAGCCTTGAGCTGTTGCTTCATTACGGCCTTTCGATCCGCCAAGGATAAGCGGTTTGCCTGTAATAACGCCTGGGGAGTTAACGCCCTTCAGTCTGCTGTACGTATCCATCATCCAACCCATAATTTGCGGAGTCGTGTACACGTCTGGAGCTGGAATATCTTTGTCCGGTCCTACGAAATCAGCGATCGCTTCCATGAAAGCACGGCTGACACGTTCAAGCTCGCCTTTGCTAAGAAGATGTGGATCACAAATAACGCCGCCTTTACCGCCGCCATATGGCAGTCCAACAACGCCGCATTTGAAGCTCATCCACATGGAAAGTGCTTTAACCTCGTCAAGTGTTACATCCGGGTGGAAGCGAATGCCGCCCTTAGTGGGTCCAATCGCGTCGTTATGCTGAGAACGGTATCCTTCAAATACACGAACGCTTCCATCGTCCATACGAACGGGAAAGTTTACCGATAGCACACGTTTTGGCTGCTTCAAGATTTGCGTAACATGCTCAGGCAATTGCAAATGCGCTGCTGCCGTATCAATTTGTTGCTGTGCGATTTGGTACGGATTTAACGTTTCTTCCACTGTAGTCACTGTCATTTCGGGTTCATTCCTTCTTCGTAGAGTTCGACTCCCAATCCATTGAAAAGCCGCTTTTTTGATTTTACCTTTTTCAATAGTATTTTAAAAGAAATTTTTCGCTAAAAAGTACAAATATTCAGCGATTTTATCCATTGTCATGTTAGGTTTCATTGAGTGGGAGTAACAGTGACATAGATTTGAGGATTAAAGCGACTTACAACTGTCATCGACCGCAAAATAACAACAAAAAAAGAGAATTGACGGGAGTCTAGCTCCCATCAATTCTCTTTCGCATTCTCGTTCTTCATTACGCACAAGGATGTAACTATTTCCCAATCTCATTTCATTACCGCATAAAACTCCTTCAAAGCCCCATAGCGATCTACGATGCTTTGATGAATATCATGCTTGTGAGGAATCCCCATATGGGAGGTAATCACATCATGAATGCCCGTGTGGCGAATAGCCGTTTGCAGCATAACAGCCTCTTCATCCTTCTCGTAATCAAACAGCAGTGCCGCCGCTATCGCCGAGGTAAGGTGCGGGATTGGAATACCCAGTTTATGCGCCTGCAAGGCAGGCCTCACCAGCCTATCATTTAAAGATAGCTTACGGATCGGCGAGCGCCCTACCCGAATCACGTTGTCCGTCAGCCTCGGATTCGTGAACCTCAGCATCATTTTTTGAATATACCGGTTATGCTTCTTCTCGTCCCAGTGGTATTTGGAGGTAAGGATGCTGCCCGTCTCTCCAAGCACCTTCGACAGCTCCTCCTTTATCTTGTCATCCCCCATCGCTTCTTGAATCGTCGCATACCCTTCAAGGTAACCATGGTACGCTGCCGTGCAATGGCCCGTGTTCACGGTGAACAACTTACGTTCGATGTAAGGTTCCAAGGAGTCTACATACTTTACGCCCTCGATTTCTGGATAACCTTCGAGCATGTCCGAGCGATCGATGATCCACTCAAAATACGGCTCTACGGTCACTTTCAGCGGGTCGTCATGCTCCTGCGCAGGAACGATCCGGTCTACCGCCGTATTGGGAAAAGCAATGCAGCGATCCGCCGCCTCATGCCACTCTACAGCCAAATGTTCATACACCCGCCGCTTCAGCTGCGAGCTTCCGGATATTGCATTCTCGCACGCAATGATGTGCAGCGGCTTGTAATTGTGCTCCTTAAGCCGCTTCTCAATCCCGCTCGCGATAGATTCAGCGATATGCTTGAGTGCCGTTACTCCCACCGCCGTGGTGACCAGCTCCGCTGTTGCAACCGCCTCAGTCACGGCCGTTTTATTTTTCCCGCTGATTGCCGATATGTTTCTCACAATTTCCGTATCTCTAGCTTCATTCGCCAGCGTCACGGCATATTTCTTCTGCTGCTGAAGCAGCTGGACCTTCCTCTCATTGCGGGCAATGAACGTAACCTCATAACCCGCATTGGACAGAAGAAGACCAATAAAGCCTCTACCTATATTGCCTGCGCCAAAATGAACAGCCTTCATCGTCCGAACCCCCTTAATTTGGATGGTTTCGTCTTTAATTAGACAGAATATTCTGACTTATTTTGTTATAAAAAGCTTCTGCTTTACGTTTCACATTCTATCCGCATCTATATCTGCATCTCTATCCGAATTTAAATCCAAATCGCTTGCCTATTACAGCCCGCCTGCAACCATTTCATGAAAATCAATATGAGCCAGCGATTCCGCATGATACGAACGCTCGCACTTGTCGAAGGACAAGCTTCTTGTAATCGTATTGGGAACGACGATACACGACATGCCCGCTGCCGATGCCGCCCGGGCGCCGTTAGGCGAATCCTCGATCGCCACCGCTTCACCTGCTTTTACGCCGAGTCCTGCAAGCGTCTGTGTATAGAGCTCAGGGTCCGGCTTCACCTTAGCTACATCATCCGCCGTACGTATGCACTCGAAGTAATGCCCGATTTCAAGCTGCTCCAAATACTTGTCGATCCAGGCGCGAGCCGAGCTTGAGGCAAGGCCGATCTTCAGGCCAGAGTCCTGCGCATAGTTCAAATAATCTAGAATGCCCGTGCGTACCTGCTCGCTTTGCATCAGCTCTGAATGCTGCTGATGAACAAGCTCGCGGAACGCCTGCTTATCGATGGGAAGATTCAAATCCGTCATCAAATACTCGTAAGGGTTAAAGGTATGAAGACTCGTGCCAATACAGCCTGAGTACTGTTCCAATGTGAGGTCTACACCATGTTCTTTGTATGCATCACGAAAAGCGTTGTACCAAGCCGTTTCTGTGTCAATAATCGTGCCGTCAAAATCAAAAATTATCGCTTTAATCATTCATCCGTCTCCTCTCAAGAGCATAAATGTTAGATTTACTAACAAAACCGTAACATTTTTTAAAAGTTTACGTCAAGGAGGGCAAGCGCCCAAATGGCGTAATACGGGCCTGTCCCCTCTTTCTCCCAAAATCGGGGAATCCCTTGCACCGACTGGTTTTTTCGCTATTTTTGCAAACGCTTTGATATCTTTAGAAAAAAAATTTCCACCCCTTTCTAATGAACCGCTTACATTTCGCTAACACTCTTTTGTGCACAAAAAAGGAGCTATCCGCCGGAGCACTTTCAGCTCTTTTGGACAACTCCATGGTCACTCCTACAAACGTTAGCGTGTGTCTTCTATCGGCATCATCAACACGATGCTCCCTTTATACAAAGTGCCCGCCCGCGTTCGCCGCCGGAGCCACGGGCTCCTCACGCCGTTTGCGCTCGATGCTGATCCAGATCAGCCCAGCCGCCATGCAGCCTGCGCCGCACATTTGCAGCAGCGTGATTTTCTCGCCAAACATAAAGTAACCGGCAATAACCGCCGCAGCAGGAACCGCATAACGGAAAAAATTTGACCGCGTCGCTCCCACCTTGAACATGCACGCATTCCACACGACAAAAGCCATAACCGTACAGATCAGCACATTGTAGCCAATCGATAGATAATGCCCGGCTTGCAGCGCAGACCAATTGGTTTGCCCCCAAGAGCCGAAGGTCAGAGGAAGCATGAACAACGCGCCGAAGGCGATCGTCCATGTACTGACGCGCAGCGCGGAATATTTCTTCATCAGCGACATCGAGCTTAAATTAAAGAGCGGCCCGATAATGCTGACGCCAAACGCCATAGCGTTGCCTAGCATATTTTCAGAAGAGAGACTGAAGCCCTCACCCCCGCCAAGGATGACGAAGCATACGCCTACAATTGAGATAGCGCCGCCAACGATCAGCCGAAGCGTTATCGATTCTTTCATGAACAGAGGCGCAAACAAAGCAGCGAAGATGGGCCAAGGGGCTACATTCAGCAGCGATGCATTCGCCAGTGTCGTGTACTTGATCGAGTACATTACCGTGATTTCGAGCAGCGTAATCCCGATTAAGCCAATGAGTGCAAGCCTCGGCACGATACGCCAAGGAATGCCCACGCTGCCCTCAGTCAGCTTTAGAATAACAAAGAAAAACGGAATAGCCAGGCCAAACCTTAAAAACGAAAACACTACCGGGTTAAACGACTCCATCGCGAGCCGGGAGATGCCGAAATTGGCTCCCCACACGACTGCGATCAGGATTAGCCCGCCGTAATTCATCCACTTGTTATTCAATCTCTTCGCCCCATCTATTCACAGATATTGCCTAGCCTATATCCAAATCAACCCCGCATAGGCGGCTTATTTCCTATGCATTTTGAACTCCAGGAAAAGCTCATTGTAATGAGCCAGCATTCTTTTGCCAAGATTGTCGTACACCTCAAGCCTGCTGGTCAACTCCTCATCTGGGTAAAAACGCTCGTCGCCTGAAATCTCTTCAGGCAGCAAGGCCATCGCCGCTTGGTTAGGCGAGGAATAACCGACATATTCCGTATTTTGCGCTGCTACCTCGGGGTCGAGCATGAAATTAATGAATTGATGCGCGCCTTCGATATTTTTCGCTGTTTTCGGAATGACCATATTATCAAACCACAGGTTCGAACCTTCCTCCGGCACGACATAATCGAGCTTCTCATTCTCGCCCATAATTTCCGAGGCATCTCCTGACCACACCAAGCCGACAGCCGCTTCTTCATTCGCTAGCAGCAGCTTAATTTCGTCACCTACGATCGCTTTCACGTTCGGCGTCAACAGCTGCAGCTTCGCTTTCGCCTCTTGCAGATGCGCCTCTTCCGTGTCATTGAGGGAGTAACCGAGGCTGTTCAGCCCCATACCCATCACCTCGCGCGCGCCGTCGAGCAGCAGGATTTGATTGCGCAGGCTCTGATCCCACAGCTCATTCCAGCTGGCGAACGTTAGGTCACCCACCAGCTCTGGATTGTAGACAATGCCGACCGTGCCCCAGAAGTAAGGGATCGAATAGGCATTATCCGGATCGAACGACAGATTCATGAACCTCGGATCGATATTTTTCAAATTCGGAATCTTCGAGTGGTCAAGCTTGATCAGCAAATCCTCCTCTTTCATCTTGCTGATGGCGTACTCGGAAGGGATGCTGACATCGAACGTCGTGCCCCCCTGCTCAATCTTGGTCATCATGGCTTCATTGGAATCGAAGGTCTGATAGATCACCTTGATGCCTGTCTCCTCTTCAAACCTTGTCAGCAGCTCAGGGTCAACGTAATCGCCCCAATTATATATCGTGAGCGTGTTGTCGCCGCTGTAGCCTGCGCTTGAATTCAGGTAGGAAATGAAATACATCAGCCCTAGCGAGACGATCATCACAACAGCAAACATTCGCACTAGCTGCTTCATTAGCGCCCCTCCTTAGCCGACGGCTTCGCGTTCCGCTGGTTAATGAAGTAATACCCTACGACCAAAATAATTGTAAACAGGAAGATAAGCGTAGACAGCGCATTGATCGATAGCGACACCCCTTGGCGTGCCCGTGAATAAATCTCTACCGACAGCGTCGAGAAGCCATTGCCCGTCACGAAGAACGTCACCGCAAAATCATCGAGCGAATAGGTAAGCGCCATGAAAAAACCTGCGAATATGCCTGGTTTAATAAACGGCAGCACGACTCTCGTCAGCACCTGCCAGGAGCTTGCGCCCAGGTCCCGCGCCGCATCAATTAGTGTCGAGCTCATTTCCTGCAGCTTCGGCAGCACCATAATGACGACAATCGGCACGCTGAACGCGATATGCGAGAGCAGTACCGATACGAAGCCCAGCTTGATGCCGATAATGGTGAACAGAATCAGGAAAGATGCACCAATAATGACATCCGGGCTGACAATGAGCACATTATTCAGCGTAAGCAGCGTCTGCTTTGGACGATGGCTTCGGATATGGTGAATCGCAATCGCGCCCATAACACCCAGAATCGTCGAGATGGCCGATGACAGCAGCGCTATGACGAACGTATTCAGCACAATAATGAGCAAGCGCGTGTCCTCGAATACTTCCTTGTAGTAATCCAGCGTAAAGCTCTCAAAATTGCGCATCGAGCCGCCGCTATTAAACGAATAGAACATCAAATAAAAGATAGGCGCATAAAGTACAACGAATACGAGCACTAGATAAAGATTGGACCATTTATTTTTTGCGCGCATCGGCTGCACCTCGCTTTCGGTTGCCGGTAACGAGCATCATCGCTGCCATCGCCAGAATGAGAAACACAGCGATCGTCGAGCCCATGCCCCAGTCCTGCGTAACCAGAAAATGCTGCTCTATCGCGGTCCCTAGCGTGATGACGCGATTCCCTGCAATGAGCCGCGTAATCATGAACAGCGACAGCGCAGGGATAAACACCGCCATACAGCCTGCCTTCACTCCGCTGATGGTGAGCGGAAAAATGACGCGGCGGAAAGTCATCCAAGCCGACGCCCCCAGATCGCGTGCCGCATACACCAACGAAGGATTCATCTCCTCCAGCGCATTGAAGATCGGCAGGATCATAAACGGTATGAAAATATAGACGGATACAAAAATAAAGCTAAAATCGGTGAACAAAATTTGCTGCTTCCCGATCCCGATCGCTTCCAGCACCGAGTTGGTCAAGCCATATGTACCGAATAGGCCGATAAAGGCGTAGGCTTTCAATAGCAAATTGATCCAGCTTGGCAAAATAATAAGCAGCAGCCACAGCTGCTTGTGCTTGGTCCTCGTCAGCAAGTAGGCCGTAGGATAAGCAACGAGCAACGAAATGGCCGTAATCAGAAATGCGTACCAGAAGGAGCTGAGCGTCATCCGCATGTACACTGGCGTGAAGAACTTCACGTAATTATCAAATGTAAAGCTGCCTTCCACATTAAATAACGAATAGTAAGCGACCAATAGGATCGGCGCAATAACGAATAGGACGATCCAAGCTAAATAAGGGATGAGATAAAAGCTGCGCGATTTATTTAACATCGCCGGCCTCGCTATAGGCTTCCAGACGCTTATCGAATTCCTCTTCCGTCTCACCTAGACGCATGACATGAATCGCTTCCGAATCAAAGGTCAGCCCAATCTGCTCGCCAACCGTCGCTTTGCGCGTGGAATGGACAAGCCACTCATTGCCAGCCTCATCATAACCGCAAATCTCGTAGTGAACGCCCCGGAACAGCTGCGAATCCACGCGTACCTGCAGCTTTCCGTTCTCAGGGGAGGTAATCTCCAAATCCTCCGGCCTAATAACGATATCTACCGCTTCATTCGGGGTCAATCCCTGGTCGACGCAGACAAAGGAGCGGCCAGCGAACTCTACCTCGAAATCGCGCGCCATCCGGCCCGGCACAATATTCGATTCACCAATGAAATCGGCAACAAACCGGTTGATCGGCTCATCGTAAATATCGGTTGGCGTACCGCTCTGTTGAATTTTCCCTTCATTAATAACAAAAATTTCGTCGGACATCGCAAGCGCTTCCTCTTGGTCATGGGTGACAAAGATAAACGTGATCCCCAGTCGCCGCTGCAGCTCGCGAAGCTCGTACTGCATTTCCGTCCGCAGCTTCAGATCAAGCGCGGAGAGCGGCTCGTCCAGCAAAATGATTTCCGGTTCATTCACAATCGCGCGCGCAATGGCGACGCGTTGGCGTTGTCCGCCGGACATTTCCGTAATTTCCCGCTTGTCATAGCCGTTCAAATTGACAAAACGAAGCGCCTCCATCACTTTAGCCGTGATATCGGCATTTTTCAGCTTCTTGATTCGCAAGCCGAAGGCCACATTTTCGAAGACGTTTAGATGCGGAAACAAAGCATAATCTTGGAATACCGTATTCACCTGGCGCTCATTGGCAGGCACACGGTTAATCACTTTTCCGTTAAAATAAATCTGCCCCTCGGACGGCTCGGTAAAGCCCGCAATTAAACGAAGAATCGTCGTCTTCCCACATCCAGAAGGACCAAGCAGCGTATAAAACTTGCCTCGCTCTATCGTAAAACTGACATCCCTAAGGACAGGAGCGTCATTATGATGATATTGTTTGGTTACATGCTCAAAGCGAATGATCGTCTGCTCTTGCATCTCACATCCCCCTTTGCCTATTTAGAAGAAACAATAGTGATTATACATCATCCCCGAAAAACGGCAATAGTAAAAGGAAAAATGATGGCAACAACGCTCATGACGCAACCTGCTTTTCATTTCATTGAATATGAAAGCGCTATACATTACGATTATTTCAAGTTCAGTTCGTGAACATTATGATTATTGGAGGTTGAAGCATGAGTAAACTGGCATCCGAAAGCCCGGTCTCCGGCGGTGTTAAAGTTTCCGTTCAACGATTCGGTCGTTTTCTCAGCGGCATGGTTATGCCGAATATTGGCGCTTTTATCGCATGGGGGCTCATAACGGCTTTATTTATACCGACAGGCTGGTATCCGAACGAAAGTCTCGCGACGCTTGTCGGACCTATGATCACCTACTTGCTCCCGATCCTTATCGGATATACAGGCGGTCAAATGGTTCACGGCGTGCGCGGCGGCGTGATCGGCGCAATCGTCACGCTTGGCGTTATCGCAGGGGCGGATATTCCAATGTTCCTCGGCGCGATGATCGTCGGTCCGTCTGCGGCATGGGTATTGAAAAAGTTTGACCGCTCCATTGAAGGGAAGATCCCTTCCGGCTTCGAAATGCTAATCAACAACTTCTCGTCCGGCATCATCGGCGGCGGCCTTGCGGTTATCGCATTCAAGGGTGTCGGCCCCATAGTTGAAGCTTTGAGCAAAGTGCTCAGCACCGGCGTGGAATGGCTGATTGACACGGGACTTCTGCCACTGGTGAACGTGCTGATCGAGCCGGCCAAGGTGCTGTTCCTCAACAATGCCATTAACCACGGCATCTTGGGACCGCTCGCGTTGGATCAAGCCACGCAAACCGGCAAATCCATCATTTATATGCTGGAGTCCAATCCAGGACCGGGCCTTGGCATCTTGCTTGCTTATTGGCTGTTCGGCAAAGGCATGGTGAAGCAATCCGCACCAGGCGCAGTAGTCATTCACTTCTTCGGCGGGATTCACGAAATTTATTTCCCTTATATTCTGATGAATCCACGTCTTATTCTTGCAGCTATCGCCGGCGGCGTATCCGGTACCTTCACCTTCTCTCTATTCGGAGCAGGACTGGTTGCAGCACCGTCACCCGGCAGTATTCTCGCGTATTTCTCGATGACGCCAAAAGGCGGCATGCTCGCTATGCTCAGCGGCGTCGTAGTCGCAACCGTCGTGTCATTCCTTGTCTCTGCCGTGCTGCTTAAGACAACGAAGCAAACCGAGGATGCAGACAACGAGCTTGAACAGGCAGCCCAGAAGGTTCAGCAAATGAAAGCCGAATCCAAAGGTGCCGCTGCTGCTCCAGCACCTTCGGCTCCAACGGGTCAATTGACGAAGGAGCAAGTAAACAAGATCGTATTCTCCTGCGATGCAGGCATGGGTTCCAGCGCGATGGGCGCTTCGATCCTGCGCAAAAAAATAAACGCAGCCGAGCTGCCGATCACCGTCATCAACACGGCAATCAACGATATTCCGAATGATGCCGATATCGTCATTACCCATAAGACACTGACTGATCGGGCACGGCAGAAGGCGCCAAACGCCGAGCATATCTCGATTGATAATTTTCTTAAGAGTCCGGAGTATGACTTGCTCGTTCAAAGACTAAGTTAAGACTACGCAAATAAGAAGCTCATGAAACCATACTTAACGCTGACAGAGATCTGTCGGCGTTAAGTCCATTCTTCTGTAAAGGAGGATAACCTATCAAAGCCTCAACTAGGCAACGACGAATTATAGAGCTTCTGCTGGACCAGAAGCAGGAGATTACAGCTGCGGATATCGCTGCATTCGCAGGAACCAGCACCCGAACGATTCATCGGGAGCTTGGCGATATCGAGCCGTTTCTTGCCGCGAGCGGCATCTCGCTCCATCGCACCGCCGGGCTCGGCATTCGCATCGAAGCCGACGATCAGACACTTGAGCGTTTCAAGCAGAGCCTTGACCTTGCTGATGCCTTCGAATATTCGGCGGAGGAGCGTAAAATTCTTATTTTTTGCCGGCTGCTTGAGCATGATGAGCCTTTAAAGCTCTTCTCGCTTGCTCACGAGCTGCGCGTAACGATGCCGACGATCAGCCACGACCTTGATGAGCTTGAGGCAACGATGCAGAGGCAAGGACTGACGCTTGTGCGCAGAAGAGGTTATGGCGTCGAGATTATCGGTTCCGAGGAAGCAAAGCGCCATTCCATCAGCTTGCTCGCCCTCAACCATTTGGATGATTCCGATCTGTTCGGGCAGTTCCAGGACCAGGCGGTAACCCATCCGATTACTGCCCAGCTGCTGGATATGATCGGCAAAGAGAATTTCAAGAAGCTCGAGCAAGCGCTATGGGAACTGAATGACGATTGGCCAAACACGCTGTCCGAATCGGATTACACCCGAATGCTAATCAAGCTGTCCGTGGCTCTGACCCGTATCGGGAATCATTGCCTCGTAGCTGCAAACACCTATGAACACAGCAAGGTCATCCCTTTGCTGCAGAGCCTGATGGACGCGCTTGACCTCCAGCTGCCTTTGGAAGAACAACGCTATCTCTCGCAACTGCTGGACAATGAAGCTTTTCCCGAGAGCAGTCTTCTGATCCACCATGAGGATATGCCAACGCTGGAAGGCGTTAAGCAGCTCATTCAATATGTCGAGAAGCATCTGAATCTCTCACTGACTGAAGACCACTCGCTGGAAGAAGGATTAATTCAGCATATCAAGCCAGCCTTTCAGCGCATACTTGATGGCATTGCGATCCGAAATCCCATGCTGGTTCAGATCAAAAAGGATTACAGCTCCTTGTTTTCAATCGTGCGGGGCGGTGTACAAGAGGTATATGCGCACATAAAAGTGCCAGACGAGGAAATCGGCTATATTGCGATGCATTTCGGAGCCTCGCTCGAGCGATTAAAGCCTTTTCCTAGAAAAATTAGAGCGGTGCTCGTATGCACGAGCGGCATCGGGTCTTCGAAGCTGCTAGCTGTCAAAATAGCCAAGGAGCTGCCGCAAATCGAATTGATTGGCCATTATTCCTGGTACGAGGCAACCAGGCTCCCAGCCAGCCGCTATGATTTAATTATTTCCACCGTCGATCTGCCGCTGAAGCCTGACCGCTACATTAAGCTAAGCCCGATGCTATCGCCTGAAGAGACCAATAAGCTGCGCGCTTATATCGAGGGCACGACGCTCAAAAAAGTCAATCCTGCCATCGCGGCAGAAGCAGAGGCCTCTGGCCAATCGCCCATGGACCGCTTGCTGCTGCTTCAGCTTTATTCCGGCGTCGTTCTGCGGCTACTTGACGGCTTTCACGTCCACGACCTTGCCATGCAGCACAGCCTAGTTGATCTGGCCCAGCAGTTGCCGAGGATGCTGTCTTTATTCGACAAGCCGTACATCGATAGGCATAACGATAAAATTACAGAGCAGTTGCTCGCAAGGGAGCGCCAAGGCAGTCTGGTCATTCCCGATACGGAGCTCGCCTTGCTTCACACGCGCAGCGAATGGATCGAGGAGCCGCTGCTCGCCCTGTACCGCTTTGACAATCCGCTTATCCTGAGCGAGGACGGCGAGATGAAGGCCAAACAAGCCTTAATGATGCTCGGCCCCATCAAGCTTGATCCTTATAGCCTGGAGCTGCTTAGCGAAATTAGCGCCATGCTGCTGCTTCCGGAACTGCTTACCGTCCTAGCTCACGGCCATACAGCCAGCATAAAGCTGTTTATCTCTAAAAAACTGGAAGCCTATATAAAAACAAAATTGGATTGGAGAGAATCATAATGACCATTCTATCTACAGACAAAGTGAAACTAAACGTTAGCGTCAAAGACAAATACGAGGCGATCCGCCTTGTCGGGCAAATGCTCGTGGATGCCGGCCATGCGCCGCAAGCCTACATCGAGAAAATGATCGAACGCGAAGATGCGCTATCCACTTACATTGGCGGAGGGCTTGCGATGCCTCACGGCACCAATGACTCCAAAGCGCTGATCCAATCCACCGGAATGGCGATTATCATCGTGCCAGGCGGAGTGGATTTTGGCGGCGAGGAGCCCGCACAGCTCGTCATCGGCCTTGCGGCGATCGGCGACGATCACCTTGATATTTTGACCAACGTAGCCGTACTCGTATCCGAGGAAGAAGATATGCAGCGTATCTTGAATGCCGCTTCCGAGAAAGAGCTGATCGCGATCTTCGAGTCGGGGATGGCATCATGAAGGCCGTCCACTTCGGCGCCGGCAATATCGGCCGCGGCTTCATCGGATTACTGCTGCATAACGCCGGCTACGAGATTACCTTCGTCGATGTGAACGATTCGCTCGTCGCCGAGCTGCAAGCCAAAGGGCAATACGCCGTGCGGCTTGCCAACGAGCAAGGCGATACCTACCTCGTTGACCATGTCACCGCTATCGACGGGAAAAATATTGCACTCGTCGCAGAAGCGATTGCGGAAGCCGATATCGTAACGACGGCCGTCGGGGTTACGGTATTAAAGCATATCGCAGCAGCGGTTGCTAAAGGAATAGAGCTTAGGCTTGCTAGAGAAAACACGGCTCTGCCAGTGATTGCTTGCGAGAATGCGCTCGGCGGCAGCACTATACTCAAGCAGCTTGTTTATGAGCATTTGCCGGAAGCGTTGAAAGCGCGGGCTGAGCTTCATGTTGCTTTTCCCGATGCAGCCGTCGATCGGATCGTTCCGCTTCAACAGCATGAAGATCCGCTCTTAGTCGTAGTAGAACCCTTTTACGAATGGACGGTCGAGCGTTCACCTTTGCTCGCTTCGCTGCCCGAAATCGAGGGCATTCATTACGTTGACCAGCTCGAGCCTTACATTGAGCGCAAGCTGTTCACCGTTAATACCGGCCACTGCGTCGCGGCTTATCACGGTTACTTGCGCGGATATGAGACGATTCAGGAAGCGATGAAGGATAGCGAAGTCATTGCCGAAGTGAAAGGCGCTTTGCAGGAGACGGGAGCGGTACTGATCGAGCGTTACTCGTTCAACGAGAAGGACCACGGCCAATATATCGGGCAAATTCTTGAGCGTTTCACCAACCCTCATTTGCTGGATGAGGTTTCTAGAATCGGCCGCTCGCCGATCCGCAAGCTGTCGCCTAATGACCGCTTGGTTAGGCCGGCCTTATTAGCATACGAATATGGGATATCGGCAGACCATTTAACGACCGCTATGGCTGCGGCTTTACATTTTCATAACGAGGAAGATCCTGAGGCCGTAGAGCTCCAGCTAGCCATTCAAGAAATTGGACTTATACCTGCAATCACCAAATATACAGGCATAGATGAGCAGCACTCGCTCCATCAGGAAGTGGTCCGGCACTATCGAGAGCTGGGACTTGCAGCTAACTCGGCAGGGAAAGGAATGAGCAAATGATGACAACTTTATTAAAAGGGATAGCCGCTTCGCCCGGCATTGCCATCGCGCGCGTATTTCATCTAGCAGCCGAGCGGTTCGTCCCGGTTCAGCAAGCGATTAGCGACACGGCTGCAGAGGTTGAGCGCTTCCGTTCCGCCGTCGCTTTGTCCCGCGACGAGGTCGAGGCCATTCGCGCCTCAGCCGAGGCTCGGCTTGGCGCGGACAAAGCGGAAATTTTCGAAGGCCATCTCATGATTCTGGAGGACCCGGACCTGATTGAAGCGGTTGAACAGAAGATTGCCGATGAAGCGATTTGCGCGGAATTTGCGCTGCACGAGATTGCGCAGTCCTTTATCGAGCTGCTGCAGTCCATGTCCGATGAGCTGCTGCGCGGCCGGGCTGTCGATATTGAGGACGTCTCCGGCCGTATCATGAGCCACCTGCGCGGCGTACCGCACAGAGAGCTGGCAGGCATGACGGAGGAGTGCATTATCGTAGCACGCGATCTGACCCCCTCAGACACGGCACAGCTCAATTTAGACTATGTACGCGGCTTTGTAACCGAGGTGGGCAGCCGTACGTCCCATTCGGCCATTATGGCGCGCTCGCTTGAGATTCCAGCCATTGTTGGCGCGGGAGCAGCCGTTCATGATATCCCTGCTGATGCTTTTATCGTCATGGATGCCAATCAAGGCGTTGTTCTCATCGCTCCAACAGAAGAGGAGCTCGCGAATTACAAGGACATGAAGCAGAAGGATGACCATCGCAGAGTTGAGCTTAGCAAGCTGAAGGATTTGCCGAGCTTGTCCAAGGATGGCAAACGGGTCGAGCTGGCAGCCAACATTGGCAAGCTGGAGGATATCCAGCGGGCGATCGACAACGGCGCCGAAGGGATCGGCCTTTTCCGCACCGAATTCCTCTATATGGGACGCAGCTCACTCCCTACGGAGGAGGAGCAGTTCACCAGCTACAAATACGCGCTTGAAAAAATGAATCCGAAGCCTGTCGTTATACGAACACTCGACATCGGCGGCGACAAGGAGCTTCCTTATATGGAGCTGCCGAAGGAAAGCAACCCTTTCCTCGGCCAGCGTGCGCTGCGCCTGTGCCTAGACCGGCAGGATCTGTTCCGCACGCAGCTGCGGGCACTGCTTCGCGCCAGTCGTTACGGCAACCTTAAGATCATGTTCCCCATGATCGCCGTGCTGGAAGAGCTTCTCGAAGCCAAGCGTTTGCTTGAGGAAGAGAAGCAGAAGCTGATAGCCGAGGGCGTCCAGCTCGCCGAGCATATCGAGATCGGGATGATGGTCGAGATTCCGGCAGCGGCAGTAGCCGCGGACCTATTTGCGCCAGAAGTCGATTTCTTCAGCATCGGCACGAATGACCTGATTCAATATACGATGGCGGCAGACCGCATGAACGAAACCGTCTCCTACCTGTATCAGCCTTGGCATCCATCGCTGCTCCGCTTAATTCGTTTCGTTCTTCAAGCAGCGGAGAAGGAAGGCAAATGGGTCGGCATGTGCGGCGAAATGGCCGGGGACAGCACGGCCATCCCTCTGCTGCTCGGCCTTGGTCTTCATGAATTCAGCATGAGCGCAGGCTCGATTTTGCAGGCAAGAGAGTTAATAAGCACGCTCGACCAGTCGAGCTGGTCAGGCCACGCTAACCAGGCACTCACGATGCGCAGCACCGATGAAATTACACAATTCGTAGAACGCACAAGAAATGGAGTGATTCAGCATGATTAGCAAAACCTTCACGATACTCAACCCTACGGGCTTTCATGTTCGTCCAACCAAAACCTTCGTCCAAACCGCCAGCACCTTCCCTTGCAAGATTACGGTCTTGAACAAAGGCAAAAAGGTCAACGGCAAAAGCTCGCTAAGCATGCTCACGCTCGGTATCGCCGTCAACGAGGAAGTCACGCTGGAGATCGACGGTGAACAAGAAGAGCAAGCTCTCGAAGCGCTTGGCAAGCTGCTTACTGATATCCACGAATAACACGAATAACGACAATCGATACGGCATATTAGCTGAAACGGCTTATTATCTAAAACAGCATATTAGTGGAAACGGCATATATTCTGAAACAGCTAATTAATAGACCTCACCCCAAAGCGGCTGAGCTTGAAAAAGGATCAAAACCCTTTTTCTCGCTCAGTCGTTTTTTGCTTGTTACACATACATATAACCATTGCGCCCCTTTTTCTCCGCATCCTACTTGCCACTTCTCCAAGGCCTCACAACATGCACCAGATGCAGCAACGTCTCCCCCGAACCAATCGCAGTAAATCATGTAAGATTCCTCTCCGTTTTAATTAGATGGAATTCCTCACTATAATTTAAGTGTTTTTGGATTATTTAGGAATTTAGAGGGAATTGTTCTGCTAATTTTAAAGAATCAGCGAGAAATGACATGAAACAGCTAGATTAAAGAGACAAATTCCATCTATTTCATACCCTTTCGAATGGCGCCCCAGAAAACGAAGAAAAAATAAGCAGAAATCATCAATATCATCATTGGAAGTTCGCTTTTAAGTAACACATTTGACATGACTAACTGTTCATTAGACATAACCAACTATATAAGTTGAACTAAAGTTTCTCGTTTTGGTCGCTGCGCGAGTAGCTCATTCTATGGGGTCGCGGTTGCACCCAGATTCTTAAAATGACTAAGACATGTAAAGGTAAGAATCCAGCTACTAAGGCGAGCAGTTCATTTTTTCCAATCGATCTTCTCGCTTCTCATATCCTTCATTTCTTTCGTTCAACTTGTCTATATCTCCAAAACCCAGCCATAAACTGCCCCTTTGAAGCCGCTGGGCTAGATTAGATCTATTTTTTAGACCTATTTCATCGATTTCGGCTATTTGCATTAGATTAGATCTAAAAATTAGATCTATTTCTCCAAAACCAAGCCATATCCAGTTCATTTGGGGCCGCGGGGCTAGATTAGATCTATTTTTTAGACCTATTTCATCCATTTCATCTATCACATCGGCTATTTCCGCTAAACTTACGAGACAAGTGATGACCATGGAAATCGAACAACAGACTAACAGGAACTGGACAAACGGCTGAGGTAACAGAAAAAAACTCCGGATGTATGTACGCGATCAAACGATTTACTTACATGCTGTGAAGCTGATGCAGTGAACGAAATTGCGGAGATGATTCGTAAAAACCCTGTAACGGTGAGCACTTCCATCCAATCTTACCAATGAAAGGGTTGGATGGCTTCGTGATGGATGTCTCTACAGGCGCTCCTGAACAGTTGACTCCCGAGCAGACGATGATATCGAAACTTCCACATAAAGTTGGGGTTACCGACAAGCACAATTGGACATTGGCTCTGGCTGCGGCTTATTTCAAGCGTGTTTTTTAACGAAGCTGCACCATCACGAGTATGGCCAAATGACTTCACCGATCGGGTCTCTGGTTTACCAGACCGATGTATACGCTCGAAGCTGCCGTTGAGGGCAAGCAAACGAAGTTCGTGCGCGAACGGTTCCTCACTTAAGAAAAGATTAATAAACGATGAGATCCACCAACTGCTGTTTGAAGACGGGAGTATGATCCACGATTGTTTATAGAGAAAATCCCCAATTATAAATGGGCTATCATTAACCGTCTTTGCTTCTGTATGGAATCCTTCTTTCAGAAACTCATTAATTCTAAAATCATTAGTTGAACTTATATAGAAAACAATACAGGCAGAATCTAAATACAATGCTACCTCAAGTTTGTTCTTTACCCTTAGCCTTCTACGCATCACCGCACCTGTATCCCAATCTCTCAACCTGTCAGTAACGAAAACACAAAAAGGACAGCGATTAATTGCTGTCCTTTGCTGTGATCTTTCCATGGTCTTGCTTTTATACAGAAGTCGGTACGGCTGGCTCCATAGTGTCGTTTTTCATTTTGCGATGAGATAGCGTAAAGTAAATATAGGACAAGAATGCAAATAGTAGTGCAATTCCTGCCAGGGTTGCATAATAACGGCCCATCGAGCTGTAATCACCGCTTGAAATAATATCCCTAAAACCAGCCACCGAGTAAGTCATCGGCATAAATGGCGATATTTTTTGCATCCAGTCTGGGACAAGCTCAATCGGGAACGTACCTGCGGAGCTCGTAAGCTGCAGAATCAACAGAATGATCGCTATAAAACGGCCAGGGTTGTTCAGCGTCGCCACAAGGAACTGAATGATCATCATAAAGGTGATGCTCGTAAGAATCGTAAAGGTGATAAACAAGCCCATGCTCTGAACTTCAAGCTTAAGCAAGAATAACAACGCCGCATCGGCGATTAGCGCTTGAATTGTTCCGATCATCACAAGCGTTAGCGCCTTGCTCCAGAACCAGCTCCAGCCGTTCACCGGACGTACTGCCGGCTCGCGCACAGAGTACACGATAGTCAGCATCATCGCGCCGACATAAAGGCCTAATGACAGGAAGTAAGGCGCAAGACCTGTTCCATAATTAGAAACCTCTGATATTTTCTCCACGTCAAGCTTCACCGGATCGGCGAACATATCCACCATGCTATCGGTCAGCTTAAGGTCAGAAGTTTTGTCCGAAGCGTCGCTCAGCTTGCCAGATAGCTCCTGCGTGCCATCCTCCAGCTTCAACAGCCCGGAAGCGACCTGCTGCGCGCCATCCTCCAGTTTAACTGAACCGTCTACGAAAGGCGTTACGCTCGACGAAAGCTGCGAAAGCCCCGCAGTAAGCACCGCTGCGCCGTTATTGAGCTGCTTCGCTCCAGTTGCTAGCTTTGTCCCGCCTGCACTTGCTTCAGCCAGCTTCTTGCCAAACTCGGTCATGCCGTTAGTGAATTTCTCCGCGCCTGCTACGACTTGAGCTCCGCCAGCGCCAAGCTCTTTGCCGCCAGCCGCCGCTTCCTCAACTTTCTTATCGAAGGTGCCCAGACCATCAGCAACCTTAACAAGGCCTTCGTTCAGCTTCGTCGCCCCTTCACTCAGCTGAGTCTGCCCAGCCGATGACTTCTCCAGACCAGCCGCCAGCTCGCGGCTTGCGCTCAGCAGCGCCGCAAAGTCCTCGCTCTCCGCCAGCTGCGGATTCGCCTGACCCAGCTTCGCCAGCCCGTTCGCCAGCTGCGCGGCTCCTGCTTTCAGCTGCTCTTCGCCTGCAGCTGACTCCTTAAGACCACCCGCAAGCTGCCCCGCAGCCTGCTGCGCGTCAGAGGCGCCTTCCGCCAGCTGTCCGCTCGCTCCGGCCAATTGCCCCAAGCCGTCGCTCAGCTTCACCGCTCCGGCTCCAAGCGAGCCCGCGCCTTCGCCTAACGATGCGGCTCCCGCGCCAAGCTGCTGCTGCGCCGCCTGAAGCTGCGCCAGGCCGCTGGCCAAGCTTGACGTGCCTGCGCTAAGCTCGGCACTGCCTTTTCCAAGCTCCGCTCCGCCATTGCTCAGCTTCGTAACGCCTTCCTGCAGCGTCATCGATCCGCTGACGAGCTTCGCCAGATTTTGCTCGATGAGCACCGCTCCATCCTTCGCCTTCGTCGTGCCATCGGCAATCTCGCCGGCACCATCGCTTGCTTGGCCGATGCCGTCAACAAGCTCCTCCATCTGTTCGAAAACGGTGCGCGTATAAGCTGCCGTCACCTCTTTATTCAGCTCCATCTTCATCGTATCCACAGCTTTGCTGCCGATTTGGGAAGCTAGAAAGTTGTAGCTTTCATTCGCCAGATACGTCAGCTGGGCCGGCGTCGGCTCATCAGAGGTCAATGAAGTCGTTTTCTCGGAAAAGTCGGCCGGGATCTCAATGGCTAAGTAATAGCTGTGATCCTCAATTCCTGCCTGAGCTTCTTCCTTGCTGACAAAGTGCCACTCGAACTTTTCATTTTCCTTTAACTGTTCCTCAAAATCATCGCCGATATGCATCATCTCGTCGTTATACTTGTAACCCGTATCCGCATTGACGACCGCCACCGGCATCTTATCCAAATTTCCGTACGGGTCCCAAAACGCTCCCAAAAACATCGAAGAATACATAACCGGAATCATCATGACACCGATCACCGAAATCAACAGCATTTTGTTGCGGGCGATCCCGGACAATTCCTGACCAAACTGCTTAAATCCACTAAACTTCAAATTGTCCACGCTCCCCATTACTCATTGACCATTTTTGTCATTTGGTCATTTTTTAGTGTAAAAAAAGGCATCCAGCTTATTCCGGAGCCAATCCTACTTGCATATAGAATCGCAATTGCTCCGCTACTTGTTTCTTATCCAGCGGTTCATGCGTCTTCTTCCATTCTACCGTAAGCGCCATGTATAAGCGCAGCATAACGAATGCCGTCATCTCCGGATTGCAAGGCTTAATCTCGCCTTTGTCCATAGCTAATTGCACCTGCTGCTGGATGTAGCCGACAACCGCACCCTCAATCTGCTGCATGCCTTCGACCGCCATCGGCGTGCCGATCTCGCGCACCTCATGCGATAGCTGAAGTGCAAGCTCATGCTGCTCTCGGAATTCAAGCAATTGCTCTAGCGCCGCATTCAAATTATCGAAAAATGTTCGGTTCGGATCAACCACCCGCTCCGCCACCTGCTTCATTTCAATAATCAGCTTCTTCATAATTTCGTGGAATAACTCTTCCTTGTTCGTAAAGAACGTATAAATCGTCCCTTTGCCCACGTTCGCAATCTTAGCTACCTGATCCATCGTCGTCGCCTTGTATCCAAAAAGCGCAAAAGACTTGCCTGCCGCTTCTACAATCTGCTGCCGCCGATCAATCGCCATTCCATCACCTCCGACCCTATAAATGACCGAAAAACCAAAACGGTCATTTCGACAAAAGTAATCATATCACGCGCCATTTTCAAATGCAATGCCTGAACCGAATCCATTTCCAAGTCGTTTTCATCAGGCAGACAGCAACCATTTCTGAAGCCCAGCCCACGCACAACCTGCGCCACACGCATAAAGATGACATCACTCGGCAAAAAGAGCTATAATAAACTTACAGCTGTAACAATCATCTGCACAGCAGAATAAAAAGGAGTGTTTCCCTATGTCGTACAAAGAAATTACTACCATTGAAGAATGGAACAACGTTTACGAAGCTTCCGCCACTCGCCCGCTCGTCGTTTTCAAGCACAGCACTACTTGTCCGGTTAGCGCGAACGCTCACCAAGAATTCAGCCAATACCTTGATGGCAAACCAAGGGAAGATGTTGACTACGTGCTTGTCAAAGTCATCGAGTCCCGTCCCGTATCGAATCAGATCGCTGAAGATACGTCCGTGAAGCATGAATCTCCACAAATCATGTACATCGATAAAAAAGAAAAAGTATGGTCAGCTACTCACTGGTCCATCACGAAAGCTCATATCACAGCTGTTCTTGACTAACTCTCTTCACCGACTATACCTTTCCAAAGGTTAATCATAGCTCTCAGCCTAGCGCCTCGTGCGTGAGGCTGAGAGCTTTTTAGTATTAGACTCATTTCATTAAATAGAGGCACAAACGAGATTTGTTTTAAATTGATGATTACTACCACAGCAGTCAATCCAAGATATGTCCGTTTTGTTCGTTATTGTTCTCTTCCTTTAGTTTCAAAACGATACCTCCGCTATCTCGTTAACGCAAGTTGCTGCACTTCACACAAAACCACGGCTAACCATTTCAGTTTTATTTTATATCCAAAATATCCCTCTATTATCGCACTAGACATCATTTACAATTGTATCCATTCCGAACTCCAAACCACCCCTGCTTAAAGGCTTACAGCATTTAGAACTAGATGAATACACATTGTTGCATCATTTAGCCCATTCTCAATAACGCATAAATGTGGTTATCTAGAGAATGTCGGAATATATCGATTAATCTATCATATAGGTCCGCAATCGCTTGTACTAGGGGGATATTTTTTATGAAGCGCTTTGCCATTATCGCAATCGCAGCCACGTTTCTGTGGGCAGGATTATCCAGTCCGCTAGCCAATTCACAGACAACGGCTGCTGCCTCTGCGCCGGTTTTTAAAGATATAAAGGGCCATTGGGCGGAAAAAACCATCACCGATATGGTGAAACAAGGGATATTAGACGGATATCCCGACGGGACCTTCCGACCACAGGAACCCGTAAAAGTCGATCAATTCATCAAAATGCTCGTTCTTTCGTACACGGACCTTCATCAAAACGGAGCCCGCAGCTGGAATACCCAATTCCTCCAGTCCCTTAGCGAAGAGAATCAAGCGATTTTAAAGCAAGATTACCGCTATTTCGACTTCAAGCCAAACCCGGTCGGATATTGGGCGAAGCAGTTTATCGATGTCGCGAGCGATCTTCATTTTTTGAACAAAAGCAGGTATAGCGATTTCCAAGCTGACTTAAACCGCGAGAACGTTGCGGAAATCGTCTATTACACCTTGCAGGAAACGGAGTTTCTGGAGGATGGCTTATTCGGCCAAAAAATGGCCCAAGCTTACGGCGACCTCATGGGCGCTTCCGAGCGCGAGCAGAAATTCATTGCAGAGACGCTGGTCAAAGGCATTATGCAGGGGTACCCGAACGGCTTCTTCGGCGTCGGCGATACCGTGACCCGCGCGGAATCGCTTGTCATCCTAAACCGCCTCACAGACAAGTCGAAGCGGCTTGCCGTCGCCGTATCTCCCGACAAGCTCGAACGCGTGGTCCCAACCGCTGGCGGCGGCAAAAAAATTATCATTTTCCCAGATAAACGAATGTGGGATGCCTACGAAACGCTGATCGCTGCCGGGCAGTTGCGCGGCTCCAACCACGATTTCTATGAGACGACGCTTCGCCTATTCAAAGACCAAGCCGAGAAGGACAGCGTATTAAACCGCCCATCAGGCTCGTCTTCCATCAACGAGGAAGCAGCGGTATGGCTGGACCCGCAATATAACACGTATGGCATCACCATTAGGCTTCGCGAGGGCACTCTTGCCCGCAATAAGGAAGTGGTCGAACAGTTCGCCAATCAGCTATTTGGCTACAACGCATCTTTGTTCAAAGAGCTGTTCAACGACATTAGCAAGCGCGTGGAGGCCGGAACGAAAGTAGCCGCCCAGCAGAAGCTGATCGGCACCGATAACGTCAATATCCAAGTTGATGCCGCGGGCAAAACCGTTATTTTCTCTATCGCTACCAAAAAATAGGCGTTTCTGTTTAAAACAGCTGCTCAGTGGTTAATAGCCAACAAGCAGCTGTTTTTTTCGGCCAAGTCGATATTATGTCTCTATTACACTTTTAAACCATGCAATTATCAGCCCGTTATCTCAAAGGAGGACTACCTATGAAACGAATCAACCCAACTCTGAAAGCCCACCCTAACATGCCAAAAAAGATCGCCGCACTCGTCACTGCCGCGTTGCTTGTCGTTTCAACTCCCGCGGTGGGAGGGATTGCCGGAGGCATTGCGGCAGCAGCGGAATCGCAGCAGTTGAACGTTACTTCTCAGCCTTATAATATTAATGGCGTGTTGTCTAATGTGCCATCCGCCAATGTGGAGGGAAACACGTACATCGGCATTCGCGTGCTAAATGAAACGCTTGGGCTTGGCACGAGCTGGGATCCCAAAACAAGGTCGGTCACGGTCACGGGACGAGACCGTACGTTTGTCGCCTCCCCGGATGATGGCAGCTATACTTTGAACGGACAAGTCATTTATGGCAATCCTGCCATCATCGAGAATGACACGGCCTATCTGCCTCTTCGTTTTGTGCTGGAGAGAATGGGCTACGGCATTTCCTATGATCATGGCAGCAAGACGGTAGGCATCGACACCATTCAGGAGAACGCCTTATCCGTCGAAACGAGTACGATCAACAAAGTTACGCAGGAGCAATCGTTGATCATTCATTATCCCGTAATTAGCGGGTATGAGAATGCCGAGTCTCAAACCAAGGTTAATGACTTTTTGAAAAAAGAAGCAGAAGCTTATGCCGTGACCGGTCAACAAGCGCTATCCCAAGCTCAAAAGGATGTTAGCGAGCTGGAGGATACTAATCCGGATTTGGCAATGCCACCCCTTTCCTTTGAAGGAACGTATACGATTACCTATAACGAAGATAACCGTTTAAGCCTCTATGTCGATTATTATTCCTATATGGGCGGTGCGCATGGCATAACCGAGCGAGTTCCCTATACGTTTGATCTTAAAACCGGCGAACAGCTATCCTTAAGAGAAGCCGCGAATAACCACGAGAATTATCTCGACATTATTAACGCGTCCATTCGCGGGCAAATCAAAGAACGAAAATTATTATTGCTCAATCCGTTTGAAGGCATTGCATCCGACCGACCATTCTACCTCAAGCATGGCGCGGTCGTTATCTCCTTCGGCCAATATGAATATACCGCTTACGCTGAAGGCATGCCGGAGTTTCTGACTTCGTTCCTTGCTTTTAGCGAATAACGTTGTTGACCTGCCTATGTGGAATATGTAGGATTAAATATAGACGAAGAACGTCCATCTGCCATGATATGCTCCCATCATAGTAGACAGTAGAAAAAACAAAACCTCTACTTCTACCATGATGGGAGTTTTTGCTTTGTCAAAAAGGAGTCCAATTTCATTAGATGTAAAACTACAGGTTGTAAAAAG
>NZ_SKCD01000016.1 GCF_006542765.1 Paenibacillus luteus
TCAGTCATGCGACCATATCGCGTATCCGGTATTAGCATTCGTTTCCGAATGTTATCCCAGTCTTATAGGCAGGTTACCCACGTGTTACTCACCCGTCCGCCGCTAAGTATCAAAGGTGCAAGCACCTTATCAACTCCGCTCGACTTGCATGTATTAGGCACGCCGCCAGCGTTCGTCCTGAGCCAGGATCAAACTCTCCAAATTGGTGTTTGAAATGCTCATTACTTTTTTATCGCTTTTTTCGCTTATCCCGAAGGATTTGCGAGGCAGTTATTACTCGTTGTTCAGTTTTCAAAGAGCAATCTATTCTTTCCTTTGTGTTGCTTGTTTTTCTTGTCGTCCGCATGTTTCTCTCGGCCGGAATTAGAATATATCATGCTACCCTACAATTGGTCAAGCCTTTTTCGAAAAAAACTTTAAAATCATCGTTTATTATTATTTCTCCGTTTAAAATAGGGAATATTTCAACAGTAACATTCCTATTTTTTCAGAATTGATACTATATAAAGTCCATTCGCCTATTATAAAATAAACACATCATCTATTCTATATCTGATTCACTCGAAGGAGCTGCGCTATGTCCCTTACTGAAATCCAACGTCTTCAAACGCTTCTGCCTACGTGGGTTGAAACGAACCGGCTGCTTAGCGCCAATGGAAAGGTCGCATCTTATATACCAGAGCTTGCTAAATCCCCGATCGATGCCCTTGGCATCCATCTCATCGATGCGCAAGGGAATTCCGTCTCCGCAGGGAACGCCGAGCTTTCGTTCACCATGCAAAGCATCTCCAAGGTATTCACCTTAATTCTGGCGTTGATGGATAATGGCGAATCCGGTGTCTTTGACAAAGTAGGCATGGAGCCCACAGGCGACAACTTTAACTCCATGCTCAAGCTGGAGTTGGTACAGCCCGGCATTCCCTTTAATCCGCTCATTAATGCTGGCGCAATTGCAATATCCTCTCTGATCGCAGGGGAAAGTCCCACTGAAAAGTCGAGACGGGTACTTGAATTTTTCCGTCTTCTCTCTAATAACAGCTCGCTGGATTACGATCTGGACGTATACCGCTCCGAATCCGACACGGCCAACCTGAATCGTTCCATGGCCTATTTCCTCAAAGATAACGGAGTGCTTGAGGGCGCAGTTGAAGATGTGCTCGATGTCTACTTTAGACATTGCTCCATCTGCGTAACTTGTACTGATCTCGCCCAGATGGCCTTGGTGCTTGCCCATAACGGCACGAACCCGATTACAGGAGAAGAACTCATTCCGCGCCGATATGTCCAGATTGCCAAAACGTTTATGACCACATGCGGCATGTACAACGCATCTGGGGAATTCGCGATTCAAGTAGGATTGCCTGCCAAAAGCGGTGTGTCCGGCGGCATTTTAACACTGGTACCGGGCCGTTACGGGATCGGCTTGGTCGGTCCGTCCCTGAATCGCAAAGGAAACAGCATCGCAGGGGTTGCCCTGCTTGAGCAAATGTCCCAAACCTTTGATTGGAGCTTGTTTTAGCCGCTGATCCACTGGCAAAATAAAAGGACGTCCGGCACGTTTCATCAACGTGGGACGTCCTTCATTGGGGATATACCGCTAGCTTATGGCTGAGTATTTACCAGCTTCACACTTTTGTTAAGGATAAAGAACTGCTCCGCCTTCTCGCGATGTTCATCCGTAATTTGCCCGCTAATTGCCTTATAAGCCACAAATATGGCCGTTGCGTCATCAACAAATCCGACTACCGGAATAAAGTCCGGAATCAGGTCAATCGGCAAAATCCAGTAAGCTAGCGCTCCAATTGCCGTTACTTTAGTAGCCAAAGGCGTCTTCGGATCTGCCGAGCAATAATACAGCGTCACGACTTCCTTGGCGAACGGAACTTTTGCCGCATGACGCTTCACCTTTGCCCAGAACCCTTCCTCTACATACTTGGTTTGCTTCTCATGATCCCCGATTTTCCCTATCCACTTATGAATGTCGACATCCTCTGGCTTGTTCTTGTCATCTATATTCATAGAAGCCTGCAACTCCTCATCCGTCACCTCATAAGGTACAGTTTCCTGAACCAGCTTCACGCCGCATGAGGAGCAAACGGCAGTCATAAGCTTGTCCGTATCCATCTCAATATTGAGTCCACAGCTGGCGCACTCCACTTTTGCCATGTTACCCACCTCCTTGTTTAAAATATTACAATTCCTATGGTTCATAAGATAAGTAGTCTTTATTTCTAAAAAAACAGCTTCCCTCTTCTTGCTAAGGACGACGAAGCCGTTTCTTCTTGTACCTAGTAATACTGTTCATCGGCGAAAATAGTTGCAATAAGGTTTTAGCTGCTCTGCAGCTGTCCGCCCACAAGCGAGCTGTAAAATCCTTTTAGATGCAGAAGCTCCGCATGAGAGCCTTTCTCTATAATAGCGCCATCCCTCAGCACAACAATCTGGTCTGCTTGTTGAATCGTATTGAGACGATGAGCGATCACAAAGCTTGTTCGGCCCTGCATCAACCGCTGCAGCGCTTCTTGTATTTTGATCTCGGTGACGGTATCTATACTGCTCGTTGCTTCATCCAGCACCAATATCGATGGATTGGCAAGAATAGCTCTCGCGATCGCAAGCAGTTGCTTCTGCCCTTGGCTAATGCCGCTGCCATCCGATTTCAGTATGGCATGGTATCCACTCTTCATCCGAACGATAAAGCTATGGGCATTTGCAAGCTTAGCCGCCTGCTCCACCTCGGCGTCTGTCGCATCAAGCTTGCCATAACGGATATTATCGCTAATCGTGCCCTCAAAGAGGAAAGGGTCCTGCAGCACAAAAGCCATATGAGAGCGCAAATTCTCGCGTTTGATCTCCTTCGTGTCCTGTCCGTCAATCCGAATGCTGCCAGAGCTGGGATCATAAAATCGGCACAACAGCTGGATAAGTGTTGTTTTACCCGCACCTGTGGGACCGACCAAGGCAACCGTCTCGCCAGGCGCTAATTTAAAACTTACATCCTTAATCGTCGCCGAGCGCCCTTCATAGGCGAAGGTAACGTGATCGAACACGACATGTCCTTTGACCTCGGCAAGCTCTGAAGCATTCGCCTCATCCGTGCGCTCCTCTTCCTCGCTAAGCACATCGAATACCCGCTCCGCGCCTGCAATCGCCGACAGCATCGTGTTCCATTGATTTGCAAGATCATTCAATGGGCGAGTGAACTGTCTGGAATATTCGGCAAAAATAACGATTACCCCTACCGTAATAGCATCATTTAAAACAAACACCGCGCCAATGCCCGCAATGATGGCAAAGCTTAAATTGTTGAGTGCATTCATCAGCTTCGGAATAAAGCCCGAGATCGTTTGAGCCCAAAAGCCGGAAACGAGAATGCGCTCGTTACGCTCCTTAAAAGCAGCGATGACCGTTTCCTCCTGCGAAAATGCTTTGACAATGCGCTGCCCCGAAAGCGTCTCTTCTATATAACCATTCAAGTCACCCAAATTGCGCTGCTGCGCTTTAAACAAACGGCCAGTCTGCTGTGTTATCCATTTCATACCAAACAGCATGAGCGGTATGACAAGAAACGTTAACAAGGTCAGAAGCGGACTAAGTGAGAGCATTACGCCAACCGTGCCGATAAGCAGAAGCACACTCGAGAACACCTGAATGACCGAGCTGTTCAACGAAGAACTGACGTTCTCGATATCATTCGTTACCCGGCTCATCAGCTCTCCGTGCTGCCTTTTGCTGAAATAAGGGATAGGCAGCCGGTGCAGATGCTCAAATAGCTGTACCCGCATGCGGTATACGGTCTTTTGCGAAATCGTGATCATCCAGATGCTTTGCAGCCACATCGTAATGGAATGGAGCGCATATACGACAGCCATGCCAATAAGAAACACCACGAATCCGCTATCCCTATTCATAATGAAATGGTCAATCGCTGTCCCGGCCAAGTATGGGCCCAACAAGGAGAAGCCGGAGCTGAGCAATATCATAATCATGACCGCAAAAAGCTTGCCTTTGTATCCAATTAAATAGCTCCACATCTGCCTAAGTGTCTGGGAAGCATTTTGAGCTCTTGGTTTTTTCTTCCCTTTGCCTGCGGCCTGCCCGCTTGCCGGAACCTCAACAGCTTTGTCTGGCCTTTGATATTGAAATGGCTCTTTGAGCTGTCTAAGCACGGGATACACCTTCCTTCCCGAACTGTGATTCGTAAATTTTCTGATATAAGCTGGACTCTCTAATCAATCGTTCATGCTTGCCCTGCGCAAGCAGCTCACCTTCGTCCAGCAGAAGTATAGAGTCCGCCGATATCGTAGAGCTGATTTTTTGCGTGACAAGAAAAGTCGTGCAGTTCATTTGCTTAAGCGCTTCAAGCAGCGCCGCTTCCGTCTGTACATCAAGCGCGCTAGTACTGTCATCCAGCAGCAAAATAACCGGCTTCCGAACGAGTGCGCGCGCAATGGTCAGCCTTTGCTTTTGCCCGCCGGACAGATTGACGCCCTTCTGCCCTACAATGGTGTCATATTGCTCCGGCAGCTTCATAACGGTGTCATGAATTTGCGCCAGCTTCGCAGCCTCTACAACCTCTTCGAATGTTGCATTTTCCTTGCCCCATCGAATATTTTCCTGCACGGTGCCCGTGAACAGCATAATCTCTTGAGGTACATAACCAATTTGCTTGCGGAGCTGCGCCAGCTTCAGATGACGATTGTCTATCCCGTCTACCCGAACATCGCCGCTCTGAACATCGTAAAGCCGGGGAATAAGCTGGATTAGCGAGGTTTTGCCAGAGCCTGTTGCTCCCATAATAGCAATTGTCTCTCCCGGCTTGGCCGAAAACGAGATTTGATGCAGAATCCGGCGGTCTGATTCCGGGTATTGAAACGAGACCTTGTCAAAGGATACCCCGCCCTCCTTGAGCCTTACAGCTTTATCGCTTTCGTCTGTATCCGTCAGGTCAATATCGGTCAAGATGACCTCCTCAATCCTTTGAGCCGATGCGCGTGCCCTAGAGAAGTTGACCACAATCCACGACATGATGGACAGCGCCGCTGTTGTTCTAGTCGCGTAATTGACAATGGCAACGACCTCCCCAACGGACGCGCCCTTCGTATCCAGCTCAATGCGGCCAAACCAAAGCACCGCCATCACACTGGCATTCATAACGAGCAGGATGATCGGCATGGTTGCCTCCGTCAAACGAAGAGCGGAAATCGTGTGATCCATCAGAAAACCACTTGCTCCTGCAAAGCGCCTAGATTCATGGTTCATCCGCACAAACACGCGAACGATTCGCATCCCGATTAGATTTTGCTGCATTACGCTATTGACTTGGTCGAGCTGCTGCTGAACGGAACGGAATAAGCTCTCGCCCTTCTTGAGCACCCAAAGAAGAAATACAGCCAGAAAAGGGATAACCACCGCAACCCATATCGCCAGCTTAGGATGGACGATAAAGGCCATCACAATGCTTCCGATGACAAGCAGCGGAGCGCGAAGCATAATTCGCAGTCCCATGAACACCGTATTTTGCAGCTGCGTAACATCATTGGTTAGTCTCGTTATAAGTGATGATTCAGGAAAGCGATTAAAATTGGCAAATGAGAACGATTGCACTTTTTCGTAGAGCCTCTCTCGCAGGTCAAAGCCGAAGCTTTGGCTAACATGGGAGGCATAGAAGGAGCTGAGGATACCAACGACAAACGCAATGAAGGAGCAACCAATGAGGAAGCCGCCCCATTTCAGTACAACAGACAGGTTATCCTGTCCAATGCCGTCATCAATGATTTTGGAAATGATATAAGGCTGCAAAAGCTCCACCATAAGCTCAATTAACATAAGAAGTAGAGCAACATAGGCGGCAAAACGATACTTTTTGAGAAAGGTGAACATGGTCAGCATCTTTAATCCTCCGAGTAAGGTTGGCTTATATTACCTGTCTTACCCATTATATCTACTAGTTTTAAAAATGGCATGTCGATATAAAAAAAATTAAGCAGTGGTAAAGGAAACTTTCGAGGTCATCTAGATGTATGGAGGGGGAAGAACATATAGCAAAAGGCAGCTAAGCTGCCTTATACGCCACGCACATCCTCATAAAAGACTCGGAACATAATATCATGGTTGTAGTTGCCGAAGCCTTTGCCGTACAAGGTCAGCCCGCCAACATGGACAGCGTCCTCCTTGACACCAATGCGGAAAGTCCAAAAATTGCGCTCCAGTCCAATTTCACTAATGCTGACGGACGACATATGCTGGCCATCAATTAGCGTGCCATCCTCTTGAATGCGAATCACCTTCAGCAGGCCGTACTGATTGACACGGTCTCCCCACCAAGCAGGAGAGAAGCGTCCTCTGACTTCGCCATAATCGCCAGGGCTTGTCCACATTCCGATATCCAGGCCATTCAGTGAAAAATCAATATCCGATGGCCAGTTATCATTTACGCCCGGCGCTTCCGACCCCAGCTCCAACGTAATTTCCAGTGCGACGGGACGCTGTCCCGAGAGCAAATAATTCGGTACTTTGTATTCCACGTAACCTTTACCGAACCACAAAATACCAGCATTCATCCGCTCCGGCTCCAGAAAGAAGCGTGGATCATCAAACTGTCCAATCAGCTTATCTACCGTTGCGATGCCGCAGGTTGGGAATACCTCGAACTCTGTAAAATGGCCAACAGGCACGCTAACGTCATGCACCTTCCGCAAATCCATCGTGGGGTGCGGCAGCTCGATGGCAATCGAACGCTCCGCAAGCGAGCAAATTTTATGCGTCCCCCCTTGCTTGCGCACCATTTTCGTCTGAACGATTCCAGCCTTCTCCAGCTTCCGGATGTGCATCGTCACAATTGCGCTGCTGAGGCCGACTCCCTCTGCAAGCTCTTTCACGTTCATCATGTTAGTTGCAAGCAAATTTATGATGGAGAGCCTTACTGGGCTCGCTAACGCTTCATATAAAGGCAGCCATGCCTCATCTGTATTTGCATTGATCAATACGGTCCTCTCCTTTCTATACTCCTTAATAATAGAAGGGCATCCCAAAAGCCGCAATAGCGGCTTCCGGATCCCCTGTCAGTTCTTCTTATAGCTTGATGCGAATCACGTTCCAAGATGCTTTGCCAAGCGTTGCTTGAATCTTCCCGCCGTCTGAAAGTGCAGCAGTGCCGGATGTATGAGGGGCTACGCGGTTTGGCGCGTCAACCGTGTTCGTCATTTTTAGATCCTCATGCTCAAGCACAATATGCTCGATAATCTGGAAATCTCCGAAGCTGCGAAGATCGATTTCAAAAGGCAGCGCTTCTTCGATGTTGCGGTTAACCGCAAAGATCGTCACTTCCTCTTTCTCTTCATTATGGACAGCCACCGTCTCCAAATACGGAACATCTGTAAAATCCTTCGTATCGTGCTTAGGCGATTTCACGAGCGGTACAAGAACCGTTCCGCGTCCGAAAATACTAGCATGCATATAAGGATAATAAATCGTTTGCTTCCATGCCGGGCCGCCGTTTTGGGTCATGATAGGCGCTATCACGTTTACCAACTGTGCGATGCAGGCCATTTTGACACGGTCGGCACGCTTCAGCATGCTGATCAGCATACAACCGACAACAAGTGCATCCTCATGGGTATACACGTCCTCAAGCTGAGGAGGCGCGATTTGCCATGGTTCCAGCTCTTTGTCTTGAGCGTTAGAATGGAACCACACATTCCACTCGTCAAATGAGAGATTGATTTTTTTCTTGCCGCGTTTTTTCGCCTGTACATAATCGCAAGTTGAAATAACGGTATTGATATAAGAATCCATACTCATGGACTGCGCAAGGAAGTTTTGCGTATCATTTTGTGAATTTCCATAATATTGATGAATAGATACATAGTCAATGGTATCATAAGCCAAATCAAGGACGGTTGCTTCCCATTCCGGGAATGTTGGCATGCCGATATGCGAGCTTCCGCTGGCAACAAGCTCGATCGTCGGGTCCACCCACCGCATCGCTTTACCTGTTTCGTTAGCAAGCCTTCCGTATTCTACGGACGTTTTGTGCCCAATTTGCCATGGTCCGTCCATCTCGTTGCCGAGGCACCAGGTCTTCACGTTATGCGGATCTTTGTATCCGTGCGCAATGCGAAGATCACTCCAATAAGAACCTGACTTATGGTTGGAGTATTCAATCAGGTTACGAGCATCATCAATGCCGCGGGTTCCTAGATTTACAGCCATCATCGCTTCCGTGTTCGCCTTCTTGCACCAATCCATAAATTCATTAAAGCCAATCCAGTTTGGTTCGATCGTTCTCCATGCAAGCTCCAGCCGCTTCGGGCGTTTGTCTACCGGACCAACACCATCCTCCCAGTTGTAACCGGATACAAAATTACCGCCTGGATAGCGAACGATCGGTACATCAATCCCTTTTACCAGCTCAAGCACGTCGGAGCGAAATCCTTGTTCGTCTGCTTGCGGATGATCAGCCTCGTAAATTCCTCCATAAACCGCACGCCCCAGATGCTCTATAAATGAACCGTAAATCCGTTTATCAACCTCACCAATTTGAAAATCTTTGTCCACAATCATCGTTGCCTTGTCTGCCATGCTCATCCACCTCGTCATCGAATTAATAGAATCGTTAATTAGTAACTCAATCATTAACAAGCGCTGTTACTTTTATTTAACTACAGCTTTATAGTTAATTCAAGTATTAATTTTAAGTGAATTGAAATAATATATATATAATTTCAACCTCATTAGTGAACATAAGAGACGCTTTTATGTGACAAAGTCAGAGTAACCTCTTGGAAAATAGTTCAATATTCCTAAATAACAACATTTTTTCTTGAGTTAGCACGTCTTTTAGACTACTATGGAACTATAAGGTAACCCCTTGGTTTCAACACTACGGCAGGAGTTGAGAACATGAGCAGTAACACACGCTCACTAGATGATGCAGCCGACCATATCATTGACACCCTGAAGCACTTTCTTCATGTAGACACCCTTGCAGTTGCAACGGCCAATGGTACGGGAAGCCGAATTCTCCGGGCATTCAGTCGCCATGAGATATCGAATCCAAACAGTACCCATATCACTTTGCTACAAAACTATAGCACCCTCGTCCTACATCATACCGCTCCTATACTCAACATTCCGAACATACACGATGATCAGCGTACAGCCTCTCTTCCGATTACCCAGCAGCTTGAAGCCACATCATTTATCGGCATAGCAGTAACTACCTCTGACCATCACCCCGTAGGCGCGATCTGCGCTTGGCATCACGAGCCCATCCAGCTCACAGAACAGCAGCTCGCCTTTCTCAAATCCATGGCGGCATTTTTTGGTTATATTTTGGATTTGGAAAATGCAAGCGTGACCGATAGTTTGACCGGTCTGTACAACAGGCGTTACTTATCTCATTTATACCAAAACGGCTCAGACAAGCAGTATAGCGTCATGTTTATCGATATTGATGATTTTAAGGATGTCAACGATACCTTCGGGCATGACTTTGGCGACGTGCTTCTGCTTCAAATCGCTGCAAGACTTAAACAAAGTGTCAGGAAAAGCGATATCCTTGTTAGATATGGCGGTGATGAATTCGTCATCTGCTTCCAGCATCTGGTTGAAAATCAAGATATCGATTTTGTTGCACGAAAGATCAAAGACTCCATCAATGAACCCTTCGTTATAGAGGGCCATACGATTTCCATTTCAGCAAGCATCGGCATTAGTGCCAAACATGGAGCAGGCAGCAGCCTAAAGGAACTAATCAGCGATGCGGATCAAGCGATGTACGGGATCAAACAAAACGAAAAGAACCTTTAAGCCGGCCTCTTCTGTCCGAATTTAACAATTCGGAAGGCTCCATCCGAAGGTTCTTATCCATTGCTGATGAGTCCAAAATGCATTTCGCAAATCGTACCCTCATTCGGTTTACTTCTGAAATATATTTTCCCATTCATCGCTTTCACTAAGCTTACAACGACCATTAGCCCAAGTCCCGTACCGCTTTCCTTTGTTGTAAAATAGGGACGCCCTACTCTTTTTATTGCCGTGCTGCTCATACCGACGCCTGTATCTCGAATAATGATTTGAACCATCTCTACTTTCAGCCGAGTGTGTACGGTTAGCGAGCCGCCTTCGGGCATCGATTCAATTGCATTTTTCATCACATTAAGCAGGCATTGTTGAAATTTTTTGGGCTCTCCCCATATTTGTAAGGACGTATCTGCCAAATGGTGGACATTAATCGTTATGTTCGCTACGACGGAGAACGGGTGCAGCCACGAAATTACACCATCTACTTCTTCTTTTACATTCAACAGCGTCGGCTCTTCCAATGACGGTTTGGAGAAATTCAAATAATCTGTAATAATGCTATTCGCATGGTCTATGCCTTCAAAGGCATAAGTACGGTAGCGCTCCATCGCTTCTTTGCTGACATTTTCATTTCCCATCAGCTGCAAGAAGCCTCTTGTCGTCGTTAATGGATTGCGAATTTCATGCGAGAGAGAGGCAGCCAATTGCCCGATTAACTGATATTTCTCCGATAGAATAAGCTCCCTCTGAAATCGCTCCTGATGCTTCACGTAGAAATAAATGAAATTGGTAAATAAAGAAGAGACTAACGTTATCGTAACAATGACGGTGACCAAGCGAGTATCCTCCCACCTGCCTTGCAGCCAAAGCGTACTTAAATAAAGAAGTAAATAGATCATAACGAGACAAATTGTATACAAAGACATTCGTTTATGTGAGCTGATCTCCATCTTATAATGAAGCAGCAGCCCGAGCCCCAAAAGAACCGTGCCTGCAAGCAGAGTAGGAAGCCCCTCTGTTTCTACGACGAAGATTCCACAAAAAACAAACGCCGCCCAGGTTGCGATGCCAGGCACGGCTCCCTCATATAAAGAAGCCAGCGCTATTGATAAAGGAATAAGGTGCAGAGCATAGACCATGGGATTATGCTCCTCATATCCGAGATAGACAAAGCTCAATAATGTCAGAATAGCTAAAAAGAGCAGCTTGCGCCGGCGGCTGTCAAAGATAAACTTTGGGTTAATGACAAGAAACAGAAGACAAGCCGCGATCATATACAGCAATCCATGTATAACAGGCAAAAGGACGGATTGAACCACGTTAACTTTCCTCTCTGAAATGAATCATTCCGTTACAAAGGTGAAAACCGACATTCTCCTACAACTATTCGACGTTATTACGCATTTACCTTTTCTGATTAAGGAGATCATGACGATTGCCTTTTTGGAGTTTCTCCGCTTGGCCGCATAGAAAAAAAGAGCCTCCTTTGCAGGAAGCCCTTCACTCTTATTGCTTTATTTCAAACTCGTCTTATCATTTGCTTAATGACAAACGCAGCTCGACCGTTAGGTTGTTTTCCGTTTCCATCACTACGGTATGAGGATTTTTCATGCCAAAGTCATCAAAGGTAACGACAGTGCTTGCCTCAAGCTTAAGTGAGCCCTGGTCATATACCGTCTGACCCGTGAAGACAACCTCTTTCGTAATTCCTTTTACGGTGAGCTCGCCTGTCATGCTTACATCATATACCTCACCCGTTTTCCACTCTGTTGGAAGACCCTCGAAGGACTTAGCCACAAAGGTCGCATTAGGAAATTGCGCCGTGTCCAAATATTCCGCTTCGGAAATATGCTGATCTCGTTGTGAATTTCCCGAGTCCATGCTGGTCACTTCAACGGTTCCTTCCGCTTTGGTCTGGGCAGCATCCTTCGAATTAAGATTCCAGCTGCCTGTTACTTTAGCAAGTTCATAGTTTACGGTATCTCTAGAGGTGGTTACAGAAAAATAAACCTTCGAATCCGAACCAATGCTCCACTCACCGTCAACGTCAGCTGCCTCATTGGATGCTGGCGTTGCCTCATCGGTCGCAGACTCCCCACTGCCAGATACTTCAGTGCTGTTATTTTCAGCAGGCGCTTGAGCAATGACGCTTTCGATTTCTACATGGTTACCTGTTAATCCGTCATAAACAAAATAAACGGCTCCACCAATGACGATGATTAAGGCTGCTGCCAAAGTAATTAATTTCTTATTTTTCATCTATATCCTCCTCTTTATGGTTGTGAATGATGTTTTCCTTTGAAGGGTTATGCTTATCCACTTCCTATAGGTTAATGGAAAGTACTGAGATAAAGCTGAATGGAAGCTGAATGTTTCCTGAAAATGTTGCCAGTTATGGATCAATTGCTTCGCTGTCTATCGGCATAACCTTGGCCTATCCTACATACAAATGGTATGAATCGTATTTTCGAATGCGGAGGGATGACGGATGACCCAAGATGAGATTCGTGCTTTGGAGCGATCCATCGATGAAATAACAGAAATCGCGCAAGGCTTTGGACTGGATTTTTATCAAATGCGCTATGAGATCTGTCCTGCCGAAATTATTTATACCTTTGGCGCTTACGGCATGCCCACGAGATTCAGTCATTGGAGTTTTGGAAAAAGTTTCAATAAAATGAAATTGCAGTATGATTTTGGGTTGAGTAAGATTTACGAACTCGTCATTAATTCTAATCCTTGTTACGCTTTCCTTCTAGAAGGAAATTCTTTGATCCAAAATAAGCTCATTGTTGCTCACGTTCTGGCTCACTGTGATTTTTTCAAAAATAATGCTCGCTTTAGCGTTACAAACCGGAATATGGTCGAAAGCATGTCGGCAACTGCTGATCGGATTCATCAATATGAAATGGATCACGGTACTGAGGCTGTGGAGAAATTCATTGATGCGATTCTTGCTATTCAAGAGCATGTCGATCCTACACTAATTAAACCTTACCAGCTAGATAAGAAAAGATATATCGAAATGGTACAAAAAGACAGCCAACGCTCAGAATGGAACATCCCTGCTTCTCAGTATGATGATTTATGGAATCTAGATCCTGACCGAACAGCTGCAGCCGAAGCTGCTGCACAATCCCAAGCTGCTGATGCTAAGCGTTTCCCTCCAAGGCCTGAAAAAGATGTAATATGGTTTATAGAGGAATATTCACCGACGCTTCAAGACTGGCAACGCGATATTCTATCTATGCTTCGAGATGAAATGCTTTACTTCTGGCCGCAAATCGAGACTAAAATCATGAATGAGGGCTGGGCATCGTACTGGCATCAACGGATTATACGCGAATTGGATCTGACTAGCGAAGAAACGATTGAATTTGCTAAGCTAAATTCCTCTGTCGTACAGCCTTCCCGTCATACACTAAATCCCTACTATTTAGGCTTGAAAATATTCGAGGATATCGAGCGCCGCTTCGATAAACCGACTGCTGAAGAGCAGCGCCGCTTCGGCCGTGTGCCAGGCAAAGGCAGAGAAAAGATGTTCGAGGTTCGTGAGCTCGACTCAGATATCTCCTTCCTACGCAATTACTTGACTAAGGATTTGGTCAATGATTTGGATCTTTACATTTTTGAAAAAAAAGGGCCAGAGTGGAAAATCACAGATAAATCTTGGGAGAATATCCGTGACCAACTCGTCTATTCGAAGGTCAACGGCGGATTTCCTAGCCTTATGGTTAAAGATGGGGACTTCAATCGTGTTGGCGAGCTCTATCTCATTCATGAATACGAAGGTATGGAGCTGGATCTGAAATACGTGGAGCGCACGCTTCCCCATGTCGTTCAGCTTTGGGGGAAAAATGTGCACCTGGAAACCTTCGTTGAGGATAAGAAGATCGTGTTTAGCTGTGATGGGAAGAAGACGAGTCGGAAGTTTGTTTGAGTTACGAGGATAGCGCTTCTTAAATTCTGCATTTAAGAGATACCACGTGTAATGCTAATACAAAGAACCCGATCTCATGGTATTATCCCCTTTAAGTAGACACTCAAAAAAAACCTCATGTTATCATGAAGGAAAGAGTGAACTTGGAGGGGATTTTTCTATGGCTAAAAAGGGACAAACATTTAAGCAATATACAGAAGAATTTAAGCTGGCTGCATAGCATTACACGCCCTCGGTCGTGTACCCGAACTGTCTTAAACGCGAATTCCATGCCACAGCACCTTCACAAAAAATGGTCACGGATATGACCTACATTTCCGACGGTACGAACTTCCACTACCTCTCTGTCATTCAAGATTTATTCAACAATGAGGTTGTCGCTTGGCAGTTGTCTACGCGCAACGATGTGCAACTCGTGCTGGATACCGTCGAAGAGTGGACAAGAAAAAGAGACGTTTCAGAAGCCGTTCACCACTCGGATCAAGGCTTCCAATATACGTCTCAGGCATACAACATGCGCTTAGAAGCATTCGGCGTTAAAGGCAGCCAACTCTCGCAAAGCAACCTGCCTAGATAACGCATGCTTTTTCATTTTGTCTGATAATTAACTATTTCGACCTTATCTTCTACCCGAGCGATTTCATTCTCCATATAATAGTCCTTCAATTCATCTTGGACGCTCTGCTCTGCTAATGGCACCTTGTCACGATAAGCAGCCCGAGTGATCACATGGGCGGCCACTGGAGCTGTCAAAAACACAAAGAAGATTCCCAAGATAAGGCGGATGCTGAAGAAACCGTCAGAAATTAAGAAATACAGCAATGTTCCAACGAGCGCACACAGCACGCCAAGCGTAGAACTTTTAGATGCAGCATGAGATCTTGTGTACACATCAGGTAACCGCACAATTCCAATCGCGCTGAACAAGCTGAAAATGGCTCCTATGAGAATAAGGACGGCCCCGATTATTTCACCGCTTACGTTCAATAACAACACCTCTTTCAATAAATCTGGCAAAGGCAACTGTTCCGATAAATGAAAGGATTCCGATCAGTAGTATGAGGTCAAAAAAAGCATGTGTGTGCAAAAGCACGGAGAAAACGGCAGTACTGGCTATCAGATTAATACCGATAGAATCCAACGCTTGAACGCGGTCTGCACTGGAAGGCCCTTTTATAATCCGATATAAATTCGCTAATATGGCCAACGCTAAAATACATAATGCAATGACCAGCACCGTCTTAAATATCATTTTCTCGTCACATCCTTTATCGCTTTTTCGAAAATAGATTTTGATTTTAATACAGCATCCTTAGATTCTGGCATGTTCAGACCGTGAATGTACAGTACCTTTGAATTAGGGCTTACCTCCATAATGACTGAACCTGGCGTTAAGCAAATTAATAAGGATAGGAGCGTGATCTCCAAATCCCCCTCCAAATCCGTTTCTACCTTGAAAATTCCCGGCTTAACATCGATTTTAGGGCGGAGTACATGCTTCACGACCATCATCGCAGAAATATTCAGCTCATGAATAAACAGAATGAACAGCTTGCCAATTGCGATTAGCGTAAACAGATAAAACGATGTTTTAAAAAATCGGCGGATGCACAATAAAATAAATAGACCTACAAAGTAACCGCTGATAAAGTTTAATATGCTCATATCCTCTTGCAGAAACATCCACAAGTAGGCGATGAATATGTTGAGTAGCACCTGAACGGGCATGGCTGTTTCCTCCTTTATTCAAACACGGCCTTAATATATAAGCTTGGATTCAACAATTCTTCCGCAGCTTGGTCTACGTAACCCGTAATCGCCTCCGCGCCGACTCCCAGAGCAACACTAGCCAGCGTCAACAGAGCGATCGGAAACAACAAGCCTTTCGTCGTCCCCTTCTCCTCATCTACACTTAGAGTCGTTTCGCCCCAGAAAGCGTTCATAAACAATTTGATCATTGAATACAAGATGAGCAAGCTGGCCAACAGCCCAATTGCCCCCAGCCAATAATAACCGGATTCAAAGACGCCTTGCGTCGTAAATACTTTACCAAGGAAACCACTTAACGGCGGAATTCCAACCATAGACAAAGCTGCAATGAAGAACATCCAGCCTAATTGAGGGTGAAGCCGAATTAAGCCGCTAATTTTCCTCAAATCGCTTGTACCTGTGAGATGAACAATTGTCCCCCCAATTATAAATATAAGCCCCTTAATCAGGATGTCATGAATTAAATAATAAATGGAACCCGTTATGCCTGTAGTTGTAAAAGAGACGAGTCCAGCCATTATAAATCCGACACTTATAATCACGTTGTAGGTTAAAATTTTTCTCAAATCCCAAAAACCGATCGCTCCAAGTCCGCCTAAAACCATCGTAATTGCGGCTAGTATCCCGATAAACAGATGAGTAATCTGCGGTTCATGATAAAAGATAAGTGTAAACATTCTGAAAATAGCATATATTCCTACCTTAGTGAGCAACGCTGCGAAAATAGCGGCGATTGCCGTTGGTGGTACGCTATAGGAGCCTGGCAGCCAGAAGAAGAGGAGCAAGCCCGCCTTCATCGCAAATACAATTAGGAATAACAAGGCGACGGTCGTAATTAGCCCATCCTGGCCGATCTCTGCGATCCGTTGTGATAAATGGGCGAGGTTCAATGTGCCCGTCATCGAATATAAATAGGCAATCCCAATCAAAAAGAACGCTGACGCAATAATATTCGTAAATATATACTTCAGCGATTCGCGAAGCTGCTTCTGAGTTCCCCCTAGTGAAATGAGTACATAGGAAGCAACCAGAAACATTTCAAAAAATACATATAAATTAAACAAATCCCCTGTCAAGAACGAACCATTGACACCTGTAAGCAAAAACAAAAATAACGGATAGAAATAAAGCTTTTCTTGTTTTCGACCAATCGAGGAAAAGGCATAGATCAGACAGCCTACTGCGACAATTGAAGTAGCCAAGAGCAGTAAGGCGCTGAACATATCACCCACGAAGCTAATGCCGAAAGGCGCTTCCCAGCCGCCCAGCTGAATCGTTTGAATACCGCTATCTTTGATCTGATTCATCAGTAGAATGGCAACGACGACAGTGGCTAGCAAGGCAACTAGACTAAGAATCCGCTGAAGATATATATTTTTCTGGAATATTATAAGAACCATACCAGTCATCAAAGGAATGATAACCGGTGCGATCAACAAATTATTCATGCTCATTTCCCCTTAATTGCTCCATGTCATCCGTCCCGAAGCTCTTATAGGCACGGTAACTTAGAACAAGTACTAATGCTGTTACGGCAAAATTAATGACGATCGCAGTTAATACCAAGGCTTGAGGAATTGCATCTGCAAAGCCTGCGGCCTTCTCTCCCAGCAGCGGGGCGCTCCCCTTCTTCAGCCCGCCAGAAGTAATGATCAACAAATTAACTGCATGACCCACAATCGACGCTCCGAGCACAATCCGCAGCAACTGCTTAGATAGAATCAAATAGGTTCCAATAGAAATTAAAATACCAACTAGTATGACCATTAATGTCTCCATATTAACGATCCTCACTTATGCTTAGAATAATATTGACGGCAGTGCCTATGACAGCCAGAGCGACTCCAGTGTCAAAAATCAGAGCAGATGCGAGCTCGGTATCTCCAAAGATCGGCAAATCCACATGACCGAAGGTCTGAGTTAAAAAAGGTTTGCCGAATATTACGCCAGCCATTCCGGTTCCAATCGCAATCAGCACGCCAAGCGCTGAAAGCTTCTTGAAATCAACTCGTATATTTTCCCTGACCTTATCGACTCCGAAAGAAAGATACAACAGGACAATAGCCGATGACATGCTCAGTCCCCCGATGAATCCCCCTCCCGGATGATGATGACCGTTCGAGAATAAATAGATCGAAAAGGTCAATATGATCACAGCAGCTACTCGGGTTACTGTTTTCAGTATCACATCATTCGTTTTCATGTTGTTCCCTCCCTTTGGAACGCTGGTGAACTAGTACATATACACCTAGCCCTGCAACGGCCAACACGGATATTTCAAGCATCGTATCGAAGCCGCGGAAATCCACCAATATAGCGTTAACTATATTTTTGGCGCCCGCCAGCTCAAAGGCATTTTCAAAAAACGAGGTAATCGGTTCAAACATTTTATGTCCATTCGCAGACAAAGCAAGCAAGGTCACCGTTAAACCCATCGCAATCGATATAATCAGGTTCGTCAACTTGAAAGGAATCCGTTCGATCTGTTTTGTCAACTTCGGTAAATGGTAGAAGCACAGCAGGAACAGCAGCGTACTCACTGTCTCCACCACCATTTGCGTCAATGCAAGGTCTGGAGCTCTAAAGATCACGAAGAACATCGCAACCATATAGCCTACCGCGCCGAGCGCAACGATAGCCACGATTCGATTGCCGGCAAGCAAGACCGTACCAGCGGCAATCACCATGGCAAGCACTAGTCCTACATCAAAAACACTAATGGCTGCATCATTAGAAAAATCGAACCGGATACCATAAAGCAGCAAAAGCGAGCTTAGCAATACAATGACAAAGAATGCAAACGTGTAGATCAGATAACTCCTCAGCGAGCCTGTCATATATCCATTCGTTAAGGATGTCGAGAATCTCTCCGTACCGGATAAGCCCTTATTGTACCAATGGTTCAACGTTAATCCTTGTGGATAATTACGCATAGCCTGAATCCATCGCTTCGATGATTTGAAGAAAAGGAGACCGACAACAATAACACCGATTGTCATCACGAGTTCTAGATTCAACCCGTGCCATACGCTAATTTTCAGGTCATAGGAAGACATCTCCGTCATCGGCAACATTGAGGTTAATGCTGGTGTAAGAATGTATTTGCCCAATACATTAGGGAAGCAGAAAATGAAAATAACGAGCAAGCCTAGAATGATTGGAGAAAACAACATACCCCAAGGCGCTTCATGCACAGTTCGCGTCAGTTTTTCGGGACGATATGTTCCTCCAAAGGTTTTAAATATAAAAATCATGCAGTACACAAAAGTAAATATACTAGCTATCCAAGCAATGATCGGAAATAGCAATCCAATCTTGCTCAAGCCGAAAATTCCAGCCTGGGATACCTCATTTACTGCCGCAAAAAACATTTCCTTACTCAAAAAACCGTTAAACGGCGGTAATCCCGCCATTGATAATCCGCCAACCAAAGCGATTGTGAACGTGATTGGCATCACTTGCATCAAACCGCCTAAGTAGCGAATATCCCTCCGACCTGTCTCATGGTCAATAATACCGACGACCATGAACAAGCTTCCTTTAAAGGTCGAGTGATTAAACAAATGGAACAACGCCGCAAATCCAGCTACCCCAAAGACGGTGCCGCTGTCACTGGCTCCAAAATAGACTGCTAATGAGCCGACTCCTAGCAGACACATAATCAATCCCAATTGACTAATCGTAGAATAAGCTAACATCGCTTTTAGATCAGTCTGTCTAAGCGCTGTCAAAGAGCCATAAAGCAGCGTAATGAGTCCAACTCCAGCTACCAGCCAGAACCATACGGAGCTGCCCCCAAAAATCGGAGTCATGCGAGCAACCAAATAAATGCCAGCCTTGACCATCGTAGCCGAGTGAAGATAGCTGCTCACCGGAGTTGGTGCTTCCATCGCGTCCGGCAGCCAAATGCTAAATGGAAATTGCGCTGATTTGGTGAAAGCACCCAACAAAACGCAAAGCATGGCAGGAATAAACAACGCATGATTTTGGATGACATCCAGGTTAGCAAGTATTTCACGAATGCTGTAAGTATCCGCCATCATGATCATCATAATAAATCCGGCTAACAGACCGAATCCGCCAAGGACAGTAATCAACATCGCCTTTAAGGCGCCTTGGCGCGAGCTCTTGCGCTCGTACCAATAGGATATCAGCAAGAAGGAAGAAACGCTGGTTAACTCCCAGAACCCATACAGGACTAAGAGGTGATCCGAGAATACTAATCCCAGCATGGCACCCATGAACATCAGCAAATAAATATAGAAATTATGGAGAGCCTCTCGAATCTTAGACATGTAATATATTGAATAAACAATAACTAATGCACCGACACCGCTGATGAGCAGACCGAATAAAAGACTAAGCCCATCCACATAGAAAACAATATTCATATCAAGAGAAGGAATCCAAGATAAGGTGTATCTATAGGTGTCACCAGCGGCTACGCCAGGTATATACTGCAATAAATAGATAAAAATAGTTAGAGGCACAACTAAAACGAACCATCCCGTATGCACCAAGCGGTTGAAATACTTATACAGTAAGGGAACAAACAATGCACTGATCAACGGGAGAAAAATAAAGGTATAGAACATAGTGAAGCGCACTCCTCCTTGTTTAAGAATTCTGCTTCTTTACCTGCGTATTGACTCTTTACGAAACATCCACTATAGTCTTACATAGTTTAATCGAGTCCAACTAATGCATTGAGGTGAAATACTTAAAATGAATAACAACGTTTATAATGAGAGCATTCTTGTTTGCGTGTATTATGGTCCCAATAGCGAAAGATTAATCAAACGTGGCTGTGCAATTGCCAATCTGATGAAAGCTCCACTTTATATACTGACCATTGATCCGAAGCCATTCGACGAATTGGATGCCGAGAAATTGTTCTATATCGAACAATGGAAAGAATATGCCCACGCACATACTACGGCCCAGTTTGTTATGAAGGACAATGAAAACCGCCCTGTCTATAAGGTCATTTCAGAAGTGGCCAGAGATAACAACATTACACAGATTATTCTTGGTCAGACGGCACACAGCCGATGGGAACAAATAACGAAGGGATCTATCATTAATTCCTTAGTACGCGAGATCCCATTTGTCGACTTGCATATTGTTTCCGTTGCCCGTTATATTCGGGATGAGGAAGGTCTTTATGAAAAAGGAATTCGAGCCTATTTGATTAAAGATGGGGAGCAATACAAGCTAAGCTTCAATCATGAGAAGCAAACCGATTATGAAGGCATCTTCTTCAAAGAAGTCGATACTGATTTCGATAACGGACTTTTCCGGTTTATGAAAGATGATGCAACTTTACACGTTCAAGTTATTGACGGAATTGTAACTGAATTAAAAAACATAGATATTCATGCAGCGATGAATCTTGACGACTCTAATAATTAAAAGAGAATAAAGCAACTAACCTTCTCTGCATGTTAATGTGGAGATTTTTTGTTGTTCCAACACAGATCATTTATAAATTCACATCCACTTTAACGGTTCTCTTCTCCGTCTTGTCGATTCCCAGATACTTTAACGTTTCCGCTGTGGAATGATGATGCAAAATCGACTTTAGGATGGAGATGGCAACCCCCCTATAATACGCATGGTAACCAAACGTCTTTCTTAGCGTATGGGTGCCGATTTTCTCTAATATTCCTACCTCCCTTGCCGAGTGGTTAATAATTCGATACGCCTGCTGACGGGTAATCGGACGACAATCCTTTTTGGATTTGAATAAATAATCCTCTGATTTCCAATCATTATTTGATAAATACTCGAATAGGATCTCCCCAACCTTGCTGTTTAGGTAATAAGCCTTTTCCTCTCCTGTCCTTTCATCCTTGATATAAAGATATTGCTTAGCATTCTGGCCATCCCAAACGTCCTGTACAGTAAGATTGAGCAAATCAAGAAGACTAATCCCGGTATTAATTCCCAATACAAAAAGCAAAAGATCCCTTACAGAGTGTTTTCTCAACTCATCTTTCATCGCTTGTATGGTTTCTAAGTCCCGAATTGGATTAACAAATTGCACAGAGAATCCCTCCGAATAATGTTACTTAACTTAAGGTTAACAGATATTAAGTAACATAACAATTAAAAATCACTTTGTTTTACAAAAAAATATAAACGGAAAGTATATCTAAAAATCAAACCCCACATAAAGAAGTTTTCAATTGTACATGATACCCAGTCAGATAAGAACCTAATCAACAAGCTGTGGTACTCTTTAATATTCTAGAATCAATTTGCATCCTCAGGGGAAGCTCACCCATTAAAAGAACTCAAAAAACAGCAAAAATCCACTACCTCATGCGGTAGTGGATTGAGATGATGGAGGCGATGGGGATCGTCCGTTTAAGGGAGAGCGATAAATAAGGGACCTAAAGTAACAGACCAATAATTGAAGTTATTCATCTTTCCTGGACTCCCCATCCACTTCCATAGACATGTAAACATCTATGAGATCAATTGATTCTTGTTGTGGTAAATTTAATAATGAAAGAAGGGCAGATTTAGCTCTCCTCGGTTTCAATACCCTAACTTAAGCAAATTATATCCAGCTTAATCTATTAATATCGCTATATTGCCTAGTTGTTCCCCTTGCTGCATTCGGTGAAAGGCTTGAATCGTATCTTGTAATGGATATACTTGATCAATTATCGGGTGAAGTGAGTGGCGTTCCATGAATTGAAGCATATCCGTAAACTCTTTACTACTTCCCATTGATGTACCAATGATACTGATTTGAGGAAAGAAAATATCTCGGATTGGGAGTTCTATTCGATCTCCCGAGCTTGCTCCAAACGTCACGATTCGGCCATTTGGCTTTATGACATCAAAGTAATAGGGGAACGTTACAGGCCCGATGCTGTCGAGAATAAGATCCACGGTGTGTCCGTTCATACTGTCCTTCCAGTTGCTATGGGTATGGAATGCATGATCAGCCCCATGTAAGAGTGCAGTTTGTCTTTTCGCCTCATTTCGCGACGTGACGCTGACTCGTGCCCCTGCCGCTAAAGCCATAAGCATGGCATAAGACGCTACCCCGCCTCCAATGCCGGGAATAAGAACATGTTCCCCCCGTTGCAATTGTCCTCTCGTGAACAAAGCTCGATACGCTGTCAAAGCAGACAAGGGCAGCACGCCTGCTTCTTCCCAAGACAAGTAAGCTGGCTTTTTGACAGCATTCCGAGACGGAATAATGATATACTCTGCAAATGTACCATCCGATGGCCCCCCTACAATGGCTGGAACCGAAGGGACATCGTCAGGAGATTCCCACCCGATGCACGGATTAATGATAACTTCGGAACCAACTCTACAGTCGGAAACGCCCTCACCTATCTCTTCAATCCTGCCTGCTCCATCCGAACCAATAATCAGGGGAGCTTCCTGTTCCATTCGGTCTGCCATGATGAACAAGTCTCGATGGTTCAACCCTGCAGATTTCAGTTTTACTTTTACTTCTCCGTAGCCTGGCTGTTTGTCACTAACGTCTTTGTATGTTAAGCCATTCAAGCCGCTTTCGTCGGCATGTACGACTGCTTTCATCTTCATTCCTCCCTCTACCTTATTGTGTACTTCTTTTAAAAATTGTACTTGGAGGATGAAATCCTGTAAAATTGTCAAAATCGAATGTGACTATCAAAAATGATCATACCAAGCAGGTGAATAGAAATGGAAATCAGTGATTTGAAAATTTTTCAAACCGTCGCTCACGAGGGCAGCATAACGAAGGCCGCGCAAGTCTTGAACTATGTGCAGTCCAATGTGACCACTAGGATACAGGATCTTGAGAATCAGTTAAAAGTACCACTCTTCCGTCGTTCCAACCGGGGAATGACGTTAACAGCGGCAGGCGAAAACTTGTTGAAATATGCAGATAAAATCCTGTCTTTGATCGACGAAGCGATAAAATCCACACAATTCTCGGAACATCCCGTCGGTCCCTTGCGGTTAGGTTCTATCGAAACGACAGCTGCCACTCATTTGACTCCATTATTGACTGAGTATCACTCACGTTACCCTGATGTTCATCTATCACTTGTAACCGGTGAAACGCACAGTCTTTTGCAAAAAGTATTGAAATATGAACTTGATGGAGCTTTTGTATACGGACCTATCTATGAGCCCGAAATTGAACATGTTGCTGCTATTGAAGATGAATTAGTACTTATCTCGGAACCAGGAAAAAATGACATGCACGATTTACTCATAAAACCAATGTTGTTTTTCGACGTTGGGTGCACCCATCGCAAAAAGGCTGAGCATTTTCTAAGAGAAAACGGATTGACTTCCATTCAAATAATGGAGTTTGGCACGTTGGAGGTTATTCTAAATGGAGTATCCGCTGGCCTCGGCGTGTCTTTATTGCCACAATCCTCAATTGTCAATTCGGAAGAGGCAGGAATCATCGCTTCCCACCGACTGCCTGAAGAGTATCGGGATTTACAGGTGTGGTTTGTGTATAAGCGGGAATCGATCTACTCCAGTGCATTATTAAAATTCGTTCAATCCATTGAGTCATTTAAGTTCTTTGCAAAAAAAAAAAACGATATTCTCCGAATCGATAATTTCAAATTCTCACATTAACTCTAATGTTCTATATATTCATTCTTCATTATCAATGATATTCACTCCAAAGATACTTAAGTCTTCTGGGATCTCTTTATGCAGCTGAATACTTCTTCGCTACCGATTCAACCATTATATTTCCTCTCTTTCCATAATAAAAATCGATTTGAACAATGACAGCTAGAATCTTCTTTTACTCATGATGGGGTAGCGTCAGGAAAATATGAATTTACAACGATAAGGAAATTACAATATTAAATACCCTTGATCCATTCAAGATCAAGGGTTTCCTGTTTAGCAAAATGAAGCTTTTGTTAAACAAGTGTGTTGAAATGTTTATTTAAATTATCTTGTTATTTAACCGGTATTCGAGTGCCATTTATAATTATTGCTTTAACTTTGGTAATATCTAAAGGCGCTTTCGTATCCCAACTTGAATTAAAGGTATGTTTATCAGGGTTTTCGCTTCCTCCACCACCATCCAATGGGATAATACCGTCAACTGTTTCAATTTCAAGCAGCATATCACTGACCATGAAATTTTCACCTTTATAGGTACCGATTATTTGTAATCCTAAAGGACTGAGGGTTATATATTCAAAAAGATGACCTTCAACTGAAATATCATTTTTCCAAGTACGTAAATTGGCAGTTGTATCACTTGATTTTGCTGCCACCTTCCAGTTGCCTTCAACCCCAGAATAAACGGAACCCGTATAATATAAAGTGTATTTATTAAGATTTTCGCTGCTTACAGGAAATACAAATTCTTCATATTTATATTTAGCGTCATCATAATCGTTATTTTCATGATCAATAAGTTTTTTTTTCTGATCACTGAGAAATACCAAACTATAATCACTGGAGATTAAATTACCGTCCGAACTCTTTAGAGTAAGCATGGCATCACTAGAACCAAACTCTTTATTAAAAATTTTCCCTATCTGCACATGCAATTTTCCATCTATCATACCGATATTTGAAATCCATTGATCTTTTTCACCGTGGGGCATGGAAGCATAATTCCCTGGCATAAGTGCCTCTGTTAATGAACCGAGGTCACTTGGTACATTACTGCCCCCCCAAATCTCTGCTTTTTCAATAGGAATCGTTTCTACCTCTTCAACTCCTGTAAGGGATACGGAAATGGGTTCGTCTTTATAGGCTTTTGCGTTAAAATAAATAAGGAAACTGCCAAGCTCCAACCGATCTGTTAATGGTGTGTCTGGATCAGCCGTGATATTAAACTCATAATAAATGGTATTTGTATCTTTATTAAAATTAAGCATTTTTTGTTTCCATGACAGGCTGGCTGATAAAACTTCGTCTCCACTTTTGACTCCCTCTTTTGTTGGTGAATGCATTTTCACATTGAATCCGTCTCTAAAATCAGTTTCTTCCGTCAATCGGTTTTGACCTGTTCTATCCTGAAGAGATAAGTAGATAATCGCCCTATTATCATATTTCTGTGCACCGATAACCTCCATGCGAATTCCTTTGTCCTCACTATAGACTCCTACCGGTTCAACAATCTTACCAAAATCAGGATTAAATCTCTCTATGAACCAATCAAAATCCCCTAAAGATGAAGCAGTTGCACTAGTAACTAATACGAACGATATCGCAATAGCTGCAATCGTTGACCTTGTCCACCGTTTGCGGTGTCTAGCAGGCATGTTAGCACTACCTTCATACAATCGGCTTTTAACCTGTTCAGCAAGTTTACTTGAATCAACCGTAATCTGGGAGAACATTTCATGTATATGTTTTTCGTCCATATTAAATTTGCCCATAGTTAGACTCCTTTCTACCATATGCAATATTAAAATATTTAATTATTTTATCTTTAGCCCGTTGATATTGTTTGCGTAATGCCGCTGGAGAACTTCCTATAAGCTGAGATAGTTCCTCGTAACTCTGCTCATCCATAATCCGCCCATATAACAAGGCACGTTCCATAGGTTTAAGCTTCTGTAATGCGCGAAGCATCTCATCACTCAAACCTTTATCTTTCTCTGGTAAAACTACTTCAATACGAATATCATGAAAATAATGGATCTTACGCTTTTTCAGTTGATTTAAACAGCGATTATATGTAATTTTGTACAACCATGCGGATAGGTTATTGCCATCAAAACTATTCCGATTTTGATAGGCTGAAAGAAAGACTTCTTGTACAATATTTTCCGCTTCATGATAATCACATAGAATCGCCGTTGCATAGCGAAGGAGTTTTTCACCGAAGAGATTGATTATCTCTTCCAGTTCATCTTCTCCACCATTAACAAACCTTTTTCCAATGTCTATTTCCTCCATACGCTCACCTCCTTTTTTTTATCAGTCGACTGTACCCTTACAACCGTTCAAAGAGCTGTTTTGTGACATGATTTTTAATTTAATCGGAAAGTAGATTATGCAATTCGATTTTCACCACCAAGGTATAGCCAGCCAAATCGGGTACACTAAAAATAGCCAACCCCCTTGATGGTACGGGGGTTAGCTATTAAATTTGAATGTTAAGTTTTTAACCTATTGAACATTTTGTTAAACTAAATTATTTTTAAATTGCTCCATCCAATTCTGCAAGGCATCAACAACCTTCTCCAACTGGTCATCTTCTCCGATTTGAGGTGCACTATCTCCCTTTTGCGGACCATAGGATCCGAATTGCCCGTGATTTCCACCATTAATCGAAACATATTCCGTTAACTCAGGAAGATTGGCTTTTGAACTTTCCCAAACATCCAGATTGAGCACCGCGTCAGAAGTACCTGTAATTTGTAGCGCGGCAAGGTCCGTATCGGCAAGGCTTCCGCTATCATCGGCATACGAAGCTAAGAAATAAATACCTGCCAGTTGATCGTTGTGCTCTGAAGCATACCTGGCCGCAAACGCGCCCCCCAGCGAGTGACCTCCGATGACAAAGGTTTCGCCCGGATGTTCCTGCACGAAGGAATCGGCTTTGTTTTGCCCGAAAATAGCCAGATTAAGCGGCATTTTTGCAATGTATACACGGTGACCTAACTTAGCAAGCTCGCTTGCAAACGGCGAATAACTGCCCGGCTCAACTAAGCCGCCAGGATAAAAAATAATATTGGGCTGCATGATGCTTCCATCCGCAGGCTCGAATGTATACCCGTCTTTCCCCTCTGTTACGTTTACCTCGCTGTTGCTTTGCAATGCCGACTCCGCTTTAGTGCTTGGTGTGTATGTTTGAGATTTTAGATACAGGAATGATCCAGCGGCAACAAGCGCGATGAGGACGAAGCCCGCGAGCAGGATGCGCAGCCATATACGTTTTCGTTTTGTCTTTGTCACTGAGCAACTCTCCTTTGAATAACTTTTATTATTTTTCAATTGTTGCAGGCTTGGAAAGCCTCCATGTCAGATAACTCATGTAGGCAAGCATGCCAAATAGTACAGCAATAGTGGTCATATGGGCTAGTACAACGAACATGTACAATTCCGGACGGTTAAGCGTATACAGCATGCCTACGCCAGTAAGAACTTGGAACAAAATGAGACCAACAGCAAACCGGGCTTGCATCGTCAATTCCCGATTGCTCTTGTAATACTTGTAAATCCAAAACCACAATATGACAACGAGCAAAACCAGCAGCATACCGGCGATCCGGTGAGTCAATTCAATCGTTATCCCTCCTGCCAATTCCGGCAGCCGACTGCCTGTGCAAAACAACCCGGTACAGGAACCTGCCGAATCAGTATGACTTACAAATGCGCCGGTATAGACCACCAAATAAGAATATACGGTCAAGCACCATACAAAATAGCGAAATGCCTTGCTTGTCCTCGGCATTTGCTCAAATTTCGCAAGTCCCCGCGCTTTCTGTTCTTGCCTCGAGCCAAGACTCGTCATTAAAGAACTCGCTAAAGCGATAAAGGCGAAGCCCAAATGGAGCGCCATCACGGGGGGAGATTGTGAAAATACGACTGCTAATGCACCCATTGCGCCTTGAATGATGACAAAAACCAGTGTTAATGCTGCAAAAAATTGCAAATCTTTTCGCTGCTTCAAATACACTAAAAAAGTTAGGAGAGTAGCCACGGCCAAAATGCCTGCCGTCGTACTCACCAGCCTATGTGTGTATTCGATGACGGAAGCAAGCGTATGAGCCGGAACAAATTTCCCATGACACATTGGCCATTCCGTGCCGCATCCCAGACCGGACTCTGTTCTGGTGACGATGCCACCTCCAAATGTCGCGAAAAACATAAACAGCGTTGTTGCGTAACTAAGCCATTTCAACCGAGTAATCGTTGCCAATATTTTTCACCTGCCTATTCTTGATGCAACCATAACAATTTTCATGGAGGAGATACTTCGATCTCATTAATTATATTTACCGGTAGGTAAATTATCAAGACGCTTTTGATTAAAATGATGAATTGTCATAAAATATTCATGGAGGTAGTTATGATAAAAAAACACTCGCAACGCGCGCCAGGTAGACCCAAGCATGCAAAAGATGATCCTTCCATACAAGAAATGATTATTAAGACTGCATCCAAACGTTTTATGGAGTATGGATACGAGTCTGTGTCGCTGCTGCAAATCGCCGAAGAATGCCAAGTGTCCAAGCCAGCTATTTATTATCATTTCATTAGCAAACCGGAATTATTTAAAGTGGCAGTTACAACCGTCTTAAATCAAGTACATAGACATATATCTCGTATTCTACAGGAGGCCGAACACCTCGAAGAGGGATTGGTTACAGTAGCCGAAGCGCGGTTAACCAATCCCCATGCCGAAATCGAAACGATGCTGAGAGAAGCTGAGCCCTTTTTAAATGAGGAACAACTAATGGAAATAAGACAATCCGAGCATAGCATCTACCAGTTATTAGCGGAACATTTTCAGGTGGCAATGGACAAACATGTGCTTAGAGTCAACGATCCCATGCTTCTGGCACAAACCTTCTCCGCGATGATGCTGCTGGGAAATCGAAAAGACACCCTTCTAAAATACGCATCCAACAGGGCATTGGCAAAAGAAGTGGTTGGAATCTTTCTGCGAGGCACATCCAATGCGGGTAACAAAAAGTAAAAAGAGGGCAAAATGCTATTTACCGTATTCCTTTAAGATCAATTGCATCTAACAACCAAAGAATGGGTCACCTTTGTTTATGAATATGTTTATCTGCAGTTTGATTCGTTCAATAAATTTATTGGTTTAACCCTTATGTCTCAATACACAATACTTTTAGCTTAAACCTAAATTACGAAAGCCCATAAAATCAGGGGTTCGAGAAAATTAAAACTGGTGATCGCATCCAATTATGGATACTGCATTTGCAATTGGAGCCAGGATGAATGAAATAAAGCATCACTTCCCCCGTCCCCACATGAAGGGGCAACGGGATTTCCAAGACTAATTATGGGATTATCATTGTACGTGTTTACGTCTGCAATAGTTGTAAACATGTAAAACTTTTCTTTAATCCACCGCAATAATATCAAACGAGCGCCGTAGCCTTTACGGCGAGCATATTCAATATATTATTACTTATCTTTATAGCACCATCGCGCGATGGCAAATCCACACAAAGCACACGCTGCACATACAATAAGCCATTGAAAAGTTTCAATCATTTATGAACATAACCTATCATTCAGATCCTTTAAACCAAATCGTATCAAACGCCGAGTAACCTTCATTCAGAAGCCGCCCCGTTCTTTAATTCGTTACCCGTAATACGGTTTGACCGTTATCAAACGTAAAAAGCTTACGTCATGTGATGCACACCGCCATTTCACTATGATATCCTTCTAAAGCTCTCACAGTTGTATAAATTCAACATAAAAAACCGGATGCTAAAATCCGGTTTTTTGTATATGCTGGCGCTTTAGCTTAACGATTTTTTTGTCATTTAGTTGTGAACGACCGTTTCCTGTTCCTGCTAAAGCCAGTGTGGGAACGCAAAAAAACAATTCACCCTCATTCATGGCTTATATACGAGAATTTAAAAGACGCTTTGACAGGAATCGATTTGGGAATACAACGGAGATCGGATGCCATCAGTGGGCTGAACCGTTACAGTTCTACACCTTTATGCCCTTATGCTATATTCGGTTTAATTTCAAATCCATAGAGGAGCAGCTCCATCATGGATCAAAATATTAAACAAGCGATAGTTAAAGGTGAAACCTCACTTGGCATCGAATTTGGATCCACCCGAATCAAGGCTGTACTAATTGAATATAATTTTGAAATAATCGGTTCCAGCAGCTATGAGTGGGAAAATCAATTAATCGACGGTTATTGGACCTACCAACTCAATGAAATAATTAAAGGGTTGCAAGAAACCTACCACCAATTAAAGCAAGAGGTTGAGAAAAATTATGGCGTAACACTGCAAAAAATCGGATCAATCGGATGTTCTGCCATGATGCAGGGCTATATTGCACTTGATCAAGCAGGAGAGCTATTGGTTCCGTTCCCTACATGGCGACATGCCACAACGGGAACAGCTGCATCGGAGCTAACCGAGAAATTTCAGTTTAAAATTCCAGAGCGCTGGAGCATCGCACATTTGTATCAAGCCATTTTGAACGATGAAGAGCATGTTGCTAACATCGATTATATGACAACTTTGTCGGGGTACATTCATTGCCTGTTGACTGGCAGCAGGGCTCTTGGTATGGGGGATGCCTCTGGTATGTTCCCTATCGATGGGTCTGCACAGCAATATAATGAAAATATGATTAAGCAGTTTGATGGTTAAATTGCCGATAAAGACTACCCGTGGAATCTTAAAAATATTTCACCTAACGTTTATACTGCAGGTGAACATGCTGGATACCTAAATGAAGCTGGTGCCCGACTCATAGACCCATCAGGCAACCTGCAAGCAGGTGTTCCTCTATGTCCTCCGGAAGGCGATGCCGGAATAGGCATGGTCGCTACGCTAACTTTATGAGAGTACATCTCTTTTCCGCGATTGCTGCATTAAGGCTCGGGATGGATCGTTTGACACAGAAGGAGCATGTAACGATTGACCGTATTTTGGCGTATGGAGGATTGTTCAAAACACCGCTAGTCGGTCAAAAAAATGTGTGCCGCAGCACTGAATGTTCCCGTCTCGGTCATGTCTATGGCTGGTGAGGGCGGCGCATAGGGGATGGCAATTTGGGCATCTTATATGGTTAACAAGGAGCAGCACGATAGTTTGGCTGATTTCCTAACTCATAAAGTGTTCAATAATGCAGAAGGGCTAGAAGTTTATCATGACAGCGCAGATGTGAATGGTTTTGCCATGTTTATGGAGCGTTACACGGAAGGGCTGGCCATTGAGCAGGCAGCGGTAAATCATTTTGTGGAAAATTGGAAGAAATAGGACATGAAAAGGGACTGACGCGAGGCGGTCTTTATTTTGTTTATGAATGGGACTAAATTCTATTTAAGAGTCAAACAGCCCCCACCTTGTCATCAAGGACAATCACTCCTTATTTCTCCCACAGGCGTGGTTTTATATGTCTATTCATGGGGATGCTTGTTCATCGTGATTGTTGCAATTGGCATATTGCTATACCTCAATTTGATAATCTACAGCCCTTCCAGCCTAGCGGAGCTTGCAAAAATGCCGCTAAATCTAGCCATTTTCGGTCAAAAGCTTTTATAAAGAATTCAAGCGCAAGTAGTTGAAAATCCATCAACAAGTCGAAACGCCATACACTAACATAAAAACACGATAGGCATAAGCTTCTGTTGAAGGTCATGCCTATCGTGCGCGTTACAGCTGTAAGTGGCTGTATGTCTAGTATTCTTTCTGCACTTTTGGTAAATCAAGCCCTACCTAACTTAACTTCAGCCAACGGATGCCGTACGGCTCCAACACATGGGTGTCATATAAGTGTTGCTCATTTAGGCAATCGAACAAAGGATGCTTTAGCTCCAGATTGAGCGAGTTTGCCGAGTAATTTAATACGATGGCATAAAGCTGCTGTTCTGTGTCTATACGATAAACCACTTCTGCCTCTGAAGGCAAGTTCCCCCATGGCGAGAAACCGTCTTTTGTCATAAGCATATCAAGCAGTGCGTTAACATTATCTAGGGTAAAGAACGTTCCGCAGTAGACGATAGCCCCCTTCCCTGTAGGACTGCACGTAATTGCGGGAGCACCAGCATAATAGTCTTCGGTATAGCGAGCCAGCACTTCAACCGTTTCTCTCTCCGGACGAAGCACCTCATGCAAGGTCGGAGCATTCTTCGCTTGCCCCTCAGTAAATTGGATACGCTGATTAGCCGGATCGGTAACCATCGTAATATCTTCGACAGAAATGCCAGCTAATTGCCTTAGTACACCTGGAAAAGGCAGCTGATGGGCATGATTGTTCCGATTCTTGTAACCACTGCGGGGTCCGAAAACGACAGTTCCGCCTTCTAAAGCGAAATTCTCCAATTGCTCTATTTCCTTCGGCTCAAGAAGTTGGGCATTCGGTATGAAAATCAAGTTCACACCGTCCAGCACTCCTTCCTCTGCCAATGCCTTCAGATCAAGAACATTTACACCGATATGTCTGCAGCTTAATGCCAAATAGATATTTTCCTCACTGCGCCAATATTCGAAGCCAGTATGACGATCAATTTTGCAATTACTGTCATTGTCATAGTCTGTTAGAATCAGAGCAGTCGCTCGGACCGAAGTGCCAACGATGAGAGACGAGAGCCGTCGTGTCTCTTCTGCAATACGTGCCGCCTCGTCCAAACGACGGTTCGGCTGGTTGCCATAATCGTTGAGACCGTGCCATAGCGTCTCTGCCCCATAGGGACAAGTGCGCCAACGGAAATAGAGGACGCCGTCTGCCCCATGAGCAATGGATTGCCAGGTCCAAAGCCGAATTTGCCCTGGCTTCGGTGCTACCTGAAGGTAGTCACCGCGGTCATTGTTCAGCCCGTTACCTGTCTGTCCACCGGGCCCTGCCTGTTGCTCCAAAATGAGATATTTAGAAGAGTAGCCGCGCACCTTGCTCAAATGTTTGCCGCTCAGCCTGTCTTTCTCTTTTACTGGCAGGTCGTCGCGCATAAGCTGGAATGTCGGATACGAATCATAAGACAGAAAATCAACGGTTTGTTCCGTAAATGGACGATAGTCAATATTCCCGAATATGCCATTGTGAGTGGCAAACTGATGGGGGGCAGCTTCTTTAATAATTTTATATTGCAGCTTTGCAAATCTGATGGCCGAATCAGATGTAAATCTGTAGAAATCAAGCAGATGACTCGGATTGTGATAGGTGACAGTCGGCCTCGGCAGGTATATTTGACTCCAAGACGTGTATGTTTGGGCCCAAAACGCTGTCCCCCACGCCTCATTAAGCGTCTCCAGTTTGCGGTACTTCTTATGGCACCAGGAACGGAACGCATCATGGTCACTGTCTGCAAAACTGGTATCGGAGTGGCAGTTCAGTTCATTGTCAATCTGCCAGCCTATGACAAGTGGATGAGATTTGTAGTGACCAATTAGAGCATTGACAATGCCTTCGCACAGCCTCCAATACACAGGCGATGTATAGTTGTAATGGCGCCTGGAACCGTGCTGCATTACTGCCCCCCGAAAATCGACTCGCAGCACTTCGGGATATCGTTCGGTCAGCCAAGCTGGGGGAGCGTAGGTAGGCGTACCCAAAATGACTTTGAGACCGTAGCGTTCACAGAGTTCGAGTGCCCGATCGAACAAAGAAAAGTCATACTTCCCTTCCTCAGGCTCCATGACATTCCATGCGGTCTCCCCCATTCTCACGGTATTGATGCCCATCTCTTTCATACGCCGAAAGTCGTCGTCCCATATCGTCTCTGGCCAGTGCTCGGGATAATAGCATACTCCTAGTAAAAATTCATCCGTTTGAAACTTCTTATCTAAATTCGACATTTTCCTATTCCTCCCAAAGATCAGCCTTTAACAGCACCGCCCGTCAAGCCTTGTACCAGTGTCTTGGAGCCGAATAGAAACAGGATGATCAACGGTAGCGTCCCCAATGTCAGCCCCAGAATGCTCGCCGAGTAATCCGTACGGAAGACCGTCGATAGATTGGCTATCCCTAGTGGAAGCGTGTAAAGCTCAGGTTTGTTGATCGTCACAAGCGGCAATAGATAGTTGTTCCACGAGCCTAGAAAGCTGATCAAGCCTAGCGTGCTCATCGCCGGAAGCATAAAAGGCAGGACAATTCTGATCAGTACACCAGGTTCGCTGCAGCCATCGATTCGACCGCTCTCAATAACCTCAGTGGGCACGGAAGAGCGGATAAACTGAGCCATGAAGAACACTCCAAAGGCATTGTTTAATGCAGCCAGAATGAGAGGAGCATGCGTATTGTTAAGATGAAACCATTTCATTTCCATCACATACGCAATAAGACCCAACTGTCCTGGAATCATCATTGTCGCAAGAATGAAACCATACAGAACATTACGGCCCTTGAACTCAAACTTAGCGAAAGCATAGCCTGTTAAGCCAGCAACACCAACCGACAATACTGTAAACAAAACAGCGACATAAAAGCTGTTCCAGTAATTTAACAAGAAATTAGCAGACATTATGGTTTTTAAGTTTTCTAGCAGGTAATTGCTGGGCAAGATGGGAAGCTCACGAAACAAGTCCTCAGAGTAATAGGTGCCCATCACAATCATCATATAGAATGGGAACAGAAAAATAAGACAGAAGATACTAAGTAAACTGATGCTCGACCATTTTATTAATCCTTTCATCTTCCCTTGTCCTCCTTGTTAAACCATTTGATGCTTATCACCGAGAAGAGGGCTATAAACAGGAAAGTAGAGTAGGCAATTGCCGCTCCTTTGCCGTACTTGAAAGCACTGCTGTCAAAAGATGCGTCGAACATGTACCAGATCGGAGTAAATGTTGATCCATCGGGTCCCCCTACCATGCTGGAGCCGGAAGCCCATCCGCTGAACAGCAGCATTGGCTCTTCCACTAATTGCAAACCGCTTATGATCGATGTGATGATCAAAAATAGGTTAATCGGTTTAAGCAGCGGCATCGTAATCCGGAAAAACACATCTTTGGCGGAGGCTCCATCAATGATTGCTGCTTCGTAGATAGAACGATCAACGCTGGCCATCCCAGCTGTGTAGAACATTACAAAGTAACCGAGATTCTTCCAAAATACCATCGTAATGACGATCCACCTTGCAGAATCCGCGGAGCCTAACCAATTGATCTTCTCCGTCAACAAACCAATTTCAACGAAAAGTTGGTTGAGTATGCCACCCTGCCAATCGAAAAAGAGAGCAAAGATAATGCCAACTGCTACAGGCGTTGTCATATACGCACTGAACACACTGAGACGAAAAAACGTCTTACGCCGAATCAATTTACTTTCTATAACGCTTGCTAGAAGCATACCTACAATAACCAGAGCAGGCAGATAACCCAGCAAGAACAAAAATACATTCAACAGCGATTTCCAAAAGTAACTGTCATGAAAAAACAGTTGTTTGTAGTTTTCTAATCCGATGAAATTTCGGTTTCCGTACAAATCCCAATCCGTCAAACTCATGTAGAAGGTGAACACGATAGGGAATAGACTTAACACCGCATAGGATACAAAGTATGGGGCTATAAATAAATAAGGCCATTTATTTTTTCGGCTCATGCCGCTTGCTTTCATGGTCATCTCCCACTCCCGTCACTTGCTAGTAAAGAGCGGTCGGCACTATGGTTAGAACAGCGCCGACCGCCTGCTATGTCTGCTATTTAAAAATAAGTTCTGAGTGATTTTTCTTTAATTGCTTTTCCCATCTCATAAGCGCTTCTTCCGCATTGAAATTAGGATCTTGAGCCATCGTTTCCAGAACCAACTCTGAAGCGGAATAAATGTCCTGATCATACTTGGTCACCTGTTTCGCCTTCATGCTTGGAAAAACTTCCTCGACCCAGAAACTTCCCAGATCCTGACCGCCAAAGAACTCATCCGGTCCTGAGGAAAGCTTGGAAGTATCCTCAAAAAATGATTTCAATGGCAGAATATAGTTTGATACTTTGAAATTCGCTTCCGCACCTTCATCTGAAGCAAGAAGCCAATTCATATAGGTCCAAGCGGCGTCCTTATTTTTGCTATCTTTCCAGATGCCGATCGTTGTTCCTCCATACGGGTAACCTCCTTCTGGAGGTACCATTAATCCCCAGCGTCCATTGCTGCTCTTGTCATTTGGCTTGATAACAAATTGAGGCGACCAGTTGGCTGCAGGGTAGAAAATTACATTATCTTGTGAATAGGAAGCGTTCCAGGTTGGTGACCACATGCCAAGCTTGCCCTCAGTCTGCGAGTCCCGCATCACTTGCAAGCGCTTGAACAGCTCCAGCACCACTTCACGATTGACTGTAGTACCGTCTACCACAGCTGTTGTTCCCTGCTTCGATAGTATCGTATAGGCATCCATCAGACTGCCCAGCATATATGTTTTGCCGCCGCTCTCCTGCACTACTTCCTTGCCCTTCTCAATGAAGGCATTCCAATCCGGAAACAAAGCAGCGAGCTCTTGAGGATCATCGGTGCCAAAAAACTGCTTTGCGAGGTCACGCTTGTATGCCAGCGCGCCCGGTGATCCCGACTGTTCCAGACCTACCAATTCGCCTTTGCTGTTCGTCAGGAGCGGCAGTTCAAAATCAAGAAGCTTGGATGAGTCGAAATTGTACGGTTCAGAAGAAATATCCTCCAGTACATTCAGCTCATACATAGCTCCACGGAAGGCTTCTTCCGCCCAGAGGATGTCCGGTAACTCTGAGCCAGAGGCGATGGAGGTCTGTACTTTTTTCAAGTAATCGCCTGCCGATACCTCAACAAAATCAATGGAGATATTAGGATGTACTTTATTGAATTCAACTAAAGAAGCATCGAACCACGCTTTATCCCACCCCCAGGCTGTCAACTTTACAGGTGCATCCTGGTTTTTTCCATTTTCGCTAGCGGTACCATGGTTTGCATCATTGGATCCGCATCCAGCAATCACTACCATAAGACTAAGCGCCAGACACGCTACCCACGTACCCACTTTACGTCCCGTTCGTTTCATTGTTGTTTTCCCCCTATTTTTATGATTGTGGCAGCATTTCGGCTCTTTACTCTACTGCGTCTGCTGCTCTACACGTACTATACTTCCAAGCTAGGGGACCAACAACGGGACAATCCGATAATTTTGTATAAAATCTGATACTATCGTCATCAGTGATTGGATCACCTTATGTTTTCCAGCTTCGCAGGTATCTCGATAGTTACCGTAAATCCTTCTCCCAATACGGAAGAGATGCTCATCGAGCCTTCATCTCCATATAAATATTTTATTCGCTCACGAATATTTGCAAGTCCGATCGGCTTTAATCCTCCTGGCCCCTTATCTCGTGCCAGCGGTTCTCCGTGAATATTCTTTAGCTGTAATTGGTCATCCATTCCTGATCCATTGTCGCTTACACATAGCATCAACCGTCCCCCCGCCAAGCGGATAATGATCTGTATCTGCCCGGTCTTATCTATATCAGCAAACCCATGGAAAATTGCATTTTCCACTAATGGCTGCAATAAACTTTTCGGCACCATGCAGTCTTGTGTTTCTTCTTCGACACGCCATACCAATGAGAAGCTGTCTGCATACCGGTAACGCTGAATACGAACGTAATGATCGATGATCACGATTTCATTTCTGACCGTGGTATAGAATCCTTCCTCCCCAAGCTTCACTGCATCATGAAGGACGCCAATAAAAGACTCCATCATCTCTTCAATTGGCTTATGCTTAGCCTTTCTAGCCATATAAACAACCGTATTTAACGTATTGTAGATAAAATGCGGATTAATCTGGGCAAACAGCAATTCCGTCGACATTTGTCTTTTCCATCGCTCCTGCTCGACCTTCTCCTCAATCTGTTTTTGAATTTCGTCGATCATTTTCTCAAACCCTTGTTTGAGTATCGACAACTCATCCTTGCTCTTGAATGTCAAACTCACATTGTAGTTGCCCATGGAAACCATTTTCATCGCCCGAGTCATCTGCGAGATTGGTCGCGTAATATTCGTAACAATTGGATAAAAAATAAGGATACACAGAATTAGGCACAACAATACAAAGACGACCCAATATCGCAATACATACCCCACCAGCTCATAAAATCTGTCTTTCGAAGTAAATGCGACCAGAGACCAGTTGGTTTTCTCAAAATGATTGGTCAAGTAATAACCGTCTGAGCCGGTATCCTTGCTCATACCTGGATGGAGGGATGCGGTTGCTTGTATCAGCCGTTCTGCTGGTATGCCATGATTGTGCCATACAGTCCCGTCCTTCTCCACCCATGCATATTGATCAAAGTTTGTTTCCAAGTAATTAAACATATCCATAAATACGGCGTAATCAATATTAAGCACTAGCACTCCGCCATATTGAGGATCGAAACGAATAAAGAAACTGACGACTTTTTTAGGACCTGGATTTAATATATCATGAGGTATAGTGAACCCACTTTTTGCTTCCGTTTGGATCTTGCTTTGATACCAGTCTTCCTGAAGCAGTTCTTTATAATAAGGATCCGTGTAAAGGGATGACCAGTACACTTTGCCATCACTTCTAATAATAGCCGAGCTCTCCAGGTAGTCTCGAAGTACATTAAACTTTGTTAGTTGTGTAACCACATCACTGTACGCCTCTAATTCTTCAAAAACTGACGGGTAACTAGTTCGGTTGGCAAAATCTTGCAGCAACCCGTCATTGACCATGTTACCCGCATACTTGTAGACATCGTCAATAAGCTGATTCACTTGCAAAGCAGCTTGCTCAAGATGAATGCTATTCTCGGCAAGTGCTTGTTCTTCCAGAATCATAGAGAAACGCTCATATGCGAGAAGGCTAATCGTCGTGAGAGACAAAATTACGATAAAGATTACACTGCTAATAATTTTATTGCGGATTGTATGCATTTGGCTTATCCCCGACTTTCCTGTCCATTGTAATCTTTCGGATGAAAGCCGGTAGAACGTTTGAACACCTGGCTGAAATATTGACTCGTCTTGTAGCCTACCCGCTCTGCAATCTCATATATTTTCAAGTCACCTTCCAGCAGCATTTTTTTGGCAGCCCTAATTCGACAATCGGTTGTATATTCAAGCAGTGATTGGCCGGTCTCTTTCTTGAATGTGGTCCTCAGATGTACACTGCTGATTTGCAGCATGGAAGCTACCGTATCCAAAGTCAAATCCGGATCAGCATAATGCATTCGCACTTTTTCCATGGCTTTAATAACCCAGCGAGAGTAACCTCCAATCTGAGATGATTTTTTCACTTTTAAAGACAATAATTCGGTTATGACACTGACAATCTCGGCAGCGTTAGCCCCTATTGTCTGTTCTGGGGGCACATGCAATAGACTCGTCCATGCAGGCAGATGATTTAGAAGCTCACGCAAATCGGACAAGTTTTTAGTGTCTAGCATAGCTTGTAGCCTTGTCTGCAGTCCGGCCCATTGCCCCTCGGATTGAATCAAATCCTTCAAAGACGGAAACGGTGAGACATTACGGGATGCGGCTTGCCGTACTTGCTCCATTAAAAATAGAGCACGAGGAGGCTGCAATAATGAGAAATCGTAAGCCTCTTGCATGCTCATCCATAACTTCTGAGAATCTTTGTTCGCCAACTCACCCATAATTATCGATGGCTCAATGCCTGTATGCATACCCAGCAACCGCTGCAATGCGTATGCAACGGCCTGCATGCTATACTGAACAATCAACTGACTATTCGGCACATCCAGCTTTAGAAAAACAACATGTCCAAGCTCCTGCTCCATGATTAGAATTTCTTCTACATGCTCCACTTGTTCTTCAATAGCTCTCTCTATTAAACCTAACGTTTCGCTAGGCACATGGCTGGCAATGCGACTGCCATCGGCGCATACCTGGCTACCGAATTCCCAATAAAGCAATCCAGTTTGTCGTTCCAGGCGTTTCCTAGCTTGAGTGAGCAGATGGCCATCCTGCGACGTGAATCTCCCGGATAATAGGTTTCGAATCATGAGCCGCAATGCGAGATCCCGATCCATTCCTTCCGTTTCAATTCTCATCTTGATCTCCAGCAAATGATTCAACAGACGATCTTTGCTAATTTCATGTTTAAGAAGGTAGTTTGCTGCTTGAAGCTCAATCGCCTGTCGAGCATAGTCAAAATCTCGATAGGCTGTGAGAAATATCAGTTTGGTCTCTGGTGCAATCTGCTGAATATGAGCTCCCAGCTCCAGTCCGCTCATTGGCGACATGGAAATATCAGTGATAACAATCTGCGGTTTCCATTGTTCAAAAATTTGCAACGCCTTGCGTCCGTTCGTTGCTTGTCCTACAATTGTAAAACCGTGAGCACTCCAGTCCACCATTTCATAAACGTTCTCCAGTGCAAGTGGTTCATCATCCACCAACATTACGCTAATCATCGTGCTCATACTTGTTCCACCTCGCTTCGTTACGTTACTTCTTTTCTTTTATTTTGACCCTTTACCCATACGCAATTCTAATGGAAAGGTGATTCATAGTCTACAACAGGTATAATTAATAAAAGGTTCGCCCCGATAACGATTCGAATCGTCACATAAGGATTAACGAAAATCCATAAAACGATATTGTTCTTTAGCAGCTGTCGCGGTGGCAAACTGCTCTTCGGATTATTGAACTAAAGTTCCCGTTAGATCAATCGCTAACCCGACAACAACTTTATTCCACTAAACCCAAAAAAGCCGCGATTTACGCGGCACTTAATGAGATAAAGTTTTATCAACCGACACATGGCTGTGATAAGTCAGGTTAAGAGTTCCTAATGAGCTCTTCTCGATTATAAAATTAAAACGTATTATATATATTTTCACATTCTTGACCGGTCGGTTCATAAAAACAGTGCTTCTTCCATCGTCCTGCAATCGGCTGATCATACCAAGTTGGCGGGCATGGTCCGGGATTTTCGAACGATCCTGGACGGAAATACCATAGGGAAAATTTGGCTGGCCAATTCCGCTCCCCATTCACAGCCCGTTGCGCCAGACGGCGCTCCCTCTCTCTTGCGTTTTGATAGTACAAACTATGCTGCAACGCTTCAAACGCATGCTCCTGGTTGATCATTTGAGGAATTGTCCGGATATCTTTAAAATCGGAGCAGTTCCCTCTTATTCGGTTAATACCAACATTTCCAACAAGGAGCATGCCCATTTCGCCTTCGGTCTCAGCTTCAGCTCGAAGCAACCTTGCCAACATATCAATATCCTGTTTCCTGGCTTTTACAACTGCCATTGGCTCACCTCTTTAGATTTCTAGACTTATCATATTGCAGGTGAAGCGGATGTGTTACTCTGGCAAAAGAGAGAGCGATAATAAATAGCCGTTCCACCACACTCTTCTGCCAGCTAGCATAACAAAATTTCATAAAATGCAGCCCGGTAGGTTACTAGACACCATGATAAAAATGCTAAAAAATAGTCGGCACCATTCCACCATCCATCCGAATTGGAGAACCTTTAAAGGCGGATGCATACGGACTACATACAAATGTTGCAAGTCTGCCTATTTCAATAGGTTTAATAAATCGCTGTATTTCAGATTGCGGCAGGTTTGCTTTCATAAAATGTTTCTCTTTTTCCGCGAAAGTCATTGCTTCATCCGGATATATACTATCAATAATTTGATGTACATTTTCAGAAAGTGTTGGTCCTGGCAAGATCGTATTGACTGTAACTTCTGTTCCTACTGTTAATTTAGATAAGCTTTTGGACAATGATAATAGCATTGACTTGGTCATACAATACTGGGGCATTTGTCCGGAAGGCATAATGGCTTCCTCACTCGCAATAAAGATAATGCGACCGTAATCATTTTTCAACATTTTAGGCAAATAAAATTTAGATAGTCCATTCGCAGCAAGAACATTTGTACGGAAATAGGTTTCCCATACTTCGTCATCAACATCCTCATATTTCATGATTTCATATATCCCCATACTGTTTACTAAAATATCGATTTCGGGATATTTTTCAAATAATGCTTCTCTTTGGCCAATATCGACAATATCGGCAGTAGCATTTTGCGGGAAAGTATTTGGGAAACTTGTTTTAATTTCATTAACTGTACGTTCGACGTCTTCATTATTACGTCCATTAATGAGTACATTAACGCCGGCTTTGGCAAGCTCAATGGCAATTGCTTTCCCAATTCCTTTTGTAGATCCTGTCACTAAAGCTGTTTTGTTGTTTAAACCCATATCCATATCCATTTCTCCTTCTTGTGTTACGGGGTAGTGCCTATATTACAGGGTATGGGTTGTACAGTAACTAGCCTCTCGCGCCAACGTTCTTGTTTGACACGCCAATTTATAAAATAAGTGCTAGTCCACTAGCAAGATGAAGATTGTAATAATGAATTGCCGGATTTCCTAGCCGTCCTGCAGTTACCGAGTTTGTATCGCATGTTCTGTGCGCCAATTCGAGGGAGTATCACCTTCCCAAAGTCGAAAGGCGCGGTAGAAAGAATTCTGGTCTTGGTATCCAATCAAGAATGCCACTTCCTTAATATCGAGCGAGGGGTCAGCCAAGTACTCTCGTGCCTGCTCATGTCTAGCTTGTGTCAACAGCTGCTTGAAGCTTGTGCTTTCGTCAGTAAGTCTACGTTGCAAGGTGCGGTCACTCATACTGAGCTCCTTCGCTACAGCCTGAATGTCCGGCCGTCCCCCTGTGAGGCTGCGTTTCATGATCCATTTGACCATCTCAGCAAATGAGCGACTTTGCTTCTGTTCATTCAACGATTGGTCAAGAATGGGAGTCAGAATCTCTAGCAGCTCTTCGTTGTAAGAGACAAAGGGGCGGTCTAGATCTCTCCGATGCAACGTCAGCCGATTGCCATTCGCATCCATTCGGATTGGGCACCCAAAGTAAGCTTCAAGGGCCTGCACATCGCCCATTGATTGCGAAAATTCGACGTACCGCGCCTTCAAAGATGCGCCTGTACCCCTGCGTCCAAGCTCCATAAGAAATGCCAGTGTGAGGCCAACAAGCAGTGGCGGACCCGGTTGCTCCGTATTCAGCCATTCCAGTTCGATCGTACAGTGCTCAGCCTCCTCCGTGATATGTAAGCTTTCGGGCGGGCAAAGTTGTTTATACCGAGCCATTCGGTTTAGAGCGTCGCGATAGTTTCGAGCATGGTAAGTCGCTAACACGGTCGGAGGAAACTTAGCTGTTTCATAGTAAGTCGCCATCATGATGATTCCCTTGGCAGTGTCACCGATGAGATCGGAATAAGCCTGCCAGATAGAAAAATATTGGGATTGAGTGACTTCCGGCTCAGTGATAAGGGTGAGCGGCAATCGTGCTTTTTGGGCTACTTCGTGGTCTGCAATTCCTAATTGACGTAATCCCTCCCAAAACCCTGGCGAGATTTTAATTCGATCAGAGGTGTGAGGCTTCATAAACTTTGCACTCCTTTTGTTTTCATATTTCTATCATTCCAATACTTCCTCAACGAAGTTAGCAGCCAGTTATCTGATTGTTAGGCTCAAGGAAGTGTATTCGAAACAGAAAAAAGCAAAATCCACAAACTTTTGCTTTGTGGATTTACATGGTGGAGGCAAAAGGCGTCGACTCCCTTTATTCCTTTAAGTATCTAAATATTTTTATTATTGATTTAGAAAAACCTTGAAAGAAGTCACTTAGATATTTTTGGACTAGAAACCGAACCACACTAAAGAATAGTGAAATAACGATTATAAACACTGCTAGTTTTATTCCTGTTTCTACATATACCATTGAGATAAAGCCCTCCTATTCAACTATCATTATATACTTAAACTTCGAAGATTAAGCTAAGACAAAGTTAAAAAAGAGAAGTTTCAAAAGAGAAATCGTAGCACAGCATAAAAAAGTTTGAGAGAATAACTGAAAAATATGATTATAATATTTGAATAGCCTCTCACTCGTAAGCTGAACTATTTTAAAACAAGTTGTAACGTTTAACGTTATTTTCGGATATATAGCTTGAGGAGGTGAACAGATGCAGGACACCGAGGAATTATACAGGGAATATTCGACCCAAGTATATAAATTCGTCTTTAGTTTTTGCCATAATCACTTATTGGCAGAAGAAATAACTCAAGAAACCTTTTATAGAGCCATAAAGTCCATACATAGGTACGATGGAACTTGCAAAGTATACGTGTGGCTTTGCCAGATTGCTAAGCATGTCTGGTACAAGGAGCTGGATAAGCAGAACAAGAGGCGGTACGACAAGTTAGAAGATACCGCATTAGTGGACTCTGATTCCACGGAATCTCAATTCATTTTAGCACAGGATAAAATGGATTTGTTCAAAAAGCTTCATTTGCTTGATCCCAATACGAAAGAAGTCATGTACCTGCGTATGACTGGGGAATTCAGCTTTAGGGAAATTGGCGAAATTCTTGGCAGAGATGAAACGTGGGCAAGAGTAACCTTTTACAGAGGTAAACAAAAATTGATGAAAGGAAGATCATCATGAAATGCGATATTGTACGGGATTTATTGCCTTCTTATATTGAAAAGTTAACTTCTGATCATAGTAACGAAGAAATCGAAGTGCATCTGCAATCCTGTAAAGAGTGTCAACAGTTTTATAAGGAAATGATTGAAACAACTGGTCTTTCCCTGCCCGTCATTGATAACGAAGAAGTGGAGAAACTAAATTACTTAAAAAAGGTTAAGAAAAAGAACAAAAAAGCGATTGTGATTTCCATCGCTGCGGTACTCGTACTGGCTGCTTCCATTATTGGGCTCTTTGTCATTGGTTTCCCGTTGTCGTCTAAAGATGTAAACATCGTTTACGAGAAGAACAACGGAATTCTGGAAATAAATTTGACTTTGAAGAAGAAAAGCCAAGATTTGGTGTTTTCGAGCAAAAGTGAATTTATTAAGGATAAGGATGGAAATGTTATTGGTTACGTAAGTCGCTACACTCCTAGAGGCTTGCTTCATAATCCTTTGGATAATGTAGGAAATGAGGTTATGGTAGGCACTCACTTGAACAACGAAGCGGAGCAACCAAACACCTTTATCATTGAATTTAAAGATAAAACGATGACGTTCGTTAACGGGGTTCTGATGGAATAGAGCATTGTAGTGGATAGTACCTAAAGAAGAGGGTGTCCCGAAAGCCATATGCTTCAGGGATACCCTCTTTATCATTGAATGCTCGCCTATTATACTTCCTTTAAAAATTCACTTATTGCTCAAGCAATTTATCCAACAAGCGAATGATCATCGCAACTGACTCAGCACGGGATGCAGATTCATTCGGTTTGAACGATCCGTTGCCTTTGCCACTTACGATACCTGCATTTGCGAAAGCGTTGATTTGTTCAGAAGCCCAGCTCGTAACTACATCCGAGAAGAGATTGGATGTGCTAGGAACATAGTTCGTCATCCGAGCAAGCATAGCAACGATCTCAGCACGGGAAATATCTTGATTAGGATGGAAAGTACCATCACTATAACCTGTGATTATCCCATTAGCCTGTAATGCTGCAATCGCTTCTGAGGCCCAATGCCCTTTTGCATCAGTGAAAGTGGAACTGTTTGAACCCTTTAGACCAAAAGCTTTTGCAAGCATTGTAGCGAACTCAGCGCGAGTTACCTGTTCATTGGGATGGTAAGAACCATCGCTATAACCCGTTACAATCCCCATCTTAGCAGCACGTTCCACTACTGAAGCGCTCCATGAAGACGCTGGAACATCCTTAAAGCTTACGGCAGGAGCAGATTTCTCTTTTTCCACAATGGCCTTAACTACGTCCACATCTACCTTTTCGTTGAAGACAGGCTTCGAAAGCGTCGGTGTTGTTGTCGGCGCCGATGTTGGTGTCGGTGACGGCGTTGCTGTCGGCGTTGGTGTTGGTGATGCTGTCGGCTTCGGTGTTGTCGGTGTTGTCGGTGTTGTTGGTGTTGTTGGTGTTGTTGGTGTTGTTGGTGTTGTCGGCGTTGTCGGCGTCGGTGACGTTGTTGGTGTCGGTTCAATTTCTGTAGTTTTCACGACAGTAAACTCATCGATCTTATTTCCCGCACTCGTGCGTGCTTCCACATGGATTCCGTCCTCAGAAATTTCAATAGCGGAATATACCGGCACGTCTTCATCAAAAATATAATTCAAATAATTATACTGAGTACCATCGTAGAATTTCCAGCCCGAAGCACCGCCATCTAGATATACGGTACCTTCATTTGTAGCCTTATTGGGCTTTCCATTCTGCATTGGATAGGTACGCGCATACACATGATCATGACCAACGAGAACCAAATCCACTTTTTTCTCTTCTAAAATTGGCGCAAAATACGTTTGCGTATACTCCACCAACGTTTCTCGACCATTCTCTGTATGGTAGGCAGGACGGTGGAACATGGCGATCGTCCATTTTTTATCATTTTTTTCTAAATCTTCTTTGAGCCATGCTGCTTGCTCAATCATTTGTTCCTCTGTACCCTCTGAGTTCAATACGACAAAATGGGTATCATCTACCTCATAAGAGTAGGCATATTGCAGCTGAGATTCTGGGCCGTTCGTTGGAAAATTCGCACCTTTGGTGAATACTTCTTTCCCCTCACTCTTCACATCATGATTACCCAATGTTAGAGCGGTTGGAATTTTTGTTGCATAGACCGAAGAGGCTTCCCAGAACTTTTCCCATTCTTCAAATGCGCCGCCAACATCAACCATATCCCCGCCATGCATAACAAACTGTGTGGATGGATGTTGTTTCAATGCACTCGTCATAAGTTCTTGATACGCTTTAATTCCTTGTGATTGATTCGTATGAGAATCGGTAACATACAAGAATGAGGTCGGTGTTGTTTTATCTTGGTCAATTGTCGAATATTCATGCCACTCCGACCAATTGCCCTCATAGCCTACGCGATATTTGTAGGCAGTATTTGCTTTCAAGCCTTCAATTAAGGCATTATGAAACCGGATCTCACCCTTCGTTCCATTTTCCTTCATACTAAGCACTTGAAGCTCACTCTCAGCTTGATGCTGTTTGACATGATTGATTTCAGGGTTAACACCCGTTCCCCACTCGCTAGCTTCAATGTATTGAAGATAAGTGATGGTTTGGTCTGGCTTTGTTTGCCAAGCAGCGCTCAGCTCGGATGACAGATCTTCTGCCACGTAAGTTTGAACATTTTGAGGTGCATCAGTACCGTACTGCTCTACGACTTCATAATTGACAACCTTACTGTTCTTATCACCGTTGACTGCTTGAACCTGATAGGTTCCAAGTGCCAATGTCGTTAGGTCTGTCGTTAATTGTCCTTTAGCATCTGTTTTACCAAGGCTGCTGTTCAATAGCTGCTTGCTAACGTCAGATTCAGAGATATAACCTGTGGTTTTGCCATCTTCAAAAATAATCTCGAATAATCCATCCTCAGCTTCTGCTGAAGCATAGTAACGTTCACCAGCTTTTGCAACCATAACTACAGCAGAAGACGTATCGTCATCCTCATATACATTAGACGTTACGGTATTAACCGTAACTACAGAGCTCTGCTTTAATAATCCAATAAAAACAATATCCGCTCCTTCATACGGCTTGCCCTCATGGTCTACTACTGTAAATGTAGAAGGCGTGCCTAAACCAACTCCCATCATTTCCACCTGGTATGGAAAGGCGATTGTATAGTGGATAGGAGCAGCTAGTGGTGAACTAGTTTGAACTCCGCCAGCTATGAGATTTGTATTGCTCATGGTTATGGACTTGTAATATTCACCGCGCTCTAACGCAGCATGAGGGCTCACTCTAAAGTTAACCGTCACGACTTCTTGGGCTGCAACTGCTACGTTATTAAGTGCTACCTGAACAACTCCGTGCTCATTATCAATATCTGAGGTGAGGGCTACTCCGGCTGCTTGGCTAATGCTTTCTACTTGAAGGGTGCTGGCATCATAATTTAATGCAAATTCTGCCCGTTCTGCATTCAAGTAGTCTTTGATACCGACTTTAACAGAGTATATTTCATTACTTACTGCTTCTTTGGCAGCATTCGTAAACAAACGTTCTCCTGCATTCACTGTGAAGGCGTATGTTTTTCCTGCCGGATTTCCAGCTTTATCCTTCACGTCAATAGCAAGCTCATGATAACCGCCATCCACTTTTTTGCCAGGATAGGTTAATAAATGTGTACCTTCAGAATACTGCACCTGCTCCGTAATATCCGTTCCATCCAAATGAACAGATAAGGTATCCAAATCCAAACCTGATCCGTTATCCTCCATCTCAACCTTTAATTCGTCAAGTGGAGTGCTTAATACTTCATTTGGGATAGGCGATATAGGTTTAATGGTGGGAACCTCTTTATCCTCATCAACCTCTTCATAAATAAAGGTAATATCATCTACCCAGATAGAGCCTTTATTTTTCTTGCTCATATTCGATTGCTTCAATTGGAAAAACAATTCGAGGACAATTGGACCTGGCTTACCTTGCGGAACAGTTGCCTCGATATATTTCCAACCAGACCAGTCTACACCCATTTGATTCTGATCATAAAATTCTGCTTGGAATGAAGATCCTTTACCATCTCTGAATTTTGTCGTTAGCAAATGTCCTTCATTGTTCCCATATACCCACATGCCTACTTTAGTAGGGTAACCGGTAACTGGGATATTCCCTGTTTTATACCCCACTTCAATTTGAGAAGGGTTATCTACGATGCCTATCATATCGTAATCAATTCTAGCTGAATATTGCCCATTTCTTACAAGCTTCTTGTTATCTTCCAAATGCAGCGTTGCATTATACATGCGTTTAGGGTTGAATTTCACATCCGAGATTCCATCTTCAAAATCTTCAACGATAGCGGATGGCGTAGAGCCATCTACTGCGTAGACACGATTATTTGGACCAAAACCGGTATGTAATCCTCCTCCTAGCAATGATATTACTGATGCGATTACGATTGCTTTACGAAATGCTTTTGCTTTCATTATTTTGCCGTCTCCCCTTAGTGAAATTCTTGTTCAATAATTACTATATCAGCGCAATGTAAACTTAAATCTCTTTAACTATTAAGAAATTATATTTTATTCATTTGAATTGTAATTAAGAGAGTTACTGATTGTGTTTACGACAACTCCTTGCGGCCTTCAATGAGCTTGTAAGCTCTTGCGTTAGCCTGGAAATGCAAAAAAATCCGCAACCTAATTGCGGTTGTGGATTAATATGGCGTATGCACAAGGGCTTACAAGATATGGAACTGTTCACTATAAGTACAGTTTCCCTCACCCACCAATTTCTTTTGGCCAAAAGGTACTTAAATATGGAACAAGCCCTTTTCTATTTTTCATATAAATACAATCATTTGAAAATTTGCTTATTCTTATCTGTGTGCTATTCGTTACTTTTGAGAAACAAATAAATTTAGCTGTTTGCCTTCCAGATACCGGTGAATAATAAACAAAACCAACTTCTTCAATTTCCTCCCAAGTTAAGTTTATATTTCGTTTGAAAGACTTGAATTCAATGCCTTTTTCGCTGATGATTACTTTTTTATTTATGCCAACAAAATAAAAAAAACTTATTGCAATCGAATACCAAATCGTAAGAACTACTATTCTAATCCACAGATTTATTTCTGCACTAAAACACACTATCATAGTTAAAAAAAACGATAAAATAATTAAGTAGATCACCATAGCAACTATTACAGCTGGATTTACAAATAAATATTTTCTCACGTTCAACCTCCTGCTTAGTTCAAGAATATATGATCATGTAGTTCAAAAGCTATTTCAGAGGCCCCTCTACAGGAATAACTATTTTGCTTTTGACAAACACATGGGCGAGATATTTTGAGTTATCCTCTACTTGTACATATCCTGGTGCTAAAGAGAATTTCTTTAATTCATCATCTATGATGACCAAAACGCTCTTCATATCTCTGTATCTCGATTCGCTGCTTAAAACTGTAATTTCTTTACTTTGGTAACTGATCATAAATGAATCCGCAAAAAGATTAACAAACTCTACTGCTGTAAGCACCCCTAAGAGAAGTCCAAACATATAGAGTCCAATAATTATTATTTTATTTAGCTTTTTCAAAGTTGATTTAATTTCGTACAACGCAATATACGGAAATTCATAAAACAGTATATAACAGACCAAAAAACTCGTTGTGATTTTGAAACTCAGAATTCTTTGTTCATACATATCGTATTTTAAAATGATTATACTGATCATGATCATAATAATAGAAAAAACGACGGGTAGCGTCCGTTTCATGCTTATTTTCTTCATATATTCCTCGCTTTACATGATGCTACGCTAGAGGCAAGAAAGCGCATGAGCGATCATCATAATTTTTGAAGTTTGAGTTGTATTGTTTCATTCAATAATTATACCTCATTTCCATTTTCTCGCTCCTATTAAAATAAAAATAAGCACCGCCCAAAAAGCATGACTTGCATGCTTTTTGGGAACGGTGCTTCAGTTTGCTTGCGGCATCTGTCGTGCTAATTATTGATTATTCCGTTGATACCAGCTTGAGAAGTCGAACGATCAAAACAACCGATTCTTCTCTAGAAGCGTTAGCATTTGGAATAAATTCATGCTCTGTTTTGCCCTTGATAATTCCGGCATTGCCTAAAGCGTTAATTTGATCTTTCGCCCAGCTACCATTAATATCCTCAAATTTAGCGTTTGTATCTAACTGTGCTAAATCAAGTACTCTAGCCAATAATGCCGCGATTTCAGCTCGTGTAATGACACGATTAGGTTCAAAGCTTCCATCCGCATAACCTGTCATAATCCCCTTCTCTAAAAGGGCTCTAATGGCATTTTCAGCAAAATGGCCCGTTGCATCTGTAACCACTTGAGTTCCTGTAGCTGTGAATCCAAGTGCTTTTACAAGCATTTGAGCAAATTCCCCACGAGTGACTTTCGCCTCACCGCGGAATGTCCCGTTTGCATATCCCTTTACAATTCCAGCACGAGTAGCGAAGTCAATGTCGTCATAACTCCATGAATTCATTTTCACATCTGCAAAGGTTGTTGAACTTGCTAATTCAGCCTTTAGCTTAATTTCAGCAACTGCTTTTTTATCCACTTTGTCATTGTAAATCGGTTTGTTTACAACAGGCGTTGGTGACAATGTCGGCGTTGGGGTTGGCGTTAGTGTCGGTCCTGTTGGTGTCGTTGGTGTCGTTGGTGTCGTTGGTGCCGTCGGTGTTGGCACTAGTGGTGCTGCTTCCACTGTCACGGTATAAGTGGTTGCCGTTGTTGCATTCTGCGCAGTAACAATGACCTTGTTGCCTGTCGCTAATGTAGTCGCTCTCTCTACTCCGTTCGCCTCATAGACTTCAAAAGTCGCATGGGCTGCTGGGGTGATCGCTGCCTTAAACGCAGCTAACGTTGTTCCATAAGGAATATTCGTTATCGTTTCATTCCCTGTTGCGCCTGTGCTTACTGTGCCGATGGTCGAAGTCAATGTAGACGCCGTGCTTCTTGGCTTGATGTCCGCTAGACCAACGATTACTGCTTGTTCAACAGATGCCATATGATCTAATGTAGCTGCTGTACGGACGGTGATCGTATCTCCTTCTTCTACACCAATGTTATCTACAAAAGTGGCACCCGTTGCTACGGCAATGTAATTCCCGTTATTTACTTTGTACTCCATTACATCTGTAACCTCATTCAAACGCGTGGTATCAACGTTAGTTCCTGGTGTCAGTTGCCCCGCTGGAGGACCTATTTGCACCGTTATGGTGTAGATAGTTTTCGTAATTTCATCCTGCGCTGTAACAATGACCTTGCTACCTGTAGCTAATGTAGCCGCTTGGTCTATCCCGTTGGCCTCATAGACTTCAAACGTCGCATATACTGCTGGGGTGATCGCTGCCTTAAACGCAGCTAACGTTGTTCCGTAAGGAATATTCGTTATCGTTTCATTCCCTGTTGCGCCGGTGCTTACAGTGCCAATCGTCGAGGTCAATGTAGATGCTGTGCTTTTCGGATGAATGTCCGCTAGTCCAACCGTTAAAAGCTGTGCAAAAGACTCCATATGATTCAATGTAGCTGCTGTACGGACGGAGATCGTATCTCCCTCTTCTACACCGATGTTATCTACAAAAGTGGCACCCATTGCTACGGCAATGTAATTCCCGTTATTTACTTTGTACTCCATTACATCCATAACATTACTCAAACGCGTAGTATCAACGTTTGTTCCTGGAGCTAAAATACCAGCCGGAGGACCCGCTTGAACCGTTACGGTGTAAGTAGTCACTGTTGTTGCATCCTGCGCTGTCACAATAACCTTGTTGCCTGTTGCTAATGTAGTAGCTTGGTCTATTCCATTTGCCTCATAGACTTCAAATGTGGCATGAGCTACTGGTGTAATCGCTGCCTTAAACGCAGCTAACGTTGTTCCATATGGAATGCTCGTTATGGTTTCATTCTCTGTGTCGCCTGTGCTTACTGTTCCAATCGTCGAGGTTAACGTTGACTCTGTGCTTTTTGGCTTGATGTCCGATAGACCAACGAGTAGTACTTGTTCAACAGATGCCATATGATCTAATGTAGCTGCTGTACGGACGGTGATCGTATCTTCATCTTGTACGCTAATGTTATCTACAATAGTAGCACCCGTTGTAACTGCAACGTAATTCCCGTTATTTACTTTGTACTCCATCACATCCGTAACACCTTTCAAACTTGTGGTATCAGCGTTTGTTCCTTGTGACAAATATCCTGCTGGACGACCTTGTTGCATGGTTACTGCATATGTGGTCTTCATTGTTGGATTCTGCGCTGTAACAATGACCTTATTACCTGTTTCTAATGAAGTTGCCTTAGTTATTCCGTTCGCCTCATAGACTTCGAATGTCGCATACGCTGCCGGTGTAATTGCATCCTTAAACGCAGCTAACGTTGTTACATACGGAATGTCCTTGATCGTTTCATTCGCCGTTCCGCCTATGCTAACTGTTCCAATCGTCGAGATTAACGTTGACACAGTGCTTTTTGGATGAATGTCTGCTTGACCAACCGTTAATACTTGCGCATCAGTTGCTGGATAACCAGATCCTGCTGCTGTACGGATGGAGATTGTATTGCCCACTTGTACGCTAATGTTATCTACAGAAGCAGCACCTGCTGCAACAGCAACGTAACTGCCATTATTAACTTTGTATTCCATGGCATCCGTAACACCGTGTAATTGTGTGGTGTCTACATTGGTTCCTGGCACTAAACTGCCTGTTGTTGGCGCTGCTGCTCTTCCTGTTACTGTGTAGCTTTCAACCATTGCTTCGTTATAAACCGTTCCCTTAACCGCAATAGCTTTAATGGTCATATCATCCGTTACCACGATAGGTGAATGGTAAAGTGTACTGTTCAACGTCGGCTCATCGCCGTTTGTCGTATAATAGATAGCTGCGCCTATCGTCCCGCTGCTAAGCTCTATCTCTGAATTCCACACAACAGAGCCGCCTTCAATATCCGCTGTAGGCGTTTCTGCTAAGAAAACTTGCAGCTCTGGATAATGGCCTTCTTTTATGATCCACTCACTGTCGAAATCCCAGGTCGAAAATGTAGATGCAGTTTTCATCTCAGTAGTCGACTTCGGTATTCCTTTTCCTGAATTATTATAATCTCTTGAAACTTCTTTATCATAGTAGTTATCAACGAATAGGCTCGCTCCGTCACCATCATAAATTCCACCTACCAACCCACCTGCGGGATAAAATCCTGTAATGCCCCCGGCAGCATAATTATTTGTAATGGTACCTTTATAGGAAATCCCTATTAAACCACCTACATTATTAGAAGTGGACGTAGCATGAGCTGTAGAATAGCTATTTCTAATATCGCTTTTATCTAGATATCCAATTAGTCCTCCAGTATACATCCCTGTAACGTTACCTGTCACATAGCTGTTTGACACTGTTGCTGGACCATATATGGCACCTGCTAAACCACCTGCAAACATCCCATTCCCAATCACTTCCACATATTCTAATCCAATATTCTTTATAGAAGAACCCGAGGTTAAGGATCCGAAGAGACCGATATAACCTGCGTTACTATAGACTTTCAATCCCTTTACCACATAACCATCACCATCGAGTGTGCCACTAAATGAAGGAATAGGCGCCCAATATTGCCCACTATTATACCCAGCACCCGCTTCCGAGAGGTAATCCGTTAAATCAATATTTCCTCCAAGCTTGAAATGGCTACCAGAATAATTACGAATTCTATTTAACTGATTAGGTGTCGTAATGATATAAGGATTGCCTATCACTCCGCTTCCTCCACTAAAGTCTGACGCCGCAAAGACCTGCGAAGGATTCGCCAAAGGTGCAAATAACGAAATAATGATGACGAAACACAGCATTCCAATTAAGCTAGTCTTTCTCCTTTTCCTGATTGTTAATAATGTTTGTACCATAAAATTCTTTCACTCCCGCTTCATGATTTAGTCATTGTACTGCTCAAAGACTTAATCATAGCCATGAAGTCTAAAAAGGTATACTCACTAAAGTTAGCATTGCGCAAATAAAGTAGAAAAAACCACTATTTACGCGTCTTATGGCGTTAATAGTGGCTTATTTGTCGAACTATTCAATACGTTTAATCTAATAAAAGAAGTTCTCTTGCTCGCGTAATCGCTTGAGCACGACGCTTCACTCCTAATTTTCCATATACACGAAATAGATAACTTTTAACTGTTCCTTCTGTTAAGCCAAAACGATAGGCGATTTCCTTATTGGACAAACCGTCCGTCAGCGCGTACAGGATCTCTGTTTCACGTTTCGTCAAATGCTCAGGCAGCTGTATTTGATCCTCGGCCGGAATAGCTGCAAAATGAAGCTCTGCATCACTTGCTGCACTTATCTGTACCTTCGATTCCTCTAACGATTTTAGATATAACATCCGAGTGATCATCAGATCCAGCATATCCCGTACATCCTTGGTAAACACTCCGGTGATGAAGTTGTTTTCCAGATAAAGGAGGGAAAGCAATGGTTTACCCGGAACAAGAATTGGCATACATAGTACAGATTTCGACTCATTTCGACGAATATAAGGATCTGCGGCATAGGAGCTGCGCGAGGCATCAGCAAGCATAACCGATTCGCCTGTTTGGATCACATAACGAGCAATAGCCTCTGCATATTCTATTGTGTCTACAGCAGTTCTCACTTCACCAGACTGATCCATAATGGAAAAGCGCTCTTCATCGCTGTTCAGTACATATCCCTTTTCTGCGCCCGAATAGCGAAGTGCGGTTTCAAGGAAACGGTTTAGTACCGTTTGGTTGAAATTCGTACGGGACCATTCGGTAATTTGGTGTAAGAGCGTCCTCTCGTCCGCGATTGCGGGCATTATTTTCCGATCCATTTCAATCGCTTCAACCTCTTCCACAATCGTCCTATCTAGTGCTTGTGATACAAAGGATGCTGATCGCAGCTCGTGGTATGTCTCTCTCAGTTTCCTTGCCTTGGCAACAGCCCCCCATTTTATATAGGCAGCGCATGCATCCGCGATAAGCGTATCTGCTCCGATCGTACTGCCTGCTTCTCTATAGAAAATCGAAGCCCGTTCTAATGCGATCCCCTCCATTAATGGTTGGCTCTCTAATCGTGCAGAACGAATCGCATCCTCATATCCTTTTGTTGCAGCTACTATATTTCCATCGATTCGCATTAGCTCAGCTCTGATAAGCAAATAAGCCGAAGACTCCTGTCCGAAATAGCCGGTCCATTTCTTCATAGCATACAATTGTTTGCTAAGCTTAAGACGAATACCCTTACGCTCCCCTTTCGACGAATCCACATACATAGCAGCAAGGGTCAACGAGTGATAAATATGCTGCTTGCGAACTTGCATCCGTGTCTGCCTAAACGTGTTAAAACGGCCTTTCTCAACCCAGTCAAGCGCTTCACGATACCGTCCCTCCAAATAAGCAATTTCAATTTGGCAGGTACAGATGTAATAGACTTCATGATTCAGCGTCTCCTCTGAGCGCACGCTCTGTAAAGGTAAAGCAACTTCATCACTTTCCTTGTCCTCACCCTGCATTCTCGCCACATACCATCTTGCAATTCGGAATATGCTGTGCGTTACCTCATCTACAAGCATCTGCGAAGTTTCTTCAAAATCTGAAATACGTTCAGACAACGCATACAAATCACCGATATGCGTGGTTGTACTCGTCAACATAGCAATACTCACATAAGTCAAATTGGCAGATTCCATCCCATAGCGCATCGATTTCTCAAAATGCTCGACGCCTTCTTCTGGATTCTGTTGAAGTCTTGCAAGCCCCCTGATGTAGTTCAGTCGGCATTGCAAGTCATTGCTTTCAAAAGAAGTAGAAAGAAGAATAGCCGTATCAATATAATAAAGCCCGGTATAGGATAGAGAGATTTTATTTCTAAGAATGACCAAACCGTATCCAGCGAGTAAATACGCAAATGCTTCGTTATTTCCATGCTTCAGTCCATACCGAATGAATCTTGAGAATAATACGGCAGTCAATTCCAAGCTCAACGTAAATACTGACGTGGATATGGCCATTACGAGATCAGACAATGCTTTATAATGAGGGTCACGATTTATGGGTAATTGCGCAAGCGCCTTACGCTTGTTGTACAACGCAATTTGCACCAGCATTAATTCCTTGGCAATCTCTGCTTTAGAAGGCTTAAGAGGCAGTCTCCACCCGAATTCCTCCAGTGCCCGCCGACCGATATTTACGGCTATAACGTCTCTCTTCAAATAACTATTCATCCCAATCCAAATCATATAAATATGAGAGCGTTCAACCACATCCGTTGTACGCAGCATCAACCGTTTGAGCAGTTCTTCCGCGGCATCCGCGCGTCCGCACATATATTCACATTCGGGCATCTCCAGCATCAAACGATAGGCAAGTGAATGCGTACCTTCTCCGTCATCCTGAACTAGGTGCAATCCCATATTTAAATAGTGCAGAGCAGCCGTAAACGCGGTCGCAGCCTTCGATTTCAGACCTGCCTGAAGATTGTATTCGGCCAGCTCGCTTCTCTCCGCCTCCTCCACCATCTCTTCGCAGCCCAAATTCAGATGATAAACCATATCAAAAATCGTTTCTTCCGTCTGACTGTGGGAGCGCAGCACTCGTCCAATCTTTAGATGCAGGCCCGCTTTCGCTGATTCGGGAACGGACATATAAGCAGCCTGCTGTACCCTGTCGTGTAAAAAAGTATAATAACCGTCATCCGTCCCATAAGCGTCATACTCTCGATAAAGTAAGCCTTCAGCCTCTACGGAGTGTAATAGCTTTCTTGTATGGGCCACGTCGCAATCGCTTACTAGAGCAATCATTGAAGGACGGAAGCGATGACCGATAGCCGCTGCAATGGCAAGCAGCTCAATCGTCTCTGCTCGCAGCTTCCGAATACGGTCGTTTATCAAATCAAGAATATCGGGGTCTTCAGGCATCTGTGTCACTATGGCTGCTTCCCAAGCCCACATCGATGCTTCCTCATCGAAATAGAGCTTTTGCTCCCTATATTGGCTGTCTAATAGATGGTGTAAATACAAGGGATTCCCACCTGTTCGATGGTAAAGCGACTCCGCAAGCAATCGAACCCTAGCCGAGTTTTCATTAACAATTTGCGATACAAATAGTCTCACATCAATATAGGTTAGTGGGGATATCGCGATATGATGGAACGCCATCGGAGTATCATCCATTTTTAAGGAAAGGGAGTGTTCCATCCAAAATGCTGCAGCAGTATGAGGCTCTCCGTTGCTTTTCTCTTCTGCCATAGCTTCCTCACGAAAAGCGCCTATGATGAGTAAACCGTGCAGCAGCTTATCATGTTCAACAGTACGGAGAACCTCCACGGTAGCGGGATCCGCCCATTGGAGATCATCTAGAAATAGAACAAGCGGATGTGCCTTGTCTACAAATGCTTTTATAAAAATAGGAAGTAGGCGGCGGAGTCGAATAGTTGCTTCAGCAGGTGGAAGTATTTCTAAAGTAGGAATTACACCAAGAAGCGTTTCTGCCTCTGGCAGGAGTGCTGCAATAACACCGGCTCCTTGCCCTAATACTTTCGCTAATCTAGTCTTCACCATGTCTACTCTCTCTGGTGCTTCGCTCAACGTTTGTTTAATCAACCTTCGAAGTGCCTGAAGAATTGGCGAAAACGGAATATCGCGATTCATCAATTCACATTTCCCCGCAATGAACTGAGCACCTTCCTTTGTAACTTGCACTTGAAATTGTTGGATGAGTGCAGTTTTACCATTCCCCGCCTGGCCGCTAACGAGCACAAACGCAGATTCGCCAGAACGAACCCGTTCGTAAACCTCACGAAGCTTCTCTTCTTCCATCTCACGCCCAAAGAGTGTCCGCGGCAGGCGAAAACGGCTTGCCTCATCTGCATGTGAAATGTCAAAAGATACGATATGACCGTCATCTAGCAATGAAGAAATACATCTCTTCAAATCCATTAGCAGCCCATAAGTGCTTTGATAACGCTCTTCTGGCGACTTCGACAGCAGCTTCATAATGATAGCTTCCAGTGATTCGGAGAGCTCCGGACGCAACTCTCTCAGCGCTGTTGGAACAATTGCTAGATGAGCATGTATCCACTCTTCCGTACTCTCAGCTTGAAACGGTACTTTTCCAGCAAGCAATTCGTAATAAATCATGCCCAGCACATATAAATCGCTTCGCTCATCAGGCGAGCGGTTAAGTCTTCCCGTTTGTTCTGGTGATAGATAGACGTAATCCGTTTCATACTGACCTTCGATTACAGCCAAATGGGTTTCCGAATCGATCACAATATGAGCTGGATTTAAATCACCTAATACAGTCCCACGCTTATGTGCCGTATGAACCTGTTCCGTAATGGATATAGCTATATTTAAAAAGGTCAGAACTTCTATCGGAGTCCCTTTTAGCCATTCCTTTAGCTTAATTCCCTCTGTATACGGCAACTTTCCCAATCCTCCATTGACCTTTCAAACTACTAAAAAATGAACAACTCTATGGTTCATCTTATTCTAACATTAACTATTAAAGTAAAAATACACATTTCGACAAGCAGAGTGAATCTTCTCTATTACTAAAAAATTCACTGTTTAGAGACTACGCTCATACATCATATAGCAATAAAATGGAAACTTATTCCTTGTTCCCACCGTCTATGATTTTGAATGAATTCAAAAAGGCGGGTGAGTTGTAAATGAATAAGATTTATATGCTAATAAGTTTCCTCATTAATTTTATTTTTGGTTTTATTTCGATGTATGCTTTCTTATGGTGGGCAATTACCTTTTATTCCGTTAATTGCTTAATCAATGGTTGTTCAGATATGGTAGGAGAAGAATGGTCCGGAATTATTGTGGGGTTGATTATAGCAGGAACGATAAGTATTGTTCTAGTTCCTCTAACGATTTTTACGAACTTAAAATTGTTACGGGTTATGGGGATACAAAAAAAATATTATCTTCTGTTTATTTTACCTGTATTAATAGTTGGTTGTGCTCTTAGCTATTACATAAGAACGCATAACATTGGTCCGTTTTAAGTGGATATATTTAGATTTCTGTAATGCCAGAACTTTTTAAACGTTCGGTTTGTTTGCGATTAACTGAGAAAAGAAAAACCACATGGAGTTGCTACACTCGCATGTGGTTTCGAACATTTTATTACATATTTTCAAGCTTAAGAATTGACGAATACCGTTCTAAGCTTCTCCAAATAGTGGACATCCAATCCAAATCCCTCTGCTATTGCCGCAAGCGGAACATACGTCTTATGTTCTTTGCCTACTTTATTCAAGAAAGCAGGCGTATCCAGGCTTATCGCTACCCCGTCTAAATAAATTTCGGAAGCGCCGATTTGAACCGTTAGACTGTGCTCACCGTAAGTAATAGCTGCTGTTTTGGACTTTGAATCCCATACGGTAACAGCTCCAAATGCCTGGACAATATCTTGAATAGAGATAAAGCTTCTGTTTTCTTTAAGTACTGGCTGATATGGCGTATTTAATTTCGCACCATTGACAATCACATTAATCGTTTGGCCGCTGGCTGCGGATAACGCTGTATGTGAACCCCAGATCGTTTCGGAAATTACCTTTGCAATGATTTCATAACCGGACTGATTTGGATGAAAATCCCGATCTGCAATCATATGTGTTAGTTGAGCTTCCTTGCCAATGAACTCGGAGGCCACATGTGCAACTTTAATTTTCACACCTTGAGCAGCAAGCGCACTGGCAAGCTTATCTACAGTAGCCGTAAAAGCTTTCGACACCTCTACCAGCTTAGGGTACAAAGCTGCGTCAGCTATTGCCGGCAGAGGCTGATACTGATCTGCAATAATAATTTCAGCATTAGGGTTTATTTTATATAAATTTTGAATGGCTTGGTTTACATTTTCACCGTAGGCAGTCAATAAAGCCGATACGCTTTCTGCAAGTTGTTGATCATTTAAAGTTGAACCGGCAATAAGCAATTGGGAGACATCATTTCCGCCAATAGTTAGAACAATTAGGTTAGAATCTGCAATACTCCCACGAATTTGCTCCGTATTTGCTCCGAGTTTTGCCGCATTAGGATCAATTAGATTAGGCTGTATCGCCTCCGCGTCCACCTTTGTGCCTGACTGAATAGCCTCGACAAAAGATTTTAATCCTCCCGTCTTCAGTCCGGAAATGCCATAGTTGTTGACCGTTGTACGTCCATGAAGAAGTCCTTGCTCATTTAGACGCTCCACATAGCCGTAAGGTAACGCTTTCAAATTAGGCTCATAACCTACTGTAATCGAATCTCCCAATGTGACAATCCGATATTTTGCAGCTACCTGTTTGTTCACCGTACTTTGAGCGGAATCAACAGCTTGGCTTGCAGCTGCTTCTACCTTTGACACAGGCAATCCCGCTGGGGATAGCAAAAAAGCACTTGCTAGCAAGGCGACCGACCATTTTTTTGTGTGCGTTTTCCAATTACCTAAATTTTTCATCGATTACTGACACTCCCTATCTATTCATATTTGCTTAATCAATCATCACCAAATATTGTAATATATTTAAACGGTAAATCCTAGTGCCTAGTGCAATTAATCTTGCATATTTAACATACCATCTATAGTCACGATCAAGATGCTAGCAGGTATAACAAACCGTTCTTAAAAAACAACACTACACCTTAAATATAGTACCTATATCAACAATTTGAAAGCGGATACAATAAAAAAGGTAAAGTCTTCTGCATGTGCTTTTGCAAATTTTCTAATGTTCAGCTCTCTGCTGAACTAGAAGGGAGTGATAGGTCTATTTCTTAAATTTCAGCAGCCCAATTCCGTATCCTGCAGTCGATTGGCAAGACAACATTTTATTGAATGCTAGTGTGAAGGGGGAATTTGTTTTGAAAAAGGGATTAGCATTAACGTTAGTGTTTTGCATGTGCTTATCAATACTGACAAGCATCGGCAGGCTAACAACCGTTTCGGCTGAGACGCAATACGAAGAGATCAATACCGTTACTGGGGATGTCTATTACGGAGATTTCGTCTGGGGTAGCTGGTATTTTGATTGGAACGAAAATATAGCTAAAAAGCTGGTCAATGGGAATTTACAATCTGAAGGCAACCATTCCTCACTTACGACAGGACAAGTGTATACACACGGAGACCTAGTTATGATTGGTCTTGATCAGGAGGTAACCTTTAAGAAAATACAACTAAAATCAACTAATAATGGAGAAATGCCTTATAGATTTAGGCTGGAATATGCCAATACGGCGTTGTCTTCCCCTCCTGATGTTCCTCAATCTAAGACTACGATCGGTGAGTATACAGACTATAGCATTTCAGGCGATACAATTACGATTGAACTAGAAGAATCTATAACCGCGCGCAGCATATGGCTTCAAGCCTTGACGATCGGGGCTGATCAAGAGCCCGGTGCAACACCATGGTCTGTTTCGGAAATACTTTTGTATAAGGAGAATTTTAATATAGTGCCCGATAAACCAATTCATTTAACAACGGCAGATAGTCAAGAACATTCCCTATCGTTCAAATGGTCGGCTCAAAACAATAATTACTCCAGTTTTGATATATACCGATCGGACGAAGAGAACGGTGAATATTTGAAAATAGGTTCGACTATGGATGCCACCCATTTCACAGATCATGAATTAATTCAAGACGTAACCTATTACTACAAAATCAAAGCAGTCAACCATATAGGCGAATCGGAGTTTAGTGACGTACTGACGATGAAAACCAAACTGGCTGTGGGCGACTTGATCATTAACGAAGCCGATGACATCATTACACTTTCATGGTCAGAAGCAGAGAATGCTTCCGGCTATGAGATTTATCGAGCGACAGGAAAATATAGCCATTATACGCTATTAGGGAATTCAGAGACCTCAGCTTTTACGGATTCTGTTGCCGGGGAAAAATATCGTTACTATTACAAGGTTCGCTTTGTCAAAGAAAATGGCGATAGATCGGATTTTTCCGAAGATGTCTCGTTGGAAGGGGAACTTTTTGGAAATTCGATGACCATCTATAGCCAGACAGACGATCATGCAATCATCAATCGCATGACAGCCGAAACAGCCAAGAAGATGAAACCGATGGCTCTGGCTGAATTTAGCACCGATCGATATGCTTACTTATTTAAGCCGGGGAACTACAACATCGATCCCATCGATGTCGGATATTATACGTCTGTTTATGGTCTAGGCGCTACCCCTCTTGAGACCATTGTTCCGAAGATTCAAGTAGCTGCTTCGGAATATAACTCATTGACGAATTTTTGGCGTTCCCTCGAGAACATCGGAATTAATGCTGGGGACCCTGCCAACGAAGTGATGTGGGCGGCATCACAGGCAGCGCCCGCTAGAAGGCTTTATGTGAACGGGAAATTGCAATTTGATGATAACCAAAAGTATGCTAGCGGCGGATTTTTGGCAGACAGCTTTATTACTGGCCAGACGGGCTCTTTTTCCCAGCAGCAATATTTCCTTCGAAACAATACGATGACCGAGAGCTGGTTCGGAGGGGTTTGGAATATGCTTTTTGTAGGCGTAGAAAATGCTCCTACCGAATCAACTGACTGGCATACAACTTCTTATGCGTCTTATACCGTTGAAGAACAAACGCCGATCGTAAGAGAAAAGCCTTTCCTCTACATGAACAGCAGCAGCGGTGAGTACGAAGTTTTCGTCCCAGGCATCCGGCAAAATTCAACTGGCGTATCTTGGTCAGAAGGCAATCCAGGCGTTGGTACATCGATATCCATCGATGATTTTCATGTGTTAAGAGCAGACATCGATACAGCAGATACGATTAACGCAGCGTTATCTCAAGGCAAACACTTGCTTCTAACGCCTGGGATATACAAGATCGATAAACCGTTGAAAGTAAACAAAGCTAATACGGTTGTTTTGGGAATAGGGATGGCGACAATCGTCCCTACAAGTGGAAACGATGCCCTACAGATTGCCGATGTAGATGGCGTTACCGTGGCAGGAATATTAATCGATGCAGGCGAAGCCGGCTCCGAGCATTTGCTTCAAGTTGGGCCAGAAGATGCATCAGCAGACCACAGCGCAAATCCAACGCTATTGGCGGATGTATTTACTCGTATTGGAGGAGCCGTTGACGGCAAAGCGGAGGTTTCCGTTGAAATCAACAGCAGTGACGTAATCGGCGACCACTTCTGGCTGTGGCGTGCCGATCATGGGTTGAATTCAGGCAGCACGGGGTGGACAAAAAATGTTGCAAAAAATGGCGTCATTGTGAACGGGGACGACGTGACGATCTACGGGCTGTTTGTAGAACACTTTCAGGAATACCAGACTCTGTGGAACGGCGAGAATGGAAAAACTTATTTCTATCAAAGCGAAATCCCTTATGATCCGCCATCTCAATTCGATTATATGAGCCATGAAGGCACAGTAAAAGGATATGCATCCTATAAGGTCTCTGACCATGTCAAATCACATTATGCGGTAGCTCTAGGAGTATATGATGTATTCGTAAAGAATCCGGAATGGGTTGAAGTTGAAAATGCGATCGAGGTACCCGATGGTTCAGCAGTGAAACATGCTGCTATTGTTTCTTTGGGAGCTAACGGTGGAACAAATCATATCATTAATGGTTTAGGGGAAGGCGTTCAGAAAGGAGAAGCAAAAAAGTCTGGCTTTAAACTATACTACATGGAACGTATTCCCGTCACCAGTAATGCTTCTTATGATGGTGCAGCAGGAGCATTGAAGCTTTCTGGAAAAAATTACGATGCAACTGAACTAAATTGGAGCAAAATTGCGATACAAGGAACGGATAGCACTCTTATTCTTGACTCCTCCATGCTTGAAGACGTGAGTATTGCATACGATAAGATTACAATTTTTCTCAATGACACAGCAAAGAAGCAATTAGCTCAACTCTTTCATTATGAAAATGGAATCAAACAAAATGGCATAGCTCTTACGGCTGATTATATGGTCGGTGCAACCGACACGAGTCTCGGTTTGGACGTTAGCGGAATAACGCCAGAAGTGCCTGGAAATTCCTCACTGCCCAACACAAATGCTCAGATGAAAGCTGCAACTATCCTCGTTAATGGAAACACGATTAACGCAGGAATTGCGACGACTGAAAATATCAACGGAAAACAAATAACGACAATCGTTTTAAATGAAGAAGTTCTTTCTGAAAGACTTAAGGCCGGAGAAAAAGGCATTACTGTCTCGATACCCGTTATATCTGACAGTGTTGTCATTGCAGGTCAGCTAAGTGCACAGCTCCTTAAACGGATGGAAGAAAAGCAGGTCATTTTAGAAATTAGAACCCCGCTTGCTGCATTGACCCTGCCAACAACGCATATCCGTATTGACGATGTTCTAGCTCGATTCAGCAGAGATACATCACCGCAAGACGTTAAGGTGAGGCTAGAGATCGCTGTTCCTTCAACGGACATGATTCATGTTGTTGAACAAGCAGCAATAGACGGTGCATTTAAGCTGCTTGTTCCTCCACTCGATTTCCATGTGTTCGCTTCGTACGGAGAGCATACAGAGGAAATCACAAAATTTAACCAATTTGTGGAACGATCAATCAACATTCCTGAAAAGACTGATCCAAGCCAAATTTCAACAGGGGTCGTTATTGAAACGAACGGTACGGTTAGTCATATCCCGACTAAGATCGTCTCCATGAACGGAAAGCACGTTGCTATCATGAATAGCTTAACCAATAGTACCTACGCTCTAGTTTCGAAGCCAATCGAGTTTGTTGATGTGGAGAATCACTGGGCAAAAGAATCCGTAAACAATATGGGTGCCCGAATGATTATTAATGGAGAAGGCAGCAGTAGGTATAACCCGAATCATAACATCACACGCGCGGAGTTTGTGGCACTGATGGTACGAGCACTGGGAATGAAGCCATCAAGTGGAGAAACCACCTTTACGGATGTGGACGTATCCGATTGGTTTAGCAGCACCGTTCAAACGGCTTATGAGTATAAATTGATTAACGGGTTTACAGACGGCTCCTTCCGACCGGGTGACCAAATGACTCGTGAACAAGCGATGCTGATGATTCGTAAGGCAATGACCTTAACAGGGCTGAAATCCGAAGCTTCGACTGGAACTTCCAACGATACGCTTCAGCCGTTTGTTGATCTGAATGAGATTTCTGCTTGGGCAATAAGCAGTATTGCTGACTGTTTGGAGTCTGGCATTATTTCGGGAAGAACTCCTATTCTTCTTGCTCCGAAAGGCATAATTACCCGTGCCGAGACGGCAGTTCTGATCGAACGTTTTCTTCAAAGTTCAAAATTGATTTAAGTCGACGGACCAGGCTGCATAGCAAGAACATGTTTACTCCTAACGTACATTATATGATTCATGCAAAAGATCCAATACCTTAAGAGGCATTGGATCTTTTTTTGAATTAAACAAAAATACTTATCAAGTCTTCAAACGCTCAAGTTTAATATTCATTATTTCATGCCTTTAACCTAATTACCCATTAATATTTTCTTCTGGTTTCGGTATTCCATAGGACTAATCCCTTCGATGTCCTTAAACACCCGATTAAAATTTTTAGTATTTTCGAAGCCAACTTTTGCAGCGATTTCATAAATTTTATCATTGGTTGTTTCGAGCAGTTGCTTTGCTTTACCAATCCGATATTTTTTTATGTAATTTACGAAGTTTTCTCCCGTATACTCCCGAAATGCTTGACTAAAATAATAGTAATTAAAAGAAACCATGTTCGATATGATCGTCATGCTAATGTTTTTGTTATAATTTTCATGAATATATTGCAGCGCTTCTTTTATTTCCTTATTATCAATTTTTGCCGATTTGAGTGTTTTGATATACTCATTAACCAACATGAGAAGGCCTTCCACTTCACGATAGTAATCTTGAAAATAGGCAAAATTATATAAATCCCCTACCGCTTTATAACGTTTCAAGATATCAACAGATTCTTTGCCATAAAGATGAAAGACATAATCAAATACAAATTCATTGAGATTTTTGCTAATCTCTTCGAGATAATGGATATCAAAGCTAACAATTTCATTGAGATCCAATACTTCATGCAGCAGCTTTATAAGTTCTTTCTCTCGGCCTGCGCCCAGCATATTTGCGATGATTTTTATTTTGCTGACCGGAACGTCAAAATCGCAATTTCTTTCCTTAATATCTTCAAACAGCTCCATCCCTGGGGTGGATCGAAGGAATGTATATTTCATTGCGCGGGTTGCTTCCTCATAGGCAGGATGAAGGCTTTCTATTCTTAAATGGAAGCTACTCACAGCTAGAACATAATTTAATTCAGATAATGTTATCCTATCCGTCAGGCTCTTAAATGATAGTTCGCCTTCTGTCAGGACGACCGCGCGGCCGCTGCGATCGAAAAAACGGGCCATTTGAAATCCCAGTGAAGGCTTTGCTTTCTCCAATAACCCGTCCACTTGCGCTTTGAATACATTGGTCCCTAGGGCCTGCAAATCTCCCGTATATTTGATAATGATGATCCGATAGCCGGAGTCAAGCCAATCAAGACCAAGTGGATACAGTTTTCCCCTTATTTCCTCCGATTCCAATAAAGGGTTCGTGGAAAAATAAAACAGCTGGCTTTCCTTGTATTCTTCCAATTGCTGCGTCGAAGAAGTTAACGCTACTGTTACTTCTTCCCTGCGCTGCAGCTCTTCTTCTATTCGTTTAATCGTACCGCTAAGTTCTTCCCGTAACACGGGCTTCAATAAATATTCTTTCACATCATAATGAATAGCTGCCTTTGCATATGAAAAATCGTCATAACCGCTAACAATGACGATAATAGGTTTCTTTGGGCATTCCTCGAGCAGCTTAATTAACTGAATTCCATCCATCTCCGGCATGCTGATATCGGTTAGCATAATATCAATCTCCATCGTTTGCACCATTTGAAGCGCTTCAAAGCCATCGGTTGCCAATAAAATCTCGTAACTGTCCTTATACTCTCGTTCAATCATGGCTTTTAAACCAACTCGAATGTTCTTTTCGTCATCAACAATAAGCAGTTTTCTCATGAAACCGTCCTCTCCTCCGTTCATCATAATGGCATCTTGATAATCACTTTGGTATATTTCCCCTGCTCGCTCACGATACGCAATCCATTTTCATATCCGTAATACATTTGAATCCGTTGATGTACATTTCGAAGCCCAATGCCGCTGCTTCCCTGTTCCATCGCCTTATCCTCTCGAATCTGCGCGGTAAATTTCACATCATCTGTGACCAGTCTTTCATGAAGCTTACGGAGTTTATCCTCCGATATCCCGATCCCGTTGTCGGATACTTCCACATAAAACGATTCTTCGAGAACGAATGCACGAATGTGTATGATGAGCATGCCTTTTTTCATAAGTTCCAAATATATGCCGTGCTTTAACGCGTTCTCGACGATGGGCTGCAACGACATTTTCAACAATTCATGATCCATATACGTATCCGGTATTTCCATCTCAAGCTGCAGTTTTCCGTCATAACGGATATTCATGATGGAGATATAATGCTCAATATGTTTAATTTCGTGCCTCATTTGAACACGGTCATTCGTCCATTTCAAGTTGTAGCGCATAATACTTCCAAGCGAGGTTAAGGCGTCGGATATCCTATATTGACTCTCGATCTCCGCGAGCATCTTCAAATTCTCCAGTGTGTTATACAAAAAATGGGCATCAATTTGGTTGCGTAACGACTGTAGCTCCGCTTCTTTTGTAGCAGCACCCCGGTCGACTGCCTCCACAATCAGCTCGTTGATCTTCTTCAGCATTTGTCTGAAATGATGGGCCAACTCACCGACTTCATCCCCGCCTTTGACCTGGATGTCTACATTGAAGTCGCCTTTACGCACCTTTTTCATGGAGTCGCGCAAAATATGAAGCTTCTTCAAAACCATTGACTGCATAAAGAACGTGGTAATCGCCAGAAGAATAAGCAGAACAACGACAACCAGTATGACCGTATTTCTCGTATGATCAATCTTCGAATAGGTCGCTTGCAAGGAAATGACATTAACAATATCAACATTCAGTTTGTCGATATGCCCGATCACATATAAAGAATCCGATTCTTCATTTGAGGATAAAAAGGAAGAGACTCCTTCTTTTTGTTGCGCTCTAACCTTTGCGATCCTATTGCTTTGCTCAAATTCGGATATCGCAGTCGTCATGTTGGTGTATAGGCGGTCTTGCTTGTCCAAAATAAAAAACCAGGATGGCCGGTCAGGAACATTAGTATACGCTCTATTGAAAAAATCCTCGATTTTCATATCTACTTTTACAATCCCCAAATAGCGGTTCGAAGGATAATTGATTTTCCTAATAAAAGAGAAATAGGAGTTTGACTGTTTGCTTTCCACAGGACTGCGATCCAACACGTCTTTTTCGTCAACTAATATTTCCCAAGTCACATCTTCCTGTTCCTCTAACGCAGCTTTGTACCAAGATCGTTCCGTTACCCGCGCCTCTTTATAAATCACAGGCCATATTTCATTGAGGAATTGATTTCTCACAAAAAAATGGATATTAGCAATGTCTGGGTTATTGAACAACACTCGTTGAAGATAAGAATAAGAAGTTGATTCGAACTCCATTAATTCAGGGGAAGGCAGCTCTCTTTGCACACTTGCATATTCGAGTAATTTGTCATCGGATATCGTTAGCTGAGCTGTTCTTTCCATGATATCCATCTTGTTCATAATCTCCTGTTTTTCACTTTCCATCACAAATTGGTTTTCTTTTATAATATCTTTAATCGTATTTTCATAAAATTCGTTAAATAAATAATTGGAGAGAATAATGACTGGAACAAGGATAATAAGGATATATGCTCCAATCAGCTTCATTTGAATGGATAGGCTATCAAATGCATGTTTTAGCCTATCGAATAGGGTAAAAAACCGCCACATGGTTCTCATTCACCTTCCGTCCGTCGAGTCGTTATCATAACATGAAGTAGCCGGAAACCTTTCGGTTTCCGGCACTCCCTGATCACACTTATTGATTCAATTCTTTCATTTTTTCTTTGTTTTTTTCCATTTGGGCATTTTGATAAGCTTCTACTTTAACGTATCCGGCATCCTTTCGGAAATCGATGTACTCAGCAAAGATCTTATCAAATTCAACGTCCGTTTTTGCAAACAGCAGCTTGGGCAGAGCCTTGCCCCACGCTTGGTTAACCTTATTTGCAATGATCCCCTCTTCGGAGGTGCCTGTCGGATTAATACCATCATAAAGGCTGAAGCTTACCGTTTTCCCTTTCGTCCAGTCCTCAACCTGTTTCCCCGGTTCTACAGCCGGCGGATCCCATTGCATTCTCATATTCGTGTCCATCAGCATCCAATATTGATAGCTGACGCCATATTTTTTCCCTGAAGCAGCACCATCTTTATTCATTAGCTCCACAACTTCAGGCTTCAATTGGTCTTTACCGTCAATCGAATCATAGGTTACTCCTTTCTCTCCTAAAGAAGCATCCTTTTGTCCTTCTTCGCTGATCATGTAAGACAAGAATTGCATAGCTCTTTCTTTATCTTTTACCTTTTTAGAAATCATCGTTAGCGTCCAACCGCCGATGCCCGGACCAGAGAGCGTAGGCTGATCCAGATTAAGGTTTGCCGGCCCGTCTACCGCAATATACACACTATTCGGGTCTTGCTGGTACAATGTTGCATTTTGCGCTGACATATCCGTCCGTTGGTAAAGCATCGCAAAATAGCGTCCTTGTGCAATTTTTTCTTCCATTTGGGGGCGTTTATCAATATAAATATCTTTGGACAAAAGGCCCAATTCGTTTGCTTTCCGGAAGGTTTTAAGCCATGTTACGTAATCAGGGTCGCTCGTACGGTCATACACTTTACCGTCTTTCTCTCTTGGCAGCGCCAAGAAGTTCATAAGATGATCACCCAATGCATTGTTTCCGATATCAGTAAACTCTTGGAGTCCCAGTGGAATGAGCGGTTGTCCGTTTACCTCGGGAAACTTCTCCTTTGCTGCTTTCAGCGCGTTCAGGAAGCCTTCCTGCGTTCTCATATCAGGGCTGCCGATTGCTTCATACATGTCTTTTTTGACAAGGAAAGTTTGGGCAGAAGTGAAGTTCTGGCCATATTTCTTGAAGTCTTCAGAAGAAGACGACGCATTCGGATAACCATATAGATTCCCGTCATCATGCTTCAGCCATGCCATCTTGGCTGGATCAGCAACGTTGTAGAAGTACGGATCATATTGATCAGCTAGCTGGTTAAGCGGGAGCACCAACTCTCCTTCAATCATTTTCTTGACTGCATCATTGGACACGTCAATCGTAATGAAGTCAGGCAAATCGCCTGAAGCAATCATCGTATTCAATTTTTCGTTTTCATTGCCTGGAGGCACGATGAAATTAACGCTTACTCCCGTTTTCTTCGTAATATATTGGCTTGTCAGGTCTTCGCCCCATTTAGCCCCGAACCATGAGAAATTAATGTACCAGTCAAACTTAATTGGATCGGTATTCCCTTTCCAACCGGGTTCATTCGGGTCTGCCTTTGAAGGATCCACCTTTCCATTGACGGCATCATTGCTGTTACTGTTGTTCTTGTTGTTGTTGGATGAACAAGCAACGATACTGAAACATAGCAGCAAAGTAAATGCGACGAATAAGTACTTTTGAGCTTTTCTCATCTTTCAATCCCCTTATCATTCGTAATTTATATATTACCATCTTGTCGTTAAACAAGAAATGTAACCGTTATCCTTTCACCGAACCAATCATCATGCCTTGCACAAAGTATTTTTGCAGAAACGGATATGCTGCTACGATGGGCATTGTGGTGATAACCATCGTAGCCAATTTTATAGATTGCGAAGTGACTGTTTTGTTCACAATTCCTGCATCGGCTGCCATTTGATTGGAGCTGGATTGCGCAATGATGCGATAAAGGTAGGTTTGAATAGGTTGCAAATCAGGGTTGTTAATAAAAATCATACCTGCGAAGTAATCGTTCCATTGAAACACACCTTGAAACAACGCAATGGTGGCGAGTACTGGCATCGATACTGGAAGAACAACTCTTATGAAGATGACAAAATCGTTCGCTCCATCAATCTTAGCCGCCTCTTCTAAGGCATCAGGAATTTCTCGAAAAAAAGTCATGAATATGATTAAGTTAAAGAAACTAAACATCGCTGGAATAATATAAACCCAAAAACTGTCGAAGAGGCCCAAGTCTCGGATCAAAAGAAAAGAAGGAATCAGCCCACCGCTGAAAAACAAGGTCATCGTGCCGATTAGCAGATAAACTCGACCGCCAATTAAGTCTCTTTGAGACAAGGCATAGGCAACCATAGCGGTAAATAATACGTGCGTAATCGTACCGAGCAGTGTCTTGGCTATCGTGACTCCCATGGCCGTCATAATACCCGAGTTATCGAATACCGCATGATAGTTGCCGAAGCTAAATATTCTTGGCCACCAGTAAATTCCCCCTCGCATCGCATCGGTCCCCTCATTCAAGGAATTGACCAGTACATACCAGATCGGATAAAGTGTCGCAAAACAAACAAAGAGCATTAGCAAGATATTGATATAATCGAATAGACGTTCACCATAGGTTTTTCGTTTTAATGAAAACATACCGCACTCTCCTGCTCTAGAATAAAGATGTATTGTTCAAGCGTTTGGATACAAAATTTGCTGTCAATAGCAAAATCAATGCATTAATGGATTTAATCAGGCCAACGGCTGTCGAATAGGAATAACGTGCTTGTTGAAGGCCAACTTGGTACACATACACATCGATCACATTGCTGGCAGACTCGTTAAGCTGATTTTTAAGTACCATGATTTGGTCAAAGTTCGAGTTCAGAACTCCACTGACTGCCAATATAAACAGAATGGATATGGTTCCTTTAATGGATGGCAGCGTAAGATAAAACATTTTTTGAAATCTTCCAGCTCCGTCTATCGTTGCCGCTTCATACAGTTCGGGTGAAATCCCAGCAATAGCCGCCAAATAGATAATCGCCGACCATCCCAGCTCCTTCCAAATATCCGAGAGGATGGCAAGGCCCCAAAAGTATGTAGGCTCGGCCAAAAAAACGATAGGCTCCTTAATGATATGAAGCCATATGAGCACATCGTTGATAATTCCCACGTCGGCTAGCCAAGTCGTCATGATGCCGCCTAAGATGACCCATGACAAAAAGTGAGGTAAATATGAAATCGTTTGAATGGATCGCTTGAAGCGTATGGATCGAATTTCATTTAGAAATAAGGCGAACAGTATGGGAAGCGGAAAACCAATCGCAAGTTTGAGGAAACTCATGCCCAATGTGTTCTTGATCACATATTTCAAATTGTCATCTTCCATAAAGGCTTTGAAATGCTCCATCCCGACCCATGGTGCCTCCGAGATCGGCTTAACAATATTGAATTCTTTAAACGCAATGATAATCCCATAAATAGGAATGTAATTGAATATAACCATCCAACCTACGCCAAGCAATGCCATTGCTTGCAAATAACGCTGGTTCACAAGCTTTTTCAGGAATTTGCTTTTTCTCTTTTTAGGAAAAGAGCTTGATACCGGAATACTTGCCTTTGAATCCATGTGCTGCGCCTTCATTGTGTTATTCCTCCAAACGGGTTAACTGAATGTCACTATTGTATTTCATCAACACCAATGACATAAGGCGCTAAATTGCAGCTATAGTTGCAGAATTTTAGATACGCTTTCTTTTCGGATCGGGCTGGTGCTAACATGAAAACAGAAAAACCACTCCTACCTGCATGTTATAGCGAGATCATTTTCTGAGAGGGGAACTATACGTGGCGAACATCCAAGTAATTAAGGATCATACCATTATTAGAAATGAAGATTTTATTGCAAAAGCGGAGCAGTTAAAGCCGGAGCTAATCCGTACGGAAGCACATCCGGTCCATCTTATAGATGTGGTATCTGATGCTTCTGTCGTACATGGATGGAGAGCGAACATCTTGGAGCCCGCCGAAGGGCTCAGCGATAAAAGCTTTGGCAAAGGCGATCAATTTATTCTGGATTTTGGAACACATCTTGTTGGATATTTGGACCACATCCACATCAGCCCAGTGGGAAGTCCGCCGGATGCGCCGCTTCATCTTAAAATCACCTTCGGCGAAATGCCAATAGAGATGGCAGAGCCCTTCGGTTCCTATGAAGGCTGGATTAGCAGCTCCTGGCTCCAAGAAGAAGTGTTCCACATCGATATACTGCCAGGGGTTTTATCCCTGCCTCGACGTTACAGTTTCCGTTATGTGAAGTTCGAAGTGCTCGCTGCTTCTCAGAAATATCGTGTCTCCTTCGACAAGTTCGCATGCCGTACCGTTACTTCCGCGGATATCAGCAAGGTCACGCCATTGGAGCACCCAGACGAGCTTATCAAGAAAATCGATGAGGTTAGCATCAAAACATTGCAGGACTGCATGCAGCTCGTGTTCGAGGATGGCCCTAAGCGCGATCGCCGTCTATGGTTAGGGGATCTTCGCCTCCAAGCCTTGGCTAACTACGAGACCTTCAAAAATTACGATCTAGTCAAACGAAACCTGTATTTGTTCGCCGCCGTTCCTAATGATAAAGGACAGATTACAGCCAATGTATTCACCTTTGCTGATCTGATCGCCGATGATACGTATCTTCTTGACTATTCCATTTTCTTTGTCACTACCTTATATGACTATTATGCAGCCACACAGGACCTGCAAACGTTGACAGAACTATGGCCATTAGCTCTCAGGCAGATCGAGATTGCCTTAGCTCATTTGGATGAGAACCATCTCATTCGCGATGCAAATTCATGGTATTCCTTTATCGATTGGAATCAGGAACTGAACAAGCAGGCACCAACGCAAGGCGTGCTAATTTACGCTCTTAGAAGAGCGATAAAAATAGCCGAAATTGTGAGCAGTGATGCCCTCGACATGCTAGAGCAGCAGCTTAATCACACTGTAATTTCGGCTAGAAAACATTTATGGGATCAGGATGCCGGCTTTTTCGTAAGCGGCGTGGACCTTCAAGTCTCATGGGCAAGCCAAATTTGGATGGTACTCGCCGAAGTATGGGAGCCGCAAAAAAATAAAGAGCTGCTTAATCGTTTATTGGAAAGGAATCCCGATGTCAGAGTAACGACTCCTTACCTGTACCATCATCTCGTTGAAGCTCTTATTCTTGTTGGTGAAACCGCCGTCGCTGTCAATCAAATGAAAGCTTATTGGGGTGAAATGATTAAGGACGGGGCCGATACGTTCTGGGAACTATACGACCCCAATCATAAATCCTTTTCTCCGTATGGTAATCCTATCATCAATAGTTATTGCCATGCATGGAGCTGCACGCCAACGTATTTGATTCGGAAATATAATTTGTAAATCAATTTGCTTGCAAATAAAAAGGACCTCGTGAGGTCCTTTTTCCTTGTTCATCTCATGAATGAGTTAATTCATTTTGCAGGGCTGTCATATAATCAAGCGGAGCGTAATCGTCGTTAGTGATGAGCAGTTGCGCATTGTTCCACGCCATCAGTTGTGCGTTCGTATCAAATCTGGCTTCGAACCACAGTGCCCCTTTTGTAACTTCGCCAATTTTTTGTTGAATCAGCTTCGTTAACAGAGGTAGATCATCAGGTGTAGTACTAACGTTAAATCCTGTCACGATGCCAAGCTCGTTCATCGCACGATTCCCATATCGCTCAAATACGTATCTAATCCATTGTCCGACCTCTGGGGTATACGCTGACTTGGAAAACGACGTCGTAAGCCCGGCATTAATTGGGTACTCATCCAGCGTTCCGATCCCATCACGAACAAGTGGGATGCTGAAAAATCCAATCTGGTCCGATCCGATTTGATTGCGTTCCTCGTCGTTAAAGGCCCGGAGCTGCCAGCTCCCCATATAGAACATTGCCGCTTTTCCTTGTAGAAACAAATCAACTGACGTACCCATATCGATCGTATTAACCCGTGGTCCAAAATACCCGCTTAATCCCATATTTTGAACTGTTCGGGCCGCTTCCACAAAACCAGGGCTCGTCAGCGATATTTCCCCTTTATCGACACGCTCCATAATATCGGTGCCATACATACGGATCGCGTATGCATTGATCAACCGCGTAATTGGCCATTTGTCCTTACCCGCCACAGAGAAAGGCTGTATTCCCTTTTCTTGCAATAAGGAAGCGATCTCCAGCATATCTTCCCATGTTTGCGGTTCGCTCAGTCCATACTCTCTAAAGATCTTCTTGTTATACCAGAAACCCTCGATATTAAACTCCAGAGGGATTGCATAGAGCCCCCCGTCCGCATAGGACTTGAGCAATTCAGTAGCGGCAGGATTCATGTATGACATAAGGCCAAGCTGAGTGAATGTCTCCTCTACATTTAACGCGGCATCACTATGAATCAGATCCTGCAGCGGTTTGCCTGATTGATAACTAAACATCGTCGGCAGATCATTGCTTGCCGCTAGCAGCTGTACACGTTGGTTTAAATCACTCTCCGCAACGTTCTCGAATTTGTAATTAACTTCGGGGTGCTTCTCTTCGTATTCTTGCGCTAGCTCACTGATGATGAGAGCGCTTCCCTCGTTCTCTTTATTAGAGCTTAAATATAGAATCGTCGTTGGCGTGGTTGTGTAACTACTCACCATTCCCACTTCTGATGCAGCCGCCCCTCTACAGCCAAAAAGGACACAGAGTGACATCATTACAATGACTAAGCGCCCACCGAAAAATAAGAGTTCACCCTTCATGTACCTATCCCCATAGAACGAAATTGACCAGGCGTCAGGCCAGTCTGCTTTTTGAATACCTCTGAGAAATGCCGAGCATGATAGTAGCCTACTCGCTCACTGATATCCTGAATCGATAACTCTTCGTTTAACATCGCCTTGGATTTTTCTATTCGAATTTTTGTCAGATGCTTAATGTAGGAAACGCCCATTTCCTCTTTAAACAAAAGGCTGAAGTAGGTCACGTTCATTCCAACATGATCGGCAACCTCCTGCTGAGTCAGATCACGTCCCAAGTGAGCATTCATGTAAATAGCAGCCTTCTCAACCGCCGCGTGCTTGGATCTCGTTCGAACATCGATGATCCAATGCATGATTCGCTCTATTTCCTCACGCAGCCAGAACATCATCTCTTCTAACGTTTGCATGCCAAGGAGCTTGCGCTCGGGCAGGTGCCCCGGAGGGTTTAGCCCTGCCAAGCTCTGTCCTGTTTCCTTCGCGACCTCGAGCGCGTGAAAAACCATTCTCATCAGCTCAATCCCGGCAACTTCAGGATCGGGCTTCATCTTGCGGAATTCATCCAGATAGTTATCCAATTTATGCATCAAAGCCTCTATGTCACCAATACGCATATCGAATAGCACTTCATCCTCGATTTTGGTCAGATGCAGATTAATAGACTCGGCTTCTCCAAGCTCCCCGAATTTAATCCAGCCCTTATCCTCTAGATAAGTTCCATACCGAAGCGCCCTTTGCGCTTCTTTGTAGCTTATAGAAGCAAGGCTTACTGAGGAATAGGTGTTGCCTGACCCAATCGTCGCCTGCGTGTAGTTCTCCAAACTCTCCGTCCAACAGGCGGATTGCAGATCGAAGTGAAAAACAACGACGAGATGCTCACCTCCGTTCTTAATAGGTACAAGCCGGTAATCTGGCCCATTAGGTAAATGCATGTGCTCGTCCGATAGTGCCAGGACAGTTATACCTTTCACTTTGCAAGCCTCGTGTCCAAATTGTTCTTCCCAGCCGCAAATTGCTTCTTCACCGCGGAGGAGAAGCTGAAGCGTGCTATGAATAAGAAGCTGCTGCTTGCTTTCACGTTTAAGCATGGACATCTCCGATTGCTCCTGAATTCTCACTACTGCCTTGCGGATTCCATCCTTAACTTTCTCCAACGTAATTGGCTTCTCCAAGTAGTCAATTACCCCCAGATTAATCGCCTTCTTCACATAATCGAATTCATTATACCCGCTGAAGACAATGCACATGGTATCAGGAGCCTCTGTTCGGATTTTCTCTATCAGCTCCAGTCCATCTAGACCAGGCATGCGTATATCCGTTATGACGATATCCGGCCGATGCTGCCTAAATATGCTTAGGGCTGACAAGCCGTCTTTAGCTGTTCCTACCAGCTCTACCCCGCATTCCAACCAATCGATCAATTTAATCAAGCCCTTCAGGACAATGAACTCGTCATCGAATAAAACGGCTTTCAGCATGAGCTATGCCTCCCTCGGAAAATGTCTTAATGGAAATCGCAGTTGCACCTTGGTTCCCTCTCCAACCCTGCTATCGATCGTAAAGGAACTAGTAGGTCCGTAGAACAAACTTAGTCTTTCCTTCACGTTTTGCATGCCATATCCCTGTTCCGTCTTAAACAAATCATCCATTCCTACACCGTCATCCTCAACGGTAAAGACAAGAAACTCCCCATCCTTACGTCCGGTTAGACGAATCATCCCTTCACCCACCTTAGGCTCCAAGCCGTGGTAAATAGCGTTTTCAACCAAAGGCTGAAGCAGGAGCTTCATAATCTCAAAGCTGTTGATTTCCTCTTCCAGTACCTCTTCGTATTGAAACCGGTTATCGTATCGCATATTTTGGATAATCATGTAGTGCCTGATATGCTGAATCTCTTTAAACACCGGTATGAGCTCTCTCCCTTTATTTAAACTGAGTTTGAAGCTCTCAGAAAGCGAAAGCGCCATCTGCGCGATATCCTCCTTCTCCTCCAGAAGCGCCATGAAATAGATCGAATCCAGCGTATTATAGAGAAAGTGAGGTTTGATTTGTGCTTGGAGCGAACGCAGCTCCGCCTCTCGTTCCTTAAGCTGAGATTGCAGCAAGCTTTCGCTCAACTGCTGATTAACGACCGCAAGTCGCCTGAAGGTCTGGCTTATCACACCCACTTCATCGGCTGAGAATGTTTCCTTCCCTTCGTTCGCTTGATTTCCCTTCGCCCAATCGACGATCATTTTTTTGAGCTGCAGCAATGGCTTTGTAATAGTGCCTGATACAAAATAGGAGACAAGCAGTGCAATACCTGCCATGAAAGCGGCAAGAAGCAGCGTAATGTCGCCGATCCGATCGGATTGTTTGAGCAGCGATTGGGTTTCGACGAAATAGATGAATATCCAGCCGCTCGTCGAATTATTGTAGACGCTGAAGATGTACCCGGCTTCCCTTAACTTGTCCAGCAAGTCTTCGTAACTGCCATCTAGGCCAATGTTTTCGGTTAATTCAGGCCGGTAATTGTAGACGACCTTAGGCTTCATCATCGATGTATCAAGCACGAGAAAACCACTCTCCCCACTTTCATTCAGAGTCTGCTCGAAGATCGATTTCTTAATGTTAATGACAAGGAGTCCAATCTGGCCTCCTGTTAATTGATTGGGATCACGTAATAATTTTACGCTCGAGAAGGAACTGCCTACCTTGTCTTCCAGTACGTTATAACCAAAGAAGACCTCTTTTCCTTTCGCAGATAGCGTCTTGATGTACCAATCCGTCAAAGGAATTTGCCTCCGGGTGTCATCCGTTCCGTACCTCCCTGCTTGCTCGGAGCGTCCGTAGCAGACGGATCGGTAATTGCGGTCAAAAATGCAGATGGATTCAATATAATGCGTATCGAATAGATTAGAGACAACGATGTTTTGCAGCTTGTTTGCCGTCCGTATATCAATGACCGACTGATCGTTACCATTGCTCCCCCCACTCAATACCAGTTCTTTGCGCAGCTCGTCGTTACTTAAAATGATCCGATTCATATTGATAATGTTGCGTAGGAGAAGATCAGCCACCTCGCTTGATGTTTTCAAGTAGCCTCTGTTCGTTTGCATATGATTTTCAATCAGAGTTTCCTTTGCAATATTGAAGGAAACGTAACCCAATACGAACAATGGAGGCAGCGATACTAAGATCATGGCTGCAAAAAACCTTCCTCTGATCCTTGGCTGGCGAAACAACTGCAATAAGTAGTGAATCCGTGATTTCATGATGATCTTCCTTTAACAAAAATAGTAGAATTAGTCCCGTAAACAAAAGATTCCCCGCCTGCGAGAGAAAAACCTCTATCGTCAGATCAGGGAATGAGTCGGCCTGTCAAAGACCACTTATATGAACATTATATCAGGGAGACCCTAGCTGCGCATGGGCGCATTTTCAGGTCAAGTCCGCATATATCAGGTTTTATTCGATCTGTCCCCCCTTGTTGTCCCTTCAATTTGTTTACCCCTTGGCTAAATAATCGACGATTCTCAAGACTAGCGTTACCGCCTCCGCCCGGCTTGTATAAGCAGCAGGAACGAATAAGTTTTTGCCACGTCCATTGACAAGCTCGGCATTAACCGCTGCCCAGACGTATGGCCTCGCCCAAGATGGGATGCTTGCCGCATCGTCAAAAGCAATCGTTCCAGATTCCGTCGTATTCAGCTTCAACAAGCGTGCCGCAATTGTCGTCATTTCTGCTCGGGTAATCGGCTGATTTGGCCGGAACGTATTGTCGTCAAAGCCCTTAATCCATCCCTCAGCAGCCGCTATCGACACAAAAGGTATCGCCCATTTGCCGATCTTATCGCTATCTTTGAAGAGTAGCTCTGAACTCGTAGAGTCCGATGCCACGTTTAAGCCGCGTGCCAGCATCGTTACGAATTCCGCGCGTGTGACATTGCGACTTGGTTTAAAGGTTCCATCTATATAACCTCTAATGATACCAAGTGCTGCTGCTCTCTCGATAGAAGACTTCGCCCAGTGACCTTCAGGTACATCTTTAAAAGCGATAGAGTTTGTATTGGATACGAGAATAGACGCCCGTGCAGTGAGCGCAACTTCACTAGCTGTCTTGTTTTTATCCACAGTCTTGATCCTCGTGAGGTCAATTTCGGACCTTCCCGCTTCAAGTGATTTGAATGTCAAGGTTGCCAGATCTGATGAACCGCTAACCCCCTTCGTAGACGAACCTACTTTCGTAAAAGCAAAAGTGATGACGCTATCCTTGACGATCGGAGGAACAGCGAATCCATCACCAAGCGAGCTGGACGCCTTGACGAATTGCCATTTCACCGGAGAATATGCAAGATTAATTTCATATCCAAACATATCTTGTAAATGGTCGGCATGAATGATGACTGAAATCTCATCTCCGACTTTTGGAAGATAGTTGCTTGCCGTTATTGTAAAAACGGGCTTATCTACAGCAGTTGCAGCTCCAATTGGCATGATTAATAACAAAATAACAATGGATAGCAAGGAATACAGTATTCGTGATGCCATAACGTAACCGCCCTTTCAAAGATAACGGAGAAGAAGACAGCTGCCTGTCTTCCTCCCGTTTCTTATTTTACTTATGAGATCAATGGTTGAGAATTTTTAGCGCAAGCCATACAAGATCCTCGATATCGATTTTGCCGTCAGTATTGTAGTCGTATTGCTTAACGAGATTCCATTCGGCATCGGTTGATTTCACGCCATATGCCTTAGCCACAATAGCCAGATCGCCTACGGAAAGCTTGTTATCTCCGTTGTTGTCCCCAATTACCGCTGTAATTACAGACTGCTTAAAGGCTTGCAGAGCGACATTGAGTGCCGACGCTGCTTGTTGAATTTCGGAAGCGGTCGCCTGGCCGTTGTTGTATACACTCAACGCCAAATCGATCGCAGTTCGCAGGGTCAATTTGGATCCGATCGGATATTGGCCGACCTGAGTGCCTTCTACCGCTGCCGAGTACAGAGTCTCGCTCTCGTGAATCAAGCTATCCAAAGCACTCCGATCAATGACATCAATCTGTACCGTGTACGTGGAACCGCCAATCGTGCTTTCTTGTCCGACTTCATCAGCGACTATTACATTATCAATCGCAAGGTTCGTGAAGCCTGCTTCAGCGTTATTTCTTATCTTAAATTGTAGATTTGCAAGATTACCATTTGGATTGGTTCGGGCATCTCCCAAACGCACCGATATGAAACGAACTTTGCCATTAACCGCATCGGGTTGATCTCCAACGATGAGATATTTGCTCTCGTCCAGGGAGGATACGGAAACAAAGTCCAATTTAGCCGGATCATACACGACTGTTACATCCTCTGCGAGTACGTTCTGCCCGCTAACATTGGACAATCCGTATTTCACATCCAGCGTAGCTCCTGAATTCACCGAAGTTGGTCCGGCCAACACACCGGAGGCACTTAGGTCTGCAGCAGTCACTTGAAGCGAGTCGATTCGCAGATTGGCTGCCTCGAATACCACATAAACAATTTGCTCGCCTGCAGGTGCGCCTTCTACATCCGCCATAACGTCCTGATACCCAAGCTCGTTGACAGTCTGGCTCGCTGTATTAGGCATCTTGTAGGTCGTCTTGCCGGTAACTGGAACGACGATTGTCGCAAAAGGCTTGGCAGATGGCGAACCAGCGCGCAGCGTGATGTTACCACCAGCTCCATCGCTTCCCACTCTGGCCGTAATCTCCTTTGCATTTGAGAAATTAGCTTTAGGGAGCGCAACCCAGGATCCTGCATTTTTAGACATGACAACGTAGTATTCTCCAGCGATTTTGTCAGATTTCAGGCTCTCAGTAGTCCGTGCTTTGGATGCTTCTCTGTATACTACTGCACTTGAATCATAAGAATGGTCGAAGACGTTAAAACGATCGGTCGCATTCAGCGACGCAAGCGACTTGCCAGATATCGTAATGTTCCGTACAGCCCGAATATCCTCGGAGGAACGTCCAATCATGAGCGTATATGAACCATCCTCAACGATATATTCCCCACGGTTGACATCCCAAATCGCGAGGTCCTTCGGATCAAGGGATAACGTCACAATCGAATGTTCGCCTTGCGTCATTGAGACCTTGTCATAGGCAATCAACTTCTTGATCGGAGCCGCTGCGCCATAGGATGAATTATTTTTTCTTGCGTAAAGCTGAATGACTTCAGAGGTTGTGATTGAGCCCTCGTTCGTCAACTCCACGGAAACGTTAAAGGTCTGATCGCTTACTGCCGTCGCCGGAGCGGAGAAATCCTTGTACGTGAACTCTCCGTAAGAGAGACCGTGTCCGAACGGATAAGTGACATTTGCATCCGTATACATGTAAGTCAGCTTTGCTTCTACCGGATCTGCGTTCGACATGTCGGATACGAAGCGCGGATCAAGCTGGCTAAGATTTGTGACCGTCGTGTTGCCTTCCGGGATTGAGTACTTGTCAATGGCAGGCAAAGCCGACATGTCGGCATACCAGGAAGCCGAGAGACGGCCTGTCGGTGCATAGTCGCCGAAGAGTACATCCGTCAAGCCTTGAGCATCGAATTCTCCTGCGTACGGCTGCGTAACGATCGCGGATACGTTAGGATCATTTTGAATTTCTTCCATAATAACAGGCGAGCTAGCGATTAGAACGACAATGGTCTTCTTATTCTTAGCTTTGAAGGCTGCTGCCACGTTCTTGACGATCTTGTAATCGTCATTGCCGAGGTATAGGTCCGCCCGGTCGCTTCCTTCGCCACCACTATTGCTAGGATGAGCCCCGACAAATACGAGAGCGTAGTCCTGGGTGTCTGCCATTTCAGCAATGTCTATTCCCTTGCCAGCTTCCTGAACAACGGTCTTCTCAAACTTGGTGTTCGTCGAACGGGAATTGAAGTTCGCAATCGTACCAATGGCCGCCGAAGCGGTCGTTACTGCGCCGTCGGTGCTGGTCGTAAGCAGCCGACCGCTAAACAAGCCAGTCTGAATCGCGAGTCCGCCAGAAACGATCGAATTCTTGCCATCTCCATCTAACTCAAATCGAAGCTTCGGTGGCACCGTGCTGTTCGTTGCCAGAGAAGTCAGCGTGCTCCAATTCGAATTCGTCAACGTCAAGTTAGCCGAAGCCGTATTGCCCACGGCAGAACTATTCGCAGTCGGCGCTGTCACCCACAGGTTGTTGGACTTCGACTTAAGGCTTGCTGCATTCTGCCCCCAATCGTAATATTCAAACAATTGAGCGGTACTGAACGTATGGTCTGAAGTTGAATAGTTTGCGTTTAATTGTGCTCCTGTACCTGTTCCAGCCGTCAGATATTTGCCGTTTGCTTCCGACTTCAGAGCGATGACCTCGCTGCCCGTCGTAAACTTGGCATGATCAGCACCGATCGTCTTCAGGATCGAGTACAGCGGAGTCTTGCCGGAGTTGTCGATGTTCGGCGTGCTGGCCGCATAGCCGGGACGCATCCGCATATCCGCGTAAACACCAACGATTCCTGCCTTGTTATTCTTGGACAGCGGCAGCGCCTCGTCTGTGTTCTTCAATAAAACGACAGTCTCTCTAGCCGCCTGAAGCGCGATTTCTTTATGCTCTTGCGTGTTAAAATCAGTAAGCGACTTCGAGACATCCTTCGCCTGGGAGGCAAATGGATAATTCGTCGGAATGCCGTTTCCGTCAGGCTCATTAAAGATTCCGAGTCGAACAAGCTGATTCACGAGCGGACGTCCCGCTTCCTGAACATCCTCTAGCCTAATGTCGTACAAGCCTTCTTTGACCGCGTTCGCGAGCGTCACGACATCAGTCTTGTCCGTCCCGCTTGCCCGGACAGATTCCGAATGCGCGAGCACCATCAACGCGAGTGCATGCTTGCGATCAACTGTATACTGTGAATCATATCCGTTGCTGAAGCTAGTGTTAAACAGATGGTTCTCGCCGTTGAAGTCCGGCGAAGAATACATGCCGTACTTTGCTATAGTGTTGCCGAGAATCATATAAGGCGAAATAATGTTAGGCACGCCGTTCGTCCGTCCAAACGAAGTCATTACCCCCGCAACCGAGCCGGACTCAAGTCCCTTAAACGCTGAAGGTATTTGGTATTCGTAAATCGCGCGGGCACTAGCAGCCGTACTGGAAGTCTGCCTAAACCATTCCGAATTGTATAAGGAGAAGTGCTTCGTTCCGACGACCGCCCGCTGCCAGAACCCATCCTCACTTGATTGCTGGTTCGTTCCTGCCAAACCAGCCGCCAAGTTGTCGATTAAAGTAGCTGATAAGTATGGATCCTCGCCGTACCCTTCCGGCGTTCGTCCGTTGAGCGGGTTGACACGCACGTCCGAAATGGCGGTAAAGGCGATTGAACGAGAGGTATTGCTGCCGTTATGAATGTTAGCCGTCCCTTGCTTGACGTTCAACTGACTGATCTTCTCACTACCCATGACTTGTCCAATCTGGGTATTTAGCTCCTTGTTCCACGTTTGGCCCAAGCCGACCGCTGCTGGGAAGTCTGTGGATACGCCCATCACATTATCCGCTGCGGCCAATCCCCCAGGAATCGTCCTGCCCAAATTCCCGTTGTTATCCGCGTTGTTCATAACAAACGTATAGTTGTCTCGGATGCCAGTTGCGTATAGCGCAGCACCTTCTAACCCAATGTAATCGTAATACGCATCAACGAAAGCGTCCAAGTGACTAGGAATGCCATCAAAAATCGGCATTCCGTTAAAAATGCCACCGGTTTGTGCCTTAAACGTAATTCCGCTACCTGTATCGGCGGCAAGAGCCGTCGGAGGCATAACTTGTACTAACAGTCCCACCGACAACACACCAGCCATCAGCGTTGAAATTACTTTTTTCCTTTTTTTGGTGACCGCATAGCTCATTCGCGCACCTGCCATCTCATTAGATTTTGGTTAAGGCCAATTGAAATAAGGCTCCATGCTTTTCAAGACACTTTTGATGCTTTCCCCTCCCTTTTGAAACACTGTCTACCTTGGATGACAAATTAATTGTAAGCGATTCCTTTTCATCTTATAAGTGCGCTATTTATTTGTTTCAGTCCTTATATTTTGGATTTAGATACCGGAGAAAACTCGTGACACAGCTTATCGATTAAGATGATTCGGTCCTTGATCCTTGATTGTTTTGGGTGGAGAATCCGGAGATGTGTTTCAGATTAACATGAAGAAGTAGGCATTTTACGCAAAAACAAATAGACCGCCTTTAAAGGCGGTCTATTACTCGGAGAGTCATGCTGACGCACGGCTCTCTTGGCATTGCACGCTATTTCTCGAACAATTGAAACATAAATTTCAAGGGACTTAAAACATCATATCATCGTTACAACTGCAATATTCTTTCCCGACCAAAGCTTAAAGTTATAGCCGGATTCGAGCAATGCCCAAGGTGCCTCGTCCACTATATAAGCCACATCTGCAGCGCGCTAACGATTTACTTTTCCTCGTCCCTCAAACAGTAACCAAAAAACTTGTTTAGCTTTGCCCTTCTGAGTTCTTAGATTTCCTTCTTAAAATAAGCTCTTGATTCAATTTATACTTTTCTTCATTGAACCTTTCAAGCAGCAATTCACTATTTTCCACTTTGCTCCATTTAGCTTCATCAAATTGAGCGATCAACTTGCCCTTTTGTTCCAGTTCATATAATACCCTTTGAACCGCAGGGTCATTTGAATCTTGTTGGTCTGCGTAATGTGCGGTTTCGATAGCAAACATGTCTTTGTACGCTGCAAAAGCTTCATCAAATTGTTCAAGGGCACTTTTTGGGTTTAATTCTGCTTCCAAATCGGCAGCTTTAGTCGCCAACTCCTTCAACCTCTGCTCATCCTCTGTAGTTGCGCCGGGCGCATCAGCAATTTTCTTCTGTGCTTCATAGCTTTCAATTACATCATGCGAATCAACTTGTTTGCCGTTTAAGCTGGAATAAATCGTACCGGGTTTCAAAACTGCGTCGCTACCGTTGGAGACGGTTGAACAAGCAGCCAACACGCCAAGTATAAGGATAACCGTACAGAAAAGGGGGATGCCGTTTCTTCTTTTCTTCATACTTAGGATAGACGTGAACCTTTGTTTCATCGTATGTTTTCCTCCCAAAAAGCTCGTGGATAGCACCAAAAAGCGAGAGCTCGGCTTCTGTATTGCCGATAAAATAGCTTCGCAATATCGTTTGCGATAAGCCAGGCTTTGTTTGCTGACAACCGTATCGTCACAATACAATTCAATCTCCCGATTTGCTTCCCGTACTAACAGCCATACAAACGGATTAAACCAATGCAAAGCATTCACCGTCAAGAGCAGCAGCTTATACAGCATGTCACGATGCTTATAATGAACTATTTCATGTTTGATAATGAATTCCAGTTCCTCGTCGGAATATTGCTCATGCGGCAAAAACAACATCGGTTTTCTGAAACCAACAAGCATCGGGTTTGGAACTTTTTCGCTGGTGACTACAGCTATAGCCGAAGGTACGTCCATTGCAATCATAATGCTATTAATCCGAGAGGCAACTTGGCTGCTCTCTATGGGCCTGCTCCAACAAAGCGCTTGCTTCCGGAACGAATAGTACCCCGCTGCATGGTAACTGAAAAACAATGCACTCCCAATAAGCCAGATCAAGATTAGGATGAAAAAAAGCAAAGAGGCCTGCGTGACCGGTTCGATGGCTGCCTGAACAGGTAGTGCGGCGATAGGCTGTTCAACTCGTGTGTTTGCTTGCGAGATGCCTTGAATGGCTTTATTCATAACTGAGTTATCGGGTAACTGGACCTTTATCCCTATATTTTCAAATGACAAATTGAATGGCAATAGCAACCGGATAGCCATAATCATCCATATCCAGTAAGTCCATTTTGCCGTATAGTGTTTACGCAGCAAGGGAGTCAAGAGAAGCAAGCTTAAAATGAGCAGACTAGTTGTAACCGAAATCGTCAGATAGTCTATAAATAGGCTTGTAAGCATCACGTTTCCTCCTTTTCCACTTTATCAATTAACTCCCGAAGCTCAGAAAGATCGGTTTTATTAATCGCTTTTCCATTATAAAGGGACATAACCATGTCTTGAACTGAATTGCCGAACAGCTTTATTAATGTAGACTTGCCTTCGCTCTCCTTATATTCGCTTTCCGATACAGCGGAACAATATCTGTTATATCGTCCTTCTTTCTCGCAATAGAGAAAGCCCTTATCAATCAATCGCGCAAGCACGGTCATAAGGCTAGGCAATGACCATTTTCGTTTATCCCGCAGTTGGTCCAAAATGTAGGAAGAACTGACTAATTGGCCATTCCTCCAGATCACCAGCATGATTTCCAATTCTGCATCCGGCAGTCGTTTCAGTCTATTTTCCACCAATCAACCCTCCCTATTATACAGTTGTATAATCAAGACGCTCATGATCCACAAAAGGTTGCGGGGGCGTTGAGAAAAATTGGATAAATCCCCATTTCAACGGCATAAGAAGAAAGCTTCCAGTACGATTTGTAGTCTTTTCGTGGCGCTTCAACTCTACAACTCGACCAGTAACCCATTGATACGAAGCTCTTTTATATTTTCAATTTTAGTTGGCGAAGTCGGGAAGTATTTGATATACGTTTCCCCGTTTGTTTCACCTATTACCGCATGATTGTAAGTTATTTTAGTCCCATCATCCATTGTTGCTTCGATATCAAATCGATCCGAGTCCTTTATATTCCCTCTAATCTCTATCCCTAATGGCTGAATCGTGATTTCATCGAGCTTACTATTGCCCAATTCAACATCCCTGATCACTCTCTTTGATTTATCCACTGCTTCAATCTTAAACGTAGTTGCCCATTTTCCTTCTGTATAGTTATTGTTTTTTACAAAAGAACCATACAAAGAATAGTTTGAAACTTCCTGTGGCTCTATATCATAGATATATTCTAGATATTCTCGGCCATAGGCTGTGCTTCCCTGCTCATCGATTCCAAATGCAACACTACTCGACTCTATTCGATCTCCTCCAGCGTTCAAGAGATATAGAAAACCGTGATCATCCCTCGTGTCATTCCATTTTGTTTGAATATGAAGTCTCCCATCCACATAGCCGATATTCGTTATTTTCACAAAATCAATATTTGGTATTTCAATGCTTTTCTCGTCGACGTTCAAAATATTAATGATGCCCTTCTCTTCTAATTCAGGGAATAAGTCACCACTGCCTCCAGGGATATTTCTCATGTTTAGCGAAATCACTCTAGGAGAATAGTTAATGACATCCGCTAAAACAACTTGTGTTTCCATATCCTTAAAATATTGTTTATCACTTAAAAATGAACTAACGCGAACCGTAACTTTTTTCCCGTTCAACTTATTGCCGCCATTAGCAATCATTCTTATGGTTGCCGTATTTGTGGACTCGTCATAATGAACCAGCTCATGAGTAAACATAGTTGCACCGTTAATCGAATAATTGTACAGATCCATTGTTTTATCGATACGCTCACCCGTTAAGTCCCTCATGGTCAAATAAACAATCAACGTTTTATCATCATTCATTGCTGCAATGACTTCCATTTTAATTCCATTGTCTTCCGAAGTCAGCTCGATTGGCTGTAAAAATTGAAAGATCGGTGTGCCGCTTATGGTTATTAATTTATTGATACTGCTGATAGTTTTTACAAACATTGATCGCTATTTTCATAATCCATGTTTTTTCATTAGCATGGCCTTTGAATTGCGAATAGCTTTTATAAACTTTAATTAACGTATCCTGAACGGCATCTTCTGCTAAGCGAATATCTTTAAGATATAGAAAGCACATGCGAAGCAAAGAGTTTCCATATTCCGCTATAATCCTTTTCATATCTAAATATTCTTCTCCTTCTGAACCCAAAATCATTTACTTCCCTCCTCCTTATATCTATTAGACACATGAAACCCCATTTTTCTTTCATATTTTTTTCATTTCGCATGTGGCTTTTTGCCGCCCTCCGGTGTCTAAGGAAATGTAAGGCCAAGAGGAGGTTCTTACCATGTCAGGAGCTCATGTCAGGAACTCATGACAAACGCCCTGTTTATCCGAATCTTCCAACCTTTCATCAAGCACAGCACTTTAAATATCTTTGAACCATGTGCAATGGGTCGAGTATGTAAAGAACAAATCCTAACCGTTCTAGCTATTAAAAAAAAGGTGCCCCAAGAGCCAATGGCTTTTGGGGCGCCTTTTCATAACTTCCTAATCTTTTGCTTTGCTTAACGTAAGGCTTGAGTCAAATTGTAAACCATCTGAGCCGCCTCTGCGCGAGTCGCTTGGCTGAGCGGGGCCAGCGTTGTATCGCTTGTCCCTTTGATCAGACCAAGTTCAACAACCTCATTCAAGGCTTGGCGTGCCCAGCTATGAATCTGCGACTCATCGCTAAAGCTGCCTAGCTTATCCGTTTGGGACGGTTCATGCTTCGTCTTCCATTGATAAGCACGATAGAGCATCACAGCCATTTCCTCTCGAGTAATCGTGTTATGCGGAGCAAATGACTGCTCGCTCATCCCGCGAACAAGACCGGAATGGAATGCTGCCGCAACCGGTGCATAATACCAGCTGTCCGACGATACGTCCTTGAATGGAAGCTCCGTTCCATTCTCGTCCAAACCAAGAGAACGAACCAGCAGTGCTGCAAATTCCGCACGTGTAATCTGACGATTCGGTGAATATTGCTCATCGCTCGTGCCAACTACTACATGCTGAGCTGACAATACCTCAATGGCCCGATGAGCCCAGTGGTTATCCTGAACATCTTTAAATACTTTTGTGAATGCAAGTACTCCGTATGCGCTGAAATGCTCCAGATCGGCCTGAATCATGCCGCTTGCAGCATCATAAGTGCCGCCAATAAACGCCAGCTTATTATCTGAAGTCAAGTGGTATAAGCCAGTTAGCTCATAATCGGCATTAGCGTCTGCCTTCAGGCTTACTCGTACAGCCTTCGTGAACGGTACGTTTAATGGACGTGCTGTTCCATTCTTCATAACGGCGGTTAGCTGGAAATCCACGAGTTTGCCTGCGGATGCCCATTGTCCATTCCACTGCGATTTGGCCTGCTTCAACCATGCAGACTGATCAGCCTGGGACAACTGGTCAACTTTCCAAGCCAGCTCCTTCAGCTGCTCCAAGCCTACTGATTCGCTTAGCTGCTTCAGCGTTTCATAAGGGATCTCCAGCTTGCTGTTATCCCCAGCTTTTAGCTCAAGCCCCGTTTGCGCTGCCAATGCCTTCTGGATATCGGCAATGCCCACGACGCCAACATTCGACTCATTCGCCGGCGGCGTAACTACGCCTCCGTTGCTAGGGTTTTCGGTAACAGGTCCGCCATCGCCAGAAGAAACGGTATACGTCATTCTGCTAAGCTCGAAGCTGCGATCCAGGACAGCCGATGTCAGAACAGCCTCATATGTCCCTGCTGTCATAGCTTGCGGTACAATAAATGTGCCAGTGAAGCCCTGGGCTCCCTTCGTTGATTCCTCCGTTTGATAGCTATAAAGCTTCTCCCCGCTAGTCTTGTTGTAGAAGTCCACCGTAACCGGAAGCTTCAATACCGGATGCTGATCCTTTACATAGACAGAGGTTGGAATGTCGTTTGCATAAACTGCAAGCGCTTCGGTGCTGAGCAATTCATAGGTCAGCTCCGTTGTTTCTCCAACAGCCTCCACCTTGACTTTGCCGCTCAATACGTCATTGCCCACGTTCGCCGAACGGAAATGAGTGCTATGCTGGGCAAAGGACAGGTCAATCGATTTGGTATAAAATGCGCTGTCATGCGCACCGTCTCGCACCTCAGCGTAATGCGGCACTCCAGCATTCATCAAATATTTATGCAGCGTGTTGACCGGAAGGTCGAAGCTGTACACATCCAGATTGCCTGAGTCAAAATAAATCGAATAGCTCTTCAATGCTTCCACGGGATAATCCGTTACGATTTTTACAGGGAATTGGCCTGTATTCGTCATGCTTAACGCACCCATATGGCTGGCTACACTCGAGAACTGGTCCGGGTACTGGAATCCGATGACGAAAGCGCCGAAACCGCCCATCGAAACTCCCGAAGTCCCTCTGTAACGGGCATCATCAATCGTGCGATATTGGGTATCTACAAGCGGCACCAAATCCTTGGTCACCATATCCTGCCATTTCACGCCATTCGCTCCGGCGCCATTAACCCAGAAGCTGGTACCGCTGGAATCCGGAATGACAACGATCATATCCTTTATCGAACCTTGCTGTATGCCTTTGTCCAAAATTTGATCAATCTTGTCAATTTCAAACGACTCGCTGTCGCTATTGAACTGGTGGAGCAGATATACGGACGGATAACGTTTGCTTGGCTGCTCCAGATAGCTAGGCGGTAAATACACACGGTATTTGACCATGCGATTAGCGCTCTCGGAGAAAAACTCCGTGACATAGAACAGCTTTTGATCGCCGGTTTCCTTCACTGCGCCATTCTCATACTTGTAATACTGTGAGACAACCGATTGTTTAATGGTCACCGTCTCATCCTGAACATTCTTTCCTGTAAGCGTCACGTTTGCGGTGTACAAATATTTGCCGTCAAGCTCAAATACATAGGCCCCTTCAACCTGCGCTTTCACATCTGTATATCCCTTAACAAGCCCGGCCATTTGATCGATGCGCTGCAGCTTGTCATACCCCTTCTCGAAATAGCCAGCCGACAGCGTATTTCGATACGCCTGCATCTCTTGGCTGCTAATGGCATTCAGTTGCTTCACAGCCAGCGCTTTGACGTCGGCAACAACGCTTTCGCTAGGCACTTTAGAAGGAAGCTTATTCACTTTTTGAAGCGCTGCTTTCGTGTAAATGCCAATGGGCCCGGAATACCAGCCGCCGCCTCCGTTCTGATTGTACAAACGAACCGAAATTGTATTGGTCTCGCCTCGTTTCAGGAGGCCTGAAGGTACGCTGTATGATCTGGAGGCTGCCCAGAATGAGCTTGTATACTCTCCATTATCGTTAAAGCCTGTTTTGCCAACTAGCTGGCCATTAATATAGGTTTGGTCAGCGTCGTCAATTTTGCCCGCAAGCAAAGTTAAATCCTGATCCGGGAAATCAGCCGGTACTGTAAACTCCCTGTAATACCAAGCGGCGCCGTAATAATTATTGAGACCGCTGTAGCCTCCGAAGCCATCTGTCCACCAGTCCAAGCCGGGCTGTACCGTGCGCCAGTCTCCGTTCTGAAGATTAGGAGTCAAGCCATTCACCGTGCTGCTAGGGAAGGTGTCCTTCGTGAAGAACCAATCGCCAAGCAGGTCAATTTGAACATCCTCAGCCGCACTCCCCATTGGTGTTACCTGAATAAGAGGTTTGCTTCCAAGCGCATAAGTCATCCCTAGCAAACGTGCGCTAAGTGTGACATTATAGCTTTTATCCTGGCCAAGAGCTGTTACCGGAATCGTAAAGCTTCCCGTAAAGCTGCCCTGCGCAGATCCCGTGATCACATCGCCGAGATCAACAGAGTCACTATACAGCGCCACTCCGCTTACATCGGTGACCTGGACAAGGGTATTCAAATGAAAATTGCTGCTGGTCGTTTGATTCAGTACATAATTTGCGGCGCTAGCTCGGTCCAGATTGACTGTAAAATCAACCTTTACCGTCTGCTGGCCTACGTTAATGGCCTGCGGCGCAGCCGTGAAGCTTCCTTTCACTAGGCTGCTTCCGAAATTGTTGCTGTGCATCATAAACGAACGATCCAAATAATTTAGATAGTAATCTGCCGTATGGCCGCCCGGTCTCATTTGGTACTCATGAGCGACCTTCGCCCCGCGAAAATAGGCATGGATATCATTGGTAGAACCGTCCGCATACGTACTCGGATCTTCCGTTCCGCCATCCAAATAGTATTTATAAGCCTTCTGGTCCGCTGCGCTCATCGCTTTAATCGTCTCTAGCGGCTGCAGTCCCTCTACCTTCCTGTCGAGCGCCCCCATGTGGCTGCCAATCGAGCTGAACAGCTCGGGGTGCTTGAGGCCAAGCACAAAAGCGCCATAGCCGCCCATCGAAACACCGCTGATGCCTCGAAATTTTGCCAGCGGAATCGTTCTGTAAGTGTCGTCGACATGCGAAATGAGATCGCTTACAAGCATATCCTCCCAAGGAGCGTCTGTCCGGTTAACGAACCAGCTGTCTCCGCTTGTATCCGGCATAACGACGATCATTTTCTGCATCAGCCCTTGGGCCATCCACTCATCCAGCTTCTTGTCTACAGCCGCATCGGCGAACTGCTGGCTAGAGCTGTCCTCTTGGTGCAGCAAATAGACAACCGGGTAACGCTGCTCATTATCCGCATACCCCTCCGGCAAATAAATGCGGTAAGTCATTTCCTTATCCATACTTACTGATTGGTACGATTCTACAATAAAACGGGCATTGGCAACCTCTTCTGCTGCCTGAACGGATAATGTGGGCAATCCTGCCATCATGACAAGGACAGCCAGCATCATGGTGTACACCCGCTTGGCAAGCGGCTTATTCCAACTGTTCAATTGTATTTCCTCCCCTGCTTGGTCTATCTTTCCTCACAAACTATAGCACTTGCCAAGCAGCAGGTTAATGGAATAAGTGCGGCATTTTGGTATTATCCGCGCTTTATCGGGACGAATCCCGTTCATGGCATAACAAGAAGACCGTCCCTCACTGGATCATGAAGTGGCGGTCTCATTGCATCATATATCATATTAAAATGTGCCAATCTCCTTCGCAAATAGCCATGAAACGCAAATTGGGGCTCTTACGTTTTTTCGCTAATCTCTTCATAACTACCAACAGCATCATTTTGTAAACAAGCAAACTGATAGTGACCAGACATCACATGAAGGCATACCAAGCCCATTTCCAATTCAACTTTTTCAATCCCAGCTTCTCCGCATAAGATTTTTAATTGATCATCTTGACAAGGCAATATTATTTTGGCTTGCGTATTAGCGGGAACTTCAAAGTAAAATTCAATATGGTCCGCTTTCATGAACCACTCGCTTTTTATAACGCCAAATGCGCTTCGATAGCTTGCTTTTGCATAGTTGAGCCGTTTATTCGGCTTTGGAGCTAGTAGAAATTGATTTTCAGCCTGCCTTCGGTCGAGGAAATTAATTCCTGCTACACATTGAAATAGCCAACCAACCACCGCGCCAAAAGAGTAGTGGTTCAGGGATGCATCTTGGGGAACATTATCTTGACCGATACTTTCCCAATGCTCCCAAATCGTTGTTGCTCCTTTGGTGACTGCATATAACCAACTTGGTGGTGTCGTTTGCAATAGTAATTGATAGGCAATATCGTTATGCCCATATTTGGTTAAGATCCGACATATATATGGTGTGGATAGGAAACCTGTCCCGATATGAAAATCGTTTTCTCGGACCAATTGCGCAAGCTGATCAGCCGCCAATTGTCGTTTATCCTCCGGCAGCAGGCCTAGGGCTAATGGTCGAACCAAATGAGCCTGTCTCTTCGAATGAACTTCGCCATCATTAGTAAAATTATAAACATAGGCTTTGGTTGCAAGGATGGACAGTTCTCGATAATACTTAGCCTCATCATGTTTATCCAGAGCTTCCGCGCATTCTGCCAACAAACGGCTGGAATAGGCGTAATAGGCGGTCGCAACTTCAGGATCAGAAAAAACAAGATTCACAAATAATGCTAGTGATCCCTTTCTATCGGGCTCCGCCCACTCCCCCCAATGAAATTTGGTATCCCATGTATATTCGCGAAAAGGATTTTCATCAAATTCCCTTACCCAATGGGTTTCTTTAGCATTTTCTGCTTGGTAATCCACCCATTTTTTCATTGCATTCCAATTTTCATGTAAAATTCGTTTGTTGCCATACATCTTCCATAATGTCCACGGGACAATGACAATCGCATCTCCCCATCCGGCAGAACCTTCTATGGTCAGATTTTCTTGATTGTTTTCTTCAGCTTTGGGATAAATTCTCGGTGTAATATTGTAAATCATGCCATCTTCTCTTTGTTGTGCAGCTACGTCTTTTAACCATTTAGACATAAAAGGGTATGTCTCCATCAACAAACTTCCTGTATGCATAAAAACTTGAATATCGCCTGTCCAGCCTGCTCTTTCGCGTTGCGGACAGTCTGTAGGGATATCAACGAAGTTTCCTTTTTGACTCCATTTTGTATTGTGAACCAGTTGATTCACTAAATCATTAGAACAATGGAAATCACCTGTTTCCACAAGATCGGAATAAACGGCTATTGCAGTAAAATGGTTGGGATGTACCTCTTCCGGCCAGTTTTGCAATAATACATACTGAAATCCATGAACCGTAAACCGGGGTTTGTACGATTCTCTGCCTTTACCATTTAAGGTATAGCAAATTTTCTGTTCTAAATCTTTATGATCCGGGCGCTGATGACTTAAGTTTTTTAATGTGAAATTCCCGTTTTCGTCCAATGTTTCCCCGTGCAATAGACTTATTTGGTGCCCGTGAGGGCCTTTCACAGAAAATTGAACATAACCAGTCATATTTTGCCCAAAGTCCAACACGGTGTTGCCATCCGGGGTTTTCATCATTTTAGGTGTAAATTGCTCTCTCTCTACAATAGGAACACTATTGGAAGCAACGAGTAACTGGGGTTTCCAATCTCCCAATTTAGGAGAGTGCCAAGAACGATCATCGAATAAAGGCTTGGACCAATCCGTTAATTCTTTTCGAGCATCATAGATTTCTCCATCTTGAAGGTCGTTAAAGAGGATCGGTCCTTCATTTGTCGCTCTCCATGTATCATTTGTAATGATTGTTTTTATTTCACCTGATTCATATTCCATTTCAAGTTGTGCAAATAATTGAAGTTGGCTTCCAAAAACATTGGTGGTCCCTTTAATACCGTTTCTCCCCCGAAACCATCCATCGCCTAAAATAACACCTATGGCATTGTCACCATTCTCAATTACATGTGTCACATCATAAGTTTGGTATTGCAGCCGTTCAGAATAATTAGTTGCTCCTGGAGCAAGTATTTGATTTCCTATTCGCTTTCCGTTAAGCCAACCTTCATAAACACCGCATGCTGTAATGTACAAGCGAGCTTTAGTAAAACCTTGCTCCACAGTGAATATCTTTCGTAAAAAAGATGCAGGGTAGCGTTCATTTTCCTTCGTCTCCAATTCTGGATTAATCCATTCGGCCTGCCAATCCTTCTGCTGGTTTAATAAGCCCATTTCAAAAAACGATGTGTAACTCCAATAACTTTCCATTCCCGTCTGATCCCAAATTTTCACTCTCCAGTAGATTCGTTGACGGCTTTGAAGTTCGGGACCTTGATAAAGATTATGTGCAGATTGATCAGTTACTATTTTATTCGAATCCCAAAATAAACGTCCTGCTTGTAAGTCAATCTCACTTTCCGCCATTTGAATATGAAATGCCGTTTGTTTTTCACCCCAGCAGCTTTCTTTAATATTGAATTGCCAAGAGAAGCATGGATTCGGATCATCTATACCGATTGGATCATCTAAGAAATTACATCGTAATTGTATCGGGTTCATCATTATACTGAGACTCTCCTTTTTCTCACTTATGCCTTGATTGCGGCCAAATCAGCTGCGATGGCTTTAACTTTATCTGGGGACAGATTAGCTTGTTGGAAGCCTTCTAATTCTTTGAGCGTGTAGGCATGAATTAGGAAGACCGCGGGAGTGGCCGAGATGCCCGGCAAATACTTCTCCAATATGGTAGTCGCCGCTGGGTTGTTCAAAAGATGACCCAGTTTACAATTTTCATCAAAAAACACATGTATCGCCTCCAATGATAAAGAATTGACCTGCTTCAGCAGCAGGCCAGAAATAAGATAAGGTCTCGATGTGAACTTTAAACGTTATCGCACCAAATTCCGACTATACGTAAATTTATATTCCCCGCTACCGAGGTATATAGGTTCTGAATGATCTAATAGCAATGTTGCTTTCGTATTTACCGGAATGTGAAGCTTAACTTCTTGCAGCGCTTCATCTTGTTTCCATTCCACGCGAATAGTGCCATGAACGCTCTCATAAGAGCCCATTGCATAATCAAGCCCACATGAAAAATCGGGTTTGATCACGATTTGATCGAAAGTTATGCCCGTCTGCTCTATTCCAAGAACTCTGCGATAAATAAAATCTCCGACGCAACCGAAGGCATAATGATTAAATGAACCTTCTCCCACTTTTCCGTCTTGTCGAATCGCATCCCATGACTCCCACATTGTCGTGGCTCCATTTTCAATTTCATAGAGCCAAGACGGATACCGATTCTGATAAAGAAGTTCGTATGCGACTTCTTTATGACCGTTGTCATACAAAACGTCAAGGAGATATGGAACAGACATGAAACCTGTATCCAAGCAGTTACCATTCAAACGAATAAGCTCGACGAGCCTTGCGGCGAGTAACGGCCTTTGGGCATCTGACACCATTTTCATCTGTAAGGCCAGCACATAGTTCCCTTGATAAGAATTTTTCAACGTTCCGTCTTCCTCAACATATTCCTCTTCATAGGCTTGTCGAATTCTTTTTGCAATACATTGGTATTCATTAGCTTTTTCGGCATAGCCGAGTGTCAAACAGATATAGCTAAAAATTTCCGCACTGTTTGCATAAAGCGATGTACTCACTAAATCTTTCGTCAAATAAGCAGACTTCGGACCGTCCGCAAAACCCGCTTCGTTGACAATGCTTGGCGCTAGCCAATCTCCTAAATGAAATCCAGTATTGATCATGTATTTCTGATTCTCTAACTTTCTCCCCTCCATAGCTGCAGCTTCAGGAGGAAGTTCAGATGCCGTCTTCTCCAAGTGCTTCATCCATTGTTCCATCGCGTCGAAATGCTTGGACAATATTGTGGGATCACCGTAACATTGGTACAAATCCCAGGGCAACGTCACGATGACATCCCCCCACCCGATCGAGCCTGAAAAGTGCATATGCATGTAGCTTCTAAGTTTTGGAACGATATTAAGCACTTGGCCATCTGGTAGCTGATCCGCTTTAAGATTTCGTATCCATGAATCAAAGAAACCAATCAGATTCTGGTTATAGAGAGCTGTTTTAGCGTAAATGAGTACGTCCCCCGTCCACCCCGCCTTCTCTCGGGTTGGGCAATCGGTAGGGATTCCGACCATGTTGGAGCGTTGGCTCCAATATATATTGGACTGAAGCTGGTTTAACTTTTCATTGGAGCAATGAAAGCTGCCAGTAATTTCATTATCGGAGCTAATGGCAATCGCTTGAAATTGATCTTTATTCAGCTCGCCGACATATCCTTTGACTCGGACATATCGAAATCCATGGTAAGTGAATTTCGGTTCAAAAACTTCTGTACCCGTGCTGGAACATATATAAATGTCGGTTTGTTTTCGGTGGTCATCCGGGAACGGATAGAAGAAATTCCCGTTTTCGTCTAACGTTTCCCCGTGTTCAAACGCAACCTCCATTCCCTCGAACCCTGTGATTTTCGCCCTGATATAACCAGCCATATTCTGGCCAAAGTCGATGACCTTGTCTCCATTTGGTGTTGTCAGTATGCTTTTCGCATCAATCACGGCAAACGCTCGAATCGGCGTGTTGGGTTGCGCAAACAATCGCTTTTTATCAAAATCCTTCACCTGAACGTTTGCCCATGCTGAATCATCAAAGCTTGCAATGGAATACCCGTCCTTTTCCAGCCTCGCATCATATTTCACACCGGTAAATAAATCTGCGTACCGATAAGGCCCATCATACGAAAATTTGAAAGTTTCGTCGGTGTTGATTGTTTCAAACGAGCCATCCTCAAAAGTAATTTCCAATTGCAACAACAAACCGAGCGTATCCCCATAATCGTTGCCTCGACCGGTCGCTAATTTACTTTTATACCAACCGTCCGCTATGGTCACGCCTAAAGCATTTTCTCCATGAATGACATGGTTAGTAACATCATACGTTTGGTATTTTAGAAGTTTATCGTAAGAGGTATATTCAGGCGCGAGAAGAGCATCCGTAATGGCTCTGCCATTCACTTGAATGTCGTAAACGCCATGTGTGGTCATATATATTCTTGCTTTTTTTATTTTTTTTGAAATGCCAAACTCTTTTCGAATCATTACGGCTGGATGATAAGGCTGTAGAGGGAGGCTTGCCATAACCACATCTAAATCGACGTAATCGGGTTGTTCACCTCTCACGATCTTGCCTACGAATTCATACCATATTTCTTCTGCAGTGATATAAGGGTTATGCTCTAGTATTTCTAATGGCTCGGGTTCCACGAATGAGGCGGTCCAATCTTCTTCATGAAGAAAAGCAGTTTCAAAAGTATTTTCTTCCGATTCAGCTTGGTTATTAGCATCGTCCCAAATCTGGATTCGGTAACGGTATTCTGTTCTGGAGATAAGGGAATCCCCCTCGTACAGAATCGCAAATGCTCGCCCACTTTCAATCCTTCCGCTATCCCAGATCATCTCAGTCCCTTGATGAACGACAATTTGATAAGCTTTTTGGTAAGTATTATGCCTGTCCGAATAAATTTTCCAACCAAAGATAGGAGTTTTATTATCCATACCAATTGGATTTAATAAATAATCACATTGAACGTCAGTAATATAGAGCATATTTATCCCTCCACATTTGAAAAATCGGCCATTAATCAACAAACTCGCCCAATGAATCTTCCCTTAACACCACTCCTTATCATCCAATAGAATTAAGCCTATATGGAATAAAAAAAATCACCCTTATTTTAGAGTGAAGGGCCCGCTGCGCTTATCAGCAGCGCAGCCGAGCCCTTACGTCCTTCAGATCTCCTGCTTCACTGCAGCGTTGAACTGCTCCAGCAGCTGGCTTAAAGTGTCTTCTGTCATCGCCCCTCCTGTAAATGGAAGCAGAGCACGCAGCGGCATATAACGCATGGCCGCGAGCATCATATCAGAAGATACCGCATCTGAGGGGCCGGACTGAGGCGCCATACTTTGCAAATACTGCAGGATAGGCGCAGTCTTGGGATTAGCCATTAGCTCTCCAAGCGTGGAATTACGATGGTATACCGGCACCCTTTCAAGCGTTGAAACGACATGTACCGAAGCTTCAAGCTGAATATCGCGCGATGATTTACCTACAAGAATACGATAATCTCCGGTTTCTGCTTCCCAATCCCCGAGAGACGGGTTGTAACTGGCAAAGCTTCGCTTATTTAGGGAGAAACAGATCGTCTGCTCTTCGCCTGGCTCAAGCGTAACCTTCGCGAAACCCTTAAGCTCTTTCTCTGGCCGAATCATGCTGGACTCCTCATCCTTAACATACAACTGAACAATTTCCTGACCTCGGCGTTCCCCCGTATTCTTGATCGTTACCGTTACATCAATCATTTCTAGATCAGTAATTTGTGCATGGCTTACATGCAATCCAGAGTAGTCAAAGGTTGTATAGCTAAGTCCGTAACCAAATGGGAACAATGGTTTAATATCTTTGGCATCATAATAACGGTATCCAACAAACAATCCCTCTCGGTATTCCACACGATCGCCCTCACCGGGAAAATTGAGGTATGAAGGGTTATGTCTGAGGCTGGCAGGGAACGTTTCAGCCAGCTTGCCGCTCGGATTGGCTTCGCCAAACAAGAGATCAGCTATGGCTCCGCCCGCCGCTTGTCCGCCCAAATAGCCCTCAAGCACCGCTTTGGCCTGTGGCAGCCACGGCATGACAACAGGCGCACCGTTGCTAAGCACAACGACAATATTGGGCTGAACCTGAGCAATCTCCGCAATCAATCGCTGTTGATTAAGCGGCAAGTCTAGATGACTGCGGTCATAGCCCTCCGATTCATATCGGTCAGGCAAGCCTACGAATAACAATGCGATAGTAGAGGAAGCCGCTTGACGTTTTGCTTCATCAATCAATTCTTCATTAATGTCATCCAATTCCAGATCATAGCCTTGAGCATAGACAACAGTGGCCGCATCGCCTGCAAGCTTAACGATTTCCTGATAAGCATGATCTAAGCGTGTTGGCTTAATATGTGAGCTTCCGCCGCCTTGATAGCGTACCTTATCAGCCATTGCTCCAATTACAGCTATTTTTTCATTTTTTTCCAAAGGCAGAATTGCATCCTCATTTTTCAGCAAAACCATCGTTTCTCTGGCCGTTTCCCGCGCCAGCGTGTGATGTGCCGCTTGATCATATTCAGCGCCGAATTGACGATTGTCTGCTGCCTTGAATATAACCGTAAGCAAGCGTTCAACCGATTCGTCCAACACAGTGACATTAAGCTTTCCGGAAAGGACAGCATCAACAATTTTTTGCTGTCCGACACCGTGGCTAGCCGGCATCTCCAGCTCCATGCCAGCGGCAACGCTAGCGACCGCTTCGTTGACAGCTCCCCAATCGGATACTACAATGCCGAGATGTCCCCATTCCTCTTTCAAAATAGATGTCAGCAAGCTCGCGTTTTCCGAACAATATTCACCGTTGAGCCGATTATAAGCAGACATGACGGTCCATGGCTGCGACTTCTTGACTGCAATCTCAAAACCAGTCAAATAAATCTCGCGAAGCGTCCGTTCATCGACAACAGCATCAGTCGTCATACGGCGATGTTCTTGATTGTTGACGGCAAAATGTTTCAACGAAGTGCCTACTCCTTGGCTTTGTACACCTGCGATATGTGCAGCTGCCATTTCTCCAGTCAAATAGGGATCTTCGGAAAAATATTCAAAATTACGGCCGCAAAGCGGTGAACGTTTGATATTGGCTCCAGGTCCTAGCAAAATAGCTACATCCTCGGCCTGGCTTTCTTTGCCCAGCGCTTCCCCAACGCGCTGCACAAGCTCGCGGTTCCATGAGCTTGCCAGTCCAGCAGCAGACGGAAAGCAGGTTGCAGGAACGCTTTCATTCAATCCAAGATGATCAGATGGCCCCTTCTGCTTGCGTACGCCATGCGGACCGTCTGTCAATGTAATAGAGGGAATCGACAGCCTGTCTATGCCTTTTGTTGTCCAGAAGGAATCTCCTGAGCATAATCCGGCCTTTTCTTCCAGCGTTAGTTGCTCCACCAATTGCTTAATGTCTCGTTTCACGAATAAATCTCTCCTTTAATTTAAAGTCCGCTTCAGGTTCGACTAATAGATCTTACAACTTATGATTTCTTCGATTCTCCAAATCGTTTAAAATCTGGACATATTGCTTCTCTAAAGAGAAATTAAATAGTAGAAACGCTATGAGAATGTAGACGATAATAGGAATATAGATATTAAAGCCAATTATCATCTGCATAGCCGCCTCTCCCTGTTCAGCAGCACCTTCCTTGTAATTCCCCCATGCCAGCATCCAGCCGATTAACGCGGTGCCGATTGCTGTACCAATCTTCTGTCCAAAGCTGCTGACGCTATTGGTAAGCCCTACAATTCGCTGTCCATGTTTCCATTCCCCATACTCAATGGTATCTGTCAACAGCGGCATAATCACAATCATGAGTGGAATCATACCGAAGGATTGCAGAATTGAACCAACAAGACCCAGAGATATGCTCTCTACATCCAGCAGGCGAAGCAGTGCTCCCGCAATACCAATAACGAGCCCGATTATTGCCGTATTTCGTTTGCCAATTCGTTTCATGACTGGTCCTGAGCCTAGGAAGATAACAACAACTGGAATAAATCCGATCGCCCCCATGATGCTTACTAGATTTACGTTGCCCCAAATGTATTTGGCATAGTACATACCGGACGTTGTGGAAGAGGCGAATAAGATATTAGCGAGTAAGCCTACGGCTACAACGATTACCCAATACTTGTTCGTCACAAGCAGCCTTAGCCCTGACCAAAGCGAATATGATTTTTTGATTTCACCGAGTTCTTTCAAATGGCTTGTATTGTATTTTTCCTTGGTGGAACGGAAGGCGATGTAGATACCCACGGCGGCCATCAGTCCATAAATGGAAGCAAGAAGCGTCCACTGCAGACGCCCTCCTCCCATAGCATTTACAATCGGAACAAAGCCAATCGCCACAGCCATACCTGCCAGATAACCAAAGCCCGCCCGGTAAACCCCCATCAACGCCCGATCCTGCTGGCTGCGTGTGGTTAAAGCCATAAGGCTGTTGTACGGAATAGAGGTCGGAGTATACACACAAATAAAAAAGAGCAAGTTTGTGATTACGGCATAAGTTACCTTTACCCCGGAGCTTAAATCAGGCACACTAAAGAGCAGAAAGATTGAAGCAAGCATCGGTAGGATCATCCACAACAGCCACGGCTTCGCCTGGCCATGCCTTGACTTCGTGCGATCAATCAATATGCCCATTCCAACATCTGCGAATGCATCCAGAAGCTTGGTAAACATCAGAATCGTTCCAACAATTGCGGCCGAAACGCCGACAATATCCGTATAGTAATACATCATCATACCCACAAGTCCCGTGCTGATGTTTAAGGAAAATTGCCCCATCGCGTCTCCTGCAAGACTACGGTTCGTTCGTTCTCTTGACACTTCTCTTCCTCCTATAAAACGATCTCGTTGTTATAAGATAAGTGTAAGACTAGAGCGGGTTTGCCGATATAACGCGTTTTGAACTTTACATATCGCGATGTAAAGATTACAAGGCAGACAATCAGATGAAAGAGAATGCCTGACATTGCGTCTTTACTTCTGTTTATTCAAAAATTAAAAATCGCATTACAATGCTAATCTAGCGGAATTGCCTTGAGATCAAAATTCAATTGTTCCATTACCTCTTGCGAAGCAATTTCCCCGCCCCATTCGTTGATTTGTCGAATAGAGACCTGTAAAGCATCCTGCAATTGCGGGCTATTTTCCAGCATCGGAAGTGCCTGATAGATTAATGTTTTGCAAGCTGGATTTTTTAATAGAACGCCCAGTTGAACATCTATATCATATTCGCTGATATTTTCATCCAACAGAATATCCTGATCTGATGCAAATTCACCGAACACCTTTTTTAGCCATGAGATACACAGATCAAACCATTTTGCCGCGTCGCCATCCACCATTGAACGCAACCCTCCTGATGTAACCGGAGCTGCAAGTGATAGGCCATGTACACCGTTCCGAAATATATGCAAGTCGAATGGTACCTTGAACTGCTCCAAAGCGGAAGCCAAAGCCAAAGCATTGTTTACCGGTACCAGCGTATCCTCGAAGGTATGAAATATAAAAGCCGTCGGCGTTGCCGCGTCTACGGCCGTGTCTATACCCGGCAATGGCGAGGGAAATATGCTGCTCGTTGTCGCCAGGATTTGAGGATATCCCAATATCATGGCATCCGGACGAATGCGTCCCATCGTGCCTAATGCCGAAGCCAAATGCCCGCCTGCCGAGAAGCCGCATACTGCCACCTTAGTTGGGTCAACACCCCATTGCTGGCTATTGTCGCGAATAAGCTCAAGCGCTTCTTCCGCATCATTCAAAGGCTTTGGGAAACAGGCATTGTGATTCAATGAGTACCTCAGTACAAACGCTTGGTATCCCTCAGCCAAAAATGCCATTGCCACCGGCTCAGCCTCTCGATCTGAACATCCACGGTAAGCGCCGCCTGGAAAAATCAGAATCGCGGGCCGATTGTGGGTATTCCGCATTTCGTTCGACTGGTCGAGCAGATAAGCGGTCAAAGTAACATTTTCATTTGTTAAAGAGCGAGTTATTAGTCTCATAGAATCCTTCCATTCGTTATAAGATTTGTATCTTTCGCTGAACGGTCCCATTAAATGACAGAAAGGCTATGGTTTGAACCCAGAGCCTTCCTGTCGCATTGCTATTTCTTAACGGTAGCGTACCACTCATTAACTTCCTTGGTGATGTCATCCCCGCCAGACGATTTCCATTTCTGAACGAACGTATCAAATTCCTCAACTGGCTTTTTGCCATAAATAATCTCGATATACGTATCCATTTGCATTTTAGTAAGTAGTTCTTTTCTTGATAGCATTGTCTTCGTAGACGGTCCTTGGAAGTATTCCGGTACGTCGGTATCGGTCTGCTCGGTCCCAACCAGAATCGCTTTGGTTGTGAAATGTTCAAGTGGATTGGTATCGTCAATGCCTAAAATGCCTGTCGGAGCGAGCGCGGCAAGATCTGCGTTCGTCAAAGCTTCGCCTTTTGCCATTTTAAGGTTGGCCTCTAGCCTTTTGGAAGGATAAACAGCATCTGCGCCTGCAATCGTGTATTTCATCGTTGGGGTTTTTCCACCTGGAATCTGCTTTTCGTCCATGTTCGCTTTCCCATCCTGAATGATATAATCGTAGCCATCCTGAAACCCTTTGAAAATGAAGGGATCATCTGAAATGTACGAATCATACAGAGCGTTCTGATAATGGAAGAACGCTTGCAAAGCTTCTTCAGAGATATCCTTGCTGATTAGTATCGCGCTGGAATACGGATTCCCTACCGTACGCATATTTTCACTGTTGACTCCTTTAGGCAGCGGGTATGAATTATAAATCGCCGTAGGATTGGAAGCCAGCAGCATGGAGCCCGGGTACACCATCATCCAGCTCTCGCCACCCAGCATACCCACTTTTCCTGCCGTTACGTTCTCGGCCACCTTATTGAAATCATGGAGCGCTATATCGCTCGCGATAAAACCCTTGTTCTTCCACTCGTTTAATTTCCCGAGAGCCGTCTTGACCCCTGGCTGAATGGAGCCATATTGTAGATTGCCGTCAGCGCTTGGATACCATCTCTCCGGTATGGCACCAAATAGGCCAAAAATCCATGAGGAGTCTCCCATCGGAGCCCCCAGCATTTGATCTTTCATCGCTATCTCCAACCCTACCGTATCTTTCTTTCCGTTACCGTCTGGGTCTTGGTTAACGAAGGCATCCATCAGTGCCTCCATCTCCTCCAATGTATTCGGTGCCTTCATATTGAGCTTATCCAACCAATCCTGACGAATCCAGAGAGTCGATTGGGTTCCCATGGTCGGCCTAAGCACAGGAATTGCAAATTTCTTTCCATCCTTCATAAACGGATACCATGCTGTGGGATCGTCATTAACAGCAGCCTTCCACGTATCCGAAGCATACTTGTCGAACGCTTCCGTTACATCCAGCAACTTGCCTGAATCGATAAACGTATTAATTGTATTCGCCTGATTGGCAACGAACAGGTCTGGCATTTTGTCCCCGGAGGAAAGCATCAGCTTCAGCTTGGTATCGTAGGAACCGTCTCCGGAAGCCGAGGTCCATAAGGTCTTCAACTCCACGCCCAGTGTCTCCTTCGCCCAACGGGTATGAACATTATCCATGTAGTTTTCGCCATTTTTGAATTTGACAGTCGGGTCCTCACCTCTCACCATCGTGATCGTTACGGCAGGTTCGATTTTGCCATCAACGATTTTCAGCTCTGCCGACTTTTCTGGCTGTTTCGTATTTCCCGGCTCATTGCCGTTGCTGCATGCGATTACAGAGCTGAAGCTAAGAGCCAAAACGAGACTGGTGAAAATGATTTTTTTCTTATTTCGCATTTTGTATACCCCCAATTTATAAATAGCTGCTTGCCTTTTTATTGTAATAGCGCTTTCAAGTCGTGAATATAACGATAATGAAAGATGCGATAGCGGTATCTTAACTTGCCCTTTATTCTTTAACTGCTCCAATAACGATGCCCGCTGTGAAAAACTTTTGCAGAACAGGATAAATAAATAAGATCGGCAGTGCCCCAATCAACACCTGGGCAGCCCGAATGGAACGGTTATTGATCTTGGCGATTTCATTCACATTGCCGGCATCGACAATGGGAACCGCAATCAGCGATTTCAACAGTGTACTAAGCGGAACGTTGTCCCCTCTCATATAAATCGATCCCATAAACCATTCATTCCAATCATTTACGACCATGAACAGACCAACGGTAGCCAGAACAGGCAGCGACAGCGGCAGAAACATTCTAAAGAACACCTGCCAGTGATTGGCCCCATCTATAAAGGCTGACTCTTCGATTTCTTTAGGCAGCGCTTTGAAAAAATTCATAATCAGGATCAGATAAAAAACATTAACGACTCCAGGAAGGATAAGTGCCCAGATTGAATTATACAATCCGATTTTGGTAACGAGCAGATACGTAGGGATCAGCCCGCCGTTAAAAAGCATCGCGACAATGAACAGTCCGACAAAGCCCTTGTAGCCAGCGATGCCGTCCCTTCCTCCCCCCTTGGACAATACATAAGCTGCCATACAATTAATGATTAAAGAAAGAGCCAAACTCAAAGCCGTTCGCTGCACGGAAAGCCATATGGAAGGCAGAAATACAGGATTTTCCAGCGCTTTTGAATAGGAATTAAAGTTTAACTCAATCGGAAGAAAGGTAACCTTGTTTGCCATAACTGCCGTGCTTGAGCTTAATGATATCGCAATGACATGAAGCAATGGAACAATACAGATGAGCGCCAGCAAAACCATCAGAACATTGTTGAAGCTCTGGAACCAGCGTTGAGGCTTTGAAGTAACTTGCATGAGAATCCCCCTTAGAAAATTTTGTAATCTGCTACCTTGTAGGCTACCCTATATGCTCCCATAATAAGGATTAGGCTGACGATGGATTTGAATAAGCCTACGGCTGTAGAGAAGCTATAATTACCGTCAATTAAACCAACTCGGTAAACGAATGTATCAATAATATCGCCTTTCTCATAGACGAGAGGATTATACAAATTGAAAATTTGATCAAAGCCTGCATTCAGCACCTGGCTTAACGAAAGCGTAAGCACGACGGCCATCGTGGGAATCATCGAAGGCAGCGTAATATGCAGCACCTGCTTCCATTTTCCGGCCCCGTCCAGCTGTGCCGCTTCATAAAGTGCTGGATTAATGCCAGCCATTGCTGCCAGAAAGATGATCGAACCGTATCCAAATTCCTTCCATACCTCGCTCGAGACGACCGTAAAGAGGAACCAGTTGTTATCTCCTAGAAAAAAGATTGGCTTAATGCCCATCCCCTGCAGCACCTGATTGACCAGACCAGTGTCCGGGTTAAGCAACTCCACGAAAATACCGCCAAGCACGACCCATGAAAGAAAGTGAGGCAGGAACACGAACGTTTGAACGGTGCTTCTCAGCGCCTTGCGCCGGACCTCATTAATAAGCAGAGCAAAGCCCAGAGTAGATACAAAACCAAAAAACATCTTTAGTACCGCAATTCGCAGCGTATTCCAGATCACCTGAACACTGTCAGGATACTCAAATAAAAATTTGAACTGATCCAAGCCCACCCAATCTGAATTCAGAATGCCATGATATGGCTTATAGTCTTGAAAAGCCATGACCAATCCACCCATCGGCATATAAACAAAGATTAGGACAAGCAGGACAGCGGGTATAAGCATCAGATAAAGCTGCCAGCTGTCCTTCCTTCGTACTATTTTTCCCCTGTGTTTCTTAGCTGCCATTTCCATGAAAATCCTCCTACACAATAAAATTTTATCGATGGCTTTAGTGTAAGGGCAGAATCATTTCCTGGATATAATGCAATGCAAAGGGTTGATACCGTTTTCTTAACTTGTCTAGACTTGAGGATATCGTTTTACAAACATTCGTTATTCATTCTTAAGATTCCGGTCTGAAGAGGCGACGGAGCGTTGTAAACAGCCACGCTTATGCCTACAATAAGGGTAAGCTACAGAAACATCAAAAAGGAATCGGTGCCATGTTCAAACCCTATCCGCCATTGCTTAGGCAATACCCGACATTCATTAAAATATCACTGTTAATTCTCTCAACCACTATTATCGTCATGCTCATGTACAGCTACAGCATTCAATCCAGCTTGAATACGGTTCGTGAAGATATACAAGCCAACAATCTGAATCGCATCCGATTTGCTGTGAGCAGTCTGGATTATAATGTAGAGCAGCTGTCCATGCTGGCAGCCGCGCTGGAGACTGATTCCAAGGTCGCTCTTCTGCCTTCCGTTGATTTGCTGGATAGCTTTGAGCAGATCGTTCTGATTAAAGACTTGACGGAAAAGATGAATCTTCAAAGCTTCTCAGAGGGCTGGAATAATCGGGTAGCCATCTATTCTACTGTCCTGAACACGTGGATCGGCACGTCCCCTACCTGGGCAGCACCGATCCTTGGCGAAAACAGCAATGATTGGGTGATGGATTCCTCGCTTCAAACCTTCGCCTTATACCGTTATCATGATGGATTTACCATCCAGGTGGCATTCCCTCAAACGAATATAACGGATATGCTTAACCGGGCGATTATTGACAGTAATGATGCTTTTTTCTTCAAGGAAGGTAGCCCGATTCTCCTAAATGATCATTCTGATGAACCGAAAGTACAAAAGCTGCTTCATCTTCTTGCCCCGAGACTGCATCAGTCTGAAGGCACAGAAACCTTGTCCATTGGCAATATCTCCTATATGGTCAATTACTTGCGTTCCGAGACGCTTGGCTGGTATATGATTGACTATGTACCGCTTGATGAGGCGCTGCAGCCCATTATCAAAACGCAAAATACGTTCTATCTCGCCTGTATCATCCTGCTGCTGGCCAGCATTCTGACGATTTTGTTTCTTTATCGCAAGGTGCAATTGCCCATCGTCACATTGCTGAAGGGGGTGCGCTTGCTTAAACACGGAGATTTTTCCTATAGAATCAAACGGTCCAGTCAAAATGAATTTGATATCCTGTACGGGAGCTTCAATGACATGGCCAGCCAGATCGAAGATTTGATCGAAAAGGTGTACAAAGAAAAAATAGTATCGCGGGAGGCCATGGTCAAACAACTTCAAGCGCAAATTAATCCTCATTTTCTGTATAACTGCCTGTTCTTTATCAATAATATGACACGGCTCGGCAATGAGGAGGCGGTCACCGCGATGACACAAAATCTCGCTGAATATTTTCGATATACAACCCGGCTGAACGAACCGGTCACTACATTGGAGAAGGAAATAGCCGTTGTCGAGAACTACATGAGTATTCAAAGTCTCCGGATAGAGCGGCTGCAATATAACATTTCCATACCAGAATCGATGAGAACGCTCCGTATCCCCAAGCTTCTCATTCAACCGCTCGTGGAGAACAGTGTTGTACACGGCATCGAGAACAAGCGGAGTGCAGGCATTGTCAGCGTGATAGGTTTCGAGACTGAAACACAATACCGAATCAGCATCGAAGATGACGGCAAGGGACTGAGTCGCGAAGAAATCGGCGCCCTAGCCGTTCGCATAAAGCTTCCGCTTGACGATTCTATGGGTTGTGCGCTGTGGAATATTCAGCAGCGAATGATCATTCACTTCGAGTCGCCATCTGGTATTGAATTTGCCTGCAACGCAAGCGGTGGACTAACGGTCACGTTGTTTTGGCCTAAACCATAAAGTTACTTAGATAAAAAGGAGGAATCTCCATGTACCAGCTATTAATTGTAGATGATGAGCACTCCGTCGTGGACAGCCTCGCCTTTACCATTCCGTGGAGCGATTATGGCATTGAAACAGTCTATCCTGCCTATTCGGCAGAAGAAGCACTGCACATTGCAGCCAATCATACGATCGATATCATGATTACCGATATTCGCATGCCAGAAATGGACGGACTTGAGCTCATCTATCAGCTCCGCCGCTTGTCCAAAAAAATCCGCTGCATCATCCTCTCTGGGCATGACGAGTTTGAATATGCTCAGAGAGCAATCAGCTATGGCACTGAAAGTTATCTGCTCAAACCGGTAGACATCGGACAATTAATTAAATCAGTGCAAGCAATCGTTTCCTCCATTGAACAGGAATGGATAGAACTCAGCTCTCATCAGCGTCTTAAGCACGCCATGCACACTAACCTTCCACTGCTACAGGATCGATTGCTGAACGAGCTCATTCAGCAGAAGCCGATTAGCGAGGATGCGCTTCAGGAAAGGCTATCACTGCTTAACCTCTCCTTCCAAATGGGTGATCCGTTTGTTATGATGCTCGTTAGACTGGATGAACAGTTTGCAGAATACGACTTCGATTCTCTTTCACTTCTGGAATATGCGGTTACGAATATTGCACAGGAAGTATTTCAGGATTTGTTTGAGCTTTGGCATTGCACAACGGATGCTGGCTATCTGGTCTTTCTGATTAGAAGCAGAGAGCAAGAAGCTTTAACTTTAATCGATTCGTCAGCAGTCAAGCTGCAAAATCATGTACAGCGTTTTCTAAAGGGCTCGCTCACAATCTGCATTAGCGGAACAAAATCATTTCCCGATCATATCCAGGGCACTTATCACAAAAGCGTAATCTCCATCCAACGCAACGCAGGGGGACACAAAAGTTACTTCCTGAGGACAGATGAAGCTGCCATTGAACCTGAAGAGTATAAGCTCCCTCCCTTATATGATCTCCCTCTTCTGCCTAATTTACTGGAATCAGGAAAATGGGATAAAGCGCTAGGCATTCTTAACCGGGCACTTGGCATGAATACGGAGTACGAACCTACACACGACCAGTTACTGGCTATCGTGTTGCTGGTTTCATCATCGCTGGCTATGACCTTTTCGATGCAAAACGGTTCATTGGAGGAGCAATTAGGAGAAGAGTTCAACCTGCTGCTTCGCAAGAAAAGCCATTTGTCGCGACAGCGGGTTTGGGAGTGGGCAGAGAAAATCGTTATCGGGCTAAGGGACCAATCGGCTACACAGTTAGAGGATTCGCACCAACGGATTGCCTCTAAGGTACAAAGCTTTATCGATGAGCATTTGGCTGAAGGCATCTCTCTGCAAACCGTGGCGGATTATATCGGCCTGCATCCTGTCTACCTCTCCAAAGTATATAAAACCGTAACCGGCGAGACCATTGGTGATTATCTTTATACCGTTCGCATGGAACGCGCTGCCTACCTCTTAAAACATTCAGATTTGAAAATTGGCGATGTCAGCAGTCAAATCGGTTTCCTTGCAGCTCCGCATTTTATTAAAATATTTAAAAAGCATTACGGCGCTACTCCGCAAGAGTACCGAAATAAAACATAAAAAAGGAGCCTGCTATCCGTAACGCTATTGGATAGCAGGCTCTTTCATTAATATGATCATCGTTTCATTAACTAATCGCTATTTCTCCTAAAGCCTTGTCCATGTCATTTAATTGCTCTTCGGTTGCTTCGTAGCCCGGATAGGTCGCTAAATCTCTAATTGAAGCCGCACCCATCGGTCCGGCCATACCAGGTGTCATGGAGACGGCCACAGGTAAGAATTCGACAAGAATTGCTTTGGCTTCCTGAACGCCCAGAAGCTCGTCAATGCTGGTTCGAGTACTGAAAGTTTTCTTATAGGGCTTGCTTGGTAGGTATGACACTTCATAGCTTCCACTCGCAAGCAGAAGGCTGACCTCATCCCCGGCCTGTTTCCCCTCTATTCCGCTCTCCTCCAGCTTTATGCCGTTGATTAACACATTCGAGACCACGCCATCAGGCAATAAGACGGTTGCGGTTGCATGGAAAGGAATCGTGAAATGAAAGGCAAGCTTGCCAACTTCGTCAATGGACCACTCGCTTCGGTACAATCCTGCAGCTGTATTCACACTCGCTTTGGCCCAATGAAGTCGCTGATCCGGCTGTGGTGCGATTACGGCGTGTCTGAAGCCAGGCTTTTCTTCCGTCGGATTAAGTCCGGCTACGTGTCGGTACATCCACTCCACGACCGCTCCGTAAGCGTAGTGATTAAGTGAATTCATGCCGGTGCTGCTAATAGAGCCATCTGGAAGAATAGAATTCCATCGCTCCCATATCGTCGTAGCGCCAAGCTCGACAGCGTAGAGCCAGCTTGGATAATCATTATTGAGCAGCAGCGTATACGCAATATCATTGCTGCCTTCTGCAGACAAAACACGATTCAAATAGGGGGTGCCTACGAAGCCGGTCCGCAGATGATGGTTATCCGCGCGCATGCGCATACGCAAATCGCCAGCTATGCGGGCGTGAAACTCCTCTGGAACTAGGTTCATAAATAAAGCGACCGCATATCCGGTTTGGGTATCGACTGCAAATCGTCCATTCGTGGTAAAAAACTCGTCTTTGATCGCCGCCCGGATTTCCGTAGCGAGCTGCTCATACCGTTCGGCAACCTTCACACTCTCCAATACCCTTGCAGCCTTTGCGACCAACTCGGTCGAATAGCAGTAATACGCGCTTGCGATCAGATGCGTATCCGTGCCGCCCATAGGAGTGTCTGGATTCGACCCATCAAGCGCAAGCCAATCCCCGAAATGAAAACCGGTTGTCCACAACCGTTTACCGCCTGATTCCTCATCTGTTCTTTGGATATAATCCACCCAACTGCGCATGCTTTCGAATTGTTGCTCGAGAATCGCTTTATCACCGGAATGCAAATAAACATTCCATGGTATGATCGTAGCGGCATCGCCCCAGGCGCTGGAGCCGCCCCCAGGGACTATGCCAGCCGGTACCACCATCGGCACCATGCCGTCCCGGTCCTTCTGCTCCTGGTACAAATCATAGCCGAATTTGCTGAAGAATGCGTATGAATCCATATTAAAACAAGCTGTACCCGAGAACACCTGAGCATCTCCGGTCCAGCCCATCCGCTCGTCACGCTGTGGACAATCCGTCGGTGTGTCGAGAAAATTACCTTTTTGTCCCCAAAGCGCATTCAGAAACAACCGGTTGACTTGCGGGTTGTTCGTCTCGAAATGGCCTGTCTGCTCCATATCCGAATAAACGACACAGCCTGTAAAGTCCTTCACGTCAAGCTCTCCATACCATCCTTCCACTTTTACGTAACGGAACCCATAGAAGGTAAAGTAAGGGCGCACAATTGCTTCCTCGCCATTTGCAGTGTACACATATTCTGCCTCGGCTGTACGAAGGTTATCTCGATAGAAATTCCCGTTTTGCAGCACTTCGCCATACTGAAGGCGAATCATAGTTCCTGCTGGAGCGTTCGTCCGGAACTGCAGCCAGCCGACCATATTCTGACCCAAATCGATAACCATTTCACCCGCTGGAGTAGTCAGAATCTGAGTCGGCTCAATCTGTTCCTTTACCACCACTGGTAAGCTGAGACGTGCCATAAGTCGATCATAGCCCAAATCAGTTTCCTTCACATGATACACACTTGAATCTACAAATGTAGCGTCATACTTCTCACCATCATAAATGTTGCTTTCAAGAACCTTGCTTTTACGTGCAGACCAGCTTTGATCGGTTCCAATCACTTGCGTGGACCCGTCCTTGAAAGACACTACAATTTCCGCAAGCAGCACAAATTCGTCCCCATAAATATTCTCTGCTCCTCCATCGAAACCGAAGCGTCCCTTGTACCAGCCGTTTCCAAGGCTTACTTCAATCTTGTTCTCTCCGCCTTGTAGCAGTGTTGTCACGTCATAAGTCTGATATTGCAGCCATTTATGATAAGCATTGTACAAAGGGGTTAAGTACTCTTCGCCGGCTTTGATGCCATTCAGTTCCATTTCGTACAATCCCAATCCGCATACGTATGCGCGTGCTGATGAGATATCTCCAACTAGATTAAATGTATGGAAAAGAACAGGATGTATCTGCTTGTCCAATTCGGGCGATATCCACTTGGCCGTCCAAGCCTCATCCAGCTTGGCAGTTTCGAACCAGGCCGGCTCGCTTGTTGCCGTCTCCCCGTTATCCGCCCACACAGTAACCCGCCAAAAGTAGCGAGTACGAGGCAGCAGCTCTGCATTCCATTCATAGGAGAGACTATCAATATCGGTTGATTGACCGCTGTCGAAGATAACTGCCGAAAATTCTTCATCCAGAGCGACCTGAATTTGTGCAGCTGTCTGCTTCTTGGCAGAAGTATCTGTTACAACGTAGGAGAAACGTGGTTTGTCAAAAGTAAAACCTAACGGATTGACGATACGGTTCGTTTTTAAATTTATAATTTGCATAAGTCAAATCCTCTCTGCTTGAAATCATCCCTATCTACTTTATTGTACAGAAATTAATTAGCCACTTGTATAACGCGATATTAAGGTAGCATAACGATTTCTTACTCTGACCCGTTATAAGAAGCTTCACCTTATTTCACCACCCTAGTCATGCAAAAATCCCGATACAGCTGGGCTGTTATCGGGATTTCTCGTCAAATATTTTGAAAGCCTACAGCGTCAAACCGCCATCAACCAGAATAATAGAGCCAGTCATATAGCTTGAAGCATCGGAAGCGAGGAACGCCACGACATTCGCTAATTCTTCAGGTTCGGCATACCGTCCCATCCTCATGTTCGGAAATTCCTCTGGCAAATAGCCGCTTTCCTGAAGCTGCTGTGGCACGCTTGCTGTAATACCAGTCGCTACGCCGCCCGGGCAAATCGCGTTCACTCTGATACCCTTCTTCACATATTCAAGCGCAGCTCCCTTTGTCAAACCAACTACGCCATGCTTGCTCGCGGTATACGCTGCAAGACTATGCTCCGCACGTACGCCTGTCGTTGAAGCGGTGTTAATGATACTGCCATAGCCTTGCTTCTCCATCACGCTCAAAGCAAACTTCATGCCAAGAAAAACACCTTTAAGATTCACATTGATGATGCGGTCGAAATGCTCTTCGTCAATATCCTGAAGCAGTGAAAAGTTCTGGATGATGCCTGCATTATTGAAGAGGCAGTCAATTTTCCCATGAGCTTCAAGCGTCGCTTCAATGTATCGCTGGACATCCGCGCTTTTCGATACATCCGCTTGTACAAAGATCCCTTCTCCTCCCTGTTCCTTGATCATGCGAAGCGTTTCCTGACCGGCTTCCTCATTAAAATCGACAACCGTAACCTTGGCCCCAACTGCAGCCAGCAGAAGCGCACTAGCTCTTCCTATTCCTCCAGCTGCTCCAGTAACGATGATTACTTTCCCCGCATGAGATAGTGAACCGACAGGGGCGGTCATCGGTGCGGCTGAAGCCGATTGGGAAGAAGCTTGTACAATATTCACTGAAGCCAGATCAGCTTTCAAAGCGCCCAGCCTATCTTTAGGCAAATTGACCTGCGGGATTGCAGCCAATTGGTCCAGTGTGTGCATAGACGCCATCTTGAATGTTGGCTCATTAACAAACTCAGGCAAATGCTTGGCCAGAATAGCAGCCGATTGTTCATAGGCCAGAAGCTCGCCAATTGTCCATTTTTCATTATAAGACATATAAAATTACCTCCTGATAATAGAAAAAAATTTAAGTGATAGTAATACTATCACTTAGATATTAAAGATATCATTTTATTCCATTCTATTCAACTCCAAAAGATTCATTTCAAAACTCAGCTAAATTGACAGATGCTATTAAGTTTGTTAGCATTTCTACACAATCAATCAAGCAGGATGGGGAAGTGAAATGTTGAACGCAAAGAGCAGATACGAGCAGGAACGCAGCAGCATCAAATCAATGCGCGAGGAAAGCATTATGGAAGCAGCAAAAAAGTTGTTTGTCCGCAAGGGCTTCGATAAAACAACGATGCAGGAAATTGCGGATGAAGTGCCGCTCGGCATCGCCACTGTCTTTCGTTATTATCCGAAAAAAGAGAAGCTGATTATTGCGGTTGCAAGCGCCATTATCTCTTCCCAGTCGGAAGCCTTCCACTCTGTGACCGAAATGAACGGTACCTGCATGGACAAACTCCGCGCGCTATTTGATCTTTTTATTTCCTTCCATCAGGAGGAGCACCGCGAGAACATACAACTGATTGAAGCCTTTGAAAGCTGGGCTTCCCTATCTCATGAGCAGGTAGATATGCTGGAGGAATATCATTCGATTTTCGAGAGCAACAAACAGCTCTTTAAAACCATTATCGAACAGGATAGCCACGACGGTTCCATTCGCAACGATATTTCCGTCGATGATACCTTAATGACCATGATCAACGTATTCGGCAGCTTTGCCAAAAAAGTATCCATGTCCTACAATTTAGTCATATTTAAAGAAACTACAGAAACAACTGATCAACTGCATGTATTGAAGAACGTATTTCTGGATTATTTGAAGCCACCGGGCAAAGAATGATGTAAGGGGCTTTTTTTTCTGTCCATACACAGTATTCAGAAAATAGCAGCGGCGGTTTATGGATGGGAAAGGCGACGTTAAGGAAGCCTAGTGAACGTCGCCTTTTCCTTCTTTTTCAACATTCTTGGATTCTTTTGAGTTGTCCGTCTCCGGAACTGATTCAATTCAAGAAAAATTTCATTAAAATAAAACCGGAATTTCTACTGCTCCCCTGATAATAATTCCTGGGCGCCATTCCAACTGTGATGAATCCATTTTCAATCAAAGCTCAGGCATACGATGCAGTATTGTGCTGATGGCAATCTCGCCTTCCAGCCTTGCCAGTGGAGCTCCAAGACAGTAATGAATACCTTTTCCGAACGCAAGATGTTGATTAGCTTGTCTTGTAATGTCTAGCAAATCGGGATCATGGAAATGCTCTGCATCCCGGTTAGCAGAAGCAAACGATATTAGAACCATTTCTCCTTTAAGAATAGATTTCCCTTGAAATTCTATATCTTCCGTCACCCAACTAATATTGCTGACTTCAGCCGGCCCGTTATAACGTAAAATCTCCTCTATAGCCGAATGAATAAGCTCTGGCTGTTTCAGTAACTTTTCCTTTTGGTCTGGAAACTCAAGCAGAGCAAGCACTCCGTTCCCAATTAGATTAACCGTAGTTTCATGGCCGGCAATAATCAATACAAATATGAGTGCATACATATCTTGTTCAGACAACTTATCCCCTTGCTCCTCTGCTTTAATTAGATCACTAATCAAATCATTTTGAGGATTCTGACGTCGCTCCTTAATCAATCCTTGCAAATAATTGATAAAAGCCTCTACTGCCTTCGCTCCCTCCTCTGTATAGGATGGATTGTAGGCTCCCTCCATAACAGTATTGGACCAATATCGAAATTCATCCTGGTCTTGAACCGGCACGCCGAGCATTTCACATATGACGATTATAGGCAACGGAAAAGCAAAATCATCGATAAAGTTCATTTTTCCTTTATCTTGCACCTTGTCAAGTAGATAATGACAAATCTTTTCTATACGGCGACGCGGCCCTTCGATCATACGCGGGGATAAGCTCCACACGGACATATAATCATGAATGGGAAAGGTTTCTCTCCTTCTAACATGAATGGTGTCACAAACTAGGTCCTACTTTATTAATTTTGCTTCTCAATGCTGTGTAGATCAGAAACAATCTCATGAAGCTTCTCGCTTGATATGTTTGCTTGTGGAATTCCGGTTAATTGCTTCAACGTGAATCCCTTCGCCATGCCGATCATTGGATTAGTCGAGATACCCGGCATATGCTTCTCTAAAATTCTGACCGTTGCTTCATTCAATAATAGATCACCTAATTTTGATACTTCCGAATAGGACTTAGCGAGATTCTCCGTTTTTTCTTTTGTGTGTTTAACCGAATCGCCATCATGGTTAATTTGCTGACCCAGTTCCGTATATCGAAAATAATCAAAATCCGCGTGCCTACGCATTCCGCTCAGATCCTGAGTACATAATCCGATAAAGTTGCCGGTAAATCGAATAAACCCGTACGCTTCCGTCGTTTCATCCGTCAAATGCAGTATTTCCAAGACCGGGCCGATCTGCCTCCATTCCCCGCCATCGACCGCATAATGAAAACAGGCATGCTCCGCATTAATGACCACTTTGAGCTTGCAGCGCCCAGCCCCCTCAATAGATACCTCAGCGTCCTGATACTCCTCCCAGTTACCCTGATGGGACCTTACGAGCCCCAAACATTTCCCCAGTTTCTCATCTCGGCTGATACGCAAATAAACATAATCCTTCGTATCGTAATAGAGGATTAAGCCAGCCATCTGCTGGAAATGCTCAGGCTCAAACTCGAGTTCGGTCTCCGCCTCGCAACAAACCGCTTCCTGACGTCTGGCAATCAAGCTTTGTCGATGCGTCGAGCTTAACGATTCCCTTCCCCGTAGACGGAGGAAACCCGGTCTCTCTGCAAGCGAAATCCATGATGAATCCGGTGGAAGCCGCAGCGTATTCCAACGGATGCCTAGTTCATCGATATCGAAATGATCCACTTCCGGGTCTGGGGGAAATGGGTGTTCAGGCAATTGGAATTCTCTTATTTCCGAATGAGGCGCACTGCCTCCTCCCTCAACCCGCAGCCACTCGTCCGCCGTCCATTCCATACGCTGGATCGCCGTCTCTCTGCCAAGGATACATCTAACATCCTTGACCGGCCTACCCACCAGATGCACCATCGCCCATTCGCCGTTTTGCGTCTCCACCAGGCAGCCATGTCCCGCTTTTTGCAGCGGCAATTCATCCCGTCCTGCGGACGTCAGGATCGGGTTCGCGGGATGGACCTCATACGGTCCTTCGATGGTTTTCGAGCGCGCCATGGTCACCGCGTGCGAGAACCAAGTGCCCCCTTCCGCAGTCATCAGATAAAAATACCCGTTTCGTTTATAGATGTGGGGTCCCTCGGTGCCTTTCAAGTCTGTACCTTGAAATATGGTTTTCCGTTCCCCTATCAATCTCATTAGCTCCATGCTGAACTCCTGCAAGACGATGCCTGCAAAGTTATTGCGGTCCGCACGATGATCCCACAGCATATTGACGAGCCACTTGCGGCCGTTGTCATCGTGATAAAGCGAAGGATCGAAGCCGCTACTGTTCAAGAAGACCGGTTCGGACCATGGCCCTTCGATGTTTTCCGCTGTCACCAAGTAGTTATGTGTATCCTTAAAAGCCCCCAAGCGGCTTTTAACATCCGTAAATATCAGATAATAAAACCCATTATCGTAACTCAAGCAAGGTGCCCACACACCGCAGGAATCCGGGTTGCCTTCCATATTCAATTGCGAGGTCCGTGTCAGGACATGGGTCAACAATCGCCAATGCTTCAAGTCGCGTGAATGGTGGATCTGTATGCCCGGGAACCATTCGAACGTCGATGTTGCAATGTAGTAATCGTCACCAACACGCACGATGGACGGATCCGGATGAAATCCTCTTAAAATTGGGTTTTGAATCATGGGTCGCTTTCTCCTCCTAATATAAACCATCACTATGAAAACTATGAATCTAACACTTTAATATGTTGAGTCTAAATGATGTGAATGCCGCGTTATATAGCTATATCCAAAGGTGAAATAATGGGATCTTAATCTCGCAAGATTAGTTAAAAACCGACTTGAGTAGGCCTCCTATTAACCTAGCTTACGCCCATCCACCTTGACACGTTGTTTTATCCGTGACACCGCTTGGAGCTAGAAGTCGTAATTTCAGCAAAGCTATTCTTCATGTCGGCTGACGAGAGAATAACGAAATGGATAGGAAGTTATATCCGTCTGACCAGTCGAGTGTCCGCAGCGTGTAACCCATAGCGGATCACGCGTGGTGTGATCTAATCGCTTAGCTGGTGGCAGCTGGCGTTTCGTTAATCAATCGAATAAAACCTTGAATCACCTTTTTTTACCATACTTAATGTATACTAGTTAGTAAATCAGGAACTTTTGAACCTTTAACAGGTTCAAGCAGCGGTACAACTAATGCTCGTGTACCAGAAACAAGTTCCCCGCGATGGAGCAATGCGGTTTGGATAGCCTGTATTCTTTATCTACATCAAGTTCTCATAATTATAACGAATCAATTCCAAAGCCATCTGGAATATCAAATCAATTATATTTTGTTGGGTTCTCTTCTCTCTTGACGCTGCATTACAATATGACTTTAGGAGTGAAGGAAAATGATCAAAAAGATACCGATTATCAGCTTAGTAGCAGGGTTGATCCTGCTCATTTGTTCCTGTTCAGCACAGACGGAACAAGTGAAGGGAAATGCAGACGCAAAATTTCCAGCCAACTTTACGATTTCTAATATAAAAAGCGCGTTGGAACAATATGCGAACTATCGTTTGTGGCTCTACCCTGAGAATGTATCAGGGAAATGGGCGGATACCAACTTTGATCCTTACATTGGGCATATGATTGAAGTTGAGGTTCGTTTATATACGGACAGCGGTGGTAACCAGAAAGTGTATACGAAGACGAGTATGGGTGAGTGGCTGGCCGTAATTGAATTGAAAAATGGCATTGTCTATTGTGATGGACAGGTTAGTAAAGATGAATCCTTATGGCCGCAGAATAATTATGAAGTCATGGGGGAATTTCAGATACAAGTCCCTCAGCCTCACAAACCCGATTTTGGGTCATCAGCGCGTAAAGATAAAATGATTGCAGCTGCAGAGTCTTACATGAAAACATTTTGTGTGGATTTATTGAGTGGTACCGAGCATAAGAAGTGGGTAGATGCTAAGGTATACATTGCGGACTTTTATGAATATGAAAGCGGGGTTTCCGCATGGCTCGTAAGAAAGGATGGGTATGTATGGAACTCGCCAATGTATTTTGTAGAGGAAAACGATGAATTTAAAGCAGTGGGCGAAAAAGGATTTGGGATAGACAAAATTGATGCTTTGGACAAACTTGATTCTGGGCGATACATGTTTGAGAAACAAATAGATGATGCTGCTAAGCAATTTACATGCAGTAGTAGTGAAATGTAGCATTCCAAATATAAGTCTCTCAATTAAAGAATTGCGATATTATAATACATTACACGTTAGTCCATCCTTTCTAACTAAAGCTCGATTTTAACTTGTCCCTTCATTTTCTTTTCCTGCACAATTTTTTCTAAAAATCAAAAAAAGCCCGATTTAGATCGAAGTTGACGATCTAAATCGAGTTAGAGTTAATTTTAAATATAACTTCAGCTAAAAATAAAGCATCCTCCACAGCGATCTTGATTTCCAATACACCTCATTACAGTTTAAGGAGATGTTGTGGACAAAGCTAAAATGAAGCAGAGCATATCTCGCGTATGCTGCTGTACCGACAACAGTCCCATAGAATTCAGAACGAAGGCCGCTTATTATAATCGTGAGACACCCAAAGCCCCCTTCGCGAGGGGGCTTCAACTTTTTTAGGAGGGATTCGGATATACGAACCCTCAGAATCCAGCAGGACATCGACAACATGCGCCGAGTTGGATCTGTTCCAACAGCGCTTGTCAAACACGTTGATGGGTAATTTCAGAAACTCGAAACTGAGTTGAGCATTGCCATCCACTTAGGTTTGACTAAAGAAGCGAGTTTCTTCAATCTTCATCCGTAACCACAGATTTCACATTTGGCTTAGCATATAAGCCGCAATACATTATTTTTACGACGATACACAAAAGGGACAATACTACAAAAAGTAAACTGCTCCAAACAACTTCTCCTACTCCTAAACGCAATATATACCAACCTCCTGTAGCAACACCCATCGTGATGCCTAAGTTTGAAAAAGCCGTATATAAACTGTTAGCAAATTCCGGGGCTTTTGAGGCTTCCGATGTCAGCCAAACTTGATTTACAATAAGTCCATTCGTATGAACAGCTCCCTACACAATGATAATCCCACTTATGAGAATAAGGGGTGTTTCCACACAATAAAGAAGTAAATAGCATATTCCTAAAGCGACAAGATAAAGCAGCACTGTTTTCAACTGACGATAGCTTAATAGCTTCCCAGCATACCAATTCCCGCCCACACCACTAATGCCGAAAATCACAAGCATCACCGCAATTTAACCATAAAGCAGGTTTTCGTAATATCGCAAGCTATCTACCAAAAGAGGATTTTCCTTTCTCCGACATGGCTGGAAGCATTACTCCTATTCCAATACACGTTATGACATTCACAAGGGCAGAAAATAAAATTGAGGTACCTAGTGAAAATTGATTGGCAACATAGGAAGTGAGCGGGATTCCGAGCACCACGCCCATGCTTACCGCAATAAACACCTTTGCACTAGCCTTCGCGACCTCCTCCTTTACTGATAATTCAGTGGCTAGTAATTAACCATATTGGCGTAACAAATCTTTAACTAAGTCAAACATTAACCGTCGACTCCTTCACACCCAAGGTTTCATCACCTTTCACTTTTTCAACAACGGGCTTTACCTGGTGCATGATACCCTCCCCCTCAACATCGATGTTAGGAAGGATTCGATCCAACCACTTAGGCAGGTACCATGCTGCACGGCCAAGCAGCGTCATGACAGCAGGCACAACTGCCAGTCTGACCACAAAGGCGTCAAACAGCACACCGAAGGCCAGTGCCAATCCCATCGATTTGATAATTGGGTCCTCCGCAAAGATGAAGCCAGCAAATACGGCAATCATGATTAGCCCCGCCGCCGTAACTACCGCTCCGCTGCCTCGTATGCCTGCTGTCACCGCCTTTTTCGCATCACCGGTACGAGCATATTCCTCTCTCATGCGACTTACCAAGAATACCTCGTAATCCATTGCCAAGCCGAACAGGATGCCAACTACAATTACAGGCAGGAAATTGAGAACAGGTCCAGGCTCCGGGATACCGAACAGCCCGTTCAAGTAACCGTCTTGGAGAACAAACACCACAAACCCAAGCGTCGCGCCGAGTGAGAGCAAGAAGCCGAGTACAGCTTTGATCGGCACCAGCACAGAACGGAATACCATCGTCAACAGAATAAGCGCCAATACGACAATGACGAGCGCGAATTGCGGCAAAGCATCGCTCAGCTTTTCCGAGATATCAATATTAACCGCTGCCGCTCCTGTTACCAGCAGTTCGACCTGATTCTCCTTCTGCGTTTTCAGCGACAACTCCCTAATCTGATGAACAAGCTCGCCTGTCTCCGAATCATGAGGTCCCGTCTTCGGTGTAACAGTAAGCATCGCGGCATGACCAGAAGGACTCAGATAAGCAGGAGTAACACTTGCGACATTATCCAACTTGCCCAGCCGCTTGGCCGTTTCGTTTATCGCCGCCTGCTTGTCATTAGCCCCCTCGGCTTGCGCAACAATAATTAATGGTGAGTGATATCCGGGACCATAAGCCTCCTTAAGCAGATCAAATCCTCTGCGTTCCGTCGTCTCCTCGGACTTTAGACCATTGTCAGGCAGCCCCAATTGCATATGGAAAAAAGGAATACTGATAAACAGAAGCACCGCGATTCCTACAAAGGTGATAGCAATCGGACGGCGAGTGACAAACGAGCTCCATTTGTCCAGCCAGCCCGACTTTTTTTCAGTTTTATTGAATACTCTAAAAATTTTGTTTCTACGGGCAGGCCCAATTCGCTCCCCCGCAACAGCAAGCATCGCAGGAACAAACAGAATCGCAATAATGATAGAGACGAACACGCACACTGCAGCGGCGAGACCCATCATCGTCAGAAACGGAATTTGCACCACGGCAAGCCCGCAAAGGGCTATAACAACCGTTAAACCTGCGAAGACGACCGAGCTCCCTGCCGTCGCATTCGCGATGGCAATGGATTCCTGCACACTATAGCCGTCAGCCAATTGCTGTCGATAGCGTGCTAGAATGAATAAAGCGTAATCGATGCCAACGGCAAGCCCAAGCATAACTGCCAGTGTAATGCTTACAGCCGACATATCTACAAAATTGGAGCCGATCAGTATGCACATGACACCGATACCAAGACCCACAATCGCAGTTAGAATAGGCATACCGGCTGCAAGGAAAGAGGTGAGTGTAAGCGCCAGAATGATAAAAGCAATCACTACGCCGACAGCTTCCATAGCGCTCATAATCTCCAGCTCCGAAAATGCGACATCGCCGGCCAACTCCGTCTGGATTCCATGCTGACGAGTAGCCTCTATAATCTCCATCACATGCTCCTTGGATTGTTCACTTACTTCGGATGCCGGAACCTTATATACTACTGCAGCGTACCCAATTTCACCTGTCACATTGAGCGATGCATTGTTGTAAGGGCTGATGACCTTGTCAACCGCCCTATCTTCAGCCGCTTTCTTCAGCAAGTCCTGAATCTGCTTCGCTGTGTCTTCCGATTCCAGCGTCTGCCCTTTGGGCGCCTTAAATATAAGCAATGCTTGTCCGCCGCTTACGGATCCCTCAACGGAAAATTCTTTTTTCAGAATTTCTCCTGCTTGTTCCGATTTCGTACCCGGAATTGTCATTTCTCCCGTAAAGGAAATTCCCATGCTAAGCGCCCCTACTCCAAGTAATAGAAGTACAAGTAGCGTACCAACAATAACCTTAATCTTGGCCGTATAAGCCCATCGCCCCAGCCGATATAAATATTTAGCCATCCTTTATCACCATCCAAAAAAGTATTTCAGCTCATGCTGCTGTTGTTTTTATTGTAGATAAGTGACCAGCATGTCGTATCGTACATAAGGGTATGTCTACAATGTACTTTTGGGTATGACCACAATGCACCTTTGGGCAGATCAGCAGAAAAAAAACACACAAGACTCTGCTTGTGTGTCCACTGCTAATCCTCTATCATTCATAACGATTTACTGCTGCAGGATACCTTTCTCAATAGCCAGCGCAACCGCCTGCGACCTGGAATCAACTCCGAGCTTATTATATATATTTGTCAAATGAGCCTTGACCGTTCGTTCGGAAATGCCGATATCGCCTGCGATCTCCTTGCTGCGAAATCCCTTTGCCACAGCCCGAAGGATATGCACTTCCTTATCTGTTAGTTGCAAGGGATCTTTCCTTGCCGGAGAAGCGTCCGTAGCTATGCGCGCTCTAAAGACTCGCTCCATTATTTCAGGCTGAAGAAGTGTATCGCCTCTAAGCGCAGAGTCAATCGTACGAATTAAATGCTCACGGCTCGTATCTTTCAGCAAATATCCATTTGCTCCGTACGCCAGGCTATCGACCATTAGTTTATCCTCATTATAAGTCGTCAGAATAATGACCGGAATCTTGATGGCCCGTTCCTTCATTCGCTTCATCGTCTCAAGACCGCCAAGGACTGGCATATTCAAATCAAGCAAAATAATATCCGGTTGCAACTCGGACATCAGACTAAGCGCTATCTCTCCATTCTCCGCTTCGCCAACTGCCTGCAGCCTATCATCGGTTTCCAGAATAAGCTTTAGTCCTTCCCTTACAAGCCAGTGATCATCTACAATTAACACTTTATATTTCATCATTATTCTCCTTTGGATACAGGCTTGTAGATTTGAATCAAGGTGCCTTCTCCTGTTCGGCTCACAATCTCTACCTTACCACCTATCAGTCGGACGCGTTCGCGGATTCCAATTAACCCATAATGGCCAGCACTTTTTCCAATCTCATCTGTATCAAAGCCTATCCCATCATCCCTAAGTTCAATTATTAAAACTTCATGCTTATCAGTAACCGTAACCCAGACATGTTGAGCTCGTGCATGCTTGGCGATATTCGTCAAGCATTCGCTTACTATATAATGACTATGCTCAACCACAATCTTAGGCCAAGTTAAGCGAATTTGCATAGTCAGGGCAACTCTAATCCCTGTTGCATGAGTAAAATGTTCCACTTCCTCCTGAATAACCTCTTCAAACTTCATATCAGAGCCTGCTTCCGAACGCAGATCATCGATCACTTCACGGGCATCCGCAAGCGTTTTACGTGCATGCCTCATGGATTGCCCTACAATTTCTTCTGCTCTGCCTGAGTTTCCCTTCTGGAGATGAGAACCAATTGCTTCAAGCTGCATAATAAGTCCAGCAACCCCTTGTGCAAGGGTATCGTGCAGATCCCGTGCCATGCGTTGTCTCTCGTTCGCAAGTGTCAGTTCTTCTACCTTCATGTGAGCGATTTCCAGATCGCGCAGAAATGTCTGTGTACGAACACGTTGACGGACTTGTTGATAAAATAACACAGCATAAGCAATAAGAACAATCATCATCAATAGGAACAGTGGAATAAACAGAGCCAACCGCTCTGCTTCTGTTACACTTACGATTGCCAGGCAGAACATCGCATAAAACACTAAAGAAAGATATATTATTTTAACTTTGCGATAATAAATACTAATACTTTGTGCAATTAGAACGGGAAAGAGACCGATTAAAGCTGCTGGAAAACCTACAGGCATGAGTAGGGCCGAAACAAAAATCAACAGTCCCTGTATGAGAAAGTAAACCCACGGTTGGTTTCTAACTAGAATATGAGTATTCCAGTGAAGAATGGCATGAAGCGCGACAACCAATGTAAATAGCAAACTCTGCAACAAACGCGGATCTAATGTGTTCTGTAAAATAATTGTAGCCGAATAAACAAGCCCCACCCATAATAAAACAGGAGCCCTTGAAATGCTTAACTCATGTTCCCTGTTCCTTTCCATGTCCCCACCTCTTTATCTACCAGTATATACGCAAATCAGAATTATAAAATGTACGTTGGTACATTCCCGTTTGTACAGCAAGCGGAACAACTTAAGCACGGCGAACCCACCTTATTTCCGCGGATGATTAACTTATCCCCATTTTAAGAAAGTTTGCATGAGCGAGATATAACGGGATATTAAGATGCTATAATGGATTCTTAATATGGCTTGCATGCTGAGTATGATTCGTGGCATCATTTTTGAGAAAGCATCAACTATGACTTTATTTAACTGTATAACCATTAAGAAGTGGAGGAGCAGCTATGAATCCATATCCATTTCTCGAAGGACGCAACTTTTTCGCATCCCATACCCCCGTCATCGTGACGGTTAGCAGAGAAACACCATTTTTAATTCAGCATCAGCATGATTTCATGGAGATTGCGTATGTAGCAGAAGGCGAAGGTATTCATTTCATCCAAGACAAGCAATTTCTAGTTTCACGAGGCGATGTGTTCATCATACCTAGAGGAGTAGCACATGTGTTTCAACCCTTCGATTTATCAGGTCAACATCCGCTTAAGATTTGGAATTGCATCTATAAACCCGAATCTTTACAGGGCCTTCCAGAATTTAAACATCCCTTTATTGGAACCAACAGCGTCCGGAACGGTGCAGGCTGGCTGGCTTATCGCAATATGGCGGATTTAGTTGAGCCATTACTTCGATCTATGTACTTGGAGACGCAACAGCAAAGCGCAAATGCTGCACGTAACCTTTGCTCTTCGTTGCTCAGCTTTCTATCGGATTTATCCTCATCAACCCATGCTACGGACGATATTTCGGAACTTAATGAATATCAAAATCCAATCCATACGACGCTGCAATATATGACATCCCACTTCTATAAACCTTTATCTGTGAGCGATATCAGCCATAAATCAGCTTTGAGCCATCGGCATTTCCAACGCCTGTTTAAACAAATTACCGGAACGTCCTTTAACAAGATGCTGCAAGATATTCGAATACTCTATAGCTTATGGCTGCTGCAACATACTGATCGAAGCATTCAATCGATCGGGCAAGAGGTTGGCATTAGCGACATGAAACATTTTTATTCTTTATTCCAGAAACGTTTCCGTTTGACGCCAGCAGCATTCAGGAAACAAAATTTCATCCCTACTACAAACACTTTTTTGAATGAATTATCAATTTGGCATGAATGACCATAGATACATTCCTTTCTTTCGCTTAAGGTTGCGATGAGAGCATCAAGAATTGGAAGAGGGGTTAGAATATGTATCAGCACCATAAGCAATCACTGGATAAGTTCGTTGAAACGCTGCAATCCGATCCAAACCTGTTAGCCGTTATTACATCGGGCTCTATTGCCAAAGGCACTGCCAAGGAGACATCAGATATTGACGTTTATTTACTTGTCACCGATGATGATTTCGAGGAACGTAAGAAGATGAATAAGTTGTCTTATACCAATCATGAAGTTTGCAACTACGAAGGCGGCTATATTGACGGTAAAATTATCAATCGGCGGTTTCTGGAGCTGGCGGCCGAGAAAGGGAGCGAGCCGACACGAGCTTCATTTACAGGTTCGCAAGCTGTCTACTCCATAGTCCCCAATTTGAATGAACTGATTAACGAAATCCCGATATATCCCGAGCAAAACAGGACACAGAACATTAGAGATTTTCAAGCACAGGTGATGCTTTACGGTTATTATTTTGCAGGAGAAGCTGTCAAAAAGAATAACCCTTACCTGCTATCACATGCTATCAGCAATCTGGTCTTATTCGGAAGCCGAATCATCTTGGCGCATAATCGCATCTTGTTTCCTTGTCATAAATCCATGATGGCTGAAGTCGAGGAAGCACCCGAAAAACCGGAAAACTTCGTCAGGCTTGCCCACAAGCTATTGTTAAATCCAAACTATGAACAATGCATGGAATTATCTCAAGTTATATTAGGATTTCGAAACTTGGAATTATCCTTCGAGCAGGCGGTCAGCTTATTTGTTCAAAACAATGAGTGGAACTGGATCGATCAGTTCCCCCCTTTGCAAGACAGATAAACAAAAAGAAATGGATTCTCCTAAATCTGCAAGTGGACAGTATCCTTTTCTCACAGAAATAGAAGACTTCTTTATCGTGTACACATATAAACTCTTATTTTCACAAAAAAACAGCCTCAGCCGCTAAAATTTGATATGCTCCCATCATAGTAGACAGTAGAAAAAACAAAACCTCTACTTCTACCATGATGGGAGTTTTTGCTTTGTCAAAAAGGAGTCCAATTTCATTAGATGTAAAACTACAGGTTGTAAAAAGA
>NZ_SKCD01000017.1:0-111631 GCF_006542765.1 Paenibacillus luteus
TGACTGTCTTTTCTTTATACTCATCACTAAACCGCTGCCTGCTCTCACCCATACTAGACACCTCTTCCTCTTTGTTGTTTATTATCTGCATTCTCTTATGAGGTGTCCACTTTTTATTCTAGCTGCATTTCTCCCTCTAATATCAGGGTTTCTGCCCCATATCGGGTAAATCCGTAAAATTAACAGGACTATTTCCAGCTAATTCATATCCTAGCCGAATAACGCTATTTTAACGGGAAAAATTCCTTCTAAATGAGTAAATTCTTCGAACTTTGATTCATAAATTGAACCACACACAATCATAAGGTGCTCTTTGGGTGCTCTTTGGGTGCTCTTTGGGTGCTCTTTGGGTGCTCTTTGGGTGCTCTTTGGGTGCTCTTTGGGTGCTCTTTGGGTGCTCTTTGGGTGCTCTTTGGGTGCTCTTTGGGTGCTCTTTGGGTGTTCTTTGGGTGTTCTTTGGGTGCTCTTTAAGTTAATCATTTGTCTGCACCTTCAGGTGCTCCTATAGTCGCTCCAACCTGCCTCCCTTACAAAATAAAAAAGGAGGAGCCTAAGCTCCTCCTCCACTTTGGTTACTCCTCTACCTTGCTAAGCCCGGCGTCCGAGCGCACCTTAAGGCGATACTCCTGCGGCGAGATGCCCTCCAGCTCCTTGAACACGCGTGAGAACTGCTTGCTGTTCTCAAAGCCGACGGCGTTGCCGATCTCCTGCATCTTCCTGCTGCCCTCGAGCAGCAGCTCCTTGCTTTTGCGGATGCGCACTTTCTTCAGAAAGCCGACGAAATTTTCACCCGTATGCACTTTGAAGGCCTCGCTGAAGTAGGAGTAATTCAAACCGACATGATTGCTGACTACAGCCATATTCAGGGGACGATAGTAATTATCCTCCATATACGCGACCGCCGCTTTAATCTCCGAATGCTCGCTATACGCTGAGCGGATGCCGCGGACATAATCGTTTACGCTTGCCAGAAGTAGCTCCAGGCTCCGGTAATAGTCGTGAAAGCTGCGGAAATTGTCCATACTGCCTACTTTCCGGTACAGCTTCAGCACCTCGATGGACTCTTCACCATAAATGCGGAACACTTCATCGAGCACCTGTTCATTGATCATTTGGCCTACGCGCTTTAAATAGTCAATATTGACATCCGGAATGTCCTCGATATGAAAGATCTGCTTCAGCAGCTCCTGAATCTCCCGCTCCCGATCCGTCCCCAGCATATTGCCGAGCTTGCGAATATCCTCGTCCGGTACCGGATAGGATTGTTGTTTCTCTCGAATATCCTCGTGCCTTAGCAGGCGGCAGTTCGAATAAAGGAACGAATATTGCAAAGCCGTACCTGCCTGCTTGTAACATTCATATAAATCCTCCAGCCGCTGTCCCTCCGCACTTATTCCCATGCGCAGGCCCTCCAAATCGATACCGCCTGCCTGTCTGAACAACTCCACAAACCGAAATGCCGGACTGCCAATAAGAACAAGCTTGTTCTCGCTATCCAAAAACGAGACATCCAGCGCACCCTCAATGGGCTGCAGCATTTTCTCCACAAGCAGCTTGAATTCTTCCTTGTTCATCGAGTCGCCATTCTCCGATTTATAACTCAAGACAGCGACAGTAAATGGCAGCGTAAATTGCTCAAATCCGATTTTGGCTTCAAAATCGCTTTCATTCTCCATGTATGGCTCGCCCTGCCTAAACCACTCTCTTAGCCCATTGATTCGAAGCTGTTCGCGGTACGTATCGCTTATAGCTACCCGCTCGGCCAGCTCCGCTCGTTTTTGCAGCGTGATCTCGCTATTGCGCAGCGAATCGAACAGCTCGTCACGGCGAATCGGCTTCAGCAAATAGTTTTTCACCTGATATTCGATGGCCGCTTTGGCGTATGCAAAATCATCATACCCGCTTAAAATAACAAAAATCGGCTTTTGCTCGGACTCTTCTTCTTTCGTCAGCCGCTTGATCAGTTCAATGCCATCGATCCCAGGCATCCGAATATCCGTTAAAATAATATCTGCCCGTTCGCGCTCATATTGGGCTAGCGCATCTTCCCCATGAATGGCCGTCCGGATCTCATATTGCTCCGGAAACTCCCGTTCAATCATGGTTTTGAGCCCCAATCGGATATTTTTCTCATCGTCGACGATTAACAACTTCATCATGGCCTGAGCCTCCTCCCATTAACAGCACCTTAGGAAGGGTAATCACTACTTCTGTAAAATGCCCTTCGCTGCTATATACCTTTAGTCCGTATCGCTCTCCATAATACAGCCGAATACGTTGATGGACGTTGCGCAACCCAATGCCGAACGTTTGCTTCCCATTAATCATTTCCGTCGTCGATGGCCCATTGCCGCTCTCATCGCTACGAATCATTTCATTTAACCGATTCAGCCGCTCAGCTTCAATGCCTCTGCCATTATCCCTAAGCGAGATGATGATCCCATCGTCCTCCTTCTCGGAAACATCAATTCGGATGCCGCTCTGGCTCGCTTCCATCCCCATCCATGCATGCTTGACCGAATTTTCAATGATCGGCTGCAAAGACATTTTCAGCACTTCAATCTCCATCAGCCTTGGTGGAATGTTGAGCTCCAGCTGAATAGGCTCGTCAAAACGGATATTCATGACCGCAATATAATTTTGAATATGGCGAATCTCATCCTGCAAGCTGACATACTCGCCCGACCATTTGAAGTTGTAGCGCATCATTCCGCCAAGCGAAGTAAGCGAATCCGAAATGGTCCGCTGGTTTTCCATCTCCGCCAACATCTTAATATTCTCAAGCGTGTTGTAGAGGAAATGAGAGTCGATTTGGCTGTGCAAGGTGCGAAGCTCGGCTTCCTTTGTCAACGCCTGCTTCTTCACTCCCTGCGCAATCAATTCATTAATGGTATGAATCAATTTATTAAAATGATGGGCCAGCTCCCCGACTTCGCCACCCCCGACTAGCGGGAGGCCTGTCGGCATCTCTCCCCTTCGGACCTTCTTCATCGCTTCCGTCAAACGGCTCAGGTTTTTGAGAATAAAAGCATTCATCAGGTAAGTAATGACCGACAACAGCCCGATCAGAATAAGGTTAACGGCAATAATTTGTTTTTCTGCTTTGGAAATATGCTCGCTAACCGCCTGCAAGGAAACCACATTCAATAGCTCGGCATTCGCTTGCTCCAGAGGCGCGGATATAAGCAGGTACGGATGCTGATCGACCATAAATCTTTTTTCGGCAATCCCATGTTTGTTCATTTCCGCAAACTCATTCAAGATCGCTTCGCGCAGCTCCGGGTCCCTGCCAACAAAAGGCTGATTCTCATCGAAAAAAATAGTACCGTTGCCATCCGATAGCATCATTTGCGAGCCCTCATCCTTTACACTCGCAAACGCCTTAGGCGAGAACTGCTTGAGCAGCATTTCCACTTGAATGACACCGATTCGCGTGCTCCCGGATTGAATCGCCCGTACAAGCGAAACCTTCGGCAGCTGGTCCGTCCCCTCCGTCACGTTCCGGTGTAAAATATCGGGGTCCTGGTCTTTGAACAGCCACAGCTCCTGATCTCCCAGCCTGTCCAGTTCGGCATACCAAGGCTCTTTCTGAATCCGTCGTTCGTGGAAAATAATCGGCCAAATCTCCGAGATATGATCATTATTGGCAAATAAGCGCAAATGAATAATGTTGGGGTTATTGGTTTGAATATTAATCATATCCGTCAGCGGGCCCCGATAAAGATCAAGCAGCTCCTCCACCGGCAGATCTGCCTTCACCGACACATACTCCAATATTTCAGGCTTGGAGACGGTGAGCTGGGCAGCAAGCTCCATCGCTTCAATCTGGTTCACGATATTCACTTTTTCCATCTCAAGCGAATATTGCCCTTGCTTCAGGGTATCGTTGATATAGCTGTCCCTGATCTGGCTGAACAGATAATTCGATACCCCTATGCTTGGGATCAAGAGAATAACGATATATGCCGCGACCAACCGGCTCTGCATCGACCTGCGACCGAGCCAGGTTGCCGCCGATTGAACAAATGATTTTAGCTTTCTGCCCATTCCTGCTCACGTCCGCCCTAAATATAATTGACTGTTATGACTCTCTCATGCGGCAAAAAGCACCCCAGACCGTTTCCGGTTCTAGAGCACCTTCGCTTTGGGCCTTCCTCCAATAAGGAGCTGTAACCCGACTATTTCGTAGCTTCTTCTAGCTTAGCCACGTTAATTTCATACTGCTTCTGCTTGAATGTCTGAACCTTGCTGAAGCCTAATGCTTCGCGCTTAGCCAGATGCTCATCCCAGAGCTTATCAAATTCGGCATCGGATTTGGCAAGCAGCAGCTTTGGAAGCACTTTGCCAAACTCTTGGCCTATCTTCGTATTCATAATGCCTTCTTCCGAAGTGCCCGTAGGGTTTAGCTGATCAAATTCAGACAAGCTAACCGATTTGCCGCGCGTCCAATCTTCAAGCTGCTTGAACGGCTCCACCGCTGGCGGCGACCAAATTGGCGTAAGGTTTGTGTCCATCATCATCCAGAACGTATGGGAGGCGCCGAGTTGCTTGTCAAATGCACCGCGATCGGAATTAAGCAAATCGAGTGTTTCTGGAAGGAATTGGTCCTTGCCATCGATGTTATCCCACGTCACGCCTTGTTTGCCGAAGAACGTGTCATGCTGCCCTTCTTCAGAGATCATGTAATCTAGGAAACGGATTGCACGCGCTTTGTCTTTTACGTTTTTGGAAATCAGCGTTACCGTCCAGCCTGAAATCGATGGCCCAGCTAGCGTAGGCTGATCCAAATTAGCGTTGGCAGGTCCATCTACAGCAATGTAAATGGAGTTAGGATCATTGGCGTACAGAGCATTTTGCTGGTTGGCAAGATCGGATCTGGCGTACAGCATCGCAAAGTAACGGCCCTGCGCGATTTTCTCTTCCATTTGTGGACGCTTGTCAATAAAGATATCCTTCGATAGAAGCCCGTTTTCATTGGCTTGACGCATCGTTTTGAGCCATTTCACATACTCAGGATCGGTGTCGCGGTCATACAATTGTCCATCCTTCGCATAAGGAATAGCCAGGAAGTTCTGGATGTAGTGCTGCAGGGATGCGTTGCCCGTGTCGCTGAAATCGTACATGCCAAGCGGAATCAATGGCTGTCCGTTAACGTCCGGATACATTTTTTTGGCATCCTCCAGCGCTTTCAAGAAGCCTTCCGGCGTACGCATATCTGGTTTTCCAAGCGCTTCATACATATCCTTGCGCACTAGGAAGGTTTGGGTCGATACGATATTGTCCCCAAACTTCTCATAGTCCTTCGGAGAAGAGGACGAGTTCGGATAGCCGTATACATTGCCGTCCTCCTGCTTGTACCAGGAAAGCTTGGCAGGGTCCGTTACTTTGTAGAAATAAGGATCGTATTGGTCAGCGAGCTCGTTGAGCGGAAGCACAAGGCCGCCTTCGATCATTTTCTTAACCGCTTCCTCGTACCAGCCCAGCGTGATAAAGTCCGGCAGGCTGCCCGAAGCGATCATCGTATTCATTTTCTCTGCTTCGTTACCAGCAGGAACGATGAAATTTACGTTAACGCCGGTTTTTTCGGTAATATATTTGGAGGTAGCGTCAACGCCCCATTTGTTCGGAAACCACGAAAAATTGATATACCAGTCGAAGGTAATCGGGCTTTTGTCCACTTCCCAGCCCTTATCGTCCTGCGTCAGCTTTACATCCTCAGCGGGAGCCTTGCCTGTCTCATTGTTGCTATTCTTGCTGTTGCCGCCCGAGGAGCAAGCGGTCGTAATCACCATAACCGCAGCGATCATGAACATCAACAGGTTCTTGACCTTTGGTTTCTTGTTCATGTTTGTAATCCCCTTCTCTGTATGAATGATTATATATGCAATCTTCCGCTCGATAAAGGGCAGAAGGAAATGCCGCCATCTAGCCTTTAATCGAACCAATCATCATGCCTTTGACAAAATACTTCTGTAAGAACGGATAAGCAAGCACAATTGGCAGTGTTGTGACGACCATCGTTGCCAGCTTAATCGACTGTGTCGTTACCGATTTGCCGATGCCGCCCGGGATAGCCGCAAGCATCTGGCTGGAGCTGGACTGCGCAACCACGCGATACAAATACGTCTGGACCGGCTGCAAATCCATATTGTTCATATAGATCACGCCTGCAAAATAATCATTCCATTGGTATACGCCGTGGAACAACGCAATCGTAGCGATGACCGGCATCGACACCGGTAGGATGACCTTAATGAAGATCAGCCAGTCATTGGCCCCGTCAATCCGCGCTGCTTCCTCCAGCCCGTCCGGAATATCCCGGAAGAAGGTCATGAAGATGATTAGATCGAAGAAGCTAAACATCGCCGGAATAATGTAGACTAGGAAATTATCGAGCAAGTGCAGATCCTTCATAAGCAGATAGGTCGGAATGAGTCCGCCTCCGAAGAACAACGTTACCGTACCGAAGAGAATATAGATTTTGCCGCCAATCAGCCCTCTGCGGGAGAAGGCATAAGCAACCATCGCCGTGAAAAAGACGTGAAGCACCGTACCCAGCAGCGTCTTGGCAACCGTAATGCCCATTGCGGTCATAATGCCGCTGCTTTGAAACACCGCATCGAAGCTCTCGAAGCTGAATACCCGCGGCCACCAATATATGCCGCCGCGCATGCCGTCTTGCCCCTCATTAAATGCATTTACGAGCACGTACCATATGGGGTAAAGCGTTGCAAAGCAAATGGCCAACATGCCAAAATTATTGAAGAGATCGAAAAGCGCTTCTCCTTTTGTTTTCCGTTTAATGCTAAACAATTTTCGCCGCCTCCGTTTCTAGAAAAGTGAAGTATCGTTCATTTTTTTCGTCACCCGGTTTGCAATCAAGAGCAGGATAAGCGCTATGACGGATTTGAACAATCCTACTGCTGTGGAGTAAGAGTACCGTCCCTGCTGCATCCCTGTCTGATAAACATAAATATCGATGACATTGCTTGCGCTTTCGTTAAGCGAGTTGCGCAGCACGAGAATTTGGTCAAAGTTGGAGTTGAGCACGCCGCTCACCGCAAGAATAAACAGAATTGAAATCGTCGATTTAATGCTCGGCAAGGTGACATACCACATTTTCTGAAAGCGGCCTGCTCCATCAATGGTAGCCGCCTCGTACATTTCCGGCGATACGCTGGCGATCGCTGCCAGATAGATAATAGCCGACCAGCCAAGCTCCTTCCAAATATCCGAGGTAATAATGATACTCCAGAAATAGCTAGGCTCCGCGAGATACGAAATCGGTTCCTTAATGAATTTCAAAGCGAGCAATAGATTGTTAATTACCCCAACGTCCGCCAGCCAAGTGGTCAAAATGCCGCCTAGGATGACCCAAGACAAGAAGTGAGGCAAATACGAAATCGTCTGAATCGCTTTCTTAAAGCCCACTGAGCGAACCTCGTTGAGAAACAAGGCGAAAATAATCGGCAGCGGGAATCCGATAGCCAGCTTAATGAGACTGATGCCAAGCGTATTCCGCATAACGTCCATGAAGCTATCATCCTGGAAAAACTCCTTAAAGTGCATGAAGCCTACCCAAGGCGCTTCGCTTATCGACTTAACGATGTTAAATTCTTTAAAAGCAATGATGACGCCATACATGGGTACGTAGTTGAAAATAATCATCCATACGACGCCAAGCAGCGCCATAATCTGAATATGACGTTGGCTGTACAATTTTCTGAGCCATTTGCTTCTCGCTGCCTTCGCATCCGCGGCAGACAGGGAAGTCGGTGCCGAATTGAGCTGTGTTTTCAAAAATATGACCTCCATGCTGATGTAAATCTAATGGGTAACGAATGTAAGCCTTTGCAACTTTTATATCCTAATTGTAGTTCGTTATTCCCACCCACGTAAGGCTTGAGATTTCGTATTCGGGTCGCCATTTTTCGGTTTTAGGCGTTTCCTGTCGGTTTTGGGCACAAAAAAGTGGTGGATGCCAAATCCTGCATCCACCACATCTATGTCACTTTTTCTTTTATTCCGCTACGGAGCCTACATCCGAAAGCAGGCTCCCTTGTCTCCGTTTCTTACGCAATCGGCCCTTCAATCGCCTTGCTCAGTTTTAAGAGGAATTCCGCCTTATTCAATTCATTATTTTGGATAAAAACTCGGTAGTCTCCATCTTCCGGAATGACAATATCGACGCTGCCCGTGCCCGATTCAATCGTTTCGCTGTATATCTCGTCCGTGGAAACGGACATGATGCCAATCTCAAGCTCTTGCTCCCTAACGCTCTCCACAGTCAACGTAAAGGTTTCCCCCTGGGTCCATGGAATAATTCCGAAATTATTGCTTCTCATCGGAGCCATCCAAATCGATAAGTTCTTGCCGTCGTTTGTCTCTATGCTGCCCGACATATTCACTTGGCTCTCCAGGGTTTTCGCATACTCCTCTGTTACGATTTCGGATTTTGCTTGATCGTTCGTTTGTTCCTTAGATCCCTTAATGACATATACGGCGCCTACTCCGATTGCTGCAACAAGTATGAAACATAAAATAAAGAAACCTTTTTTCTTTCCCGTGGAGCTTAATAAGGCATCTCTGCGAGAATTCATCGTCTTCTTTCCACCACCCTATTGGATTGCTTTACTGCTTGTCTCTTTGTTATCCACGTTAACAAATAGCTGTGTAAACAAACGCAAAAAATGCAGAGCCATGGAGGTCCCCCTCCTATGCCCTGCATCTGAATTGCGTTGTAGCCGCCTATTCCTCTTCATCCACTACGCCAAGCGCCTTGTTCTTTTCTTTAAAACGAGCATTATGGGATGATACATACGCCATTCTTGGCGCTTCTGGGTCCATAAACAGCTTTGCGCTGTTAACCGCAAGTGCCGCGTCCGTAAATGCCCCGGCAATGAGCGTGATCTTGCTGTCATAATGCGCGAAGTCTCCGGCAGCAAAAATCCCTGGCAGGTTAGACTCCAGCTTCGCATTCACATACACATTCCAGTCATCCATGCTAAGGCCCCACTCTTTAATGCCGCTAAAGTCGGATTTGAGCCCATGGTTAACAATAACCGCATCCACCGTTAGTTGCTCCGAATGACCGGTCTCCAAATGCGTCACCGTTACGCGGTCAATCGTCTCGCCATTCCCGCTGTACAGTTGGCTAACCTCGCAGGTCGTCCGTACGTCTACGGAGGATTCTTTCATTTTGACAATATTTTTCTCATGTCCGCCGAATTGATCCCGACGATGCACAACCGTTACCTTCGCCGCAATCGGCTCCAGCTCATTCGCCCAGTCCACCGCAGAGTTCCCCCCGCCTGAGATGAGCACATGCTTCCCGCGGAACGGCTCAAGCTCCTGAACCGTATAATGCAGATTAGTAACTTCATACCTCTCTGCACCTTCAAGCTCCAGCTTCGCCATTTTCAAAATGCCGCGTCCGATAGCCAAAATGACCGTACGAGTCCAGTGCTTCCCGCCGCTAACGGTCTCCAGCAAATAGGTACCGTCTTCCAGCTTCTCTAGGTTGCTGACCTGCTCCCCCAGCAAAATCGTTGGATCAAACGTTTTCGCTTGCTGTTCCAGTTGAGTAATCAGCTTCTCGCACAGCGTCGGCGTCACACCTCCGACATCCCAAATCATTTTCTCCGGATAAATGAGCATGCGCCCGCCTAGGCTTTCATTCGCATCGATCAGCTTGGTCTTCAAATCCCTCATCCCGCTATAGAAAGCAGCATACATTCCTGCCGGTCCGCCGCCAATAATCGTTACATCATATAATTGCAGTTGTTCTGTCAACGTTATTCCTCCTGCTCCAGTTCGTTCATTTGATATTGATTATCACTTTCATTGTAAGCTTAGCCTCTTTTTAATAGCAATGGACAAAACGCTTCAATTTTTTGCACAAATCTTACTTTAGGCCAGTGCCTGCAAAATATCATCGATCTTCTTGGCATTCGAAATGACGCCATAGTTCATCCATGTCATAAAATCAACCTCATAGACATGCCCACCCTGTACGGCCGGGAGGGCCGACCAAACTGGATGTTGAAGGAGCGTTCTCTCCGCTCCCGCTGCCTGGCTGTGCCATTTGTCGAACGTAATGAATAAATGATCTGCCGTCAGCGCAGACAGCTCTTCCATCGTAAAGGTTTTCATTCTTACCTGATTCTCCTCTTCGGCAGCTTCATTCATCCGATAGGGGCTGAGTCCAAGATCTCCGTAAAGAACGGCTGTCGCGAATCCACGTCCCCTATCTGTATACTGATAAACGTTATCCGCTGAAATACGCAAGAAAGCTACCGTTTCTCGCTTCCTGCTGCGTCCCAGCTTCTCGCGGGCCGCCCTCGCCTTCGCCTCATAACCCGCAATCACTTCTTCTGCCCGCTCCGAACGGCCAAAATAATCCCCAACGATCCGCAGCAGAGTCCGCCAATTGTGGCCCATCTCCTTAAGGATAAGCGTCTGTGAAATTTCCTTGCATTGCCGATATTCCGTATCACAATACCGGTCCAGCAGCATGATGCAATCCGGGCTATATGAGGCGAGGGGCGTAAAATCTCCATTGGACTCATCAAAAGTAGGGATGTGGTCCAGTGCGAGATAATCTTGTTTTCCCCAGACAGCATGAGAATATTGAACAACTGGCGTAATATTAAGCGCAACCATGTAATCCTCAAGAAACGGAGCAATCACTCGGGGCTGGCCGCGATGGCTGCTGCGATACTGCCCCGGCGTAATGCCAACGAATTGTTTAAATCGCCTATTAAAATAATATTCATTTGTGTAGCCAGTATACTGAGCAACAGCAGAGAGGTTGTCCTCACTGCCCGCCAACCATTTTTTCGCTTGTTCTATGCGTATGCGGTTTAAATACTGCAGCGGAACCAGCCCTGTGGCATCCTTAAAGAGACGAGTATACTTCCAGCGATCAGTACTCGCAATTGCAGCAAGCTCTCCCACAGTCAGCGCGTCACGATAATGCTCATGGATGTGCTTTATAGACAACGTTATTCCCTGCCTATCAAGCAGATCCGGTGAATTGCCAATCGCTGCCGATTCATGATTTTGACTCAAAATGAGCAGCAGCAATTCCTGAAAACGGACATAACGGTAAAAAAGCTGCAGTTCCTCTACAGGATGGCTGTATGCGAGCAGATCCTCGAGAAGCTCCAGTACTCTTGCAAATGGCGTGCAAGCCAGCACCGTCCGATCAGGAATAAGAGAAGCTGCAGCTGGCTCAAGCCCTGCTTGTAATCTGAATTCAAGCAGATAATAAGAGCAGCCATAACCATCCGGCTCAATCTGGGCTTCCATTCCCGGGTGAAGAAGATAACATTTGCCTTGGATGAAAGCAAGCTGTTCCTCCTTCATCCGTATCATTCCTCTACCATTAGTCGTAATCAATAGTGTAAAGCATACCTTGTCTCCATGACTTCTCTCAGCATCGCTAACCGCACGGATAAACTCTGCTGCTTGCAAAAGGTAGAACGTAGTTGGCGCAGTCTGTGAAGAGCCTCTAGCTTGCAAATCCATATATTTAACCCCATTCTAAAAATGAGAATGATTATCACTTTTAGTGTAACGTAAATAGGGCTGCTCTTCAACCTTCGTTGAAGAGCAGCCCTATTCGAACATTCAACGGCTATTCTCGATACCAGCTGCCCTTTTTTTATGAAGCAAGCAATTTAAGCAACTCATCCATCTTCTTGTAGTTGGAAGTTATTGCACCGGTCTGCCAATAAGATCTCTCTACCGGATAGATATGCCCCTGTTTCACCGCTTCCAGCGACTTCCAGATTGGGCTATCCAGCATTTCCTTCAAGGCTGCGTTATTCCCTTCATCGTCCCACGTACCATTAGAAGGAAGCAAAATAATGTGGTCCGCATCCAGCTCCGGAAGCGCCTCCTGCGAAAGCACCATATTTCCTTCCGTCATGGCTTCTGCATATGCTGGAGCCTTTAGTCCAAGATCCTGATAAAGAAGCTGGCCTACAAAAATATTTTTTGCTCCAAAAATATTAATCGATTGATCCGCTACATTCATTCGAAGAACGACAATTTTCTCGTCTCCCACAGCTACTCCCAGCTTAGACTTAACCTCACTGATTCGGTTATCGTAATCACTGAGCACCTTTTCGGCTTTTTCTGGTATGCCCATTAGATCAGCAATGACCGATAGCGTTTGGCGCGTATCTGCCAGCACCTCATCTGAAAGGCGATAGGTAGGCGCAATCTTCGAATACTTTTCATATTGCGCCTCATCAATCCCTCCAACCTCAATGATCAAATCCGGCTCAGCTACCACCAAAGCTTCAATGCTTCCCGTTACATCGAATAATGGAGCATCAAGCTGCAAATAATCCTGCTTGCCCCACATCGGATTGTAATATTGAACGACTGGCGTCACACCAAGTGCAACCAAATAATCCTCCCGATACAGAGCCGTTACTCGCTTCGGGTTAGTCGGGATCTCCAGTTCGCCAAAAGCATCCTTAACGATTCGAGTAGCCGCAGTGGATTCATTCTCTGCCTTATTCGCTGCACCGCTGCTCTCTTCCGTTGGCGGCTGTGTTGTTGCGCTTTCGCTTGTATTGTCATTACCCGCTCCGCAGCCTGATAGCACGATTGCTGCGGCAAAAACAGTCATCCACCCTTTTTTCAAATAACCTGTCCAAGCCATTCCCCTATCCACTCCTATAACTTTTTCGTCACTTCAAATAATGATTATCATTCTCATTATCAATGCCATGATTGTAACCGATCTTCACTCCTGCGCTCAATGCACATTTTCGACAATACGGTTTATACAAATTCTTCTATGGCGCTTGCCTGGCGGTATCATGCTAAATTGGCTCCAATTTAGTATACAAAAAAGTACCCCTACGCCAAACCCTTTTTTCAAAGTGTCCAGTGTATGGGGTACCCGTTTAATATCAAATGCAACTACTACCTAATCCAGATAATTATAGTATTCTAAAATATCCGCAATCGTTTGTTTCTGCTCTTTAGTCAGCGTGTAATCCGTCGATTTGTTGGAAATGTCCTCAAACCTAATAATGACTTCTTCTGTACTAGGAATAACCGTACTTAATAGGTTTTCATTTTTCTTATTCACATCAAGATCAATAAGCTCTGTCATTCCGGAACCAAGAATGTCAACATTATTCAATTTGTTCATAGGATTGAATTTGAGCTCTTCTAGAACTTCCCCAGCCCTTACTTTTATGCCCGTAAAGACAAATAATGCTTTGGAGGCCGGCTCCTGGTACCCTACCCGAAGCACCATATATTTATTAGAATCTTTGACGCCGATATAAGGGTAGAACACTAATCCTTTTGAAACGCCTTCTTTAGGCGAAATAAAGGTAATATTCTCTACCTTATCGTCTTTAATCTCAAACATAGCCTCAAGCTCAGCTTTACGATTGTCAATTTTAGTCTTTATTTCTGTTTTGAGCTTCGTATATTCTTCCTTGCTCTCCACTTTTATTGCTTTATCAATAGCAATATTAGCTTCGATGTAGCTACCTTTTTTGAACAACTCTTGAGCCTCAGCATACAAATCTTCTTGGTCTTGAGACTTACTAGATCCTGATCCTTGTGTGCTAGTTGTGCTGGAGCCATTATCGGAATCTGTAGTCGTATCACCAAATATCGATCCAAGAACCCCAATTACAATAATAATTGCTATGAATATACCAACAACGATGAGCAAGATTTTAAGGCATCCCGGCCTTTTTTTCGCTTCCACTTCCCAATTAATCCCCCTTAAGGCTTATTCATTGGTTATATAGTAGCATCCTGCCATCCCAGTATCAACCATTTTTATATAATATTTTAATATTTTTTGTAAAAATAAGTCGAAAACTATCAAATGCTCTAAAATGGAAAATAGTATTCAATAAGTGAAAATAATCAAGCGCCTCTAAATGAACAAATCTAGTTATTAAGCTTTTTTATTTTACTTCCCATCTTCACATAACCATAACCAAGAAGAGCAAATATAAGGACATAAATAACCGAGACCGGTATCATGATTGCCCAAAGCGCGTTCTTGAAATGAGACAGCAAATTCGACATATTCGCTATTAAAATAACTGCATTCACGAGCAGCATTAAACCCATGACCCGCTGAATGTTTTTGTAAATCGTCGTAAGGGATTCGACATCCGTATATAATTTCGGCTGTTCGCCCGGCTGCCATTCCCTGCGGAAATAGTGCCACAGCGCGCCAAAGGAGGTTACATACTCCCAGCCGGCGTCTTGATATAAAGCAATATATTCCGCCAGCTTCCCATCCTTCTTCGTAAGTCCCGACTGATGATCCAAGCCATACGTATACCGAACGGACTTATTTCTCACGAAGCTGCTATTAAAAAAACCGGCTTTCTTAAAATGCAGCCCTTGGCTGGACATTTCGTTTAGCCACTGCTCCTCCTTCTCGTAGTCCCAGCTCATCGTTAATCTGAATTTTTTCTCCAAACGTTCTCCCATACCGCTCACTCCTTCCCTGTAATCAACGCATTCCGACCTGCCTGCAATAGCTCCTCAAGCCGTTCAATTTCAGCCGCAACCACCGCTTTCCCATTTGGGGTAATCGCGTACATCTTACGCCGGGTATCTGCTCCTTCCGGAACGGGATGGTGATCGATAAGCCCTTTATTAAGCAGCGTATTTAGGGCCGTATATAGCGTGCCGGCTCCGATCTTGACCCTCCCCTTGCTCAGCTTCTCGGTATCCTGCATAATTCCGTACCCATGGGCGGGCTCCACATACAAAGCAATTAAAATATAGAAAAAAGCTTCCGTCAGCGGCAGCATCTCTTTCATCTCGGCTCTCCTCCTCATCTACATCGACAGTCACTATATCGTATAACGATACAATAATACATGATGTATCGAATGTCAATATAGTTTAGCGGAATTATCGTTTCTACTTGCAGAAAGTAATTCTCATATTTTATGAGAGTTTTCCCATGTACAGTTTTTGTTAAGAGAGATAGTGTAATATAAACATCATTACAGGATATTTCCAATTCTAACGCTGTATAGTGCACCAAACTGCATGCAAAAGGCTAATTTGAGAGCCACTCAGAAAACACTTGAACATGCGAGTTACATAGGGAGCATTTTGATTCTGGCTGAAATGGCTGATTAGGCCCATTCCACAGGTTTCGACAAGTCGGATAGAATAGAAATAAGTTGAGGAACAAGGGAGAAGATTACGCTTTGGATAACAAAACTACACGCAGAAACACCCGTACCAAGAGCAGCTTGTCATCATTTAAGAAAGCAACATTGTCACTTTATTTGGCCGTCGTCATCATTCTCGTAGCCGTCTGCGGAGTACTCTACAGCAAATATACGAGTTTAGTCGACACCAATCTCCAATCAGCGACGGCTGAGCATTCCGACTCCAATAATCAATCCGGCAGCAGCAACTCCCCTAACTCTGATTCGGGGAATAGCGGGCTTAATGGAAATGAACCAGTTACGGATGAGCCCATTCCGGCGGGCACGGTCGATGCAGAGGAAACGCAAGAACCTGCTGAAGACGTCGAGAAGAACACGAATAATCCCGAGCCAGTAGCCACGGAAAAGCCGGTCAAGATCAAGGACGAGGCTAAGCCAACCGTTCCAGCACAAACGGAGAAACCAAGTCAAGGCCAGAAAGATAACGACAATAAACCAACAGACGAAAGCCCCGCTGTAAAGCTGCCTACGACTTACGTGGTACAAAAGGGCGATACCTTGAGCACGATATCAGAAAAATTTTATCAAACCAAGGACCATTATGCGCTGCTTGCCGAGCATAACCATATTCTGTTTATCAATGATATGAAAGCTGGCGATACGCTAACCATACCTGCATTGTCCTCAGGGACTGGCACATCAGGCAGCAAGCCGCAGGAAACAAAAGATTATTCCAAGATTACGTTGCCAGCCACCTATCTAATTCAAGCAGGCGATACCCTCTCCGGTATTTCTAGAATGTTTTACAAATCTGCAGAATATGTAGATTACATTGCCGATGAAAACAAGCTCGACAAAAACAAAGGGCTAAAGGCTGGCACCAACCTTGTCATCCCTTCTCTTAAGAACTATAAGCCGGATGAATCCATCGGCTCTGGAGACGATTCGGCAGAATTTGAAGCAACAGAACATACTGTGCAAAAGGGCGAGACGCTCTACAGCATCTCCAAAATTTACTATGGCACGACCAAACACGCCATGTTTATTGCGGACTACAATCATATCGTCGATATTGATCAAGTAAAAGCAGGTACGGTACTGAAAATCCCTAAGCCGTAATCTAGGCCCTGTAGGGCCGCTTTCTGCGTAAGCCCCATCAGTATTATAAATACGACTATTCCAGCCAAAATCATCTTGGCTCTACACGGCATTCTCAGGATGTTAGCTTGAGCTTTCACTGAAGAAGAAGTTCCGCAATCGCGGAGCTTCTTCTTCTTTTTTTGGGCAGACTAGTTTTTGCGTCCCTCCATGCCCTCCAATTTCGTTTGGTGTCTGACAAAGTAATATCGCCATGAACAATTGTTCATTTTTAATTTTACATATGTTCATAAGCGTGTTATTATAATCTTGCATATGAGGATTCGTATAAGGGGAAGGTGAACTGGCTATGTTAAATTTGTCCGAAATGATTGATCATACGCTTTTGCGTGCTGATGCAACAAAAGCTGAGATTACAAAATTAACGGAAGAAGCGAAAAAATATCAATTTGCTTCCGTTTGCGTTAACCCTACTTGGGTAGCTTACTCCGCTGAACAGCTGACCGGCAGTACGGTAAAGGTTTGCACCGTCATCGGCTTTCCACTCGGAGCATCGGCAACAGAAACAAAGGCTTTCGAAGCTAAGCAAGCTATTGCATGCGGTGCGACAGAGGTCGATATGGTCATTAATATAGGTGCCCTGAAAGATGGCGATGACGAATTTGTAAAAAAAGATATTCAAGCCGTTGTCGAAGCAGCTGCAGGAAAAGCGATTGTCAAAGTCATTATCGAAACCTCGCTTCTTACGGATGACGAGAAAATCCGCGCTTGCCAGATGTCCGTTCAAGCAGGTGCCGATTTCGTGAAAACCTCAACAGGCTTCTCTACAGGCGGAGCGACCGCAGAGGACGTTGCTCTTATGCGCAAAACCGTTGGGGACAAGCTTGGAGTAAAAGCATCCGGCGGCATTCGCAATCTTGAAGATATGGAAAAAATGATTGCGGCAGGCGCGTCCAGAATTGGTGCCAGCTCAGGCGTGAAAATTATGGAAGGCGAGCAATCGACCTCTTCTTATTAATATAAATAATGGCGCTGCTCCCCAAGGAGCAGCTTACAGGAGGCAAGGACGGATGAAGGAACAGTTGATTAAAGAAGCGATTGAAGCACGTCAACACGCTCATATCCCCTATTCGCACTTTGCAGTAGGTGCGGCCATAATGACAGGCAGCAAACGGATATACCGCGGCTGTAACGTTGAGAACGCCTCGTTTGGACTCACGAATTGCGCGGAGCGTACAGCTATTTTCAAAGCGGTGTCCGAAGGCGACCGCGTGATCGAAGCGATTGCCGTAGCAGCGGATACCGAAGGCCCGATTTCCCCTTGCGGCGCATGTCGGCAGGTCATGGCAGAATTCTGTGATGAGAATACGAAAATATATTTGACGAACTTGCATGGCGATACGGAAGAATGGACGATGGCACAGCTGCTTCCCGGCGCTTTTCTTGCCACTGACATGAAAAAGTAAATGATAGCCCGATAGATTTGTAAGCGCTTTATAGCAATGCTATTCACGCACACTACTAACTTACTAGGAGAATCCACCATGAGATATTTACTCGCTATATTGGGTTTGCTTATCGTTCTTGGTCTTTCTTACGTCGCCAGCAATAATAGAAAGAACATCCGCTATAAACCATTGCTCATCATGGTTGTCTTGCAGGTCATATTAGCCTTTACGTTACTAAATACTGTAGCAGGAGCGGTGTTGATCAAAGGTTTCTCCAGTATGTTCGAGAAGCTGCTCGGGTTCGCCCATACCGGAATTGAATTTGTATTTGGCGGCCTATTGAACGAAGGACAATTCTCGTTCTTCCTAAGCGTTCTGCTGCCCATTGTATTTATTTCGGCGCTTATTGGCATTTTGCAGTATTTGAAGGTGCTGCCGTTCATCGTCAAATATATCGGGCTAGTCTTGAGCAAAATAAATGGAATGGGCAAGCTCGAATCCTATAATGCAGTAGCTTCTGCTATTTTGGGACAATCCGAAGTTTTCATTTCAGTCAAAAAACAGATCGGATTGCTGCCGAAGCAAAGGCTGTACACACTATGCGCTTCTGCGATGTCGACAGTATCCATGTCGATTGTCGGCTCGTACATGCAAATCCTCGATCCTAAATATGTCGTAACCGCGCTGGTCCTTAACCTTTTCGGAGGGTTCATTATCGCTTCCATCCTCAATCCATATAAAGTAGCGGAGGAAGACGATATCTTGCAGGTGCAGGAAGAAGAAAAGCAGACATTCTTCGAAGTGCTGGGCGAATACATTATCGATGGTTTCAAGGTAGCGATTATCGTTGCAGCCATGCTGATTGGTTTCATCGCCTTGATTGCGCTCGTAAATGGGCTCTTCAGCGGAATCTTCGGCATTTCGTTCCAGCAAATTCTCGGGTATATCTTCGCTCCTTTCGCTTTTATTATGGGGGTTCCTTGGAAGGATGCCGTCGATGCAGGGAGCATTATGGCAACAAAAATGGTATCCAACGAGTTCGTCGCCATGCTGGAGCTGGAAAACTATCCGAATCTCTCCGCTCGCGCGGTAGGCATTGTGTCCGTATTCTTGGTTTCTTTCGCCAACTTCTCCTCTATCGGCATTATTTCCGGGGCCGTGAAAGGGCTGCATGAGAAGCAAGGCAATGTGGTAGCCCGCTTCGGGATGAAGCTGCTGTACGGAGCCACGCTGGTCAGCGTTTTGTCTGCCATTATCGCTGGATTGTTTATTAATTAAGGAGAGGAGCATAACCCTGTTGAAAGCATTTCAAAGAATTCATTTGATTGTGATGGACTCCGTAGGCATTGGCCAGTCGCCTGATGCAGCCAGCTTCGGAGATGACAATGTGGATACGCTTGGCCATATTGCGGAAGCACGCGGAGGCCTGAAGATGCCGAATATGGCCGTGCTCGGATTATCCAATATTAAGGAAATACGCGGAGTGCCTGTCGCCGAGAAGCCCCTTGCCTATTATACGAAGATGCAGGAGGCATCGAGCGGCAAAGACACGATGACTGGCCATTGGGAAATCATGGGGCTTCATATTGCCGTTCCGTTTCGCGTATTTCCGGACGGATTTCCAAGCGAATTAATCGCAAGGATTGAAGCCAAAACCGGTCGCAAGGTGATTGGCAACAAGCCCGCCAGCGGAACCGAGATTCTGGACGAGCTGGGCGAAGAGCATATGCGGTCAGGCGCATTGATCGTTTACACCTCTGCCGATTCCGTCCTCCAAATTGCGGCTCACGAAGATGTGGTTCCACTGCAGGAGCTATATGCTATTTGTGAGTATTGCAGGGAAATCACCTTGGAGGATCCCTATATGCTTGGACGAATTATCGCCCGTCCCTTCATTGGTACACCGGGGGATTTCAAACGGACATCCAACCGCCATGATTATGCATTGAAACCATTTGCCCGTACGGTTATGAATGAGCTGCAGGACGGCGGCTATGAGGTCATCGCTCTCGGAAAAATTTCCGATATTTATGACGGCGAAGGCGTTACGCAGACGGTACGCACCCAATCCAACGCTGACGGCATGGATCAAATGATCAAAATCATGGATGAATCCTTTACAGGCCTTAGCTTCCTCAACCTGGTTGATTTCGACGCACTCTACGGTCATCGCCGCGATCCTAAAGGGTACGGGCAAGCGTTAGAGGAATACGATGCCCGGTTGCCAGAGGTATTTGCCAAAATGACCGAGCAGGACCTGCTGTTGATTACGGCGGATCATGGCAATGACCCTACTTATCATGGCACGGACCATACCCGTGAATATGTGCCTTTGTTAGCTTACTCGCCGCGCTTCGAACAAGGCGGACATGCCCTGCCCATCAGGAACACCTTCGCGGATATCGGGGCAACGATTGCGGACAATTTCAAAGTGGCAAAGCCTGCCCACGGCATCAGCTTTTTATCAGATTTAAAATAATGTACCCGAAGGAGAATGTTTATGAGTATTCATATTGGTGCCGAACAAGGCCAAATTGCAGAAACGATATTATTGCCGGGCGACCCGCTGAGAGCCCAGTATATTGCGGAAACCTATTTGGAGGATGCCATCTGTTATAACCAGGTCAGGGGCATGCTCGGTTTTACGGGTACTTATCAGGGTAAACGCATTTCCGTTCAAGGCACAGGAATGGGCGTCCCCTCCATCAGCATCTATGTCAATGAACTCATTCGTGATTATGGCGTAAAAAATCTAGTGCGCGTAGGCACCTGCGGGGCTATGCAGAACAGCGTGAACGTTCGCGAGGTTATATTAGCGCAAGCGGCTTGTACGGATTCCAGCGTCAACCGCCATGTGTTTGGCGGGTATGATTATTCGCCAATAGGCAGCTTCCACTTGCTTAAGGCAGCTTATGAGCGCGGCATAGCGAAAGGCTTAAAGCTCCATGTCGGCAATATTTTTTGCTCCGATTCCTTTTACCGGGATGACAAAGAGATCGTACAGAAACTGATGGATTACGGTGTGTTGGGCGTGGAAATGGAAACAACGGCGCTATACACGCTAGCTGCCAAATATGGGGTGAATGCCTTAACCATATTAACGGTAAGCGACCACCTCCTGACGGGAGAAGAAACGACAGCGGCTGAGCGGCAAAGCACCTTCAACGATATGATGGAAGTCGCTCTCGAAACCGTGATTTCCCTTTAATTTATTTCTAATCAAACCTAAGATGCGAGGAGACACACAAAATGAGAATGGTAGATCTAATTGAGAAAAAGCGGGACGGCGAAGAACTGACGACAGAAGAAATCAACTTTATTATCGAAGGTTATACGAAGGATGAGATACCTGACTATCAAGTCAGCGCCTTAGCTATGGCAATCTTCTTCAAGGATATGACGGAACGCGAACGGGCGGATCTTACGATGGCCATCGTAAATTCCGGCGATACGATCGACCTGTCTGCGATTGAGGGCGTGAAGGTAGACAAGCATTCCACTGGCGGCGTTGGCGATACAACCACGCTCGTGCTCGCACCACTTGTTGCCGCGCTGGATATTCCGGTAGCGAAGATGTCCGGCCGCGGCCTCGGACATACCGGCGGCACCATTGACAAGCTGGAAGCTATTGCAGGATTCCACGTTGAGATTGATAAGGAAGAGTTCGTCCGTTTGGTGAATAAGGACAAAATCGCAGTCATTGGCCAATCCGGCAATCTAACCCCGGCCGATAAGAAATTGTATGCTCTTCGTGACGTGACGGCAACGGTCAATTCGATACCGCTGATCGCCAGCTCGATCATGAGCAAGAAAATTGCGGCTGGCTCGGATGCCATCGTGTTGGATGTGAAGACAGGCGCCGGCGCCTTTATGAAAACCGTTGACGATGCCAAAGAGCTTGCGCACGCGATGGTTAGCATCGGCAATAACGTCGGTCGCAAGACGATGGCTGTCATCTCGGATATGAGTCAGCCGCTCGGCTTTGCCATCGGCAATGCGCTTGAAGTGAAAGAAGCCATCGATACGCTGCAAGGAAGAGGACCTAAGGATTTAGAGGAGCTTTGTCTTGCCTTAGGCAGCCAAATGGTATTCTTGGCGAACAAAGCAAGCTCTCTGGAAGAAGCCGAGGAGCTGCTGAGAGAAGTAATCCAGAACGGCAAGGCGCTGGAGAAATTCAAAGCGTTTATTGCCAATCAAGGCGGCGATCCGACGGTTGTAGACCATCCGGAGAAATTGCCGCAAGCCGCTTATCTCATCGAAGTGCCTGCCAAGGAAGATGGCGTTGTAACGGAAATCATAGCAGATGAGATTGGCACGGCGGCCATGCTGCTTGGCGCAGGGCGGGCAACGAAAGAATCGGAGATCGATCTAGCCGTAGGCCTAATGCTGAATAAAAAAATCGGCGATAAAGTAACAGCCGGTGATTCACTCGTCACCATTCATTCGAATCGCGACAACGTGGATGACGTTCTTGCCATCATTTACGAAAACATTCGCATTGGCAGCCATGTCGAGCCCCCTGTCCTCGTTTACGGGATTGTCACTGAATAACATACCCATCAGAAACCGAAAGCCTCCTTCGTGAGCGCTTCCGGTTTCTTTGTATCTATTCCTTCGGCAGGATCACCCTATTCGTCACCGGCGAAGACAAAATAACCGATGTATTCACGTTTCCAAATGGCATAAGCCTCTCCACGAGCTCACTCAGCGCATCCATCCCCGTTACTGCCGCTTTCAATATATAGCTGACCGTTCCCGTTACGCGGTGGCCTTCCAAAATATCATAATCATTGCTGATTCGTTTCTCGAATTCCGTAGGGGATACTTTCAACTCACTCATTTGAATCATGACCTGTATATTCCTTCCGACCGCGGCTGGCGATACCCGTGCTCCGAATCCCAATATGGCTCTACTCTCCTGCAGTCGCAACAAACGCTCCGATATGCTAGGACGGCTTAACGCCATTCGTTTGGATAGCTCGCTAATCGTCATGCGCCCATCCTCCTGCAGCAATTGCAGCAGCGTTCTATCCAATTGATCCATACCCGCAGGCCTCCCTTCAGTTTGCACAATAGATGCCATTATTTCATTCAATGTAACCTAAACTCACATATATTTCATGCAGTTTATTATATATTCCGATTGCACGGTTTTGTATCCTTAAATTAAGAAAATCAAGCAGGCGGTGCATGCCAAATGAATCGAATATTGGATAACAAAATGAAGGATATGCTGCGAAAATGGCTTCACATTGCAATAGGCTGCTTTGTTACGGCTGGCGGATTGATGATTCTGAAGCACTCCCATATCGTTACCGGAGGCACGGCAGGTCTCTCTTTAAGCTTATCGCCCTTGCTGCATGTCCGATTCCACTATTTGTTCGCCCTCGTCAACCTTCCTTTTTTTATATTTTCCTACTTTTACATGGGTAAATCCTTTACCGTCAACACCATGCTGGCCATCGGGCTTGTCTCCGCATTAAGCGCTCTAGACAGCGCCTTGCCCGCTTTTGCAATTCCATCCCTGATCGGGGCTGTTGTTGGCGGCGCATTTATCGGTGCGGGCATTGCCGTATTGTTCCGAAACGGCGCATCCCTCGGCGGCGCGACGATTCTTGCCATTTATGTCCACCACAGATATGGCATCCATCCGGGCAAAACCAATCTGGCCTTTGACCTGCTCGTTGTAATCACCAGCTTATTCGTCTTTCCGCTGGCAAGCGGTCTGATTTCAGCATTATCCATTGCCGTTACCGCAGGCTTCTTGTCTTTTTATAAGAGAAAAAAGGCAAGTGCTGAACAGGTGAAAAAGGAGCCTCTATCCCGTGCAGCTCCATCTTAAGGAGCCTAGATAGCAACCACAATACTAGCAAACAGCCGCGAGTTCGGATCAATCATCCGAATTCGCGGCTATCATTATGTTTCTTCGTTATTTTGGACTTCCTCCTTGAGGTCTGGCGCCTCCACCTCCGCCGCCAGGCCCACGGCCCGTATTGCCGCCAGTCGTTACTCCCGATTCATTCAACCACGTAACGCTGCTTGAGATTTCAAACGATGTGATTTGCGTTCCGCCTGTATAATTCCCGTCCGTATAGATGCCGTCCGCTGCGCTCCCTGTCGAAGCTCCTCCCGAATAGAGAGTATACGAACCACCACTTTTCAGCTCAGGCGAGCTAATAACGACGGATTGATAATTTTTAGTTGGCGCAAAGGTTATAATGGCGTTGCCATCGCTATCTTGCAAGTGAACCAACGTTCCTGCTTGCTGAGTCTGTGGGAACGTCATGCTGACCGTGAATTGACTGGAGCTGTCAGACGCTGCTTGAGCCATTCCCGAGCTTCCCGCTGCCACTAGCGTTCCACCGCTGAGGTCAAAGCTGCCATCGTAATCCAATGCCCCATTGCCGTTGTTCGTTGGGCCATTAACGATAACCGTACCGCCCGTCATCACGATAGAACCGTTTGAATCCAGACCATCACCAGCGGCATCCACGCTTACTGTGCCTCCGCTAATGGTAAGCAGATTGCTAGAAGACGCTTGGAACTGGTCTGCGCTTCCGCCGCTCGTTTCATCGCTGCCTCCCGCTACATTAATCCCGTCATCCGAAGCAGCCACATGAGTCTCGCCGCCGAAAATCGTAATGTTTGCCCCTTCAATGCCTTCATAGCTCTTGGTGATGTTAATGCTTCCTCCGGCTATCGTCACCAAGGCATCCGCATGGATTCCATCATCACCCGTCGCTATTTCCATATCTCCGCCAATTACGGTAACATTGCTGTTGCTGTGCACGGCATCATCTGCGGAATCAATCGCAAAGCTTCCGCTGTTCACGGTGATATCTCCTCCTGCCTTCAGCCCTTTCGTGCTTGCCGTTTCCTCCGTTGCTGTTGTAGTTGAAGCAGCGCCTCTTGGCGAGCCTCCTCCCATCTCCTCCTGCTTCACTTCACCATTAGAGCTGCCTCCACCCGTCGTCAAGGTATACGTACCTCCATCCATGACCAAAGCAGTTTCGGCTTGAATGCCGTCATTGCCAGCCTCAATCTGGAAAGTTCCACCGGCAATAGCGATAAACCCTAGTGCTGCATCGGCATCGTTAGTGGACTTGATTCCGTCTCCCTCTGCCTTAATCGTTAGATCTCCATTTTCAATAGCAATCATGTCCTTGCCTACAATGCCATCATCCGCAGCCTGAATGGCTATAGTTCCTGACACGATTTTTAAGTCATCTTTGCTTGTAATTCCGTCATTATAGCTGGCCACAACCGACAGCTTCCCGGTACCGTTGATCGTCAGATCCGCTTTACTGAACAAAGCCGCACTCGGCTCATTGGTCGCAGCATCCGCAAAGACATAGTCTTTACCGTCCGAAATCGAATTCACCGTACCTTCCTGCAGCGTCATAACTACCTTGTCCGCTTCCTTGATATCGATCGCTGCGCTGTCGTTGTCATGAATCTCTACTCCGTTCAGCACCAGATGGACGACTCCTTCATCTTGTACATTTACCACAACTTGCCCGTCGCTCAGAGTCCCGTTCAGGACATACGTTCCTGCTTCTGTGATGTTCACGGAGCCATTCGCGGTGGCTGCTCCGGAACCGGTAATGGAGGCACTGGTTCCGTTCAGTTTAATCACGGTCGCGGAATCCGCGTTCCAATCCGTAGCGTGATCCTCCTCGTCAAACGTCGCCACATCAGACACTTTAACGGTAGCGGGAAGTGCGGCTGTAACGGTCTGGCTTTCCGAGCCTGCCGTACTTGCCGTGTTCGCAGCGGCTTCTGTCACCTCTGCAGTAGGCGTTGTCTGCGATGCCGTAGTGCTGCAAGCTGATAAAACTACCGTACAGATCAGTAGAATTCCTAACATCCGTCTCATTTTTCCTTTTTTCATATCGCTCATCCTTTCGATTCCAAATGATTTAATAGTCATACGTGGTTGGATTCATCGTTAACGAAATATCTAGGTTTCCGTTTCTGCATCGAATGGCGTCCAGGAATTGCTTCTGGTTCGTAAGCTCGTCAATCGTCACGGTGTACACCAGTTCATATAAGCTGCCTAGCTCAGTGGTCCGAATTTTCTTAAGCTCATAACCCACTTTAAATTGGGCAAAAACTTCAGCAAATGCTTCCTCATAGCCCAAATTTTCCGGGATGGTCACTTTCAATACTTTTTGCAGCGTTTTTCTAACGCCAAATTTCACTCGGTTAAGCACCACCATCAGCACGCAGAGGATCAGAGTGAACAACACGGCGTAACCGAAGGAACCAACCCCGCAGGCGAGCCCCGCCGCCATGGTGAACAAGACAAAAGTGATATCCTTAGGGTCGCCCGGCGCGCTTCTGAACCGAATAATGGAGAAGGCTCCTGCTAGGCTAAAAGCTCTGGCAATATTGCTGCCGATGAGCAATATGATGATAGCTACAATGACTGGCAGCAGCACCATCGTAAGCGTGAAGCTTTGCGAATACCCATTCGGATTCGTCTTCATATAGGTGTAACTGATCATGCCGCCTAGGACTAGAGACAATAAAATCGTAATGATTGCCGATGTAAAAGTTAATTCCGTTGTAGTTAAGGAGGTGGAAAAAAGTGACTCAAGCATAGAGGACGCTTCCCCTTTCTGCGCTGCTGTTTCTCAGCATTTTTTTGTATTCATTGCCGTATTTCGAGAAGCTAGTGCGATACATCTGATGCTCAGACAGCAGTCTCGACAACCACATGGGAATTGTCTTCTCTGCCTTTACTTCCATCAGCCACTGGCCAGGCTCCAGCAGAGGTTCTCCGTAATTGCCGCTCTCAAGCTTCAAATCATACCGCCGGCATCTGATATTCGTATCAAAGGTAATTCGGAGGTCGCGGCTATTTTTACAAAATAACGCTTTGCGCTCATAACCCAGATATACTTTGGGCTGCAGGTCATACTGTCCAAGAAAGTATGTAATTTCCTGCAGAACCTGATTGTTCATGTAATCCTTAAGTTCTGGCTGGACGCCTGTACGGACAAATTCATAAGCCTCATTCAGCTTCAGTCCCGTCCTTCGTTTGTTAACCAAACCGCATACCTTCTTCTTAATTTCTAGGTATACCTTTGCATCCTGCTGCGGGGTGCCGTAAGCCCTCAAACGAAGCTTTTCCTTGTACTTCGGCTTGGATAGACTGTTGCGAATCAAAGCATCGTGTTCAGTGTCATAATACAAATTAGTGATGGAATAAAATTCATGCTGCTTGTTATAATCGTCCAGCTCCATATATTCCAACAATTGAAGGTAGAAACGGCGGTAGGCCTCACTGTCCAGCAAATATTTATTCTCATATCGGTTGAATACCTCAATAGCCATAGGGTTCAAGTCCTCTCTATTTGATTTCGCTTGTAATGGCGGTTGTGATCTCGTGTGCTATAGTTGTATCTTAGTCCCCAAACCTTTAGTGAAACTTAAATCTATTTACAAATGCTCAACTTTTTTGCTGGCCGGACAAGCTTCGTTTTTCGCTTTCATTATTAAGGTTGACTAAAGGTAATCCTGATATAATTACCTCATTAAATACAGAACTCATATAGAGGATGACAGACCATGAGAATCTTAATCGTAGAAGATGAGCTTCATCTTGCAGAAGCCTTAACCCAAATATTAAAGAAACAGCATTACGCCGTTGACGCTGTCCATGACGGCAGAACGGGCTTGGATTATGCGTTGAGCGGGATTTATGATTTGCTGCTGCTGGATATTATGATGCCTGAAATGGATGGGATCAGCGTATTGACCAAGCTCCGCAAAGAAGGCGTCTCCACTCCCGTTATTCTGCTAACAGCAAAAGGAGAAATTTCAGATATGGTCGCAGGCCTGGACTATGGAGCCGACGACTATATCGCTAAGCCTTTTTCATCCGAGGAGCTGCTTGCCAGAATAAGAGCGGCGCTTCGGCGCAAAGGAGAGGTAGTGCCGGAGGATGCGTTAACGTTCGGAGACATCGAATTGAATACGACGAATCTAAAGCTCACCGTCAAAGGGAAAGAAATGAAGCTCAATTTAAAGGAAAGCGCCTTACTGGAGCTGCTGATCGTTCGGAAACAAGCCGTGACTTCCAAGGAACAAATTATCGAGAAGCTATGGGGGTTTGATTCCGAAGCGGAGCATAACAACGTGGAGGTGTACATTTCTTTTTTGAGAAAAAAATTCACATTCCTGCACTCGACGGTGCGCATTAACACGATCCGAAACGTAGGGTATGTATTAGAGGTGACAGCCTAATGTTTACGAAGCTCCGAAATCGATTTCTCATAGTTAACCTGATTATTATCTCCATCGTCATGCTTGTCGCCTTCGCTTCCATTTACGTCATTACTTACCGAAATGTGCGAAGCGATATCAACATGGAGCTCTTCCGGATATCGGAGTCTTATCAGAAGCCACCCGGGAATTCAGACCATTCGCCTTCCCGTTCAGAGGGGGCCTCTTCTTCAACAGCCATGGATAATGATAAAGGACCTATGGATAAAGAAGAGAGGTATAACCGGGATTCGCCGCCTGAGCGCTCCGTTTCCTTTATGCTTCAAACCGACGAAGCGCATACTCTGACTGCAACTGCCTCGCAATTTGTGATGGATACCGAATTTTATGAGGAGGCGCTGGAGGAAGCCGTGACATTGAATAAAGACACGGGACAATTTAAGCTCGATGGCAGCCATTGGACGTTTAATATGAAGCCTACCAATGATGGCTATATGCTTGTCTTCCTGGATATCACCGCCCAGCAAGAGATTTTGACTAATTTAATCTATACCTTCTCCGTAGTGGGATTGGTCATGCTTCTGATCCTCTTCTTCACCAGCCGCTTCTTCGCCAATCAGTCGATCAGGCCGGTTAAAGAGGCTTTCGATAAGCAGAAGCAGTTCATTGCCGACGCTTCCCATGAAATGAAAACGCCGCTTACCATTATTAATACCAATGCGGATGTCTTGTTATCCAATAGCGAGGACACGATTCACAATCAGTCCAAGTGGCTGCACTACATTAAATCAGAAACGGAAAGAATGACTAGATTAACCAATGATCTTTTGTATTTAACGGAAATGGATGATTCCAGAGCAAGCATGGTCTACTCGAAGTTCAATCTGAGCGAAGCGGTTGAAACGATTATTTTGACGATGGAGGCCGTTATCTTTGAGAAAAATGTGGCGCTGGACTATGAGATCGAGCCTAATCTGACGGTACAAGGCAGCAGCGAGCAAATTAAACAAGTGGTTATGATTTTGCTGGACAATGCGGTTAAATATACGAACTCCAAGGGTGCTGTCACCCTTTCGCTTAAGAAACAGCAGAACGACGTGGTGCTCTCGGTGACCAACACTGGTGAGGGGATTGCCGCTGAGCATCTGACCCGAATCTTTGATCGGTTCTACCGTACTGATACTTCCCGGGCACGCAAGCAGGGCGGTTATGGCCTTGGCCTTGCGATTGCCAAATCTATTGTCGAACAGCATAAAGGGAAGATTTACGCGACAAGCACGGTCGGTCAATCGACTACGTTTTTTGTTTATCTTTCTTGAGAAAAAGGCCATCCTGCGTAGGATGGCCTTTACTCATTCCATGATCTATTTGTGATATAAAAGCTTTTCCCTTCTTATTTACCCAGAAAGCTCTCAACGATAAATTCCAATTGCGCTTCCAGAGAAATGGGATCGTTGAAGTAAGACCCTTTTGCATCAATAAAATAAACCTGATTATTTTTCACTGCGGGCAGCGATTCCCACAGCTTGCTTCCATAAACGACATCCGGGTTACCGTCATCCCATCCCCAGTTGCTCGTGAAGATGTAGTCGCCAGCATATTCGGGCAATAGCTCAAGCGTCAAGGCTGCTCCAAACTCTTCCCCGTCAATCAGTTTTTCCTGAATAATCGGTGGCGCCTTAAGCCCAAGGTCTCCATGGATGATTTCTCCGCCTCTGCCGCCCTTATTGCCCCATGCATAGATGCCTTTCGCAAACGGCTGAAGAATCGATACCGTTTTGTCGCCAACGACTTCGTTGATCTTCGGCTTGACTTCCGCAATTTTGGCGTTCCACTTCTCTATCCAGTCCTGTGCAAGGTCTTCCCTGCTCGTAATCTTACCAAACTCCAGCAGTAGGTCAGCCGGGGTCCCCGCGTCATATTTCAACCGAACAACCGGAGCGATTTGAACCAAACTCTCGTACTGGGTTTCTTCAATATAATCAAATGTAATAATCAAGTCCGGGTCCAAGTCCAATATAGCCTCGATATTGGGCTCTTCACCAATATTAATGACATCATCCAGCTTGCCATCAAGATAAGGATTTTGCAGCGCATCTTGGGTAGCAGCCAGCGGTGTAACACCAAGCGCCAACAAATTACCGATCGCGCTTCCCGTCAAATCAATAATCCGCTTTGGATCGGACGGTATCGTAACCGATCCCTTGCTGTCCGTATAGGTCTTCGTCGTCGCGGCAGCATTCGTAGGCTTCGGAGCTTTCGTTGTCCCTTCCTGGCTCGCACCCGCCGCAGATGTTCCATTCCCGCTTCCATTGGTATTTACCGAATTTGTACCATTGGAGCAAGCGCCAATTAACAAAGTAATGCATAACAGCAAGGCTGCTGTAGCAATTGAAGTCGACTTGCTTACTTTTTTCACCGAAAATCCCCCTCTTATGCGTAAATGATAATCGTTCTCGTAACCATTGACACTATAGCACCCGAGATTGGCGGCATCAAGGGCAGATTTCATCCGAAGCATGGGCAAATCCAGTATGGGCCCGCCGTCCTTGTGTCGGGACCTGAACTGTGCTGGCGGCATGCCGTAGCTTTTCTTGAAACTTCGGCTAAACGTGTGGGCATCGGGATAACCGGCCCGCTCGGCAATCTCCTGCAGCGAGAGAGCGCTATGAACCAAATCGTTCACGGAAGCCTCCATACGAATGCGCGTCAGAAACCGGATGGGGCTCTCGTTCACGCGATGCTTGAACAGCTTCGTCAAATAGCTCACACTGCAGTCAAACAGCTCTGCCAGCATTTCCAATGTTAAGGGCTCCATATAATGATCCTGCATATAACGAAGCACCTGCGCCATCAGATCAGGATCGACCGGATTGATTCCTTGACGCTGCATCTGCCATAGAAGCTCATGAATGAATTGATAAAACAAAGTCCTGGCGTGAAAGGAATCCAGCGTGTTCTCCTTCATCCAGCCCTGATGCATCCGCTCCAGCTTGTCCAGCAAGGGCAAAGGGTATAGCGGAATGAAGCTGTATTGGGATTGAAACGGATTGTCACTCTCCATCTGCTGTTTTAAACTCCGGGATGAAGGCAGCATCAAAACAGCCTTATATAGGATCAGATAATATTCAAACGGTTCCTCCGCTAAAATAGTAAGACAAGCGCCGCGCCCGCCGTGCAACACATGATTTCGGCTCATGCCGTGGAGCGTATCGTCCAGCTGTACCTGCGCATGGCCGCTTTGCACATACAGAAATGCGCTGGTCGGCAGGCGGTAGCCCTGCATCTCGGCTCCGCACTCCAGTACCCCATAACGGATATCCCAAACTTTAATAGCTGCATGATTCCATAATGCAATATGATCGTTCAGCCTCATCGCCTTCTTAAGTACCTCCCTAACCTTAACCACATTACCTTTCATTATATTGATAACAATTCTCAACGTAAAGGGAAAAGACTGCAGCAGTCCGCCTTACGGCAGCCTGTCACAGCCTTCCCCTTGTTCTATAGATTCATAATAACAGCAGGCTATCCGCCATTAATTTGAAGAACCGGCCGTCTTGAAGCGGTCGTGTTTTCCTTGGAGGCAAGCTCTGCTCCAACATCCTCCGTTAAGCCCACGATTCTAAACGATATCACGCTGCCAGAAAAGTTATTTACGAATGAGGTGACGTCCAAATAAATATAGCTGCCTGCGGCACTGGCTGTATCGGAGCCTTGAGAGGTTCCAGCCTCAGTTGGCCGATTAGAATACTTCAAGGTAGATTCGGTCCAAGCCGTATTGTTAATGCCAAAAGCCCTGATGGGGACACTTGTGGAATTGCTGTGCAAGCTATTCACGTACAGCTTGATTTTGGCCGAATTGATGGTGCCCGTTACGGACGATTTATTAAATTTTAGATAAGCCTCACGTGCAAACGACGCATCGCTGTCTCTTTTCTTAATCGTTAACGTCGTCTGTGATCCATAATTATCCGAGCCGTACGTACCGCCCCGAACAAAACTGTCCTCTATGACTTGAAGGGTAGCGCCAGGCACAACAGGGCCACCGCTGCCCGGCTTCCACCAGTTGCCCGAAATGTAGAGCATGTTCAACAGGTTAAAGGTATCTTCAAAATAACCGGCTTTTGCATTTTTCATCCAATCCCATCCTGCATTCACCCACGCCTGGTGGCTCGTGCTCGTTGTGGCGGCAGAGATAAGCGGCGACGTAAAGACGGCGGAGCTGTAGGAATTGATCGCATTCCCGCTTAACGTATAGCCCGCTACAATGGAGGAGGGGGATCCGTTTGTCTTGCCTTTAATCCACACCGCTATTTTGTCAGCGATCGTTTTGCCTCTGGCATCACCATAAAGCGCATAATCCATAACGATGCGCAGCGGTACCCGCGATGCATTGTAGAAATATTGATTCGTTTCTTTGAATTCATCTAAATACCACTCTGGAGCTGGCTTAGCCGGGTTATCTACAATGAAGTCTGAGATCAATCCCGTAGTAGAAGCATAGCTATTGCTAACCTGAGAGTAAGCCGTATACAAGCTATTAATGACGTTAATCCAGGTCTGATCGCCAGTCACATCATAAAAAGCTCGTAAATGACTAAGCATCCAGTCCGATGGCCTTGAATTTAGCGCGCTCTTCGAATCCCAGTCTCCCAGATTCAAGCGATTGCTATTTGTAACGTTACTTTGCTTAATTGCATTAATCATCGCTGTAGCTTCGGAGAGATAATTAATGGTACCGCTTGATCCCCATTGGTTGTGGGCTAATATCAACGAATAGGCAATGTCCAAATCCCCATCTGTCGCAGAGCTGAAATTACCTTGCGCATTCACGTGATCGGCTACGACCCAGCCCATCAGCCCGCTATTGATCGAGCTCTTGAAAGCACGGGCCGTCTTAAATAAGCCGTTGTATATCGTCTGTGCATTGGCGTCATGACCTGCCATTAATGCCGTGATGACCATTCCGTAGCCTTGTCCTTCAGATGTGCCTAGCGGCGTAAAACCGCCAGCGCTGCCCGTAATTTCACCCTTCACGTAATAGCCCCCGGGTAGCGAAGCCAAATTATTTTTGAGGTACTTGCCTTTCCAGTAGTCATAATAAGAAGATACCGAAGCATTCATGGATGACTGCGTGACATGGTTAGGCTTGATAATTCCCGGATAGCTCACCTGCTGTGGAAAAGGTTTTGCTTCTCCCGCTGCACTGGCCGTTTCCATAAACGAAGTGGATACTTGGGACAGGCTTAACAGCATCACAGCGGCAAGACCGATGGCAAAAGCTTTTTTACACGTACGGATGGTTCGATAAAAATGCATGAACATTAAAATTCCTCCCTTAATAGTATAAGCGCTTTAACTTTTAAAACAAGGTAGGGTTCGTTCATATCTGTCGGGACGCGCTTCACGGTGATTTTATCACATAATTTTCTATTTTAATACCTGTTTATTAAATAACCTACTTTGTTCCTATTCAAACCTATTGCTCATTCGATCATAAAGTTTAATCGCTTATATATTTATAGTTGAATATGACTGGTTATTTGTATTGACGGCTTGAAAGTGGATTTTCACCTCAACTAGCGCCAAATGCGAAGTCATACTCTCTCTAGCGACCAAAGGCCGAAAACATCCTATTTAAGCTAGGCATAACGAAAAAAAGCATCACGCAAAAGGTCTCATAAGATACCGATTGCTGGACGCCTTTTTTGGTGCAAAATGCTGTGGCTACTTTGTTTTCTTACGAATTTGCTTGTCGCGATTCTCGCCCCATTCTTTGGCTTGGGAAGTCGCAATCGCAATTGCCCGTCCCTCTTCATAACCGTCCTCGAGCAAAGCGTTGGCAATATCGATCGCTTTGTTGCGAACGGGAGCCATAAAGTTTTTGAGGGAGTCTGGGTAGTCCTCTTTTGTCCACGGCATTGTGCAGCCCTCCTCTCGGTTTGGGTCACCAGCGGCTAGTGCTTTTACCGCCTGTGCTTTCTAACGACTATTACCCAATACGAGCGGAAGCTTAAACAAAGCTGCAGCAAACACCATTTTCATCGTACCCCGATGAAAGCTTCAATATCCTTAAGTTGCCCTTCCACTGCAAGTGGCGAATACATCCACCATCGGTCGAAGGAAACGATATGAGCACTGCCGCTGCGCACTGCCTTTAAGCTTTGCCACGACTGTGTGTGCAGAAGCTTGCGGAACGCCGCCTCAGCACCGGGATCCCTATCGTTTACCATAACAAATATCCGATCGGCATCATAAAGACAAATCTCATCGAAAGCTAGCGCATCCGAAAACACATTGCTGCCGTTGTAGCCCGCAATGATGCGTTGAACGAGCGGATGCGGCTTCCAGTTCAGTGCATGATATAGGACATGCCCCATATTCCGGTCTCCCGCTACTCGGAAACCATCCTTATCAATAACGAAGGCTGCACAAGTCTCCCGATCCCCGATTAAAGCTCGCAGCCGCTCTTTTGTCTGCATTACTTTCTCTTCGTGGTTCTCCAGCCAGTCTCTCCCCTGTTGATGCTTGTCTATCACGGAAGACACGCTGCCTAGCTGCTGATACACATCTTGAGACTGCCATGTCACGCGCACGACTTCAGCAATTCGAGAAAACTGCTCGTATTCGCCAGGCGTCATATGCTCGTAGCCGAGAATGATATCCGGTTCCATCTGTCTAATCTCATCCATGTCACAAGGATCCCATTGGAACGACTTCATGCTGCTGAGATAGGGATACACATACTCGTTTTGCAGCAGATGGTAATCGGGGGCGCCCACCGGTGTCAAACCTAGCGCAAGTAAATGCGACGTATACAGTAAGCCTATCACGCGGGGCTGGTGTTTTTTCATGTAATGCGTTGGCGGAACCCCCACCTGCTGTTTGAATCTTCGACTAAAATAAAACTCATCGCGGAAGCCGACCTGATTGGCTATGGTTAGCATATTACGATCAGACGCCTTCAGCAGCTTCTTGGCCTGCTCGATTCGTAGCCTATATAAATAATCAATAGGGCTTGCCCCTGTCATTTGCTTAAAAATATGGGAGTATTGACGTGGTCCAACCTCAGCCATAGCCGATAGGTCGTTCACATTCAGCTTCCGATGATAATGCTCCTTCATATACAATATCGTCTGTTCAACCGCCTCCCGCGAATTCGCAGGTTGTCCCGAAGAAACCCGAGCCAGGAATGTATACAATACCTCCTGCAATAGGATGCCTCTTCTGAATTTTTCCAGTCCGTTGCGTGTTTCCTTATACTCCTTCAAGCTATCCAACATAGTCAGTAGAGGAGAAAGGGGTGTAACTGCTGTGGGACGATTTTCAAAAGACGACAAAACATCTTCCTGCGAATCGGCAGCTCCATTGAGCATGCTAGCAACAAAGGTTAGTGCATGCACGTACATCGTCTGCCCCTGCTCGACCGCAAATTCAACCCGCGAGCCTGGAGGTAACAATACGCAATGATTTTCCCGAAGCAAGAACCGCTGTCCTCCAATCATAACCTGGGCTGTTCCCCGTTGAATGATCCATAACGCATGCGTAGGTATAGAAGATACAGCATTCGGAACGCTCAAATCATAGCTTTGGCTGTCCAACCCTTTCCATTGAAGATGCAAATGTTCAAAAGGCCAGTCCGTTTCATTGGTGTTCACCGGAGTAGTCCCCCTCAAAAAAACAAAATCATCACGCTCCATAATAGGTTCATTGTATTATAATTATAAACCGCCGAAAAGGCCCCTTGCAGGCAGGGGCCTTATTCCTATCATTAGATGATTTTATTATTTTTGAAACAGAGCGACCGCTTCATCAAGCAATGCGTCAGTAGAGAACAAGGTGTACGACCACCACTTATCATGGGGAACGACAAATACTTTGCCATTTTTTACTGCAGGCAAGCTCTTCCAAATCTCAGACTGCTGCATCTCCTCGAAATACTCAACGGAACCCGGTTGAGCATCGTTCACTTTAATGATTAAATAGTCCGCATTAAACTCCGGAAGCTTCTCGAAAGACATTCCTTCCGTATAGACCATAAATCCATCTTTCGCGTCGATTTGCTCTTGGATCTGCGGCAAACGCTTCAAGCCAAGCAAATCATTAAGCACATAACCCATGTTGCGGTTACCGGCGACCTGGAAGGTTTGTTTGAAAATTTCGATTGCAGCTACCGTTTCATCCGGTTTAACCAACGCACTGATCTTTTCTTTATTTATCGCGACTTTTTCCTCATGCTTCTTTATCCATGCTTCAGCTTCTGGTTTCTTGTCAACGATATCTGCGATGTACTTGAGCTGTTCATAAAGACTTAGGCTCCAAGGATAAACGACCGTCGGAGCAATTTTCTCAAGCTTCTCCATTACCTCCGCATCAACAAAGGAGGAAGCGATAATAAGATCAGGCTGCAGCTCAACAATGGCTTCAAAGTTAGGCGGATAGTCGCCAGCCAGCGTAATCTGATCTGCATACTTCTGCAAATAATAATCCTGCTCGATCTCATACGTCAGACCGCCTACAGGCGTAATGCCGAGCGCCAGTAGCTGGGTTGTGGCGCTGACCGAGAATATCCGTTTAGGATGAACCGGAATCTCCTTGACACCCAAAGCATCTTCAAACGATTTGGTCTGTGGAGAAGCTTCCTCCCCAGCGGGTTCCTGATTGGTCGCCTTGTTGCCGCAGCCAGCAATGACTAGCAGGCATAGGAGCATGCAAATAAAGAATGTTAATCCTCTATTGTTGTTTTTTAAGCTCATGTTGACTCCCCTTCATTTGCTCATAGTAGTGAGATTCATTCTCACTGGATATGATTATATCGAAACGCGCGTGGAATGCCCATGGACAATTCTGCGTTTTTTCTTATACGATTCGGAGGAGTCTCTGCTGTCATTCTGGGATTCAATCGTTTGGCTTAAGCTGCTTTCATCAGCAGATAGAGAAAATAAGGAACACTCACTATCGTTACGATAACTCCCGCTGGTATGCCCATGGCGAAGCTGGCGGTTCTTACGACAGTATCCGAGGCCAATAATTTTGAATCTAGAACCCTCATTGAAAAAGTATGGATTCCTCCAGCATGAACGACAACCTGCAAGGTAGTAGCGGCATGGGTTCGCTTTCTTTCTGATCTGTTGGAGGTTACTTGTTCGGATATAATTTTAAGTTCGTTTTATGCAGCAGAATATATTTAATAGAAGAGGGCAGTGTGCCTAAGCACACCGCCCTCTTCTAACCATGCTAATTAATAAACCGATCCTATTGAAGCAAGCGTTTAAGCCTAGCGATATTCTGTGTTTGCTTCTATCCGATATGCCATATTCTGCTTGTTGCTTGCTGCTATAGCTTAATCGAAGCAAATTTCCGGATTTGCTCTGCAATCGCCAGCTCAACCGGCAGACGCTCCATGCTTGAGGCACCATAGAAACCATGAACGCCATTCGTTCTCTTAAGTACATATTCAGCATCCTCGGGTTCAGACAAAGGACCGCCGTGACATAAGACGATGACTTCCGGATTTTCCGATTTTGCCGCATCTGCAATCCGCTGTACCGCTTCCGGCGATTCCTTCAGCGGAATCGCCGTCTTCGCCCCAATATTCCCTTTGGTCGTCAAGCCCAGATGAACAACTAGAATGTCAGCCCCTGCCGCAGTCATGCTGCGCGCCTCATTCTCATTGAAAGCATACGGCGTTGTGAGCATTCCCTTGCGTGCGGCCAGGCGGACCATCTCGACTTCCTTTCCGTATCCCATCCCCGTTTCTTCGAGATTGGCTCTGAAATTCCCATCACACAAACCTACCGTAGGAAAATTCTGGACGCCAGCAAAACCAATCTCTTCAATCTGATTTAAGAACAAATCCATATTACGAAACGGGTCTGTGCCGCATACGCCTGCCAGAACCGGTGTTTCCTTCACTGCGGTAAGCACCTCTCTTGCCATATCCATAACAATAGCATTCGCGTCGCCGTATGGCATAAGTCCCGCAAGCGAGCCTCTTCCCGCCATGCGAAAACGTCCTGAATTATAAATAATAATAAGGTCGGCACCGCCTGCTTCCTCGCTCATTGCCGAGATTCCGGTACCTGCACCTGCCCCAATGATCGGCTGGCAAGCAGCAATTTTTAGGCGAAGCCTATCCAATATCACTTGTTTTTTGGTTGCTGACATTAATTAAACACTCCCTTTGGATTTTGTTGTCCCCTAGCCCTTGACGGCTCCGCCAACAATCCCTTTAACAATCTGTTTCTGCATAAGTATGAAAAAGATAAAGATCGGAATGAGGACGATAACAGTTAAGGTCATAAATAGCGGCCAATTTACCGAAAACTCTCCTTTGGCGCGATATACCTGCAGGATAAGTGTCATATTATTGGATGAATTCAGAAACAGCATGGGCGCAAGAAAATCATTCCATATCCACATCGTTTGATAGATAATGGCTGTTACCGTAATTGGCTTTAATAATGGAAAAATAATTTTCCAAAAGATCCCTGAAGTTCCGCATCCATCAATGATTGCTGCTTCGGGCAATTCCTTTGGTATCGTCTTCATATAACCCATCATCAGAAAGAACACAAATACAGAGCCACCTGAATACACGAGAACCAAACCATATAAACGATCAATGAGTCTAAAATCCGTCATCAGCTCAAACAAAGGAATTAGCGTAGTCTGGAACGGTATAAGAAAGCCAGCCATTAAATAAGTCATGATCAGCTTATTGGTTTTGCCTGGATTAAAGACAATGGGGTAAGCCGCCATAGCCCCAAAAATGACCATCGTACCTACCGAGATAGCCGTTATTACCGTCGTATTCATCATTGCATGAAGCAGTGGCACCTCGCGAAATACGTAGCTGTAATTATCCAAATAAAAGGTCTTAGGCCAGGAAATCGGGTTTCTAGCGGTTTCTGCCTGTGTCTTGAAAGTATTCACTATAATAAGATAAAAAGGGAAAAAGGTTAGCAATCCAATAGGAAGCATAATGATATCCATTAGCCAGCGCCGTTTGTTTATCTCCATTATTGAATCCGCTCCTCCCTCTTCTGCATAACCGTCACTTGAAAATAGGTAAGTGCAAGAACAATCAAGAAGAATACAATTGCCATGGCGGACGCCAACCCATATTGTCCTTCATTAACTCCGCGCATCACGATAACCTGCGTAATCGTATAGGTCTCAAAGCCAGGACCTCCCTTAGTCAGGGCAAACGGAATTTCGAACACCTTCAATCCGCCAGTCAATAAAAGCATAACACTTACCGTCATGGCCGGAGCCAGAAGCGGCAGCGTAATATGCCTGATCTGCTTTAACCGAGTCGCTCCGTCAATTGCCGCAGCTTCATAATAATCCTTGGATATTCCTTGAAGAAAAGCTAAATATAAAATGGCATGCCAGCCGACAGCCGCCCAAACAGCGACCATTATGACCGAAATCTTGGCAAGCATCGGATCAGAAAGCCAAGGCTGAGTTGATAAGCCGAATGTGCTTTTCAGAATCTTATTTAATACGCCCGAGCTAATCGGGGATAATATGAATCCCCATACATAAGCAAGCAGTAATCCACTTGGAATAGAAGGAAAAAAGAATATAGCACGATGGAGATTTCTAGTAAAAAACTTATTATCTAATATAAGAGCCAGCGGAATAGCCAACAAAGTAATAATCAAGGTGGTCGCAATCGCGTAGCTCAAGGTGAATGACACGCCTGAAATAATCGTCTGATCACGGAATAAACGCCCATAATTTGCTAATCCAACAAAGTTATATTGCTTGGAGATTCCATTAAAATCAGTCATGCTCAGTACAAATGACTTCAATAGCGGATACACTGTAAAGATGGAGTACACAGTTAGAATGGGCAATAAAAACCATTGGTACTGCAGCGATTGCATTCTTTTTTTCAATTACCCGTCTCCTTTCCAGCGGCTGCCTCTACTTATGGAGAGGAAATCCTTTAGGGATCGCCCCTCCTTGTCTGTTATTTCTTATCCAGCTCTGCCAACTTGGCATCCATCTCTTCTGCCACTTGTTCAGGTGTTAGCTTTCCGAAAATCATATTTTGCACAGAGGCTACGGTGTGCGCGCGAATCGCCTCGGCATGGCGCTGCCAATAGGCCATTGGCAAATAAATTTTCCCAGCAATAAGGCCCTTCTCATAAGCTTCGGCCAAAGCAGGATGAACGTCTGGCTTATACCCTTCAGCGGTTACAATCGTCTTCGTGCCTTCTTCAAATTTTTGCAAGCCCTCAGATGTTGAAAGATAGTTAAAAAAAGCGAGTGCCGCTTCCTTATTTTTTGTTTTGGCATTGATTGCAAAGCCCGTATTAATATTACCAGCATAGTAATAGGAGCCAGGCTCATCTCCGTAATAAGGCTTCATTTCAAACTCCAATTCTGGATTCCCAGCTTCAATCGCGGATGCCTGCCACGAACCGCTTGCAAACATAGCCACACTGCCTGCAATAAACTCCGCAGCCATCTGGTCCTCCTGCAATCCAAGCGTATCTTTTGTGATAATCCCTTTCTCTACTAGCTCATTGACTTTTTGAAGCGGTTTAACCCAGCCGTCAGCAAACCTTTTTTCGCCAGCAAACAGCTTTTTATCATAATCTGAATCCTGCTGAATCGTTTCCAAGCCTACTAATCCCGTGAGCACGCTCGGCAAGTCCTGTACATTTACATAAAATGGCGTTATGCCTGCTTCCTTAAATTTCAGTGCTGCACTCACGAACTTTTCCCATGAGTCGGGGTATTCCTCTATTCCTACCTGCTTGAACAATGCTTTATTATAATAAACGCCAGCAATCCAACTGCTCTGCGAGAATGCGATCAAATTACCGTCCAAATCTGTATTAATCTTTAAAGCTGGAGGCGGCAGTACTTTAGTGAAGGGCTGATCCTTCAGATCCATGGCATAGCCTTCATTCATGATTTGGCGGCGCATTTCCGAGCTTACAATAAACACATCTGTTGCCGAATCAGTCAACAGCATCGTTTGAAGCTTAGAGTTATATTCTTGAACAGGCGGAGAGTGTTGAAAATCAATTTTTATTTGCGGGTATTGCGCTTTAAATCCATCAAGCACCGGCTTCATCTGCTGCTCGCTATTCCAGGAAAGAAAGCTGATGGTCGTCGGAGCCAGCTCCACACCGCCCTCCTCAGATTCACCCGGTTTCTTTGTTTCTGCAGGCGAAGATCCGTTATTACCGTTGTTTCCTGAATTCGAGGAACAAGCCGCAACAAGCATCACCATCGACAAAACAATTATTAACATACTCATTATCTTTTTCAACCTAAGACCCTCCATTACATGTATGATGAGTACTACAGCAAGCCCTTATTGAATGAGATAACTTTGTTATTCTTCGCCGACAGATACGCGCCGTCAAGCAATGAAACCGTATGCAAATTGTCATATGCACTATTTGAAGCTTCTTTACCTGTTTCCACCCAATCGAGCAGCTCGTTTAGTCCCTCAAATATCGCTTCTTCAATTGGCAAAGCCGCATTCCAGGTTTGCACCGGTGTAGGATTCCAATTCGGCTTGCCGCTCGGGTCTTTGCGGTACAGATTAATATCCTCGTTCGACGAATTAATCACACCTTCGCTGCCGAGAATAACCAAATCGCTTTTCACAAACGGACTGGAAAAGCTCTGCGTGAAATGAGCCTTAACCCCGTTTGCAAATGTAATCTGGACCGTAGCATCTGTTTCCCCGATGCACTCGACCGCTTCAGAAGAGTATGCCGTGCAGTAAATCGATTCTGCATCCGCGTTCGCCATTCTGCGAATGCCGTCAAACCAGTGAATGGCCATAACCGACATCGCATGGCGCTCCGTATGAATTCTCCACCCTGCATCCTGACGATAGAACAAGGAAGAAAAGTGAATCCCCTCTAACTTGCCGACTACCCCTTCCTGAATGAGCCCTCGGATAAACTCAAACTTATTATGCTTGCGAAAATTTTGATTAACCGAAACAGGAACGTTTAATCTAGCAGCTTCTTTTGCTATAGCATCAGCCTCACCAAATGTATCTGCAAAAGGCTTTTCTACAAAAACGGGAATACCCGCTTCTAGTAAAGGCGTTATCACGCTTTGGCGAATGGTAGAGGGGGTGCACACGACTGCCACCTCCATGCCTGAACTCCGAATCATTTCATTGATGTCCGTAAACCGTCCAGCTACACCAAATTCATCTGCCCGTTCATTCACCACAGCCTCACTTGGATCACACATAGCAACAACTTCAACACGATCCTGATGATTGGAGTAACCTCTCAAATGCAACCTAGTAACGGCTCCCGCTCCGACAAAACCCACTTTAAACTTTTTCATATGGTTCACTCTCCCAATCCAAATTTCATAAATGCTATGCATTCCTGCAAGCCTTGCGCAACAGTTCCGCCGCTTTCCTCATCAGCAGATATCCAGCCGTCATAACCAATTTGCCGTACTGCCTCGAAGATAGGTTGAAAGTCGATTTTCCCCTGGCCTAGTATTTGATAATCGCCTCCGGCGAAATCCTTCAAATGAAAATTATTTATAAAAGGTGCAAAACTGCGAATAACCTCTGCCACGTCAGCAATACCCGATTTAACCAGATGTGCCGTATCTACCGTCAGCCCCACAGCTGAAGGATCCTTGATTTGATCAAAGAAAATGTCAAAATCCTCCCGGTACATGAGCGGCTGATCATAATGATGATGCAGGGACAGCTGTAATCCGTGCTGCTTCGCCTCTTTGCCCAGCTCTTCAAAAATACCGGCGTATTGTGCGATTTGATTATGACTAATATCTCTTCTTGAAATCGCATGACAATACACGATAGTCTCCGAGCCAAGCTTCTCTGCGAAGCCGTAGAGCTGTCGAAGCTGATTCTTGCTTTCATCGTCCAACAGTGTTCCTCCGGTTATTAACGCAGATGCAATACCCTCTGGCCGTCCCCAGCGCGCAATAAACTGTTCCGGATTTTGCAGATATGGCGTATATTGGCTCCATTTCAGCTGCAGCCCTTCATAGCCTGCTTGCAGATAGCCCCCTATCAGTTCAACTTCTTCCTCAGGGCCAGACGTCGGTCTAGAAAATGCGTATTTGAAACTCATGAATTCAAACCTTCCTTCTTTTTTAGCAGTTGCAATAGCTTCTTAACCACAAAATGTGAAAAAGCATAGTCATTAATATTGCACGCCAACTCTTCGTATTCAATGGATGGCTTGATATGCTCTTTAAGAGAATTCACAAAAGCAGCATCCGCCTCAGCATCATGAAAGCGCTGTCCATTTTCGCCTAAAATAGAATATCCCTTTGTTGGAACAACAATAGCGACGGGTCCATTGGCCTTGTTCGCTTTCTCGGCAAAAATTTGACCTAATTGCTTATTTTCATCTACATTCGTTCGCATCAGCGTGACGTCCGAATTCCATGCGTTCAGGTTTCGATCCTTGTACACTTTAGGGACGGTTTCAAAAGGTCCGAAATTAACCATATCGATACAGCCGGGGACTATGACATGTGGAATTCCAGCAAGACCAGGCGCCTCGAGTCGAGAACAACCTGCCGTAAAGACGCCTCCGCATAGTTCATCCGCCCATTCGGTTGTCGTGATATCCAAAACAGCCGCAATATTCCCATCACTTACGAGACTTTCCATTGTTCTGCCACCAGTTCCTGTGCAATGAAAGATGAGACATTCATATCCTTGTTCGTCTAATAGCTTCATGCTCTGCTGTACACATTGAGTTGTATTCCCGAACATCGTAATTGCGATTATCGGCTTGTCAGCATTAAACTCTGCGACATGCTGCTCAGCCATTCCGCAAACAGCGCCTGCTGCTTGCGAATACATTTTTCTACTGATTCGATTTACTCCAGCTACATCAACAATGGAGGGAATTAGTACGATATCCTTTGTCCCGACTATATGTCTAGTATCGCCGCTCGCCGCAGTAGTTACCAATACTTTTGGAAAACCGATAGGAAGCGTTCTCATAATTGTTGCGATAACGGACGTTCCTCCCGTTCCCCCCATACCGAGTACGCCATCGATTTTCTTCTCTTTGTATAACTCACATACGATTTTTGTTGCTCCTAGTGCCATGATAGATAGTGCATATCCTCTATCCCCTTGCGTTCGAAGCTGCTGCAGGGTAACGCCAGCCCACTCTGCAACCAATTCCGAGGGCCAAGTAGGGTGAATCTGCTCTGGGTTCCCGATCACGCCTATGTCCATCGTGACAACCTGATGCCCACGTAATTCAATCTGCTCCTTTACGAAAGCATAGTCCTTGCCTTTCGTATCAAATGAGCCGATCAGCAGCAGCTTCTTGACTGGTTCCATGACTTGATCATTCCTCCCTTATTCTCCAATCGTTTGTCTATCAACGGCAGAGTAGGCAATTATCATCTTGCAGGGCTCCCAGCTTGTTACTTTTGCATGATGCGGAACACCTTGCGGAATACGAAGTGCCATTCCTGGTTTGAGATGAAACATTTCTTCTCCTAGTGAATGATCACATTCGCCTGATAGAACAAATATGATTTCCTCACAATTGGGGTGCACATGACGTCCATTTTCTTCACCTGCATTTATATACACCATGCCAAATGTCATTTTTCCATCCGGATCGATTTCCTCGCCATACAGCCAAGCGATTTTCCCCCATCCCATATTCAATACATGATTCTCTTCATTCAAATCAGTTGGCTTTACCATTTTGTTCCTCCTTGTATGATTGGCATCAAGCACCTCATCGCTTGCCTCTTGCTTATCACTCGTTGAATCTGGGTTTATTATAATTCAACTTAGTTGAATTAACAACAACTTTATTGAATTATTTTCTCCTTTGTTTTTTTGTGGTAAGATTAGCTTATAGGATTTCATTAAAGGGTGTGAGAATGATGAGCATAGGCAACCGAATTCGGTTAATCCGAAAGGAACAGAAGCGCACACAAGAAGAAATTGCTAATCATTGCGGTTTCACTAAGAGCCTGCTATCCAAGATAGAGAATGGGCAATCCACTCCTCCTGTCTCTACTCTAATCAAAATCGCAGGCGCACTCGGAGTAAGAGTCTCTGATTTAATTGAAGAAGAGAGCATACAATCAACCGTTTTTAATAGCAGCGAAAACTATCGTGATCGGAGCAAATGGATTAGAACAGACAAAGGCTACTCTTTCTTCGCCTTTGCGAGTGAAAGAAGAGATAAGCTAATACAACCTTATCTCATTACAGCAAAGAGAGGAGAGGTCAGGCAGCATGGGTTCACTCATGAGGGCGAGGAATTTATTTATATGATTAGCGGCGAGATGAATTATAAAGTAGGACCTACACAATACACCCTTCACCCCGGTGATTCTCTCTACTTTAACTCACTAGAAGAGCATCTCCTGTACCCTATATCGGATGAAGTTACCTACATTGCCATATTCACACAAAAGTCATCTGATAACAAAAAAAACGGCAGTGACGAACAAGGACAATAGCCTTGGACAAGAGCAGCCCTTTATGAGAATGGCATACTTATACATAAAGAAGGGCCTTTGCGTATTTGCAAAGGCCCTTCTTTATGTATAAATCAAACTCCTCTGCGAGAAACATTGGATCTCACGAATCCATTTTATAAAAGCCAAGCAAAGTGTTGATCCTTCGAGGCACATTCAACTAAGGAGATACCGGTCTTTCTAATTTTCTACTCTACGATGAGCAGAGTCAATCTACGAAGCTTATGACAAGTCGAGACCAAGCTCTAAGGTGACATTTAACATTCTAAGAATCATGACTACGGATTCCGCTCGGGTTGCCGTAGCATTAGGCTCAAATTTGCCTTCCCCTTTGCCGCTAATGATGCCTGCGTCAGCTAGTTGGTTAATACCGGCCTCTGCCCAATTTCCTGATACGTCCTGAAACTTGGCACTACCCAAAACGCTGCTCAAATTCATAAGTTTTGAGAGCATGGTAACCATTTCAGCCCGGGTAATCTCATGATTCGGTTTGAATGAACCGTCCTCATATCCGCCAATAATTCCCGCAGACTTCAAAGCGCTAATGGCACTTGATGCCCAGTGGCCCTTCGTGTCCCCAAAGGAGTCGGTTGCGGTGGTCTCTATTCCTAATGCTTTCACCAGCATTGTCGCAAACTCTGCTCTTGTTACACTTGCTTCAGCATGGAATGAACCATCCTGATAACCGCTAACGAATCCCAGCTTTGCAGCAAGCTCTATAGAATTAGCACTCCAGCTGTTCTTCTCTACATCCTTGAATGCGGTTGTGGTGCTCGCTTCGATTGCTGTTTTTATCTTCTCTTTTACTGCCTCTACTTTGACTACTTTTTCATCTAATACCGGCTTCTCGGGTTTAGACTCCGGTGTCGGCGTCGGTGCCGGAGTTGCGGCTGGTATCGTTGGTGCAGTCACAGGCGATGTTGGTGTTGATTCTGGTGTTGTTGGTGTAGACACTGGTATTGTTGGTGTTGATTCTGGTGTTGTTGGTGTAGACACTGGCGACGTTGGCGTTGTTGGATCTGGTGTCGACTCTGGTGTCGGTGACGGCGTAGGAGTTGTCGCCCCTCCACCTCCGCCGATTGGTGCATCATAAATCATACGAATCGTTTCCAGCCTAATGCTTTGCCCTTGAACAATCGTAAAGCTGTTCGTAGTATAATCCTCATAGCCTGATTTGGTAATGGTTAACGTATACGTCCCATCTGGAATATTAAAAAAAGCGAAAAAGCCATTGCTTGTTGAAGTTTTCAATTCGGTTCCATTGATAACCACATTAGCATTACTGATGTTTTCATTATCCCTACCTTGAATTTCTCCAAATAGTTGAGAGTTGAATAAAATCACATCAGGCACTTTTGTTGTTTCATTTTCTATAACAACATTCTGATTAGGAGATAAGGATAATTTCACATATCCAACCTTCTCAACAACCAATTCAAATACGCCCACCGGCACATTTTCAAAGGAATAAGCTCCGTTTAAATCCGTCAATACTGTTTCAACTAGCGTGCCAGGATATGTACCTGTATAAAGACTGACGGAAGCATTCGACAATGCTCCGTACGTAACCAAGTCGCTAATCGTGCCCTTTACAGCCCCTGTTCCCAAGGGTTCGGTTGCTGAAGTAACCACTACAGGAATTGAAACGCTCTTACCTTCAAATGTAGCAGTGATGGTGGCGCCATCGCCTTCCTTAACCCCGACTATTAAACCTGCATTAGAAACTTCCACAATGGATGGCTCAGAGGTTGTCCACGACACCCGTGCTGTCACTTTAGCCGATGAATCGTCACTATATAAAGCCGTGATTTCCGCAGTAGCTGTTTTTCCAACCTGCACTTCAAGCTGCTGTGGATTCGCAATCAGCTCATCTAGTGTTTTGGCAGGAGGATTCGCCCCCTCAGATAACAGTACTATGTCTCCAAGTGAGGTATATTCACCAGTATTGACCGGGAAACTGCTTGTCGTTAATGTCTGATAACCAGCCTTAGAAACCGTCAATGTGTAAGTACCATAGGGAACATTATTCAGGCTGAAAAAGCCTACAGATTCCGATGTGGTCAACTGATGGGCTGTTCCTGTTTCGGTTATTCTAACGGTTACCCCACCAATTTCAGCACCTTGAGTGTCTTTGATTGTACCGTAAACTTCTGAGAAGGTTAGTTCAAAAGGCATAATCTGGGTTGTGTTGCCCGGTACGACCGTATTACCGTTAGGCAGTAAGATAACCGGCAGATAGCCAGTTTTTTTAAACGATAAATAAAACTTGCCTACCGGAACATTCGTAAAGGTATAGGTACCGTTCACGTCTGTTATGACCGTATTTACAAGAGTTCCATTGACTCCATCGCTACCCGAATAGACTTTCACTTCGACGCCATCCAGGGGAAGCTTAGTTTCATAACTCTGTATGACCCCTGTCACTGTCCCCTCACCTGAACTTGCAAACGCTGCGCTGCTAAGTAATGAGAATAGAAGTGCCAGTACAATAAATCCGGATACAAATACTTTTTTTGAAGCCACTTTCAATTGCATGCCGTTACCTCCATGGTTTATTATGCGGATCCGAGAAATAAGCTTCATCATAGTCTCTCGATTGAAAATTATTCCACTTTGCATTCTACTATATTTGGTAACAAATTTAAATAATTATATATTTATTCCTATTTGCATTGGTTTATATTTCATAATATTTTAAAGATACACAGTTCGACTTTCATTGATCCATTAAACCTAAGTCCGATGGTGAACTAGTACAAAACTTCCACTCAATGTATGATGTATTTTTACATTTTTAATGATTGATTTGAATATAGTGAATGATTGGGAATTTACAATTCTGTACTGAATGAATCACCTGAGTCATTTGTACTACAATAAATAAAATAGAAATTAAGCGGTGAAATAATATTAATTCATTATTTCATATTATTTTTCTTTTGGATTTCATTATACAAATCAACCCTAGCTGCTTGGCTTACTAACGACGATAATAGATCAAAATTCGCCGGTTGCCCTTGTCTCGTCTCTTTCTCCTTTTCATATCTGCATTTCATATTTTATAATTAGCAACGCTCTCATGTGAAACGTAAACAGCGCGCGCCGATGGAGGGTCGGCACGCACTGGCTGTATAGCTCTTTCTATTATCGACTTGTCTAACAGTCTTTCAATTTATTCGGTGGCGTAGATAGCCAACTAGGGTGCATATTACTCCTGACAAGACAGATGGGATGACAAGTATAATCATAAATCCAGTTTTAACGGAATAATCGGACATCGCCTTTACTGTAAATAGAATAGTGGGACTTGATGCATAGTAAAACAGATAGGGAACTAGTATCCCTAGAACTACGCAAATGGGAACCATGATCCAATATAATCTCAGACTATATTTTCTGTGTACGAAAGCTAGAAATTTATAGATTAGTGCCGGATATAGTATTGATGTTACTAACATTAGCACTACACTCACATAAACACTCCTCTCTTCAAAAAAATAGCTTTCATTTATAATCTTATTACATTGTAGGGGACAAATTCTAAATGTTCAAATAAATAGCAAACAGCCCCCACCAAGTTTGAAGTGAGGGCGATTTAAAGTTTTTCCTTATTTTAATGTAATCCCTACCGCTTCAATAAACGCATCAACAGCTTCGTCTACCAAATAAGGCCCATAGTTCCATTTGTTGCGGGTCACGTTAATAATGCGGTTGTTCTTCACTGCGGGAATCGCCTGGTAGACTGGCTCTTGAAATAGTTTGGTCATCTCTGGCAATTCTTCATCCGTCATTTGAGTAAAGAAATAATCAGCTGGGCGATCAACCAATGCTTCCATCGATAAAGCAGTGCCGCCATCCGCATATTGTTCGAATTGCTGCGGCATTTTGAAACCAAAATCTTCATAAATCAACTTGCCTAGCGTACCGCCCTTGCCTCCCAAAAGCACCTCACCTTTATAAAGAATGAACGTGACGGCAGTAGTACCCGGTTTAATATTAACATTGATTTGCTCCCGGACCCGTTGAAGCTTCTCCTCAAATTTAGAAATCCACGCCTCCGCCTCTGGCTTCCGATTCATTACTTCGCCCATGTCACGCAGCGTGTTAATTACATCCGGATCGCCTCCCCAAGCCACGGCAACCGTTGGAGCGATTTTTTGATATGTTTCATAGATTTCAGCGCTATGATAGTCTGGCAATATGATCACATCAGGCTGAAGGGCAGAAATAGCCTCTACATTGCCAAGCCCCTCGCCAATGCTTTCAACATCTGCAAATGCGTCCGGGTATAGATCGATGGTGCCCTGATCGGCACCTACTGGCTCTAGACCAAGCGGCAGTAAATAACCGCCGTAAGTGACAACAACAGCCTTGCTAGGCTGAACCGGAATCTCCACCTCTCGTCCCAATGCATCCTTATACAGCCTCGTCTCAGCCGGCGGCGCATCTGTGCTCTCTGCCTGCTGCGTGTTATTGCCCCCTGCATTTTGTTTTACTTCTGGTTCAGCTGCGCCGCACGCTGCCAGCAGCAGAGATAAGCTAAATAAGAGCGTCACAGCAAAAGATGGCTTAAATCTAAAATTCATTTCATTCACTCTCCAAGTGTCTTGTTGATAATGATTATCACTGTTAACAATATAACCTTCTCCTGCCTGGTGAGCAATGAACGATTCGGGCATAATATTCGTGCGAACTGAACCTTTTAAGGCTAGATTATGCATTTTAAACTGCGCAGGAGTGGCACCCGTCTGTTTTTTGAAAAGCCGACTAAAGTAATACATGTCTGTATAACCGATACTGTCGGCAACCTCGCGAATCGTTACATCCGTTTCATTCAACAAAAACTTGGCCCGTTTTATGCGCGTTTGGATGAGATATTCGATAGGACTGCATCCATACTTGCGTTTAAATACTCGGGACAGATAATGAGTACTGTAATGGAAACTATTCGCCAGCATCTCCATAGAAATGGCTTTGTCATACTGCTCCTGAATATAATGGGCAATCTGCACAGACAATTCTGGCGCTGAATTATCGCTTTCTGCCAATTGCAGTTGTCGAAACTGCTCATGCACAAATTGATAGAACAGCCCTGTAACCTGAAGACGATCAAGCGCGTCACTACTCGTCCACTGCTTATACATCGGCTCTAACAAAACAAGTAAAGACAAAGGATATTTAGCTTGAAAGGTATACGTTTCTCCAAATGGATCCAGTAGCTCACCCCGTTTACGCATGGATGGACTGGCTAGGTCTTCCAAAGGTTTATATAAAATTAAATAATAGTCAAATGGTTGCTTCAAACCGCGGATGTTCAAATACGCACCCTTGCCGCCATGAAGCACCTGCATTGGGGCTGATGCAACTTCCATGCCATCAAGCCTTAATCTGGCCTCGCCCTGATTAGCGATAATAAACGTACATGCCGGAAGACGGTAGGAGGCCAGTTCATCTCCTGCCTTCATTGCCAAATGCCGAACGTCTATCACTTTGACCTGCGTTTGGCTCCACCGTTTAATGGTTTCTTGCCATTCCATGAATACACCTCGTAACGGACTCCATAGATTAACTGCTACTAGTGAGAAGAGATATCATTTATAATAGTAATCATACCGTATTTCAATAAGCACGGATACAGAAAGCAGGGCTCAGGAGATGGAAATACACGATCATATTGTGTTATGGAACCATGCTTACTGCAAAATTATAGATGTTCGTCGCATTCGAATGCGATCTAACGAATCCTTGTCTCGCTACAGCGTTCCTGCCAGTATTTTTGTCATGTCTACTCGTGGGAACGCGCAGGTGAAACTTGACGGTACTGAACATAATGCTAATGGCTTCAAGGTGCTTCATGCCGGCAAAGGGGCGATACTCGAAATTTATCCGGGTGAAGAAGGATTTGAGTATTATGCCATTTATTATAAAGCAACTATTCCATTGCCCGCAGGGCAGGAAATGATAACCCGCATGGACCAAGTCCTACCCTTTCATGTTCAATACGGTTTCACACCTGCATTTCCAGTAGCTTTGTATTACTGTTTGACAGACATGTATAAGGAATGGAAAAAAAGAGATCCGCTCAGCCGGCTTCGCGTGAAGACTTTGCTTCACCAATTTGTGTACGAGTTGATGCATCAAATGCAGGTGCAGGGCATGCGTTTGGAGAAGCGTAATTTAGCTGCCCAGATTATCGCTATTATTCATGATCGTTATGCGGAAGCCATCTCTTTGGAATCGTTGTCGGAGAGCTTAAATTACAGCGTTCCTCATCTATCTTCCTACTTCAAAAGCCGGACCGGCCTTAGCCCCATTGATTACTTAATTAAGATACGAATGAACAAAACAGCGGAGCTTCTGCTTGAAACCGACGCTACCCTCAAAGAAATCGCTGCAGGTGTCGGGTATCAGGACTCCTATTATTTAGGAAGATTGTTTAAGAAGCACACCGGCCTCTCGCCAACACGCTTCAGAACAGAGCATTCAACCAAACGCAGGCTAGAAGATAGTCCTTCCACAAGCATGAGATCGTCCATTGTCTCCCAGAAAACGCTCCGCTATACTTATTCCGATGATAATCATTATCAACGATCAGGAGAGGGAGAAGTAACGATGTTTAAAGAAGTCAAACCGCCTATCGCAATGGCATTTCTTTTGAGCTTTATGCTATTGTTAAACGCATGTGGCACAGGGAATACGGCAGAAACGAGCCCTTCGCCAATAGAGACGTCACCTGTTGCCAGTGAACAGCCGCAAACCAAAACCATATCTACCGTTGCCGGAGACATTGAGGTTCCTACCCATCCGCAACGGGTAGTTGCAGGCGAATATTTGGGAAGTTTAATTGCACTTGGAGTCATTCCCGTTGGCACATCCAACCATCATATTCAAAATCCCTATTTCAAAGGCGCTCTGACCGGCGTAGAGGATATTGGGGATGGGAACGGCAATATCGAGAAGATTTTGGATATGCAGCCTGACCTGATCATTATGGATGATACCTATGCCGAAATGAACGAGCAGCTTCCCAAAATCGCTCCAACGGTCATCATTCCATTTGCGTCGCTAAAAACCGTACATGAGGAGCTCACCTATTTCGGCAAACTGCTCGGCAAAGAACAAGAAGCAGAGAAATGGCTCGCTGATTACGACCGCCGCATTGCTGCAGCGAAAGAAAAAGTGCTGAAGGTCGTGCCGGCTGACAGTACATTCTCTGTTATGGAATTAATGGACAAAAACATTTCATCCGTTGGCCCAAACTTCGGCAAGGGCGGACAGCCCATATACAACAGTTTTGGCTTCAAGCCTCCCGCTGAAGTAGAGCTAGAGCTAACTGATCCAGGTTGGGCATCGCTATCTGCGGAGGCATTGCCAAAATACGCTGGAGATTATATCATTCTGACTACGGATTCCCATACATTAGAAGACCTTAAGGCTGATCCGATATGGAATTCACTGGATGCCGTTAAGAACGATAGAGTGTACATTTGGGGACCTGACCGTTCGTGGTATTGGGATCCGATTGCCATACTTACGCAGACGGAAGAATTGGCAGAGTGGCTAACGAGCAGATGACCATGTATACATTCCAAAAGACAACAAAGGGTGTTCGCCCATTGTTGTCTTTTTTTTATTTGTATGCCACTTAGAACACGCATATCGGATGCAAGGCCTGCTTTGAAATTGCGATGAAAACCATTGTGAGCTACAATGATCCTAAGCTTGTCATAAGGACGGTGAGATGACGTGGATGATCTTACACAGAATATGAAAAACACCGAATATAAGCCGCTGGAGGGCATGTGCTTTAAGCTTCGGGATATTGAATATATGAAAAATAAAACGCAGGAATGGTCGTTGCGGCTTCAGTTTATTGAATCACATCTCATTCTTATTGCAGCAAGCGGTCAAGGGTGGCTCAACATTGATGGACGATTTAACGAATTGCGGCAAGGCAGCGCTTATCTATGCGCACCCGGTCAATTAGTCGAAGCGTTCGTCCACTCGTTTGATGAACGGGGATTTTATCATTTAAAATTCGATATCATTAGAGATGAAGCATCGTTGAACCCTAATGAACAGGCCGTCAGGCAGCATAACAGCTTCCCCGTTAAAGGAGAAGTTGTTGTTTTGTCTCCCGTTTCTATCAATGAACTTTGTGAAACGATTGCCAAATGCTGGCAGCACGAGGATTACTTAAAGCGGTTCCGCAGCCAAATTCTCTTTCAAGAGATGCTGCATACGATCCTGCAAGACTCACTGCTTGTACAAGAAACCGATTCCGAAGCTGCGCTTGATTCCACAAAAAATTATATCGAGCAGCATTATCAGCAAGAGCTGACCATCGAACAGTTGGCTAAGGTAGCCGGAATGAGTTCACGTCATTTTATGAGATTGTTCAAAAAAAGATATGGTTTCAGCGCGATTGACTATTTAGCTATTTACCGGATTGAACAGGCGCAGCAGCTCATGAGGATGAATGGCCACTATCGGCTTCGCGATATTGCACGGCATGTCGGTTACCATGATGATATCTACTTTAGACGGAAATTCAAACAGATCACAGGCACACCGCCCGCGGCCTTTATGAAAAACAGCAGGCAAAAAATCGCCGCTTATCATTTCCCGAGCATCGGACAGCTTATAGCGCTGCAAGTTACTCCTTGCGCTGCGCCCGCTGCCCATCCCTGGACTGACTATTATAGAAGAAAATATGAAACAGATTCCGTGCTGCCTTTAAGTACCGGTCATGAGACTAAGCTAAAGGAACTCCGTCTGCTGCATCCCGATTTCATTATCGGCATCGATAGCCTCACCTCGCCCGAGGAAAAGGCAGAACTGCAGAAAATCGCACCCGCTTACTTCGTGCCTTGGGTCGGAAATGATTGGCGAACGCATTTGCGCTTATTAGCACAATTTTTGAACAAAACAGCAGCAGCGGAAATTTGGCTTGCACATTACGAACGAAAGGCTCGCTTCGTAAGAGAGCAAATCGAGCACAACGTTCAGTCTGATCGGCTGCTCATTCTGAGAATAACGGGAGAACACTATAATGTTCTGGGCAGCCACAGTCTGGGTACCGTATTTTACGATGACTTGCACATTGTACCTGCTCATGGTGTCGATTTAATGAAGCCCGATCAGCAAGTGATGCCAACTGACCTGAACCGGTTCGAGGCGAATCGGCTGCTGATCATCGTGGACCAGGATGCCCAATCACAATCAAGTTGGCATACACTCATGAACGCTGAGCCCTGGCGCAATCTGAATGCAGTAAGGGACGGACGGGTAGATTTCCTCCCCTCTTATCTCTGGGTAGAGTATACGGCCTTCACCCATGATCTTATGCTGGATGAAGCGCTGAAGCTGTGGCGGGATCGTACATGAAATAATGTCAGGATCGTCAATATTCTCATCATATAAATTCATCTATACTCCTGTTATGTGATAATGATAATCAATTTTAATGCGAGGTTGTCATTTATAAATTAGATTTTCAGGAGGGGCACCAAGGAATGAAACGAAATACACGTACGATGGCAGGATTATTTCTTGTATTACTATTAATGATCAGTACGGCCTGCGGAGCTGTAAATTCAGAATCCAATAAGACCACTACGCCAACTGAGGATCCCGGCACCACCAATACGGATGCCTCCAATCAGCAGCGCATCATAACAACCTTGAAGGGCGATATCAGTATTCCATCCAATCCGCAAAAGGTCATTGGACTCTCTGTCGTATATCCTGAGTTCCTCTATGCGCTTGGCGTTACGCCAATTGCGGTACAAAACTACCATGAGGACTTTCCTTCCTACCTGCAGGAAGCGTTTAAAGATACGGTAAAAATGGGGATTGCCCAAACACCTAATTTCGAAGCGATTCTTGCCGCTGAGCCAGATTTGATTATCGCGCCTACTTGGTGGTCCGATAAGGACTACGATCAGCTATCCAAAATCGCCCCTACCGTGCTTTTGCCCCAACGGGATAATTGGCGCGACGAGCTTCTGGATATTGCCGATGTTCTAGATAAGAAAAGCCTAGCCGAAAAAGTCATTCAAGATTTGCAAACTAAAGAGACCGAGGCCAAAGAAAAGCTTCATAGCCTTGTCGGAGACGAAACGGTCATGTACATGATGATCATGGCCAAAGAAATTGTCATCTATGGGGAAAATATCGACCGGGGAAGCTTCATCCACAAGCAGCTGGGCCTGAAGCCGATTCCGGAATACCCACAAACTGAGCTCAGCCTTTCGATTTCTCTAGAGAAAATACCCGAATATAATCCAGACTATATTATTTTGCAGCTTAATGATGAAGGCAATGAAGAGATGCAGAATAGGTACAAAGAGATCATGGAAAGCTCATTATGGAAAAACATGACCGCCGTAAAGAAAAATCAGGTCTATACAGTGGGAAGCAAAGAATGGTTTAATCTTGGCATGTCTCCTCTGGCAGACAGCTATGCTATTGACGAAGTTGTTCGTGTATTTGAAAATAAACAAAAATAAAAGGATGGCTTGCAAGAGCGCGATTGACTTTTGACAGCTGGAAGTGAATTTTTTGCTTACGTTAGATGCATTGGTAAGCGCCGTGCTTGCCCTGCAAGCCGTCGATCTGACAAAGTCTTACAAGATACTGCATCTCATCCATGTATGTAGCCCACTCATCAAAACCAAGGAGCGGCCCGTAGCGGCCGCTTTTTTTTCTGCAGCTGGTATGCGAATGGAACAAAAAGACTTACTTCCCGCAACAATATTTATTTAAATCATCCTATAAAAAAAAGCAATTGCCCAGATATAGGACAATTGCTTAGATAGCATTCCACCGATAAAGCGGACTGACTTGACTATGTACGTGGGACAGCCTCAAAAGCGGCCACGATTCCAGCCTTTTGCAGCGACGCTTGATCTTGCACGTTAGCTGGGCGGTAGCCCTTCTCTAACAATTCTTTAACGTACATTTTGTTATACATAAAAGAAAAGATAATACCCGGAAGCCAAGCCCCAAAACCTAAAGTAAATACTCCAACGGCAGTTGCGGCGACAAACATAATGGCAGCCCATTTCAAATCGCCTCTAAAAAGAGCTGGGAAAAATCCAAAGAAAAAAGTAGTCCAACTAAAACCAACTTTTACTTCTTTCAAGCCACCAGCCGCATTGACCAATTGTACGTGCATAAATACATCTCTCCCTATAAATCTTTTCCAATTATAATTCGATTATAGGTAAATAGTAGTAATTTGTCGATATTTATTTTATTTTCCTAAATAAACTAATTCTCATGATCCTTAAGAACTATATTCTCAGAAGCATGCATTCTATTTTTCCTAAGCTGTTTACGGTTTTGATAGACAGCTCTCATCCATTAGTCGGATTCCTTCCTCCTATACTGTCTTGCCTTCTCCCGGATATCCAGGTTGCTGTCATACAACAGCTCATCCCAAACAGTAGAAGGCAACCAATGATTAGCAATCAAAATATCGATAAACCCTTCCCTACAGCTCGTGCACCGACCTTCACGGTAAATATGCAAAATTAAATCAATACTAGAAGGGTCCTTCTGCTTCTCAAAGATATGCATGACATCTAGAGCCCGATCATGAAAGTCATCCTTATTTTGTTTCTTTAATAAAATCCGCTCAACAACAGTTAAATCCTGCTGCTTATAGTTAAGCTCAAGGAGTTCTAATGCAAAATGATGCGGATGTTCATCTTGCAGCAGTTCAAGCGCAAATTCATGCACGGCCTCTGATTCTATGTTTCTCAAAGCTAAGATCGCATATTTGGAGATGCTTTTTTTAGAGGAACGAGCTAACGACAACAGGATATCTTCAGATAAGGGGAATTTTCTTTTTAGAAAAATATTAAGATAGAGGCAAATTCCTATATTCCATCACAGAGTTCAAGTAGGCACTCACGTATAGATGATGACTTTGAGACTGGAAGAACGCATCGACAGCATCTTTGCCTAACTGCTCAATCGCAAAATTATAAGTGGAATCACTCTCCACGTAATCCTCCTCAACAATCTTCTTCCCTATCTCTTCCACGACGCGCTTTAGCCCATTCTGTTTATCTATAGCGATCAGTTCCTCATCACCAATAAAACAATTCCATCCCTGGCTATACTGAAAGGCTTTCCGTATCGCCTCTTTGGCTTCTTCATTGCCGTCTTCTGCAAAACGCCTCGCAAGTCGAAGCATTTGCTGCGTATCATATTCTTCCTCAGACAATAACAAATGATCAAGCACTTCTTTTTGTATTCGGCTTGAAAAACCTGAGTGTTTCACTGCCTCGTATAAGTACTCCGTTCTTTCCGTTTCTGCTTGCGGATCATAAGCCGTACTCCCCACACAGGCTTTCACGATCGTATGGACGTACTTTTTTTGCGGTTTATTCCTATGGTTAATTAAATGCAGCAGCGGTGCGCCTAATCCCTTGAATAGTTGTTCCCGGAATGATTGAACTAGCAATTCCGTCCCTCCTTCCTCTATTAATTGCATTGTCTATCTCCTAGGCAAATCATTTTGCGCGAATGAATAGGATTCATTTATACTTATCTGAATGACTAATCTGCTAGCAACAGGAATGGAAGCCGCGATCGATCCATTTCCGTAATAAAACAGCAACTTAGAAGGAGTGACACTCATATGGAGCGTTCAGGAATTCCAATTCTCAAAAACATGTATACTTATTCGGCAGCCTTGCAGACGATAGACTTCACGTATCACCGGGATACTTATAGTTTATTATTTATAGATGGACCATCAGCTACGCTAATGATCCATAAAAACTCACATACTCTAAATGGCTTTGCCTGTATATCCTTGCCGCCAAATACTCCCCTTCATCTATACCAGGATGCCAATGAGAGCCTTCTTTCACCTACCGATCAACTTCGTTTATATGCTTGCGAATATGAATGGATCTGCGAGGAGCCCTCGAATGATCTTCCACTTTTGCCAACGCTGGTTGAGCAAAATAGTTCTATTTTGTTTAATCAGATATCCGCCTTGTACGATTCCTACGAAAATAGGCTCTATCACAGCATATCACAGCGGCTTCCCTTGCAGGCACAATTCATGACTCTATTTGCTGATGCATGGTGGGCGCTCGAACAGCCTGCTTCCATTTCGTTCACCAAAACATTAGACGGTATCGATCAAGTTATATCTTATCTGCATACTCACTTCGATCGCAAAATCCAGAGAGAGGATGCTGTCATCATGTCCGGTTTAAGTCTGCGGCAGTTCACATTAAGCTTCAAGCAGCGGACCGGCTATACCTTCGTGGAATACCTTAATCGCATAAGGATCGACAAGGTTAAGGCCATGATGCTTCAGTCTCGCCAATCATTAAATGAATTAGCCCGCCAAGTCGGTTATACGGACGAATTTTATTTAAGCCGGAAATTCAAACAAGTTACCGGAATGTCCCCCACCGTCTACTTGCGCAAGCCCTTGAAAATTGCATCCTTGGACCATGCCTATACGCTGGATTTGTTGTCGCTCGGTGTCACGCCCTGCACGGCTATCACAGATACCTGGGTAAATCATCGTTTCCAGCTTTCCCAAGTTACTCGTTCGTTTCAACCGCTCTATTGGCAGACAAAGCAAGCCGAGCGGCTTGAGGTGCTGCAACGTGTGAAGCCTGATATTATTCTCCATCCACTAATGGATACAGGCGACGATGGCCAGCTTGAACCGTATCGCCCTTTAGGCTTGGTCATACAGATTCCATGGCGCGGGATCAGCTGGAAACAACATTTTATGAATATTGCTCAAATTACGGGTTTGGAAGCACAGGCCTACCGCTGGTTGGAATATTTTGAGCACCGGGCAGGGCACGCACGCGAATCCTTAAAACGGGAATTAGATTCCCAAACCAAAATTGCCATCATAAATGTACGCAGCGACCGTTTGCTCATTTATGCCCATGGCTACATGGGAGCTGATTTGCTTTATGATATCTTGCAGTTGACACCTCCTCCGGCTGTGAGGGCGATGCGCGTTCAAGGATTAGAGCACCCGGAGCTTTCTATCCCTCAATTGCCTCTTTACGATGCCGACCACTATTTTGTATCCATTGAGAATAATCAAGCCGCGAGGCTACGAGCAGCAGAGATGATGAAGAGTCCCGAATGGATGACTCGGACGGCTGTGAAGCAACGATGCGTGTACCCGGTGGATATGACGAAATGGTACGGCTACGGACCCGCTGCCTTGGATGCACAATTAGACGATGTCATGCACTATCTTCTGCCCAATCGTCCAAAGAAACAGGTATCATTCTGACATGTACATGATCTGATGAACTTGCTATCATTGTTAATGATAATGAGAATCATTATATACAGGGGGCATATGGACAATGGGTAGGAAAAGAATCATACTGGTATGTTTTATGGCAGTGGTCATGCTTGTAGGAATGATCGCCTGCAGCAATACGAAAAATTCGGAGAACAAAGCAGGCAATCCGGCCGCATCTCCGGCGACAGATAACTCGTCAGCTAACAACAATGCAGCGACTGATGCGGGGAATGAAAAGTCTACCCGCCTATACGAACATATGGCAGGCAGCTCAGAGATTCCTGTCAAAGCAGAACGTGTGGTCACGGACTGGTACTATGGTCAACTCGTTGCCCTTGGAATCAAGCCTATAGGCACAGATGATTATGTATTAAATAATCACCCTTTCATCGAGAAAGAGGGTACGGAAAGTATTGGGCAATCTTTGGAGAAGATCATCGAGCTTCAGCCTGACTTGATTATTTCCTGGGGAGCGACAAAATACGATGAATTCTCGAAAATCGCTCCAACGGTTCCCTTGGAATTAAGCGGCGGGCCAAAAGAGTCCGTACGGATTTTCGGAGAAATTCTTGGCCGGGAGGCCGAAGCGGAACAATGGATTACTCAATTCGATAACAAGGTACAGGCTGCACGGGAGAAGGTCTCTCATACCATTAAAGAAGATGAAACGTTTACGATCTTTAACATCTGGAAAAACAAATTGCGTGTTTACGGATTTGTAAATATGGGCGGCTACGCCCTCTATGAAGGCCTGCAAGTCACGCCTGCGCCAAAAGTCGATGAAGTGTTCCGCAATTCCGAGGAATGGTACCGCGAAATCTCGTACGAAGTCATATCGGAATTCGCTGGCGATCACATTATTTTGACCACTTACGACCCCGAGGGCACCTCAACTGTCCTCAAGGACCTTGAAGCCAGCGCCATCTGGAATAATCTTGATGCAGTCAAAAATGGACGTGTGCACACGATTGACTATAACTCCCTGTATAATGACGACCCTATCGCCATTGAGAATCAGGTTGAACTATTAGCTGAAGCAATCCTTGCTGGACGTTAAAAAAACAAATCAAAAAACGCCATTACTGCAACAATGCAGTATGGCGTTTTTTGGCTTAGCTTGCCTGACGCCGTTCTCCTAATGGGAGAGCTCGCGCCATTCATTAGCTACCTGCTGATTTTATCCTTTAGTTCTCCTAATTTCTCCTGTGCGGTGCCTTTAAGCTTGTCTAGCTTGCCTTCAGCCTGCAGCTTCTTATTATCTGTGGCCTCACCATATCGATCCTTCACTTCGCCTTTGGCCTGGTTCGCCATACCTTTAACTTTATCCTCTAGCCCATTGGTTTTCATGGTTACCATCTCCTCTGTCGTTGTATGCTCTTATCTTACCTCCAAGCGGGCATTTTGAAACATTCACGTAAGATAGAAGAGCGCATTATTCCATTAAAAGTAAGTCCCCAGTGAAACACCTGAAGCGATAATCCATGGTGAGCTGACGGCGACGCGATAGGTTCCGTAGGGCTGGCCAGTGGCAAGCGGATACCAGCTAGTCACCGTTTGGCCTGCCCCCACGTAGACCGAAGTTGTGCCTACGCTCACCTCCCCGGAGCTTGTTACCCGGTAAAGCGTAATATACATCGTTGTTCCGTAATCGCTGCGTGGATTCGTAAGCGTGGCGCCCATCCGAATATTGCCATACAGACCGGAGAAGGTCCAGCTGTCGTTGACAGACGGCGTACTGACCACAACCGTAGACTCGGCGGTTTGTCCGTCACTGCTTCTTGCTACTACCTTGAACCAGACCGCTGAGCTCGGAATAACCGATACCGTATAATTCCTGCTGCTGGTCGTCGTAACATAATTACCATCTTTATAAATATCAAAGTTCACTGCATTTGAAGAGGTCCAATTGAAGCTCACGGAATGATAATAAGCATTATAGCTAATCACGGGTGTTGACGGTGCGCTTGCGAACACAGAGGCAGCAAACGCTGGAATTAGCATAAAAACTAGGGTCAATGACAAAAAAACCTTCGAAATACGCATTTTCATAAAAACCGTCCTCTCTCTTCTTTAAATGTTCTCCGTTGTCTACAAACTTTCTATTCATGCTGTGTTTGCAGCAGGCTTGTTCGTTATTGCTCAATCTCCTCCTTTAAATGTTCTAAATTCCAGACAAACCCATAGTAGCACCGTATTTCCAGTTACACAACGCCATATGAGCAATGAGACAAGATTACACATGAAAAGATAATTCAGTCCCAGTATTTGTATAAAACAAGCGATAAACAGATGTTTGAACCTAGATGCCTCCGCCACATATCCAAGGCTTAAACAATAATAATGCACATGATAATCGTAGGAATGCATCTTCAGCATGCGATGCAACTGCTTTATGCTAGGATTATAAGATCGTTCACAGCGCCGCATGGATATACCATATTACCTGCCGATTTTGCAACCAATATTAGACTAATATTGGTTTTATTTATTTGTGGCTTACAGTCATGGCAATATGCAAAATCGGTTAGCGGCGTTTATTCCTATCCCATAATTAAGGAGGTGGTATCAAAAGAGAACGCCGGTCTGCGCAAAAATGAAAGCGCATTAATAGTTGTTTGTTTAAAAATATACTAGGAGGTTTTTTATGTTCTCTATGAGCCAAATGCTGCAAAGAAAACCGATTGTTATTTTATTTTTGGCATGTGTCCTCTTGTTATCACAGCTCACTCAGTATCCTTCCTCCTCTTCAGCCGCAGGCGGTCCTAACCTTGCTCTCGGCAAAACAGTAACGGCTAGCGGCCACGCTGATGTGTACGTTGCCAGCAATGTTAATGACAGCAATGCGGGTACGTATTGGGAAAGCACGAACAATGCATTTCCACAATGGATTCAAATTGATCTCGGTTCCAATACCAGCATAGATCAAATCGTGTTGAAGCTGCCGACTGGCTGGGGGACGCGTACGCAAACACTCGCTGTTCAAGGCAGCACAAACGGCTCAACATTTACCTCTATTGTCAGCTCTGCAAGCTATACCTTTAATCCTTCGGTAAGCAGCAATGCGGTGACCATTAATTTTACCGCAACCAGTACCCGTTACGTTCGCCTAAACCTTACGGCTAACACGGGCTGGCCCGCTGGACAACTCTCTGAATTTGAAATTTACGGCTCCACGGTAACACCTACTCCAACTCCTACACCGACGGCTACGCCTACACCAACAGCAACACCAACTTTAACTCCCACACCGACCCTAACACCGACACCAACAATAGCACCAACACCTACAACTACGGTTACGCCAACGCCTCCTGCTGGGTCCAACTTAGCTCTAGGCAAATCAATCACTTCTTCCTCAACGGTCCACACTTTCGTAGCCACAAACGGCAATGACGGCAGCACGACTACATACTGGGAGGGCGGCAGCAATCCAAGCCAGCTGACTGTTGATCTTGGTGCAAACCACAACATAACATCGATTGTTCTGAAGCTTAATCCGTCCAATGAATGGGGCGCTCGTACGCAAACCATTCAAGTGTTAGGCAACACCCAAGACACGGCTGCATTCACTAACTTGGTTTCTGCTGGAACGTATACGTTCAACCCTGCTAGCGGCAACTCGGTAACCATTCCGGTTGCAGCTACAGCCAAACAGGTTCGATTGAATATAACAGCCAACAGCGGCGCTCCTGCCGGCCAAGTAGCCGAGTTCGAAATTTATGGTGCCGCGGCTCCCAATCCGGACCTCACCATTACAGGTTTGACTTGGACGCCAACGGCTCCCATTGAGACAAACGCCATAACACTTAGTGCAACGGTTAAAAATATCGGCACCTCGAACTCTCCTGCGACTACTGTCAACTTCTATCTGGGCAACGAACTTGCCGGTTCCGCTCCGGTTGCCGCTTTGACAGCAGGCGCATCAGCAACAGTCTCGCTCAATGCCGGTACGAAAAATGCAGGCACGTACCCGGTTAGCGCAAAGGTCGATGAGGGCAACGCGATTATCGAACAGAACGAAACGAACAACAGCTACAACAGTTCGACTGCGCTGACTGTCGCTGCTGTGCCAAGCTCTGATTTAGTCGCAACAGCTACTTGGAATCCTAGTAATCCGAGTGCTGGCAATACGGTAACTTTTACGGTAAATCTTAAAAACCAAGGCAATATTGCTTCTGCAGGCGGCGCTCATGCCATCACGCTCGTACTTAAGAACGCTGCCGGCGCAACCATTCAAACCTTGAATGGCTCCTATAACGGCTCGTTAGCGGTAGGGCAGTCCTCTAATGTGACAATGGGAACGTGGACGGCTGTCAACGGCAGCTATACGGTAACCGCAACGGTTGCCAATGATGCGAATGAAGTCGTCATCAAGCAAGCCAACAACACCAATACGACAAGCCTATATTCAGGCCGCGGCGCAAATATGCCGTTTACCATCATTGAAGCAGAATCAGCTTCCAATACGACGAACGGAACTAAATTAGCTCCAAACTTCAAGCCTGGCGACTATGCCGGCGAAGCTTCCGGGCGCTCGGCCGTTCTTCTTGATGCAACAGGCGAATATGTAGAGTTTACGCTGACTTCGGCGGCTAACGCGTTTGTCCTGCGCAATGCGGTTCCGGAAAGCACGACTGGAACAGTTAGCATATACGCTGACGGTGTAAGCAAAGGCAAATTCACGGTATCATCCAAGTTCTCTTACGTATACGCAACGCCAAGCACGCTTGGCCGACTCGGCTATGACAACAGTCCTGGAGCAGGATTAACCGCTTACTGGCTCTATGAAGATGCCCAGCTTCTGCTGAACCAAGTCTATCCAGCCGGAACGAAGATCAAAATCCAGAAAGACGCCGGAGACGTATCGTCCATCTATGTAGACATGATCGAAACCGAAAATGTCGCTCCTCCAGCATCCAATCCGGATCCGACCAAATATGTTGAGGTATCTGCATCCAAATCCATCGAGCAAGCGCTTAATGATTTTAGACAGGATTCTACGAAAAAAGGAATCTTTATCCCTGCTGGAGAGTGGACGATTAACAGCAAAATATTCCTTTATGGACGCGCAACCGAAATTATTGGCGCAGGCCCGTGGCATACCAAGTTGGTAGCCCCGCAAAACCAATCTAATACGGATGTAGGCTTTAACATCGGTTCTACTGCAAACGGTTCGACGATTAAAGATCTGTCTGCATGGGGCAACTATGTGTACCGGACAGACGGACCAGGCAAATTTATCGACGGTAACGGTATGCAAAACGTAACGGTTCAAAACATTTGGGTGGAGCACTTCATCTGCTTGTATTGGGGAGTCAACTCATCTAACAATACGTTCAAAGACAACCGTATTAAAAACACATTCGCAGATGGCATTAACATGACAAACGGCTCTTCCTACAATGTCATTGACAACAACTATTCCAGAGGAGCCGGTGACGACGCTTTCGCCTTGTTCAGCGCGGTTGATGCTGGCGGCTCCTACAATGTAGGCAACAAGTATACGAATCTAACTGCAACTTGTGTGCGACGCGCAGCGGCTTTTGCCGTATATGGCGGATCGGATAATCTCTATCAAAACCTCTATGGTGCGGATACGTTAACTTATCCTGGCATAACCATTAGCAGCTTAAGCTTCGGTTACAACACATTAGGCTTTGGTGATCAGGATACCGTGATTGACGGTGTAACCTTAGACCGGACGGGTGGAGATTTCTGGACCAGTGTCGGAGCCGATGACAAAATCAATGAATATCAGAACTTTGGAGCGATCTGGTTCTTCGGTGGAGATCGAACCTTTAAGAACGTTCTGGTGAAAAACGTAGATATTAATAATTCGGTCTACTTTGGCTTGATGTTCCAGACGAAGTCCCCGGAGAACCTTGCTATGCAAAATGTTCGCGTCGAGAACGTCAACATTAACAATCCAAGCCGCTACGGAATCAAGCTTGTAGTCAGAGGAGAACAAGGCCAAGGCCCAGCTGTCGGCGGAGCAAGCTTTACGAACGTGAAGGTAAATAACCCTGGTGTTGCAGCCATTTATGGCGAAAGCGGCAGCCCGAACTTTACCGTCACTAGAGTATCCGGCAATAACTGGTGATCTAGCACAATGAACAGCAAACAGCTTACTCGGGCAACCGGGTAAGCTGTTTTTGTTTGATCGTAATAGCAGCTCCGACTCGATGCAAAATCATGACGTGTGCGCCATAAGCTGGCATGAAATTACAATTAAACCTCCCAATCCATTGACTATCTTGGTTTATAGTTATAAACTCAAGTTGTAGGTTTATAACCATAAACCATTAAGGGAGGTCATTATGAGTAACTTAAAGCTATGTGAAAGTGATTATCGCTTTATGCTTGTCGTGTGGGAGAGCGAGCCGGTGGCGTCGGGAAGGCTAGTCGCCCTATGTTCTGATAAGCTCGGCTGGAAAAAGCCCACCACCTATACCGTGCTTCGTAAAATGTGCGAAAAAGGACTTCTTAAAAATGAGGATACCATTGTTAGCTCCATAATCCCCAAGGAGCAGATACAAGCTTATGAGAGCGAGCATTTTATTGAGCGCACCTTCGAGGGCTCGCTGCCCCAGTTTCTCGTATCTTTTTTTGGCAATAAAGGTCTCTCCACTAAAGAGGCTGAGGAGCTAAAACGCCTGATTGACGAACATAAGGAGGGGTGAGTATGGAAACCATCTTTCTAAAAATACTTAATATGTCCCTGACCGCTACTTACGTAATCGCTGCCGTGCTTCTCATCCGCCTGCTGCTGAAACGAGCGCCAAAGAAGTATTCCTACTTGTTGTGGGCGATTGTGCTGTTTCGCCTTGTTTGTCCGGTATCTATCTCTTCGGAGCTCAGCATCTTCAATGCTCCCCCTTTTGATATGACGGCTGCACAAAAAAACAGCCCATCCGCGCTGAGCTATGTTCCTGCGGATATCGGCTATATGGAGAAACCGGGGATGACCGTGGGCATTCCGACTATGAACGCCATGATTAGCGAAAGCCTGCCTCCGGCTGCCCCTGCCGCTAGCGTAAATCCTCTGCAACTATGGATTAAAATCGGCACTATTGTTTGGGGTTCAGGCGTTGCTGCATTGCTCCTTTACGCCTTGGTGTCCTACTTCAACTTGAAACGCCGCATGGTCACAGCCGTCCGTCTAAATAACCAGATCTACGAGTCCGACAGCATTCGGTCGCCATTTATTCTTGGCTTTATCCAGCCGCGGATTTATATCCCCTTTGGCCTTCGGGAACAGGAGCGCATCTACATCCTGAAGCATGAGGCCTACCATTTAAGAAGGAAAGATCATCTGATCAAACCGCTCGCATTTGCGGTTCTTGCCATTCACTGGTTTAATCCATTTGCGTGGCTTGCCTTCGCATTAATGGCCAAAGATATGGAGATGAGCTGCGATGAACGGGTGCTGACCGAGACTGGTTCGGGTATCGCTAAGGACTATTGTTCGTCGTTGCTAGCCTTTGCAACAAACCAGCGGTTTCCGTCTGCGAGCCCACTAGCTTTCGGTGAGACCGGCATCCGGGAGCGCGTAAAAAATATTTTGCGCTTTAGGGCGCCGAAAAAACGAATGATCGCCTTCTCTGCTGCTGCCTGTATCCTGGCTGTCGCCGTTTGTGCCACGAATCCCATCGTGAATGGAGCAATCGATGAGGATATAGAGCTGTATGGCAGCTATCGTTTTGAGGAGCAGGTCTATATGAATCTATTTAGCTCGTTTATGGCCTTTGAAGGGTTTAAGGAATACTACACATTACCGAAAACTCGCTTATCATCACTAATGAAGCCGGCAATCAACAGAAAATAGCGGCTATCTATGAACGGGAAGCTTTAGATGAGCAGGAATTCAAGAACAGCTTTATAATGCCTAATATGAAAGGTGCTAGCATTAATGTCCCTAATATTTCAGGCTATAAAGAACGTTATCAATACAAACTAACTCATTCGGCCGTTGATTCGGATTACCGCCTTTATTTGCTGGACGATGAGCTATGGCTTGCGAAAATGCACAAGGACAACGTAAATACACTTAAGAGCGAATATGTTTGGAGCATCTATAAAATTTCAAAGCTTAACGAGGTCATGACCGAAAATACGACGATCACGGGAACTCAAGAAGGTGTGGATGCTTTTCTAGCTTTGCAACAGGACTTCAAATCAGGCTATGACACAGACAAGCCCTATAACATTACACCGGAATCAATGAAAGAAAACTCTGAATATCAGATTTTCAAATATGACCAATCCTGCGCATCCTTTTTGCTATATAAAGGGGAAGCCTATCCGCTTGGGCAGTGGTTCGGCGGGTTTGGCGTGACCAGCATAGCTCTCTCCGATCTGGATAGCAGCGGGGAATCGGAGTTGTATTTTACCTATTCATTTGGCTCCGGTATTCATCGCTCCCTAGCGGGTTACTTTGATCCGGGTACGAAGCAGGTTCATACCTTTGACTATGCGTATTTTGGTGGGGATATGGCACTCATGCCTAATCGTGACGGTACCTTGTCCCTTTATGCGGCAAAGATATCTAGCAGTGCTGGCTTTGTTAATTTCACCGCCGAGCGTACAGATTTTATTGCGGATATCATTTATGCTAAAGGCCAAACCACATTAAAGGCTGCAACGGACGAATAATATGATTTGAACAAGAAAACAGCTTATTCGGAAAACCGAGTAAGCTGTATTTCGCTTGAAATATAGGAAAGGATATCATTTCGCTATCCCTTCTCTACAAAATGAAGATAACGTTAATGTAATTATAATTGTTCGATAACCGCAGTGCTTCCATACTCGTCATCGAAAAGGATATCGATTAATTTTGCTGCTGTATCTTCCGCTGTTTGCAGCTTTCCTTCTTCTGCTAACTCTATAAATTGGTCGACGTAAGGAAATTGTTCTTTACTTACCGAACGAATATCCGCCTGCAGCTGTGTATCAATCATTCCTGGGTATACGGAGGCTACCTTAACAGGGTTCAATTGATTTGACTGCTCCATGCTTACGCTTTTGGTGAACGAGTCCAAGCCAGCTTTGGAGGTGCTATAGCAGCTTTGTGACGGCATCAGATATCGGGCAGAAGCTGAAGAAATATTCATGATTCGCTTATCTATCCTTAATTGCTGTGAAAGCTTAATAAAATTGGACGTTGTAATCATCGGAGCAAGCAGATTTACATGTACATTTTTAATAATGCTGGCAGCAGTGTTTTGTTCAATTGGCGCAACCGGAGTTAGCATTCCTGCATTGTTTATCAAATAGATAGCGGCTAAATCAGCTGCATCTTCCACTTCTCGAAAAATCTCTTCAAATAGCTTAGCAATTTCACCTAGTTGATTAAGATCGAATGAGCAGTAGCTCAGCCTGGCATTTTTCTCTTTGGCCCGTTCAATTAACCGTTTATTGGAGGTCCTTGATATGCAGAAAATATGATGCCCCTCAGCTAGCAATTGATCAGCCAATGCTTCCCCAATTCCTCTAGATGTGCCGGTAATGATAAAACATTTCATTCGTCGATTTCCTCCTCATTAACAATATGGTCACTCCGCTTGCGCAGCTTCTCTAAGAACACTATCAATGGTTTCCTTCCAAACCTCTTGATAATCCAAAGCAAATTTCATCATCATACATCTGGAAATATTATCGATGACTAATGCAAGTATCTGGGCCTTATAATCCACATTTTGAGAGGAGACAATGCCTAACTCTACCCCCTTGATCAATAGAGCACGAAAACCATTCAAAAACTCCTGCTGCATATCAGTTATACGTGCTCTGTAAAGCTCATCACGTTCGGCAAGCATCATAAACTCACTTAACACCCTCATTACGGCATAATGTTCTTTGTCACCATCCGGTAACATTTGTAAGCCCCCTTGATACAAGGTATCTCTATAATTCTCTTTTGTCAGCGAGTGTGTCTGGAAATACTTCTCGAAATGATGATCTTTGAATATATGATCAAAGGTTCGACCCACAAGCTCCTCTTTGGTAGCAAAGTGATAGTAAATCGAAGGCTTTGTTATGCCGACCTTGCTAGCAATCATTCCTAAACTTGTTTTTTCCAATCCATGCTCTGCAAAAAGCTCAAATGCGGCTTCTATTAATTGATTAGTCGTAAGCTCCTTTTTCTTCATATGCATCTGCTCCTTCCGTCCGCTTCCTGGTAATTATTATAAACATCAGAAATTTAAAAAGTCAATAATTTAACTACCGATAGTTAAAAAAATATTTTCTTTATTGCCTGAATATATAAGTCCAACCAGTGATTTTAGACTTAATGAGTTTCTGAAAGCAGGATTCCATACGGAAGCACAGTCGGTCAATGATAGTCCATTTATAATTGAGAATTTCATCGAATAATAATCATGGATCATACTCCCGTCTTCAAACTAATCGACCTTAACGGCTTCAAATGGGCAGCTTATTGCTGGGTTTTGGAGATATAGATCTAATTTTTAGATCTAATCTGGCGCAAATAGTCGAAATGGATGAAATAGGTCTAAAAAATAGATCTAATCTACCTCAGCGGTTTCAAATGGGCAGCTTATGGCTGGGTTTTAGAGATATAGATAAGTTGAACTAAAAAAATGAAGTGTAAGCGAAGTGAGAAGATTGTTCTGGAGAAACGAAGTGTTCGCCTTTGTAGCCGGATTCTTACCTTTAAATGTCTTAGTCAATCAAAGAATCTGGTTACAACAGCGACCCTAAAGAATGATCTACTCACACAGTGACCACCACGAAACACTTTAGTTCAACTTATATAGATACACGCAGCAAAAAGCCCACAACTCGATCAACGAGATGTGGGCTTTGAACAAGCTATTGCTTGAGGTCCACGGTTCAATGAAACCAACATAACAGCTTAGTGTTACTGCCTAATTACAACACGCGCGTCAGCCTAACCGCCTGATAAATCTTATTCGGCAGCTCTAGCCTGCTTGTTCCGCTTAGCAGCCCCTCGACCTCCGTAATCTTCATTTCCCAAGTATCGATGATTTCCGCTTTGAAGCTGCTGCCCTCAGGCAGCTCAATGATCCGGTATGCCGGACGATGAATGCCGAAGTATTGAAGGTAGTACTCCCCTTCAATTCCAATCGTCGGTACATCGTATACCTCGGGGATTGGCATGCAATTTTCCGGCGCTGCCTCCAGAATCGTCCGCAGAAAGCGGATTCGCTCCGGGCTGTCGCCATGCAGCTTGCCTCCCTTGGCCCACCAGATGGTATCATGCTCATCAGCATAGGTTTCTCCGTGTGTACAGTAGCTGCCACGGGCGATGATATCCCAGAAACGGCGGACCATTTCCTCGCCTGTCACATTGCCCCAGCGCTGCGGCAAATTGCCTTCATAGCAGCATTCATCCACCACAATGGGCTTATGGAATTCCCTGTGCCAAATCGGCGGCATCGTTACATCCCAATGCTGAACGCTCAGATGAGTAATCCATGGCTGCTTGTGATCATAGAACACGACACTGGCATGATCATACATCTTCGTACCGTTATGAATAGAACGCAGATGCGCGTAAGGATCTTCCTCCTGTGTCAGCTGCAGCAGGCGGTCCCAATCCGTCATATGCTTCTCTTCCATAAAATCATATTCATTAGCCAGCGCCCACCATACATTGCGGAAGGAAGCCAGGCGGGCAATCACATAGCGCAAATAATAATCATCACTTGACGCTTCCATGGCATCAAAGCCCCAACGCCCTTTGTCATAGGGATGGAATAGAATCAAATCCGCCTCAATTCCAAGCTGCTGCAAATCGGATATGCGCTGCTCAAGCTTGGCAAAGTAACGCGGATCGAACCGCTCCAGATCAAAGCTGCCGCCTTCCTCCTTCACAAACGGATAGCAATCCGGATCGGTTGAATTGAACGCATAATGCTTTGGAAAAACGCACATCCGGAGCTTATTAAACGGCGCTTCTGCCAGAGTAGCCAGCGTCTGCTGCTGCATCGCCTCGTCCAGATGAATCCATGCATAACAGGTCGTCCCGAAAGGAGCATAGCTGCTGCCGTCCGCATAGGTGAACTGATACTCATTTTTCACCCGAACCGGACCATGGTTGCCCTCCTTAGCAGGAGTACATACAAAGCTTCCCGTATGCCCATTCAATTGTGCTGACGAGCTCTCGGTTCTGTAAGTCCACCGACCCTCTTGCTCCGGCATGAATCGAATGCGGTATACCCCGCCCCCATCATAGAATCCCCGAACCAATACCTCATGCCCGTCTTTGCTAAAATACCCCTTCAGCTCCTGCTCCACATAAGGGTTGCCCTCCTGCGGACCGGCCAGTGAAAGCTCAAATTGCCCCCACCGCTCCACTGCTGCTTCCCGTACCGTCATGCGATCTTCCCCTCTCTCTTCGATTGCGGCAGTAGGCGTTCTCCGGCCTATTGCTCTCTAGCAAGCTGCCTTGACTGATCCTTTTTCGCTGTTTACCCTTTAATCCCCGTCGTAGAAATACCCTCTACAAAGTAACGCTGCAGGGAGAAGAAAATAATCAGGGCTGGGATTAATGAGACCACTGACATCGCGAACATAGGACCCCAGTTCGACTCGCCAGAGGAGTCCATAAACAGGCGCAGACCAAGCGGAACCGTGTAATTGCCCGGCGAGTTCAGATACAGCAATTGGCTGAAGAAATCATCCCAGGTCCAGATAAACGTGAAGATGGCCGTTGTAATCAGCGCTGGAAAAGCAAGCGGCAAAATAATTCGCCAATAAATCTGTATCGTCCCACAGCCGTCAATCGTCGCAGATTCGTCCAGATCACGCGGCAAGCCGCGAATAAACTGCACCATGAGGAAAATAAAGAATGCTTCCGTTGCCAGCAGCTTAGGTACAAATAGCGGACCGAATGTGTCTACCCAGCCCATTTTGAAGAAAAAAACATATTGCGGAATGACCGTTACGTGATGCGGCAGCATAATGGTCACCATCATCAGCGCGAACCATACTTTTTTCCAAGAGAAGTTTAGCCTTCCAAATGCATAGGCCGCCATCGAGCATGAAACCACGTTTCCCACCACGCAAATCAGTCCGAGCATAATGGAATTGCCAATGAACGTGCCGAAGGAGGATTTGGATACGCCGGACCAGCCCTTCGTATAATTGTCCAGCGTGACCTCTTTAGGCCAAATCGACAAATCCGAAAAGATGAGGTAGCTTGGTTTGAACGAGCTGACCACCAGCCAAATAATCGGGTAGAGCATAACGAGGCCGAGCACAATGACGAAGAGGTGCGTACCCATGGCCTGTGCTCTTGAAGTTGTATTCATCGTCATTTCCCCCCGTCCGCATAGTTAACCCAATACTTGGATGTGCCAAAGATAATAGCTGTAAATATCGCAATAATAACCAGAAGTCCCCACGCCATGGCAGAAGCATAACCCATCTCGAAGAAGGCAAAGCCCTTTTGGTAAAGATACAGGGTATAGAACAGCGTAGAGTCGATCGGCCCGCCTTTGCCGCCACTAATAATAAAGGCTGGCGTAAAGGCCTGGAAAGCCGTAATCAGTTGGATGACTAGATTGAAGAAGATCACCGGCGAGAGCATCGGAATCGTAATATTGAAGAAGCGGCGCATTCTGCCTGCTCCATCCACTTGGGATGCCTCATATAGCTCCATCGGGATCTGCTTTAAGCCCGCCAAAAATATAATCATCGATGAGCCAAACTGCCATACGGTTAACGCAATAATCGAATAAATCGCATATTTGGGATTTGATACCCAATCCGGAGCCTGAATGCCGAACACGCTGAGCAAAAACTCATTCAGCACACCGCCGCCGCCAAACATTTTGCGCCACAGGACAGCTATCGCTACGCTTCCCCCAAGCAGGGTCGGAATGTAATAGACCGTCCGGTATAGTGGAAGTGCTCGTATGCCTTTGTTCAGAAGCATGGCTACCGCAAGCGCAAAAATCAGCTTTAACGGGACGGATGCGAATACATAAGTAAAAGTGACCTTTAACGATTGCATGTAACGTGGATCATCGAGCATTCTGGCATAGTTTTCGGTCCCGATCCATTTGGACGGTGTCAGCATGTCATATTGGGTAAAAGAGAGATAGAGTGAGCTAATCATTGGTCCAATCGTGAGTGCGAAAACCCCCAAAAACCAGGGCAGAAGAAAAAGGTAGGGGACCGCATTTTTCTTCCACAGCCCCTTGAAATACATTGAAGTCCGATTTGATTTAGCTGATTGATTCAAACGCGGTCCCTCCTATTGGGATTTTATTTTGCTTTGGCGGCTGCAGCTTGAGCGGCCTTCAAAGCTTCTTGGGCAGATTCTTGGGCGGAAGCTGCGCCGAAAGCTATTTTCTGAGCCGCATTTTTCAAAGCGGCATCCCACTCGGCAATGTTTGGCATTTCGCGGTCCATCTCGCGGGACTGCTCAGCGGCCACGTCCAGATAGTTATACGTTTTCAATACGATTGGCTCTGCATTCGCTTTTAGAGCTTCACGAACGACCTTGGAACCCGGAATGCCTCTGTCGCTGCTTAAGATCGCTGTTGCTTCAGGATCATTGACGAAGAAGTTAATAAATGCAGCCGCTTCCTTGCCGTGCTCGGTTTTTGCGCTTACCCCTAGGAACTGGCTAGGCTGAATCCACATGCCCTTCTCGGTTCCGCCACTTGGCAGCGGGATCATCTCCAGCTCATCCTGCATCGCTTCTTGGAAAGCCTTCAACTGATTGGACCACATGACAACCATCGCAGTTTTGCCTTCAACCAACATAGAATTGTCGGGAGCAACTTCCAAATAAGCGGCCGATTTCTCTGCTGAAGGAATGATGCCTTCATCACGGAAACGCTTCCACATATCAAACCATGAGGTCATGTCTGTTTCATCAAAGGAAATGCTGCTGCCATCAAACAGTGCTTTTCCGTTTTGTCGCACATAATGCCCAACATAATGGGTAAAGGCAGATTGATCTGCGAAAGCATAGTAACCGCTGCCAAGCTTGGCTACAAGCTCCTTGCTGTACTGCTCCAGCTCTTCCCAGCTCAGACCCGCTTTCGGCGGCTCCATGCCAGCTTTTTTGATCAACTCGGTGTTATACACGATGCCAAGTGCATTGGAGCCCAGATTAATGCCATATTGCTTGTCATTCAGCTTGCCGCTTGTGGCAATCGCCTCGTCAAAATCGCTTAAATTAATTTCATTGCCCATGAACGGGTCCAATTCAAGCAGCGTGCCGCGGGATACATAGTCTGGGTAATTGTTGCCCAACTGAATAAGGTCAGGCGCATTGCCTCCCGCGATTTGGGTATTCAGCTTATCCCAGTAGCCGTCTGCTCCCAGATATTCGGCATTAATCGAAATGTTAGGATTTTTGCCCTCAAACAATTCAATGACCTTCAGTGTTGCTTCATGACGCGCCTGAGACCCCCACCACATCATTCGCAATTCTACTTTTTTCTCTGCGGCTTCCTCTCCTTTATTACTTCCGGAAGGACTGTTAGTCGATGAGTTGCCGCATGCAGCAAGGAAAATCATCAGGGTGACGAGCAGCGAAGACCATAACATTCTGTTTTTAAACATTTTAAAAAACCTCCCTTATAGTTAGCAAGCTAAAACATTAACGATGTTGCATAATTGCTATCGGTTTCATTTCAAGGAAAATGAATCCCAAGAAAGCTGCTGATTGGCGATTTTCCGCGCATCTCATCAATCATGTTGAGTACAAGCAGGTTCCAATTTAAAAATCCGCCGTTCATGACTGGCTCTCCGGTTTCTGGAATATAGTACTCATGAAGCACACCCGTTTTCTCGAGATCCCTGCCAAGCAGCGTTACCGTCTTGATGCACAGCTCCTCGGCTTGCTTCACATATCCATAATTCATTAAGCCACGGAAGACCACATAATTGGCAACAATCCAGACTGGGCCAAGCCAGTTCGACGGGTTATTCGTTGCCCGGCAATCGAACATTTTCTCATCCTGGGCGAGCGTTGCCATGCCAGACGGGCTGTTAAACGTATTTTTATCTGCTGCATGCAGCTCAGCCAGTAGAGCAGCCTGCCTATCATCGGCAATGCCCGCCCACAGTGGAATGAAACCAGACCATACCCTTATTTTAATGGGTAATGTCTTCCAGAACACCCCAAGTCCAGTATGAAACCAATCATAAGCACGGGTTTTAATATCCACATCAACCGAATAATAAAACTTGTCCCGCTGATCCCAGCATTCCTCCTGAATAGCTTTACTGAGCTCGGCTGCCTTCTCTTCAAAGCGCGATTGCAGTTCAGGGCGACCAAGGTGAGCAGCAATGGATGAAAAGGCTTTCATATCACTAACCATAAAGCTGTTCAAATAGATATTCGCAGTTGAGAAGCGCGGCCGACCAAAGGTTGCCGGATCATTATCCATTCCGATCATCACATCGTCCGCCCACACATACAGCCGGCTATTCTCGTGATAATAGAAACGGTCATAGCAATCGAAGTAGCGCTCAAGCTGCTCCAGATGCGGCTCGATCCAGCTGTAATCCCCGCATGCTCCGCTTATAATTGCAACCTGCTGGCATAAGAAGGGCTTGTGCATGTTCATGATATGCCCTTCCTTGCGCTTACCGATCAGATAAGGCTCGGGCAGCTTGCTCTTTTCAATCATCATCGGAATGTAGCCATCTTCAAGCTGATAATCGAGAAAGTTAAAAATATTGCCCTTGGCATGTGCAATATAACGGTCCCTGTTCTCATCTTCCGCCATATTCAGCAGCGCGTAGACTGCCCAGAAGGAATCCCAATCCCATAGATTGCCGTCATAAATGGAGCCGGGATCCACAAAGGGATGTTTGAGATAATGAGCGGGTGCCTTCAGAATGGTATCCGCCTTCTCGCCAATATAAGCTCTTAACAGCTGTTCATAATGCTCGAAAGCTTCACTCATAGGCTTGCTTCTCCTTCCTTTTTCCCTGTCTGCGCGCAGTAAAAGGTATACGTTCCTGAGCCTACCTCATAATGCAAGCTGCCCGCTTCAAGCGATTTCACCTGACCTTGCGCTCGCACTGCCGGCCCCGGCAAAATCACGGAAGCAGTCGTATTGGGCGGCAGACTGAGCTTGACCGTAACTCCTTGCTGCTCATCATATTCCCAGCTTGCTTCAATGCGTCCGTATCCGCTCTCATAATGCGCTTTCACATATTTGAGCGTTCCTCCCGGCCTTGGCTGAAACCGAAGGTGCTTGAAGCCGGGCTGCTGCGGATCGGTGTCCAACCCTGCCATGTAACGGAACATCCACTCTCCGACCGAACCTAGCGAGTAATGGTTGAACGAGTTCATGCTAGGGCTTTGAAAGCCGCCATGCTCTGTCCAGCCGTCCCACCGCTCCCAGATCGTCGTAGCGCCATGCTTGACGGAGTAAAGCCAAGAAGGATAGCTTTCCTGATGAAGCAGCGTGTAGGCAAGCTCATTCTGGCCAATCTCGGACAATACAGGGAGAAGATAGCCTACGCCGAGGAAACCCGTCGATAGATGATTGCCATTTTCCTCAATGAGCTGTACCAGCCGCTGACCCGACTTTTCATTCAGTTCCTCAGTCAGCAGGCCAAAATATAATGCCAGCGCATATACCGTCTGGGTATCTCCTTCAATCATGCCGTCCGTTGCAACGAATCGGTTCATAAAGGCCTTTTTTATTTGTTCGAATAAATCATCGTAGCTAGCCGCATCCGCCTCATTGCCGACAAGGGCAGCAATCCGGGCAAATAACCGAGTACTGTAGGCAAAATACTGTGTGGCTAGAACATCTTTTGGCGTATCCGCATTCACCGACAACCAGTCGGCGTGATTGGCATAATCCGGCCGGATCAGATCATTGCTATTAGCCTTCAAGTAATCGACCCATAGCTTCATTCGATCGTAATATTGCTTTAAAATGGCAGCATCACCGTACATCAGATACAACGTCCACGGGATAATAACACCCGCATCTCCCCAGCCCGCATTATCCGGTGCAAACCACTTGGCGCTTGATACCTGCTTGAAGTATGACCAGTTTGCATCCGGTGCCGTATCCGGAAACGCGCCGTCCTCCCGCTGTGCATCAGCTACATCCACCATATACTTTTTGAAAAAGGCTTCGACATTCATGTTATAGCAGGCTGTACGTGCAAAGATTTGCGCGTCTCCCGTCCAGCCGAGTCGTTCATCCCGCTGCGGACAATCTGTCGGAACACTAAAGAAATTCCCCTTTTGTCCCCAGACAATATTGCTGTACAGCCGATTAATCATCTCATCCGAAGTTTCTACCCAGCCGGACGTTTCAGCGGCCGAGTAGGCGGCGAGTCCAAGCAGTTGGTCAAGGGTTAGCTCATCCTCCGCTCCTTCAACTTCCACATAGCGGAAACCATGATAGGTAAAATGCGGTTCCAGCTCCTCTGTTCCATTCCCCCGCAAAATATAAATGCATGTTTGAACCGCCTTGCGGAGATTGGCGAAGTACAACGACCCGTCAGCATCCAACATCTCCGCATGCCGAACCGTAATTTCCTGTCCGGAGCGTCCACTGATTTGTAGTCGTGTCCAGCCGGCAATATTTTGCCCTAGGTCGTATATATAGCTGCCCCGCTCTGTCTTCCTGACAGATAACGGACGGATCTGCTCCATCACCTGGATTGGCGGATCATGCTGCAGTGTCAATTCCCCTGCGTAAGGCTCAAAGCAGTGCGGCTGCTCCCAATCTACATCCTGAAAGCCGGGCTCATTCCAACCGGACTGCTCCAGGCGGGCATCGTACTTTTCCCCTTTAATAATGTCCGAGTAAAGGATCGGCCCCTTGCTTATTCTCCAAGAGTCGTCCGAGATCAGCCATTCTTCACTGCCATCCTCATACGCCAGATGAAGCTGAAACAGCAGCCTCGGAGACTCCCCATATACCTGGCGTCCCATCATCCCCAGATAACCCGCGTACCAGCCTGTGCCTAAAATAATGCCGATGGCATTGCTCCCCTGGCGCAGCAGGTGTGTGACATCGCAGACCTGATATTGTGCCCTGGTATGATAATCCGTCCATCCGGGGGCGAACCGCTCGTCGGTTGCACGCTTGCCATTAATGGATAGCTCATAGAGCCCTAATGCACTTGCGTAAGCGGTTGCATTTTTTACATGCCTTTCCGTTTGAAAGGCTTTGCGCAGATAGCTTGCCGGAGGCAGCTCCAGCTCCTTCGGGATAACGCTTCCAATCCATTGCGCAATCCACTCCGATGGCTCAAGGCGCGCTTGCGTCCAGACGGCTGCTTCACTCCATTCCGATGGCGATCCAGACTCATCCCACACTCTGACTCTCCACCAGCATCGTTTGCCTGCTTTGGGCAGTAGGCCCTCATATTCTACATGCAGCGATTGTCCCGATGCAACAACGCCACTGTCCCACAGGTCCGGCTTACCCAGAAGCAGCTGCTCTTGTGCAGATGCAGCCTGAATATGGTAAGCACTTTGAAGCTGATCCGACTCGGCGGATTGCAGCATCCAGCTCATGCTGGCGGCAGCGCCTGTCGCTTTCTGCTGCGGCTCGTGCTTATGAACCATTTTTAAACGACTTGCGGTAATTCCCACATTCGCGCTCCTCTCTGCATCCTGCTTCGTTGATTACAGTATAAAAGATCATGAATCGACATTTATAGGTTGATATCACAATAGATATAGGGCATTATCATTTTTTCTTCTTGATATTTTATCTATAAAGCGCTTATAATAAGTGAGACAAAGCAAGAAAGGGAGCTGCGAAATGGTTCAGGTGCTGACTGGAGATCGTTTTTTCAAACCTGATTTTCCCATTTTCCTCAATCGGGAGACCGAGTCGTTCAAGGTCAAATATCATACGCATGATTTTATTGAAATCTGTCTGGTAGAGGAAGGGCGGGGCTTTCAATTTATTGGGGATCAGACTATTCCTGTTCAAAAAGGGGATATATTTTTGCTGCCGATCGGGACCTCTCACGTCTTCCGGCCTTCGTCCCCCCAATCGACCGAACCTCTGGTTATTTGCAATTGTATTTTTCAGCTCGAAGCGATTCGGGATGTGAAGGACTGGATTCCATCACAATCTGAGCTTTACCGGGTTCTCTACTCACCGCAGGAACTGAAGCAGGGCTGGTACTATTATCAGGACAAGCATAACCGTCTTTCCCAGATGTTTCAGATGGCGTATCTGGAGTTTCACCAGCAATTCTCCGAGCACCGTACGATGCTCAAAACGATTCTGCTGCAAATTTTGATTTTGATGCACCGCATGCAATCCGAGGTAACCAATGCGGGCAAGCTTCAAAGTACGAACCGCTACCGCGAGAAGGTGGAGGATATGATCCAATTCATCCATCATCATGCGCATGAGCAGCTCACCCTAAAGGACATGGCGAGCTCCAGTTCCATCAGTGTCAATCATTTGCAGCAGCTGTTCAAGCAAGCCACCGGACAAACCTTTAACCGTTATGTGCAGCATGTCCGCATTCAGAGAAGCTGCGTCATGCTGGAGACGACGGACCTGCCCGTCAACGAAATCGTTGGACGTATCGGCTACACCGATCTGAAATTTTTCCATGCCCTGTTCCGTAAGCTGACCGGCTGTACCCCTCTGCAGTATAGAACCAAGGCTCTTAAAATAGGCGAATAAACCAACACCACCAACGGTATAATTCATCCTCTGTATCCCATCCTGAGAAATTAGGACCAGAGCCCAACGCCTCAGTTACAGCATATATCTATTGTGATAAACTGGTTGTCGATATTATTTTTCCAAAATAAGCAATCCAACCCACATGGAATATTTGGTTTTGCTGGTAAGGAGGTAGTATGTACATGAAAAAACGGATGATACGAGGCTTGGGTGTTGTGGCTCTTGCAGTCACGCTTCTCGCACTTGCAGCATGCGGCTCGTCGGGACCCTCACAAGCTGATTATGACAGCTTACAGGAACGTGTTGCCGGATTGGAGAAGCGACTCACCGATAAGGAGCAAGAACTGGATGAGCTAAAGACTACTCTTACAGCTACTAATCAATCAGGCGGCAATATCAACACTACAGTGCCAGACGACAATGGTCCCGCTGGCAAAGGCGATAGCGTGCTAATCACCTTTGAACAGTATAAAGAAATTGAAATTGGCATGACCTATAAAGAAGTAACCGAGATTATTGGCGGTGACGGCAAAGCGATCAGCGAAGCTGACGATATGGTCGTCTACTCCTACTTTGGCTCGGGAGACACAGGCGCCAATGCCATATTGTCTTTCCATAAAGGCAAGCTAATGAATAAGGCTCAATCAGGGCTTAACTAAACAAACATCGCCCAAGGTCCGAGGACCTTGGGCGATGTTTGATTTTCTATGCTTTTCAAAGCTGACGGCTTCTGATCCTTCTTCCCTCTACCTTAGGATTTACCGTTGAAGGTCCGCGAGTCGTTTTCTAATTTCGTTAACAAGCACATTTTTCTCCTCTTCGCCTATCCCATCCGCGGATAGCTTGCGTGCAGCAATAGGAGCAATCCAGGCATCCACTTCCTCATAAGTAATACCCGCTAGTTTAGTATATTCATCCATAAACACGTCGATGATAGACTCTCGAATCGTATTAATATAGTCCACTGCTTCGTCTGGCAGATAAGCGGGCAGGACAGCATATCTAATCATAATGATATATTCCGCCAAATCTGCTTCTGGATTGCCTATGGTCGCATTCATCCAATCAATCATGAGAGCATTGCCTTCTCTAATCATGATATTGCCTAGATTCGGATCGCCATGACATAATTGTTGCTTGCTAGGCAGGCTTTCCAACAGAGTAATGACTTCTTCCTTCTCCTTGGAAGTTAAATAATTGACCCAGCCAATCGAGTTTTTGATCGTTTCTCTTTGCGACGGAACATTTAGATTGGATTTAGAATGGATTTCACTTAACATTTGAGCGGTGATCCGGACATCATCATGTTTATCTTCAATATGCCCCTGTTCAGTAACGCCTTCTTCGGAAGACGTCCTGTGCAAGGCATGCTGCACAAAACGCTTCATCAACGTCTCCCCATAAATCCGTTCAAAAACAATGCCTGGGCGGCCATCGATTTCTACAAATTCAAATGGTTGCGGCACAGGCAATCCTTGCTCCCAGGCCATACGATTGTGATCATACTCTCTTTTCATCGCGTCTATATCTGTATTCGCTCTTGCTAATTTGATGATTTTGCTAGCATTTTCCCACTCAAAAACTTCGGAGCAGCCACCCTCACCAATTTTTTCACCGATCATTGCATTCATGTAGAACCCCTCCTCATTCTGTAACTTATTCGCTCAGTTACCAATTTTTACAACAAGTATACACTAAGCGTTTCAATGCCGCCATAGCATTATTAGCTAAATCACAGTCATTCGGAGCAAAAAATACATAAAGGAATGCAGCTTTAAAGCAAGTCTTCAATCGCCACCAGATACAAGAAATGGCCTTCACTAAACAACACGCGATTCTCTCGAAAGTCTTGCGTTAACGGGGCAAGCGGTTCTCCTTTTTCATTCAGAAAATGGACCTTATGCCCTGTCGACAATCTTTCTGGTTTTTCATTTTTCTTGAGAATAAAGTCTCCGCTTTTTCCGTAACCGCCGTCAAACAAAAAGTGATAACCATCCGTACAAAACCCAGAGGAGCCTGAAATCTCCGGATTCATAAAGGTAACCTTGGGCTGTTCGAGTCCGCCCGAAACGCAGCCTAGCAAAAAGTCCGTATAATAATAAAACCAGACCTCCTCTTCCTTTACCACATTTAACGCATAACAATCGGCAATATTCGACACTTGATCTTCATATCGTTTGTTGCCATTCTCATCCCAAGCCACAAGTCCTGGCGCGCCGATAGGTTCGCCCCAGCCGTTATTTCCGAATACGCCTTCGTCGAAATAGCTGGTCCAGATGGTGCCTTGTTCAGTTACCTGTACACTTTGAATCCCATCCCCAAGCAAAAATTCTCGAATGGTATTTCCTTCATAATCGCATACTTTAACGTTCATCTCATACTTTCCATCACCATAATAAGCGCAGCGCGCTCCCACTAACAGCAGATGCCGATGAAGCGGCTGGACATAGTGATATTTAAAATGCTGGTCCGCGATTACCACTTCCTCGATATCCTGATCATCAAAGTATAAAACCTTATAGGTAAATGTTTTCTTTAGATCCTTTGACTCCGACCTCCCACGTTTCTGGACAGGGATCTGGTTAATTAGTAACACATACATGCAGCCATCCGAGCCTATTTGTGCCGAGACGATTTCAAAGCCCTCCGTATACGCAGAAATATCGGCCAAAGGCTGTAGAGTCACCGTTTGATTAAACATGCCAACTCCTCCTTCATGACAGTTATAAAATGACCTTCTATACTGGTTAACTGTATTATGTGTGAGCTGAACGCTCCTGAACATGGCGGAAGTATGGCAAGATATCGGCTTTAAAACAAATCATGCTGCGTTATCCCTATCTTCATAAAAAATACAGAGCATGTGGGTCTAAGACTCACATAGCTCTGTATTTTTTGATGTCTGACGTATGGAGCTTCTCAGCTCTTATTCTTCATTCTGTAATTGGACTACTATATTTCGGCATAGAAATGAGGCTTCAGCTTTTCTGAATATCACTGCCAAACTTTACCTCCATCATGGGTTACATACCAGTAAACTTTCTCATTCGATTTCACAACCATAAAACCTTCTTTTTTCGAAACGAAACTAAAATCCAAAATATGAGCGTTTTCTAAATTTAGTGCTTCTGGGACACTTATAATCTCATTATTTTCAGGTGCAGCTGATACAATATATAAGTTTACTCCATCCGTCGTTTGCCAAATATGATTTGCATCAACACTATCGAAGTGTAAATTTTGGTCTTCTTTTGGAACATCAATTTTCTGATTGTTAGATAGAACACTCCAATTACTTCCACTGTCTGTAGTTAACATGTATTCAATAAAAATTTCTTCTCCACTATGAAAGACGATCGGGAGAATACCTTCGTTTTCATTATAAAAGGTTGGGTTTTGTGGTTCAGAGAACAAATCCGGCAGCAGTTTGTCAGTTACAACGAGTTTTTTCTTAGTCCACATCTCCCCGCCATTTGAAGTCGTGTATAGGAGTGGCTCGCCAGGTAAGGTTGCAGTGATCAAACCATGGCTTGGAGAGGTAAAGACAGCTCCATTTTTATAGCCTTCCTCCATTTGGTCATCCACCTTCACTTTACTCCACCCCTTACCTCCATCCTCTGTAGTTAATATTTCAATCCTGTTATTGTAGCCTTCACTTCGCACTTGGCCTGTTATCCAACCTGTATTTTCATTTATAAAATGAACATAATACATCCCGTCGCTTTCGGAATGAATAGTTGTCGTTTCCCAAGTAACACCTCGGTTTGTTGTACGATAAATTTGCTTCACTTCCCCGGTGGTGCTAACAATAAATGCTGTATCCTTATTTACCGATATGAATAGACCGTTTGTCGTTTCAGGAGTGACGTCCTTCCAACCTTCCGCTCCACCTTCCGTATTTAGAACCGCAAACTCTGGAACAGTGACCGTTGCCCAACCATTGCTTTGATCATACATTTTCAAATCATCAATGTTGTAAGGAATCTCCACTCCGCGCACAGAGTTATCCCTCTTCATACTGGAACACCCAACGATAGATATAAACGTAATTAAAATAAGAATAGATTTGCATAAAATGCACTTCATGACATCATCACCAGCACTTTAAATTGTTTTTTTAATTTACTAAATTTTACAACAAGTATATCTCATGTGTATCCCAGCCGCCATAGCTTTCTTGCTTAATCCTGCAACAGCAAAGGCCGGCTCCCATTCATTCGGGGCCGGCCTTCTTCTATTGTTCAGCTTTACGGAGTTGACGAAATGATAATGCGATTGATGTTGGCTCCTCCCAAACCGCCGTTTAATCGTATCACGTTATTAGCGCCGGGGTTCAAAGCAATTTGCCGGCTAACCTGGCCAGTAAACGTGCTCCAGCCGCCTGTACCCGGTAAGGTAAGAGAATAGCCGTTCCCCGACTGATCGCCGCTGCTGTTCACTCTAAAGGTTGCTGCGGTGTCCGCGGAAGCGTACAGCACGGTAATCGTCACTTGGCCGCCAGCGCCGCCGTTGACGCCAGACAACTCGAAATAGGAGCCAGGGATATGCAGATTTTCAACCGTTCCGCCTGATCTCGTCGCGCCGCCGCCAACCGACACATTGCTTCCGTTCAGCGCATATTCCGTCACTATACTCGTTGTTGGGACCAACGATACGCTGACGCCAGTGATATTGGCTCCGCCCATTCCGCCGCCGAGCTTGATCACGTTATTCGTGCCTGCATTCAAATCAATGAGACGATTGCTTCGGCCCGTGTTGTTGCCCCAACCTCCGGTGCCAGGCAAGGAAAGAAAATAACCGTCTCCAGCCGTATCCCCGCTAGAGTCGACCTTAAAGGCCGTACCGCTGTCGCCAGAAGCATAAAGCACGGTAAGAAGTGCCTTGCCGCCTGTGCCTCCATTGATGCCATTCAACTGAATAAAGGAGCCTTGGGTATGCATATTTTCAACCGTACCTCCTGAACGGGTTGCCCCTCCACCAATAGATACGTTGCTGGCATTCATCGCATATTCTGTTTTCTGGGTATATTGATCAAAGCTCTCATTAATCAAATCATAATATTTGATCTCTGTCGCATGGGAAGGCGGTCCGACAGCTGGGACACCTCCAGTCGTTTGTACGACCTTTTGAATCGTACCATCCGAATTGAAGTTTAGCTTATCCACGCAGACGGAACGCAGCGTACCGTTGGAGGATATTTCTCCATTATGGTAAAACATATACCAGTTGCCCTTGTATTCCACGATAGACCCATGCGACGTTTCGCTATTTTTGACTGGATCCAAAATGACGCCGCGATTTACCCAAGGTCCAAGCGGGCTGCTGCTGGTTGCGTAACGCATCCGGTTCGCTCCTGGGTTATTGTCCGAATACATTAAGTAATACAGGCTTCCCCGCTTAAAGACCCAAGTGGCCTCATGGAAATCCTGCAGCTCGGTGAACTGCTTAATCGGGCCATCTAATGACATCATGTCGCTACCCAGCTTGACACCGTAGCTTGTACCCCCGCCACCCGCATAAAGGTAATAGGTGCCATCGTCATCGCGAAATACGCTAGGATCTATTAAATTGCTGCCAGGAAGCCCCTCAATATAACCTTGGACGGTAAAATCCGCAGCAGGCTTATCGCTGGTTGCAACACCGATTTTCCATGAATTGTTCCAGTTCGTATCGCTAGGATGAGGAAAATAGAAATAATAAGTTCCATCCTTGTATGCGGCGTCTGGAGCCCACATAAAACCGCCCTCCGGCCGACCCCACGGCACATCATCCGAGCTTAGAATTTCGCCTTCATCCACCCAGTCCACCATATTATCCGACGAGAAAACATGGTATTTATCCATTAAATCGCTGCCTCTGGAAGGAAAAATATCGTGTGATGCGTAAACATAGATTCGTCCGTCGTTCCAAACATGCGCAGAAGGATCGGCAGTGAAAATGCTAGTGAAAATAGGATTGCCAGACATGGCGGGTGTATCTGCAGCGGAAGAAGAGGAAGTGAAAAAGAAGACGGACAGCAGCATGGTCCCTGACAGGAACAAACTTAATAGTTTTTTTCTCATAAGTGTTACCTCCCATTACATGAATTCGGGTTGCATCCCGGCATACCATTACGCATTTATACCCTTAACGTGCGCAGCAACCAGACAGCTAAGATGATTTAATGATCACCCCTCTGCATTCAAAATGGAAAAAACTATAAAATTCATGATTCAGTAATAGCTTACAGTAAATGTAACCGCTTATATAGTGAGTCATTTTTAAACTTTCCCTGCCATTCTTAGCCTAATGACATGCGATATCCTATAAAAAAAGCAGCCGCAATGGCTGCTCAGCTTAGCTCCCCGTGCCCTGATATCGATTCAGTCCCGCGCTCCAAACCCGATAAGCGATGAAGAACAGGAGCAGGCCGATGATTGGAGTGGCGTAAGGCAGCCACGATGCGAACAGCGCTCCTCCTTCTTTATTGAGAATCAGATGGGACGGATAGAAATTGACGAAACCGTAAGGAATGATAAAGGTCAATATGACGCGCAAAAACTTGCTATAAATAGAAATGGGGTAATCCGCAAAGCCTCGAATGCCGAAAATAACGATGTTCATCACGGATCGCGCACGAACAATCCAAAAGCACATGGAACCAGTGATGACGATGAATGAGGCTTGAACAAGCACCGCCCCTAGCAGCATAAACACAAAGCTCACTAGAGAGCCGAAGCCCGGATGAATATCCAGACGGTTAAAACAGAATGTCAGCATAATGACTGCGATCACGATATCACCCAGAAAGAAATGCCCGAAGCTGCGAATAATCATGTGGATGAAAGGGTTAATTGGCTTGACGAGCAGGCTGTCGAAGGAGCCTTTATGGACATCTTCTTCGACAGCATCCATTTGAAAAAAGAAGAAGACTGCCGCCACCGCATAAGTTAACATATTAAGCGTATAAAGAAGCATGACCTCATACATATTCCAGCCATTAATCGTCTGAAACCGGCTCATTAACGCCCAAATGACTGTATAGCTGACGATATGAGTGAGCGCAAAACCAACAAAATCCATATAAAAGCCAAAGCCGTGCTCGGTTTTGCTCTTGAAATAAATCGGAATAAAACGCGCGTAAAGCTTTAAGTATCTCATCTTAGCCTCCCTGAACGACAAGCCGGGTAACGGCTCTCGACCACATCCATTTTTGTAATAGCAGAAAACCGGCCATCCAGGCTAACTGCTGAATGAAGATCGCAAGCAGCTCCTGCCAACCTGTCACCTTCCCCAAGTAGACGGAGATCGGCTCATAATAAATGAGGCGAAAGGGCAGAAAGTACGAGAACTTTACAAGCGAATCAGAGAAAAACCAAATCGGAATAAAAGCTCCGGAAAATAGCCGAATTAGCCCGTTCAGAACCGTATTGACCTGCCAGACGAGAATGTACCAGAAGGCGATTAGCCCAATCGTATACGTAATTAGAAAATTAAGGATCAAACCATTGATGACGAGAACAAGAAAGGCTAAGCCGTTTGCCGGCGAGGGCAGCTGTACGTGGAAGAATAATAGGCTGACGATGATTAACGGAATTAATTCAAATAGCATTCGGTACAAATTCGTGCCGAAAGCCTGACAGAAAATGACGGATCGGAAGCTCATAGGCTTAATGAGATCCATTGCAATCTCACCCGAGGACACCTTTGAGCTCACTCTGAAGATAACGTCATTTGTAGCGAAAACCGAGATAACCGAGCTGATCACGACATACGTAATCATTTCCTGAATGGTAACCGAGCCCGCCTTCGAGGCTAATTGGCCCGAATCGCCAAACAAAGCGTACCAGATGTAGACTTGCACGAATATTCTAAACAGTTGTCCGAACAGGAAAAGCAGCACCTCGGCCCGAAAAGCAAGCAGCGATCGGAAAGCGTTCAACGTCATTTCCCGATAAAGCGCGACTCTCATACGATCACTTCCTGCCGCTGGCGCTCATCCTGACTAAAGCCGGCATACAGATTGCGAATAATCTCTTCGATCTCGGTTTCCTTGACCTTAAAATCCCGAACGGAATAACGATCCATAATCCACTTGATCACCGCGGAGGAGTTAATATTTTTCTTATCGTAGACGAGCTGGCTTCGGGCGTCATCCGTTCGGCTGAACGAAATTCCCATACGGAGAAGCGCATCGTCCATCATAAAGACCTCCTCCGTATCCAGCTCCATCGTCTCCATGTTCCCGTAATCGTTCTTCAGCGTATTCAGATTGCCGTCATACATAAGCCGGCCATGGTCGACAACCATCACGCGGCTGCATAGCTTCTCGATATCGGACATGTCATGCGTAGTCAATATGACCGTCGTTCCTCTTTCCCGATTGATCTCGCGAATGAATTCACGGATTCTCTCTTTCACGACAACATCGAGCCCTATCGTCGGTTCATCGAGATATACAATCTCCGGGTCATGCAGCAGCGCCGCGCACAGGTCCGCACGCATCCGCTGGCCGAGGCTAAGCGAACGTACGGCAACATGTTTAAATTCGTCTAGTCCAAGAATATCGCCAAACAGCGCCATATTTTGTTGATAACGATCCTCCGGTATTTCGTACATATATTTCGTTAGCCGAAGCGATTCAATCACTGGCGTATCCCACCAAAGCTGGCTTTTCTGGCCGAACACGGCGCCGATCCTCCGCGCATTCTCGATGCGGTTCTCGAAAGGAACGAGTCCATTCACGCGCACGTCGCCACTGGTTGGCACGAGGATGCCTACCATCATTTTGATCGTTGTCGATTTCCCCGCACCATTGGGCCCGATATAGCCAACAATCTCGCCTTGATCAATCGTAAACGAAATATCCTCAACCGCCACCTTCTGCTCGTATTCCCGGTACACGAGACTTTTCATCAACGGCCAGAACCCGTCCTTTCGCTTTTGCCTTTTGAATTCCTTACGCAGATTTTCCACATGAATCAGCGGCATCGATGCCCCTCCCTTCTACCGAATTTCATTATTATAAAAGATGGAAAAAGTTACAGATATATGGCGATCTAGTCTTTTGCAGTGTTCCTTTGGCTAACTGACTGCTTTGACATGTGAAGCTCCGCTGCTCAGCAGAAAAAACGAGAAGGGCTGCGACAGGTCTCTCGCTTGCAACCTGTTGCAGCCCTTTAATAAGCGACCGAACTCTTATTCATCTCCCAAATCTGGCGCAGAGGTATGAGCACTTATAAAAAGATTAGTTTATACAAATAACTCAATATGAGCCCCGTCACAAAAAATAGGCTCACGCTAAACTCACGCTTTTGCGTCTGATTTTTTACAATCGCATCGATGACGAAGAAACTAAGTATGATAATAACTCTGTATAAAATTTGCAAGTGGGGCACCGCTAGACCAAAAGCTAGTGCAACAATAGACAAAAAAACCTTTAGCTTCACCATCTCTCTCTCCTTATCCTTGTTATCAAATCAAATGCACGTCATAGTGATTCTATCTGCATATTAATTTTACCTAATTTATTACTAAAAAGGTTACTTTTATATTTTTTGCTCTCCAACAATACTATCCGAGGTTGCTTTTACACGTTTAAGTCAATCTATAGCCGTATGCTCCAAGCACAAAAATACATCGCCCAAGGCACGTAGCCCTCTTGGCGATGTATTTAAATTTTACATACTGCTATATATCCGTCTGCTTCTACTTCATATCTATTGCTATTAGGTCCTGCTCATTAGAACTCTAATCATGTTAGATATCGAATCAGCCTCTGAACCATTATCTTCCCTTAGACCATCAGAAGAGAGATGCCCTCAATAGCAGCCTTATCCTTTTTTACATCTCCAAGACTGTTTTCCGCACCGCTTTCTGTTCTCTTTGACGCCAACCTCCACAGCCGTTATCGAAGAGAGTTTAATATACGTGATGACACCTCTTACATTAAGAATGACGCTGCCCTCTGAAATGCCCAAATAAATGCCTACATGCGATGTTCCATCAAAATGAATCCGAATATTGGGCGTTCCTACGCCAATTCGTAGAAGAATAGTTAAAATGCCGCTGCTTTTCCCACTACTTTTGTGGCTGCAACTTTTATTTCCACCACTCTGATGGCCATCATTTTTATCGCCTTGGCTTCGGTTGTTTGAGCTTTTATTGCCTGAACTTCGGTCTCCTCCACACTTGCTGCCATGGCTATGGTTCTTTGAGCCTTTACTGCCTGAGCTTCGGTCTCCTCCGCATTTACTTCCCCCTTTTCCCGACATTCCTATCATCTCCTTCATATTAATAGAATCACTGCTATCATATGGAGATTAATAGATTTTGGTGTGTATATATAGATTACAGCTGAGATTCGAGGCTTTTAAACATATAATCCGCTATTTTTGCGTAGTCGTGGGTAGGGTGTGGCTGACCGATCTGTAACGTTGCCCACATGGCATTCCAGAATTGAACGACGAAGATCATATTATCCAGCGCGGAGAGCAGGGTTTCCCCTTCTGCCGCACCAAAATAACAGGAAAGCAGCCGTTCTTTCTCGTTTGGTGTAAACGAGCACCCCATGCACGCAAGATCAAACAGAATATCGCCCATACCCGCGTACTCCCAGTCCAGCAGCTTAATGGTACCGTCATATAGGAAGTTATTGGCGAAAGGATCGTTATGGCAAAACCCTCGAAAACGGGACGCCTCCAGCGCCCGGCTGTGCTGGATGTTCAGCAGCTTATTCAAGAGGCTATCCAATGTTGAAGGCAATGAAAGGTGTCTTTCTCTCGCCAATTTAATGCGATCCTCAATGTCTCGGTACGGAGAAAATTCATAGGCAATGGATGGCATCTGATGAATTCTTTTGAACAAGTCCACGATTCCGTCTATATGGTCCATTATATCTTCGTCTCGAAATACCCTTCCTTGAACAAAGCGGGTAATCATATGCCCATTCTCAGGGTCAAGAAACACTAGCTCGGGTGCTATCGAGTGGCCATCCAGCACTTGCAAAGCTGCTGCTTCGGCATGTCGATTGATACCTAGCTCATGTGATTTGGCACCGCCAATCCGTACCGCTACCTTTTCCCCGCCATTGGATACGATAAAATTCCGATTGGTCAGCCCGCTATCTTGGAATTCGATCGTTACCTCTTCAGAATGCCATCCTAACTCCTTCTTAATCAGTTGATGCACGAGCCTCATGCTCTCAGCCTCAACTCTGGCGCTCTCTTCGTTGGCCACAACGACACCTCATCCTCAATTAAGAACTATTGGATAAAAATAAATATGATTTCGCTTTCATTGTAATTTCTATCCTGAAATGTTGTCAATCACCATCATATACTTGGTTGATACCAGCAAAAATAAAAAACGCCTCAATCATCCCGTGAAGAATGATCAGGCGTTAATTGCAAGCCGCGGCTTGGCATATTCATTTGGCACACGGCATTAATTCAAATCAAGCTTAGACACGGCTTGCTTCATCTGATGCAGAGCTTGCTCAAGCACAGCTCGCGGAAAGCCAATGCTCATACGAAGAAAACCTTCGCCGTTGCCACAGGAAGCTCCGTCTCTAAACGCGACTTTCGCTTCGCGTAAGAAATACGGGGCAAGCTGATCTGGCGGAAGCCCAAGCTTGCGGGCATCCAGCCATAATAAATAGGTCGCTTCCGGCTGAATGAGCTCCAGCTGAGGAATATGTTCCCGCAAGAATTCCCCAACCAGCTTCGCATTTTCTTCAATGTACGGGACAAGCTGATCGACGTAATACCCCCCATGCCGATAGGCAGCCTCCAAGGCTACCATGCCGAATACTGGCCGGTCGATGGCTTTGTTGTTGATTAAGGCAACGCGGAATGCTTCGCGCCGGCGCTCATTCGGAATAATCGCTGCGGACGAACGCATGCCCGCTAGGTTGAAGGTTTTGCTCGGATTGACCGTTACCATGCAATGCTGGGCGATTTCTTCCGAAATGGCAGGCAAAGGAATGTGAGTGAACGCCTCGTAGACAAGATCGGCATGTACCTCATCGGAGACGACAAACACATGATGACGCAAGCATAGCTCGGCCATCCGCGTCAGCTCTTCCTTCGTCCAGCAGCGCCCAACAGGATTATGCGGATTGCACAGCAGCATCAGCTTGGTGCGCGGGTTGCTGAGCTGTCGCTCCAAATCCTCAAAATCTATCTCATAGCGGCCATTGCGCAGGATAAGCTTATTTTCCGCTTTCATACGTCCGCTATTGTCAATTAAGCTGTGAAAAGCATGATAAACCGGCGTTTGAATTAACACTCGGTCGCCTGGCTGAGTAAAGGCCTGAACCGCAAATACAAGCGAAGAACCAACTGAAGGTGAATATTGGGCCCACTCCGGCTCAATGGGTAACTCGAAGCGGCTAGCCATCCAGTGCTGGACAGCAAGCCCCAATTCAGCGCTCTCTGCGACATACCCAAACATCCCTTGATTTACCCGACTTGCGAGCGCATCCATAATCGGCTGTGCGGTTTGAAAATTTGTCTCTGCCAAATGCATTGGCAATACATCTTCCGGATATAGGCTGTACATTTGCGAATCGGTATGACGCCGATCGTACTGTACGCTAAAGTTATGGGTGAGAGCCATCATTTGCCTCTTTCTCTGCTGTCAGTTTTCGGAAAATACCATGCCCAGAAATTTCTTCGTCCGCTCCTGCTGTGGATGTTCAAAAAAGCTTTGCGGATCGCCTTCTTCAATAATCGAGCCTTCCGCCATAAAGATGATTCGGTCCGCGATTTCTCTGGCGAAGGACATTTCATGGGTGACGATCAGCATCGTTGTATCGGTATTGACGATAGAGCGGATGACCTGCAGCACTTCGCCTACAAGCTCGGGATCAAGCGCCGAGGTTGGCTCATCAAGGAGGATCACCGAGGGATTGACTGCAAGAGCACGTGCAATCGCTACGCGCTGCTGCTGCCCGCCGGAGAGCATAGCCGGATAGCTGTCTGCTTTGCTCGCCAGCCCCACCTGCTCCAGCAGCCGAAGGCCGAGCTTCTCGGCATCGGGCTTAGTCATCTTCTTCGTGACAACGAGCGATTCAATGACGTTTTGCAGCGCTGTTTTATTTTTGAATAAATTGTAATGCTGGAACACCATCGCCGATTTTTGCCTTAACGCGTAAGCATCGGATTTTTTCAGCTTACTTGTATCCACCTCTAGGCCGTCGATTTCAATCTGCCCGGCGTCCGGCACCTCCAGCAGGTTGAGACAGCGCAGCAGCGTTGACTTGCCTGAACCGGAAGGGCCGATAATCGCAACAACCTCACGGCGCTTCACTTCTAAGTTAATTTGTTTAAGCACCTCGTTATCCCCGAAATGCTTCTTTAACCCGCTCACCTTTAGCATAACAGAACTCCTATCGATAAGGCTTGCTCATCACCTTTTCCAATTTTCCCTGCAGCATGCTCAGCACAATTGTTACTGCCCAATAAATCAGCGCAACGGCGATATAGCTCTCCAAAAAGCGAAAGGAGTTGCTAGCCAAAATTTTCGTTTGCGCGAAAATATCGGTGACGCCAACCGTAAAGGCCAGCGAGGACTCCTTGACCAGCATAATTAAATAATTCCCAAGACTCGGAACGGCGATCCGCAATGCCTGCGGCAGCACAACCCGGCGGAAGCCTTGCCATTTGGTCATGCCGACTGACAAGCAAGCCTCCATTTGTCCGCTATCCACCGCATTAAGCGCGCCACGGAATTCTTCCGCCAAATAAGCGGCATTCTTGAAGCTAAGGGCTACGATCGTCGCCGTAATTGCATCAATGAACGTGAATTCAGGGAAAACCTGCGGTATCCCTACGTAAAAGATAAACAGCGTAACCAGTGTCGGCACCGAGCGGAAGAAGGAAATGTACACCTTTGCCAGCGGCGACAAAATAAAAATTTTATTATTAATAATAAGTGCCAGCACAATACCCATGAGGCAAGCCAGCAGCATGGAGCCTACTGCGAGCATGAGTGTCATCGGCAAATACTTCAGCAGCCGCGGTATCGCTTCGAATATGAACGCGGTATCGAAATTCATCGGATTAGTCAGCCTTGCTAATATCTTGTTTCAAATGCTCATTAGACAGCTTAGTCAGCGTGCCGTCCTCTGCAAGGGCTTGCAACGCTTCGTTGAAGGAATCACGCAGCTTTTGGCCATCTTCCGTATTCGGGAATGGGAAGGCTTCTTCATAAGTATACACAGGGTCCCCTGCTTTCTTCAAAGCAAGACCTGAGTTATCGATAAGCAGTTGTGCGCCCGCACGGTCCATAATATAAGCGTCGAGCCGTTTCAGAGCTACATCGTTTAAAATAACGCTTGGGTCTTCGTAAGTCGTAATGTTCAGCTCGTTGTTCGGATCGTTTGCCCGCAAATAAGCTTCTTTGCTTGTCCCTACGTCAACGCCGATTTTTTTGCCTTTCAAATCCGCCAGCGATTGGATGGAATCATCGTCAGCTCGAACAATAAGCTGTGCCCCTGAGTAAATATAGGTTTGGGAGAAAATATATTTCTCTTTACGCTTTTCATTCGCTTCAACCTGATTGGCAATCGTGTCGATTTTGCCCGCATCCAGCATTCCGAACATGCCAGCCATATCAGCGGTCGTCCAGTTTACTTTCGTGTAACCCAAATGCTTAGCTACAGCTTCCGCTACGGCAATATCATAGCCTTCCAGCTTGTCTCCATCTTTCTTGGAGAAACCGATGCTCACGCCGTAGGTAGCTAGGTTGAGCTCTTTACTCTCTGTAGCGCTACCCGTGCCAGTACCTTCAGAATCATTTGCTTTTGTACCGCATGCTCCTAGCACCAACGTCATTGCAAGCATTAACAAGACCACACTTTTTTTGCCAAACATGTTGAACAGCCTCCTTTTAGTAGATCGATCTAATTTTTCGCTAAACGTAGGCGGTTTGCCTTAAGAGCCAGCAGTCCGTACACGCTTGTTTCTATCGGAAAATAAGCATTGTTCATTTCCCATTAGTTTAGTTGGAATTATAGCAAGTTGAAATTTGAATGTCAATGACCGTTTTTAGGAATAAGGAAGGGGTGCATCGATTAATGCACGCCCATAAAATGAGTCGAAGATTCACGGATAACAAGCTTTGGCGGTAAAATGATTCTTGCAGCCTCCAGCGGAGCCCGCTCAGAAGCTTCAGGACTAATGCGCTCATGCAGCAGGTTCGCAGCTTCAATTCCCCACTGTCCGGAGCCAACAGCGATAGTTGTCAGGCCAGGATTCGCAGTGGCTGCTTCTTTAATATCATCGAAGCCAACGAGAGCCAGATCCTTGCCGGCGACAAGGCGATTTTCCCTCAGGCCGACAATAACGCCAAGCGCGACAATATCATTATGACAAATCGCCGCCGTAGGCAGCTTGCCCTGCTGAACCAGCTCGCTAATAATGATACTTCCGCTTTCACGAGTAGGCGGCCCGGGCATCACTTGCTGGTAATCAGCAGGAATACGGGATATTTCCAGCCCTTCGAGGTAACCCGCAAGACGCTCATTATACGCGGAGGTATGCGGCGTGCCGCCAAGCAAAGCGATGCGCTTATGCCCTTGGTCGGCCAAATGCCTTACGGCCATCTGCGTGCCCCATTTAAAATCAGTGCCAATATAATCAACTTGTACGCCAGAAATTTCACGTCCAATAAGAACGCAAGGAACGTTCAAATGCTTGAGCCGCGCAAACACAGCAGGATTAGTGGCTGCCACCGGAGCCATTATAATGCCGCAAACATGATGCTCCAGCATCGTCTCCAGTACGCGTTCCTGCTTGGCTTCCGATTCAAAGGTCATCCCAAGCAGCGTGGTGTAACCCAGCTCGTCCAGCCGATCCTGCAAATTGGCAAGCAGCTCGGAGAAGAAGGGATTTCCGATATCCGTAATAATAATGCCCACGGTAGAAGAACGTCTGGAGCGAAAGCTGGCAGCCACGCGGTCATAGACATAACCTAGCTTATTCATCGACGCATGGACCTTCTGTTTGGTTTGCTCCGTAATCGATGAGCTGCCCCTGACAACAAGCGATGCCGTAGCCCGGGATACACCTGCATCCTTCGCGACATCCTGAAGCGTTACGCGTTTTTCTTTTTTGTCGCTCACAATCAGTCACACCTCTTTCGTTAAAAAAAATTATAGTACATAACAGCAGCTTATGGAAAGAGCTGAAATTCCGCTTCCTGCTGTTGACAGGCGGAATACCGTTTTCTATAATCAATGGAAAGATTAGATCGATCTAATAAGGCAACTTCTATGTTAGTGGACATCCATTTCTATTCGTATAAAAGGTGGTAATATTCGTGTCAATCAATCCGGGAATTGAATTTCGCAAGGAAGGCCGCATCGGGATTATCCGTTTCAACAATCCTCCGCTGAATCTGGGAACAAATAACGGGCTTGCGCTGCTTGAACAGATTTTAGCCGATATCGAGTCGGATAGCGAGCTTCGTGCCGTAGTGCTGACCCATAATGGCAAAGTTTTTTCAGCGGGCTCTGACATGAATGAAATTCAGAAGCATCTGGAGAAGAACACGTATGTCAGCGAAAAAATGGAGAGCGAGGTTCGGCTGCGTACCCGCTTGTCCCTCCTTCCCATTCCGACAATTGCCGCGCTAGACGGCTCTGCATACGGCGGCGGCTTTGACTGGGCGCTCAGCTGTGACATGCGGGTTGCAGCTCCTCATGTTGTGCTTTCCTTGCCGGAGGTAAACATCGGCTCCTTCCCGGGAAGCGGCAGTGCTTACCGAATGACCCGTCTAATCGGATCGGGAAGAGCGATGCAATTTATGCTGTTTGCCAAGCCGATGAGTGTGCAAGAGGCGCTGAGCTTGGGCGTGGTGAACGAAATCGCCAATGAGGGGACAGCTTATGAGCTCGCCTATCGATGGGCAGAGGAGATTGCTGCCAAATCCGGTTCAGCCGTACGAGCTGTGAAGGAAGCGCTCAGCCGCATTTTTATGACGGAGCAAAGATGGCTTGATCTAACGCAGCTCGAAATTTCACAAAAGGTTGCGGATAGCGCTGATTTCCGTGAAGGCATGCAGGCCTTCTTCGAGAAACGCCCGCCTATTTTTGAAGGCGATACCGCCCCTGATTCGAAATAAGCGCGATATAGCCATGGAAAAAGACAGCACAGACGAAAGCAATTGAAGAAGGAGAATCGTTCATCGTGCATACATCATTGAAAAAAAGAACGGGCCCCGTTCCCGTTTTGTCCGCGGAGGACGCTGTTCGCCTCATACCAAACGGAGCCACCGTCGCATTTAGCGGTGCCGGAGGCGGTATTGTTGAGGCGACAGCCGTTATCGAAGCACTGGCTACGCGTTACCACAAGGAGCAGCAGCCGAGCGGCCTTACTTATCTCCATACCACAGGCCTCGGAGACCGTGCTGATCGGGGCATGAGTCCGATTGCTATTCCTGGCCTATGCGTCAAAGCCATAGGCGGACATTGGGGGCAATCGCCGCGTATGTCCGAGCTTGCCGAGACAGAACAGATTGAAGCTTATTGCTTCCCGCAAGGAGTCATTACGCAGCTTTTTCGTTCGACTGCGGCCGGACATCCCGGTATTTTGAGCCATGTGGGATTAGGCTCGTTCATCGACCCGCGCCAGCAAGGCGGCAAGTTAAATAAGCGCACGACAAAAGATCTTGTGCGTCTGATGGAGATCGATGGAAAGGACTGGCTGTTCTACCCATCCATTAAACCGGATGTTGCGATTATTAGAGGAACAACCGCAGATACGGACGGCTATATTACGATGGAGGATGAACCAACCTTCCTAGATGTGCTTAGCATTGCCCAAGCTACAAAAAACAGCGGCGGCATCGTCATCGTTCAGGTGCAGCGCATGGTTCAGGCCCGCTCCCAGCATCCGAAGACGATTAAAATTCCAGGCTTCCTCGTTGATGCTGTCGTTGTCGTTCCTGAGCAGATGCAGACTTACCAGACTCAAAGTAACCGTTATATGAGCGGGGATTTGCTTGCTGTTCAAGATGGCATCGAACCCTTGCAGTTGACCGAGCGCAAGATTATAGCGAGGCGCGCACTGATGGAGGCATTCCCTGGCGCGGTAGCGAACCTCGGCGTTGGCATTTCCGATGGCGTTGGTTATGTAGCAGCTGAAGAAGGGGTCGGCGAAGCGCTGACGTTTACGGTTGAGCTCGGGCCTATTGGCGGAACGCCGGCCAAAGGCATTATTTTCGGAGCGACGATTAGTCCAAGAGCGGTACTCGATCAGCCGTACCAGTTCGATTTCTACGATGGTGGCGGACTTGATGTCAGCTTCCTCAGCTTTGCCGAGATGGATCAGGCAGGAAACGTAAACGTCCACAAATTCAATGGAAAAATCATGGGCGTTGGCGGCTTTATCGACATTGCTCAAAATTCCAAAAAGGTCGTGTTCAGCGGAACCTTTACTGCTGGAGGCCTGGGCATTGAAATTAACGACGGCAAGGTACACATTGCTAAAGAAGGCCGCTTCCGCAAAATCGTCCCCGCACTAGCGGATATCTCTTTCAACGGTGTTGAGGCAGCACTGAGCGGCAAAGAAGTGATTTTCATTACCGAGCGAGCTGTATTCCAGCTTACAGCCCAAGGCCTGATGCTTGTCGAGATTGCGCCGGGCATCGATCTGCAGCATGATATTCTGGATTTGCTAGCCTTTGAGCCGATGATCTCTCCAGAGCTTAAGCTAATGGATGCAAGACTGTTTCAAGCGGAACCTATGGGGCTTAAGCAGGAATGGAATTTTGCATAAATAAGATACGACTTAATCAAATATACAGCTACATGCAAAAGAGACTGCTCAAAAGTAATTCACCTTCGAACAGTCTCTTTTTGTGTTTGGCTAATTGGTTAAGCTATTAAGGAATATTTATGATTACACCCGAGCTTATGGTTTGGCTTGCTGGTGCAATATAATTCCCTGCATCTTTGCCTGTAAGGGTGTAAACAATAGTTACTCGTTTATTGGTACCTACTTCTGCGTTCTCGTACGTACCTAGCGCGTGTACAAAGACTTCGTCGCCACTAATAAGGCCAGTTATTTCGCCCGGCACTAAGTTTGCTGTTGTATTTCCATCGTAAACCTTGAGCGGGAGTACAGGCGGTAAAATTGATAATTGTCTTGCTGTGATTATACCTGTATTTATTGTAATAGGGTCTGGGCGTGTATAATTATTAGAATCTTCACCTAATATGGTGTATGACACTGTTATTTCCTTATTAGTTCCTACATTTTTATCACCATAAGCACCCGATGCAAATACTGTTGCATCATCCCCAGGACAAATCCCATCTCCTGGGCAAGCCCCAGCTCTAGAACCTGCAACTACAGCTGCAGTTGTAGTTCCATCGTACACTTTGTAATTGGTTATTAGGTCTATTACAGTACCCAAATCTACGTGATATTGAACATATAACATGTAGTTAGTATTGTTTGCAGGCTTAATATAATTGCCAAGATCATCTCCCGATAGTGTGTAAATAACAGTTAATGATCTGACATGATCAGTGACTTCCGTATCGTAAACCGCCTTTGCAGACACGGTCACGTCTTCGCCGGCAACTGCTCCAACTAATGCACCTGCTGTTACTGCTACTACCGAATCATTCTCTGGAGACTCTACAACTGACAATTCCGGCTCTTCAATCGTTAATTGCGCAGCTGTAATGACTCCTATAGGCATCATATAGTTTACTGGTGCAATATAATTGCCTGCATTTGCTCCACTTATTGTATGAACTACTGTTATCGCTTTGTCTGTTCCTACAGATGCGTCATTGTAAGTGGCTACTGCAGATACGGTTACGGCTTCACCAGTAACAACCCCAACTAATGAACTTCCTATCACAACTGCAGAATTCGTTCCATCATATATTTTTTCTACTACCAGTGATTGTGAATTACCAATTGTTAACTGCATGGGTGTAATGACTCCAGTAGTTATCGTGTAGTTTACTGGTGCAATATAGTTGCCTGCATTTGCTCCACCCAATGTATAAACCACCGTGATGGTTTTGTCTGTCCCTATTGCTGCGTCATCGTAAGTGGCTACCGCAGTTACGGTTACTACATCATCACCAAGAACACCGCTCAATGAGCTCGCTGTAACTGACGCTGATATCGTTCCATCGTACGTTTTATTCATCTGCAGCGATGCTGGATTCGCAATCGTCAGTTGCTTCTTATTAATTACGATCTCATTTGAAGCTAAAGAGACATTAGTAGAAGAATCCACAGCATACACAACATAGTTGCCTACAGATAAGCCTGCTGTCGTGATTGTTGAACTTGCGGCTGCTTCAACGGATACTCTTATTCCTACCAATGAATCAATGGCTTGGTTTAAGTCTGCGAGAGTTGCTGCAGTTGTTGCTGGAACAAGATATAAGTATCCACCCTCATTACTTGTAGCAAATACGTCATCTCCAATAGTGATTTGCCCAGTCGTTACACTTGATAGAACCGGAGCGGTTGTATCGCTAGGTGCTGTTGGAGTAGGAGTTGCTGTTGGCTCCGTTGTTGGTTCTGTCGTTGGAGTCGCTGTTGGTTCAACTGTCGGCTCCGTTGTTGGCGTACTTGTCGGTGTATTTGTTGGTGTTGGTGCTGTTGTTGGTGCCGTTGTTGGTACCGTTGTTGGTACCGTTGTTGGCGCCTTAGTTGGGGCTGTTGTTGGAGTAGGCGTAGGTGAACCTTCTTCCAAGGCTTCTTTGACTGTAACTGAGCGGTATAATACGACTACGGCTTCAGCACGTGTAAGAGGTTGATTAGGCTTGAAGTTAGCACCACTAGCATAGCCTTGTAAAATACCGTTTGCTACTGCAGCATCCACCGCTGCCTTAGCCCAAGATGCAATGGAGCTTGAGTCTGTAAAGCTAGCTGCCGCGTTATCTGTTTTTGTCAGACTTAGAAGACGATCTACGATAACTGCAGCTTCCTGTCTGCTGATTGGTTTATTTGCGCCGAAGGTTCCGTTCGCGTAGCCCTTAATGTAGCCAGCTTTTATAGCTTTGGAAACCTCGGTATATATCCAACTTGATGATTCAACATCGCTGAAGGAAACGTCTGCTGTTTCAGTAAAACCGTAGGAGCGGTTAATCAATGCAATGAATTCTGCTCTTGTAATCGTGTTGTTCGGCTTAAAGCTGCCGTCCTCATAACCTGTAACATAACCTTTGTCTATCCAATCAGATACCTGGCTTTCTGCCCATGTTCCCTCGATATCAGATTTAAAAGATTCTGCAGCACCAAAAGCTACATTAAACGTTGAAAACAGTAAAACTGTAATCAATAAAGTGGTTACAAGCTTTTTAGCATTGCTCATTGATCGTATTCCTCCTATTAGTATTGCAAATTATGACTTGTTACACCTTATCACAATAATCGACATTTTTATACAATTTTTAATAAATCCAACCGTTAGACTTCTGCTGCTAGAACAAGTCAGAGGTAGAGTTCCTATGTCCGCTCTCAGCGAAACCATACGTTCTAAATATCCTATATACCAACTTCCTTTTGTAACTTTAAATACAATTAAAATAAGACCGAATACCGCTCGTGAGAGGAGGGCTTCCGGCCTTTTCATATAGATACATCTCGACATTAATTTATTTCAAGAAACACAACTTCCCCTTCATCTTCTAATCGCTTTTTAGTTTCATCAACCGTTATTTGGCCAAGCTGCTCCAAACGTTCAAATGCCTCATCCAACGACAGACTTCCTGATAGCACTTGATCAAACAACGATTGCCCTATTTCTTTAAAATTATTAATTATTTCGAAATGAACTTTTTCATATGGGTTATTGGATGAAATGGCAGGTTTTAATAAATATAATGGAGAAAGATCGTGATCTCCAATAGGCTCCAACAAGTCTAACTTACTAGGTACTCCATAATTCATAATCTGGCTCTTATTCTTTTTGTAATACCCCACATCACTTGTTATAAATTCAATAAAGGACCATGCTTCCTCTTGATTTACGGAAGAATTTGAAATCCCATATATTTCATTCAACTGATAATAATCCGAATACTCTGGATTTAAGGGATCGACTGGAACTGTTACCATTCCCCAATCAATTTCTTCCAGTTGGTATTGTTTATGGACCTTTTCGAAATTATAGGCGGTAGTCTGACTAGAGAGTTCCATCGCTGCCTGTCCAGTAAAAATTGGTGAATGAACGAATTTCTCTGAGTTTTCATCTATATCCGAATATATATTACCACCTCTGAAGGCATTAATAATATATTCCCCAATCTCTTTCCATTTAGCTGTATTTATATTTATCTTTAGTGTGGTTGGATCAATGAATGATAACCCCTCAGTTTGGCCAACTCTAAGGAAAGTTGCAAATGAAATAAACTCATAATAATTCGATTTAAATCCGTATAATTTATCACCACTTTCATTACTATTCGGAAATAACTGAGCCAGATTTAATATTTCTTCCCATTTCATTTGATTAGACGGATAAGGAAGAGAATAATGATTAAACATTTTCTTGTTATAATAGATCACATAATTACTAAATGCAGGTGACAATCCATACAATCCGCTATCCTCTTCCCAACGAAGCATGGAAGTAGATATATCGCTTAGCTGCATCTGTTCTCTTTTTGATTTTGTAAAATATTGATTGAGATTCAGCAGAATCCCTTTACTTATAGCCTCTTGATATTCACGATTGTTCCTCATAAATACAATGTCCGAAACTTGATTTTCAGAAACATTCTCCGTTACTTTAATTCTGATGTTTGGGTATTTTGATTCAAAGGCATAGCCTACTCTTTCGAAAAATATACGTTCTGATGGGTAATTTACTGTCAGCGTAATTATTTTCTGCTCATCGACACTCTGACACCCTGAAGTAACAACTGTAATTATGACAATTAAAATTACTATGAATCCCCTGACCATTGTCTCCTCCTAAATGACAGAACAGATATTACTACATCTCATTATCAAAATACAAGCCAAATTTCACACCTTACACAATGACTTTAAAACCGTATACTAATGAGAAAAAGGGCGGGGTACACCCGCCCTGAATTTTACCAAGATGAACTAGAATATATTTGGTCGCTAGACGTTCCATCCGTATAATAAGACCTTGCCGCAGCATTTAAAGTATGACTTTTGGAAGAATCCAACCCCTGTCTTATCCAATCCGCAGTAGGATTTCCTGATTTCACATCATCGGTAATTGTTTTAGTTCCTGTTTTTAGTACAACATTTAAATTTATCTTTTTAAGATCTCCATGAACACTCGTTGCACTTGCTTCAGCAGTTACTGTACTCCCTCCTAGGGATGAAAGGAGGGTATTCAGCGATGCGTTATAATCGATAGCTGCAAAAGCTGGCATAGCAGAAAGACTACTAATTAATGCTACTGTTACAGAAGCTTGCATGATTTTCTTTTTCAATTGTTTGATCTCCCTTAACTGTAAGATTTATATGTATAACGGGCGCGCTCCGTTTACAACAGATTTATAATTACTTGGTATTACGTAAAATCTCTTCTGCTTTATCTTGAAGTTCATTCAGAGTTTCAATGACAGTTGAATTGTTTGATAATAATTTCTGAAGGCTATTTTCACCCAATTCCAAATATTCAAAAGGCAGCACGTCCCTCTTTACTGGGTGCAGCTTGAATACAGCCTCTGCAAATGGATCAGATATAGTACTCTTTCTCGTATTTAAACCAAAATTTCCAAGCATTCCATCAGATGCCAACGTTTTTTCAGATAAAAAAAACTTTAGCCATTCAACAGCAGCTTCTTGATTTGGTGAGGACGAAGAAATGCCATAAAAACCATCTGCATGCATATACTTAGTGACATCCGATTGATTAGAATTAACGGGCATCGTAACAATTCCCCACTCGAAATCTGGTCTCTTCTTCTGAAGCTCAACGTACTGTCTATTTGATATGATAGCCATTGCTGCCTCCCCCTCCAAAAAGGAGTCCAACAAATATTCATTTGTTAAAATTGCTCGTTTCGCCAAAGGCTCCGTCACCTTTTCCCATATTTCACGCCAAGGATCACTATTAAAGTTAACCATTGGCGGGCTTTTTCGATAAACTTTGTAATCATTCGTATGACCTACATCCCATATTAGTTCAAATCCACTATCTGATGTTATTGTCAAACCCTCGCTTGGAAAACGCGATGCCAAATGAATTAAATCAAACCATTGCATACGATCAACAGGAAAATCAACTTTATATTTCGCAAACAAGTTTTTATTATAAACCACTGCTTTCCCGTCGATTCCTGGTGGCAGCCCATATACTGCACCTTGCCCATACAGCTTCGAAAGTTCTAAGAAAGCCGTATTAAAATTGTCTGACGCAAGTTCGTCGGTAATTATTAAATTATCCAAATTTTTCAGGACATCCTGCTCAACAAATTGCTCCAATAGTGGGCCTGGAATATAAATAATATCGAATTCATTTTCCTTGCTCCAGGTCTTTACATCTATTCTCCCTTTTATAAGTTCGGAGGTTGGAACAATCGTATATCTTTCGTTCATCATGTCTATATCATTATTAATCAAACTTGAATATCGGGATTTGAAGTTTTCTTCTGAGAAATAACCAATTCGTATATTATCGTGCAGGATCGGTAAATCTTTCGAATTATTCGATGTGCATGCATTTAGCATGACTACAATAATTATTAATAGAAAATATAAGTTGATTCGATTAATATTCAAAATAACCACCTCAAGATTTATTTCATATTTTTAAATCTTCTGCTTCTTTCTATCATTTTATTTTCCAATAGCTACAGGTGGAGATATATAACGCACAAAGCATTTCGTCTCTCATACTTTTCAATATTATACTTATAATTATCTTTAAAGGTAATAATAACCAAACAAATCTTCTCATAAATCACAAAATTTTAAAACGAAAAACCAATTGGTATTTTCCGAAAGAGCGCATGCGGGACGCAAAAAATGAATATACGTTGTTTGTAAACCACCTAACATGCATTACGAAAGCCTATAGAATCAGTCGCTCGAGAAAAATTAGTTCGGTCATCTCATCTCATCCAGTTATGGAGGCGATATTTGCTATTCAATCCAAAGTGGATAAAATAAGCCGTCACATTCCCCGAATGAAGGGGCAACGGGAAAAGATATGGGGGCGGAAATGACGAAATGACGAGGCCTTCGATGTTCGCAAAGATGTCTCAAGCCCTCTAAACGGATAACAACGTATAGCCTTTGCCTCCATCGAATCAGAACGAGACTATTTAGGAATACAGGCGGACTATCTAAAAAATCGGTATTCAAGTCTAGTGAAGATTGGATGAAAGCTCGTTCTTATATCAATCGCTAATTCGGCGTTGGCTTCAATATTCCAAGCACAACGCAAAGAAGTACATCGCCACATGAACGATGTACTCCGGATCACTTGTTCTATGACTCTTGAAGCTACTCTTCATTACTAGTCACTACTTGAATCTCGTCATACTTACTCCAACCACTGTTCCATTAATCTACACATCTTCACGTTTCATTGAGGAGGGCCATATACCTCAAAATCATAAATTCTTGCCGCAGCGTTTTGGGTTTGTGTTGGTGTCGTAACGTTCAACTTGATATATCGGGCCGGCACATCAGTAATTTTATCTACTGTAATGCTGCTCGTATTATTGGTTACGTTCACTACCTTACTCCAATTGATGCCATCAACGCTGACCAGAATATGATAAGCCTTCGTGTTGTAAGAGTCAGTCTCTCCGCCTTCCGATGCGTGTTTGATGACAAATTGGTTCACTTGCTTCACGGAGCCGAGATCGATCTGTAGCCAACGGTTACTGGACTTAGAGCACCATTTGCTATCATTGATGACGTTGCCGTCCACGGCTTTAACCGCAGTTTGCGAGGCGGTGCACGTACTGTCAGCCGTCGCAGATTTACTTAATGCCAAATTGGAGGGGCCAAACACTTGAAACTCGAAGATTCTTGCAGCAAGATTTGTCGTTTGCGTAGGCGTCGTAACGTTCAGCTTAATATATCTTGCTGATACTGTAGCAATATTGTCTGTTGTCAGGCTTTTGGTATTATTGGTTACTTTGACGACTGTGCTCCAATCCTTGCCATTATTACTGACTTGGATATGATAAGCCTTCGTGTTATATGCGGTCGTCTCTCCGCCTTCTGCTGCATGCTTGATTATAAATTGGTTCACTTGCTTCACGGAGCCAAGATCGATCTGCAGCCAACGGTTGCTGGATAGGGAGCACCATTTGCTATCATTGATTTCGCTGCCGTCCACCGCTTTGGCCGCGGTCTGCGAGGCGTTGCACACACTATCAACTGTTGCGGGTTTATTCAATGCCAAATTTTGCTGCTCGAATACCGCGAAATCATATATTCTTGCCGTAGAATCCGAAGTTTGCGTAGGGGTCGTGACATTCAACCTGATATATCGGGCCTGAGTATCCGGTATATTATCTACCGTTACGCCACTCGTATTATTATTTACAGTAACTGCTGTATTCCAAGTAGTACCATTGCTACTAAATTGGATGTTGTAAGCCTTCGTGTTATAAGAAGCAGACTGTCCGCCTTCCGATGCGTGCTTGATGACAAATTGGCTCACTTGCTTCACGGAACCGAGGTCAATCTGCAGCCAACGATTGCTAGACATGGAGCACCATTTGCTGTCATTAATCACGCTGCCGTCTACCGCTTTGGCCGCATTCTGTGAGGCGATGCACGCACTGTCAGCCGACGCGGGTCTATTTAATGCTAAATTCGGTGAACTCACCGTTATCGTATACGTCACCTTGCTCGTTCCTGTTTGCGGACTGACGATGATCTTCATCCCCGTCTCTAGCGTCGTCGCTTTCGTTATCCCGTCTGCATTGTAGATTTCGAACGTTGCATTCGCTGACGGCGTAATCGCTGCCTTTAGCGCAGCTAACTTGATGCCACTCCCGACAGTGATTGTCTCATTCACCGTCCCGCCAGTACTTACCGTACCGATCGTAGAGGTCAATGTAGCATTTACGCATTGTGCATTTGTGCTCGAGGCCACCCATTTCGCATACAACGTTAGGCTTTTAGTGATTGAATCTGATGCATTGTATCGTTGCGTTAGCGCACTGTCGTAATACCAGCCTTCAAAGTTGAAGCACTCCTTTGTAGGCATACTCTGAAACACCACTTTACCTCCAGAACTCACAAATTGAGGGGGGATTACTGATCCGCCGTTCGAGTTATAAGTCACGACCAGTTGGGCGGATATGTTACCATCATCTCCTCCGGCATATGCAGGAACCCCAGCTGCCATTAACGATAGCATAATAGCTACCACCATCAAATAACCTCTTATCTTCCCTGTAATCCTTTTCTTTCCCTGACTAAGTCTTGATCTTCCCATCATTCGTGCCCCACTCTCCTGGACTAAACATGAATACTTGCAATACTTCGAGCATCCCTCATACACAGCCCTTAAAGTTCCATTTGTTCAACAGCGTAGTCGCTTCAACTGGCATGGCATACAGAGGCTGAAGCGCAAAAGAAGAATACGGACTGCTGCACCATTCATAAGGATATTCATAAAACGGGAAATGATGCTTGGTTATCATAGATTTAGAACCGTTTGTTTAGGCAATGATGGATTGTAATTTGAACTGCGAGAGGTAAAAACAAAGGAGTCAATGAATGGAGTCGTGAACAATTAAACTAGAAAATGATATTTTAAGCAAAAAATATATTGAAAACCATTACCATTTTAGCATAATTAATCCTGAATAAATAGAGTTACTTCATGTCCTTGTTTGGACAACTAGAGCTATGGAATAACGGGAGAATTGCAGGAGCTGATTGCGATGAAATCGTGGAAACTAACAGAGTAACCCTCTCTGAGCAGAGAAGAAATTCGAGTAGGGAAGCACGTATTCAGGCTTTTCGTGCAAGCGGCGAAGAACTGGTCGCCTTACATAATCTGGTTGATCATAACATGGAGCCAAAAAACAAAAAATCCACAACCTTTTTTAATCAACACCTCCCTTTACTAGACACCAGCTAACAAGTGGGATGCAGATTATTTCGGTTGTGGATTCGTATGGTGGAACGTGGCTTTTAGAACAAATTTCAGCTATTATTCAGTTCGAACCAAAATCCAATCCTATATAAAATTTAATAGTTTCAGCATACGCGAGAGAAGTGTAACCATTTCTGCCCGAGTTGCTTCTGCTTGCGGCTTGAAATTACCTTGCTGATCGCCTTTAATGATACCTAAACTAAGCGCTTGATAAATAGAATCCTCCGCCCAAGATGAAATGGATTCCACATCTGCTAAAGCTAACACGCTATTTTCTGTCTGCAAAGAAGGATTAGCATAAGCAATAGCTCGGGTAAGCATAACCGCCAACTCCTCACGTGTCACACGGTTGTTCGGACGGAAAGTCCCGTCACTATATCCCTTGATTAATCCCGCCTGCTCAGCTGCGATAACATCTGCTTCATACCATTTCCCATCCACATCAGAAAAGCTAAATTCAGTGTTATTCAACGGAATCCCTATTGCACGTACAAGTAATGCCGCCGTTTCTGCTCGGGTAAGCATACCATTCGGATCAAAATTCATTTCGCTACGCCCCTGAACGATGAACTTAGCTGCAAGTAACTCTATATCCGACTTTGCCCAATGATTCTGCAAATCTATAAAGCTAACTCGACGATCAATTACGAAAAAGTAGCCGTTTCGCTTACTCTTTACAATTGCTGTGACTTTACCATTCTCTTTTATAAATTGTGCGGGAACAAAGGTGAATGCTTGCTTCTCTTCATCCCAAAGTACGACTGTAGCAAAATCGGAATCTTGGGCATCCAGCTCAATCTTTCTATTAACATAGGCTGAGAAAGCTGATATTTCAGAGCTTCTGCCTTGATCATCTAATCCAGTAACGTTGAACTCAACTGGACCTGCCCAAACATTTGCGCCAAGACTCTTCTTAACTTCAACAAATTCTGTTGCCTTATCTGCTCTGCCTATTTTAATGGTTAGATCATGATTATTCCCTGCAACCGCCATCTCTTGAATGGGTATGGTCATTTCATCTTTTGCTGTGATGAATTGCAGTTTCATGGATGGTGAAATGGCCATTAACTGCGTTAATGTCGCTTGACTTATAACAAACTCTGCGACTTCAGTATCTGATTGGATTGTCACAAATCCTTTTTTCAAATCATCAAGTTTTAGTTCAACTCGTTGTTTTCCATTAGCTGTCACAGCCTCAATGTAATAGGATGCTCCAGTTCCAGAACTAGTGTTACTGTTTGCAATAATGATTAGCGGATAAATGGCTTCATAAATGGCACCATCAGCTGTTATCGTCGCTTTAAGCGTTACGCTCTTATTCCCCTCTCTATAGGACGGGCGTTGTACATAACCTGTCGTAACATCTACAAATTGATTATTCGAAGAAACCCATTGAATGCTTCTGCCTTCATCATCGGTTGCTGGAAGACCGAGAGGTCCAATAACTGATGAAGCGGTATCATTAGTAGCATAAGTTAATTTCGGAACATCATACACGTTGAGCTTCGCAGTATTGCTCGTAACTTCATAGTTACCTAAACGTTGATTAGGATCAATGATTTCAGTCTCTATCGTATAATTGCCAATTGGGCTGCTTTGCTCTGCAAGCGTCACATACTTTACGGATATATCGTCGTTGTTCAGCACACCTGTTACAACACCGCCCAGGAAGGGATTCGCATTGTTTACCCAACGAGATATGGAGTGAGGCGTTACTGTAATCGGCGCTTTCGTAATCGATAGACTGCCTGCGGTTTTCGTTACCTCATAATTCCCCAACTTGTTATTCGGGTCATTCAGTGTTGCTTCAATTGCATAGCTCCCTACATCACTGGCCTGATCGGCACTCGTAGCATAAGTTGCCGTAATTCCATCTGACGATAAACCGCCCACTAACGTTCCTGTGAAAACCGGATTACTCGTACCATATTCACGAGTCGCATCGTCTGCGGTTACTGCAAGTGACGCTTTTGTAACAGATAAACTACCTGCGGTTTTCGTCACTTCGTAATTTCCTAGCTTGTTATTCGGGTCAACCAGTGTTGCTTCAATTGCATAGTTCCCTACATGACTGGCCTGATCGGCACTCGTTGCGTACGTAGCTGTAATTCCATCTGACGTCAAACCTCCAGCTACCGTCCCTGTGAATACCGGATTGCTCATTCCGTATTCACGCGTCGCATCGTCTGCGTTTACTGTAAGTGACGCTTTTGTAACAGATAGACTGCCTGCGGTTTTCGTTACTTCGTAATTTCCTAGCTTGTTATTCGGGTCAACTAGTGTTGCTTCGATCGCATAGTTCCCTATATTACTTGTTTGATTGGCACTCGTTGCGTACGTTGCTGTAATCCCATCTGACGATAAACCGCCCACTATCGTTCCTGTGAATACCGGATTGCTCGTACCATATTCACGCGTCGCATCGTCTGCGGTTACTGCAAGTGGCGCTTTTGTAACAGATAAACTACCTGCGGTTTTCGTCACTTCGTAATTTCCTAGCTTGTTATTCGGGTCAACCAGTGTTGCTTCAATTGCATAGTTCCCTACATGACTGGCCTGATCGGCACTCGTTGCGTACGTAGCTGTAATTCCATCTGACGTCAAACCTCCAGCTACCGTCCCTGTGAATACCGGATTGCTCATTCCGTATTCACGCGTCGCATCGTCTGCGTTTACTGTAAGTGACGCTTTTGTAACAGATAGACTGCCTGCGGTTTTCGTTACTTCGTAATTTCCTAGCTTGTTATTCGGGTCAACTAGTGTTGCTTCAATCGCATAGTTCCCTACATTACTTGCTTGATCGGCACTCGTAGCATACGTTGCTATAAGTCCATCTGATGACAAACCGCCAGTTATTGTCCCTGTGAATACCGGATTGCTCGTACCATATTCACGCGTCGCATCGTCTGTGGTTACCGATATTGACGCTTTCGTAACACTCAGACTACCCGAGGTTTTGGTTACTTCGTAATTTCCTAGCTTATTATTCGGGTCATTCAGTGTTGCTTCAATCGCATAGTTCCCTACATTACTTGCTTGATCGGCACTCGTAGCATACGTTGCTATAAGTCCATCTGATGACAAACCGCCAGTTATTGTCCCTGTGAATACCGGATTGCTCGTACC
>NZ_SKCD01000017.1:111729-129708 GCF_006542765.1 Paenibacillus luteus
CCATATTCACGCGTCGCATCGTCTGTGGTTACCGATATTGACGCTTTCGTAACACTCAGACTACCCGAGGTTTTGGTTACTTCGTAATTTCCTAGCTTATTATTCGGGTCATTCAGCGTTGCTTCAATTGCATAGCTCCCTACATCACTGGCCTGATCGGCGCCCGTTGCGTACGATGCTGTAATCCCATCTGACGACAAACCGCCTGAGACCGTTCCTGTGAATATCGAATTGCTCGTACCATATTCACGCGTCGCATCGTCTGCGGTTACTGCAAGTGACGCTTTCGTAACACTCAGACTACCTGCCGTTTTCGTTACTTCGTAATTTCCAATCTTGTTATTCGGATCAACCAGTGTGGCTGCAATCGCATAGCTCCCTACATCGCTTGCCTGATCGGCACTCGTAGCATACGTTGCTGTAATTCCATCCGATGACAAAACGCCAGTTATTGTCCCTGTGAATACCGGATTGCTCATTCCGTATTCACGAGTCGCATCGTCTGCGGTTACCGATACTGACGCTTTTGTAACAGATAGACTACCTGCCGTTTTCGTTACTTCATAATTCCCTAGCTTGTTATTCGGGTCATTTAGTGTTGCTTCAATTGCATAGCTCCCTACATGACTGGCCTGATCGGCACTCGTTGCATACGTAGCTATAATTCCATCTGATGGCAAACCGCCAACTAACGTACCTGTGAAAACCGGATTGCTCGTACCATATCCACGAGTCGCATCATCTGCGGTTACTGTAAGTGACGCTTTCGTAATGGATAGACTGCCTGCCGTTTTCGTTACTTCGTAATTTCCTAGCTTATTATTTGGGTCAACCAGTGTTGCTTCAATTGCATAGTTCCCTACATGACTTGCTTGATTGGCACTCGTAGCATAAGTTGCTGTAATTCCATCTGATGACAAACCGCCAGTTATTGTCCCTGTGAATACCGGATTGCTCGTACCATATTCACGTGTCGCATCATCTGCGGTTACTGCAAGTGACGCTTTCGTAACAGATAGACTGCCTGCGGTTTTGGTTACTTCGTAATTTCCTAGCTTGTTATTCGGGTCAACCAGTACTGCTTCAATCGCATAGTTTCCTACATGACTTGCTTGAGTGGCACTCGTTGCGTACGTTGCTGTAATGCCGTCTAACCACAAGGCGCCAGTTATTGCCCCTGTGAAAACAGGATTGCTCGTTCCGTAATCACGCGTCGCATTATTTGCTGTAACTACAAGTGGCCTCTTATCGACCCTCATCATAGCAGAGCCACTCGAAGTAAGATGAGTAGGGTCTCCATCGAATTGCGCTGTTAGTATATGATTTCCTATTCCCGTATTAACCGAATAGCTGAATACAGCTTCACCATTTCCATTCGTATTAGATGAACCAAGAACAGCTCCATTCAGAGAAAATGTGACTCTTTCATTCGCTACTGCTTGATTGTGCGCATTACGCAATGTTGCTTTAATCTCCTCAGTATTCCCATAGGTTGTTGTAAGGTGGTCCATCTGCAATGAAGTAGAATAGTCCCTCTGCTGAGTAGCTACATACGTTCTGAATGCAAAATCAAAATTGAAATTATTCCAAGATTCAAAATAATAAGGTGTACCGCCGGTATATGCGCCAGGATTGTATATTCTCCAAGTGACTTGGAGCATTTGATTTGGATCATTATTGGTTGTCTCCATCATCATGGCATATTGCTTGTTAGACTCCACATAAATCCCTTCGTTAAAGGTAAACCGAACCCAGCCTCCCGGAAAATCAGGCACAATGCTACTGCTTACCTCCGCTACGCCTAGTACTGTCCCATTAATATCTACATTTTCATGAATCGTCAAGCTTATCTCTCGCTCAGTAGCTGAAGATTGAGCAAGAAATACATCGACATCGTACATCCACCCTGTTTTACCTGCAGTAAAGCTTTGTCCTGCTCCCTTTGATCCGCCTTGCGAACTCGGGATCGTATTTGCTGTATCCGATGTTTGATCAATTGGATCAACAAATGACGCTTGGCTAGATTCCGACATTGCGAAGGCAATCAATAAAATACCAATTACGATAAGAACCCCTTTTTTTAGAAGGTTCATCTGTCTTGCATGTAACATGGTTGCAACGCTTCCTTCCGTTCTTTATTAGTATGTAATAGGAATGCTCTTATCTTAAAAGTATCTAACTATTTACATTATTATACACCATAACCTTTTCTCTACTAGAACTAATCTATTAAAAAAAAATTCAAAATGACCTTAAAAATAACTGTAATTAACCCTTGCCCTTCTTCGGATTGAGGGTATCTTTACCGTTCCATTACCTTATTTAATGTTGAAAAATGGATACTGTCACTCACACTTGTATCCTCTTGCTCGAATATGATTGTTTAGAAAAGAACCGACAATGTAACGCATCCTTCGAAGGAGATCTAGTCCAGTAACACAACGTTTAAGCTCAAATAGATATTCGAGAAATTTGCAGAGGTTTTCCAGTCACGCGCCATTTTATATGGAGTCGGGATTCGACCCTGCTTTGCTCCACAAAGTCGTTCACGCGAACTCCACTGGCTGTTGGACGGGCTATCGCTTCGTCAGCGGCATACACATGGGAAAGTACGGGCTGAAATCGCCCTATAATCAAACCTACACCACACAAATTGCGACACTTTTCTGCATCAGATGAGCACCGAGACACGCAATGAGATTGCCATTATTCCAGCGAAAGTGAAGGTCGTTCGTCATATCTGGCTGATCTACGCTTGTCTCGATTGTGAACGGGAAGAGATCCGCACGCCAAACGCTAGCAAACTGGGTGATCTACGGCTCGGAGCAGTGGCTGTCGCTTCTCACGGAACGGATGCGTCCTTACCTCCTACCTTTTGTGACTTTAAATGAAATTTAAATAAGACCGAATACCACTCGTAAGAGGAGGGTTTCCGGCCTTTAATTGCTCATTTTATATTTTTAATTCATAGCTTCATGAACTGATTTACAGCCTATTAAAGGCTGTTAGCCTTACTAGCAGAATATCAACTTCATTCGTTCATATACTTTAATTTTCAGTTTTATAATAACCCCTACAAAATACAGATTTATTTGGTTTGATTAAAATCAAAAAAGAATTAATCACATCTGAGGATGAGATAATGCAATTAATCCAACAAATAAATAACAAAAGTGACTGAAGCCTACCCGATAAAAAGAATGAGGCGATAGCTGGTACTACCGATAATAAAATAAATGGCAAGCTCATAAATAGCCAATACCTTGTTTTCGATAACGTTGCATTCGTATTTAACCAGAAAAATAGGCCTTTAAATGTTAAGCTAATATCGCCTTTACTATGTACTACAAGAATGTGGATGATCTCATGTAGAATAAACACAAAGATAATTATAGGAATAAGGGGCATATTGGAAACGAAAGTGAAGCCATCCTCAAAGCAGATTGGTGCCAATATAATCAAAGCCATTAATACATAAACAAATTTCATATAATGCTCACGAAACCAATGATTTTGAATGAACGGAATCCATTCTGACAACCGCATGCTTTTATGAGGTAAATGCCGGAACCACAAGATCATAGCTAGATTCACCCATTCTACGATAATGAACGATAACAATTCGTAAATAGTATCGAAATTGCCGCAAGAGCCTTAGGCTCCTGCAGCGTATGATAATTGTTTCTTATTTAAAATCAGGGGTTTGGTTCAACCTAAGCTCTTCCTCTGTTGTCAAACCATTCTTCAGTGCCTGTTCGCGTAATGCCAAGTAAAGCTCAGCCTTTGTGGAATGGATATAAGGCATCACAAAAAAGACACCAACGAAGATTAGAAGCAACCCAAGAAAGATCCAGCCCAGAAAACTTAGATCCAGCACAAATATACGGAATTTATGTCCCCGTGTCATATTATTGCTTAAGTCTACCGCGCGCCTATAGCCAATGTTGGGGTTGTCCGTCAAAATAAAGGGCACCATACTGTACGCGTAAGATTTTACGATTCCGGGGATGAAGAGAAGCAAAAACCATAAGAAGTTCAAAAAGCTTTTCCATAACATTGCTTTCAGAACATCCCAATACCTATGTTTATTAAAAGCGTAGCCAATATGATTTAAATTCACCTCATGCTCCGCTGCTTGCTTGAAGTAACGCATAGAACCAACCTCAAGGGGAAAACAAACAAAAACCCGAAACGCAAGGGAAAATACGAAAAATATAATAAAAACAATGATTCCGATAACCAAAAATGGAGCAAGGGCCTCCCAATCCACATTCCAATGAAAGATATCCGAGACATCAGAGTTACTAGAAAAGCCCAAGTTAAAGTTTAAGGTTGGAGGGCTTCCACCGCCTCCACTGACAAATACTAATATCATACTTACCAAAAATGCCTTCCAATACGATGTTCGCAGCACCTCTTTCGCCCTTTGCTTTAGCACCTTACGATCCCACACTGCGATCCCTCTCTCCTGTAATGTTTTAGTTTTATTTAAAAATTGATACCATTGTTAATATAGTACGACAAGCAGAGAATCATTCGTTTCCTATATAAAAGCTATAAGTACTTTTGAATAATCCTACCACAGATATACCTATATTTACCTTCTTTTTTTGTCATGGATCGACAACGATATGTGGTTTTCATGAGATTCATGAAGCATTATGGCATCGCAACTGGATGAACCCGATGCGTGATATGGTGTAGGTATTCCCAGTGAACTACACCTCCAAAAGTTAGATAGTGTCTAACTTTTGGGGTGCAGTTCACTTGATCTCCTGGTCTTTTTATTCAGTAAACTATCCCTAAGTAAAGAAACCCTTTAAATCCACTATCACCTCTACCTTCCGCTTTACCACTATTTGTGGTACGGTTTGGCGTATCATCTCTAAGGAGAAAATTATCCATCAATTTTAATTATTCGAATTCATACGAACAGGGCACCTGCATTAGGTACCCTGTTCAACAAGTTTCTATGCCGCTTGACAGCGTCAGTCCGCTCAACTCGGCGCTGGAATCAGCGAAAGCAGTTGCAGTGGCGGTCTAGCAACTCCCTGTTATACTTCTTCACTTGAGAAACTTAAAAATAGCCTTCCCTCTACCAAAGAGATTCACAGCCATAAAGACGATGATAATAGCTAGAGCAATTCTCCACAAGTTTCTGATGAAGGTTTCTACATCCCCGCTAACATCTGTACTCAAAATAGCTTCTGAAATGGCCGAGTTGTTAATAAGTGTCGTGTCCTGAACCATGGTAAGCAAGAGTACAATAGTAGCGATAGACAGCAACGATTCAGCAACGACTGTAAATAGGGTATACCTTTTGCTGATAAGGATATAAAGACTTATAACCATAACAAGCATTAGCTCAATGTTCCAAAAAATCATGTAATCCGTCAATCTGTCCAGAGAAAGGATTTGCAAAAAACCTGAATCTTGGTCGCCTGTTCGATTATAATAAATCCCTATTTTTTCAGCAAAAAAATTAAAGATAACAAGCGTCAATACGGAAATAATGATTGTAGCTATCAATCGTGAATATTTGATTTGTACATGGGATTTCGGAATGGCTTCCAGCTTGGATGGATGCCAGGCTGGATTCATTTGATTTTTTCGAAAATCTTTACCCCGTGCGTTACCGAACCATTGTATAAGAAAAAAGCTGATCGTCACCAAACCAAAGACATGAACCCCTTCATCGACCATTTCCAACAAGAAGCGGAAAATGAATCCAAAATAATTATAACTCTCTGATAGCTCTGGAGTTATATTTATTTTCAATGAAAATACCCCAATAGCCGCGAGGATTAAACCTATTTTCAAGACAAGCTTATACGTATCATACAAGCCGGGACCTATCAAATAGTTTGCATCTTTGCGGTAATTGCGCGCAAATTCTCGGGGTTCGCCAAGCTCAAGTAAGATCTCGTCGATGAGCTGTTCTGTGGGCGTTTCTCCGTCAACTCGCTCTTCAATTATGTCCTCTATCGTCGATCGAATTTCCTTTTTAATATCTTCTCTATGCGACATAGGCAAGTGTTTCCCTACTGCGTAAACGTACCTTTCGACTTTCACCATTATGCATCACCTTCCTTTGGATTCAAGAATCGATCCATGACAACCACCATTTCATTCCATTCCTTAGTCAAAATTTCCAATGATTGGAAACCTTCGTCACTCAGCTTGTAATATCTTCTTGGTCTAGAGCCATCGACGCCCCAGTGGCTTTCAAGCAAATTTTGACTCTCAAGCCGCCTAAGCAGAGGATACAACGTATTTTGTTCAAGTCGAAGCCCATTCGCATTCAAAGATTGAACAAGAGAATACCCATATTGCATTTCTTTCAGCTGACTTAACACACTAATAACAATCGTTCCTCTTCTTAACTCCTGGTTTAGTTTATCAATGGTATTCTCTAACTCCGTCATGCACTCACTTCCTTCAAAATCATAATACTGTACGACACACACTAATGTCAATTCGATAATAGTCTATTTTATTTGATATTAAAAATAAAAGTAAAGACTGTCGCAACTCTTCACGACAGTCTTTACTCGCCACTGGCGGGTTCTTTTTAGAGCTATGACAATGGTACTCACAGAGCAAACACTTTTTTTCAAAGCGTCTATATTATACACTCCACATGTGTCGACCTCAGTTATTCAAGCTCCAGTCCTTATCGAGCGTTCGAACTCCTACAAAAAAAACAGATTATATCAATGACTCTCAACGGTTGCTACATGACTTGTTGACTCCATGTTGATTTCACACGTACACACTTAGAGTGTTGGCATCGATGTAAAAGGGCTGAATGGTCGTAAGGACCAGAATCCTCAGATTAAGAAGGACTAGATATCATAGTATCAATTTAGAGTTTACGAGCATGCGCTCAATTCGGGGTTTCATGAAAGTATTTTCAGAGAGCAAGTGTTGACTCCTTGTTGACTTCGAACATAAAAAATACACCGTCTAAGGCAAACAGCCCATATGACGATGTATTAAAGTCTTACATACTGATATAGGCTCTACGCCTTCTCTTCGTCCCCCGTAGCAACCGGATTACTAGAGTCAGAACTCCAATCGCTCCAACTACCCGCATACAACTTTACATTCGTATACCCCGCTTCCTTAAGAGCAAGAACGTTAGGAGTGGCGGAAATGCCTGATCCACAATACACGATGATTTCGGCGTCCTGCGGCAATGCAGTGAACCGCTCACGCAGCTGCCCTGTTGATTTCCATGCGCCGTCATTGCTCAGCACATCTTTCCAGAAGTAATTGGCCGCCCCAGGGATGTGCCCTCCTACAGGATCGAAAGAGACATCGCGCCCAGCGTATTGAGCTGCATCGCGCGAATCAACCAGCCTCGCCCCTCCTTCTCCTCTGTTAGCGGATGCTGCACGCACCTCATCCACGCTGACAAGCCAATCGGCTTGCGGTGCAGGTACAAACTCACGTGGAGCCGCCACGACTGCCGGCTCCTGCGACACAGGTTCGCCAGCCGACTCCCAAGCGGAAAAACCTCCGTCCAGCACTTGAGCGCGCTCCACACCCAAATACCGAAGCACCCACCACAACCTTGCGGCGGCCGGTCCATTGCCGTCCTCATAGGCGACCACAGCTGAATCTCGGTCAATGCCAAGCGATCCAAAAAGCTCAGCAAGCCGCTCCGGGGTCGGCAGCGGACTGCGCCCGCCATGCTCACGCGCGGGATCGGTCAAGCTTGCCTTAAAATCAATAAAATGCGCTCCCGGCAGATGCCCTTTGGCATATGCCTCCTTGCCGTAAGCCGGCTCCTTTGGATGAAAACGAACATCCAGCAGCACAATTTGCTCGCCGCTTGTTATTCTCTCCTTCAATTGCTTCACGCTTAGTACATTGGACAATGACACTTTCTCCACTCTCCTTTAAAGGGTTATCTCAAATCGTAAATTCCAAACTTTCCGCCGATTTGACTTCCAGCAAGGCTGCATAGATTTCATTCTGAATCTGCAGCAGTCCCAGATCGTCGCGCTTGCGAGGGCGCGGTTTCGGCACCTCGAATATGCGGTTAATTCGCCCCGGCCTCGGGGACAACAGCACAACCCGATCCCCGAGAAACACGGCTTCGGAAACGTCATGCGTCACGAATACAATCGTCTTTTTGTCCGCCTCCCAAATCTGAAGTAAATCATCCTGCAGCTGCAGCCTCGTCAAGTGATCCACCGCGCCAAAAGGCTCATCCATTAGCAGTACCTCGGGGCTGTTGGCAAGAGCCCGGGCAAGACCCGCGCGCTGCTTCATGCCGCCTGACAGCTGATGAGGATATTTGTGCTCAAAGCCGCTTAAACCAACTAGATCCAGATACCGCTGCACCGCCTCCCGGCGCTCCTTTCGTTCCACGCCGCGCAGCTCAAGGCCTAGCTCAACGTTTTTGAATACGGTTCTCCACGGATACAGGGACGGGTCCTGAAAGACGACGCCGCGCTCGATACCCGGCCCCTTCAGCTTTCTTCCGTCGAAACTCACCTCGCCCAAGGTGGGGAGCTGCAGTCCAGCTAATATCTCAAGCAGCGTGCTTTTGCCGCAGCCGCTTGGACCTAGAATGCTCAGAAACTCGCCGTCCTGAATGGTCAAGTTGATATTCTGAAGCGACTCTGTCGGAGTCGCTCCCCCGTAAATTTTGGATACGCCGGAGATCCAGAAGCCCGCCATACAATCACCTCGCCACTCTTACTTTTTTGGAATAAAGCGCAAATCCAACAAATCATCAATATCATAAATCTGGTCCTGGAAGCCCAAATCCAATTGCACCTGCTGCGTGTCCCGCAAAGCATTCAAATCAACGTCAGGATTGTTCTCCCACAGCTCGAATTCGCGTTCAAACGCTTTGTCCACCGCAGCCGGGTCCACCTTCACATTTTCGAGAAAATAAGTTTTGTACTCTTCCAGATTGGATTTCGCGTACTCCTGCGACTTGAAGTAAGCGCGCAGCAGCTTCTCCAGCAGCTCCGGATTTTTATCGATAAAATCATTCTGGGAAACCAGAACGCCTGTATGGAAGGTAGGAAGGTAATCCCATCCTTTTGCCAAAATCTTGCCAGTGCCTTCAATTTCCGCTAACGAAGCAAACGGCTCGTGAATGATCGTAGCATCGACTTGACCGGACGTCAGGCTTGCATAAGCAGCCTCATTGACCCCCGTTGCCAAATACGTTACATCTTTTTTGCTAAGTCCATGCTTGTTCAGAATCGTTTGGGTGTAAACGTCCAGACCGCTGCCAAGTACCGCCGCCCCGACTTTTTTGCCCTTCAAGTCCTCTACGCTTTCAATGCCTGCACGGGCGATCAGATAGAACGGCCCTTTGGTGCGAAACATGGACGAAACGATTTTGATTGGCGCGCCTTTGCCCGCTGCTACGATAACGTTGGTTGTTGCGCTGTCTGCGACGTCAACCTCCTTGCTTGTTAATGCTTCGATCGGATTTTGCGTAGAAACAAGCTCAACCTCCAAGCCCTCCTCCGCGAAAAAGCCTTTTTCGATGCCGTATCGCACGACCAGACCGCTGACTCCATTAAAAGGCGCATATCTAATTTTCTGCAGCTCCGCCGGGGCACTGTCCGTTGCCGAGGCCGACTCCGACGCGGCTGGTGACGCTGCCGGAGAAGCCGACGGCGTTCCGCCCGATGTATTGCCTCCTCCGCAAGCTGTAAGCACCAGTGCAAGCGATGCCGCCAAAATTCCACTGCCTAGCCATTTTCTCTTTAACATGGTTTCTCTCTCCTCTATCATTTGAATTAAATTAAGATGATGACTTCCATCGCAGTACAATGCGCTTCTCTAGCAAATCAATGCCTGAGATAATAAGCACTGAAACAACCGTTACAATTGTAATAATGGCAAAGGCCTTCGCCGTATCGTACAGCGATGTTGACTGCACCAACAGATTGCCAAGCCCATCCTTGGATGCCACCATTTCGCCGAACAGTGCTCCAACAAGCCCGGTCGCCGCCGATACCCTCAAGGACACAAAGATTGTTGGCGCAGCCGACGGCAAAATAACCTTTACAACCGTTTGCAGCTTGGACGCTTCAAACACTCTAGCAACCTTGAGATGGGCCTCCGCCGTTTGCTTAATGCCAGTAATCGTATTGAATGCAATTGTAAAAAAGCAAAACAGAAACACGATGGCGACCTTATGCGACAAGCCGATACCTAGCCATAGCATCAGAAGCGGAATAATCGTGACCTTCGGAATCGCCATAAGCGCAGAGAGATACGGCCGAAAAAACGTCTCTGCATGAGGGACAAGCACAAGCACCATGCCCGTCGCGATGCCGGCAAACGCGCTGAGCAGATACCCCGCTGCAAATTCCTTGAGCGTCACGAATAAATGATGGAAAATATCACCGTCCGCGAACAGCTTATAGATTTCTTCCACGACCTGAGTCGGCTTCGACAGATACAGGCTGCCGACGATCCCCGCCCGGACGAGATATTCATTAATGCCCAGGCAAGCCAACAGCAGTATGACTTGCCCGGTGATGATGCGCCACTTGTAGCGCTTTTGGCCAATGTTTTGGTCCATGCCGTTGTTCGCCCCTTTCCTTCCCGTACGCGGTTATGCAGATAGGTGTTGCCCAAAGGGCATTCCTAATCCCTCACGCCCTCCAGCGCCACCTTCCGGGCAAAGCGGTTTTCGGGGCGGGACAGGCCGAAATGACCGCGGAAGGTGTCCGCCTCGTACTCCGTCCGGAATAAGCCACGCTCCTGAAGCACTGGAACGACCAGATCAAGGAACAAATCCAGGCCATCAGGCATGTACGGTGGGCAAATATTAAACCCGTCCGCTGCTCTTTCGTCGAACCACTTCTCCATTTGATCGGCAATTTGCTCCGGATCGCCAACAATGAGCAAATGCCCTCTGGATGTCGCCGCAAAATAATGGAACAGCTCCCTAACCGTAATCTCTTCTTTCCCTTCCGCTTTTTGCGCCAGCTCCACAAGCCACTCAGCTTCCTTGCCCGGAAGCGTTGACAGCGACAGATCCGGCAGCGGCCCATCTAACGGATATCGTGAAAGATCGATGCCGATGCGAGCAGACAGAGCTGTCAGATCGTAGTTCGTCACCAACAGGCTGTTCAGCTCCCGGTATTTGGCATGCGCTTCCTCGGCCGTGCGGCCAACAAGCGGTACCAGACCAGGCAGAATGAATACCTCATCCGTGCTGCGACCGAACTTAACCGCCTGGGTCTTAATATCCTTGTAAAATTCCTTTGACAGCTCCAGTAGAATTTGCCCCGTAAACACAGCGCTGGAGAGCTTAGCACCCAGCTCGCGGCTGCGTTCCGACGTACCGGCGTTCAGCAGCGGAATCTGGCCTTGCGGCGGTCTTGCGACATTTAGCGGACCCGCAACGGAGAAATGCTCGCCTACATGCTGAATTTGATGCACTTTACTCCCATCCACGAAAACGCCGCTTTTCTTGTCCCGAATGAGAGCGTCATCCTCCCAAGAATCCCACAGCTCCTGCACGATTTTCACGAATTCATCCGCGTAATCATAGCGGCGGGAGTTATCCCAATGCTTCTCCCGGCTGTAGTTTTGTGCCGCCCGTACATCCATACCGGTAACCACATTCCATGCAAGGCGTCCTCCGCTCAAATAATCCAGCGACGCCGTCTGGCGCGCGATGGTGTATGGCTCGGAATACGTCGTGTTCGCCGTAACAATCAGTCCGATCTTCTCCGTCACTGCCGCGATGTTCGCAATCATGGTGAACGGCTCAAGCCGGACCATCTGCGATGGAAACTGATGTTGCATATCCGCGCTGGTTGCCAAGGCATCCCCGAGGAAAAAGAAATCAAACTTCGCTTCCTCCAGTCTTCTTGCTACCCGTTGCAGAAACTTCGGATCAAATGCACCGTCGGTTGCTGCTTCCGGTAGCCGCCAGCCTGCAGGATGATAGCCCGTGGAGAACAGGAACAAACCAAGATGAAGCTGTCGTTTAGATGTAGCCATAACCTTCACACTCCCAATATATAGTTTGTCTATGCGAAAACAAGGAATTAAATCCGAAAAAGTCCGGTGTTTCGGGAAATATCGTCGATTTCCCTCAATTCCTCCAAAGTCAATTTTTCATCTGCATGCTTAAGCGAATCGACGATTTGCTCTGGCTTTGACGCTCCCAAGATAGCGGATGAAATATAGGAGTGGCTCAGCACCCAGGAAAGCGCAAGCTGGGCCAGCGTCCAGCCTCTTGCTTCGGCAAGCGGGCGAATCGCCTCCACAAACGCATAAGCCGGATTGGAATCCAGCAGCAGCTCCAGCCGTTTTTCGCCCAATGCCAATCTGGAATCCGACGGAGGCGCTTCCCCTTGGCGGTATTTGCCGCTCAGAATGCCTCGGCCAAGCGGGCTGTAGCTAATGACTCCAACCTGCTCCGACTCGACAAGGGGCACAAGCTCCCGCTCGATTCCTCTCGTAATGAGGCTGTACTCTGGCTGAATGCTCTCGAAGCGGTGCAGTCCATGCTGCGCACTGATTCCATGAGCCTTAGCCAACTGCCATGCCGCATAATTGGAGCAGCCTAAGTAGCGGATTTTTCCTTGTGTGACCAAATCGTTAAGTGCCCGTAATGTTTCTTCAAGCGGCGTCTCGGGATCAAACGAATGCACCTGATACAAATCAATATGATCGGTTTGCAATCGGCGCAGACTGTTTTCAAGGGCGCGGTAAATGTAATAGCGGCTTTGCCCTCGGTCGTTAACGCCTGGCCCCATAGGAGCATGGAACTTTGTTGCCAGCACGATGTCATTGCGGCGGCCGCGCAGCAGATTTCCGAGTATACTCTCTGATTCGCCATGTCTCAACCGGTCACCCGTATCCATGCCGCTGCCGTACACATCTGCAGTATCAATCAAATTAATGCCAGCCTCCAAAGCCGCATCCAGTACCTTGCCGGACGCGCTCTCGTCGATCCAGCGCCCGAAAGCCATCGTCCCCAGACTGACCTCCGATACCTTCAGCCCCGTTCTTCCTAATTTCCGGTATTGCATGCTATCTTCATCCTCCTTGGAATACGACAAAAAAGACACACGAAAGCCGCTTAAATTCATGAAGCGCCTCTCCGTCTGTCCGGTCGAGTTGTTTTATGTAGTTAATATCATCATTCTTCAATCAGTCAATAGCTCCGCGCTGGCCGTATGGCCTAGCGATAAGGCTAGCTCGTAAGGCGTCTGTCCAATAGCGTTGGTTGCCGTTTTTTCGGCCCCGTAGCCGAGAAACTTCTCGATGAGCAGCGGCTTATCAAAGTAAGCAGCAACATGCAGCACGTTAAAGCCATCTCTAAGCTCACCCTCGCATTTGGCGTGAATATCCGCACCCTTCTGCATCAGCAAGTCAACCAAATGGCCATAACCTCCGAAAATGGTAGCATGAATGACTAGATTGTTCAGACTGCCGTCGCGGCTTCGAGCATGAATAGCCGCTCCACGTTCAAGCAGCAGCTCTACCGCCTCGCTATTGCCAAAATGCGTAGCCAGCGATAATAGCGGAAAACCGTCAAAGCTGTAGCTGTTGACAAGCTCCGGCGATTGGTCGAGCAGCTCCTTTAGCCTGGAGGTATACCCCACGGCGGCCGCTTCGAAAACAGTCAATTTGCCCAACCCTTTCTGCAGCAGCAGCTCCTTGATGTCATTAGCACGCAGGAAGGCGGCCAGCAAAACGGGCGTTTCTCCCTTTTGGTTGCTCGTATTAATCAGACTTGCGTCGCGGTCTATAAGCTCGGCAACCTTGCCGATGTCGCGCAGCTTGACTGCTTCAAACATCTCGTTGCGCAGCCTTTGAAGGCTATCCGCTTGCTCCCGCGCCCGCAGCAGCAAATCATGGGATGCCTGCACCCCGACACTTACAAAATGGGCAACCGCTCTTGATCGATTAGCCTCGAGTCCGGATTCAACGAGCAAATCCACGGCTTTGACAGCCTCATCGTCCAGCCTGATCGAAAGTACGGCGGTGTTCTTTTTCTTCGGCATGGTACTCCTTGTCGATCAAATGTAATTTTAATTACAAAATTACTATAACACGAGAATCCTCATTTGAATACCCTTAAATTCATATTGATTTACAGGGATATATGAAAGACTGAGTTTTCACAATGAAAATATAGCAAAGGTATTATTCGTAATGTTGTGGCATTCACCTACATCCTGAATAGCCTAATCTGAAAGACATAAAAAACGGTATACATGAACGGTTTCCCACAATCAATGGGACAGCCTTTCTTAGCCGGTTTACCAGCGTTATAGGTGATGGGACCATTAATAAAAATGTTTTTATAAAGCCAACAATCTCGTTAGAGTTCCACGCGATCAAAAGGAGTTTGCGCGCAAGGTACAGCGCGTAAATCGCTAATATCCTCCATCCTACAATTCTCTCTTCGGCATACATCGCTGTTCATTCGGAATCTCCTATGACCACAACCTTTTGGTGATATGATCGGTTTGTGCAAGCTGTAATCTGCAGAATATCTCATCAAAATCAATTTTCAGAAAATAGAGCCAGACCATTCCCTTGGGGGAGAATGGTCTGGCTCTATCGTTGTTCGAACGGAAAAAATCGGTATACCGCCGCCTCCTAGGCTGACGTTAACTACAGTAGGTTGCTTATTCTTCTTTCTCTGCAATTGGGTTAACTGCAAATAAAGAGTGAATATTGCCATCAGGATCGGCAAAGAATCCCGTAGTGTGCCCCCAAGACATTGATTTCGGCTCCGTAATCGAAGTGGCTCCCCTCGAAACAATATCAGCATAAATAATGCGAACCGCTTCTGGAGATTCACATTGAAAATTAAGTTCAAAGGCTTGCCCTTTACGTTCTTCTATAAAGGAATAATGCTCGTTTGTATTATCCGCCATTAATGGCTTAGAACAAATAGCGAAGCGAACTCCGTCATTTACAAATTCTACATAATGATCTTCCTCAATGACAGCATCAAAACCTAGCACTTCGTTATAAAACCTGGCCAATCGGGAAACATCATTCGACAATACCGTAATACCTTCTAATTGAACTCTCATCCTGGAACCTCTCCTTTATCATTCACCCGCTTACTTTCCAGAATACCACGAATCAGTGTCACCTTATGGCACCTATCCATGCTACAATTTAAAAAAATCATAGAAAGCAGCATTATGAAGGGGGACAACATGTTTATCGTCATCGGGCTCGTATTTATCATTTTATATGCCTTAATCGTATTCTATATCGGATGGAGCGGTTGGACGTGGATAAAGCCTAGGGTATCGCGCAGGTTCCGGCTCGTCTATATCATTGCGCTCGTCTTTCTGGCAAGCTCTCTCATTCTCTCCAGAGTTGTCGCGGGTTCAACTCTTTTAAGCGTAATCGGCAGCTATTGGCTGGCCCTATTCAGCTTATTGCTCATGCTGCTCCCGCTGGTTCACCTTACGGTTTGGATAACCAAGTTGACACGCCTGCCGCGCCACTTCGTACAAAAGTGGTCGGGAATTGTTACTTTGGTCCTGCTGATTGTTCTGCTCGGTTATGGAAGCTTCAATGCTTTTAGTCCGGCCGTGCAATCCTATGACATCCATATCGACAAAGAAGGACCCGCAAACGGCGAGCTGCATATTGTAATGGTGTCCGATATGCATTTTGGCTATTTATCGGGAAAAAGCCATGCCGAGCGGATGGTTAAGGAAATAAACAACCTGAAACCGGACATCGTATTGATTCCTGGCGATATTGTGGATGATGATATTGTTCCGTACATCAACAAAGGCATAGGCGATATTTTATCGAGAATCCAAGCGCCTCTCGGCGTTTTCGCTTCTTTGGGCAATCATGACCGGTTCGACGGCGAGATGGACGAGCTAATCGGACTTCTGGAGGAGAGCGGGATTCAGGTACTTTATGATGAGACTTTTGAGCTTGATGGCTGGCTGACATTAGTCGGACGGAAGGATTACAGCGATAAGAAGAGAGCGGAGCTTGCTGATTTAACAGAAGGTGTAGATCTCTCGAAGCCGGTGTTTATGCTGGAGCATCAACCAGTCGGCCTTGATATCGCAAAGGAGCAAGGCATCGATTTGATGGTATCCGGCCATACGCATCATGGACAGATCGCGCCAGGCAATTTATTAACAAATAGATTGTTTGAAAATGATTTTGGATACTTGCAAAAGGGACAGCTGCATTCCATCGTATCTTCCGGCTACGGCTTCTGGGGCCCGCCGATCCGAATCGGATCAAGGTCAGAAATCGTGTCCATTCATGTTCGTTTCGCGAATTCACCTTGATTCCTTGTTGGCTTCACATCATGCATAAAGCAAAAGAAGTAAATCGCCGCAACAGCGAGTTACTTCTTTTTCAATATTAAGTTTTCCAAATACTTGCAAAAGCATAGTTCCGTACCGTTCCGTGCCAGCGATACCATGGAGAACCATTTTCCTGCTGTGCATAAAACAGTGCCACTTCTGATTCGGGATCAATGACAACATAACAGCCTCTAGCGCCATCCCAGCCAAATTCCCCATTTTGACTAAGAGAATTGTTATCCTCACGATTTACTAAGGTTCTAACCCCTAGGCCGTAGCTATATCCATATTTGCTAGTACCGCCAAACCGGTCAAAATCCTGCTGGGCAACCGGAGATAAGCGGGGAGTGCGCATGGCATCTACTGTTTCTGGCCTAAGAATACGCTCGCCATTTGGTGCGAGACCATAACGACATAAAGCCTCTGCAAACACAATATAGTCTGGCACTGTCGAAAATAATCCGCCTCCGCCACTCTCATAGGCTCTGCCCGGTTGCAGCAGAATACTCTCTCCTATGCTTTCCGCTTGGTTAGTTTGAGCATTAAAGTTGTTGTACAGCTTACAGAAACGGCTCTCATCCTTTAGCTGAAATGAGGTATCCTTCATGCCTAGCGGGTCAAAAATGTTTTGCTGCAAATAGTGTCCGAAGGTTTGTCCCGTTATGACCTCTAGCAATGCAGCTAACACGTCGTGGCAAACCGTGTATTGAAAATGCGTGCCTGGCTCAAAGGCAAGCGGCTCCTGCGCCACCGCCTTAATTACTGTAAGTGTCTGGCCTTCACCGTTGCTTGCGGCGACAGTTTTATGAACAGCATCCGTATGAATCGTTTCAATACCTGCTGTCATCGTAAACAAATGCTCAATTGTAATTGGATTTTGAGCAGGAAGCAGCTCGACTGTTCCATCTGACAGCGTATGACGAACAAGCATATGCCTAAACTCGGGGATGTACTCGTACAAAGGATCCGAGAGTTTATACCTGCCTTGCTCAAACAGCTGCAGCAAAGCGGTACAGGTCACAACCTTTGTCGCAGAACACAATCTAAAAATGCTGTCTCTGCTAAATGGAATCTGATTCTCGACATCTGAAAAACCAGCATAATGCTCGTAAACCGATTGGTGTTTATGATACATAGCAATACCTAGACCAGGAATATTTTTTTCGTTATAAAACGCTTCCAAATAGGCTGTTAGCTTCGCAAAATTCATCATTTTCCACCTGCCAATTCTCATAATCGCTTTTCTAGTCATACAACGGTTAGATTGTAAGCGTGTGAGATTCCGTGTCTGGCATTATTGTTTTTCGCCTTCTCCGTATAACTCTGTCATATGCTTGCTATGGGATTCTCCCCAATCGTTCAGTGCCTGTAACACAGTGCTTAAGCCTTTGCCGTAGTCTGAAATCGAGTATTCTACTTTCGGTGGGATCAGTGCCGATTCAAACTTACAATACGATTTCATTCAACCCTCCCATTTCCCTTTGTTTTATTAAGGTAACTTTTTGTTAACTATGTTTAGTTAAAGTGCCTACTTCCTTAAACCTGAATTACGAAAGTGCGACCTCATAAAAACATAAAAAAGTGCCCTAATCTTTGGTAGAATGGTGTTTACGAAGACAACATCACCCAAAGAGAGGAGCACCCATAAAGTGAAGTTTACCACAAA
>NZ_SKCD01000018.1 GCF_006542765.1 Paenibacillus luteus
CCATGCAACTGTCGTAACTATTGTAGGCGAATCGTACCGATTGAAGGATCATTTCGTTCAAGAGGACAAGTGATTTTGTACATCCTTAAACAAGCAAAAGTGTACATGTTTATGTTGACATTTACAATTCCAGACATAGCAAGCCGATGACAGAATGTATGACGAAATGTATGAGCAGACACCCTAACATCTTTAAATTTCATTTTTTGTCCTAGATACTTGAAAATCAACATCAATGCATTTTCAGTCATTTGGTTATTGTCTCTCTTCACAAAAACGAACTCACTTAAGTCTCCCCAATACTTCTTGCAATAAATTTGATATGATGCTAATTCCTTCGATAGCTTATCAGTTATCGGAAGGGTATCTCTTCTTCTACTTTTCCCGAAAACTGCAATTGTTTCATTGATGAAATCAATATCCGACCACTTTAGATTAATTAGTTCTCCTCGTCTAATCCCAGTCCCAAGTATGGTAACTATCATCATATAATCTCGATAAGCAACATAACTTTTTTCTCGTTGCTTTATTCGTCTGTAGAAGTTCAGCATCTGACGTATTTGGTCATCTGTGAAAACATCAATCTTAACATCTTCTTTTTGCATTTTAACTCGTTTAGCTGGATTCTTCGCTATAACTTCACATTCCACCATATAGTTCAGGAAGGCTCTGATTCGCATAAGTTTCGTATTGATTGAACCTGCTTTATTCCCCCGCTCCTGACATTCCATAAGATGCTGACGTACATGGTTATAAGTTATGTCCTCTACACTTACAACCTCTTGCTGATTACAATATCCTACAAACTCCCCAAGCATGGTTTGATAATTCCTAATGTTCTTTTCTGTTGTATTTTTAAAGCGTCTGTCATCAAGAAAATCCTGAAATGCAAATTTTAATAACATAAAAAAGACTACCTCCTGTTTTTAGGAAGTAGTCTACACTTTAGAAAATAGTTTTTAACGTAACCAGTTCTCAAACTGGGCTGAAATAGCCTAGACTACTTCACAAATATAGGGAGTGAAAACCCTACATCATGCCGCCCATTCCACCCATACCGCCCATATCAGGCATGCCGCCGCCAGCGCCTTTAGGCTCTGGTTTGTCAGCTACAACAGCCTCAGTTGTCAGGAACATAGCTGCAACGGAAGCTGCGTTTTGAAGCGCAGAACGTGTTACTTTAGCAGGGTCAACGATACCAGCTTCGAACATGTTTACCCATGTGCCAGTAGCAGCGTTGTAGCCTACGCCGATTTTTTCGTTTTTCAGACGCTCAACGATAACCGAACCTTCTTGGCCTGCGTTCGCAGCGATTGTGCGAAGCGGCTCTTCAAGGGAACGAAGAACGATGTTTACGCCTGTTTGCTCGTCGCCTTCTGCTTTCACAGCAGCAACAGCGTTGTATACGTTAATGAGGGCAGTACCGCCGCCCGATACGATACCTTCTTCAACTGCTGCACGAGTGGAGTTGAGGGCATCTTCGATGCGGAGCTTGCGCTCTTTCAATTCTGTTTCTGTAGCTGCGCCAACTTTGATAACTGCAACGCCGCCAGACAATTTTGCAAGACGCTCTTGAAGCTTCTCACGATCAAAGTCGGAAGTTGTTTCTTCCAGTTGAGCGCGGATTTGGTTCACGCGAGCAACGATGTCAGCGGAGTTGCCGCTGCCGTCAACGATGATTGTTGTTTCTTTTGTGATACGGATTTGACGAGCGGAACCTAGGGATTCCACGCCAGTTGATTTCAGCTCAAGGCCGAGCTCTTCCGTAATCACTTGGCCGCCTGTAAGAGCAGCGATATCTTGAAGCATTGCTTTACGACGGTCGCCGAAGCCTGGTGCTTTAACAGCCACGCAAGTGAATGTTCCACGAAGTTTGTTCACGACTAGAGTCGCTTGAGCTTCGCCTTCTACGTCTTCAGCAATGATTAGCAATTGCTTGCCGGATTGTACGACCTTCTCAAGAACCGGAAGGATCTCTTGAATGCTCGTAATTTTTTTGTCAGTGATCAAGATGTACGGGTTGTCAAGGATCGCTTCCATTTTGTCCGTGTCAGTAATCATGTATGGTGATACATAACCACGGTCAAATTGCATACCTTCTACAACTTCAAGCTCTGTAACGAAGCCTTTCGACTCTTCTACAGTGATAACGCCGTCGTTGCCGACTTTTTCCATAGCTTCTGCAATCAATTGGCCCACTTCATCATCAGCAGATGAGATCGATGCCACTTGTGCGATCGATTGTTTGCCTTCGATTGGTTTAGAGATCGCTTTAAGCTCTTCAACAGCAGCTTTAACAGCTTTCTCGATGCCTTTGCGGATAACCATAGGGTTAGCGCCTGCAGTAACGTTTTTCAAGCCTTCGCGAATCATCGCTTGAGCAAGAACAGTAGCGGTAGTTGTACCGTCACCAGCAACGTCGTTTGTTTTTGTAGCTACTTCTTTAACAAGTTGAGCACCCATGTTTTCAAAAGCATCTTCAAGCTCGATTTCTTTCGCAATGGATACACCATCGTTCGTGATAAGCGGGCTTCCGAATTTTTTCTCAAGTACTACGTTACGGCCTTTTGGACCTAGTGTAACTTTAACCGCATTTGCAAGAGCGTCAACTCCGCGCAGCATTGCGCGACGAGCGTCTTCGCTAAATTTAATTTCCTTAGCCATGAACAGAAACCTCCCAAAATAGTTTAAGTACAGATATTTCCCGTGTCTTGCTTTCTATGTGACCCAAATCGGGCTGCTATTCAAAAATCGCGTGAATTTCGCTTTCTTTCATAATCAAATACTCTTTGCCTTCGTATTTGATTTCAGTGCCTGCATATTTGGAGAAAAGAACGCGGTCGCCTTCTTTTACTTCCAAAGCAATACGAACGCCATCTTTCAGCGTACCGCTGCCTACTGCGATAACTTTGCCTTCTTGCGGCTTTTCTTTCGCCGAATCCGGCAATACGATACCGCTAGCGGTTGTTTCCTCTTTCGCGATTGCTTCGATCAATACGCGTTCACCCAAAGGTCTGATCATTGAAAATAGCCTCCTTCAAAATTTGTCGCTGCTTTTATTCTCGTTAGCACTCGAAACCTTCAAGTGCTAACAACTATTTTTATCATACTCATTTTCGTTCTTAATTTCAAGTGCTTGGTCTCAATTTTCCGTTTATTTACACTGTGAGGCCCAATACCTGCTGTAACATACGAAAAAACCGAAGAGGATGCCTCTAAGCCAGCATCCTCTTCCTATCATGCATCGCCGTTATTTGCGTTTTAATTTACGGTTGCGGATGAGAATAAAGGATACGCCCGCCAAAATAATAACGACTGAAATGATGGATGACGTCATCCATCGCTTGGAACTCGCTTTCACAGGTTCAGCTTCGCCAATGAGCTCGGCGCTGGTTAGCGTTGCATCTCCACCCACAGAGGCTGTGACGACCTCGTTTGTTTCTTCAGTCACTTCAGAGGAGGGCACCTCTGAAGGAGCTGCGCTTGCTTCTACGGCAGACTCCTCATCCGCTTTCGGAAAAGGCTCTACTACCGCAGTAGGCTCTGCTGTTGATTCTGCTGTGCCCGTCGAGGATGCCTCGGTTGGAGCAGGCTGATCTGTTGCCTTGCCTGCTTCCACAGCTGGCGAAGCGGCTGCCGTTTGAGCTGGCTTGCTTGTAGGTGCCGCCGTAGCAGCCCCCTGCTTCGTCCCTTCAGCTGGAGCCTGTGTCGCTTTTGGCGCAACTGTAGCTTTTGGCGCTTGTGTCGGCGCGGCCGTTGCCGCAGGCTTTTCTTCCTTAACAGCGGGCTTGCTCACTAGCTTCATGCTCTTTTGATCAAAATCAAAACGAATCGTATAATCATGATCATAGTCAATGTCCGGTACGGTTACGTGAATTTTAGATAGCATTGTGGAGGAAAGGTCAGGTACGCTGAATTGCGTCACACGGCTGTCCTCGGCTTTGTTGCTGCTAATCACTTTAGTATTGGCATAGCCGCCGCTGCCATCCGGAATCTTAAATTCAGTCACCCATTTGCTATGGTTAACGACGACTTGTATCGTTATTTTCCCATTCTCTACAATGACTTTGGCAGGCTTCTCCCAGTAGTCATTAGCCATGGATGCTGATTCATCCTCTGCTTTCTTAATCACATAGTCAATCGTATATGTACCGTCCTCAACCTCCGCTGCATGAACGGCAGGTACTGTGAACAGTATAACCAATAAAGCACAAAAACCGATTAAAAATGACAGCTTGCGCATGTTTTTCTCCGCCTCTCTTCTATATAAATAATGTATAGGTACAATCGCCTATTATGAAATACTCAATGGAATCATATATAAGCCCGTCTCTTCATCCTGTTTCATCACGACATCAACGCCATAGGTTTTCTTAACGACCTCTTCCGTAATCACGACTTCTGGGGTGCCTTCCGTCACGATTTGGCCTTCCTTCATGACAATAATCGTATCGCTGTAACGGATAGCCTGATTAATATCGTGCAGTACCATTACGATCGTTAACCCGTACGTTTGATTCAAGGCGCGAACGAGCTGCAAAATTTCAATTTGATAAAAAATGTCCAAAAATGTCGTCGGTTCGTCCAAAAACAAAATTTGCGTCTTTTGGGCAAGCGCCATGGCAATCCAAACGCGCTGCCGCTCCCCGCCGGATAGTTGATCCAGCTTGAGCGCCCGCTTCTGCTGCAAATTCGTACAGGTCAACGCCCATTCGATCGCTTGCTCATCCTCCTCCTCTGTCTGGCCCAGGAAGCTTCTGTGCGGCAGTCTGCCGAAGCTAACCAGCTTCTCCACCGTAAGATCGCTCGGTGCTTCATTCTGCTGGTGAACGACAGCCAGCCGCTTCGCCAGCTCTTTGGGCTTCGTCTGACTTAGTGCCTTCCCATCAAGCAGAATCTCACCCGCTTTGGGCTTGTAGTTTTGTGACATCACGCCCAGCAGCGTTGATTTTCCGCAGCCATTCGGCCCAATAATGGTCGTCACCTTGCCAGGTGCGATTGTACTCGAGATTTGCTTAAGCTGGTCGTTCTTCTTATCGTAGGAAAAGGTGACTTCTTTAATTTCCATGAACGCGATCACTCTTTCTAAGCATGAATATAAGGAAAGGGCCGCCGATTACAGTCATAATAATCGAAGCGGGAATCTCCGTTGGCGCGAGAATCGTACGTCCCAAAGTGTCCGCGGTTAAAATAAGCAAGGCGCCGCCCAGAGCCGAGAAGGGAATCAGAACTTTGTGATCCGATCCTACCAGCAAGCGGGCAATATGCGGCACAAGCAAACCAACAAACGCGATCAAACCTCCGATTGCTGTAGCGACAGATGCCAGCAGCACGGCGACGACCGAAATGAGCAAGCGTGCTCTCGTCACACGTAGCCCCAAATTTTTGGCCGTTTTGTCCTGAAGGCTGAGCATGTTGCACCAAGAGCTGAGCAGCAAGGAAAGCAGTAAGCCGACAATGCCATAAATGGCAATAATATTGACATCCTGCCAGGTCTTCATCGTGAAAATAGAGGATATCGCTTGGTTTACGCTTGTGACAGCATAGCTCCCCCGATAATTAAAGGACTGCCCCAGCCCAGTAAACGTGGCATTGATTGCGATCCCGACTAGAATCAGGCGCAGCGGACTGAGCCCGGATCGCCATGAGAGCGCATATACCAAGTAACAGGCAAACGCGCCACCAACAAACGAAAATAACGGCATCCAGAAAAACAGCCCTGGAAAAATCGTAACGACCAGCAGCGAGACCAGACCCGCTCCAGATGAAATACCGATCACCCCTGCATCGGCGAGCGGATTTTTCATGACCGCTTGCAAGAGGACACCTGATACGGCTAGCGCAGCGCCAGTGAGCATAGAAACGATAATGCGGGGAAATCTTAAATCTTTGATGACCTCTACATGCTCATTCGTTCCTGACAACAGCCCTTGAATAAGCTCGATGGCCGATACTTTAATGCTGCCTGTCATCGCAGATACAACGATGGCCGCCAACAGCAAAATGGCAATTATAACAAAGCTTCCGATCTTCTTAACCATAGCCAACTTCCTTCGTCTAGTGATCGATCTGCAAGCGTCTCTTTATACGCTTAGGGATAAAGCATGCCCATCAAAGCATCAATGGCATCTACCGCGAACAAATTGCCTGTCGTACCGAACAGAGACTCTTCCAAATCATACACACGATCATTTTGTACGGCCTTGAAATGCTTCCAAATGTCGTTTTTCTGGAATTCCTTGTCGAACATTTTTACGACCTCTTCAGGCATGCCATGCGCGGCGCGTAAAATAACATCAGGATTGGAATTATGTAAATATTCCGTGTTGGAAGCTAAGTATTCTACATCCACGCCCTGAGCGATATTAACCCCACCAGCCAAACGAACCAAGTCACCAATATAAGATTTTTCGGTTGCAACAAGATAACTGCCGGGTACGCCAAGCAAAATGAGTACGGTCGGTTTTTCTTTGCCTTCCGTCGCTTCTTTAATTTCTGCTACCTTCGCATCAAATCTATCTATAATGACTTGAGCCTGCGCTTGCTTGCCATAGGTTTCTCCAAGCTTTTTCAGCTCCAGATTCATACTTTCTACACTGGTCAGATTAAGAAAACCCGCTTGCATCCCTGCCGCTTCAAATACCGGCTTCAAATCATATTCCAACGTCGTGACCGACAATACCTCCGTTGGCTTGAGCGATTTCACCAATTCCATATCCGGGCTCATCGGATTTCCGACTCGTGTCACATCATCATACCGGGCAGGCAGTATCTTCGAGCTTGTCGGAACGCCTACCAAATCCACCTCTAGTGCATCAAGCATTTGCGTAATGGCTACTGTCGTGGAGATAACCCTCTGCTCCGGTGGAGCTGTGGCCTCAGGTATACTTGAAGCTTCTGCTTGCGTCTGGTTATTCGTAGCTGCGCTCCCCACATTAGAGCAGCCTGCTAGTAAAATAACGGCTAATAGCAGCATAAAGCCGTACCCTCTCTTCTTGTTCATCCGAACCGCTCACTCCTATCTATACATCGCTAATAGCATGACGAGGACGCCGGGTTTCCGGCATCCTCGCAGCAGCTATCGTGTAGTTTAGTTCATATGGTCCTTACTTTTGTTCAAGCAGTTTCATCACTAGCGTAAGCGCCTCAGCGCGAGTTGCGTTTGCGTTAGGGTCAAAAGTGTTGTTTCCTTTGCCTTGAATGAAGCCCGCTGCAACTGCTGCTGCAACCTCTTTCTTCGCCCAAGCAGGTACCGCGCTTGCATCCGCAAAGCTTAGAGCCGCATCCTCTTTCGTTTCGAGCTTAGCAGCTCGAACGATAATGACAGCTAGCTCAGAACGAGTAATTTGCTTGCTTCCGCGGAAGGTTTGATCGTCATAGCCGCCAACCAAACCGGCAGCTACGGCGCTTTCCACATGTGACTTCGCCCAAGTCGGAATTAGGTTTCCATCGTTGAACGTTGAAGCGGTATTGCTTGCCGGAAGCTTCAACGCGCGGCTGATAAGTACTGCGAACTCGGAGCGGGTAATCACGCCGTTCGGACGGAACTTGCCATCCTCGTAGCCAGCAACAATACCTAGGGACAAAGCCTTCGTAATGGCAGCTTCAGCCCAGTGTCCTTGAATATCTTTAAAGGACGTAGCGAGTGGTTCAGTTGCTTCTTCTTTGTCTTTGTCTTCGTCATCGTCTGGATCTGGCACGCCGCCTCCGCTTAACGGACTAATGCTAGCTTCATTAAATTGGATTTGAATGTTGTACTCGTGATTATAGCTCATTTCTGGCCAGTCAATTTTCACCCAGCCATCCATCACTTTCGATAGATCAGATACAGGGAAAGATACAACGCGCGTATTTTTATCTGCATTTCTGTTTTCAACATTTACATTCGCACCGTTAAACATCAAACCCGTAATTTGTTTATCTTGCTTCAACGTAAGATGGATACGTTTGTTGCCACCTGATACATGAAGCTTAGCTGTTGGAATAATGTAATCTTGCATAACCGAATTCTCATCCGTGCCATACTTCAAAATTCTAACACTGATGCTATACTGTCCATCCGCTAACCCCGTGCCCGGTGTTGTTGTTCCTGGATCTGTTCCAGGGCCAGTACCCGGTCCTGTCGTTACTTCCGACACGATATTAGCGAGCTGCATAGCGTAGCTTACCTCTGAAGTCGTTCCGCCTTCCGTAACATCAATAACGAGAGAGTAAGGAGCGTTAAGATCCTGCACCTTGAATTGAACTGGTGAAGTTACTGCAGCAGTTACAAATGTAGACGCAACCGAGAATAAAGCTGCTGTTTTGGAATAGGCCAGAGTCAATGCTTGAGGAAGCAAGGATGACCCTACCGGCAAAATTTCTTCATTGGTATTTCGGTTAATCAGCTTTTTAATCTGAACGCCCTCTTTTGGCGTAAAGCTAAGCGTGTTATTGCCATTTTCGATTACCAGGCTGCCTGCTGTTTCCAAATGCTTAGCGAAATCCTGGTTAGGTGATTTAAATTGAACCTCATAGCCACCGCTCGCAAAATGTTTGGACACTTTGAATGTATCCAAAGCTTGCTCAAGCGCCACTGTTGCCTCATTGACTGCTTGCTGGGAAACAAGCTCCGCTGCCGCTGTCTCAGCAGTTGTAATTGCCGTAGCCAGTATCGCTTTCGAGCCGGCAATGTAGCTGCCAGCTTCGCTACCTTCAACCGCTGCAGCATAAGCTGCTTTGGCGGTAATCAGCCCTTGCTTCAAGGTAGAAGCATCAACCTCTATCGGCGTATTTGGCTCTTCAATGTTCTCATTCGTCGCTTGCAACGAGCTTTCATCCAAACTCAGCTGAACATCATATTCGTGGAAATAATTCTGCTCCGCCCACTCGATTTTCACCCAGCCCTCAAGCTTCTCAGACAAGCTCGGCACTACAAAATAAACGACCCGTGTATTGTTCGCTTCATCATGGCTTGCCACTTGAACATTTTGACCGTTGAACTTCATGCCGGTAATTTCTTTGTCCTGTTTGACAGTAAAGAACAGCTTCTTCGTGTTACCTGATACCTTCAACAGGCCTGGGCTTACAACATAATCCTGCATGACAGAGTTCTCATCAGTGCCAAACTTTAAAATTTTAAAATCGATCAAATAATTCCCATCTGGAAGTGCGCTAATTACAGAATCTTTAAAGACAGTAACCGCTGCTTTAAGCGCAACTACTGCGCCATCAATTTGAGTTTGCGTGCTGCTAATATTTATTGCAATTGCGTTAGCTGCATCTATTGCGCTCTGCAATGTTGCCTTGGATTCAGCAGTGTATTCGCCTGATTCCGAACCAACCTTAGCGTTTTTGTGCACTTCTTTGGCATCGGCAACCGCTTGGGTTAGTTCGGCCCGGTTAATGTTGTTGAAGATCAAACGAATATCATGCGTAAGGTCATAGTTTTGTGCAGGCACGACCGTCCGAACCTTTGCCGCAATCGTTTCGGTCAAGCTCTCCAGCTTGAATTTCACGACTCTTTCGTTCGCTGCTTCGTTTGTGCTTAAAATTTCAGAATCTACAAACTCTCCGCCTTGCATGACTTTAAACTCTGCAACAGATGAGCTTGATTTGATCGTAAAGACCGCATAAGTCGAACCATTTTCTGTAAAGACTGTAGCTGGTTTAACGAAATAGTTCTCCATTGTGGAGTAAGCGTTATTGGTTGCATGCAACGCCGAGAAATAGACAAGTTTGGAATCCGTCTCTTCAATTACAGATGCTTTAAAGGCTGTAACTGCCGCTTTCAGCACAAGTACTGCGTCATTAATTTGCGCTTGCGTGCTGCCTGTATTTGCCGCAATCGCATCAGCTGAATTAAACGCGTTCTGCAACGTTGCTTTGGATTCAGTGGAATAATCTCCCGATTCCGAACCAACCTTAGCGTTTTTGTGCACTTCTTTGGCATCGGCAACCACTTGGGTTAGTTCGGCCCGGTTAATATTGTTGAAGATCAAACGAATATCATGCGTACGGTCGTAGTTTTGCGCAGGCACGACTGTCCGGACCTTCGCCGCGATCGTTTCGGTCAAGCTCTCCAGCTTGATTTTCACGACTCTTTCATTCGCCGCTTCGTTTGTGCTTAAAATTTCCGAATCTGCATAATTTCCGTCCTGCATCACTTTGAACTCTGCAACAGATGAGCTTGATTTGATCGTAAAGACCGCATAAGTCGAACCATTCTCCGTAAAGACGAATGCTGGTTTAGAGAAATAGCTCTCCATTGTAGAGTAAGCGTTATTGGTTGCATGCAGCGCCGAGAAATAGACTGGGCGAGAAGCCGACGTTTTGAATTGATCCATTGCGTTCTGCAAAGCAGCAGTCGCTGTCGTCAATTCCGTTTTGGTTGCTGCCGCATTGTCGCTAACTGATTTGCTGTTTGCTATCGCTGCTGCTAATGCTGCCTTAGCGCTTGTAGAATATTGGCCTGATTGCGTGCCTTCAATTGCTTGGTCATGTATAGCTTGAGCTGATGACTCCACAGCATTTAAGGCCGCTAGCTCTACATCATTAAAGTTCAAGTAGGCAACCTTTTGCTCCGCAGAACCTGTCAGATTGTAATAAACAGCGACAACCCCACTTGTAATCGCCGTATTGCTGCCATTAAATATCAATTGGCCCGTATAGGCTCCATTTGCTTCTTCGCTCTTGCTTACTTCTCCAAACTTTGATTGCGAAGCACTAAATGTAAGCAGTCCGGTGTTTCTAGGTTGCAAATAATAAACGCTCGATAGATCAACACCCGCACTATTTGGAATCGTGATGTTGGCATATAACTTGCTTCCCGATTTCAAAATGGTTGCTTTCGGCCCGAAATTAGCTATTTGCCCCGTAGATACAATCCCTGCTGGGCTAATCGCGTCAAGCACTTTAAGTGATACATCGCCTAGCGATACGATAGCATCGCTGTAAAAGTTGGTTAAATTATTTTTTAACAAGTAAATCGCTGAATCTATATGATCCTGCGTAGCCAGTTCAGAGTTCAATACCGTTTCGGCATTGACGATGTAGTCCAAGAAACTGTTTTTCACATTGGCAGGATATTCTCCAATAGACCGCACAGCTGTATTTCCGCTTGCTTCACCAAATATTTTTGCTTGCTGCTGACTAGCTCTGCTGTCCGCGATCAACTGCTGTAATTTATCTTTTGTTATGGTGACGAGCATTAGCTCGTAAGTTTGTGCTGCTTTAAAGAGTGAGGCATAGGCTGCCTGTATCGCATCATCAGCAGGATTGTTATCCGCTACCGCTTTAGCAGAAACAATGGCTTGATATAGCGAAACTTTTGAGCCAGGCGCATAATTTCCATTAGCCAGTCCCTCGCTAGTATTGTCATAAACTGATTGCGTTACGGATATCAGCTCATTAAGCATAGCCAAATCTGCTACTGGCGGCTCTTCATTTCCACCAGACTCCACGGGTACGATAGGAAGTCCTTCCGTATAGATCTGCAGTTGAGCATTATACCAGTTGTTGTAGGTAAAATTAGGTATGCTTGTAATATTAATATGCATAAGTATTTCTTTTTTCTTAAGAAGGTTATCAATCGGAATAGCGACGGTACCAAACGCCCCGTCCACGTTTGCAATCGGTGTATAGTCTTTGGCTACAAACTCATCCTTCTTGTAATCATCAGCCGATGCGTAAGTATAAGGAATGCTTTTCTCTTTCCCCTGTTCTAGATAACCTAGATACTTAAACCAATCATAGCTGCTAAACTCATTTTGAAAAGTAATGAAACCGTTTTTGACAATTAATTTACCTGAATCAGGAACAACAAAATTTTGCATGTAGGAGTCCTTATCAGAGTTATCCGCCAAATATCTGAATTTAACCGGATATTCACCATCCGCTAGCGTAACCGCTGGTGTCGCTGACACCGCTCCCACATTTACAATCGAAAGCAAGACCACTGCCGCCAATATCATAGCGACCCATTTTCTAAACTGTATCTTCAACTCTATGACACTCCTCTTTGTTGGTTTGAGAAGGCTAAATCACTAATTAGTAGCTAATGATTATCATTCTCAATATATTTTCAAAAAAAATAACTTACTCCACTGAAGCCTCCAAGACCTCCTCCATGTACTGCTCCGCTAACCTAGCATTGCTGTTCCATGATAGATATCATCGTAACCTCATGTCTCTACTTTTTGTCTTATAAACCCGCACCTCTTCCAAAAATGTTCGGCTCATTAAACTCGTTATAGATATTACTTCAAAATTTTAGCAACCGTCAACCGTTATTAAATTTTTAAATAGTGCGCATTTTCATGCACTAACTATGCTATCCTAAATGGAAATTATAAACAGATGATGCGGCAGAAATATATTGACAGAGTCAGCGTCTTTCACTATTCTATAAATGATATTGATAATCACTATCATTTATTTTTAGCTTGGAGGGCTCTATGAAGAAAGGCTTGTTTATTTGTTGTGCTGCTTTTTTATTATCACTTACTGCTTGCAGTGTTGGAGCGGGCGGCTCAGGCCAAGCCGCGAACCAACAGAATGCACTCATCCAAATTGAGGATTTTGCCAATCGCAAAATCGCATTCGATCAGGTCCCCCAAAACATTGTTGCGCTAAGCAACGGGGAGACTGACATTATTTATGCTTTGGGCGGAGAACTCGTCGGCAGACCCACCTCTACTACCCCGCTTGCAACAAAAGCGGCGGAACAAGTGGAACAGATTGGATCTGCGCATGAGGTGGACTTGGAGAAAATCACGCTGCTCCGTGCTGACGTCGTGCTTGGCAACAACCCGATGAATACGAAGGATGTGCCTATTCTCGAAGGAGTCGGTACCAAGGTCATTCTAACCAGCGCTAACTCGATTAACGAAATTGAGAAGCAGATCGAGCTGTTCGGTCAGCTCCTTCAGAAAGAAGAGCGTGCTTCTGAACTCGTTCAAGAAATAGAGAAAAAGTTGAAGCAGTATGAGACTGCTCCGGGAGGCACTAAGCCAAGAGCACTGCTCGTATACGGCGCACCCGGCACTTATATGGCTGCTCTGCCTAATTCCCTTAGCGGCAACATTTTAGAACTGGCCGGCGGTACGAATATCGCATCCGACTATCCCAGCCTGCAGAGCTACCCGCAGTATGCCCAGCTCAATTCGGAGCGAATTGTTGAGGCTAATCCACAGCTCATCCTGATTATGACACACGGCAATCCGGATGAAGTGAAAAAAGGCTTCCTTAAGGAAATGCAGACGAATCCTGCTTGGAGCAGCCTAGAGGCCGTTAAGCAAAATAAAGTGGAAGTGCTGCCGTCCGATTTATTCGGCTCCAATCCGGGAACCCGCATCATGGATTCGCTTGACTACCTGCATGAGAAGCTCGAAGGGTTAAAGCAATGAAAGGATTGACATGAATAAACAACTACGAACAAAAAGACGAAAGATTGCTCTAATTACAGCCCCTATCCTGCTGCTGTTAAGTGTGTTTTATGGCCTATCATACGGCTCAGTATCTATCTCTCTCAGCGAGATATGGACAATATTAACGACTGACGGACAATCCGCGCAAGACACAATCATTATGAACTTAAGGCTTCCGCGCGTACTCGTCGGTTTGCTCACGGGCGCATGTCTCGCAGCTGCCGGCGCTATTCTGCAAGGCGTCATGCGCAATCCGCTCGCCGATCCCGGCATTATTGGAGTTTCAGCTGGAGGCGGGCTTGCTGCTGTGGTTACGATGGTATTGCTGCCTCAGCTGAGCTATCTGCTGCCAGCAGCGGCTTTTGCCGGCGCGTTCGTTTCCTCTATCGTCATTTATCTAATCTCTTGGGACAAAGGAACTTCACCGGTCAAAATCGTGCTTGCCGGCGTTGCAGTCAACGCTCTGCTCGGCGCCATTATGAATGGGATTATGGTCGTTTACAGCGATCGTGTTCAGTCGGTTCTCCCTTGGCTATCTGGTGGCCTGAATGGACGCAGCTGGCATCATCTTTCTTTTATGGCTCCCTATGCCTTGGTTGGACTCGGGCTGACGCTGCTAGCCATCAAGCCTGCCAATCTCATGCTGCTTGGGGACGACTCTGCAAAGCTGCTAGGGCAAAAAGTCGAGCTTCAAAGGCTGCTGCTCATTCTGCTCTCTTCCCTGCTTGCGGGCGCTGCCGTTAGCGCTGCCGGATTAATTGGCTTTGTCGGGCTTGTTGTCCCACATGCTGTTCGGCTGCTCATCGGAGAGGATTATCGGTACCTTCTTCCAGTCTCTATTCTTGGAGGAGCAGCTCTGGTCGTATTCGCAGACACGATTGCGCGCACCTGGTTCGATCCTATCGAGCTTCCGGTTGGCATTTTGCTTGCATGCGTGGGAGCACCGTTCTTTTTAATTTTACTGAGGAAACGGAGTAATTGGAGGTGACTATGATGAATAAAGCGATTGATTTGAAGGATATTGAGCTGGAAATGGGGATGTTTCAGCTCTTTGACATAACGACTGCCATTCCCGAGGGCAAAATGACTGCCATTATCGGTCCCAACGGATCAGGCAAATCCACCCTGCTCAAAATCATCACGAAGCTGCTGAGCGCTGACAAAGGCGAGGTCGCTATTCAAGGGAAAGAAGCAGGCGACTACTCGAGAGCAGACTATGCGCGTACCATTTCGATGCTGCCGCAAGCCAAGGATATGCTGCCTGAGCTGACGGTCCGTGAGCTCGTCGCTTACGGGCGTTCTCCGCATAAGCGGCTGTTCAAGCAGCGCTTGACGGAGGAAGACCAGAAAATCATTGATTGGGCGATGAAGACGATGAGTATTCGCCGTCATGATGATCGTATGTTTCATACTTTGTCGGGAGGTGAGCAGCAAAAAGCGCGTATTGCGATGGCTCTCGCTCAAAAAACGGATATTATTTTGCTCGACGAGCCTACGACCTTTTTGGATATTTCCCACCAGCTCGAGGTCATGGGCATGCTGCGAAAGATCAATCAGGAGCATGGCATCACCATCGTAATGGTCCTGCATGATTTGCAGCAGGCTGCCGCCTATTGCGATCATCTCATTGCGATGAAGGATGGCGAGATTATCTCGACAGGAACGCCGCAGACGGTGATTACCTCTCGCTTTTTGAGGCAAGTATACGAGATTGAAGCGAAGGTCAGCTTCGATCAAAACTATCCCGTTATTATTCCAATCCCTAAAAATTATGAGGAGGATGCTACTATGATTATTGTAACGAACACGTCCCACATTACGAAAGGAAACGGCGATAAGCTTATCGAGCGTTTCGACAGAATTGGCAAAGTAGAAGGAATGGAAGGTTTCCTCGGACTTGAGGTTTTGCTGACGCAAAACACGGCTGAGTACGACGAGGTATCCGTCGTTACGCGTTGGAATTCCAAAGACGATTTCCAAGCATGGACACGAAGCGAAGCCTTCCGCGAATCCCATTCCCACCGCAAAACGCCGGATTACATTATTTCGAACAAAATTGTTTTCCAAGAAGTCAAAATCAAAAGAAATCCGCTTCCTCCTGTGCATGCTGAGGCCATCGCAGAAGCGAAAGCGCAATAACAGTCGCTACGGACTTCTTTCATTCCGTTCTTAATGATATGATCGGTCGATAAAAAAACAGGCAGACGACGGAGTCATCCATCGTCTGCCTGTTCTTTTTTTCCCATATACCTTATTTCAATGCCGTATCAAGCCTAAAGCCTAGCCCCGACCAGGCTTTCTTCGAAGTCCAGGGCTCCGCAGCGCCACTCCAAAATGGATGCGTGTCTGGTAAGCCCAAAGGCAAGAAGACTTCGGAGCATAGATATAAGCTTCCAGTCGATATGTAGCGTTCGCCAACCCCCGGCTGATGCCCGCAGAAGCCAATCGTTAGCCAGCCCGCAGCCGTAAAGTTACCTGGCACTTCCAGTGTACGGCGGATCGCTGCGGTTAATGCGCAGCGCACCTGCGCGCCGCTAACCGATTTCGGCAGTGTATCCAGATACGCACTTTGAGCTAAGCTTTGGAAGGCTCCAAAGCGATATGCCAGTGATCGTCCGATCGGCGGGTATGTGCCATCCGGCCCAATTAAACGCTCAAGCACCTCTGCATAGCGCTGTGCACGGCTCGTAATGGTAGGTCGCATAGCATCCCATTCCCCATATTGATCGCCAACCGCCGCAAGCACGTCAACCAGCATCGGCTGAATGACAAAGCTGTTGTAATAATCCCAGTGAAACTCGGGGCCATCGCCATAGGCACCATCACCAAGATACCATTGCTCATGCTGCTTTAGGGAGTAATCGACCCTCATCGAATCCCAATCGCTTTCGCCCAGCTTGAACAAAGCGGACTCTGTCGTTGCTGCAAACAGCAGCCAATTCGAGAAGACAGGCTTTCTTGAGCGCGTCTGCTTCAGCGCAGCTACCACATTCGCTCTCACGCGCGGCTCCAGCTTTTCTCCCAGCTCTATGGGCGCTCTCAGAATTGCCTGCGCTAGAAACGCCGCGTCCACAATTGGCTGTAAGCCTTCGCCGAAATTCATATAATCTGGCGACCTCGGATCAGTTCCCGCGTCAATCGCTGCCCGAGCAAGCTCCGCATAACGACTCCGAGTCTCCTCTTCAGCTCCAACGGACAGCTTATTCTCTAACCAAGGAGCCATGCCGGAAAGAAGGCGCCCAAGCGCCTCCAAATGGGTGAATTTAGCCCGATCAGCTAATAGTTCCGCTTTTTCCTCATTCGATGCTCCCGCCATTTGTGCGCATTCAATCGGCATTTTCTCTTTAAGTCGACGTTCGGAAAGTGCGTTAAGAACTGGATCGCTTATGGCGAGCATTTGCTCCAGCCAATATTCACGATCAGACAGTAGAGTGCTGCCCAGTTGATTCGATTGCAATGCCCTAGCCCCCATTCTACCAGAAAGTATCGGCATTTCCTCTTAGTCTCGCCAAGCCTTCAACAAAGAAATAATCTCCGTAAATTAGCGGTACATCCACGTTTCTTCGCTCCGGATAGTGGCTAGTCCCATGGAGAACCAACCCTTCTTCAGCATCATTATCCCAAGCTCCATAGTTTTCGTACATCGAGCGCAGAATCCGCTCGCCTAGCGCTTGATAAAGCTCTGCCTCCTCGCCTGGCACCGATCTTGCGATTTCAAGCAAGCCGCATGCCGCACATGCGCCGGCCGAGGTATCACGGTAGCGCTCAACGCCGGATGGCAGGCGGAAATCCCAATGCGGTACCGAATCCTCAGGCAAGTTTGCCAAGAAGAAATGGGCAACGCGCTTTGCAGCCTCCAAATATCTAGGCTCGCCGGTATATCGGAAGCTCAGCGCCATCCCATAGATCGCCCATGAGGCCCCACGTGACCATGCCGAGTTTGGAGCAAAGCCCTGTCCACCGTTTACGCTTACAAATTCACCCGTCTGTGGATGGAAAATAACGATATGATTGACGGAACCGTCCGTCCGGATAAAATGCTCAAGCACCGTATCGGCATGCTCCATCGCCAAATGCTTGAACCTCGGATCACCAGTCGTTTCGCTAGCCCAGTACAGCAGAGGCAAGTTCATCATACAATCGATGATCGCCCAGCCTTCGTTGCGATCGCCTTCGCTCCATGGATTCCACGCTCTAATATAGTTTCCTTTGACATTGAATCGTCCACTTAAAACGCTTGCAGCCAGCAGCGCTCGTTTGCGTGACTGTTCTTCTCCAAGCAGCTTGTACCTAGCAACACTCGTAAGTGACCACATAAAGCCGATATCATGATCCAACTTGTCAAATCCAGTTAATACTTCATCAAGCTGCTGCTCGCAAGCTTCTGCAATGTCTTTGTACCTCTCATCCTTCGATTCCGAGTCACGGTATAACAGCCATAACAAACCCGGCCAGAAGCCTGCGGTCCACCAATGAGGCGCCTCTAGCACATAAGTGCCATCCACGCTGGCATGTGGAAATCTAGCGCCAATGCGATTGCTCGTTCTCGTAACCTTCTCATGTACCTTTTCCCAAGCTTCATTTACCCAACTCGTTTGCACCATATTTCTTCCCTCTCCCTGCTGTATCCTTTTCGATCAGGATTCAAATTGAAAAACAAAAGTCCCAATGAGCGGCTTTGCATTAACTGCCGTCGCTTGAAAATCAAGGGTATGCCAGAAACGTTCAACGCCAAAATGGTCAATGTCGCTTCTAGCGGTTACGACAGGCGTCCAAACCAAAGGATCGTAAGACAAACTTAGCTTTCGCTTTCCTTCGATGAGGATTCGCCCTTCTCTATCTTGCATGGGAGTTAACAGCGTAATAAACCTCTCTGCTACGGCCCGCTCAGACGAATGGTTAACATTCATATCAAATAAAAAAGTATCGGTCAGCTCAAGACGAGGAAGCGCTTCCTTATTCCAGCTGAAGCTCCGCTCAAGCTGCTCCAAACCCGTGTCTGCATAGGCGGAGCTGAATTCCACTACTAGCTTATCAACATCATCGCCAGAGGTCGCCTCGATAATCTCAGACCGATAGGATAAACCACTTTGCTGGTAACGACCATCTATAATCGGAACCGAATGACCCTGCGATCCATTGCACCATAACGTATAACGCTCTGGGCCAAAATATTGCGCCGTATATTTACCGCTGCCGAGGTCTGCCAAATAAGCTTGTCCATCCGCATGCACCATAAAATGGCCAATATCGTTATGATTATGCGGTTCTTCATTGTGACCGCCTTTGGCTGCAAAGCTGTACAAAGCCCCATCCTCTTTGACATCCCTGGACAAAAGCCACTGCACATCAGGCAGATAATACGATTCAGACGGCCACATAGCCTTGTCTCCCGAGCTCGTCAGCCATTCTTCTTGCGTCCAAAGCAAATTGCGTATAGCCGGAGCCCAGCGCCCGCAATGGTCCGCAGCATACGACGCTCTCAAGCTCGCATCTGGCACGGCCACTTCTTCATACTCCTTATGCAAGCAGCAGCTTAATCCCATGAAGATGCCGCTGGAAGCGGGAGAATCCGAGAAATTGATAACCATGCTCCCGCTCGTAAAACATTTCTGCTGGAATAATGCGATTTGCTTAACCTTGTTGGCAGCAAACAAATCAATTTCGCCGGATGTCGCTGTCTTCAAGAGCTCGGCAAAATAAACATAATAGCCAAAGCCATACTGCCAATATAAATATCCTTCCGCGCAAGCCCCGTCTTCACCAAAGCCGCTTAAATAGCACGCGAGAGAACCAAGAACTCTCTCCAGTATAGCAGACAAACTTATTGAATCGTCCATGAGATGCAGTGCGGCTGCGCCAATTGAGCCCGCACATACCGCTGACCAATTATGATCAGCCGTTTCCCAGCCGTAAGAACCTTGCTCAAGAAAAGGTAGGAAAATCCTCCGCTCTACTTCGTCTGTAATCTTAGCTTTCAACAAGGCAGGCATCCGCTCGCCTAATAACGCCTTCACTTCGCTAAGCGCAAAGGCCGTCTCCGCAGCAAACAAATCAATGTCCGGTCTCACTGCACCCTCATTATAGTGGGCTGGAAGACACCAGGTAAACTCATTGCAGATGGACCAGACGATATTCCATGCCGCCTTCTCATAACCTGAATGTTGAGGCTCAAGCAGTGCCATAATAACAAAAGCATTCAACCTTTTGCGCCGCTCAAAATAAACCTTCTCGTAAGCTAGCCGCTCTCCCGTGTCGCCATATAAACGAAACAAATCGTAGGTGAGCTCCGGATCGGGCGTTTGCCCAAAATGGTCAGCCTCTGCTTTCATTTCATCAAGCAGCGAACGATTAACCTTAGAGCTGTGCAGCCTTGCAGCCAGCAGCTCAATTGAACTGTCGGGAGCAAACAGCGCAAGGCCTCGTTTTCTGCTGGTTTCGACAATTACGGCGATCTGATCGCGATTCATCTTATCCCTAAGCTCCTATTCTGACTGTCCTGTTTCTTCGTTCCGGATAACTATGTATTCGTTATAAATGCTTTGTGTTTGCAGCAACTCTTTCTCATGGCGTGCCACATATAAATTGTACCAGTATTAATTCCGATTCGTCTATCTTCATATGCCATTCCTCCATATAAAAAAGAATACCGCTTTGCGAATTCTCGCTAGCGGTATCCTGTAATCTTTATTTATCTCTATATTGCAATCCGCCCATGATGAACGTGGTTAAATCCTCAATCAACGGCTCCAATTCAGGATCAGCCTCTTCAAGTATGATAGACCAATACTCGGTATGCCTATGGAACAATAGCGTGCCAATAATGGACATTAATGCGGTATCGAGCGAGCGAAAATGGAATAAGCCCTGTTCCTCGCCCTGCTTAAGCCATTCCCGAAGCAGCCTCCACATCGGCATCACATGCTCCCGTATTTTTCGAATACGGTCTGTGTTCATAATAATTTCCTGCTGAATGATGCAAATAAGCTGACGATCGCTGAATCGGAATTTGGTTACTTCTCTGATAATAAGCTTAACCCCCTCGACCGGGTCCAGCTTTTGATCCACTTTCGAGATTTGATCATTGGGGAAAAAATGCTCGAATATGGCGCCAAACATATTTTCTTTTCCGCCAAAATGGTAGGACACGAGGGCGACATTGGCTCCAGCCTCCTCGCAAATTTGCCGTACGGTCGTTTTTTCGAAGCCGTACTTAGCGAACAGCTTTTTGGCAGCTAGCAAGATTTTAACTTTGATATCCGCATCTCCTGTTGACATGTCGGTCCCCCATTGAAGCGTATTTCCTTTATTTTGAACGATACTTAGTCAAACGGCAAGCGCCTAGCTAGATTAACGCTTCTGGCCTGCCACGACAACCGTTGGCTGCTGCTGAAGCACAGGCTGTTTCTTCATGGCTACGGCAAACATGCTAATCGCGATGGCAATCACTGCGATCAAGCTAAGCAAAAGGGCGTCAGAAGTAGCAGCTGGGCCGCCGAACAAAATATTCATTGTGCCTTCTACTGCATAGGTAGCAGGAAGGGCATCTCCTAGCTTGATGTAGAAGTCCGACAGCAGCTCGCGCGGAACGATGGCACCTGAAGTAACCAACTGCGCAGACAATAAAATAATATTAAACAGCATGCCAGCCATTCCAAACAAGTATAGAAATAACTGCGATACAAAAATAAACGTGAGTACGAACAACAGCTGGAATAACCAGATATGAAGGAAGCCCTGAACCATTTGGCCCCCGAAGGAAGCAAGCAAGGTGGAGCCAACCAGCGAAACAACAACCGCCGCGATTACATTAATTACGCTTCTTGCTGCAAATCGGCGCCATCTGCTTACCGATCCGCTTACAGCCATAGACGATTGTTCAAAGTTCATGCCCATAATCATGGCCCCAACATACGAAGCGAGCACCATCATCATCGGAACCATCTGGTTGTTCATTCCCTTTACCACGTTCGTCGATTGAACGTCCGATATGACACGCTGTGATAATCCTTGCGCCGCTGCTGCTGCTTGATCAGCCGGCATGCTCATATTGCCAAGCACGGTTTGAATGCCGCCTGCGACCGCTTGACCGTTAATTTGGGCCGTAATTTGCGCTGCCGCGCCGCTCATAATGCTTTTAATAAGCGCAGGATTCGATTCATTAATCAAATATTGAATGGAAGCCGTACCATCCGCTGCAGATGCTTTTTGAGTAAAATCAGTCGGAACGACAACGACCATCTGTAGCTCACGAGCATTTAGCTGATCCTTGGCATCGTCAAGGCTGTCGATTTTACTCATATTAAAAGGCAAGCTTTGAAGCAAGCCAGTGGAAATTTGCTGCCCCATTTGTTGATCCTCGCTGACTACGGCAATTTTCAATTGATCAATGCGATCCGTAACGCCATTATAGCCTGTCATCCAAATGACAGAGAAAATAACCTGGAACATAATGGCGGTAATAAGCCCAACCCAAGTCGTTGGACGTTTCATAAAGGCTTGTAATGCATTTTTCATTCCTATCCACTCCTATTGTCTATTTAAACGTTTGTTTTAAACACCTGTTTAAATACTACGAAGAATCTAAAGTTTTGTCAACAACTAAAAAAAAGGAGAAGAGGAATATCCTCTTCTCCTTTTAAGCCTTATGAAGCGAGTCGTCAAATTCAGATTCCCATTTTGCATCTGCAGCAAGCTGCTTCTTATGCACCGTTCCGGATAAAAACACACTAATCTCATACAGGATGATCAATGGAATAGCGACCAGAATATCCGAAATAAAATCAGGCGGCGTAATGACTACCCCGATAAACACCATGACGAAATAAGCAAACCTGCGCATCTTGCGAAGGCGTTTCGGGTTAACCAGCCGAATGGCCGTTAGAAACATAATAACTAGCGGCAGCTCAAACAGCAGGGAGATCGGTATTAATAAATTGAACATAAACGTAAAATATTGCGCAATACCGTACGTCTCCTCCAAGTTCAAATGCTGTGCAACCGTTCTTGTAAAGTTGAACGCGAGCGGAAATACGACAAAATAAGAAAAAGCCAGACCGATTAAAAACATAAGCAGAGCGAACGGCACGTATTTCAGTGTGGATCGCTGCTCATTTTTGCGTAGTGCAGGCTTTACGAACGCCCAAAGCTGAAAAGCAATCATAGGCAATGCCAAGATTAAGGCGATGACGAACGCAAATTTCATATACATGCCAATACCGTCCCAAAGCGAGAACGTATGTAAGGAGATGGTATTGGCTGGCTTCTGGCTCATCAGGAAATCATAAACAGGCTGCGCGAATACAAGTCCGACCACCAAGCCTAAAACCAATATAATCAACACGTAAACGAGTCGCTTTCTTAGCTCTCCAAGATGCTCAAGAAGCGGCATCAGCCCTTCTTCGCGAAGCAGCGCTTTACGTGACACCTGCTCTGATTTATTTTTTGCTTCCGTACCCACCTGTATGTACCTCCTTCACTTACCGTTTCCAGCTCTTTATTCAAGAAAAAAGCGGGCCCGATTAGTCCGGAAGCCGCTTGTTGTCTTTATCATTATTTTCTGAGCGATTCACTTCAGAACGGCTCGAATCCTTGTCCTTGCGATCATCATCGTCCATTATATCTCTTGCACCTGCTTTGAATTCACGCAGCGTCCGTCCGAAAGCACGGCCGAGCTCCGGCAGCTTGTTTGGTCCAAACAGCAGCAAAGCGACCAAGACTAGCAAGATAATACCCGTTGCACCTATTCCTGACATCTTATTACCTCCTCCAAGTCTTACGAATCCATATGGCTTCGTAAGCATTATAAACTTAGCAGTTGTTTAACCCGCCGTATCCCATGCTGACGATATCTTCACGCACAATCGTATCCCCCGCCAAAATCCGTGGCAGCAGCACATCAAAAGATGTATAGGGATCATGCATCACGCAGCCCGGCAACCCCATAATCGGCACTCCATTCAAATAACCGATGAGCAGCATCGAGCCTGGCAGCATCGGTGTTCCATAGCTTATAATCTCCGCGCCTGATGCTTTAATCGCGCCCGGCGTGCGGTCATCGGGATCCACCGACATTCCGCCTGTCACTAGTATCATATCATAACCTTGCTCAAGCAAATAGTGTATTTCCTTGACAATTGTTTGTCGATCATCCGGTGCAAATCTCTGCTCGCCTACTTCTGAGCCAAGAGCTTCTAGCTTGCTCCTCACGGCCGGACCGAATTTATCCTCGATTCTGCCGTTAAACACTTCTCCGCCAGTCGTTAATAGACCTGCTCGTATCGTCCGGAAAGGCTTGACGGTTAGAGGAGAAACTCCCGCATGTGCTGCGCGGTATTCAGCAGCCAGTCGTTCTACAGCTTCTACTTTTACTTTCGGAACGACAAGTGGAATCGCCCTTGTTGCTGCAAGCTGCTGTCCAGGCTTGACAACCGTATTGGTCTTAATCGTAGCTAGAGCGATTTCTCCAAGCTCATTAATGGCATCCACCATGCTTTTATCCACGATCGCCAATCCGAGAAGATTAGATTTGATGCTCACCTTGCCCTCATGAGGTTCGGATAGAAGAAGCTGATCATCTTGCAAAGCCTTCGCCATCCGAATCGCCGCATCATCCTCATGCAGTTCATTTTCGCCAAGCTCCATAATATAAATATGTTCTTTGCCGATATCAAGCAGGTTAGGAATGTCTGCCTCGGTGATCACATGCCCTCTCTTAAAGAGCCGTCCCTTGAATTGGCCGGGAATAATACGCGTCAAATCATGTGCAAGCCGCAGCCCGATTGCATCATATACGGATACTTCACTTAGAATGGTCGTTCCCAGTTGCTCGACTCCGTCGTTTGCCTGCTGCTGATTTTGACTCATCCGCTATGCTCCCCCAGTTGACCGGACAAAATGCCCAGTGCATGCGGCAGTTGATCCATAATCGCCATCAAGCTCTCATGAACGCCTTTTGGGCTTCCAGGCAAATTGACAATGAGCGAGCTTCCACGAATGCCGCAAACGCCGCGGGAGAGCATCGCCCTTCTGGTCTTCTGCAAAGCCCCCATCCGCATCGCCTCTGCAAGGCCTGGCACGGCACGATCAATGACCTTAAGCGTTGCTTCTGGTGTGACATCACGCTGGGCAAGCCCCGTCCCGCCTGTCGTTAGCACAAGATCGGCATGGAAATACTCCGTCATCTCAATAATAGCCGCCATAATTTCATCCTGCTCATCCGGAACAATCCGGTAATCCACAATTTCGCCGCCGAGCTCTTCCTCAATCAGTTCACGAATAACCTGAGCGCTTGTATCCTCGCGCTCCCCGCGTGAGCCTTTATCGCTTGCCGTTAATATTGCTACCTTCCACCGCATTTCCCATTCCTCCCATTCCTATTCCGCTCATGGGTTTGACGAAATTTGATAATCTCCGCTCTTGCCGCCGGTTTTGGACACCAGTTGCGTCGGCCCAATGATCATATCCTTTTGCAAAGCCTTACACATGTCATACACAGTCAAAGCCGCCGCAGAGACAGCCGTTAGGGCCTCCATCTCAACGCCTGTTTTTCCAGTCGTCTTTACAACACCTTCTATGTATAGCTCGTTCGCCCCATTATCAGTGAATATAATATTTATGCCTGTGAGCGGAAGCGGGTGACACATCGGAATCCAATCTGCTGTTTTTTTTGCTGCCATTACTGCTGCAATCTGGGCAACAGCCAGCACATCCCCTTTTCCGATCTTGCCTGCCTTAATTTGCGCTAATGTTTCCGGGTTCATGATTACTTTCGTCTGAGCAACGGCAGTGCGTGAAGTGACTTCCTTCTCGGTAATGTCAACCATCCGCGCCCGTCCCTGCTCATTAAAATGCGTCAGTTCCACTCCTATCACTCCTTCTGTGCAAATAAACCTCATGCTCAGTAATTAGCCCATCCATGACTAAATCATGTCTTTCTAGAGGAACCTCGTCAACAAGCTGTTCTTCAAATGAAGCGCCGAGCCACAGTCGGTGGTCATTTCCAGCTGCGCTGCCTTGCATTTGTTCAGCGAATCGGTCGTAATAGCCTCCGCCGTACCCCAATCGTCCGCCATTCCTGTCGAAAGCAAGGCCTGGAACAATAATTACATCCGGTGCAACTCCTGTTTCCACCCTTGGCGCTACTGACGGATTAGGCTCCATGATCCCATAGGCACCCGTTGTTAGTTCGTCCCAGCTTCGCAAATAATAGAGGTTCATCGAACGGTCAGCAGCTATACATTTGGGCACGATAACATCACGTCCCGTTCGCCAGCCCCATTCAATAAGCTCAGATAAATCAAGCTCGCTCCTAAAAGCAATGTATACCATAAAAGAATCGACAGATCTGCTTTCAAGCAGCATTTGTGCTTTTGCACAGGCAGCGGCTGAGGCTATTTTCCTCTGCTCAGCTCGCAGTCCGTTACGTTTCATGGCCATCTGTTTCCGTATGTAAGTTTTATTGCCAATTGGATTTGTTTCAGCCAAAAGCATTCACCTATTCTGCATTACATCATTTTTCTTTCATTAATAGTAGTTTACCACTGTTATGCAACTTTCGCCAATGCAAGCGCTCGTTTATGGTACACTAAGGAGTAGTGAAAGCCTACTTAATTTACAATTATTTGTTGGAGGTTTCAAAATGCTGCTACAGGTTTCTAACGTAACAAAGAGCTACGGCGTTAACGTCGTGTTATCCAATATTTCAATGCAGGTTCAAGAAAGAGAACGGATCGGCCTGGTCGGAGTTAACGGAGCCGGCAAGTCTACGCTCCTAAAAATTATCGCCGGTGAAATGACCGCTGATTCAGGTGCCATCCACAAAGCAAAAGAAACAAAAATCGGTTATCTCGCTCAAAACAGCGGTTTGCAATCCAGCCGCACGATTGAAGCCGAAATGCTAGCTGTATTTGCTCATCTGCTAGAAGCTGAACAGGAGCTTCGAGAACTAGAGGTCAAAATTGCTGATCCTGCGCTTCATGATGATGAGAAAAAATACACCGATATTCTGGACCGCTATGCCAAACGCTCCGATTGGTTTCGAGAGCAAGGCGGATTCGAAATCAATACCCGTATTAATAGCGTTCTTCATGGCATGGGATTTGGCAATTTTCCGCCAGACACCCTAATTTCAACACTTAGCGGTGGACAAAAAACCCGTCTAGCTCTCGCCCGTATTTTGCTTCAGGCACCTGATTTGCTCATGCTGGATGAGCCTACCAACTATCTTGACATTGAGACATTAACCTGGTTGGAATCGTATTTGCGCGGATATTCCGGCGCTATTCTTGTCGTATCGCATGACCGGTATTTTCTCGATGCGCTTGCACAGACGATTATCGAAATTGAGCGACATACCTCGAAACGCTATACCGGCAATTACAGCCGTTATATGGAGCTTAAAGCTGCCGAATATGAAATTACTATGCGACAGTTCGAGAAGCAGCAGGATGAAATTTCTCGGATGGAGCAGTTCGTCCAGCGGAACATTGTCCGGGCCTCAACTACGAAGCGGGCACAGAGCCGCCGCAAAGCACTCGACAAAATGGACCGTTTGGACAAGCCTCAGGGCGATTTGAAAAAGGCAAATTTCACATTCGAAATTGAACGTTCGACAGGTAAAGACGTCCTTGCCGTTCAAGATGTTTCCGTTACCTTCCCAGAGAAGGACTCTCCGATATTCCGCAACGTCTCCTTCCAGCTTACCCGAGGTGAAACCGTGGCATTAATCGGACCCAACGGTATCGGAAAATCGACCTTGCTGAAAGTTATTGTCGGACAAAATGAGCCTACGACCGGTACCGTCCGTTTCGGAACGCATGTCAAAGTCGGCTATTATGATCAGGAGCAAACTAGGTTAAACGGTAAAAACACTGTTCTCGAAGAAGTCTGGGGCAACTACTCCCATATGGAAGAAGCCCGCATCCGCACCGTACTTGGCAACTTCCTATTCAGCGGCGAAGATGTATTAAAACGGGTTTCATCACTAAGCGGCGGCGAGAAAGCACGTGTTTCGCTAGCCAAGCTTATGTTAGCTCAAGCGAATGTGCTTATTTTGGATGAGCCTACCAACCATCTTGATCTCTTCAGTAAAGAAGTGCTTGAAGCTGCTTTGCTCGATTATGAAGGCACCTTGCTATTCATATCGCATGACCGTTACTTCCTGAACAAGATGGCAGAACGAATTGTCGAACTTAAACCTACAGGAACTGATCATTTCCTAGGAAATTATGACGAAATGATAGAGAAAAAAATTGAAATCGAAGAAGCAAGGCTCGAAGCGCTGTCAAAACAGGCTACCCGCTCGAAATCTACAGCTATTTCCGACAATGCTCCTGCCAGCTCCTATGAAGCTGACAAGCAAGCCAAGCGCGAAGAACGTGCAAAACAGCGCAAGCTTGAACAGTTGGAACAAGAAATTGCTTCACTTGAGCAGCAAATTACGGAGTTGGAAGTGCAGCTTACAGATCCGTCGATTTTTAACGACTATATTCGGATTCAGGAAATTCAGGCGGTCATAGAAACACGCAAAGCTTCCCTAGCAGCCGCCTATGAAGACTGGGAGCAATACATGTAACCGATCAACACAATCGTGCAAGGAAAGGACGGATCATAGAAGACAGCCATTTTACAGAATAACTCTATGATGTCGAAACCGCGAACGCCAGAAGCCTTCCTATCCCATTCAAAATGTTAAGGCCATTACTTTTATCAGCTTACACATAAAACGGCAGGTTAAGGATAAATCCTTAATCTGCCGTTTATGATTAACCGGATAAATGCTTTGTTACATAAACTGTCCCAGCGTATCAAATTTAATATTGCTCTAGACTGATTAAACCTAGTCTTTGTGCCTCTTTGATCGCTTCTGAGCGCGAGCGGACATTTAACTTATCAAAAATTCGTGATAGCTGATACTCTACATTTCTTTGGCTGACATGCAGCATAGCTGCCAGCTCCTTATTGCTAACACCGGTTGCTACCTCGTGTAAAATCGTCTGCTCTTTCTCGTTGATCGATACATCCTCTATTGTAACTTCGGTCCTGCCAATGGTAACCTCATGCCGTCTAAGCTGCTTGAGAAGCGTAATCGGGATAACCGTATCTCCCCTCATCACGCATCGAATCGCATTGTGCAGCTGCTCTCTAGAAACCGTTTTGGAAATGAAGCCTGATACGCCTGACTCTATAAGCAAATTAAAATGCGAGCCAATTTCATAACCCGAATAAATAATAACTTTTCGTTCAGGGTCCTGTTGAATGAGACGCTTGGTTAGCTCCAGACCGCTAATGCCAGGCATGTTCAAATCGCATAAAATCAGATCAAAATGTTCCACCTGCACGATATCAAGCGCCTCGATTGCCGATAGGACAACCGCTACCGACATCTCGCAGTCTTGCTCAATCATCGTTTTTGTTCCTTCCCCAACGGAAGGATGGTCATCAACTAATAAGATACGAATCACGCGATATACCCCTCTCCGATATGCCGGTTGTCATTGTTTCTGGCAACAAAATAACAACCTCTAGGCCGTTACCGCGTTGAGAATAAAATGAAATGTCTCCTTCAAGACCCGTCACCCGTTCTTTAATGCCTGACAAGCCCATATGCTCGAAAGAAACTGTCATTTGATTTACATCCATACCTACACCGTCATCCTGATACCGGAAATAGATCGTTCCTTTACGCAGCTCTAGCTCAAGAATAACTAATTTAGCTTGTGAATGTTTGTCCGCATTGCGAAGCAGCTCTTGCACAATACGGTATATAGCTGTAATTTGCTCCTCATTTAGCGGACGATTAAACGACTTTGCACGGAAATCAACTGCAAAATTCACACGCATTTGAGTATGCTCAATTATGGATTCCACAGCCTCAACCACGCCCATTTCCTTCAGAAGGGGCGGACGAAGCTCATTGCAGGTCTCCCTTATTTGATGAATAACATCGAGCAGACCCTCCTTAATATCCTCAAGCTCTCGTCCCAAACTATCCGAAATCGGATAATCCATCATGATGGATTCAAGTTTCCGATACCATAACAGCTGGTCCTGCAGTGCTGAATCGTGCAAATCTGCAGCGAGTTTCCTTCTCTCATTCTCCGACAAGCAGAATAGCAGGCGAAGCACCCATGGTGAAGTAGACTGCTCCTTGCGAACCTCGGATTCCAGATCCTCGATCAGTCCCTCAATTAAATATAAGTTTTCAAAAACGATGCTGGAATAGTTCGACATCGTCTTGAGCCAGCGAAGCTCATCCGAGTTAAAGCGAGTATGGTTCGTCTTCATGCCGATCCAGAGAATATGATACCTAGACCGCTGCCTTCCGATTACCAGTCCTAGACCGTAAGGTAATTCAATCAGCTCTCCGACCTGAAGGGAATTAACCGTTCCCAGCAAAAATTCTGCCGTGATCAATTCCTCCGGATGCTCTCCCATCGGATAGACGGTATTTTCCGATTGCTCGACCACCATGAACGTAATGCGATTGACTGGCAATAGGTCAGCAATTTCCTGCTTCAGCACAGCCTCCAAATCGCCTTGCTTCATAACTCTGGCTATTTTACGAGAGAAGCGGTCAAGGCTATCCTGGTAGCTGTACATCGCCTTGAAAAGCTTTGGTCTAAAGCGTTGATCGATTTGTTCCTTGGCATATAAAAACAACGTCATTCCGATGTAGATGACAAAAAACACGCCAAACCATGCGGCCCATGACGGATTGTTCTCTCCTAGTAATACAAACGCTACAAGAGCAGACACAATGACTGCGGGTACAAAAGCAAGCGCCGTGTAATATTTAAATCTCGTTAAAATAAAATCAATATCAAATAATTGATTGGAGGTGGATAAATAAAAATATACAATTGGAAGAATAAATAAAAATAGTGCCGTAAATGCTGCCGGGAGAATTTGGCTTTTCCCAAAAATTTGAGGAAGCAAATTCAAAGTGGCGAATGGTGTAAATGCTACCAAATGCGATATCAGCGTTATGGTAAACAGAGAGTGCAGCTTGGTATTCCGATATTTCATAAACTTGCTGACTAGCTTAAAAACGCATACAAAATTGCCTAAGAGCACCATACCGCTAAAGGCCATTTCAATATAGTTATAAAATTGGATAGGAAACAGATTGGTCCAAATATAGAGTAAGCTAGACGCTCCGACTAGCCCTATTACAGTGAATAAAGTACGCAGCAATTTCTTGCTGATGAAATTAACGTCGAATCTTTGCAAATAAATATTCATAAAACTCATGAACAACAAAGGAATGGCAGGCAATATCAAATAAATAACGGAAATGCCTACTGGATCGCTTCGATAAGAAGCAGCTGAGCTGTAATAGCTAATCCCAATAGAAATAAAAAATAAAATAAGCATAATGACAGACTTGTCATTTCTTCGCTTCACATATAGAAATGCAGAGAACGCGCAAAAAATAACAAGCGATATTCCTGGAATATACAATTGAAGCAATAGTTCCCAAAGCGAATGGTCACCTGTCCATCCTTTTGAAAAGGATATGGCTTGCTGAACGTTATCTTTATGTAAGAGAAGAACATTATCGGCGTTCTCAATTGAATTATACTTCTTCACATTGCGGAACTCATTGACCGGCTCGCCGTTAACCTCTAGAATCTGATCGCCTACCCTTATTCCCTTTACTTCTGCCTGACCTGCTGGCTCTATCGACTTCACGATATAGCGATCGTCAGTATCCTGAATCAATACAGCACCTATGGAGGGGACTCTTACGATTACGGAAGTCAAATAGAGGAGCGAAGCGAGAAATATTGCTAGGAAGAGGATTGCAATCATGCGGTTCAATACTGTAGGTTTCATGCTGTCCTCTTCCCTTCAAGCATAATCAAAATTTTAGCTCCACATGTATGCGTATCCGCTGTTCTTTTCATTTTTTTCTTTAAGTTCGCCAAGAAGAGCTTTTTGTTCCGCCGCAGAAACACCTGCAATTTGCAATTGTCCACCCATAGCCATAGACATATTACCAGTGTTACTTACCAACTGACGAATCGTTTCTTTCAACATTTTAACTCCTCCGCTTCTCTACTAATATGATAAAATATGATACTTCTCTACTATAACAGGAATAGAATCGACAGAAAACGCAAAAGTGATTCGTATTTACCGAAACGGCTTTTGCGCGGTTTGTTTTTATGCAATTTCTTGGTTTAAAATAGATAAAAAAGTCGATTTCCAAGGACTTATCTCCTGAATCGTATCCAAGAGCTCTTCAAAGCGATTATAGTGCATGCGGCTCATCACTGATCCATACAATGTGACGCCCGTTCTCTCGCAAGTTTCGAGAAAAAGCTCGCGCTTTGCTTCGATGTCCTGAATGGAGATAAAGCCTTGAAAATAATCTTTTATCCAAAGGTCCTCTTCCGCTTCTCCTTCTATTAAATAAAGAGTAAGCAAAGTACGTTTTCGTTGAATAAAGTCGCTCTTATCATCCCATCTTAGTAAATCACGGAGATCATTTTGGATTTGAGCTGCCATACCGATCTCGAGTGAATATTCAGCTACGACTGAATTCCATGGCTGACCTGCGAGCAAAACGCCAGTCATGCAGGCGAATTGCAGCATCGTTGCTGATTTTTGCTTAACCATATCCAAGTAATCTTGTTCGTCCTCTACAACATTGGCCAAATCCAGCATTTGTCCATTTGCTGACTGAAGCAGCTGAGTATTCATCATTTCCATTAGAGCAAGTCGGATCTCGTTACTAGCACTGCTGACCAGCATAGCCTGTTGAGATAAGGTTAGCAATGCCGTCGCCACGTGAATTGCAATAGGCTGCGGCGCTTGCATCCACGACTTATGTGGAGCATCTTGGTCCTGAAGGTCATCGAGAATGTCCGAAGCAAGTACAAACAGTTCAACCGCAGCCGCGGCCTCGTAGGCTTCATCACCCATACCGCCAAACATACGGTAGTGAATGACAGTCAGCTGTCCGAATCGGATGGATTCTGCCAGCTTGTCCTTAATAAACAGCTCTGCATAACGGATAAGAGGCTCAGCTGTGAAGTATTGCTGAACCAGCCTCCGCATATGCCCGGCTATAAGTGGATTACAATTATTCACTATGAATCCTCCGCAAATCATGATCATACTATTATACTATGAAACCGTTAAGTAAACATACGCTGAAGCATCGTTACACATTGCCCTAATCTGTTAAGTATCCATACGCCGTTGCAGTCGATGATTCGTGTGCGCTTATTCTCCGTCTCGCTTTCTTTCTTCGGACTATCCTCCTCATTCATTTGATAAACTAAACTTGCGATCATCTCCATTCTCTTCTCTAGTAGCTTTCTGCGCTCGACTGACGGACTTTCGATGTGATCGCGATGATCCATTGACTAAAAAGCCCTCCTTGAGGTTTACGTGTGCATCTTAGGCGATTGCTGAATGACGTCTTCTCTTATACGCTCACACTCCCATTGATTTCTACTGCATGATGCATATAAACAGCTTCCATTGTCATGCCGCCGCCTGGCAGCTGAGCAATAAGCGTCGTTGGATTATCACAAGTAATAAACTCACCTTTGCGCATGACGCATACCCGATTGCAATTGCGCTGAATTTCCTCCATATCGTGGGAAGCAACAACAATTGTTTTTCCTTGCTGCTGAAGCAGTTGCAATAGGGACCAATAATCCTTTTTCGCTTGTGGGTCCAAACCAGTGGTTGGTTCATCTAGGAAAATGATTTTAGGATCGTTAACCAGCGCGATTGCCAAAGCCGTACGCTGTCTCCATCCGCCTGACAAACGTTTTACTAATTTATCGGAGTAAGGACTTAGGCCAAACTGTTCGATGATTTGGTTTAAATCATTTTTTCTTTTATAAAAGCCCTGAAAAAGCTCCATCGCTTCGCGGACATTCATTTTGTCGACCAAAGAAGTGCTTTGCAAATGAATGCCGATATCTTCCTTTAGGCGTTCCGCGTCAAGCACTACATCATGCCCGTAGATCCTGATGCTTCCTTGGTCCGGCATACGGATTCCCATTAACATTTCAAGCAGCGTTGTTTTCCCAGCACCATGCGTACCGATAATTCCAAACATTTCTCCTTCATTTACTTTAAAGGATACCTTGTCCACTGCTTTGTTCGCACCATAATACTTGCTGACCGAGCTTACCTGAATGATCGTTTCCTTATCCATTCTTTGGTTAACCTCCATTCACACTTAAACCTTGTATGATTGATATAATTTAAGGTGAGATTTATGTTTTGGTATGCGTCATAGTTTCACGATAACCGATAGCGTTAACTTTTTCACCGAAAACCTGTTTAGTATTTCCCGCAATTTTTTTGCGTGACCGCAATTGAAGCGCAAAACTGTAAAACTTATAAATAGCAATAATTAACCAAAATAAAAACAGTCTAAACACTAAAAGATAGTGATTTGACTGTTTTATTTTTGATATTAGCCATATCATTCTTAACCTATACGTTATCCACAAAGATATCAACAGTTCTGTATAAATTGTTAGTTAATTCAGTCGATAGCCTAGGCGAATTTCAGTAGTAATTTCGCGGATTTCGTCGTTTTATAGGTCAAAACTCATAAGTCCTCTGGATTTATCCACGTTATTCACACTATCCACAGATCTGAGTCAAAGAATATATCCCCTTTTCGCACACAATGTTAAGCGTTCGTAAATCCAGTGTTTTCGGGCATTTCTCCGTTTTATCCACATTTTAGCGCCTCATTGTGGATAACTTTGTGCACAACACTAAATTTGGTAAATTTATTCGATTATTTTCTTCTCCCGATATAAAGCAAATGCGAAGACATGCCAAGAATATGAGTATTTTCAGCGGAGTCATATAAGAATTGCATAAACCTCGCGTATTCTGCGTTACCGAGCGATTTCCAGTAATCAAATTGCTCCTTCCCAAGTGAGCCTGCTGCACTAGAGGAACCAATGAGCTTAATCGTTTCAAAGCCATGCGCTTCCATAAACGGCGTTATCTCATCCACATCGTAATAGTATGCGCCTGTGAATCTTCCTTCGTCGCCATGATTGAATATGCCCGATTCCATAAACGCGGAGATGTCCGTCATATTATCGGTGGGCCTCCAGCTCAGGGGATTGGCAAGCGCTGTAAGCGCATGCCTGATTCGGGTCATGAATGAAACAAATACATAGCCGCCGCTCCTTGTTACGCGGTGCAGCTCATTAACGGCTTGTTTCCTTTCTTCGAGCAGTTGCAGGTGGTACAGCGGTCCCATCATTAAAGAGGCATCGAAGCACTCGCTGGAAAAGAGGCTTAAACTCCTCGCATCCGCAACATGAAAGCCTTGGAAGCGTTCTGCAAGCCCAAGCTCTTCCGCTTTTGCGCTCGCCACCTGCACAAGCCTTGGCGTTAAATCGGTCAACGTGACCTTATAACCGCATTTTACCAGCTCCATTGCATATTTTCCGGGACCGGCACCATTGTCGAGGATGTGTCCACTTTGAGGTAGGAAGCGTCTGATATAATGCCAATTTATATGATACTCAAGTGGCTCACGATCGAGACGTCCCCATTCGTCAAACTGGTTGTAATAGTTTATCGTGCGGCTATTATCCATCTCAGCAGCTCCTTTACTCTCAACCTGCAATTTTTGAACAAGATGGTTTTCCCATAATAGAAATTCCCTTCTCTACTATGGAAAAACCGCTGTTTATTTCATTCTATGGATTAATTAGCTGCCTGTTTAGCGGCCGATTTAACCGTTCTGCTGCCAGTGGTCATAACCGCTTGATTACAAGCAGCAACATAGGCTTGTGCCGCAGCAAGGACAATATCGTTGTGGGCAGAGGTTCCGCGGAAGCGCTGCTGCTCATGCAGGATGCTGACGACTGCTTCGCCATGCGCATCCTCGCCCGTCGATAACGAATGCAGCTCTAGATCCTCAAATTCGGCTGCAACGGGAATCGCTTGCTGAATGGCATGAATAACCGCTTCAATCGGGCCTGCTCCCATGGCCACATAGGTTTGCTCTGCGCCAAACTCATTTTCACGAATCGTTACGGTAGCCGTGCGAGAGCGCTGTGTTCCGGCATGGACTTGAAGATCGACCAGCACATAGGGGTCAGGCTGCGACTGAGTCAGCTCACCGGCGATGCGGATTAATTCGTCATCCGTTACGATTTTTTGCACATCTGCGGCTTCCTTGAACTTATCGTATACATCCTGCAATTGAGCCTCTGTCATCGCAATGCCATACTCCGAAAGACGGTGCTTGATCGCATGGCGTCCAGAGTGCTTGCCCAGAATAATCATGTTCCGTGGAATACCCATTGCCTCAGGGTCCATAATTTCATACGTACTTCGGTTTTTCAGCAGTCCGTCCTGATGGATGCCCGATTCATGCTGGAATGCATTACGGCCAACAATCGGCTTATTGTAAGCAATCGGGAAATTCATTGCACGGCTAACCATTCGCGAGGTTTCATAAATCTCTCCAATTTGAATGTTGGTTTCCGCTTGAATGGTATCCTTCCTCGTTTCAATGGCCATAACCAGTTCCTCCAGGGAGCAGTTACCCGCACGCTCGCCGATGCCGTTTACCGTCACCTCAATTTGCGTTGCCCCTCCTTGAATTGCCGCAATGCTGTTCGCAACCGCAAGTCCAAGATCATTATGGCAATGCGCGCTGTACCTTACGGTGTTGCCGCCTCTGGCTTCTTTCCTGACCACGCGGAACAGCTCTCTCATTTCTTCCGGCATGGCGTAGCCCAGCGTATCCGGCAGATTAATGATTGTCGCACCTTCAGCAATGACCGCCTCAACCAGCTGAATCACAAACTCTCTTCCCGAGCGTGTCGAGTCCATAGCGGAAAATTCAATTTCATCCACAAACTGCTTGCCGTAAGCAACCATCTCGCGGGCAATTTGTACGACCTCATCCCGTGATTTCCGCAGTTGATGGTTCAAATGGATGTCCGAGGAGGATATAAAGAGGTGAAGCCGTCTGCGGGCCGCATCCTGCGTAGCCTTGACAGCCGCATCAATATCCACTTTCACGGCACGGGCAAAGCCGGCAATCTCTACATGCTGAAGCTCACGGGAAATTTGCTGCACCGCGGCGAATTCGCCAGGACTAGAGACGGGAAAGCCTGGCTCAATGACATCAATGCCGAGCTTGCCCAGCTGACGGGCAATAATAATTTTGCGTTCTGGATCAATGGAAGCACCTGGAGACTGCTCGCCGTCCCGCAGCGTTGTATCAAAAATCTGTATTTTTTTCATTTCGTTTGTCATTGTAATTTCCTCCCAGTGTTAGATGGCCGTTCATGTATTTCAAATATTCACCGTATGTGAAGCATGCAACTTCTTCATTTCTTTGCACCAAGGTGAAACGGCTGTTGCCGTCCTTTGGCGGCGCAGCGCGTTTCATTCCGAAAAATGTAGAGAAAGGAAATCCCAAAGGTATACTTTCCTATCTTTCAAGCAAAAACGCCTTCGGCGTCCTTTAGACGCTGAAGTAGCTTTGACGGTGAAATATAAGCCTTTTATAAGCTAACAAACTTATAAATTCTTATATTAAAAAAAGCTCGTCGTCTCCTTGTAAGAGACGACGAGCTTTCGCTGCCGTGGTACCACTCTAATTGACCGGAACCTAGGTGCAGATGCATTACCCGTAAGGCCTGTGTATTAGACAGTCACGGGGCTGCATGCTGCGGGTTCCGAGCCCGCTTAAATGCCTGATGACGGCGGCTAGCCGTTACGGTGTAGGCGGCTGCTCGCAAGCATTCCGTGTTCCACCGTTCCGCTCCCAGGCGAGATTCAAACCTCAGCTTCGACCGCGTCACACCATCCCGCAGCTCTCTTATGCAAATTCGGCAATCCCGTGCCTTGCATCCGGGATATTCTCGATTTCGCTTTGCCAGCCTACTGTTCTACTGCTCCTGTTCATCGCGTTTAACTCTATGTTGAATTTTTCTTATTTACCTTAAAGGTCAGCTACTCCACTTCCCAGACAACAAGAAAAGCCTGTCATCTCTATGAATCAAGAGACGACAGGCTATAAAAAACCCGCGCGGTACCACCCTTGTTGACACCCATACACTCACAAACGAGCAGGGAAGCCCAACTTAAGCATATGGCCAGCTCCGGATGCTGACTCACATGCACCTGATCACGGTGGTTAACCGTAACAATGTACCTGCATGGCACATGAACATTTCATCATGCCGCCATCGTTTCCATCGTTCCGCTCCCAGGTGAGCTTCAAGCATCCTTCGACTGCGTTGCACCATCCCGCAGCTCTCTGTGTTCCAGCATCGACGTTGAATGATGATCATTCCCCGTAAGCTGACAACGTTCCCGGACTCGCTTTACTGTTCCTGTTCTTTGCGTTTGTTTCGTATAGGGTTAAAGTTTGAAGTATTGCTGCTTATTATATGCTCTTGAAAATAGTCTGTCAATTCGGTTTTCGTATTTATTTGAAATTTTTTCTCGTCGTTAATCTACGCTGCTCTCGCTACCAGCAGCTACCGACCAACTCTCTAACGAAAAGCCGGGATCTGCTTTCATGTCAAGATCGGTAAATTCCGAACGCTTTAGCTTGAGGTGGGCAGCCGCACCAATCATCGCCGCATTATCGGTGCATAGTGCGTTTGGCGGAATAAGCAGGGGCAGCCTTTCTTTCTCGCAGCGAGCGGTCAAAGCGGCTCGCAAGCCGCGGTTAGCTGCAACTCCTCCGCAGAGAAGCAGCTGCTTCGCCCCATATGCCCGTACCGCGCGAAGCGCTTTGGTGACGAGCACCTCCGTCACCGATTCCTGGAATCCGCGTGCCAGAGCCGCCTCATCCAAGACTAGACCCTTCATTCTCGTTTGGTTAATAACGGCGAGTACAGCAGATTTTAATCCGCTGAAGCTGAAATCATAGCTGTCTGCCTCAAGCCAAGCGCGCGGCAGCACAATTGATTCCGCAGCTTCCACCGCAAGCTTGTCAATATGAGGCCCTCCCGGATAGGGAAGCCGCAGCGCCCGGGCTACCTTGTCATAAGCCTCTCCGACGGCATCGTCTCTCGTGCGGCCAACGACGCGGAAGTGCCCCTCGCTCTCCATCAGCACCAGCTCCGTATGGCCTCCGGATACAACAAGCGCCATGCTCGGGTATACGATGTCATGGACAAGCTCATTCGCATAAATATGTCCTGCAATATGATGAGTTCCAATTAATGGAATATTCAGTGCCATGGACAAACTTTTGGCAGCTACGATACCCACAAGCAGCGCGCCTACAAGGCCTGGCCCCTGCGTGACAGCGATGGCCGACATTTCCCTTAGCGTATAACCCGATTCCTTGACGGCTTGCTCGATAATAAGCGTAATGGATTCGACATGCTTGCGTGAAGCAATCTCCGGCACTACGCCGCCAAAGCGTTCATGGATCTCAATTTGACTGGACACTACGTTAGACAATATATGCTTGCCGCCGCGAATAACGGCTGCCGATGTTTCATCGCAGCTTGTTTCAATCGCCAAAATAAGTTCATTATTCCCTGCAGCATCGGCTGCCTTTTCTGACTGACTCACGTTCATTGCTCCCCTGCTTTCAAACGCTCATGGTCAAGCTCCGCCCACATAATGAGCGCATCTTCATTGTTATCCGAGTAGTAGCGCGGGCGTATACCGGCCGGTTCGAACCCATATTTGCGATACAGCTGCTGTGCGATTTCGTTGGAAGGACGTACTTCCAGCGTCATTTTGACTGCGCCAAAAAAAACCGCTGTCCGCTGCAGCTCAAAGAGCAAGCAGCTTCCGAGTCCATGTCCGCGATAATCCTCCCGTACGGCAATGTTCGTCACATGCGCCTCATCCATAATGACCCACATGCCGCCGTAGCCTATAATTTCGTCTTTATATTCCATAATCATATACCGAGCAAACAGATTGTTCATCAGCTCGTTCGTAAATGCCTCCGTGGTCCATGGGCTTGTGAACGCTTCCTGCTCGATCGCCACGATCGCAGGAATATCAGCCATCGTCATCGCACGGTATATCAGCTTCGTTACGTCTGCTTTCATACCTTGGCTTCACCCTCCTGCTTCGCCTTCCATACGACCTCCGCCTCAGTAAGCTGCGTGTAGTTCGGAATTAAAGTGTGCGGGTCTTCCGTCAGGCCGGCTTCAAGTCTTGCCAGGCCCAGCTTGGCAATCCATTTGCCTTCCTGTACAAAAGGAACAAGATGAATCATTACGCCTGCGTCCGCTCCAATCTGCTGCAACTGCTGTGCCCCTTGCTCATGAAGCGACAAATCCCCGACCAGTGACACGCTCAGCACGCTGCCTGCCGGCTGTGCAGCCAATCGCTGCCCTACCTGTTCCGCAAAATCCTTCATAAGCCGAACGCCGTCTTCTGACCAGCGGGTCCAACTCGCCTGAGCAGACATTGCAAAGCCAGCCGAGTATACTTGACCTCGCCTTGCATCCATAATCGGCAGCACCCAATGCTCTCCGCCTTGCTGCTTCGACTCCTCCGCTTGCTCGTCCAAAGCTTGATGCCAAGCTCCATAGGCTATCGCCTCAAGACTGGATACCGCGACAAGCGGTTTATCCCAGACCCATGCGAGTGTTTTGGCCACAGAGACAGCGATACGCATCCCCGTATAGGAGCCGGGACCATTGCCCACCGCAATGGCATCGATGCTTTTCTCGTCAAGCCCGCTGCTAGCGAGCATCTCCTTAATATGGCTCACAACATGGACGGAATGGTTTCTTTCGGCCATCGTTTGAATCTCAGCCCGTACCGTATCCCCGCTAATAATGGCAGCTGCCATGGCTGCGGTTGATGTATCCAGCGCCAAGATCGTATTCGTTAATACCTTCTGCTCACTTCTCATTTTCCTGCTCCTATCTCATTAACGGCTTCACACCAGCCTGCATACCTTTCGCCATAGCCGGTCAATTGAATACGCCGCGACTCATCGCCCAAATGCTCAATGTACAGCTCCAAACGCTGCTCAGGCAGCAGCTCCTTGATCAAGCTTGCCCATTCCACAACCGTTGCGCCTTCGCCAAAAAAATAATCATCCAGTCCCAGCTCGTCCGCTTCCTCCAGTGAAAGGCGGTATACATCCATATGATAAAAGGGAAGCTCTTTCCCTTCGTATTCCTTAATAATCGTAAAGGTTGGGCTGTTCACAATGCCCACTACCCCAATCGCAGCGGCAAAGGCTTGCGAAAATCTGGTTTTGCCCGCGCCAAGATCACCATCAAGCGCAAGAAGTGTGCCCGGTTGTACCCATTCAGCCAGCTTCCCGGCTAACGCTACCGTATCCTGTTCCGTTTGTGCCAGCCATATGGCTTGGCCTATCTTTTGTTCCATGCGATCCACCCGTTCATGACAAAAAATGATTGTACCCGCGCTTTTTAAGCTTGATGCGCTGTTCCTTCGCAGTGCCATGGCGCACGAGCTCTACATCCGGCTCGCCTGCCTCGGTTTCCCCAATAATAAAAAAAGGAATGCCTTCTTGATGAAAAGTCGCCTTTGTCGCTTCGGCATCCCTGGCATCGATCGTCCCAAGCAGGACATAATCCTCCCCGCCGTATAACATCCACTCCAGCGGATCTATGCCTACGCTGGACGCATAAGCCGCCATGCTGCCGCTCTTAGGCAGAAGCTTCTCCCTAAGCACAAGGCGCAGACCGGAGGCTTCCGCGATTTCCCAAGCCTCGCTCGCCAATCCATCGCTCACATCATTAAGAGAGCTGCAGCTTCCCTGCTCAAGGAGCAGCCTGCCAGCCCGTACAGACGGGCCCGGCCGCTGATGCGCCCGCACCAGCGGCGCAAGCGCCTGAAGAACCTCGCCTGCGCCAGCCTCTTCGCAGGCCAGTGCACCCCCGCGCGCCTCTTCGGCCAGCAGCGCGTGCAGCCCCGCCGCCGACATGCCTACGGCGCCGGTCACAAACACGGCATCGCCCGGCTTCGCCCCCGAGCGAAGCCGCTCCCGCCCCGCCTCCACGGTTCCCGTCAACGTGACGGCGACCACCAAATGCTGCGGCGACGACGTCGTATCGCCGCCAACAATGGCAACCCCGTAGCGCTCGGCGCACTCGTACAGCCCATCATACAGCCTCCGCATCCGCTCCGGCGTATAGGCAGGCGGCACGCTGACCGAGACGAGCGCATGCAAGGGCACGCCCCCCATCGCGGCGATATCGCTAATGTTGGCCGCAAGCGCCTTATAGCCGACATCCTCGTCCCGCATCGTCGCCGGCTTAAAGTGGACGGTCTCCACCATCGTGTCGACCGCCAGCAGCAGCCGCTTCGGCGCGGCTACGCCATCTGCCGCCGCCGACGGATCAACAACGGCCGTATCATCGCCGATGCCGATAACGACGCCGCGCTCCCGCTGCCACTGATCCGCTTGCCGTCCAGCTGTCCAGTGATGAATACTCGCAAACTCATCCAATGCCAATTCTCCCTCTTACCATCATTAGTGAATATCGCGTTTCTTAAACCGTCCGCCCTTCACATCGTGAATATTGCCTACAGCGAGGAAAGCCACCGGGTCCAGCTCATGAACGATCGACTTCATCTTGGCTTCCTCCAGCCGCGTTATGACACAAAAAATAACGCGCTTGCTCCCGCCGGTAAAGCCGCCTTCTCCATGCAAATAAGTCACGCCGCGCCCCAGCCTGCTCATGATTGCAGCACCGATTTCCTTTGCTTCCTCACTAATGATCCAGACGGCTTTCGATTCGTCGAAGCCCTCGATCGTAATATCAATGAGTCTGAAAGCAATGTAGTACGCAATAAGAGAATACATCGCGCGGTCCCAGCCGAACACGAAACCCGCGCTGCCTAAAATAAAGAGATTAAAGAACATGACCGTCTCGCCTACCGAGAATGGAAGACGTTTATTAAATAAAATAGCGACAATTTCTGTACCGTCAAGCGAGCCTCCGAATCGAATCACCATACCAACGCCAACACCCAAAATCACACCGCCGAAGATGGCAGCCAAAAAAGGCTCTACCGTCAGCGGAGGTACGGGATGAAGCAAAAAAGTGCCGATAGACATCACTGTGACACCGTACAATGTCGAAATGGCAAAGGTTTTGCCGATTTGCTTGTAACCCAAAAACAAGAAAGGTAGATTCAAAAGAAATAGAAAAAGACCGAGCGGCAAGGAAGACAAATGGGAAGCCATAATCGATATACCGACAATACCGCCATCGATAATGTGGTTAGGTACGAGAAAAATTTCCAGACCAACCGAAACCAGCGCCGCTCCGAGCGTAATAAACAATACTCTTCGCAGAACTTCGAGCTTCGATAGTCTGTGATGCTGTAATGTCCCCATATAAATGCACATCTCCTACTAGCTCTATTTCTCATTATTTTACCTTAAACGCATGCAGATATAAAGGTAGGCTACCATTATAGCAAAAAGAAACCTTCCAGCTTGCCCAGCAATCAATGCCGCTGCTTGGAAGGTTTCAGATGTTTTCTTTCTATCCGATGACCGCGAAAGCTTCTACGCCAGCCGGAATCGGTTTGGTCCGATAGACTCTGGCTAGGCTATCGTAGACCTGAATCGTATAGTCAACTGTCGTCAAGGTCGGCACTGAGCTAAAGAATACAACGCCAAACCGGTCGAAGGCTGCTGTCTGCACCAGCGTCGTGCCTCTGTAAATTGCTGCGAAAAATCCTGTCGTAATAAAGGGAACACCGTTATTATCCACCCATAGTACCGTCAGTCGATTGAATGTCGGACCGGTTTGCTTCTTAACGGCTTTTGTTTTTTTCAAAAGCGCTTTTTTTGTAACCATAGGCCCCAATAAGGGTGGTTTAACTCGAATAGCCATACTGTCCCTCCTTCCCGCATCTTCGTTACCATATGCGAGAGGGTAAGGGTTGGTATGGTCATGCTCCCAGCGAGAAAAACGAAATGTATCGCCTACAGCTCTTTGATAATCGTGATGTGCAGCTCATCCTTCAGCTCGATTTCGTAGGGCGAAGCGGGAGGCAGGCCACCCGACTCCATAATGATGCGCACGCGGGGACGGTGGACGGCAAGCTCATTATTTTCCGATACGACGCCAACCTGACCCGTACTCAGCAGAAGCGAGGTCGAAATCGGATAAATCGAGATATGCTTGCAAAAGAGCTTGATGAGGTCCAAATCAAAAAAGGTGCCTCCAGCTGCAAACAAAAACTCAATTGCTTCGCTGGCTGTATAACGCTTGCGATACGGCCGCGGCGAAGTTAAAGCATCGAACGTATCCGCTAAGCCAACGATTTGAGCATACATATGAATTTCATTTTCTTTAAGCCCGCGCGGGTAGCCCGACCCGTTAAATCGCTCATGATGCTGCAGCGCACAGTGAGCGGAAACGATAGAAATGTCATGGTATTTGCGCAGTATGTCAAAGCCATCCTTAGCATGGCTATGAAGAAGAATGCGTTCTTCTGCTGATAAACTCCCTTTGTTAGCCAGCAACTTTGGGGGCATCTTGGTCATCCCGATATCGAAGAGCAATGCGCCAATGCCAAGCTCCTCCAACTGGTTTCGGTTAAATCCTTTCGCAATGCCCATAATTCCTGCAAGCACTGCCACGTTAAACGAATGCTGAAACAAATAGGCGTCCATAGCGTGGATACTCGTGAGATTGACAAGCATATTCGGTCTGGATGACAAATCCTGCATGATTTGTCCGAATACAGCCCGAAAGTTACGCCCCATGTCAGGAGCGATTGTACGACCTTTTGAAACCGTTTGGTCCTTGAAGGAATTCATCGTTGTATAAATCGTATCGACTGCCTGCTTGCGCGTCTCATCTCGAATCGTATCCTCCGGTATCAAATCCGCCGTCAAACCGTCTTCGATGAATAGAAAATCAATGCCTAAGTTGAACAAGCGGTCGATATACCGATCATTCAGCTCAACGCCTTCTCCCAGAAGCACGTTTCCGTTTTCTTGAAAAATGGGCTTTGCCACTTTGTCACCAGGCTTGACCATTCCAATTTGCACTTTTCTCATTAGATTAGTTCCCGCCTTTGATAGTTATAGCGCTTGTAACCGGATAGCCTCTATTTTATCAGATGATTGTCCGACTGACTATGGAAAGAGCCTCAAGCGTAAACGGCTGGATATTAAAAAAAGGCCTGACCGCTTTCCGTTCAGGCACTCAGGCTAACTTGCGTTTGACCATTCGGTTCCGTCCATTGTACTTGGCCTCATATAATGCAGCGTCTGCTTGGGCTAGCAGCTCGCGTAAAAAAGCTTTTGGATCTGCAAGATCCGAAGGTTCAAAGTGCTCAATGGAAATAACACCCATGCTTATCGTAACCGAAATCGGCTGATCCCCGTTCCCCGTAATGACTTGATTATGTTCAACCGCTTCCATAAGCTGTTCTGCAATAAGATCCGCTTGCTCACGGTTCGTATGCGGCAAATATACCGTAAACTCTTCGCCGCCATACCTTGCCAATATATCTGTAAAGCGTAAAGTCTCCCTGACCGCAGCAACCGTACTGCAAAGCACTTCATCGCCTACTAAATGGCCGTATTGATCGTTAATCGACTTGAAATGGTCCAGGTCGAATAAAAAGATAGAGAAGGGAATGCCGTAACGAATATTGCTGACAACCTCCTCCTCCAGCTGATGCAGCAAATAACGGCGGTTAAAGCAGCCGGTCAATCCGTCGGTAATTGCCATATGCTCCAGCTTCTTATTCGCCTGAAACAGCTCGTCCTGCATGATAAGCAGGTCGCGGTTTCGATCCTGCAGTTGTTCATTTTGCGTATTGGTTTCCTGGACGAGCAATCTCAGTTCCGTGACGTCTTGGAAGGTGAGCACTCTGCCTACCAGCGTTTTCTTATTATTCAATATAGGTGCGGATTGAACGATCACATGCCTGTACTTGTCAAAATGAACGGCAATCTCAATCTCGCCCCGATCCAAAGGCTGCTTGCGCTGCGCTTCAAAAAAAGTCGAAAACTCTCTTACAGCATCCTTCTTGAATGGCGGGCCTAGGAGAGCGGGATTGAATTGGTCTCCGATACGAAGGCGAATGATTGATTTGATCACTTTATTAACCTCAATAATCGTATCATTCTCATCAAGCACAATAACGCCCATGGACATCGTATTCATTACATCCCGTTGCACCGTTTGAATAATATCCAACACCTTATTGCGCTTGATCGCGTGCACTAGGTATGAAGCGGCTAATGCCATTCCTATTGAAATCAAAGGAATGTAGCGCTCAAACTTTTCGATAATCAGCACATTGACAAGCAGGTCCGAAACCGCAAATAGAACAAGCACAAACATGCCATTGATCGCCGTCTTGATTAGCGTGCGCTGCCGCTCCGAGTTCTCTCCCCGGATCTTATGGAACATGATAATAAAGGATACCGTCACATAAAGGATTAACTGAATGATCATGATCCAATACAAGGGACCATGCTGCAGCTGCTTGAGGGGCGAGAGCTTCTCATTGATTTGCAGAAACATGCCGCCCGGATTGAAAATAACAACAGCAACTGAAATAAGGGCTGGAAGCGCAATTACGAACAACCGGCTCTTTCGGATCACGTACGACTGACCGGTAAGGAAAATAATAAATACAAACCAGCCGATCCCAAGCAGAGAAAGGCCCGTATAAGAAATCGATAGATAGAATATTCGATATAAGGTTGAAGTGGTTGTCTGTGAGACAAATTGAAAGAGTGTCCATACCATAAAAACGGTATGCAAAAATAAATAGATACGGTGCAATACCGTAACTGTGCCTGAGGCAAACACGTAGAAAAACAAGCCGAACAGCACTAGAAACATACTAAAGTCTAGCCAGATCATCCATCCCAATACGGTTCACCCATTCGTTTGATAGCCATCTTCTTCCATTGTATCAAATGTTAATTGTATCGACAATTACTTAAATTCATAATTAATAGCTTTCTGTTTTTCAGTCTTGCTTCGTGCTCGCTTCATGGCGACCAGGCCACCTGTCAGCAAGCATATGTTCTAGCGAAGGAGAGATGCTTAAGAACTGGCGGAACTGTTCATATTGCTCCCATTTTTTTGTTGAAACGCCATGCTGCTCGGTGCGAACGGCACGAATTAGCAAATTTTTCGGGGTATGCTCCGGATCTACGAATTCCAGCATTTGTACTTTATACCCGAGCACTTCAAGCAGTGTGCCACGGGCGGCATCGGTTGCCAGCGCCGCAAATCGCTCTTTCAGCAGTCCCTGCGACAGGATCGGCGACAGCGCATCATTGCTCACCTGTTTGAACAGCTCATGCTGACAGCAAGGCACAGACATGATAACGGATGCTCCCCAGTTCACGGCTTTGGCAAGCGCGGCATCCGTAGCTGTATCACAGGCATGCAGCGTAACGACCATATCCGCAGACTGCAGCTCTTCATATTCAGCAATATCGCCAACGAGAAATTTCAACTTGTCATAGCCGAGCTTCTCTGCCAGCTCTGAGCAAAAAGCGATCACATCCGCTTTCAAGTCCAATCCGATGATATTAATCTCTCGCTGCTGCTCCACGGCCAGAAGGTGATAAAGCGCGAAGGTCAAATAAGATTTGCCACAGCCAAAATCAACGATGGTCAGCTCGCGGTCCTTGGGCAAATAGGCAAGCACGTCCGTCACCATTTCTAGGAAACGATTAATCTGTCTGTATTTATCTTGTTTTTTGGCATGAACTAATCCCTCAGCTGTCATGATGCCAAGCTCAACAAGGAACGGAGCAGCCTTCCCTTCTGCCAGAACGCGCTGCTTCTGCCTGTTATGCTGCAGGCTTGTGGGACGAGCACCACCGGTAGGCGGTTTCTTCAGAATCGCTGCTTTTCCTTTCTTGCTAAAGAGCAGCTGCACATCAGCCTCAGTCGTTTTCACCAGCGCTTGGCGATAGCTTTCCTCAAGCTGGCTAATCATCATTGCAGCTGCTTGATCTGCCATTATATTTTCATGTGTAACCTTCGTAGGATAATGATATTCAAACTGGTAATGCAGACCATTCTTCAGCTCTATTGGACGAATAACCGTCTTGGGCGAGGCTGTTCCGTCCTTGCGCCTCGGCTGGCTGAACGTAGCCTGCAGCAGCTCTCCGCTATCGATCCAATTCATGATGTCTTGCTGCCATTGTTCCGTCATGCCCGACCACTCACTTCCAAATAAAAGTATTTAAAGCTGCGCTTGCTCCTTAAGCAGGGATTCTAGCCCCTCCTCAATTTCCTCGCGCGGCAACCCGCCTGCCTCAAGCCGTTCATTAGCTTGCAGCAGCATCCGTCTATAGATGGCTTCTGCTTCGTGAACGGTTAACGCGTCATCTCCGAGCAGCTCATGCATTATATTTTCCGCCAAATCGTAGTGCCCTTCCGCTTCCTGCCACTCCAGCAGCAGACGCTTCGTAGGCAAAGGCAGCTCATAAGGGAGGAGCTTCTCAAGCAGCTCAGCGATTTGCTCCCTAGGCTCCACAATGGTCGGCTCCGCATCAGCTAGCGACAAGCGAATGAAGAGATGCAGTGCCTTTACGTAGGCAACAAAGCTATCGTCCTCGCGGCCTAGCTCGCCATTCAGCTCAGCCTCTTGCCGCATTAAAACGGCAATGGCTTGCAGATGATCGCTTTCTAATATCCCATTGGTTGTCATGACTTTCATTAGATCCTCATCGGATAAAGAGCGGATCAGCTTGCTGCTGAGTCGAAACCGCTTGTCGAGAAGCTCGTCGATAAACAGAAGTGCATCCTCGTGTTTCTTCTCCCGCCGCAGATTTAAGATTTGGCCAACGGCCTCCGTCATCTGTTCAATCATTCTCATAAAATAATCCCGCTGGAACATCGGACTCCTCCTCTCCCGGCAATCTAAGGTTTAGTCTTAATGAATTCCAGTATGGCCGACACCAGTTCCTTCGGCTCTTCTGCCATGCTCATATGACCTGCGCTCTTCAGCTCAACTTTAACAGTTGCCGCATTGGCAGCGGCGAAAACATTTTCCACGGGAATCACTTTATCATTAGCTCCGGCTACCAGTAGAACAGGAAGGTCCGATTGCTCAATAACATGTTTGCGATCAACGCGTGTTTTCATTCCTTTTGCGGTACCGATTGCCCCTTGCAGCGCTGTGCCATAACCGATTTGCTTGCCTCGTTCAACCTCTTCGGCTAAAGTTTCGACATGGTTGGGAGCAAACAGCTTTGGAAGCAGACCATCCACAAATGGCTTAATCCCGTTTTCCTCCAAAGCAGCAACTGCTTTGTCGCGATTCTCTTTCGCTGCATCGCTGTCCGCAAGCGGAGTCGAATGAATCAGACCGAAGGCGGAAAGCTTCTTCGCATATTTCTCCGCGAAAGCAAGGGTAATATATCCGCCCAATGAGTGGCCAAGCATGACCGCATTATGGATTTGCAGACCGATTAACAATTCAGCAACGTCATCCGCATACTTTTCCATCGTATAGATTTCATCTTCAGGCGCTGAGCTTCTTCCATGCCCGCGGCCGTCCGGCGCAATCACTCGAACGTAGGGCTCCAAATCATCTACGATCTTCTCCCAGTAAGCTGAACTCCCGCAATAGCCATGAAGAAGAACCACTGTCTCTGTGAGACCATCCGCTGCTCCTCCGTCATCCGGATGGGAGTCATAATAAGCGAGCTGTACTCCGTTATTTAAAAACAGTTTGCGCTGCGCAATCGAATAAACTTCTGTGGACATGTAACGCACGCTCCTTTATATTACTGGAATTTGGGAATCTTGCTTTTGCTCTGCCGCTGTAATTCCTGTCGTTCTATTCCAAGCAGAGTCAATGGCGATAACAGCTTCTTTTGCCATTCTCAGCACCTGATATAACGATGTTGTTTGCAGCATCCAATAAGCCTTGGGACCATTCATATTTACAACGCCTGCCACACTATAATGCCCAACGGCTGGCAATCGACGGCCAATAGCTTTACCCGGCTGAAGCGGTCCGTCGGCAACGATGAACCGCCCCACAGAGACTGGCCTGCCAAGACAAGCGTCAATCGCGATAACAATCGAGGCTGCATCCAGCGCTTGCAGCTCCCGCTCAACCCCATGTGCATCGCAGGGGTTGTCCAAAGTACCGATAACATTCGGCCAGCCGCTCTCCTTTAACATCGTGCCCGTCAGCGGCCCGAAGGAGTCGCCAGTAGAACGGTCACTTCCGATACAAACAAATACAATACGGCTGACATCGCTGTGCCGGGCGGAAATAGTCTCAAAAAATTGCTCAATCTCACTTCTCATCGGTTGTTCCGTTTTCTTGCACCTGCCTTGTGTTCATTTGTTGATCATTTCTGCTTTCAATTGTATCCAATTTTAAGTTCCTGTTCAATTTATGGTCTTTCCCTTTTGAAACATGTTACAATTACTGCAAAGCAAGATGTGCGGATAAGCCCGTGCTTTGAGTGCCGATGACGGCCAGCAAACCAAATTCAGGAGGCAAACCATGACCAATTTAGAATTACAAACCCAAGAAAATGTAGCATTCATGATTGAAGTTATAAAAACAAAGCTGAAAATGGCTTCTGCAGCAGCAATGCAGGCTTCAAACTTCGACCTGAATAAATATGAGGATATTAAAGATCTCTATGAAGTAGTCGCCTCCAAGGAGAAATTCAGCATCAGTGAAGTTGAAGCCCTAGTGTCAGAGCTAGGTAAGCTGCGTATACAATAAAGTTCTATTTTCAAGCAAATTATTCCAGTATCAGACATTTCTTTTCATTTTTCTACATTAAAAGAACCGAGCTTGGCAATACCGCCAAGCTCGGTTCTTCTCCTAATTAGGCTATAAGCTATTCCTGCTCTTCCGTTTCCTGCTGAACGCCTTCAATGGACAGCTTAATCGAGATGTCCTTGTGCTCGCCCTTGAGGAAATGGGCAATACGCTCCAGCTTATCCGCCAGCTCTGGACCGCTTAGTGTTGTATTCAGATGGTAATCAAAGTTGTCCGACGGCAGCTTGCGATCCGAATAAGCATTCGACCCGCTCCAGCCGCGATCTCCGCCAGCACTTGCTCTAGCTGCAAGCTGCTCTTGAACCGGATAGAACTTATCTGATTTATTCACTACTCTCTCATAAATACGCAGCTTCTTCAGCAGCATATAATATTGCGCAGAATGCTTGAAGTTCCAAGCTTCGCGAATGTCTTTGAGCGTATAATCCATTTTCCAGCGCTTTAGCTTTTCCACTTGCTCATCCGTGTTCAGTTGCAAAAAGTCATCCAACGGCAGCATTTTTTCGGGCATCTTGACCCCTCCGATAAATAGTTAATAACGTTATGAAATAATAATTTATAATGCTTTGTTTATCATATAAAAAATACCATAAATTTTGGCTGTTTACAAATTAATATAATTTCACAATACATGATAATCAAACTTCGCAAAAAAAAACTCCTCAACAACAAAACCTCCATTCAATCGCCAGGCTTTCAGCGCAAATGGAGGTTTAGGCTTATTTATGATTTTTGGAGCCCAATTGTTGTAAGAAAGCGTTCAAATGCTGCGATGCCGTCGGCTGTGCGCTTGTACACGCCTGCATCCTTCAGCACTTCCAAAAACTTGCCGCCCGTCTCTGATTCCACAATCGTTTTTGCCTGCTCCGTGCTGTTGGATGTGCCAAAGCGCTCTACAAGAGAGAGCAGCCAGTCCGCATGCTTGTGGAGCGGATGAACGTCTGAGTGAAGCTCTGCTGCCTCAGCCGCTGTTGATCCTGTCAGGTAAGCCGCAATCAACTCCAGCTCCTCCTTCAGGCGCCCAGGCAGTACCGCAAGCCCCATCACTTCAATCAAGCCGATATTCTCTTTCTTCACATGATGCAAGTGCTGATGCGGATGGAAAATTCCGTCTGGGTGCTCATCGTTCGTACGGTTGTTCCGAAGCACCAAATCCACCTCATACTCGCCGTTGTCACGAAGCCGTGCAATCGGTGTAATCGTGTTATGAGGGGTACGTGATCCGTCTGCTTCTTCCGTGAACGCAAGAACTTCAGCCGATGCGTCGCTGTATCCACGCCACTCATCCAAAATGCGGCAGGCTGCGCTATGCACATCCGCCTTGGAAGTGCCGTTGACCCTCACGACAGACATCGGCCAGTTCACGATGCCAAAGCGTACGCCAGGAACTTCAGGGTCGACAAACAGAGTGTCGGTGGACGCTGCTTCCATCGGGAACACATGGCGGCCCCCTTGAAAGTGATCATGGCTTAGAATCGAGCCACCAACGATCGGCAAATCAGCGTTTGAGCCTATAAAATAGTGAGGGAATTGCTCAACAAAATCAAGCAGCCTCGCGAAGGACGAATGCGAAATGACCATAGGCTCGTGCGCGCCCTTGAAAATAATGCTGTGCTCGTTGTAATACACATACGGCGAGTATTGGAAATACCATTGCTCCGCTTGCAATGTAAGTGGCAATACGCGCAGGTTCTGACGGGCCGGATGATCGGGGCGTCCGGCGTATCCGACATTTTCAACACATAACAAGCATTTCGGATACTTCGCTTGAGGCATTGTTTTGAGAAGCGCGATCTCCTTCGGGTCCTTCTCGGGCTTCGAAAGATTAATCGTAATCTCAAGGCTGCCGAATTCCGTCTCATGAAGCCAATACTGGTTCTTGCGGATACGGTCCATTCGAATATAATTGGAATCGATGCTCAGGCTATAGAAGCCATCCGTTGCTGCCTTTAGCCCATCTTCCTTGACCTGACGATTGAATGCAGCGACAGCCTCGGATGGACGCGGCAGCAGAAAGCCCATAATGCGGGCATCGAGCAAATCGCGGTAGGTTGTCGTATTGTCAGGAAACAGTCCAATTTCATAAGCATAATCAAGCAAAGGCTCCAATAGCTCCACGGCGCTGTCCAAAGCTTCCTCTTGGATTGTACCCTCGTAAGGCTCCGTAAAGCGGAATAAATCAAGCAGCTCATTTCTTGCCGCGTGCACATCCAGCCGATCGTGCAGCAGCTTGCGCTGCACGGCGAATTGCAGCAGTCTTTCTATAAGAATCAGCGCATCGCTTGCTGATGTCGCTTGTTGTTCATTTGCCACGTGATGCAGCTCCCTTCGGTTTAGCAGCGATAATTAATCGTTATAGCCCTCTGGATTAGCTTCGTGCCAGCTCCAGGCGCTCTTAATAATGTCCTCCAGCTTGTCGCGTTTCGGATTCCATCCGAGCTCCTTGCGAGCGCGATCGGACGAAGCGACAAGAGTGGCAGGGTCTCCAGCACGGCGAGCCTCGAACACGGCAGGAATTTCCTTGCCTGTTACGCTGCGCGCGATATCAATGACCTGCTTCACAGAGAAGCCGGTTCCGTTACCAAGGTTGTACACAGCGCTGTCTGCCCCGCTGCGAAGGCGATCCACAGCGAGCACATGCGCGTCAGCCAAATCGCTCACATGGATATAGTCACGGATGCAAGTGCCATCCGGAGTCTCATAATCCTCTCCGAATACAGAGATGTGTGGACGCTGTCCAAGTGCTGCTTGCAAAACGATTGGAATCAAATGCGTTTCAGGGCTGTGGTCCTCGCCGATTTTTCCGCTCTCGTGTGCGCCAGCCGCATTGAAGTAACGAAGCGAGACAAATTTGATTTGGTGAGCAACGTCGAACCATTTCATCATTTTCTCCATCGCCAGCTTGGTTTCGCCGTAAGCATTTGTAGGAAGCGTACGGTCATATTCATCAATCGGTACGTTCTCCGGCTCGCCGTAAGTAGCCGCTGTCGATGAGAATACGATTTTGCGTACGTTGTATTCGTTCATTTTCTCCAGCAGACAAAGCGTGCCGAATACATTGTTATGATAATATTTTCCTGGATCCTTCATGCTTTCGCCTACCAGCGAGTTCGCTGCAAAGTGGATAACGGCATCGATTTCGTTTTCCTTGAAGACGGTATCCATGAAAGCCGCGTCGCGAAGGTCGCCAACGTACAGCTTACCTCCAAGCAATGCCTTGCGGTGCCCTTGCTGCAAATTATCGACAATTACGATTTCCTCGCCACGTTCCTGCAATGCCGCCACAGCATGCGAACCGATATAACCGGCTCCACCCGTTACTAATACTGCCATTGTTCATTTCCCCTCTCCGAGCTGTTTATGATTTAAACGAGACGCTCTACGCCATTTCCAATCGTACACACATAGAAGTCAGCCGTAAGTCCAGTTGCTTCATTGTATTTGCGTCCTACCTCTGCCTTAAAAGCCTCAACGCTGTCTTCATGCACAAGCGATACCGTACAGCCGCCAAAACCTGCACCTGTCATACGGGACCCAAGCACGCCGGGTACTTGACGAGCAGCTGCGACCATCGCGTCAAGCTCTTCGCCCGTTACTTCATAAAGATCGCGAAGCGAATCATGCGAACCGTTCATCAATTGGCCGAACTGCGCCAGATCGTTTGCTTTCAGCGCTTTCATCGATTGAAGCACACGATCGATTTCCTCTACAACGTGTTGTGCGCGGTTGCGAACGATATCGTCCTTAATCAAATGCTTGTTCGCGTTGAACTGCTCCAAATCGATTTGTCCAAGCAGCGTTAGCTCAGGAAATGCTCCCTGTAAATCCTGAACGGCTTGCTCGCATTGGGCACGGCGTTCATTGTACGCAGAATCCACAAGGCCGCGGCGCTTGTTTGTATTGCCGATCACGAGCTTGTAGCTGCCTGAGTCGAAAGGCACTAGATCATATTCCAGCGTATCGCACATCAAGAGAATCGCATGGTCCTTTTTGCCGTTTGCAACCGCAAACTGATCCATGATTCCGCATTGGACACCGTTAAACTCATTTTCGGATTTTTGCGCTAGCAAAGCGATTTTCACTTTGTCCGTCTCCAAGCCTTCAAGCGTTTGAAGCGCAAATGCCGTTACAACCTCGATGGATGCTGAGGAAGATAGTCCCGCTCCGTTAGGAATTTCACCATGGAAAAGCAAGTCGTAGCCGTTCTTAAACTGCACACCACTTTGTTGAAGCTCATATACAATTCCTTTTGGATAGTTCATCCAATCATCAGCGTCGTCATAAACGATGGAATCAATCGCAAAGCTCTTCGATGCCGGGAAGTTAGTCGTTGCAAGACCAAGCTGTTTATCAGAGCGAACGCGGATGAGAAGGGTCGTTCCAAAGGTTAGAGCTGCTGGAAATACATAACCGCCGTTATAATCCGTATGCTCACCAATCAAGTTCACGCGGCCTGGAGCGTGGAATACTGAAATATCGCCAGCTTCTCCGCCGTATTGCTGTATAAATTGCTGTGTTAGCGTATCAATGTTTGCCATTTGCTATCACGTTCCTTTTTTTGTTTTTTGTGGTTTGTTTATATGTTCAGTATAAGGTAACCGGCTCAAAAACGAAATGGCGGTAAGTGCTTTTTGTATGGATTAATGTGACTTCCCGCATAGCTTCAGGACATGCTATTATAAGGAAAACCCTATAGTTGTTCGCATTCCCAAACAAATATAAAGCAGGTGTAAAGTAAAATGCAACAGGATATGTATACCGTGGCCTCCAATCCGGTTATCACTGGCGGGGAGCAGGCTCCGCTTAATGTTTTATTTGCTGGCGAGAGCCAGACGAAGCCGCTTCATAGACTCGGTCCGAAGGTTTATGATTTTTACCTGATGCACATCATTTTAGAGGGAAAAGGCCTCTTTGTATGCGATGGGGAAAAGCATGAGCTTCGTGCCGGGCATACCTTCCTCATCGAGCCGGAGCAGCTCATCAGCTATGAATCGGATGGTACTGAACCTTGGCGGTATCGGTGGGTTGCTTTCACTGGCCAGCATTCAGCCGCTCTCGTATCCGCTGCCGGCTTCTCCGCCGAACAGAAGATTGTCTTCACTTCTGACAAAAGACGGGCAGCCTTGTTGTTCCGGCGGATTTATGAGACCTTTCGGCTTGGCGGAACGGCAGCTGATATGATGGCAGCCGGTTACTTGCATTTGCTGCTGGCCGAATACAAATCCGTGCTGCAAGCCTTAAGCGGCAATCCGCTCCGCACTGCCCAAGCGGAAGGTGATCATTTGCTGCAGCAGGTTGTTCATTACTTAACCACGCAATATGCACACCCTGTTTCTATTGAGCAGATGGCGGAATCGCTTGGCTACAACCGTGCGTACCTCTCACGCTTGTTCAAGCAAAGAACAGGTGTGTCACCCGTCAGCTTTCTGCTCAAGCTCCGCATTGACAAGGCTCGCCGCATGCTTCGCGAGCGGCCGGAGCTAACTATTGAGCAAGTCGCGGCATCTGTCGGACTGCAGGACGCACTTTACTTTTCCAAGCAATTCCGGCGTCTTCATGGTCAGTCCCCCACCGCATATCGGGAAGCCATGAGAAGCTTAGGTGGCCAAGAAAGGTAGATAAAACATAAGAAAAAAACACAGTATTATTATCGGCCAGAGTCAGCTTCATATTCAGGATTTCGGGTAATACTACTTTAGGGAGTGATGTCCAATGAAGGAGTTATATACCGGTAACCTATACTGGCCGGTCACACTAAAACCTACAAGTGAATACCCACCGCTTCGCCAAAACAAAAAAACAAAGGTAGCCATCATTGGAGGAGGCATGTCTGGCGCGATTTGCAGCTCAATCTTTATGCAAAACGGATTATCGACGATCCTTGTCGAACGGGGCGAAGTGGCAGGCGGGAGCACTTCTGCCAATACGGGACTGCTGCAATTCTCCAATGATATTATGCTCTGCGATTTAATCGAGCAGATCGGGGAGCGAGATGCCCAAATCTTCTACAGAGCTTGTAGGGATGCTGTGCAAATGCTGGAGGAAGCTGCCCGCTCGCTCCGTATTGATGTAGGATTCATTAGAAGAAACAGCCTTTATTACGCTTCATCCGAGCAGGATCTGCCCAAGCTTAGAAGAGAATACGATGCGCTTAAAGCTTGCGGGCTGAACGTTGAGTTCTGGACGGCAGATGACATATCCAAGCACTTTCCATTCCGTAAGCCCGGCGCCATCGTCACGCATGGCGATGCTGAGGTTAATCCTTTCCAATTCGTTAATGGATTAACAGATGCCTCCGTCGACCAAGGGCTTGAAATTCATGAGCAGACCGATATCATTGCCCATGAGACGCTTACGAGCGGACTTCATCGATTGATAACCTCGGATGGTTATGAGATTGAAGTTGAGCATGTCGTATATGCCGTCGGCTATGAGCCGGAAGAACTTCGCGGCAAGCTGATCAAGGCGGAAATCAACCGTTCATTCGCTCTTGTGACCGGCGTACAGCCTAATCTTCAAAGCTGGCATGAACGCTTTCTCATATGGGAAACCGCTCGTCCTTATCTCTACATGCGAACGACAGTAGACGGTCGTGTTGTCGTTGGCGGTTTGGATGAGGAAATCGAGGAGCCTCTGCATAGCGATGGCGAGCGTGCCAAACGAAGCGGGAAGCTCCATCAACAGCTCAAAGCGCTCTTTCCCGATTTGCAAGCTCCCGTCGAATTCGAATGGAGCGCAACCTTTGGGGAATCGCGAGATAGCCTGCCCTTTATCGGAGCAGACCCTGCTTGGAAAAATGTTTATTACTGCTTAGGGTATGGCGGCAACGGGACAGTTTACAGCATGCTGGCAGCCCATTTGATCAGCAACCTCATCCAGGGAAAGGAGCATCCGTTAACGGAAATTGTGAAGCTGGACCGTCAATCCTTGGCTAATGTCTAAACTAAGAAGAAGCCTCATCCCGGTCTCAGGGGGAACCGTTCCCACTGCGTCTAGAATGAGGCTTCTTATTGCGGCTCTTTTATTCAGGTCGTGCTTATACTCCCGCTGCAATTGACGATGCATTGCAGGCTCGAAACACTGCCTCTGCTGCGCCAAGCCGCGATAGATCCGGACCGCCATCTTTATCCAGCAGAGATTTGCTCTCATCCGTTTCTACAATAACAGCGATGGAACCGCTTTGCAGCTCTTTGGCGCATATCTCTGCTTCCTCGTCATCAAGACCCAGCGCGCGAAGCGCTTCGCTATGTTCGTCATCACCAAGCAGCATGGCTGCTACAAAAGGATAACCTCCCGCATTATAGGGTGCTGATCCGTAACCGGCCATCCCATAGACTGCATTTACGCCAGCGCCGGCATAACCGGTGGCTGCTGCCATTCCGAAAATGCCTAAATCATGGCGATCAGGCATGTCCTCGAGTTCTCTAAGCTCATCGACATGGATATCGCTTTCCGATTCAATGCGCCGCGAATGCTCCGAGTCTTTAGCCAGCACTTTAAGCTCGCCTTTTACAAAGCCTGCCTGCTCCAGCTGTTCAATTGCGGTAATGGCTTGCTGCTCCGTATTAAAAAAACCAATTTTTCTAGCCATGTTGTTTCCCTCCAGATGCTTTTGCCTATGCAAGTTTTTTTCGGCCGCGTCTGCTCAAAAAGCATAAATGGCGTACTTTCCTATACGTCAAAAAAAGCTACTGTTGGTATGCCCTGATTTTGACGAATTAAGTCGTTTTTTGTAGGTTTGATATCGGAATGTTAGAAGGATTTGTCTAATATGGCGATCTGGTTGTGCAACCTCGCCGTTCGCGGTATGATGGTGGAATAGATATCGGAAAATCGGACAAGCAGGAGGCAAAGCGATGATCCATCGGATGCTTCGCTATCCCGCAGGATGGGAATGGCATGTGCTGCAGCAAGCTCGAATGCAAGCTGCAAGGAAAGAACCTTTGCCAAGCAGAAAAGATGCCCAGAAAAACGCGGCTTCACGCGAGGAGCAAACTGCTTTTAAAGCGATAACAAAGACAGGCCAGGAACCGCATCAGCAGCAATTGGAAGAGCTGAAGCAGCTATTTCCAGCTTGTGCGAACTGGGTAGATGAATGTTCGGGCAGAAGAACCAATAGCATTTCTGTTGGCGAGCTGGCGGACTCTGAAAAACTCGTTTATGGAACGCTTATGTTTCAGGTTTCAGATGATCAAGCGGATGTTCAGCCCTTTCACTTTTGGCTCGCGGGACAACGGCTCATTACAATTCATGATGACATGCGTCTGCCGCTGCGGCTGCAATCTATCGAGCATAAGCCGAAGTTTGAAGAATGCGGGACTGCTCCGGAAGCTTTTTTCATCATGATTAGCATTATTCTGGAAACCTTTCATAATGGACTTGACGGCTTTGAGAAAAGACTTGGAGAGCTTGAAACGACGATGCGCAAGGAAAATCGGACAGGGCTTATCGATACGATTTTTGAGAGACGTTATGATTTACTGCATTGGAGTCATCTTTTCATTCCAGTGAGAGAAGTACATAGCGCAGCCCAGGAAGCGTTTATGGAAGAGCTTACTGATACGGACAGCTTCAAGCGGATCACGCACAAGATGGAGAGAATTGACGCCCTTCTAAAACATTACGCACTGGAAATCGATACCTTGATTTCTATGGATGATGCCATCTCCAACTTTCGCGGCAACGATATTATGAAGACACTGACGATTTTCACGGTACTCTTCCTGCCTGCAACCATTATCGGCGGCATCTGGGGAGTCAACTTTGATAACCTGCCCTTTAAGGATGACAAATGGAGCTTCGCGGCAATGATCAGTGTTATTTGCATCATCACATTATTGATGTATATCTGGCTTTGGAAGAAAGGCTGGACAGGTGATTTGCTTAACGGACGCAGTCCGAAGGAAATCGTTGCCGATGAGGCTTCCACCAGAGCAGGGCGATCCCGCAGCTCGAAATCAAATAAAGGGCGATCAGATTTTACTAAGCCTGCTGCGTCTGAGCATTCCGGAATGAAATCCCGTTCTCAAAGAAATCGCAATTAATTCTTGAACTAAGGTGCTCCGCACTGCAATGATAGTGCCAAAACACATCAAAAAACGTCCGCAAAGGGGTTACCTTCGCAGACGTTTTTTTGTGCTACTGCTTACAGCTTGATGGGCAGTCCGGTACGAGCCGAATCATTCGCCGCAATCGTAATTTGATGTGTTCGATAGGCATCTTCATAGCTTGAGAGAATACGGGACGTATCCCCTGTTCTAATCGCATGTAAGAAAGCCGCGTTCTCCAGCTCGTAGGGATCCGTCTGATTCGCGTATTCCGTTTTGCGACCGGCTTCGATATCAACCAAACCGCCATGCCCAAGCTCGAGAACCCCTTTATTCGTATAAATATGCAATCCCGCTTTGTCTCCTGCCGGAATGGCGCAAGTATTGCTAATCGTAGCGACCGTCCCACCCTCTAGTTTCAAAGTAACCGTTCCAACATCAGGAACACTCACCCCGTCCTCTATGGTGTGCATGTAACGATTGCCATAGGCGGCGTATACTTCGCTTACTTCACCAACCGTATAACGAAGCAAATCCACGATATGAGTGGTCTGCTCCACAAACTGGCCAGCAGAACCTTCCATTTTGCGCCACCAGCTTACTCCCGGCATAGATCCCATCCAATAACCGAGCGACATCAACGCTGTGCGCTCACGTAGAATTTCGCGCGCACGCGCTGTTCCGTCCATATAGCGGAAGTGATATCCGACGGATGTAATCAGCTTCTTCTCTGTAATTCCCTTCAGTATGGCAGCAGGCTGCTCATTATCAAGCGCTATAGGCTTCTCCACCAGGAACGGTATTCCCCGCTCAACTAGTGCGCTTTCAATTTCCCCATGTGCAAATGGAGGCACACATACATAAACCGCATCCAGCTTGCGGTCATCTAGCATCGTATGAACGGTATCATAGCCTTTTGCCCCTTCAAAGCGCTGTGCAGCCTCATCTGCTTTCTGTTGATTTGTCGCTGTAAAAGCAGTTACTTTAACGCCATCGAGTTTAGCCAGCTTCTCTGCATGCATCATGCCGAACCAGCCTGTCCCAACTATTCCTATTTGAAGTGTCATGAATGAATCCCCTTTCATAATGGGTTGCTTCTAACGATTATACTTGCAGACCCGCCAAGAAGTCCATGTTTTATCCGCAGGTACCCATCCGCAGGCTCTGTCATACAATACAACATCGATAACACCAGGGTCGAATGAGCGGAGGGATGTTTATGGGTGTCAACACCAGGAATGCGCAAGCAGCGCAGGAGCTCGATCTTCGAACTGCCCTATTCTTGGCTGCGGTTTGTGGTCAAACGTACATGCAATACAACAATAAGGATGGGCTTTTCCTTGTGCCTAGAGGATATAGTCTTGTCAGTGAATTTACTGCAAAAGCATACGATAACAGCGAAGAAAGGTTTGGTTTTGTGCTTACATCGGAACGAGCCTCCGTTCTTGCTTTCCGCGGCAGCGGTTCAGCAGTTGATTGGGTCTCTGACTTTATCGCGCAGCAAACCGTCTATCGTCCCGTCAAAAATTCTGGATTAACTCATAAAGGTTTTACCGATATTTATATGTCAGCCCGAGTCCAGATCATTGAAATTTTGAAGCAGCTTCCCACTCAGAAGCCTTTGTTCATAACCGGTCATAGCCTGGGCGGTGCTCTTGCCACGCTTGCAGCTCTAGACGTCGCCGCCAACTCCCCATTTTCTGCACCTATTGTTTATACGTTTGGCGCACCCAGAGTCGGTGATCCCAAATTCGCAAGCAGCTATAATGCAAAGATAGCCACACACTGGCGTTTCCAAAACGAATTCGATATTGTGCCTCATCTCCCTACACTCGTATACCAACCCCCAAAAACCAATCAAACCTACTATTACATGCATGCAAAGGGGGAGGTTAAACGTTCCTTCCGTATGGGCTCTGTTGCAGGAAATCACATCTTGTCCAGCTACTTCGCCGATCTTGTGAACGAAGATCCTGCCTTTGCCATGTCGATCTGTTCCGAGCCCCCCGGCTGGTGCCCGTCAATTGAGCTGTAATCTTATGAAAAATAATACGATTGAAACAAACAAAGGACATCCTGCTGGCATGCAGCTGTCTGCATGTCAACAAGGATGTCCTTTTTTTTTGTGTTGTTTAAGCCGGCAGTACGTAAAGCAAAATGGCGAAGAAATGGACGATCGAGCCAGCAAGAACAAATAAGTGCCATACCGCATGATGGTAGGGAAAGCTTCTCCACATATAAAAGATGGTACCAAACGTATATAGCAGCCCCCCGGTTACAAGCAGCTGTACGCCTCCAGGTGCAAGATGAGTAGTTAAAGGCTTCCAAGCAAACACGATGATCCAACCCATCGCAATATAGATCAACGTGGATGTAAATAGAAACCGCGAAGCGAAAAATGCTTTAAACACAACCCCTGCGAGTGCTGCTCCCCAAACGATGCCAAAGAGCACCCAACCCAGCTTTCCTTGCACAATATGAAATAAGATCGGAGTATAAGTCCCAGCGATAAATACATAAATAAAGGAATGGTCAAGCGACTCAAACACCCGCTTCGCCTTACCCTCCGGAAAGCTATGTACGAGCGTGGACGCAAGGTAGAGCAGCAGCATTGCTGTCCCATAGATCGTAAAACTCACGACATGAAAAGCGGTTCCTTTCGCCGAAGCGAATACGATCAGCAGCACCAGCGCCGCAATGCTCAAGCCTACCCCGATGCCATGCGTAACTGCATTGGCGACTTCTTCCTTCTTGGAGTACGTATGGGTATTAGCCATAAGAGACTCACCTCCTAAGTTGCAAGCAAACGGTCATAAGGCTATGAATCGCTGCTTGCTCTCCCTTAGTTTAAAGGATCACACCCACCCTTTCAACCAGCCGCGCATCCGATCGATCGTTTTGTCCAGATTGCAAATGGCTTCCTGGTCTGTATAATCCTGCGTATGACGGAAATAATCCGCGTGTCCGCCCACCGTCGGAATGCCCTCCACATAACCTGGAGCATATTTCATCCGATTCCACTTCGGCATCGCATACTTTGATTTGCTCCATCCCCCCCACGTCCCGATGCGGCTAATCGGATCATTAGGCTTGCCCAGACTGTCAATGGAATGAAAATAGCTGACATGCTCTTGCAGCTTAGGTTCGATTGGCGTTCTCGGCGAACCAATTTGCACGATTCGGAAATCCGCAATTTTATCCTGCTCATACAGCATTTTGGCCGCTTGGTAAGCAGCCGCTCCGCCTCCGCTATGTCCAATTAAGAGCAGGCGCTCGCCCGAGAGTGTCTGTTTGATCTTGGATAACGCATGCTGACCGCCTACCCTTCCCGCTGTTAAGCGGTTGGACAAGTCGCTTTTCACCTCCAGCACCTGCCTGACCAAACTGCGACTAGCATCTCCGTATGGAAATATGACATGTATTGCCGTTTCGTATCCTTCGGATTGAAACAAGCTTTCAAGCTTTATTTTGCACTCCGTGAATATACTATTGGATGTTGCGACACCGGCAAGCAAATAAATACTCATTCGTGATGGTTTGTCCGCCGTCATAACGAATCCCTCCGTAATTAAATCATTAACTAATAATCATTATGTGGGAATGCTGTTCATTTCATTCGTGTATATATATGTTATTCCCGTGTAGATTTACCTGATATCCAAGACCCTTGACAGTCTTCCTCAGAGGCAAGGCGTTTATCTCACGATAATTGAGTCTACATAGATGACCCCATTCTCCTCAAACAGACCGCCTCGGTAAGTAAATCGCTGCTCCACCTTCTGGTTTGAAGCTTCTGAAGTTTTATCTAGCTTGCTTAGAAAGTACCCGGACGCCGTTACTCTACGGTAAGCTTCCAGTAGTTCAAGCTCGTTGGTTAAAGAATAGTCATTCACCTGCCGTGCTTTATTATAAGCTGTAATATTATTTACATCAAAGTAATAGACAGCCTTTACTCTCGGGTAATCATTTTTCAAATGTCGATATAACCGCGACATGCGGTTCACCGGAAATGCGAGCATCGTCCATACCATAGCCACTTTTGGAGCTTCCTTCTCAAAATATCATGAACCATTCGCCAAGTATCCTTATAACTTGTTGGATTACCGCTCCACAAAAACCTGTTTTACTCACCATTCGCTATTGCGTTTGTGCTTATTCTAAGCTACCCAATTGAGTGTTTATCTGGAAGCACCAAAAAGAAGAGCGCACGGCTGTTGCCAGCCGGCGCTCTCCTTTGTTGCTCTTACTGTGCCGCAATTAAGCGGCTCCAGCAGCTATACACCCATTTTTTTACGCTGATTATTGACCTTCTTCGTGTTTTGGCTTTTCAGTGCCTGCGTCCCCGTAGATAGGTGCGTTTGGCCGGGAGCTCCGCCAGCTTTGTTTTGCTTCTTCTGAGCGAGCAATTGCTTCGCTTTCTCTGCTTGAGATAGCTTTTTCGGCTGCTCTGCAGATTCGTTTTGATCGATTGTAGACATAGGTTCACCTCGCTTCATGCACTACATAGTCTTATTCTACTACACTTATATATCTGGTAAAAGAGGCTTTACTCAGGGTTGTGCTTTTCTTTAAGTACCAAGAGGCCAACTCCAGCTGCCGCTCGATTGGCTGAGTCGTAACAATGACCGCCCGTTTTGCATATTTTCTTAGGCTCTCCAGCATGAGAAGCTGCTCTGATTCGGGCAGAACGGAGCATAGATTATAAGGCATATCCACGATAGCGGTATCGTAGTTCTCCTTGAGCAGCCTCATATCGCCAAGCCGAACCCGATCAGGATAACCAAAATGAGCAAGATTGACTCTGGCTCCCTTTACAGCGAGCGGATTGAGATCCATCCCTTCGATATCGATGCCCATCGATAGAGCTTCAATTAAAACAGTTCCCATCCCGCAGCAAGGATCAATGAGCCGCTGGGAGCTTATTTCACTGCCTGCCGCTAAATTAACGATCGCCCGAGCGGCTCGCGTGGGCAGCGCTGTCGAATAATTTTGCGGTTTGCTCTGGTGCTTGAGCCATAGTGCGTTGTTCTCGGCCGCTTTCCCGAAATACCAGCGCCCATTCAGCTTCATTAATCCAAACAGCCGTTCAGCCCTGCGCATATCCGCGGTTCCTCGGATCACTGCGCCTGCAGCACGCTCCAGTTGTCTCCGCTCATCGTAATTGAAAGAATCGTCGCCGCTCGTATACAGCACCTTGAACGTCTTTCCATCGAGCTCAATATGGGGAAGCTTGAGAAGAAGCTCCTCAAAGCTGTCAGCTTGCAGCTCTGCCGCAATACGCCGCTTGATAAATGGACTTCGGTCCACGGATAGCTTAATAGAGCTGCAAACTACGCCACCTCGAGCCTGCTCTCCGAAGAGGATCTGCAGCTCCAGCTGACACAAAGCAGCTTCCTCCTCATGGCTTGCGTACGTATAAATATACATGATTGGCCCCGCGATCTTGGTATCAGTTATTCTGTTTTTGGCACTGCTTCTGCTTCGGTCGGCTCAGTACGCAGCATAGCCTTGGTCAAGCCCAGCCGCTCAGCTTCAACCGTTAATTCAGAAAGCTGCTTCTCCAAAGCTTTGACCGTTCTTTTCAGGCGAATTTGACGAATCATGCCCAGCAGTCCTACGGTCAAGCCTCCCAGCAGCGTCGATGCCAGAATGACGAGAATAAGCGGCAGTGTCGTCTTCGTAAAGAGGAAATTCACCTCTACAGAATCGACATTAATAACAGCAAATATCGCGATGAGAAGCGCGAATACTAAGGCGGATATCAATATTCCTTGACTCTTCACGCCGATCCCTCCCTTTTTGCAAAATCATACCACAAACTCGATCAGTTCGCCTATCTTCTGCCTGCCTGATCGGATTTACGCAGTTGGGTCAAAGTTACTTTAACTAAAATAAACACAAGAACTGCTAGTTGCGGAAGCGTGCTCTCCCAAGTCGGATATACACCTAACGCTCCGATGGTCGGCATACCAGCCGTAGTATGCGAGGATACCCATCCAGAAACCTGCAAAGAGTGGATGCTCTCGCCAAGGAACCGGATAACCAGATAATAGATAAGTGCAGATGCGACCAGAAAAAAGGGCCGCACAGGCAGCTTCGCACTGAATTTGATGATGGCAAAGCCCAGCGCAAGCAGCAAAATAAACGTAACGCCAAAACCTAACGCCAGCTGGAGGGGATCAATGAACGGCGCCATCCCCACATAAAAAATCGTCGTCTCCGCTCCCTCACGGAAAATCGCTAGTCCCGACACCGCGAATAACGACCATAGACTACCCTTGGCAAGCGCGCTGCCCATTCGCTCATTAATATAGCTGTTCCAGTTGTTCATATTGGACTTGTTGTGCAGCCAGTTGCCGACCGTTAACATTAAAGCAACCGATAATAAGCCCGCTAGCCCTTCAATCGATTCCCTAGCACTTCCAGCAGCTACCTGCGCGATCGCATACGTCAGCACTACCGCCATTACACCACTTAACAGGAGGCCTGCCCACACGCCGGACCAAATCCATTTGCGCTTGTCATGATTCCCCGTTCGCTGCAAATAAGCCAGTAAAGCCGCCAGCACCAGTATCGCTTCAAGCCCTTCCCGCAGCAGGATCATTCCCGCGTCCCAAGCTGTATAACGCGTCTCCTGCATCATAGGTTCAAGCTGACCCAGCATTTCAGCAATGTTTTGCTCCGCCTTGTCCGCTACCGGAGGCGTTGAACGCAAATAACCGCCAGTTTCCGCCATTCGGATTTCGATACTGCTGTAAACAGCAGGAGCGCGCAATTGCACCGTTCCTTCTATCGCAGGCCACTGGGCAATAAATATCTCCATTTGCCCTGCTGCTTCCGGGTAATGTCCCAGCTGGATATCCTTAAGCGCTTGATTCAAAATATCAACGGCATCTGTAACAGTAAGGCCTGAATCCTTAGGAGCAGCTGCGATTTTACCATCACGGTAATCCTCAATCAGCTTGATTAACGCCTCTGCTTCCGTTGTTGCTTGCTCGGCACGCGGAGGATCGGCCTGAATGGCAATGCGGAGCATGCTCATGCGAGTCTCCATACCTCCATATACACTGAAATTATCCGCTCTAACCACTGCTTCAATGGAAGGCCAACCCGCATTCATCTCGCGGTACCCCGCACTCGCTTTTTCCCATTGTCCAGCCTGCACCTCTTCAAGCAGCTCCTGAACGAGTGGCAGCAAGCTTTCTGCCGCTTCTTGCCCGGAAAGCTGCGGTGTTTCTTCTTGAACGCTTTTCACATATTTATTTATCGCCTTCGCGAGCGCAGACAGTGAATCCTTAGCCACTGCCGGATCGCTCTCCGATGCCTTTATTGCTCGGATGGCTTCAGCCATCGCGGAATCGACAGCCACCGACTCTTTCGACGCCGTTGGTGCAAGCTGTTTCCATTTGGCCGCAGCATCCTCAACATGCACAGCTGCTTCCTTCCATTTTCCTTGTCCAGCCTCAACAAGCGCTCCGCCTACAAGCGGAAGCAGGCGATCGATCCCTTCCGGCTGCCCGCCTTCCGCATACGTATGCCCTCCGCCACCACTTATCATTATTAACAGAAAAAAAACGGAAATAAAACGGAGCCATTGCCGTTTCATTCCGTTGCCATGTTGTGCGAACATCCTCGTCCGCCCCTTTCATCGTAGAGCTTGATTTTAAAACAGAGATTCACCAATATAGCCGCCTTCACGTACGCCAGGAAAGCATGCAAACAGAGCGCTACCCGTATGAACGATATATTCGTTCAGTAGATCGCTTTGCCCAAGCTTCTGCTGCATCGGAATAAACTGCTTGTGCGAATCCCGATTAAAGCAAATGAACAAAAGACCCGCATCGAGCTGACCTGTTTTATGATCCATTCCGCTTGAGTAGGAGAAGGATCTTCTTAAAATTTTGACCGAGCCATCGCCATGGGCTAAGCGGACATGAGAATTCATCGGCATAACCGGCTTGCCCTTCTCATCCTGCTTGGCCAGATCAATCGCATCGAATTCCTGCTTCGACCCGAGCGGAGCCCCACTGTTCCTATGGCGCCCAAAGGTTGCCTCCTGATCTCCAAGCGTAGAGCGATCCCACACTTCAATACGCATACGGATCCGCCTAACGACCATATAGCTGCCTTGATCCATCCAGGGTGTTCCATCGGATGCGGCGGCCCATACAACCTTGTTCATTTCTGCGGCATCGCTGACGTCAGGGTTGCCTGTACCATCGCGAAACCCCATCAGATTGCGCGGCGTGGCACCGGCTGGGTCTGCTCCACTCGTCCGCTGGAAGCCTTCCTGCGTCCAGCGCAGTACCGCCTTGCCTCTAGCAATGCGGGCAAGATTGCGTATCGCATGGAAGGCAATTTGCATATCATTAGCGTTAACCTGTACACCGATGTCCCCGCCTGACCATTCCGCGCGAAGCTCATCGCCGCCGAAAGCTGGCAAATCCGCAAGCGCGGCTGGCCTTTTTGCTGCCAAGCCAAAGCGGCTGTCGAAGAAGGAAGCGCCCACCCCAAACGTAATCGTCGTACGCGAAGGCGAAAGCCCCTCGGCCTCCCCTGTGTCGGAAGGCGGCAAATTCAAATTATCATTCGTACTGCCCAGCATTTCTCCGCTTGCCATCGCTGCTGAAGCCTTTGTCCAAGCTTGAAACAGCTTGCGAACCTCGTCCAAACTGCCTGCCGTCAAGTCAAATGCAGCAAATACGATAAAATCCTGAGGAGGCGTGACAATGCCAGCCTGATGTTCGCCATAGAAGTTGACGATTTGATCTTGGCCAGCCAAAGCCGCCTTGGAAGCCGACTTAGCTTCGCTGCGTTCCTTTGCGGCGAACAAGCCTCCGACTCCTGAAGCGCCTAACAGCAGTCCTGCTCCGCCAACCCCAGCCATGCGCAGCAAATCCCTACGGCTTATTTTCTTTTCAATCAACCCGGTCTTGCCTTCTCCATTTACTTCCGAATCCCGAGAATCCGACATTTCATTACGCCTCCAAAATGGTCCCCATTTGCGAAAGAGGCTCTGCAAGCGCATCAATGAGCTGGCTTAGCTTCTTCGTGTCTTCCTCTTTCAAATCCAAATACGAGACAAAACCGTCTCCCGATTTATAAACGGACAATGCTTCCTCTAGGTCAGCAAAACCTTTGCCGATCTGTTCATCCAGAGCAGCGTCCTTCTTGTTCAGCTCAACTTTAACCAACTGATAAATTTTATCTGCTCCTTGAACGTTAGCGGCAAAATCGTAAAGATCCGTATGAGAGTAACGTTCTTCCTCACCCGTCACCTTTGATGAAGATACCTCGTTAAGCAGCTCTACCGCTCCTGTAACGAGCAAGCTTGGCTCAACTTCTACCGTCTCCATCAGTGCGCGCAGAAGCTTAACGTCCTCTAGGAGGCGGTCGGCATAATCGCCCATCCCCTCGGTACTGTTCTTCTCCCACAATGACTGCTCAATACGATGGAATCCTCGCCAGTCCTTTTCTTCCACATCATTCTCACGCGCATCTATGTTCGGGTCCAGATCGCCAAGTGCATCGGCTATCGGCTCAATCCGCTCAAAATACATGCGAGTCGGCGCATAAAGCTGCTTAGCTGTCTCTACATCTCCGCCCTTGACTGCTGTAACAAACTTCTCCGTCTCTATAATGAAGGTATCGGCTTGCTCAATCGTAAATTGGCGATAACTCTCGAGAATCGGTGCCCAAGTTTCCTCAGACACTGCTGCTCCGGCTTCTGTGTTGCTCGGTGCCTGTGTGGCAGCCGCTTCATTTTTTTCTTCACCACTCGTGCTGCATCCTGTAAACACAATTGTACAAGCAAGTAAAAAAGTCATCATTTTAAGTCTCATTATAATTGCTCCTCTGCTTCCTGAATTTCGTTCAGATTTTATACTAAAATGAAGTATAATCGCAATTGATAATCATTGTCAATTGAATATTTCAGTACTAAAGAATCGGGCATTCCCGTATGCTCTACGCATCCAGAAAAGCCCAATCCTTTATACTTATTTCCTCGTCACATATTCTTTCAAATAGTCCAGCGATGTCTCTTCCAGCTCACCCAACCGCCAGATAGCTACCTTACTGTATCCCGCTTGCTGCGCAGTATCGTTCCATTGCTTCAAAGTTTCCTCATCTGCGTACCAGACCTGATGCTTGAGCTTATCCTTGGCGGTATAGTCAAAGTACACGCTGCCGCTAGCATCGTCCCGCTTCAAATCGCTATCCGTCTCCTTTAGCAACAGAGCTGCCTGCTTCTCGGTAAGAGCCTTCACTTTCCCATTCTCATCCCAATCAAAGCCCCCGACTGAGAAAGCCATAGCTGGCTTGCCGGGAAGGTGCTTCATGCGGTCTGCCAAACCGGTAATAAACGCAAGATCCGCCTTCGGTCCCGGACCGCTGTGATAGCCATACAGATTATAAGCCATCATCACATACTCCGGCCCTTCCGGCAGCTGTAGCTCTTCGATCTTCACTTTGGGCTCCAGTACGATGCGCAGCGCTTTTCCTTTTGCCTGCAATTGCTGGTACAGCTCGGAGTAAAAGAGCAATACCTTATCCCAGTCCGCATCCGGTATTTGCTCGTAATCAATCTCCATGCCGCCGAAGCCGAGTCGGTCAACCGCAGCGACTAGCTCATCCACATGCTTGCTCCGGCTTTCACTTGTTGCCATCAGCCGAGTAATTAACTCTGGGCTTTTTTGGATCGCAGCACCATTTTCCTGAAATTGATCATTCACGATCGTCAAATACAAGCTTTGGAGCTCCACTGGAGCATACAGTTTCAAAATCTCAGGGAGAGCCTCTTCGAACTCCTCGGTAAAATGGAGCTGATCAGCCGCACCGAAGTAGGAGGCAAACAGCTGCAAGCTCGTCAGGCCTTCCTTCATTACCTTCAAGTCCGCTAGTCCTGTCTCCCACTCCCAATCCGCAAGCCAGGCTGAAAGCTCAGGTACAGCGGCCGCTTCTGTTGGTTGCGGCTTCGCTTCGGGAGGTTTTATCGGTTCTTCCGCAAGCTTCCATGGCTTAAACCATAACAATATAGCCCCCACAATCAAAATAATCAGGCATGTTACGATCAAGCCTCCACGATTTCTCTTCAATCCGGGCACCCCGCTTTATGATGTTGCCTTTTAAGCTAGAAGGTGTCGATCGCCCAGTCAAAGGAAGCATTGATCGCGTTTTTGATCCTGCTGATTACCCCTTCAACGCCGGCATATCCATTCGTGAACAACTTTTCTTGCTCACTGCCATCTTCCGTTATCTTTACTATTTTCAAATTATCGAATACCGCATCATAAATATCGTCCTTCGCATTCTTGCTGCTGGCCTTCGCCTCCAGAGCAACCTGTCCGCTTTGAATAGATTCACTAAGCTGCTGATCGCTGACGAGCAGTAGGTCATCTACCGTTATCGACGCTTTATCGCCCTTCAAGACCACTTCCATTTTTTTGGAACGGGCTGCTGCCTGATCATCAAGCTTAACCGCAAATACCTGCTCTACCTTGCCGCCGGCCGTCTTCTGATCCATTAGAATTTCATTATCCAAAATAGATACGCGGATAAAAGCGTCCTTCTTTCGGTCATATCGAAGATACACCGATTGATTCCCTATGGAATGTCCACCCAGTTCTGCCGTAAGCTTAACATCTTTATAAGCATCGCTGTCCTTCAGAAGCAGCAAGCCCTTGCCTCCCGGCAGAGAAGTTAGCGCAATTCGGTTTTCGTCAAACTCCGCCGCACCCGCTACGGATTCAAAGTTGGCCGCTCGATGTTTGTCACCTGTCACAAAGTTAACCTGCTCTCCGGTGTCCTTGCGGATTTTCATAAGCAGGTGATTGGTATACCAATACGAAGCGGGCTGCACACGCGTCAGATCGTATAAATCTTTATCGCTCCCGTTAAGCATATTGCCTTCCCGGTTGAAATGCATGCCGAATATCGCTTTGATATTCTCGGAATTGACGTTTTCCACTAGCCGATTCATGCCCCCATATAAATGGTTTGCATGCATAATCATATAGACAGGAGGTACGAAGCCCAGCGTGTTGGTGTACAGCTCCTTCATCGATTTGTAATCCGCATTGACGCGAGCTTCCATTTCCTTGCGGTTCTCCACCGGCACATGGTCCTCATCCCGGATGAAATCCATCAGATAATGGGTGTAATAGCTCGTATTTTCCCTATCCTTAAATTCCTTCTCGTCCTTCACGCCGATCAGTTTGCCTGATTTGTCGAAAATATTAATATACGTCAATCGGTAGCCGTTGCTGCCTAGCTCCCAATAGCCGGTTTTCATCATCTTAAGCATATCCTTTGGCTGCAGAAATTTTGATTCCTTGCTGCCGATTTTGTTCGCATAGGATAGAATCGTCGCTTTAAAATTGTATTTCTCCAGAAGGGGCTGGGCAAACAAGCTAGAATCATTACGCCCATCCTCAAACGAAAGAAACAGCGCTTTGGGCGGCAAAGGTTTGCCTTTTTGATAATAATCCAAAACATCCTGCTGCGATATGGTCGTGTAACCATGATCATACAACGCCTTCAGCTGCTCATCCAATCTTTTTTTGGCAATTAGCTCTGTGGTGCCTTTGCGCGCCACGCCAAAATAAGACAGCGATATGAATCCATTATCATTGGTCCATTGTGTTTTGTCAGGCTCTGTATAGTGCTTGGCATCAAAAATAGCATGATAAAGAAAATAGCCGAGAATTAACAAAATGATCGCTTGCAAGATCGTTTTGGTCATCTTTTTTTTGTTTTTCCGTTCAAAGTCAAAGGCCCTACTCTCATCCTTGTTCTTCATAGCGGCCATCCTTCATTTCAGCGATAGGTGCATGCACGCATTATAGCGGCACGTCGCTATTCTTATTGTTTTTGTTCTTTCTTGCTGCTTTTTTATTTTTCGCCTCGATATCCTGCGGCGTTTCTCTCGTTCCCCAAGTTGATTTCCAGAAAGTAACCCATGCTACCGGCATCTGCCACAATAGTACCAGCTCATAGAACACACAAAAGACGAGCCCGAAAACCCACAGCTTGCTCTTGCGGAATATCAGATGGGCAAAGCTCATAAGCAGCGCCATTAGAAGCAGTCCCATCAAGAAGGTGCTCGGAAATACTTGGTGTACGATTGGCACATATAATAAGTTGTACAGCACGATGACAGGAGCGGCGATCGGAACGACAAGCCCGATATAAAAGAACAAAGCCATAAACGGCTCTTTCCGCCAAATAAAACCGCCAGCGCGCAGCGACTCCCGCAGCCAGGAGCGTTTCCAGCGCATTTGCTGCTTAAGAAACACATTCATTTCAGAGGGGACGATCGTCGAGCAGATTGCCGTATCCTGATAGCCTGTACGATGCGTTCTGAGTATAAAATTAGTCATGCTTCTGTCATCGCCAAACGTCGCTGGTTGTCCAAGAAATTTCTGGTTCAGCCACGCATCCTTATGCTTTAGGATTAAGGACTTCCGGTAACAGGACAATGGCCCCGACAAGCAGGTTACACTGTCAAAATAAGATTCCGCCGCCTTCATAATCCGGAAGGCAATATAGTAGCGGACAGTTTGCAGCTTCGTAATCGAATTTGTATATTTGTTCTCTACATCCGTCCGTCCGGCAACGCCGCCCATCCGCGGATCTTGGAAAGGCTGCACCAAATGCCTGATCGCAGTCGGCTCCAGAAAGCTGTCCGAATCGACAAAGACGACCAAATTATGCTTTGCCATCTCTACGCCTTTGACGAGCGCAACGCGCTTGCCCCCATTTTCAGCTAGCACATGAAGCTTTAGGCGGTCCTGCGTAGCATAGCGCTCGGACTCTTTATTAATGAGCTCCATCACCTTCTCGATCTGCTCCACGGATCGGTCCTTGGAGCGGTCATCAACCACAATGACCTCAAGCTTATCAATCGGATAATCCTGATTAATACAACTCAAGATCGTCCGATGAATCCATTCCTCTTCATTAAAGCAGGGAATGATAATCGACACACCAGGGGTGTAGTGACGGGTAATCGGAATATCCCGGTGCAGCGCTCCAAAAAAATAACGAGTCAGAAGGAATGCCGCAGCTGTAATACTGTATAAATAAAGCAGAAAATTATATTTAAAATAAATGATGCTCTCTACACGCATCAGCATAATAATGCCCACGGCTACAAATAGCAGACTGCTGGCCATATAGACGGAATAACCCCATCTTTTCCGCTGCAAATATTCAGACAAAGGCTTCTCGAATTGGAAAGCAATCATCTGCTTCGGTCCGCTTTCGCCTTCCCGCATAAAGGCTCTGATACTGACAGCCTTAATTTTCACCGCTGATTCGTAACCCTCAGGCATCGTGCCGGCAGGAATATCAAAGGTTAGTTGATATTTCCCGCCTTCTCTAACCGTATCGCTAACATTTGCAGGATCAAGCTCCACCAGCATGCCCGTTGCCGAAATATCAGATGCTTTGCCCATTACCTGCTTTCCCTTGCTTCTTCCGCTCCGCAGAACCTTTACGTCAAAGCTCGCTTCGAACCTCAAGCTCAGCTCACGCAGCTTCTTCATATACTCCGTATCTTCCTTGCTACTGCTGTCTTTCAAACTGGCAACAGCTCTGCGGTCTGCGTTTAATCGGATTTTCTCCGGATCAGGCACATTGGATAACGTGCGCCTGTCCGACTTCGGAACAGACAGCACCTCTACCGGTTTTTTCTTTTCTTTCTTGAACATGGCTGCTGCCCTCCCATCTGGCGCTTACAGACTCCAATAATCATAGCCGTTCCGCTCGAATTCGCGTTTATCGTACATCCCTTTAACATCGATGATCAGCTTCCTCCGGCCCTTGTCGAACAGCTTATCGAAGTCCTTGACGTCCATCTGTACAAACTGGCTATGGGGAACGGCAACAACGACCACATTCAATCCTTGAAGATCGTCCAGCTCCGTCAACTCGATGCCATATTCCGCATACACCTGATGTTTATCCACGTTTGGATCAGCAACCAAAGTAGTCATGCCATACTCCTCAAGCTCATGAATAATATCCGTAACCTTCGTGTTGCGGATATCCGTGCTGTTCTCCTTATACGACAGACCGAGAAAGCCGATTTTAGCCGTATTAATATTTTCCTTTTGCTTCACGAGCTTCTTTATAATTTGCTGAGCCACATATTTGCCCATGCCGTCATTAATATGGCGTCCAGCCAAAATGATTTTGGAATGATAGCCGGTATCCTCTGCTTTATAAGTGAGATAATAGGGATCTATGCCGATGCAATGCCCGCCTACCAACCCGGGAGTGAAAGGAAGGAAATTCCACTTGGTGCCAGCCGCTTGCAAGACAGCCTTCGTATTAATCCCCATATTATTAAACAGCATCGATAATTCGTTCATAAATGCAATATTGATATCACGCTGGGCGTTCTCGATAACCTTGGCGGCTTCAGCCACCTTAATGCTCTCCGCTCGGTAAACGCCCGCTTCAATGATAAGTCCGTACGTCTTCGCTACGATATCAAGCGTTTCCTCATCCATGCCGGAAACAATCTTTGTGATGTTTTCCAAGCGATGTACCTTATCCCCCGGATTAATTCGCTCTGGCGAATAGCCGATCTTAAAGTCAACCCCACAGTTCAGTCCAGACTCCGCCTCCAAAATGGGGACACAGATCTCCTCCGTCACGCCAGGATACACCGTGGACTCAAATACGACTATGGAACCCTTGGCAAGGTTCCTGCCTACGGCTTGGCTCGCGCCTTGCAAATATTTCAAATCAGGAACGTTGCCGCCTTGAACTGGCGTTGGCACAGCAACGATGAAGAAAGAAGCTTCGCCAAGCTTTTGCTCATCTGTTGTGAAGTAGGCAGTACTTTCCTTTAACACGTCATTACCCACATCACCTGTTGCATCGATTCCGCTCCGGTAAGCCTCAATCTTAGTTTGGCTAAGATCGAAGCCGATAACTTCTGTTTTTCTAGCAAAGGCTACTGCAATCGGCAATCCAACATAGCCTAGTCCAATGACAGCTATTTTCTTCTGTCTGTTAACGATTTCCTCGTATAATGTCATATGCCTATCCCCAGACTGTAAGAAAATGTTATTTAAGTTTCATATGCGACATTGGAACGAACTTGTAGCCTTTGCTTTTCAACTTCTCAATTGCAACAGGCAGAGCCTCAATCGTATGAATATCATCAAGCATGTGGAGCAAAATAACGCTGCCGTTAACGGTTTGCTCCATAATTCCGTTGACGATATGGTCAGCATCATTCGCAGAGTTCCAGTCAAAGACCGTGACATCGTACATCGCTATCGACTTATAGCCAGTAGCCGCAACAATGCGAGCACCCTCATCGTCGATTTCACCCGTAGGCGGTCTGAAGAGCATCACCGGTTTCTGCTGAATCGCTTCCGTAATGATCTTGTGCGCCTTCACGATCTCATCCTGCAGCTCCTCTGGCGTCAACTTCGTAATGACGGGATGGCTGTACGTATGATTGGCGATATCATGTCCCGCTTCAGAGATGGACTTAGCCAAATTCGGGTTTTTCTCCACTCCGTTTGCTCGCAGGAAGAAGGTCGCTTTGACATTTTCCTTATCCAAAATATCAAGCAGCTTCGTCACGGTGTAATCCGTTCCCCAGTCGTCAAACGTTAACGAAACGATCTTCTCGTTGTTCTCCCAGTTATATATGAGCTCGTAATCTGCGTTTTTGTAATTCAAGTTCATTTTGGCCGCATCATAACCCGGAATTTCCTCTAACGGCTTTCGTTCATGCCCACTGGCAACAAGCTGCTCCAGCGGTACAAGCTTATAGCCCACATCTGCTGCTGCCGCTGCGATCAAAGGAATCGACTCAAGCACATGCGCATCCAGCTCCGTATCGAGGGCAATAATCCCGCCCCGGGTGACGTATTTTTTCACATATTCCGCCTTTTCCTTCTCCGTTTCTCTTTGCCATTCATGCAGATTAAGGCTGTAGGTGACGACAGCAGAGAGCCCGCTTTGAGCAGCAGCTAAACGAACCATATCATTGTAATCGCCTGATCTGGTTCTCATATACTTAGGCGTTACACCAACTTCCTGCTTAATCACATCGTTGCTAACATGAATTTCTTTATACACCTGCTCATAACTTAAATTGGTCAATTCCAGCCTGTTCAGCGTGTTGTTTTCAATTTCATGCCCTCTATCCAAAATTTCCTTGGCGATATTAGGCTCCTCCGCGACTCTCATCCCCGGCAGAAAAAACGTCGCTTTAATCCCGTATTGATCCAGCTCATCCAGCAGCTTGCCCATCAAGACCTCGTCGCCCATACCGTTAAAGGTGAGTGACAATTCTCGGTTTGTCGTGTATACAAAGGGAATCGTTTTGCTCTTCTCACCCGTGTACGGGGTTATAGGTTCGTTCGTTTCATCGCCGTTAGTGTTGCCAGGAGCATTCGAATTGCCGCTGCCTCCGAAAAGGCTGCATCCAGAGAGCATAGAAAAAGAGAGAATTAGCAAAAGGAGCATCATTATTGTTTTTTTGTAATTTGCATTGGATTCGGTTGACATTTGCATACTCCTTCGTACCCGCATTCCTTCATATAAGAAACAGATTCAGTCTTCTATTTAAAAAAACCTCAAAATGACATTATACTACAATATTCTATACAAACTCTGAACATTCGACATTTAACCGTTAAAAAAGACTCTACTCATTTAAAAATGAGTAGAGTCTTTTTAATAGGATTATTTTATCATAAGGAAGCCAAAACTCCCTTATGAAATTGGTACCAAATTTGTATGCTAATTGAACCTTTACCTGTCTTCGCTCCAAGCTTGTTTTTCCGTATGCACCGTTTGTCCTGTTTCAACCGCTGTCCCCATTAACAACGCCAAATAATGGTCCTGTGAGGCATCAGCCAAACTGTAGAAGGAAGAGCCGCTGCCTGAAGCGTAATCCCCCATTTTCTGCAAACAAGTGGCAATTGCAATTTCATCATCGCTCAGCCTAGCTGGAGCTGCGGGATTCTGGTAAAGCCATTCTCCTTCTGCCATCACACCGCGATGATAGTAGCCTTCCAAATTCCCATGATGCCCTGTGTCGACGCGTCGAAGTTCGGTATGAACGGGAGTCTCATAATCTTTTAAATAGCTGACCTCACAATCCACCAGCTCTCCTTTACTGCCTCTTACGAGCATTCTGCTGCGACGGATCCATGAGAAATATTGATCGCCTGTAAAATCATAGACAGCCAGCTTGTCCCCAAAGCGAAATGTCGCGATCCGCTGTACAGACTGAACGATTCTCTCTTCGTGGGGATCTCCTTGCCTGCTTGGTCCTTGCATAATGGTGGATTCAAACTGCTGTCCGCTGATGGAAGCAGGCTCGAACCCTACGCCAAGCAGCTGCCTGATCAGACTAATGCCGTGGTAATCATGGGCAGCTGAAACCTGTGCATGCGTCACCTCACCCAGCTTGCCGGAGCGGGCCATTTGAATCCGGGCCGCATGCATCGGTTGGAACAAATATTGCTCGGCGACCTGGACCTTTGCGTCACGTGGCAGTGAAAGATACAACTCCGTAAGTGCTGAAAGATCAGAAGCCGGCGGCGTCTCAGCAAGAACAGGGATATGCTTCTCTGCTAGGTCTCGGATCATTTGAGGGGCAACCGTGCGAGGCACGGATACAACCGCAAAGCTGAGGCTGGCAGCCTCTGCCGTAAATTCCTGCATGGTCCGGACCGTGCGAATGCCCCATTTTTTTTCAATCGCCTGGCCCTTACCTTCATCCCGCACCAGCATCGAGTGGATATGAAAACGTTCTGGGAGCGCCTTCGCGATTCGTATGTAAAACTCTGCCCGCCAGCCTCCGCCGACGATACCGAAGCTTATGATTGACATTTTAGTTTCGCCTCCTGTTATTTGGGGTATAAAGTACCACGCAAAAAAAAGAAAAAGATCTCCTCAACAGAGATCTTCTTTATGCTGTCCGGAAAGTACCAGTCGCTTTAATTTCCTCTTGGACACCTGTATAGGCATGAAGCTTGCCGTTGTATACTAACTCAAGCAAAGTGGTATTCTCAAGATCTGCCGGGGTAACAAATAGCGATGGCTTGTTGACCAGATTCACGCCGCTTTCCTCGAAGACCGATGCCACAAATTGCGAGCAGAAGTATGCGTAATCCCGTTTCATCTCGATATTTAGCATAATGCCGAGCATGCCCAGCAGATTGTATTTATATTGATCCCTATTCTTTTCCATGTAATGAATTTGATTTCTAATGTTAATATAAGCGCAGTGGCTGATTGTGCAGCGGTATAAGGCACAGGTGGAATGCTCGAAAAACTCGCCGCGCACATCCTCTTTCACAAAACCCGCAAAAAAAGGATTGCTAGGATTTTTCCTGCCAAAGCTATAAACCTCATTCAGATCGCTGTCAAATGCTATAGAAGCATGGTTTAGCATATTCTTCGTATACCATCTGATCGTCTTTGAAAATAATGTCCCCGTATTCGTCAGGAGCACATAAATTTCCATATCTCTATTCATGCCTTACTACCTCCACATTAAAGAACTTTCATCTAGGTATTAACTTTAATGCAGGAGAACTAAATTCTAAACCTGCTCAGGTAATAGGCTGATCCTCGACCTTAGTCCAGTTTTGCAAGCATAGTCTGACAGAGGACTGTCTATGAAACTTTCCTATTTTCATAACCTCTCTCCATTTTACTGGATTTTCTTATTTTACTCAATAAGTAGTTAGCCCTTTTCTCCCTCATGCTTAAAAAAATGTTAACATTTTCTTGTTTCTATAATGATATAGTAGGGAAAGATGGACACCTTTCATAACCTATTTATATGCATGGAATCGTATTTTAGTATTAGTGAAGCCATCATTTCTAACTGCAGCGGAGGGAAAGACAATGGAATGGTATACCCGTTATAAAGAAGTGCTGGAGCAAGTATACAGACAAGCTGAGGCCCGCATCACCTTATTTCCGGAACCGCTGAACCGTATCGGCCTTGCTTTTGCAGACAAATTCAATCCGGTCAAACATGAAAGCGGCAAAGATTATATTTGCAGCCTGCTTCCCTTCTGGGTGAAGGAGCCAAGCGGAATTAGTGAATCCGAGTGCGAGCAGCTTACACTCGCTAATGTATATGGAATGCTTTATTTTTTTATTCAGGATGACCTGATGGATCATGCTCCTACTTCCCATTGGAAAGAACAGTTAGCGCTTGGCAATCTGCTTATGCTGGAGATGTTTCGCGTATTCCGCGGTCTGTTCCCCTCGGATTCGCCTTTTTGGAACTATTACAACGGGTATGTCACAACGTGGTCCGACAGCGTAATTAACGAGGATCGCCACGATTACTTCATAAACTCGCCAATTCGAACTGCCGGCAAAGCCGGCCCTGTTAAAATTGCCAGCACAGGCGCTCTCCTGCTGTCGGGACGTGAGGATCTGATTGAAAAACTGGAAAGTGCCATCGACATTGTCTTAATGACGCTTCAAATGTCTGATGACTATGCAGACTGGAAAGAAGATTTGGCGGAGGGCAGCTATAACGGCTTACTCGCTATGATTGCGGCTGAACAGCCTACAGGTACAGCCTTGACCGAAAAAGATGCGGAAAACGCCATTTTCATTCGGGGCTGCATGAAGCGTTACGTCCAGCTCGCCATCGATAATCATAAGAAGCTGATCGCTATGGAAGCTGGAGCAAGTGAATTAATAGATTTTCATGGTTATATGGTGAATCATTTGAACCATGTGAGCGAGACAATAGATACAAATAAACGTTTGCTTTTAAAAGGAGGATTTAACTACTTTCTGGCTAATCAAACCATTTAAAAGGGACGTAAGAATCTATTATTTGTCGAAATATAGAAAATTAATATAGATATTGTCGAACGGACATGCTACACTGAGTATGGTAAACATATACATATTCGGAAGGAATGATCACTGTGTCCGCAACTCAAACATTAAAGGATCAAATTATTCAAAAAGCCTGGGAAGATGCAGAATTCAAAAAGCAGCTTCTAGCTAATCCGAAAGCAGCCGTTAAAGAGGCTTTTGGCGTTGACGTACCTGACAACATCGAAGTTGAAGTGGTCGAAGAGTCAGCTAATAAATTCTATTTGGTACTTCCGCAAAATCCTGCTGAAGTTAAGGATAATAACAACGTAGATGTTCCTATGTGGTAATCAAATTTAAATTCATTTACAGCGTTTATGCCTTGTTCATAAGAGACATAAACGCTATTTTTGTGCGACAGCTGGTAGATAAATAACAACCTCTGTGCCGATATCTTTCTTGCTTTTAAAAACAATCTTACCTTGCATTACTTCTATTATCCGGAAAGTGACCATTAGCCCTAGACCTGTTCCCTTACTTTTCTTTGAGTAATATGGCTCTCCTAATCTTTTCAAATCTTCTTCGTGCATCCCTTCGCCATTGTCTCTAATAGAAACAAGAATCTGACTCTCATCTGGATCCTCATACGCTTTAATATCAATTACTCCGTCTTCTCCTAAAGCCTCAATGCTATTTTTAATAATATTAATAAGAGCTTGCTTTAATTTAGTAGAATTACCGCGAACATATAAATCTTTACTCATCTCAACATTCAGTATGCCTCCTTGCATTGTAGCCAGAGGTACAAGTATGCCTTCAATTTGATGTAATTCTTCCTTTATATTTAATACTGTCGTAGTCTCAGGCTGCGGTTTCGCAAAAGTCAAAAAGTCAGTTATAATTTCAGATGCACGATCAAGCTCATCAATAGCAAGTACCATATAGCTTTTGTCTTTACTGTTATTTGTTTTAGCTCCAAGTAATTGTAGGAACCCACGCGTAACCTGAAGTGGATTCCGAACCTCGTGAGCAACAGATGCAGCAAGTTGGCTAATCACTTCCATCTTCTCAGAGCGCTGAAGTTCATTATTGAAAACTTCTAACTGTTTTGAATATTCAACAACCTGCTCATAATTCCGAGAAATCCGTCTGGCTAAGATTACTACCAGAGAAATTAAAAATCCAAGGATCCCAAATTTCCAATAAAACATAATGTGCAATGTCCCACTAGCGTAAAACCAAATCAATTCCGCCCCACCGATTCCAGCAAAAATCGATAGGCCTGCTGACATAATAATGGCATCTTTATTTCCTTTTTGACAAAAAACAATTAAAGAACATATAAATAACAGATTCCCGATAATAACCGAAGCTGCAAATGAAAACACAGCAGCATAAGAATACATCTCATATACACTATCCCATTTGAAACTGAGAATTAGCCAAAAAATACTTATTATAGCTATTACTACCTGAATTTTTCTAAAACGAGTGATTAAGCTGTATGGGCCTCTCCCAAATATTTTCTCAATAAAAAAGAATAAAGATGGCATTAGGAGTGTAGAAGCAACATCAAATAAATAGTAACTTACTCGTCCGTATTGGCTATAATTTGTATGTAAAAAAGGTGAATAAGTCAATATCATTAAACCAACCGACATAATAACAGTTCCTAGCGAACTCCATCCTTGTATGAAAGTCCGATTTAAAAACAACATACTAACTAACATAGAAATGGATATAAAAAACAATGCTGCTCCTAAAATAAGATCAAATAAGTCTTTTTTCATATACTCTTTTGCAATGACTTGGTATTCTCCGATAATAATTTTATCTTGTAAGCCAATCCTTTCCGTAGAGGTTTCTAATTTTATATAAATGGTTTGTCCAGAAGCACTCCGATCCAAAGGGAGTAAAAATTGATTTTTATCATATGAGTAATCTCTATTCGACTCAAAAACGTTTTGTTGATTTATAAATATCTTCACCTTTGATGCATACAGCTTATTAACAGATAGAACAGGAACAGACCAGGTTAGCTCTGGCAAGTCAAATTTGATCCAAACAGCATGAACACCTGAAGGATGTACTGGATATTTGTCTCCGTAATTAATTTTAATCCATTCGTTTTCACTAGTCGGAACATCCTGAACTGTAAGATTCCCAACATGATCCCACATAATTTCCCAATCTGTTATTGTAACAGAAGAAGACCCTGACAATGCTGAAGAAGAGTCTATATTTAAAAAATTATAGAGAAGAACAATAAAAAAAATACTTATTACAGTTTTATGTAAAACCTTCATTTAGACACCTCTTATTGTAAAAAATGCAAACTGTTTTATGGTACTATATTTCGACAATCTTCGATTTGGCTCCTTCTTCATTATCACTAATTTCAAAAAAAAATTGTAAACAATATAATTTTCAACAACCTTATAAGCACATTTCTCAATCAGCGACTTTAGATATATAAACCTCCCGAAAAATAATAGGGTATTTAAAACTAATTTTATTCTATTCACTTTTTTCGAAAGGTACAATAGTAACTATTTTTTGTCGAATTATTGTTTTTATTATAGATTTTGTCGAACGTACGTGCTACACTTGAAATGGCAATCTTATACATATTTGAAAGGGTGATCGCGTTGTCTACTTATGAGATATTACAGGAGCAAATCATTCAAAAAGCTTGGGAAGATTTAGAATTCAAGAAACAGCTAATTGAACATCCAAAAGCTGCTTTAAAAGAAGCCTTTGGCATTGAAATCCCTGATTCTATTGAATTAGAAGTCTTAGAAGAAACAACAGATCACTATTATCTCGTTATCCCTCAAAATCCAACATCTGCTCAAAGCATAACTACAGCAGAAGGAGCCGCATGGCAATAAAAAAAAAAGCGCATGACTGCTTATTATAAGCAGCCCGCGCTATTTTTTTGCCGATGGGATTTGAATGACGGCCTCTGTCCCTATTCCTTTTGTACTAAAAAACTCAACCCTGCCCTGCATGACTTCAATGATTCGGAACGTCACCATTAATCCGAGGCCCGTTCCTTTCGTTTTTTTCGAATAATACGGCTCCCCCAGCCTTTTCAAATCGTATTCATCCATCCCTTCACCATTATCCCTAATGTTGATTATCACATGATTAGAGTCATCTAAATACGCACGAATTGAAATTGACCCGCCAGTAGCGATAGCTTCGATGCTATTTTTAACAATATTAATTAGAGCTTGTGTTAGCTTGGAAGAATTACCGTGCACATAAAGATCCTCAGCTGTATCAACTGTTAGGACCCCGCCCTGCATATTGGCTAACGGGATTAACATGCCTTCAATTTTCCGTAATTCCTCACTGACGTTTAAGATCGTCGTTTGCTCAATCTGAGGTTTGGCAAACGTTAAAAAATCAGTAATAATATCCGAGGCTCGGTCAAGCTCATCAATAGCCAGTACCATAAAGCCTTTTTCTTTATTGTTTATTGAAGTCTCTCGAAGGAGTTGAAGAAATCCTCTGGTCACTTGTAACGGATTACGCACCTCATGAGCAACCGAAGCGGCAAGCTGACTGATAATTTCCATTTTCTCTGAGCGTTGCAGCTCGTTATTAAATACTTCAAGCTGTTTTGAATAGCTTACTACTTGCTCGTAGTTCTGTAATATTCTTCTCGCCAAAATAATAACTAGCGCTGCAATAAAGCTAAATATCCCAAATTTCCAAAAAAACAAATCATAATTCATATTTTTAATAAAGTACCAAACGATCTCTAGTATTCCGATTAACGCAAAAAAACCAAATCCCGTTGTGATTATGATAGCTTCTTTATTTTTTTGCAGACAAAATCTAATTAAACAAACAAATATCAGTATATTGCCAATAACGACGGTTCCGGCAAAGGAGATTGTCGTCACTAATATATAAGAGCTCTTAATTTCGCTTGAAATAAACGATGCAAATAACCATAAAATAGATACGGCAGACACGATTACTTGAAGCTTTCTAAAACGCGTGATCAGTCCATAAGGGCCTCTCCCGAATATTTTTTCAAAAAATATAAATAATGAAGGCATTAATAAATTCGAGCCTATATCAAACATATAGTAAATCACTTGCCCATAATCTCTGTATGCCGTATGTAAATAGGTTGAAAGCGAAAGAATCATTAATGCAATACAAAAAATAACAGCACCTAGCGAACTCAGTCCCGCCAAATAGGATCTGTTCAGAAATATAAAACATAAAAACATGCCAAGAGAGATGAGCAGCAATGTCCCGCCAATAACTACATCCAGCATATCTTTTTTCATGAAAATTTTGCTTAATGATTGGTCTTCGCCCAATATAATTGGTTTTTTCAAACCTAACCAATCCGAATCCGTATGCAGTAGAATATATACCATCTGATTAGCTTCACTTTCGCTTACAGAAAGCAAAATTTCATTTTTATTATAAGGATAGTTACGATCCGACTTATATATGAGCTTCTTATTAATAAAAATAGAAACATCTTTAGCTGTAAGCTTGCTGATCAACAAGGATGGCCTAGCAAAATCATAATCAGGAAGTTGAAATCTAAGCCAAGCTGATTGAATATTTGCTGGCTTCTCAGGCAATGAATCCTCGAAGGAAAAAGATTGCCACTGGGCTGTGACCGCAGACGGGGCTCCATTTTGGGCAGCTTGGTAAGGGTCATTTTCCCAAATCATTTCCCACTCTGTGATGGCTGTCGTTGCTGCAGTAGATAATGCATAGGAGTGTGCACCAAAATTAGAAGTAACCGAAATCAACAAAAATATGAATACGATTACAATTTTTTGAAAAAAATTCATTCTGCACCTCAGAGTGTCCAATATACAAATCTTTCTTTTCTACTATATTTCGACAATCTTCGATAAAGCTCCTTCTAAATCTTCTCTATTTCCAAAAAAAAGTACAATTATTTATCCTTGCCTAAAATAATGAAAAAGACCACCCCCAAAGATCATTACGATCCTTAGAAGCAGCCTTGCATGTAACAAGCTAAAACGTTTTTCTCTTAATCGCTACGCGCCGCAGCATCATAAAGTTCACGAGGACGATTAGCCCCAATATAAGCAAGGCTAGCAAGACGAGAGCAGCAAGTGGAGTTCGCTGAACTTCTAATACCGACTGCATCAAACTGCCCATCCAGTCCGAGGATAATAGGACCTCCATTGCGATTGAGGGCAGCAGAGCTACAAGTGTTATCAGTACGCCGATTCGCCAATTGAAGCGATAGAATCCAGTGCCAATGAGCCAGCCGCTGCCGAAATAAGTAAAGAACAAGCAGAAGTATTCAAAAAAGATCCAGCCTAACTGAGAGGTTGATGTAAACAAATGCGGATTGCGCAGCTCAAGCGGCCAATTGTTTTGGTCATAAATCAGCTGCTCGATCGGATATCCCGCTGTCATCATTACAGCGAATATAGCTGAGAAGGCTGCGATGCTTACACTCACACCGAGTACGAAATGTCTCCTTGTTATCCCGTTGGATACAAAACTTGCAAGCGACATCGGAGTCAATAAAATTCCAATGACTAACAAAAAGATTTTTGGAGAAACAGATGCCCCTTCCCAAACTCCAACTTTATCCATGTCTTCATCCACAATAATGTTGGAATTAAGCAATATTCCAATACCGATATAGATCATGAGGAAAACAATCCAATAACCAATGATCGTCCAGCGGTAACTGTACATTAAATGATCGGTTATGTTTAACACTGGATGCTTTCTTTTGCCGCTCATTGCCCATCCCCCCGTTTCTTTGTCAGGTGCACGAACAGATCCTGCAGCGATACAGGCCCAAGCTCCAAACCTTCGGCATGCGCTCGCTTGCGTATTTCATCCGTTAGCTCGCCATATACGGTAACGGACTTTGTTTTGCCGAGCTTCTGCTCCCCAAGCACCGTCAAGCCCTGGACGAAACCATCCACGCTTTCGATTGGTCCTGTAATAGCGGCTCCGCGAGCACGCAGCGTCTCCGTTTCTTCATGAAGAATGAGCCTCCCCTGATCCAAGATGAGCACTTCCTCGAATAAAGTACCTACCTCCTCAATCAAATGGGTGGATAAAAGGAAGGTTCGAGGTGTTTCCATATAATCATTTAGTAGCTCTTCATAGAACGAATAACGGGAAGGAGCATCCATACCGAGATAAGCCTCATCGAAGATCGTAATGGGTGCCCTGCTCGCAAGCCCTAGCGTTACGCCAAGCGCAGACTTCATTCCGCGAGACAACGAGGTTACCTTTTTTTTAAGTGGCAGCTCATAGTGCTTAAGAAGTCGTGACGCATAGTCGGCATCCCAATTCGGCCAGCAGCTTGCCGCGAGCTTCAACACATCTTTCACACGCGAAGTATCGTTCATATAGCCACTTTCCTGTATAAAGCAAACCTGCTCCATAATGCCAGCATTCTCAAAAGGCGCCTCTCCACCAATCGCTACGCTGCCTTTGGATTGCTCGCGGTATGACGCCAATATGGACAGCAGGCTTGTTTTTCCTGACCCGTTTCTCCCAAGCAATCCATAAATCTTGCCCCCCTCTAGTTGAAAGCTAAGATCGTGAAGAGCGGTAAAGGAGCCATACTTCAGCTGCAATTGCTTTACCTCAATGCTGAGTGTCATTCCTCATCCCTCCTTTTTCCTTGTTCAATATGGCCAATGATATCCGTTACCGGCACGCCAATTTTTGCAGCTTCCTCCAGCATCTGATCCACTACCTCTTCGAAAAAACGATCCCTCCGCTGCGCAAGCAACGATTGCCTTGCTTCACCGCTCACAAACATGCCGATTCCCCTTTTCTTATACAAAATGCCTTCCTCGGTCAATAAATGAAAGCCTTTGGCTGCGGTAGCCGGGTTTATGCGATAAAAAGCTGCATATTGATTCGTCGACATGACCTGCTCATCTTCTTGTAAAACACCGCTTATGATATCGTCTTTAATTTTGTCAGCAATTTGCTGGTAAATGGGACTTCGGTCATCAAACACTTGCTCACCACCTTATTTGGTTCATTACTTATGTAACTAACCATACAACCATGACCATTTCTTGTCAAGCCTATTTGCTTAAGGGCTGTCCGAGTGGATCCTGTTCTTTGCGTACACGGCAAAAAAGCCGCCTCTGGTCATGGACCTTTTGAGGCAGCTTATTTCGAATTGAAACTATTTTAAATACAGCGGAACGTTTAAAGTTACTGATCTGCCTGAAGCTTTTTCATCCACGCAAGCAAATCCTCACTCACCTGATCCAGCTGCTCCTGCGGCTTGATACTGGCCTGCTGATCGCCTTTTTGCGGGCCGTAAGAGCCAAACTGCCCATGATTTCCGCCTTCAATCGTGACATACTCTGTCTCGGATGGCATAAACTTTTTCCCATTTTCCCATGCTTCGCTATTAAGAACCCCATCCATTGACGCTGTCAATTGAAGTGCAGCAAGATTCGTATTCGCCAGGCTGCCAGCCTCATCCGCGTAAGCCGCTAAGAAGAAAACGCCGCTAAGCTGCTCAGCATGCTCCGCTGCATATCGGGAAGCGAATACGCCGCCAAGGGAATGCCCACCGATGATGTAGCTCTGTTCCGGGTGCTCAGCGATAAAGTCATCCGCTTTGTTTTGCGACATGAAAGCAAGGTTAAGCGGCATGCTTGCCACATAAACGCGATGACCTGCCTCTGCGAGCTTGCGCGCAAACGGAGCGTAGCTCTTCGGATCAACCAACCCGCCAGGGTAGAAAATAACATTAGGCTCCTCAGCTTCGCCGACCGGCTCGAAGCGGTAACCTGCCTGTCCGATGCTTACTGACACCTTATCGTCACTTTTCATTGCAGCCTTCGCTTCAGGAGATGGCGCATAAACCATAACCTGATAGATGATGATCAGGCTCAATACCAGAGCGAGGAAAATGCCCAAACACAATATCCATACTTTTTTGGCGCGCCCTCGCTTCGGCTTTGCCAAAGACTTTGACTGCTGACTCATTTCATGCACTCCTTTTATTCCAACATGCTCAATAGCAACTGCTGTGATTTTAGCGCTTCCCCTGCATCAACGATAGGCTTCTTATCCTGCAAAATACATTGCATAAAGTGCTGCACTGCATCCTCGAAGCCCCTCTGCTTCAAATTGGTCTGCCAGGCCGGGGGTACAACCGTTGACAAAACATCCTCTTCTTCAAGCTCCAGCACATTCATGTTTTTCACACGAAGCACTTGGCCACTTCCTACGATTTCAAGCTGCTCCAAGCTTGTTCCAGCCTGGCGGTGCATAGCAGAGGAAAGCATGAAACCAGTTCCGCTGTCATAGTGATGCTGAGCATACAGCATCTCCAGCTGTTCATTTACTTGAACAGTCCCATGCACGACGGTTGCCGATCCTTCGGACAACCAGCGAACCGTATCGACCACATGCAAATAATCGTCAAGCATCGTAGCCCTTACAGTCTCCGGGCCGATAGCATTCGAACGGTGCTTCTCCATCCGAATCCAAGCTGGGTGTTCGATCCGCTGCTTTGCCTCTACATAGAGTGGACAAAAACGGCGATTGAAGCCGACCATGAGCTTTCTCCCCAATCTAGCACTGAGCTCTGCCAGCTGTTCTGCCTGCTCCAAAGTTTCGGCAAGCGGCTTGTCCACGTAAACATCCTTCCCAAGCTTAAGCAGCTCTGATACTACCTCGTAATGGGTAGCTGTCGAACTATGGACGAATACGGCATCGCATCGCGCTGCGAGCTCAGTCAAGCTGCTAATCGGGGCTATCCGATACGTCTCGCAAAGCCGTTCACGCTTCTGAGCATTCGGGGAATACGCTCCAACGAGCTTCCATTCCGTAGCTTGCGACAACAGAGGCAAATATGCCTTTTGTGCAATGCCTCCTAACCCGACTACCCCAACCTGCGGTTTGTTCATTTGCTACACCTCTTTTTAGTTTCAAGTAAGCCTATAGCCTGTCGAATAAATTTTACGGCACTAACATTTCCATTTTCTTACTCACAAGCCCGCTTCTTCTGTTAAAATGATTTTATACTAAATCGTCCGTAGACAGAAAGAGGATCTTCATGACGCTCCAAGGCATACATGCCAGTAGTAGAAAAAGACTGATCACGCTGCTATCTGTCATCCTTATATTAGCCTTACTTACTTCCATACCTCTGCCTTATTATATTTACCAGCCGGGTACTATCGAAAATCTGAATGCCCTAGTTCAGGTTCAAGGCGGCCAGCCTTCGAGGCAAGGCAGCTTTAATCTTACGACTGTTTTGAGCTCAAAGGCAAATAATGCGCTTATTCTTCTGTACGGACTGCTCGCAAAGGACTCCGAGATTAAACACGCCGAGAAAGTGCGCGGCACATTAACCGATGAACAATACGGGGCTTTGCTTAACCATATGATGACTACATCGCAAAACAATGCCGTCGCAGCTGCGCTCGCGGCAACTGGCACGCCTGTATCTCTTACCTACACTGGCGTATTCGTACAAGCGCTATATCCAGAATCCAAGGCTGTAGGCGTGCTTTTCCCAGGCGATGTCATCATTGAGGCAGAAGGAATGCCTGTTACAAATATAAATGAGCTGGCCATCGTCCTAGTGGAAAACAAAAAAGCTGGCGATTCGATTGAATTAGTCGTTCTGCGCAATAAGGAAGAAATCGATTTACAAGTAGAACTCTACCAGGCAGCCGTATCTGCTTCCGATTCGAAAGCTGGCAGCATCGCTCGTATCGGAATCGTAAGCGAGGACCAGTATACGCTTGATACGCCCGTAACGATACATTACGCGGTTTCGGCTATCGGTGGGCCTTCGGCTGGTTTAATGTTTTCGCTTGAAATCATTGATCAATTGACAGACGGTGAGCTCACAAAAGGAAATTTCATAGCCGGCACTGGCACGATAGACACGCAAGGCAATATTGGACAGATCGGCGGCATTGAGGACAAAATCATTGCAGCTGCGCGCGCAGGAGTTGATATTTTCTTTTGCCCCGCAGATGTAAAAGACAGTGACTCCAACGAAAAATCCGTGAAGGAAGAAGCCCGTCAAAGGGGCTTCAACGACGTAACGATTGTACCAGTTCGCACTCTCGATGAGGCGTTAAGCTACTTGAAGCAGTTAGACGAGTAAGCAGCTTCATAGTTATGAGCAGGTACTTTGGTGGTGACAGCGGCTAAGACTACGATTACAATGGCAGTAGGTGAAGCACACCGTCCATTCGAACGCAGGTTTGAAATGGGACGGTGTGCTTTTTTTTATTTTAATAGATAGGAGAGGAAAAAACGTATGGAAAATCAACACGTTTCCAAACATTTTGAAAACAAAATGGATATCCGTAACGAGGCTGCGGATACAGCCTATGCCCTGTGGGTTTCCAAGCACATGGAGCTTCGCACCACTGACAGTGAGCGCAGAAGGCGGTTAATCGAGAGGGATGACCATAGTGAGAAACAGTTCGCTATCCGCGTGTGGTGGCCTGTGCTAGGCAGCTTCGAGCATCTGCATCCGGAGTATGAAGTGGATGATTATCGAGACGGCAGCCGCTTTTTAGACTTTACGTATGTTCGTCCTCCACACCGGATTTCCATTGAAATCGATGGCTATGGTCCACATCACAAACATGCCTCACGCCGCAAATTTTCCGATGACCGCTTTCGCCAAAATCAGTTAATCCTTGATGGCTGGATTGTGGTGCGCTTCTCCTACGATGACCTGCAAGAGCGCCCTAAACAGTGCCAACAATTTATTCAGCAGTTGCTTGGCAAGCTCTATGGCATTGGGCGCGAAGATGTTTACGATGTGCAGCTGCCTGCCAAAATGCTGGAGCTTTTACGCTGGGCAAGCCACCGTATCAACGAGGCCCCCTTCAGCCCGAAGGATGTAGAGCAGCAGCTCCATTTCAGCCGCTGCTCCACTCTCCAATACTTAAAGGCGCTGGTTCAGCACGGTCTACTCCGCAAAGCCTCTGGAGAACAACGCATTCGTACCTACCAGCTAACTCCCAAAGCATCACGTCTGCGACTATAAACTTAGCCATTTTAACTAACTCGTTGTATTCAACTACGAGTGCGCAGTAGTTAGATGTGTGCTCTGTGCTGTGTGCTCTGTGCTCTGTGCTCTGTGCTGTATGCTGTGTGCTGTGTGCTGTGTGCTGTGTGCTGTGTGCTGTGTGCTGTGTGCTGTGTGCTGTGTGCTGTGTGCTGTGTGCTGTGTGCTGTGTGCTGTGTGCTGTGTGCTGTGTGCTGTGTGCTGTGTGCCGCAAATTATAAGCTTGTTGACAAATTAGATCTACTTTTTAGATCTATTTATTCAATTTTGCCCTTTCCAGCTGATTTAGATCTATTTTTTAGATCTAATTTCCAGAAAAGTGTGCTGAATGAGCGTTTTGGGGAGGGGTTCGCCGGATTAGATCTATTTTTTAGATCTATTTTCCAGAAAAATGCGCTGAATGAGCGTTTGGGGCAGGGTTTCGCCGGATTAGATCTACTTTTTAGATCTATTTATCCGATTTTGCCCTTTTCAGCTGATTTAGATCTATTTTTTAGATCTATTTTCCAGAAAAGTGTGTTGAACGAGCGTTTGGGGCAGGGTTTCGCCGGATTAGATCTACTTTTTAGATCTATTTATCCAATTTTGCCCTTTCCAGCTGTTTTAAATCTATTTTTTAGATCTATTTGTCCGAGCATAATATTCCTACGCTGCCAGGGCTACATAGAGCTTAATACAACGCAATACAGCAGCTGCAATTGTTGGAAGGGAAATATAGCTAGTTGCAATCCTAGTAAATAAATACAGTAAAGTTAGCCACGCGGCATCCCAAATTTGGTACACTAGTAGAAAATAGCGATCAAAGGATGATGACCATGTCGGATCACAACGACCACGATGAGCTTGCCAATCGCCGTCGCAGAAAACGGAAGATGCTTCATTTTGATGCAAGCGGCAGAGATTTGGTAGAGTCAGAGAAACCAGAAGAAACCTTCGCGGATGTCGGCGGCCTTGAGGACGTCAAGAAAAAAATCCGGATGAACTTTATTTTACCGCTGAAGCAGCCCGAATTGTTTGCCGCCTACGGCAAGGAGGCAGGTGGAAGCTTGCTGTTGTACGGCCCTCCCGGCTGCGGCAAAACGTTCCTTGCGAGGGCGGTTGCCGGCGAAATCGATGCCAACTTCATGCATATCGAATTGCAGGCCATACTTGGCATGTATGTGGGTCAAAGCGAAAATAACTTGCATGATATATTCGAGAAGGCGCGTGAGAATAAGCCCTGCGTTATTTTTATCGACGAGTTGGATGCTATGGGCGGCAGCCGTAATCAAATGCGGCAGCACCATGACCGCATTCTCGTCAACCAGCTTCTTATGGAGCTGGACGGGCTTCGGACCTTTAACGATCAGGTGTTTGTCATTGGCGCTACGAACACCCCTTGGTACCTGGACTCGGCACTGCGCAGGCCCGGCCGCTTTAATCATATGATCTTCGTACCGCCCCCAGAAGAGGCGGAGCGGTCTACGATTCTCCAGCTGAAACTCGACGGCAAGCCGTTGTCTTCGCTTGACCTGGGCAAAATAGCTAAGGAAACGAAATACTTTTCGGGTGCGGACCTGGAGCAGATCGTAAAGGATTCGGTGGAAAGCGCAATGGAGCGAACATTTGAATCCGGAGAAATTGAACCGATCACGCAGGAGGACTTGAAGAAAGCGGCCAAGCAGCGGAAAGCAACGACGCTGGACTGGTTTGCCACAGCCAAGAACTACGCTACGTTTAGTGATGTCAACCAAGACTATCAAATCGTGCTGGACTATATGAAGCAAAGCGGTTTGAAATAATTCCATTGGCGAGGTATTTCTATTGATGATAGAAGAAGAAAACACGCAGCGGTATGAGCGAATCCAACAGCTCATGCAGTGGAAAAAGTATAAGGAAGCGACAAACGAAGCGATGTCGCTCATTCGGGAAACGCCGGAGGACCCCTACGCTTATGCTTTGCTGGGCAATATCTTCCTGCGAATGGATCAGCTGGACCAAGCCTTGCACTGGTCGCAGGAGTCCTTGCAGCGTGATCCTGAGAATGAACTCGGCTGGTTTGTGCGGGTCAACGCCTACTATTCGCAGCCAAACTATAAGGCTGCCATTGAAGCCATTGCAGAAGCCCAGCGGATTGATCCGTATGAGCCGCATTACTTTTTCTTGCTCGCCAACATTTACAATAAAACAAAAAAATACGCCGAGTCTCGCGAGCTTCTCCTTAAAGCGCTGGAGATCTCTCCCGAAAATGCGCTGTATCTTGCCAACTTAAGCTACAACGAGGCTCTGCTGCTTCATTTTGCCGAGTCGAAGCAGCTTTCCGATAAAGCGCTGCGGCTCGACGTGGAATCGGACTTAGTTTATATGTATCTGGCCTGGTCCGCCGAGAGGCGCAATGATTACGAGAATTATTTGCTGTATCTGAAGAACGCGATCCGGCTGGACCCCGAGGATAAGCAAATCCGCGAGGAGTATTTGGAAGGGCTGCAAAAAAGCTATCGCTTTTATCGGATTATGCTTATGCCAGGCAATCTCCTCAAGCGAATGAAAACCTGGCAGATTATCGTATCCTGGATTGTATTATGGATCTTATTTCGGCCCTTCATCATTATTTTCATTCTTTTATACGGACTGACACATTTGGTAACGAAACTGCTTGTTCATGTGAAGGTATTCGGATGGAAAAGAAGAAGGTGAGCGCTTCATTATTCCCTTCAGCATTTCCCCTAACCGACAAAAAAAGACGCCCTGCTGGTCTGTTCAGACCGAGCGGGGCGTCTTTGGCTGCGTGCTTTTGTTACTATTGCAAAGCGTTATTTAAACGAGTGATCGTCATATATGCTTGCTGACGTGTATACGTGCCTTTTGGGCTAAACGTATTGTTGCCTGTGCCATTCATAATTTCGAACATGGATACAAAGTCCACACTCGTTTTGGCCCAGCTTGCAATGCTGCTGTTATCTGCGAACTTGGAAGCGTCTGTCAGCACATCATAGCCAAGCACCTCTGCCGTATTCGTCAGCATGACTGCCGCCTCTTGTCTTGTGATACTGCCGCTCGGGTCGAATTTCCCGTTCCCTTTGCCGTTTACGATTCCCATAAGATTAGCTGCAATGACTTCCTTCACGCTCGTATCCGTAAACGGATTATCATTAAGGCTAACCTCGTTATCTGCTAAAATCTCATCAATCGTCTGGCCTGTTTGCACTTCCAGCAGCTTAATGATAATTTTTGCAAAATCGGCGCGCGTGATCTTTTGCTTGTAGCCGCTTTGCAAACCTGCCGGTACAAGCCCCGCCGCAATGGCTTCCTCTACTTCTACTTTGGCCCACGCATCCGGTTGATCTGTCGATACGGTTCCTTTATCAACCTTGAAGAAGAAGCTGGATGTTGTATCGTTTTTTTCATCAAGCACAATGAACTCATAATAAGCTAGACCAGAATTAAATGATACCGTAGCTGTTGCATTTGCAGGAAGGCTTTCTTCCACCGTCTGCTTGCCATTATTCGACCATGGAAGCTGCTCTGTGACCAAAATACCATCTTTCATGCTATAGCCGAGCAGTACCACACTGAAATCAACCTTTGCCTTAAACGTTAATACGGCATCAGTTGGAACAATGATCGACGTGACTTCCAAGTCCTCGTAGACTTCACCATCATCTTCAATCGTCAGCGTCTCGCTCACTTCTCCGGATTTTTTGGAAAGGCTGTACGTATAGCTTTCTTTTGGAATATCAGCCGCTGAAGCGGGCAGTACAAAAGATAACGTCAATACACCCACCAGCATCATTATAAAAAAAGCTCTTTTACTTCTTTTCACAATCCTACCTCCATTGAATCTTTAATATGTAACCGATACTACTTCCACAGCTGGCATCAAAATCCCTTCATTTCCCTTATTAAGAATCTCAATACCTCATCAGTCGGCTGAATAAAAAAAAGGACATTTCAGCATTTTCATGCCAAATGTCCTTTAAGCTGCACAGAGGAGCAGTGTTGTTACTGGTACCGCTGAATCAAATCATGCTTTAATCCCCAGACCGCTTCGCTTAAATTAACGCGATACGCCTCTGCGTTTAACTTGCGCAAGTATTGCGGCCAAAACAGCTCGAACTGGCTTTGATGATAGGTACGGATTTGCTCCAGCGTTGGCAGCTCGTAAACCAGTTCCCCTTGGCTGAATATTGGCTTTAACAAGGAAATGGCCTCATAGTGCTCTATATATTTGTGAATATAGGAATGAACAGGATCAAACAGCTTAATCCGTTCTCCTTTGGCAAGCTGCTGCTCGTCCTTAAGCGTGATGTAATCTGCCTCTGCTTTTCCCGTATCCGTATTAATAATTCGGTACAATGCTTTGAAGCCTGGCGTCGATACTTTCTCGGGATTGGCTGAAATTTTGATCACTGGCTCGTAGCTTCCATCCTTCTCCCGTGCGACAAGCTTGTATACCCCTCCAAGTGAGGGCTGATCTGCAGCGGTAATCAGTTTCGTACCAACGCCCCATACGTCGATCTTCGCTCCTTGCGACTTCAGGTTGGAAATGATCCCCTCATCAAGGTCATTCGATGCAACAATTTGCACGTAAGGCAATCCCGCTTCGTCGAGCATCTTCCGGGCCATCTGCGATAAATAGGCAAGATCGCCGCTGTCGAGCCGGATGGCATTCATCCGCTTGCCCTTTTTCTCCAGCATATGCGCGATCTTGATCGCATTCGGAACCCCACTTTTCAGCGTATTGTAGGTATCCACCAGCAGCGTCACATGGTCAGGCAACGAATCTGCATACGCACGAAAAGCTTCTTCCTCTGAATCATGCCCTTGTACCCAGGAATGGGCATGCGTGCCTTTGGCAGGAATGCCGAAGAGCATCCCCGCACGCATATTCGAGGTGGCATGAAACCCTGCAAGATAGGAAGCACGTGCTCCCCATACCGCCGCATCCGCCTCCTGTGCCCGCCTAGTCCCAAATTCAAGCAAGATATCATCAGGAGCGACCTGCTTGATCCGAGCTGCCTTCGTCGCTATGAGCGTCTGATAGTTCATCATATTAAGAATAGCCGTTTCCACCAGTTGTGCCTCGAATACACGAGCTTCCACGCAAAGTAGCGGTTCGTTCGCAAAAACCAATGTTCCTTCCTCTACGCAGAAGAGATTCCCAGTGAATCGAAATCCCCGCAGCTCCTCCAGAAACCCTTCTTCATAGTTCTCTTCCTGTGAACGCAAATAGGCAATTTCCTCGTCGCCAAAGCGCAGCGAGCGGATATATTCTACGATTCGCTCAAGGCCTGCAAATACTGCAAACCCATTTCCAAAGGGGAGCTTGCGGAAATAAGCCTCAAATACCGCCTTCTCATTCTTACTCCCTTGCAGCCAATGCGCGTACATCATATTAATTTGGTATTTGTCTGTATGTAGTGTTAAATTTGTATAGCTCATACCCTAAACTCCCTTCCTCTTATTACTCTTTCCTGATTTTGCTTCTACCACTCCGATGGAAACAAAAATACGCCTGAGAGACGCTTATGAAGCTCCCGCTGGCGTATCATACTATATGCTTCCGTCTTTTAATTCACTCCGTGCCCGCTTTACGCCAGACCTTCATTTGAACCAGCCCTTCTCTTTAAAACGGGTAATAGCCTCGATTCGATTGCTAACGTCCAGCTTATCGAGAATGACTGAAATGTAATTTCGGACGGTTCCCGTCGTAATAAACAGCTCGCTCGCAATCTCCTTCGTGTTCTTGCCGTCTGCAACGAGAATCAGCACTTCCTTCTCGCGCTCGGTCAGCGGATTCTCTTGGCCGTAGGCTTCATCGACAAGCTCCGAGGCAAAGATGCGCCGGCCTTCCATGACACTGCGTATGGAATTGGCAAGCTCCTCGCTCGGACTATCTTTGAGCAAATAGCCGCTTACACCCGCTTTCAGCGCGCGCTCGAAGTACCCTGATCTAGCAAACGTCGTCAAAATAATAACCTTGCAGCCGTGGCCTTTCAGTTCCTCAGCAGCATCGAGCCCCGTCTTTGCGGGCATTTCGATATCCATAACGACGATATCTGGTTGATGCTGATGAACGAGGCTTATAGCGTCTTCTCCATTGCTCGCCCTTCCGACGACCTTCATGTCATCTTCCAAATCCAGCAATGAAGCGAGGGCGCCCAGCAGCATGCGCTGATCCTCGGCAATAACAATTCTAATCATGACCCTCTACCCCTTCGTTCGCTAAGCTTTAGCTTTGTTTAATGACATTCGGTACTCGAATAACGAGCGTTGCGCCATTATCTGACACAATATCCAACGTACCATTGACGAATTCAAGTCGCTCCTTCATGCCCTGCAGCCCATGTCCGCGATAATCTCTGGCTGACTCAGCAATTCCGACCCCATTGTCCTTCACCTTAAGCAAGAGCTCGGTACGCGACAAGTCAATTGTAACGATGCATAGGCTTGCTTCGCTATGCTTTACAACATTCGTTACTGCTTCCTTCAAACACATGCTCAGCACATTTTCAATCAGTAAATCCGTGTTGCTAAGCTTCAATTCACCTTCAAGCTCAAACTCAATTTCTGCAGCCTTTAAAATTTGCTTGATCCGAAACATTTCATCCTCAAGCCTCGTGCCCCGCATTTGAGTGACCATCTCCCGCACTTCTTTCAAGGCTGTCCTAGCGGTTTGTCTCACGTCATTGATCTCCGCCTGAGCCTGTGCAGGGTTCTTGATCATCAGTTTTCCTGCCAAATCGCTCTTGAGGCCAATAAGGGAAAGCTTCTGCCCGAGCGTATCATGCAAATCACGCGCAATCCGCTGCCTTTCCTCCAGCTTGACGAGCTCGGAGATCCGCTTATTCGCATCCTCCAGCTGGCCTTCAAGCTGTCCCTGCTTATTGCGGCTGTACGTATTGAATGGAAGCAAAATGACGACAATCAGGCTAATCAGAATAAAGGGAAACTGCGTGAAGAACAAGCTGTTCTGCGTGGCGAATCCGTAATTAACCGTCACAAACGTGCTCACAATATGAATCGTATACAGCGTAAAAAATCCAGCCCTGTTCTGTATGTTGCCGATAAAAAAAGCTAGGAAAATCGAAAAATAAACGTAACTGAACAGCATCGTCATTGCAATCGATATCACGATCTGCACACTCGTCCAGAAATAGACGAGCCAGCCCTTGGATACAAATGATAAGCGATAACAGATAAAGAAAAGGATGATCATAATAAAACCCGATACAACCTCATAGGGCGAGGATGAGCGAAAGATAAAGTAAAAGGGAAGAATACAGAAAACGACCCAAACATACGGGCTTAGACCTGTGTTTTTATGAAAAATTTGATACCACTTATTCATGGTCTTCCACCTTTTTCGTTGACTGCTTGGGCAGATTTGTTTAGCACTATTTTATCATACACGTTTCTTTAAGTATTTATTTCCCTTGCAGTCGAAAGCAGCAGAAGCCACCCTATGACGGTATGGCTTCTTGTGGAATTGGTCTCTATGTTTTCAAGCTTGGACGTGTGGTCTTCAGTTTATCTGCGGCAGCATCCAGCTTCCGGAGACGGTGCTTAATGCCCTTGAAGCTGACAAATTTTTTCTCCGTTTCATCCCATAGGCGGAATTGGAGCGACTCCAAGCTTTCGCTTATCGTGATCGTTGTCGCTTTATGAAGCGGAGGCGTTGCGTTATGCGCCTTCTCCAGATTGTAGTTAGGCACTTTCGGGCTCAAATGATGCACGTGATGGAATCCAATGTTGCCTGTGATCCATTGCAGCACTTTAGGCAGCTTATAGTATGAGCTTCCGTCAACAGCAGCCTTTACATAGCTCCATTCGTCTTCTTTTTCGAAATAAGAATCCTCGAATTGATGTTGTACGTAGAACAGCCAGATGCCAAGCAGACCCGATACAAAAAACACAGGACCCTGCACCAGCAGGAACGCTTGCCAGCCAATTGCCCAAACGAGCAGTGCATAGACGGCTACGATCAAGGCATTTGTTAAATAAGTATTCATTTTCTCTTTGCGTCTAGCGCCCTTCACATTGAAGCGATACTGAATAAGAAATACCCCGATTGGGCCTAGTCCAAACATGACAAGCGGATGACGATACATCCGGTAAGCTAGTCTACGGAAAAATGGTGCAGCCGCATATTCTTCTACAGTCAGAATCCATAGGTCGCCGATACCGCGCTTGTCGAGATTACTACTCGTTGCATGATGAATTGAGTGAGAATTTTTCCATTGTCTATAAGGAACAAGCGTAATAACGCCTGTAATGGTTCCGAAGATATCATTTGCTTTCTTGCTCTTGAAAAACGATCCGTGGCAGCAGTCATGGAAGATGATGAATGTTCGAATGACGAAACCGGAAGTAAGCAGCACCAAAGGAGCAGTAAGCCAGTACGAAATCGAAAGACTTAAGTATGCCGCGTACCAGAGAAGCACGAGAGGCACCAAGGTGTTAATAAGCTGTCTGACGCTCGACTTTAAATCTGTTTTCTCAAAGGGGGCAACTTCTTTCTTTAGGTGAGCATGTTTCGGCTCTGTCATAACATTCTTCCTCCTCAATATGACGCTTGGAGAGTATCCCGGACGTCTAACGCAATATTCTATCTTTATTGTAAAGAATAATATCATGTCATCACAGTCATAAACGTCAATACGAAGACATGACAACTGTCATATACTTTTATGAAAACCCGCCAAGGAACTGTATGAAATCCCAGTAAACAGCAAAAAAACTACCCAAAAGAGGCCATTGCCTCTTCAAGATAGCTTTTTGCACCATGACACTCATGACACTCATGACACTTTAAACATCGGCAAGCGTTAGATAGCCCAGTTCCCTTTGCGGAAGATCGGCACAACTTTGCCGTCCTTCGTTATTCCGTCAATGTCCATCTCCGATGAGCCGATCATGAAATCGTTGTGCGTAATGCTCGCATTCACGCCGCTAGCTTCAAGCTCCTCCGGTGACATCGTTTTGCCACCTTCGATGTTGAACGCATAACCGCTGCCGATAGCCAGATGATTCGATGCGTTCTCGTCAAACAGCGTGTTGTAGAACAAGATATTGGACTGGGAGATTGGCGACTCATGCGGCACAAGCGCGACTTCCCCAAGATAGTGCGAGCCTTCGTCGATATCGACCAGCTGCTGCAAAATCTCCTGTCCATCCTCAGCCTCCACCTTTACGATGCGGCCGTTCTCGAACGTCAGCTTGAAGCGGTCAATAATATTGCCGCCGTAGCTAAGCGGCTTCGTGCTGGACACGTAACCGTTGACGCCGGTTTTGAGCGGCACGGTAAAAACTTCTTCCGTTGGCATATTCGCCATGAACGATACGTTATTTACGTTCGTGCTGCCCGCAGCTACCCAGATATGCTTCTCCGGGAGCTCGATCGTAAGATCGGTGCCAGGGGCGGTGTAATGCAATTTTTGAAAACGGTTCTGGTTAAGCGTCTCGCCTTTACTGTGCAAACTCTCGTTATGCTCTTCCCATGCCTTCACCGGATTTTCCGCATGAAGCCTTACGGAATCAAAAATCGCTTTCCATAGCAGCTCAACGGCTTCGTCTGCTCCCGCTTCTGGGAATACCTTCGCTGCCCATGTCTTGCCAGCCGCTGCAACGACAGTCCAGCTTACCTTGTCCGACTGAATCGCTCTACGGAATTCCTTGAGCCCTTGGCCCGATGCCTTCTGAAAGCTCGAGATGCGTCCGGAATCAATGCCTTTCAGCAGGTCGGGGCTGGAAGAGACGATCGAAATAAACACGGCTCCTCGCTCCACGAATGAATTGCGCTTGCTCGTCTCCCACTCTGGGAAACGCGTAAACACTTCATCCGCTGCCTTCTCATATTTCAATCTGGACAAGGAATCGTCGGTCCAATCCACATGCACATTGCTTGCTCCAGCCTCATACGCTTTGCTTGCGACAAGTCTGACTAACGCTGCCTGATCCACGGCCCCTGTAATAAATACCTCTTGTCCTTGCTGTACGTTCACACCGATCTTCACAATTAGCTCTGCATACGTATCTAAATGTTGTTCAAATCCGCTCATAATATTGGATACTCCTCTCACTAAATGCTGTTATGTAGTTTCATGCTGCCCTTTAAATTGTATCGAAAGGACGAGCCCCTAGTCAAATGACTGAAGTGCAGCATAAAAGCAAAACAGCTCTCCGCTAAAGGCTTTCCCTTTACTCCTCAACCCTATACCACTGAGCCATCGCTTTTGCCTCTGCCTTGACCTTCTCTCTCAGTTCCACCGGAGCAAGCGCCGCCATTCGCGAGCCGAAGCTAAGAATAATTCCGCAAGCGGATACCAGCGTTTGAAACTCCACCTTCACCGTCATCCAGCCCGGCCGGTCGTCTGGCGCGCTTTCCAGCACCTTGACGTATCGCTCTCTTGAGAGCCTCTCCAACACTGATTCTTGCACAAGCAAGCTTGCTGGATATTGCGGCAGTCTTTTCCTGAAATCTCCCATGGATTGCTCCCAACAGCTTGCCAAATCAAAGGCCAGTGGCCTCTCGAATCGCTCCTCCAGCATAACGGCGTCGATCAGCCTGGCAATGCGGTACGTGCGCTGCTCACCTTCCGCCAAACCAACCAAATACCATACGCTGCGCTTGGCGACAAGACCTAACGGCTGAACAATGCGCTTTGCGATCCCATCCTCCCGCTGGTAGGACAGCTGCAGAAGCCGATCTTCCCACACCGCCTCCTGAACGACAGACAAGAACGGCACGGATTCCTGCTGCTGGTGCCAGCCAGCTCCATCAATGTGGATCTTCTGCCTCATGAGCGCCGCGCTCTTTCTAACTTCTGCCGGAGAAGCCGCGAGCAGCTTCTGCATAGCCGCATGATGCTGCTTTTCGATCCCTAGGTCTCCGAGCAATGAGGTATGGCTGGCAACGATCACTGATACAAGCTCGTCCGCATGCATCCCCGTCAAGTTCGTCCGGTACCCTTCCGATAAGCACCAGCCTCCATTTGTGCCTCTTTCCGCATAGACAGGCACGCCCGCGGCGCTAAGCGATTCCATATCGCGCATAATCGTCCGCTCGGATACTTCGAGCCTCTCCGCCAAATCCTTCGACGTCATTTTACCTTCGTTTTGCATCAGTAAGACAATAGATATCAATCGCCCCGCCCTCATCCGATAGCCTCCCACGCCGCTCTAGTTTTTTTCATTGTAGCATGAATATATGTCAATAGATGTCGTATATCGTTTGGTAAACTGACGAAGAGTAAAGCAATAAGCAATGGAGAGGGAGATATCATATGAAACCATTACAAGGAAAAGTAGCGGTCGTCGCCGGTGCCACGCGTGGAGCGGGACGCGGTATTGCCGCAAGCCTAGGGGAAGCGGGAGCAACCGTTTACTGCACGGGAAGAAGCGTTCGCGGACAGGCATCGGACTTAAACCGCTCAGAAACGATCGAAGAAACCGCAGAGCTTGTGACGGCCAAAGGCGGACAGGGCATACCCGTAAAGGTGGATCATACCGTAGAGGCTGAGGTTGAAGCGCTGTTCGAGCGAATTAAAGCCGAGCAGAATGGGAAGCTTGATGTGCTGGTCAATAATATATGGGGAGGCGAGCAGCTGACCGAGTGGAGAAAACCTTTTTGGGAGCATTCCTTGAGCAAGGGACTGCTGATGCAGGAGCGCGCGGTGAAGGCTCATCTCATTACAAGCCATTATGGAGCACCCTTGATGGTGGATAGAAGAAGCGGGTTGATTATTGAAGTAACGGACGGAATCGATTACCGTTATCGCGGCAGCCTCTTTTACAGCCTAGCCAAAATCTCGCCAATCCACCTCGCGGAGGCCATGGCCGCAGACTTGAAGCCTTATGACGTATCAGCCGTGGCGGTGACACCAGGCTTTCTTCGTTCTGAGGAAATGCTGGATCACTTTGGCGTAACCGAGGAGCGCTGGACCGATGCGGTCCAAAGTGGAATACCGGATGCCGAGCACTTTAGCCAGTCTGAAACACCTTATTTCGTTGGCCGCGGCATCGCCGCGCTTGCAGCGAGCAAGGATCTACTCCAGCGTTCGGGACAAGTATTCCCAAGCTGGCAGCTGTCCGACGAGTTCGGCATCATCGATGTCGACGGCAGACAGCCGCACTGGGGAAATTATGCGAAGCTTCATGGCTTCCTATAAAGTATGCGTTACCCGTTAACGACTTCGCCGCCGTTAATATGGAGAATTTGGCCTGACATATAACTGGAGTCGTCACAGGCCAGATAAACGTAAGCGGCCGCCAGCTCATGCGGCTGTCCCGGCCGCTTCATTGGTGTGTCGGAGCCAAACGTAGCCACGGACTGATCATCAAACGTCGCTGGGATAAGCGGCGTCCAGATTGGTCCCGGCGCAACGCCGTTTACCCGAATGCCCTGCTCTGCAATATTTACCGAGAGTGCTCTCGTGAAAGATACGATTGCCCCCTTGGTCGCTGAATAATCGATTAGCGTCGGATTTCCGCGATATGCCGTGATAGAAGCTGTATTGATAATTGCGCTGGACTTCTTCAAATGCGGCAGCGCCACAATCGTCAGATAGAACATGCTGAATACATTGGTACGGAAGGTGGCAACGAGCTGATCGGACGTAATGTCCTCCAGCTTTTGCTGCACATGCTGCTCAGCAGCGTTGTTAACGAGGATATCGAGCTTGCCAAATTCCTTAACGGTCTGCTCGATTACGCTTTTGCAGAATGCCTCGTCACCGACATCACCGGCAATGAGCAAGCATCTGACGCCTGCTTTCTCGACGATCTCCTTCGTCTTCTTCGCATCCTCGTGTTCATTCAAGTATACGATCGCCACGTCTGCGCCTTCCTTCGCATAAGCAACGGAAACCGCGCGGCCAATCCCGCTGTCTCCTCCAGTAATAATAGCCGTTTTGCCTTTTAGTTTACCGGCTGCCTTGTAGGAATCCGACTCATAAACCGGAAGCGGGGTCATTTCGGACTCAATGCCCGGCTGGCGATTTTGATGCTGCGGCGGGTTTACCTGCTTTTCGGAATTAGCATTAGACATAACATGATCAGCTCCTTATATTTTTTCCATAAAAGATTTCGTCCATTTCGGTTTTCAATCTTCTCGTAATTTCCTCTTGTTCCTTGATCGACAGGGAATCCTTCGTGTAGCCGAACAAATAATTATTCAGGTCAAATTGCTTCAGCTTGCACTTGGTATGAAACACGTTTTCTTGGTAAATATTAACGTCGATCATGTCATACAAAAGGCATTCTTCCTTCGGTATGTAATTTTGAATCGAGTTGATATCATGATCAATAAACAATTTGTGCCCGTTAATATCACGAGTGAAGCCCCGCACCCTGTAATCCAGCGTCATAATGTCGGTATCGAACGAATGGATGAGGTAGTTCAGCGCTTTCAAGGGCGAAATTTCGCCACAGGTCGACACGTCGATGTCAGCGCGAAACGTACTGATCCCTTCATTAGGGTGATATTCAGGATAGGTATGGACTGTTATATGGCTTTTATCCAAATGCATGACGACTGTATCAGGCAGCGGACCTGGCGATTCCTCAAAGGATTCATTAGGGCCGCCCATAACTGGCCCTTCCGATACGAGCAGCGTTACGCTTGCGCCCTGCGGCTCATAGTCCTGCTTGGCGATGTTCAACACATGCGCGCCGATAATATCCGACACGGTGTTCAAAATTTTGGTCAGCCTGTCCGAATTGTATTGCTCATCAATATAGGCAATATATGCTTCGCGCTCAGCCTTGGTCCTTGTATAACATACGTCATACATATTAAAGCTGAGTGACTTCGTTAAGTTATTGAAGCCATGCAGCTGAATTCGCTGTTCTGGTGTTAATTTCAAGCGCATATGCCCCCTTTCTCCATAACTACTATTTCCTTTTACCCAAAGAGCGATGCGACCAAACGGTTATCGGCAATAAAAAAAAGCATCCTGCCTCGGCCTTAGCCGAATGCAAAATGCTTTTTCCCAACTGAATACTACTCCGTTGCTCGCTGTACACCTTTAATTTCAAGGCCAAACGCTAGTGCGCGCTTCAGCGAATCCTCGGTAAATTTCGATTTTGGATATTTTTTCTCCACTTCCTCTTTCGTCAGCGGTATCCATCTGAAATCCTTATTTTGATACACGTATTTTTTCATGCCCCAATCCACATGGATCGTTCTGCTCGCCACCTTCGTGACCAAACCAATCTCTGTCACGAGATTCGTAGATCCGAATGTTTTGACGCAAAATTTATTTATGATATCGTTCATGCTCTATCTCTCCTTTCCTAGCCCTGCTTACAACGTATTTAATTCGTTAAGATAGCTGTTTCAATTCCTTTATGCGGAGAATGGGATCGCCCACGTATACTTGAGTTTGAGGCAAAATGCCGTCGCGCTGCTTGATCGCAAGCAAATTCAGCGCATTGACGAGCTCATCCTGCTCCTTCTCTTTCAGCTGAAATTGGATGCCGTACTCATAAATATCATTGTCCAGTTCATTGTACCAGACTACGACGCCATATAGCACGTACATTTGATTGACAATTTGCGTCTTGAACATCAAGACAATATCGCTGTTCACAGGCAGCTTGACGCCTACCATAAACCTTAGGCCGCCTGGCCCGATGTTGCGAACAAGCACCTCAGTGCTCCCAAGCCGAACGCTTCTGCCCTTGAACATCGTAATCGTCATCTCTGCCAACAAGCAATGCCTAAGATTGATTCGGAAATATTGCCTCCGATTGACAGTAGGCTCCTTGTGACGTTGAAGCGCTGCCGGCTCTAGAAATGTTTTGTTTCGCAGCAGTTGAACAATGGCATCCGGTTCGACGGCTCGGCTGAAATAATAGCCTTGGATCTCATCGCAGCGCTGCTCTCGCAAATAATGGAATTGCTCCTTGTTCTCGACTCCCTCCGCTACCACCTGCATTTTCAGCGATCCGGCTAATTGGATGATGCATTCAATGATGCTTTTATTGCTTGGATCAGTCATCATTTCTTCCACGAATGATCTGTCGATTTTGATTGTATCCAGCGAGAGGCGCTTAAGTAAATAGAGGGCGGAGTAGCCTGTTCCGAAATCATCCAACGACACCTTAATCTTTCGTTTCCTCAGCTCAAGTAGCAGCTCCGTAACCGCCTTCTCATTGCTAATAAATGAGCTTTCCGTAATTTCAATTTCCAGTCTCTCCGGCGAGAGTCCCGCTTCCTCTACGATCTGGTCAATTTGCTGTAAAATATTTTGCGTCAGCAGCTGCTGAACCGAGAAATTGACCGATACGGTAATTGGAGGCAAGCCCATCGCCTGCCATCGTTTATTTTGCAGGCATGCCTCGCGAAGAACCCATTCTCCGATTGGAACGATAAGGCCCGTCTCCTCTGCAATGGGGATGAATTCCGATGGTGACACAAGGCCCCAGTCGGGATGATTCCACCGAAGCAGCGCCTCTACGCCTACCATTTCCATCGTTTGCGCATGCACTCGCGGCATATAATGGAGAAAGAGCTCCCCTTTATCCATAGCCTTGCGCAGATCATTGCTAAGCGAAAATAGCTTAAAGGTCTGCACATTTAAGGAAGAGCAGTAATACTGGGATTGATTGCGACCTTTGGATTTGGCAAAATACAGGGCCGCATCTGCGTTTTTCATCAATGACTCTACCGTATTCCCATCTTCCGGCGATTGGCTGATGCCGATGCTCGCCGTGACATTAAGCTCATATCCCTCGATAACAAACTGCTCTTTCACTAGTTTGATCATCATATCTGCGGCATCGTTTACATCGCTTTGCTGCTGCACATTGCTCATAATAATCGCAAACTCATCGCCTCCCAGCCGGTAGGCGGATTGGCCTTCACCTAGCTGGTTGACCAACTTTCCTGCAATTCCCCTGAGCAGCGCATCCCCTACCGGATGGCCTAACGTATCATTCACATATTTGAAGCGGTCCAAATCAATGAGCACGATGGCCAGCTTTTGGTTAAAAAAATCGCTTATTCGCAGCTGTTTGTCCAGTTGCTCCTCAAACATGCGGCGATTCGGCAAAGAGGTCAAATAATCGTGATAAGCCAAATATTGATTCAATTCCTGAGCTTTGCTGCGCTCCGTGACATCCAGAACGATGCCAAAAATTGCCCGCTCCCCCATATGGGATATGCCCTGATAGTGAACTTCGCATTGGATGATCGCTCCATCGTGCTTAATCGCCCGGTGGCATAGGTTGGTAAGGGATTGGCCTTCGGTTAAGCGCATAACTTGACTGGAAATATCCTGTTGCTCTTCATTATGGATAATTTCTTCTATGGATACGCCGACAAGCGAATCATAACCAAGCATTTTATTCAGCTGATTATTTGCATACACGAAGGTTTTTCGCTGCGCTACAAAAATGCCCACGATGGACTGCTCGACGATGCTGCTGTATTTCAATTCCGTTTCGGTTAGCGAGCGTTCAATCGTTTTCTCAAGCGTAATATCCTTGGCAATCCCATACACGCCAACCAGCTCATTTTCAATAATAAGCGGAATGTTGGTAACGTTAACCTCAATCCTCTGACCGGATTTCGTAACGCCCCTCGTATTATAATTTTGGGAGACAAGTGTCCTCACCGTTTCATTGAACATATGGTTCGTGTAATCCAAAAAGTCCTTATCAACAAAGCGCTCAAAGCTGCTTTCCACGATCTCCTCTCGAGAATATCCGAACATCTGCTCGAGAGCGGTATTGCAGGATAAGAAACATCCTTCCATATCAAATAAGAAGACCGCATCCGGGTTATGCTCAAAAATAGATTTATAGCGCTGTTCCTCAGCGGAAAGACGATGCTGCAGCTGTTTGTTTTCTGTTATATCCTGTATCGTACCTAACGTTACTTTAATTTCACCGTCCGCTCCAAGCACAAACGTAATATGCTCCGTCACATGCCTGATCTCTCCGCTTGGGCGAATAATTCGATATTCTTTCACACTCTCTTTCTTTGAGTCCAGCGACGCATAAAACTGACTTTGTACCCAGTTGCGATCCTCCGGATGGACAAACTTAAAAAAATCATCCTGGGTTCGAGTGAAGTCGGAATCCATGCCATATATATCAAACATTTGATTTGACCAAGAGGCTTGCTCATGGATATGGTCAAACTCCCAGTAACCGAGATTAGCTATTTTTTGTACGAGATCAAAGCTGTTGCTATGGCCATTAAAGCGCTTAAGACTCTGTTTCATTGCTGCTTATCCCTTCCTATGTCATCGCATTTGGGGCACACTGAAGCTATAGGAAGAGGATATAGATCCATTATCACTTTTCCCTTTGGCAACCCAGCCACCTTTGGATACTCCTTTAGGTCTGTTGGCTTTGCGTCATTGTCTTTCGACAACTTTGCTCTTTACTAGGACTTTTTACTTATCTGATTATTTCATATAATCACAAGATATACCATGATCATTTTTGGATCGAATTTGTATATTTAATCCAAAAAAACCTCCAATAATAGGAGGTTTTCATGTTTTCATTACCTATTGACTATAGCCGAGGATCGATTTCCTTCTCCCTCGCTACCTCAAACAAAAGATTCGCAGCTGCTGCTTGATAACCCTCATGGTCCGGGGTAATATCGGCATAAGGAATGTCCAGCATGCGCTGTCCCAGCCTATACTCATTCAACGAGGTTCTCAGCTTCATATGAATGCTCTTTTGCTTGATCAGCTTGTTATACTTATGCGGGAAGCGATAATCGTAGCCGTAAATGATCGACATATAGCTTGCATTCCTGACCTTCATATAAGGAACCGCTTGGGATTGCACTTCTTCCGGCTTGATGACGACACCTTCCATATGCTGATCAACGGTCAAGGATTTGAAATAAAGCTCAGCCAGTTCTTCGCAATTCGGATGATCCAGCTCCAACTTTATAAAAGCATCATCGGAGAGGAAACGATACATGTCGGAGGTATTCCACTCTGGCCGTTCTTCCCTACCATCGTTGTATACCAGCTTGAGCAGGGCAAACGGCTTATATTCAAGCTCCCCTGCTTCCGCGTACAGCTCCAGCTGACGCTTATACGTTTGATAAGCTTTGACATGCTCGCCTAGCGGCTGATGCTTCTCAATGACCGCATGAACATGCTTATAGTTCTGATAAATGGCTAGACCATGCTTTTCATTCAATGCCCCTTTGTTAAGGTGGAATTGGTCCTTCTCAAAGCCGCTTGCCTGGTAGTCCTGCGTAAGCTTGGCAAAAGCTTCTTCAAATCCATTTGCTTGCAAGAAGGCAAGCTCGGTCTCCAGTGCCCTGCCAATCGGCTTAAACTGTTTGTCGATAAGCCCTTCCCCAAGCGCCTGCCAAGGCAGCAGCTCTCCATCGAGAAGGAGCATGGCGATATCGTTTTGCTTCATATAATCGCCGAACCTTTCCAGCAGCGTTTGATACACCCCGGTCAAATCCAGCTTATTGATTTTGTAGCCATTGCGGCTAACCGCAAAGCATTGCTCCAGCTCCGCGTGCAAATAAACATTGCATCTCGATCCCATATATTTAGGCTGCAGCACAACTTCCTTCACGCCGCGATCGCGAAAATAGCTCAGACCTTTGCTTAGCGACTCCAGCTCCTGCGCAGCCTCATCCTTGTCCGCTGGCGCCATCGTGCCGGATATAAAGTTGATTTTGTGACTGGAGCAGTATTTCAGCCTGCGCGCTTCATCCTCGCCCAACTCCTGCAAGGAAACCTTGCGTTCCTCTTGAAACAGCGCAGGCAGCTCGCCTTCCATGACCGCTTGCCCGGATTTCACCGATTTGTAGATAGGCTTCGATCCTAGAATGACCGAGGTTAGCAGATTGCCGTGCACCGCTCCTGAATCAAGATGGATCTTATTGCGGATCCGGAACGCGTTTTTGGCGGCGACATGCCCGAAAGCGTGATAGGGCTGATTGCCCCCTGCGTCCCGCTTTAGAAATTGAAGCTGCTCCTCCAGCGGCGCGGAGCGGTTGATCCGGAAATTTCGCTGCGCCCGTACCGATAACGTATCCAGCTTGCCAATGTATTTGTTCTCGCATGGCGCATGCGTGACGTAATAAGAGGAACCGTGCTTGCCGACCATGCGATAGAAAGGTCTGGAGAGGGATACCAGCTGATTAAACCGCTGCAGCAGCTCTTCATCTCCGCGAAGAACCTCTGTTGAATCGAAGTACGCGTGGAGCAGTTCCTCCTCCACCCCTTTGATTTCACCGCGCATATACTTGTAGACAAAGTTCTCATGATTGCCCAGCACGAATAGAAAATGCTCCTGGTTCGTATGGAGAAAATCGATGATTTCCCTCGTTCTATTCCCTTTGTCAATCCAATCCCCGACCAGCAATACCTTCGTACCGCTTACCTTCCCCGAAGCAAGAAGCCGATCATTCTCCATTTGAAAGCCGTGGCTGACCAAAAGTGCTTTCAGCTCATCCACACATTCATGAACATCGCCTACGATAATCGTTTTCTGATCCAAAGGCAGCGCAGCGGCCAAGTAGTCGTTGACGTCCTCAATGACGATGCTATAGTCCGAATTCGCTATCCCGTCTGCCGGGGAATAAAAGTCTTTGGCGCGTACCTTGTGCACTTTGGCATAACGCTCCCGGGACAAAGAACCCAGCACCTCCTTGCGCAAGCGGTTGATATGGCTCGTAATCAGCTTCTTCGAGCGCTCAGATGCGTAATAATCATCCCGATTGCGGTAATCAAACAAGATAACCTCCAGGTTATAATGATTGTCCCTCGCAATCTCTCTCACCTTTGCCCGAAAATCCTCCGCCAAGCCCGTTGTATCTACCACTACAAACTCCGCATTGATCGGATAAGTGGTCACAAGACGCAGCTTCTCGAACAGAAGGCGGAACGCTTGTTCACTAGCCTCCAGCATGATTTGATCATATTTATCGTATTCGTTTCCAAGCAGCTCCTGCCGGATGCCGTCTGAGGATATATATTGTACATTCGCATGGACACCTTTGGCCTCATCTTGAAAACGCAGCTGCGGGATCAAGACCTCATTGGCAAACGTCGTTTTGCCGCATTCCGTCGATCCGATCAGCATAAATATCGTATGGACTCTCGTTTTTATTTCCATTTTTGCTAGCTCCTCCTTTTCCGCAAAACCGCACCCTGCGTCGTCTGAACGCCGTTTACGCCATCACCGATAGCAATAAAGGTACATTCTGCGTCTTGCCCGTTAATTGCTTCGAGCAGCCACTCTTGAAACTCCGTGCGCCCAAGCTCCCACTTGTGGTCATCATGCCGGAATTCGCTGAGCTCATAATAGGCGTTAAACTCAGCATTCGGTGTCGTCAGCACAAAATAATCAAAATCAATCTGCCCGCATATTTGCCGGATCAGTGTCCCCGCCTCTTCAAGGCTCATATGCTCAATCACTTCAGTGAGCACGACGTCGACCAATTCCCCGTTATATTCCTCCAGGAAATGCTCAATTGAAGGAAACGTCGCGATGTTGTCCAGTTCCTTCGCCTTAGCCTTGCGCTGTACGATCTCAAGCAGCGGCTCCTCAATATCAATCGCATAGTAACTGGCCTCAATCTTCGAGGCATAAGGGATCGCATAAAATCCTTCGCCACAGCCGATATCCACGATCGATTTATCGAACGGAAGCACGCTTGCGATATAGCTACGCCGCTGCTGCGCCGTACCGCCAAAGGCCAGCTGAACCGCATAGCGGCCCGTCTTCTCAAGCTCTTCTTTATATTTCTTGAAACGCTCTCTGGTGGACAGAAAGTGACGCGCGAACAAGCTGCGAATATAGAACGGCGCATCCATAATTTGAACGCTCTTAATATATTTCTGCAAGATATCATCGGAGATATCGATATATTCATCGCTGAACATGCTCAGGAACAAGCAGAGTACGCTCATAACATGCATAAGTTCGTATAGCGGCTTCTTTGTCATAACCGTCAGTGAGTAGCTTTTGTCCGCTTGATGGACCGTTTCGAACGAATAATCCGTCAGATGCTTCTCAAAAAAATGAATGTACCGCAGAAGCTGGATATGGATCATGTTAATGTGGAAGGTATGCTCGTAGTGCTCCGTATCCTTATCTGCCTGTACCTTCAGCGGCGCCGCAAAAAACTCATTTATCGCCGCCAGTACGAAGAGCGGCGTGTTATATCGGGAAACGTTCAAATATTCGAATTGATCCTCTCTATGCTGCTTATATGAAACCTCATTGTCCGCATCCTTGAAATAGACATTAAACGTCCCTTTATCCGAGTACCAGCCGTAGGCCATCCCTTTGCGGACGGCGCGCAGCAGCATGCCGGAATGCGGATTTTTTCTGATAATAAACGAGAAATCCGGGTTCGTGGACTTCAGCTGTACGATTGCCATTCTGCACTGCCCCTTGCTATCAAATTGTTTTCTTTACCGTTAACACCATACTTCATTTAGCGCATTGCGGAACAAGCAGTCCAGCAGCTCATCCCTTGTTCCCTCTCCTTGCCCCAGAGCGAGCGCAATACCCTCAAAATAGGCCAGCCGCTCCTGCAAATAATCATTGATGGGCTGGAGCTTCGGCTCATAATCCAGCTCATCTCCTGCTTTCTTGCGCTGAAGCAAATGTGCAATAACATTGTGAAGCTCGCTGTTTTTCGGAATAAGAGCATCGACCAAGTCATCAAAGGCCATCGGCGGCATCGTGTTATATGCCTCAATCCATCCGCACGCCAAGATCGGCCTCAACACGTAAAAATACTTTTTGATTTTCACGCGCTCTCCCTGCAAATATTCCCGGTAATTTCCCTTCGCCATATTGAGATAATGGTACATGCATGACTTCGGCGAGAATGTTAACGGAGAGATGCTGCGGATCTGCCTCGCAACCGAATATTTTGTATAATACGGAATCGGCGATTGCAGCCATTCCAGCAGCGGCGGGTTGGATTTGCGGAACAAATTGAGCGCTTTGCGCAAATCCCAGCCGTTAATATCGAGAAGATTGCTGATTGGCCTCTCAATGACGTCTCTGTGGTCAAAGATGGATAAATACCACTCCACCGGTCTGACATAAATAAAACGAACATCGTAGTCGCTGTCCTTGGAAGGAAAGCCCCAAGCTCGGCTCCCCGATTCGCAAGCATACACAATACGCACCTGCTCCTCCTGCTCGATGCGATCCAGCTCGTGCAAAATGTCCTTATGTAAAATAGCCTTCATTATTTTATTGCCTCCTTAATACAGGTGTAAAAAAAAGACCATGGACATCATCGTCCATGGTCAGGCGGTATAGAAGGCGAATAGCGAGCGTGGCAGGATGCCAGCGCAGCTTATTCCACAGCTACCAAATGACGGGTTCGATGGGTAGAGCTATTTTCGGTATAGGATAAGAACGATTGAGTGTTCCCATTTTGAATTAGATGCTGATTCACATGTAATTCCCATTCTTCCATATATTTCTTTAGCATTCTACCCGTACCCCCTCTGTTCCTCTATTTTACGTTCCTTTTACTGCTGCGAGCGGCGTGCATTTGGCAACGACCTGTGCGAGCCCTGCGCCTACCACGCTCTCAATAATTTGATCAACGTCCTTATAAGCCTGTGGCGATTCATCCACGAGTGATTCCATGGAACGCTGGTTCACAACGATTTCATCGTCCATCCCAACCCGCATCACAGCCGTTACCTCTTCTACTGAAATCAGCTGCTTCGTCGCGTTGCGGGAGCGAATGCGTCCTGCCCCGTGGCAGATGGAATAATGATTCGCTTTTCCTTCGGGACTGCCCACCATAATATAGGAGGACGATCCCATTGATCCCGGAATAAGCGCCGGATGCCCGGTGGTGCGGTAAGGCGCCGGATTGTCCGGATGCCCGGCTGGCAGAGCTCTTGTCGCCCCCTTGCGGTGAACGAAGTACGCCTGATCATCTTGCACCTCTTCCCATGCATAGTTGTGCATGAGGTCATACAGCGTCCGCAGCTCGAACTTCGGACCGAACACTTCCTTGCCCGCCTCGCGTACAGCGTAAGCGATTAAATGGCGGTTGACGACAGCGTAGTTCAACGCGGAATACATCAGATTTACATAGGTTTGGCCGAGCGGATGCGACAATGGAGCGTAGAGCAGCTTGGGATCAGCCGTGCCGATCCCATCTTGCTTCATCATTTTGGCGATGTCGGTACTGCAATATTGACTAACCGCCCCTCCCCAAGCACGGGAGCCGGAATGGATCATCACAACAACTTGGCCGTCGAACAGTCCCCAGCCCTCTGCAATTTCCCGATTCTCCTCCGCAATCTCAATCGTTTGAATCTCCACGAAGTGGTTGCCGCCGCCAAGCGTACCCAACTGCCTATGGGCCCGGTGCCAGACGGCCTCAGGAAAAGTATCCAGCACCTCTTCGTCAAAATCAAACCGGCTGCTCTCCACATGCGTCAGCGAGCTCGCCTTGCGCGGCGTGTAAGCATCAGGAATATATTTTTTCGGCAAGCCATGCAGGCCTTTCTTCACGACATGCTCTAAACGTATATCAGAGAAATGCCCCCGCGCATGCTCCTCAACAGGCATATGCTTCTCGATCGCCCGAACCAGTTTTCGCCGCAGCTTCACCTCTTTCAGGTCATCCTTGTGCAAGCTCGTGAGCTGCACTCTCATTCCGCAGCCGATGTCGCTGCCGACAATCGATGGCGACACATAGCCGTCCTCGGCACGCCATACCGCCGTTGTCCCGATGCAGGTTCCGACACCCACATGAACGTCAGGGGTATAGCTCATATAAACCTGATTCGGAATTTGCAAATTGTTATTCGCCATTTCAAATACTTTATAATCCAGGGACGCGAACAGCTCAGGTCCCGCGTAGACATGCACCTGCCCGGAAGGCAGCTTAACGTTTTGGTAATACGATTCATTCATAAACTTGTTATCTCCTCAATCATCAAATGAACACAAAAAAGCCATGGACCTCAAAATGTCCATGGCTTTACTTGCGCCTTTGTTTCCTAAACCTTGCAGCATGCAGCATACAAAATTTTAGAAAGCAGTCACAGGCCCCGTTGAGGAGGCCAATGCTATGGACTTGCTGTATGAAACTGCTTGTAATTCTAAATTAAACTGGAACATAGCCATCGGCCTCCCTTCATTTGATTTACAATATCATAATCCCGTTACCCAACATTTGTCAACCTTTTTATTATCAGGATGCTGGTTTTACAAATAAGCTAATAAATTCGCGCGAACCTCCGCCAAGGTCATATCCTTCACTAGCTTGCCGTCCTCGAACACAACCTCCAGTTGATCCTCAGCTGCACGCGCCGCATATTCCGCAACGCTCAAGTTATCCGTATAAGTTAGCTTGCCATCCTGCTCCGTTACAAGAACGAGGCCCGTTTGCGATTTTTTCACGCCGTTATCTGTTTTTGGATCTTTGTATATTTTGCGTTCCTCGCCGTTCACGACCGTAAAGGTCGATTTCAACGCGAAGCCGAACGTATCCCTCGTATTGTACTGGTAGGTAAACGAGCCGATCCCAAACACCATATTGGTCGAAGCGAAGCCTTTGGCTTCGAGTCTCTCGCAAATTTCGCCGCAGCGTGCAATCGTAATCGCATCGCCGTAAATAGCGCCAATGTGGCTGTCGAGCTGCTTGTGGCCTTTCTCCGTAACGGTGCCGCCAAAAATATCCCACAGAATCTCAATAACGCCTTTACGCTCGAACTCGCTCTCCCCATTCGGGTCGCCGCAGATTATTTTCACCGGGTCGCCGCTGTCCGGACGAATGACGACTTTGCCGTCCCTGCTCAAAATATCTTCCTTCAAGCCGCGGATAACGACGTCCAGCACGCTCCATAAATCCCATGTATCCGACACGATCGAGACGAAGCCCGTAGGATACACCTCTTTGATCAAATAGCGGTACGAAGCCATCTCGTCACGTCCGTGCGCGCACATCACGCTGTGCTCGGTTGCTGGGATCGAGGTACCGACCAGCTCGTTCTCGATATTGGCGTTATAATAATTTTCCAAATAGATAATGGCAGGTATCGTGTCTGTGCCGGTAAACGATAGAAGGTGGCCCGCGCTGCTGCCGAGTGCCGACTCAAGCGCCCCCATGCCCCGCATCGAGAAATCATGTCCTTGGAACGGAACGCCCGTTGTATCCCCATTTGTTTTCAGCGCGTATTCCTCTAAAATCTTGCGATACTCGAAAGCGAGCGTTGCACTCGTTGCCGGCATCCACAGCTGACACGACATCAGCGTCTCCAAATAATTCGTCAGCCAGAAAAATTCCGGCTTGGTGTTCTCGATCGTCAGCATCGGCACTCTTATAGGCACCAATGCGCCTTCCTTAATCGCTTTGATCTTGATGGGCAAGTAACCCAGCTCATGCAGCTCTTCGATATGCGACGCATCCGGATTCGCTTCGCCTAGCGCGTACTTGATGAGCCGCTTGTATTCTTCCGCCACTTCCTCTTTCGTTCTAGCGAAGAAATTGTCGTTAAAATAGGCGATTAAATATTGCTTGATGAACGACTGGAATCCGAAGGCAACGACCTCGTTAATGCCTTCCAACCGGCTTGTGCGAGCGGTCCACGTCGAATAAACGAGCTCGGTCCCTTTTGGATACTGGTTTTTATGGCTCACCTTGTAAAAATCACATAGCAGCGTAGCTGGATAAACGAATGTTTGAGTCATCTTATAAACCTCCGATTTCGTATACGTGAATTTTTTCATGCTCGGCTTGGTCAAGGATCGTATCTGTCGTAAATACTTTGTCGATGAGATCACTCTCCAGCACTTTTCCCTTGTATATTGATTTCTCGCAGTGCCCGACGAGCAAATAGATGTGCGAAGCGCCTATCTCCTTCAGCTTCTCCGCACTGAGCATAAAGGTCCCGCCATACGAGCAGAGGTCATCCACAATCAGCACCTTAAAGCTTTCCCTGTCCGTGTTCCCTACGATCTCCAGACTCTTAATTTCACCTGTCTGGAAGTCTCTTGATTTGAAGCCGACAAGCTCCTTGTAGCCCCGAACCTTGCTGTAGCGCTTCTGTGCGCCTGCATCCGGGAAAAATAGATAATCCTGCTCCGGATCGAAGCCGATCTCGGCAGTCACCTGTTCCAGCAGATGGATCGTCGGATATTTGCCAATGCTGCGGTCAAGGAGCGCCAGCGTAACATCGGAATGCGGCTCAATGACGGTAACCGACTCAAAGTTCAGGCTGTTGATCAGGGCTGCGGTATATTTTAGCGTAAAAGCCGACGTTCCCTCTATCCGGTCCATCCGGCTATAGGGCATATAATAGATCGTTAGGCTGCATCTCGCCCGGCGGTCGTCCAGATAACTCTTGACGAACATCAGCTTAATTAGATCGCCATCCTCCTCATACTTCCAAGCGAGCGTGTTATAATCCGCCATTTGTTTGAGAATTTCATCCCCGTTTATGCGGGTTTCACCATTCGGGAATTGCTGTAAACCAAGCTCTACTCCGTTTAGCTTAAGCATGCCATCACTCTCCTTGTCAGCTTTTAACTATAGATAGATAACTGCGGCTCTTCCTTTGTAAAACGATATAATTGTGCCGCACGCTGCGAATATTGCTTCGACTGCTTCGGCTGTCCCTGCTCATCCGTAGCTTCCTCAATAATCGTGCTGCGGCTCTTCGTGGATGTCAGCTTGCGGATGAAATTGGGCTCCTCAAAATCCGGAACAACCGTCTGGATCACCTGATACAGCTCGCTAAGCGTGAATTCCTCAGGCAGAAACTCCTTCGCAATCGTGGTGGTGAGCATTTTGTTGCGCACGCCCTGCATGGCATCGAGTAAGATTTGTTTGTGGTCGAAAGCCAGATCCATTTGCAGCGCTTCTTCGACAGCAAACAATTGCACCTCTGAAGCATCAACCGCAGCGGATCGGTGCACAAGCACTCGTTCGTTAACTAGAGCTAGAAAAGCATGGGAGATAATCCATCCCCGGGGATCACGTCCAGGCGTACTGTATACGTTAAAATACTCCATATGCACTCCCTCGACCGCCGTCTCCTCCAGTAGCTCTCTTTTGGCGCAGTCATAGACCGTTTCATCTTCGTTCGTAAAGCCGCCGGGCAGCGCCCATTGGTCCTTGAAGGGCCAAATGTTGCGTTTGATAAGGAGCACTTGCAGCTCCCTTGTTGGAAGAGCTTTTTTGGCCATAGGCTTTTCTGTGGATACTATTGTAAAGATCACGATATCTGCCGGTGCGCCATCGGGCGTACGGTAATTGCCAGCTGAGTAGTTCAATTCATTTTCAACCATGTTTATCGCTCTCCTGATTAGGAATGTTGTTTCAATTCGATATTATCATAATGACATTATTGATACTCATTGTCAACTTTTCCTGCAAAAAATAGGCTATTGGTCACAAAGCGGATGGCTCTCCGTGTACAATTCCATATCTTTTACGACGTTACCTACTACCTCTGCAACTAAAAAAGAGCGGCTGTCCACCACTCTTTTACCCATTGTTACGCTTATTGAATAACGGCTTGATCAGCAGGATACACAAGCCCGATTTGCTTTCTGGCTTCGTCCATAATTTCCAACGTGTTCAAGGAATTCTCGAAGGTATTGACCGAGGACTCCGTGCGGCCAGCCTGAATCAAACCGATAAACTCAGCAGCCTCATAGTACATCGATTTGCTGTTCGCTCGCTGAGAGATATTTTCTGTCGTTCCGTTGCGGTATTGAAGCTCAATCTTGCTCGCTTCGCTGATCTTGTCGATAACGATGCTGCCATTCTCGCCTTGGATTTCGGAAGGCAGCGACGAATGCGTAATCTTGGAATACATAATAACCGCATCCATGGAAGGATATTGCAGCACGATGCTGCCTTCCCCGTCCACGCCGGATTCCAGCATAACACCAGTCGCTTTCACAACATCCGGCTTGCCGAACAAAGCAACGAGCGGATACAGGCAATAGATGCCCAGATCCATTAACGCCCCGTTAGAAAATACCGGGTTAAAGGCGTTTAGTACCGTACCTGCCTTATAAGCATCGTACCGTGAAGAATATTGGCAGTAGCTTGCAAAATAACGGCGGATCTCGCCCAGCTTAGGGAGATGGTCCTGAATCGTTTTGAAACCTGGAAGCAGCGTGGACTTGAGCGCCTCCATAAGCAGCACGTTGTTTTCCTTGGCAGCTGCAATCATTTGCCTCAGCTCATGCGCATTCGAAGCAATGGGCTTCTCACATAACACATGAATGCCGTTATTCATACAAGTAATTGCATGTCTGGCATGGAAGGAGTTAGGGCTCGCTATGTATACGGCATCGATTAGGCCGCTAGCCGCCATCTCTGCTACATCCGTAAATATACTCGCAATCTCGTGTTTTGCCGCGAATGCTTCACCCGTTTCTACCGAGCGCGAATAAACGGCCGTCAGCTTAAATTCCTTTACTTCGCGGGCCGCTTCAATAAAAGCTTCTGTAATCCAATTCGTACCGATGATGCCAAACCGTATATTATTCGTCATGGTTGTTGCTCCTTGGGGTTATTTTAGTGCGTAAAAGGCTTAGTTCTAAGGAGAAAATATCGTTTGTTCCGCTTTGTATAGTATAACGATTCGAAGGGTGGCCTGTCCAAATTTAGCAGTTGGATTTTTGACATTAAGCTAGTTATGTATTATTATATGTAATACAAATAATACTTATTTGAAGGAGTGATCCGATGATTTTGAAGCTTGATTATAACAGCGATATTCCGATCTACGTCCAGCTCCGCAATCAAATCGTCATCGGAATCGGCGTAGGCGGACTTGAATACGGTGAGCGGTTGCCCTCAGTGAGGCAGCTGGCTGACGATTTGGGAGTTAATGCGATGACTGTGAACAAAGCGTATGCCATTTTGAAAAACGAGGGATTTATATCCATTGACCGCCGGCATGGCGCCAAAGTAAACACCATATGGAAGACACAGGCGGATTTCCATCAGAAGCTTGAGCATGAGTTAAAACTTGTCATTTCAGAGGCTAGCCTCAAAGGAGTCGGCCGTGAGGAGTTTATGCAAATCTGCTCCAATATTTTTATGGCCGCAGCCAGCAAACATCAACCTCTGACAGAATAGGAGACCTTTCATGAACAATCTTTTTTTAATTTTTCCAGCCATTTTCGTTTATATTATTGTAATTGCCATATTTCTAAAGCAAGCACAGCCGAGCAACCATATCTTATTTGGCGTCACGCTTCCTTCGCATGCGCTTAAACATGAAGCAATAAAGCAATTTCAAGCTGAATACAAAAAAACATATACCGTGTTTGGCATCGCTGCGCTTGTTTCTCTAGTGCCGCTGTTCTTGCTTGCCCATTTTTTCTCGTTAGCGCTCATTTATTTTTTTCTTTGGATTGCTGCTTTCCTATATACGTCCAGGCTTCCCTTTCACAAAACCCATCACAAAACCGCTATGCTCAAACGCGAACAGGAATGGTTTGTTGGAGAAAAACGAATCATTCGCATCGATACGAAAGTAACGCTTCTAAAAAAATCGATGCTCGCTTCCCCTTATTTGTTTTTAATTCCCGTGCTTTTATCCGTCGTTCCCCTGCTTCTGTCAACCTTTCAAAATACGAATCCGCTGCTTACGATGACAGGTATCGCATCGCTAGCTATGACAACTGTGCTGTTTCTTATCTACCTCGCTTTTGGCAAAATGAAAGCAAAAGTATATAGCGAAAATCACGACATCAATTTAGCTATTAATAGTGCATCAAGGCGTTATTGGTCCATCCTTTGGGTCTGCCTCGCTATTTTTGAGAGTATCAACGCCTTAGTTGCTTATTTTATATTGACCCAAGGCAGCTCGCTCAGCAGTATGCAGTGGATGATTGGCATTATTATGGTATCCCTAATTCCGCTTGGGAGCATGGTATTCGTGCATAACAAGGTTCGGGATCTGGAGGAAAGCCTTGCAGTAACCGATGGTCAAAGCGTAGTAACCGATGACGACGAATACTGGATTAACGGATCGACCTATCATAACCCGAACGACACTTCAATCATGGTGCCTAAGCGCGTCGGTATCGGAACGACAGTCAATATGGCCACCCGGGGCGGAAAATGGATCCAATACGGCTCCGTTGTGCTGGCCCTCATCATAGTCATACCTGTTGCAGCGTTTGCGCTGCAATCCGATCATACGTCTCCTGCGCTAACCATCGCGGAGAATGGAATCGTATCGATTGATTACCCGCTTTATGATTATAGTTTCGATTTAAGCGAGGTCACCGGGCTGACGCTTGAACAGGATGTTCCGAGCGGTTTCCGGACCAACGGCGTGGCTACCGCTGAATATGCAAGAGGTAGCTTTTCCTTAGAGAAGCTCGGAGATGCCAAGCTGTATGTATTCAAAAAATCGCCGCCGTACATCTTCATAAAATTAGAAGGCATGACCGTCATATTCAACCATAAAGATGCTGCTGCAACAGAGGCGCTATACGCCCAGCTAAGTGCTCGTTGGCCTCAGTGATGAATTAGTGCCCACTAGGAAGTATAGCCGTAAACAAAAGCATCAAGTGCTTTTAACGAGCCATCCGTCACACCAGTGGAGTTATCAAAGTAAAGCACCGAAGAAACAGGCAGGTTCCATTTCAGCTCTCTTTTGGCGAGCGAGCTGCTAAAATTGCCCCAGTTGTCCAGCTTATACTGATCGAGCACGGAGCCCCTTTGCAATATGCGCTCTTAATGAAGCCGATCATCACTTAGATAAACAAATACAACCTTCACTTCGACATCCATTAAGGAGGCCCCTATGCTGCCGAGCTCCTGCTCGATCCATAGCGGCGCCTCCGTTTCTTTTGTAAAGGGCCCAATTACGAATATGTCGCATTCATTTGCAATGTTCTCGAGTGCGGCATCCATCGTTATGCGATACCCCAAATCGCGGCACAGCCTCTTGTAGTCTTCAGAATCACGATCGTTCGGATCTAGCCCCGCCTGCGTCATCAGAGCTATCGCCGCTGGCCTAAGCAGCGTATCCATATCCATAATCGCTACGCTTCGTTTCTTCGCCAGCCCCTTAGCAAGCGTTGTCTTCCCTGCTCCTGCTCCACCAACAAAAAATACTAATTTCCGCATAGCTGCCCCCCATTTATTCACATTGTTCAATCACATTAATTATCCATTCCATTACCGTTACTCCATCATAACAAACTCTCACCCCTCGGCGCGCGCATGTCGTTAGGATTGCATCATTTTAAATACAAAAAAACACCCTGCAGCGCAAGGTGTTTTGGATGTGTATTATTGGAGCGGAAGACGGGAATCGAACCCGCGACCCTCGCCTTGGCAAGGCGATGCTCTACCGCTGAGCCACTTCCGCATAGTAATGGCTGGGGATTCAGGGATCGAACCTGAGAATGACGGAGTCAAAGTCCGTTGCCTTACCGCTTGGCTAATCCCCAACATATATGTATAATGCTATTTTTTATAAAAAATGGCGGAGCTGACGGGATTCGAACCCGCGGTCTCCTGCGTGACAGGCAGGCATGTTGGGCCACTACACCACAGCTCCGTATGTATAAGCTCGGATAAATCCGAAGGTAAAACTTTGGGTTGGTTGCGGGGGCAGGATTTGAACCTGCGGCCTTCGGGTTATGAGCCCGACGAGCTACCGGGCTGCTCCACCCCGCGTCATTTATTGCATATTGTCACATCTTATTCAAGGCATTGCGCCCTGAAAACTGGATACGAAAGAGTAGGCTTGCTGAAGCCTTATATGCTGTTGTTTGCCGGATGTATGGGTCCGGGGCAAACGTAAGTCTATGCTTACGACGTCCGTTTGCTTCTCAAACTGTTTAGGATAAGCCCTCGACCGATTAGTATTCGTCAGCTCCACACATTGCTGTGCTTCCACCCCGAACCTATCAACCTCGTCGTCTTCAAGGGGTCTTACATACTGGGAAATCTCATCTTGAGGGG
>NZ_SKCD01000019.1 GCF_006542765.1 Paenibacillus luteus
CCATCCACTATTTTCTGCACGACGCGGATCTTCTTCAGTTCTTCTCTGGTCAATGTAATTGTCTCCTGTCCCATAGTGACATTATCTCAGAACAGTTATGGGATGACATTATCACAGAAGAACAACATGTAAGCTCGTTGCTTCCTTCTATATTCAAAACTGTAAGTATTAGAGTGAGACGGCGTGCTTTTTAAAGAAGAAATAGCACATCAGCTCCTTACTATATTGGAATTCTTTCCAGTCATACGGAGCATAAAAACCGTTCATAAGAGCACCATAATGGTTGGTCAATAACGATCTACAATCATAATGATGGAGGCTCACGAGATGGTTAATCGAAACCTGCAGCAAATCGCTGCCGATCTTCAAGAAAATCAACAGCTGCAGCTTGCCCAGCATGAAGTGCAAGAAGCACATTTTCACCTGCAAGAAGAAAATCAAGAGCTGCTAGAAGCGGAGCAATTGCTGCAATTGGAGATACATCATGTATTGCAGGCGCAAGAGCAAGTAAAGAAAGAGCATCAAGATATTCAGCAGGCACAACAAAAGCTTCAAGAGGCCAAAACGGCTGCAAATGCTTTGCAAAATAAGCCTCTTCAATAATTTAAGAAAAACGGCGCTGCTGTCATGAAAATGACAGCAGCGCCGTTTTTCTTATGCACACAGATGTTATGCTTTATGTAGGGCAGCCTTAAACCGGTTTCAATAACATTGAAAATATTGACATTACATCCTATATGAATACTTCGGTAAATTTTATAATTAAGCCACACAAATGGAAGCGCATACAAAATAACGTTTATGATGGACAAAACTAGTCTAAGGAGGCAAAACAATGTGGAAAAGAATTTGTTGTGTCGTACTCGCACTATTGCTGGTAATGAGTGTTTTTGGCGTGAATCAGGGTATTCCGTCAAAGGTAAGCGCAGCGCCGACATTCGCCAAAGGAGCGGATATCAGCTGGGTTCCTGGGATGGAGGCGCAGGGCTATAGCTCGAAAGACAAAAATGGCGTAACGAGAGACATTATTCAAATTTTAAAGCAGGATTATCAGATCAATTCTGTGCGCATTCGCGTTTTCGTTAATCCATCTTCGAGCTATGGCAATGGGTATATGAACAAGGAGCGGGCGGCGACACTGGCGAAGCGGGCGAAGGATGCAGGCATGAGCGTTATGCTTACGCTTCATTACAGCGACTCTTGGGCTGATCCCGGCCAGCAGACGAAGCCGGCTGCGTGGGCTAGCTACACATTTCAGCAGTTGATGGATGCTGTCTGGAATCACACCCGAGACGTTATGACTGCCATGCAAACCAAAGGCGTTACGCCGGATTGGGTACAAATCGGCAACGAAACGAATGACGGCATGCTCTGGAATGATGGCAGGGCCTCGCTAAACATGCAAAACTACGCCTGGCTGATTAATACGGGCAACAACGCCGTGAAGTCGATCAGCACGGCTACCAAGACGATTGTCCATTTGGCGAACGGCTATGACAACGGCTTATTTGTCTGGAATATCGGCGGTCTAATCGCTAACGGGGCAACCTTCGATATTATCGGCATGTCCTTATATCCTGCTGCAACCGATTGGTCCAGCAAGGTTACGCAAACGATCAGCAACTCAAACAATATGATCACACGTTACGGAAAGCCAGTTATGATTACAGAAATCGGAATGGATTACAACCAGCCGGCTGCTGCCAAAAATTTTGTGACTGACATCAAAACGAAAGTGCGCAATATTTCTGGAGGAAAAGGGCTCGGTGTGTTTTATTGGGAGCCGCAAGCGACGCCTGGATATAACGGAGGCTATAACAAAGGAGCTTGGCAAGCGGATGGCAAGCCAACGATTGCACTGGAAGGATTTTTGAATTAATAAATAACGACTTGCGGCAGTCTCTAATGAGATTGTCGCAGGTCGTTTGACGTAGAGAAGCTTACGCTTTACCCCTTCGGCTGCTCCTTAGCTTGCTGCTGCCTAAGCTCAGCGTTTTTGGCTGTGAGTTGCTTGGCGAAAGCAACCTGAGCAGCATCCAGTCGGGCTACTTCTTCATTCAGCTTTGTTATTTGCGTCATTTTGCTGCTTAGATCTGTGGGTGAGGAGCTTAGCTTCACACTCTTTTGCAGCTGTTTTATTTTGGCGAGCGCCTTATCCTTCTTGCTCTTGTCGGCGGCGCCTTGCTTTTGTAGGTCGGAGATTTCTCTCTTTAACCGGCTTATAATGGACGTTGTAAAGCTTATGGACATTCCAGCACCTCATAATCGTATAGTGTTGCTTTGCCCTATTTTACTATAGAATGGCGCTTTAAGCGAGAAAGAAAGGCCCGAAGGGCTGCACCTTTACCAAGGTATAGCCTTTCGGGCCTAGCGTTCATTGAGAACGATAAGTCGGCATAAGTTCGGTTACTGATCAAAATTTTGCTGCTTCGGTTTGTTTGCTTTATCCCTTTGTGGGGTTCGGCCGATCATGCGGCCAAAAATTAAAAATAACGGCGAGGCTTCCAGCTCAACGAGATTGAGCATCTCCGCCCAGTTGAAAATAACGAGAAACGGCAGCAAACCAATTGCGAGTATTCCGAATATAAGTCCTACTGAAATATTGCGTACCATTTTACCAAGTGTCATGCTCTCATCTCCCTTCCTTGCTGATTTCCTCACTTCTTCATTATATGCCTTGCTGGCTTAGTCATTCAACCACACCTCATTTCCGATAATGTATATAGAAACCAACTCGGCAATGCGCTGCCTACTTGTGTCCGCAAATCATCGTGGAGTATGATTAAACGTTGTAACGCAAATCATGTGTAGGGAAGTATCGATGCTTCACGGGAAGGAGTTTATTTTGAAGGGAAAAAGCTTGTACGACAACTATGTGAAAAATAATCTTTTCATGAAAATGATCCTGCTGTTCGCGTTGATTACAACGGTTACGATCGTTACGTTCTCCTATTTTATGTTTAATGTGATGTCGCAATCTATCGTGCGCAATGAGCTTGAAAATCAGAAAAAAGCGATGGAAAGCGTTAATAGCTATATGACACGCAAATACGAATCCGTGCAATCGATTATGCTCGATGTGTACCGGAATGAATCACTGTCATTGCATCTCGCTTATTTCTTGCAGCATCCCTTTGAGGATTATATGAATTACCAGCTCGATCAATATGCTGACGAGTCGAATACGGATGTGCCGAAAGGGCTGGATTTTTTCGAAAATAAGCTCGACAGTGATACCGATATCGCAAATTTAATGCTGTACAGCTCGGAAAAACAGTTTTTGTTTGCCTATAAGCAGGGGCATGTGACCCGTTTATTATCAACCAATGCCTCGCGCTCTTATATCCCGGATGCCATGGCGCTGGAGAATACGATGGTTTCGGTACCGAATGCATGGGTACGCAGTGCGATAAATCAGTATGAGCCGAAGCTGTTTTCCATGCGCGTGCCCATTAATGATAAAAATACGCTCAAAAATTTAGGGCAGCTGCTCGTTTATTTTAATTCAGACCGGATTAGCAACGCGCTGGATAGCTACCATGAGCAATTAAAAGGCTACATTGTGGTGCTGGGCCCTTCGGGCGAAGTGCTGTTCGACTCCTCTGATCGTTATTATGGCGTACGTTATCCCTATGCCGATAAAATCGACTCTCTATATGATACCGCAATGATGGAGGAAGAGTCCTATGTCACGACGCTCACTCAAAATCAGGCGGGGTATTTGGTCGTTGGCGTAGCGCCTAAATCGGAGGTTGCAGCTGCGTATAAAGGGCTAAAGCGTACGATTATGATTATTAGCGCAGTATGCATCGTCATGGTGCTGCTCGTCCCGATTTTGGTCGTTAGCAACTTCGCGAAGCGAACCAATAAAATTATTCGCTTTATGCGCAAGGTCGAGAGTGGTGATTTGTCGGCGAGAATTCAAGATGACAAAGAGGACGAGCTCGGGCAAATATCGAGAAGCTTTAACGATATGCTGGACGAGCTGACTCGTCATATTGATCGTGTATACAAAGCAGAAATCAAGCAAAAGCATACGGAGCTGGCTGCTCTGCAAGCTAGGGTGAATCCGCATTTCCTTTACAATACGCTTGAGGTTATTCGAATGCGGGCGGTCTCCCAAGGAGCACGGGATGTTGGCGAAATGATTTACAGCCTATCCGTCCTGTTCAAAAGCTTCGTGCAGCCGAAGGGGGAGAATACGCTTAAGGATGAGCTCGAGACGTCACGACTTTATTTGGAGTTATTCCGCATTCGTTACAAGGACAAGCTGTCTTATGAAATCACTTGTGATGAAAGCCTGGCGGGCCGCAAAATTATGCGGATGGCGCTTCAGCCCATTATCGAAAATTATGTCGTTCATGGATTGCAGCCAAAAAGAGAAGATAACCGGATTACGATCACCACTCTGCAGCTCGATGGCAGAGTTCGCATTCAGGCTGAGGATAACGGCATTGGCATTGAGCCGGAGCGGCTGGAATCGATTCGCGAAGCGATGGATTCATTGGAGGAGACTGGTGAGTCCTTCGGGCTGCGAAGCGTTCATGAACGGTTGAAGCTGCTTTACGGGACGGATTACGGACTCGTCATCGAGAGTACGCCAGGCGTGGGAACGATGGTCACGCTTGAGTTTCCGGACATCGAGGAGGCACCGCATGTATAGAGTTTTTGTAGTTGATGACGAGCCCTTCATCATTGAGGGGTTATACGATATTATCGATTGGTCGGCGTTTGGCCTTGAGATCGTGGGTTCAGCGGAGAATGGACAGGACGCGCTGGAAGCGCTCAGGGATTCGGCGGCTGATATTTTGCTGACGGATATTTCGATGCCGATCATGAACGGCCTGACCTTGATCGGCGAAGCCCGAAAATTCCGGCCGGACTTAAAGGTCATTATTTTGAGCGGCTATAATGATTTTGAATATATTAAGTCAGGCCTCAAGCTTGGTGTGGAAAATTATTTGCTCAAGCCCATTAACATTGACGAGCTGCAGGAGACGTTGGCTAATACAATCGACAAGTTGAACACAACGAGGCCTGACCGTTTATTTAGCGATTATGATATTCGTATTCTTAGGGATAATATATTGTATCGCTGGCTGACCGGCAGAATTGCGCCAAATGAGCTGCTCGAGCGAACGGATATGCTGGACATCCAGCTCGATGCGCCCTATTTGGTGACGGCCGTGCTGCGGACGGAAAGTCAGTTCGAGCCGTCTTACGAAGCGGCGCAGCGGCTTGCAATGCAAGATTCATCGATGCTCCCGTTTGTTGATATTGACGGCGATCTCGTCATCGTCTTTCTGCTTGAAGATCAAGTTGAAGGTAAAATAAAAGCGATGAGCCAGCTAGATAATATGCAGAAACGGTTGGCTCCAAGCCCGATGCGAATATCACTAGGTAGTGTGCAGGAAATGGGCGAGGGGGCACCGCGCAGCTATGCCCATGCGAAGAAGGCCCAGGAATATTTTCTGCTGCTGGATGAACCGGCCATATTGGATTATGACCTGCTCTCCGAGAAGAACAGCATTGAGAATACGGCTGCCGAGCCGCTAGACTGGCCCCCGTATTCCAAGCTAATCAAGGCGAAGGAGCTGGGTCAGCTGCATGAGATGATTGATGCAGAGTTCGAGCGCTACCAATCGCTTGAAGGCGTTACCCCCGCGTATATCCAAAGCATGGCGATCGAGCTGATGATTCGCTTTAAGATGGAGCTGAAGGAGATTAAACAGGCGGATCAGCCCGAACTATACAAAGCTGGCTTCGTGCAAATTATGCAGGCCGAAACGATTGAGGGGCTCGCGGCAGTCGTGAAGGAAGCGGCAACTTTAACCGTGGACTCACTCATGCGCGATGTGAAGAGTCCGATTATTCAGCTGCTGCTTAATTATGTCCATGAAAACTATGCCGAGGCGCTCTCTTTGAAATCGCTCAGTCAGCAATATAATATTCATCCGGTCTATCTCGGCCATCTGTTCCAGAAGGAGACGGGCGAGACCTTTACTGAGTATATCAACAAATACCGAATCGGCAAAGCGAAGGAAATGCTGAAGGAAACGCAGCTGAAGGTACAGGAGATCGCATTAAAGGTGGGATACTGGGAGACCGGTTATTTCTATAAACAATTCAAGAAATACGTTGGCATTTCGCCCACGGATTACAAAGGACTGCTCTAATGCAAGCTAGGGTAGTCTTTTTTTCTTTAATTTGTACACCATACCTTTAATTTGTTGCCTATTTGAAAATCGTTACATCCGGTATTTTTAAGTTAGCCCTAAAACGCTTCGCGCGAAGGGCACGGAAATAAAGTAAGCGTATGCTTACGCATTTGGATTCTGCTTCGAAACACAACACGGGGAGGATTTACTTAATGATTAGAAAGAAACGCAGCTTTACAGTAGCCCTTTCGCTGCTGCTTGCCATGTCCATTGTGCTAAGCGCTTGCGGAGGCGGCAAAAACAACTCTGAAGGTACAGCTGAGAAACCGGTTGAACTGATCTGGTACACCATTGGTACACCGCAAAAAGATGTAGACAAGGTCATGGCGGAAGTGAGCAAATATACAGCTGAGAAAATCGGCGTAACAGTCAAAATGAGCATGATCGACTGGGGTGACTATTCCCAGAAGCTTCAAGTGATGACGGCTTCAGGCGAAGCGGTTGACATGATGTTCACTTCATCATGGGCATTCGATTATGTTCAAAATGCTAGAAAAGGCGCATTCATGCAAATCGATGATTTGCTGAAAGAGCAAGGAAAAGGCATTGTTGATACACTTGATCCTGCATTTTTGGAAGGCTCGAAGGTCGATGGCCACAACTACGGCGTTCCAGCTAATAAGGAGCTTCCTGCTCAAGAGGTATGGCGTTTCAATAAGCAGTTTGTAGACAAATATAAACTGGATATTTCTAACGTTTACAGCTTGGAGAGCTTGGAGCCTTTGCTCAAAACGATCAAAGAAAACGAGCCGGATGTTTATCCGTTTGCTGTAGACAAAAACCAAATGCCTTACGTTCCTTACGATTACGTAATTGAGAAGCTGCCAATGGCGGTATCGCTTGATACAACGGATTACAAGATCGTTAATGTACTAGATACACCAGAAATGAAACAAATTTTGAATACGATGCACAAATACTACAAAGCAGGCTACATTCCAACAGAAGCCGCTACGATGGATTCGATGACAGATGTGCAAACGACTGGCAAATGGTTCGCGGACCGCGCAACTTCACAGCCTTTCGCAGATAACCTATGGTCGGCAAGCTACGGCTACCCGGTTGTATCCACACCTGCAAGCGATGCAATGATTTACAACTGGTCGGTAATGGGCTCGATGCAATCCATTTCGGCGAACTCGAAATACCCTGAGAAAGCCATGGAGTTCTTGAACCTGCTTAACACAGATCCTGTGCTTCGCAACATGGTTGACTCTGGAATTGAAGGCGTTCATTACAAGAAAGCTAGCGACAATGTGATGGAAAACCTAGACGAGTCGAAAAACTACGATATGCCAACGTTCTCACTAGGCAATGTTATGCTTACGTACCTCAACACGACTGACCCAACGAACAAATGGGAAGAGTTCAAGAAATTCAATGATGCTGGTACATCAGCTCCGCTTCTTGGCTTCAACTTCGATACTTCGAAGGTAACGACAGAAATCGCTTCCGTTCAAAACGTGAAGGAAGAATACTGGGCAGCACTCATGACAGGTACAGTAGATCCTGAGACATACCTTGCCCGTGCTAACGACAAATTCAAGGCAGCCGGTTTGGATAAAATTATGGCTGAAGCGCAGCGCCAACTAGACGAGTGGAGAGCCGCGAACAAGTAAGAAAGCGGGAGGTATGAGGCGAATGCTCGGCATTCGATTCATACCTTCTCTCATTAAATTGACAGCAGAGAGGTGATCACGTGGGAGCCTTTGGGCGATTTTTCAAAAATATTAACAAAAATGCGGCAATGCTGATCATGGTACTGCCAGCGACGTTATGGTTTATCTTTTTCTCTTACTTGCCAATGGCGGGTATGGTTATCGCGTTTAAGGAATACCGGTACAGCAGGGACGGCTTTCTTGCGAGCATTATTGAAAGCAAGTGGGTTGGTTTGCAAAACTTCAAGTTTCTGTTCAGCACCAATGATGCTTATATCATTACCCGCAATACCGTAGTCTACAATATCTTCTTTATCGTGCTCGGCCTTGTCATTGCCGTTGCGATGGCGATCATGCTAGCCGAAATTACGAACAAACGATTGGCGAAGGTGTATCAGACAGGGATGTTCCTGCCTTATTTCCTATCTTGGGTAATCGTTGGCTATTTCGTATTCAGCTTCCTAAGCCTTGATCGCGGCGTTGTAAACCAAGTAGCAGGCTGGTTCGGCATCGATCCGGTGAACTGGTACTCCGATCCGACTTATTGGCCGATTATTATCGTCGTCGTTTTCCTTTGGAAATCGGTAGGATATAACAGCGTCATCTATTTGGCTGCTATCATGGGTATCGATAAATCGCTTTACGAAGCAGCGATGATCGATGGCGCCAACAAATGGCAGCAAATCCGCAACATTACGATTCCGATGCTGACGCCGCTCATTACCATATTGACGCTGCTTGCGATCGGCAAAATCTTTTACGCGGACTTCGGATTATTTTATCAAGTGCCTCGCGATTCAGGAACGCTCTACAGCGTCACGAACGTTATCGACACTTATGTGTACCGGGGACTTAAATCAACCGGCGAGATCGGCATGAGTACAGCTGCAGGCTTGTACCAGTCACTCATTGGTTTTGTATTGGTTATTACATCGAATGGAATCGTTCGTAAATTCAACAAAGACAATGCATTGTTCTAGTCATCACGATCAGACAGCCAGACAAGCTAGCATTGCGAAGGGAGGAAAATCGTTGTGTCCGCTCAAACGACGAAAGGCCGTGATTTTCACAGGCTGACGACCGCTTGGAATATCGCTTTTCATGCCGTAGCCGGTATTTTTGCACTACTATGCGTATTTCCTTTTTTATTCGTTACGATTATTTCCTTTACGGACGAGACGACGCTGGCCCGAAACGGGTATCAGCTATTTCCGGAAAAATGGAGCGTAGAAGCTTACACCTATTTGTTCAAAGCTGGAGATCAACTGCTTCGCTCTTATGGGGTTACGATTATGGTTACCGTGATCGGTACGGTGATCGGTGTTGTTTTTACCGCGCTTTTCGCTTACGCGATCTCGCGCCACAGCTTTAAATACCGTAATTTCTTCGCCTTTTTTGCCTTCTTCACGATGCTGTTCAACGGTGGCCTTGTGCCGACGTATATTATTGTCACGCAGCTTCTAGGCCTTAAAGATTCCATCTGGGCGTTAATTTTGCCGCTTGCGGTCAACGCCTTCTACATTATGATTTTGCGCACGTTCTTCTCCACCATGGTGCCGGATGCGATTATCGAATCGGGCAAAATCGATGGGGCTGGCGAGTTCGGCATTTTCTTCAAGCTCGTGCTGCCATTATCGCTGCCTGGTCTTGCCACCATAGCTTTGTTTAGTACGCTCGGCTATTGGAACGATTGGTTCAACGCCCTGCTGTACATTAATACGCCGAATTTAGTGCCGCTTCAGTCGATGCTGATGCGGATTGAAAATAGTATGCAGTTCATTATGCAAAACTCGCAAAATGCTTCACTCAGTGTAGGCGTGCTGCAATCGATGCCGCAGGATACGTCGCGTATGGCGATGGTCGTGCTTGCGACTGGACCGATCGTATTCGCTTACCCGTTCTTCCAAAGATATTTCATTCAAGGCTTGACGGTTGGTGCCGTTAAAGAATAAAGACGACTTATTGCTAAAGGAGCATATACGATATGGAGCAATTTAGATTACCAAAAATCCCGCTTCCGGAGCTGACGCTGCCGAATGCGGTTCAAGACGTGCTGAAGGAAGCGGAGCAGAAGCTTGCGCACCGCCCGAAGCTGCTGCAATTGTTCAAAAACTGTTTCCCCAACACGCTCGAAACAACAACGAAGCTGATGGATGATGGGACAACCTTTGTCATCACGGGCGATATTCCTGCGCTTTGGCTGCGCGATTCCGTGGAGCAGGTCATTCACTACGTTCCTTTTGCCAAAGAGGACAAGGATTTGCAGCGGATTATCGGCGGTCTGATTAAGCGCCATATCTCTTATATTCAAATCGATCCTTACGCGAATGCGTTCAATGAGTCGGCTAACGATTGGCACTGGAACACCACGGATGAGACAGAAATGTCGCCATGGGTATGGGAGCGTAAATTCGAGCTGGATTCCATTTGCTTCTCCATGCGCCTTGCACATGCTTACTGGAAAGAGACCGAGCTGACCGATATTTTCGATTCCGGCTTTAAAGCAGCGATGCGCAAGATTGTTGAGCTATGGAAAACTGAGCAGCGCCATTTCGAAAAATCGCCGTACCGTTTCACTCGCGATAACGGCATTCCTACGGATTCCCTGCGCAATGACGGATTAGGGATGCCTGTGAACTACACGGGCATGATCTGGTCAGGCTTCCGCTCCAGCGACGATGCTTGTGATTTCCATTACAACGTACCTGCGAATATGTTTGCCGTGGTTACACTGCGCCAGATGAGAGAAATCGCCGAGTGGGTTTTCCGTGACATGGACTTCGTGAAGGAGCTGAAAAAGCTTGAAGATGATGTCGATCACGGCATTCAGCTGTACGGCATTTATCAGCATTCGGAATTTGGCCCAATCTACGCTTACGAGACAGATGGCTTCGGCAACTATTGCCTGATGGATGATGCAGGAACGCCAGGCTTGATGTCGATTCCTTACCTTGGCTACACGACTTCGGATGATCCGATTTATCAAAATACACGCAACTTTGCGCTGAGCAAGCATAACCCGTTCTATTACGAGGGCAAAGCAGCGAAAGGCATCGGCAGCCCACATACGCCTCCAGGTTATATCTGGCATATGGCTTTGTCGATGCAGGGGCTTACGGCATCAAGCAAGGAAGAGAAGCTTGCGCTGATCGACATGCTTGAAGCAACCGATGGGGATACGGGATATATGCATGAGGGCTTCCATTCGGATGATCCGACTGTATTTACACGCAAATGGTTCGCTTGGTCGAACAGCTTGTTCTCGCAGCTTGTCTACAAGGCGATGAAGGATGACATTCTATGAGCATGAGCACCATTATTTTTTATGACTCTTCATTTCCGATAGATGGGCGGCTCAGCGCAGATGCGGAGGGGCAGCTTGTTCAACAGGGCAACGTGGTCCGTGCGAGCGGACTTGCCAAGGCGCTCCGCGAGGCGAACGGCGGCAGCTTCGTGAATTTGCATGCTCCGTTCTTCCCCAAGGAGGCTTGGGGCGAGATACTGGCGTTCCTCAAACGTGGCGGCGGCCTTATCAGCATTGGCGGCGCGCCGTTCAAGCGCCCGGTGTCAAAGAACGAAGCCGGAGTATGGGAGATCGAGAACGAGCAAACCGCTTACCACCGTGAGCTTCATATTCATGAGAGTTTGCCGGTAAGCGCAGCGCCAATCAAGACATTATCTGCTCATGCCGACCTTTCCATGCTGCAAGGCAAAGAAGCGATGTTCGAGGTTTCTAGCACTTGGAACCTGGTGCCTCATGTGACGAAAAGCAGCGATTTACCGCATCAGATGGGATCGGCTGGGCCGATGGACGCGCAGCTGTATCCGCTGCTGAAGGGCATTTCAGCGGATGGGCGCGAGGTAGCTGCTCCCGTGTTGCTATGGGAGAATATGAAAGGCTCGTTTGCGGGCGCACGCTGGCTGTTTGTCAACCTGCCGCTAACGGAATCGTTCTGGCAGGCTGGCGGAGCGGAGGAGCTTCGCCGCTGGGCGGATTATTGTGCGGAAGGCGTTACGGAGCTGTGGCTGAAGCCGAATTATGCTTCCTTCGAGCCGGGAGAGCGGGCCATGCTGACGCTGCAGATGCAGCAGCTTGGCCGCAATGCGGATCAAGCGGCACCTGCTGCGAATTGGAGCTTTACGATTGAAATTGAGCACGACAATGACCAGGAGCAGCGCTGGACGAGCAGCTTGAAGCTGGATGCTGCGGCTAAGCAGCAGATCGTCCGTATTCCCGTTCCGCTTACGCTTGTGAGCGGCTACTACAAGGTAACCTGTAAAGCGGAATCGACGAGCAGCGAAGTTCGGATCCTTCGCCAAGGCTTCTGGGGCTTCGATCAGGCGCTGCTTGAGGAAGGCAGTCCAGTTACGAGCGAACGGGATTATTTTGTGAAGGACGGACGTCCGATGCCGGTTGTCGGCATGACTTACATGACTTCAGACGTCGCGCGCAAGTTTTTATTTTTGCCAAATACTGCAGTCTGGGAGCGGGACATGGCCCAGATGCGCAATGCGGGCATTAACTGGATTAGAACCGGCATATGGACGGCTTACCGCAACGTGATGCAGGTGGACGGGCATGCGTCGGAAGAGGTATTGCGCTCAATTGATGCGTTCCTGCTAACGGCGAAGCGCCATGATTTGCAGGTGACCTTCACGTTCTTCTCCTTTACGCCGGAGACGTGGGAAGGACAGAACCCTTATCTCGATCCGCGCAGCGTCGAAGCGCAGAAACGGTTCATTCGGGCGATTATCTCGCGCCACAAGCAATCGAAGCATGTGGACTGGGATTTGATCAATGAGCCCTCGATGTTCGATCCGCCGCGGATTTTTTCCGACGGCCCAAGATCTGCGCGCGATCCCTTCGAGAAGGCTGCTTATGCGGCATGGCTGGAGGAGCGTCACGGATCGGTGGAGCGGCTTCAGCAGCTGTGGAACATGACGCCGGAGCAGCTGCCAAGTTTTGAAGCGGCACTGCCTCCAGAGCCAGAAGAGATTAACTTTGACGTGCAGGATATGCATCAAGGCAAGAAGGGCACGCGCTGGCTCGATTATGCGCTTTTCTCGATGGACATGCATAACCGCTGGGCGAAGGAGCTCTACGAGGCAATCAAAGAAGAATGCCCGGACCATATGGTTACAGTCGGTCAGGACGAGGCGCTTGGCGCGCAAAGGCCTTCCCCATTCTTCTATGGAGAAGCGGTTGATTATACGACTGTGCATTCGTGGTGGCTGAACGATCATTTGATCTGGGACAGTATATTTGCAAAGACGGCAGACAAGCCTAACCTTGTACAGGAAACGGGCATCATGTATGTCGAGACGCCTGAGGGCCGTGCAAAGCGTACGGAAGAAGAGCTTAGAAGCATGCTCGAGCGCAAGTACGCCTATGCTTTCGCCACTGGCGGGGCCGGTGCGGTCCAGTGGATATGGAATACGAATTTCTATATGGACAATGCGAATGAATCCCATATCGGCGCGCTCCGGGCCGATGGTACAGAGAAGCCGGAGGCAGACGTTTCTTATGATTTCGGAAGCTTTATGGCTGAGATCAGAGATTTGTTCACGGGCCGGGAGCTCGAGGACACGGTTGTGGTGTTCCCTTACTCGAATGATTTCTCTAACCGGAAGCTTGCTTTCGATGCGACGACCAAAGCGACGCGTGTACTCGCTTATGAGCTGAACAAACCGTTCCGCGGCGTATCGGAATATCACCTGCATGAGCTGGAAGCAAATCCGGCTAAGCTTGTAATCGTACCGAGCGCCCATAACATAGATGATGCTGCATTTGACCGTTTGCTCGATTATACCGAGCAGTCGGGGGCAACGCTCCTTATTACGGGCCCGACGAGTCTGGATGCCTATTGGCGTCCCGTAAATCGTCATTCCGAGCTGCTTGGAACGAGAGAGCTCGTCAATGTGCGCCGCGAGGAGCTGCTTCACATCGGCAATCGGATGCTGCCCGTCTCTTATAGCAACCGGCGGATTGCGCAGGTATGGAAAGAAGCGATGGCTGGCGCCGCTGAAGCGAATGCCGATCAGCTGATTGAGCTCAAGCATGGCAAGGGCCGGATTTTATGGTGTCCGCTGCCGGTAGAGCTAAATGACCGCATCGAGCCGATATCGGCTATTTACCAACATGCGCTTGCAACCGCTGGCTGCAGTGAAGAGCTGAAATGGGTAAAGGGCGGGCATTTCCCTGGCGTTTATGGACGCAAGCTGACCTTTGAAGGCGGCGCGCTGTTCACTTTCGTCTCCGAATTTAGCTTGGATGTAGAGATTGAGGTTCAAGATCCGGTGACAGGCATTCGATACGCCTTTCTGCTGGAGAAGGAACGCTCCGTATTATTTGCGGTGGATAACAAGGGACAATTGCTGTCCGTATATCGGCCAGATCAGGTGGAAGTAACGGTACGGCCTTCTAACGACCACTAACAAGAAGAGGTGTACAACGATGACCCAAAAGAGAACCGCTCATATCATCTCGCATACCCACTGGGACCGCGAATGGTATTTACCATATGAGAAGCATCACGTCCTGCTCGTAAAATTGATGGATACGCTGCTTCATACACTCGATACCGATCCCAATTTCAAAAGCTTCTATTTGGATGGCCAGACCATCATTTTGGAAGATTATTTGCAGGTTCGTCCCGAAAACCGGGAGCGCCTGGAGCGTTACATTAAAGAGGGCCGCATTCCAATCGGGCCTTGGTATATTTTGCAGGATGCGTTCCTGACCAGCAGCGAAGCGAATATCCGCAACCTGCAAATTGGCCATCAGGATGCGAGCCGTTACGGCACCATTGCGAAGGTTGGTTATTTCCCGGATACATTTGGAAATATCGGCCAAGCGCCGCAAATTTTGAAGCAAGCGGGCATTGATAATGCTGTGTTCGGCCGAGGCGTGAAGCCGACAGGCTTCAACAATACGGTTGCGGATTCGGATTATGAATCGTCCTTCTCCGAGCTGATCTGGGAAGGCCCGGATGGCTCGCGCGTGCTCGGCGTATTGTTCGCCAACTGGTACTGCAACGGAATGGAAGTGCCGACGGAAGAAGCGGTTGCCAAGGAATATTGGGAGCGCAAGCTTGCCGAGGCAGAGAAATACGCGGCTACCGGCCAGCTCCTGTTCATGAACGGCTGCGATCATCAACCGATCCAGCAGGATTTGTCCGAGGCGCTTGATACGGCAAGACGTTTATTCCCAGACACGGATTTTGTTCATTCCAATTTCAAAGATTATCTGGCTTCGGTCAATGAATCCTTGACCCGCGAGCTCTCCGTTGTAAAAGGCGAGCTTCGCAGCCAGCGCACGGACGGCTGGTCAACGTTGGTGAATACGGCTTCTGCACGCGTATACTTGAAGCAAATGAATCAGCTTGGCCAAGCGATGCTGGAGAAGGTAGCAGAACCGCTGGCTTCCCTTGCTTATTCCCTTGGTCATGAGTATCCACATCATCTGTTTACGTATGCTTGGAAAACGCTCATGCAGAACCATCCGCATGACAGCATTTGCGGCTGCAGCGTGGACGAGGTTCACCGCGAGATGGTGACCCGCTTCGATAAGAGCCGCCATATCGCGGAAGCGATTATTGATGAGAGCAAAACAGCCATTGCGGATGCGGTTGATACTTCTGTGTTTGAGCAATTCGGCAGAGATGCCCTTCCGTTTGTCGTATACAATACGACGGGCTGGAAGCGCAGCGGCGTGATTGAAGTCGAGCTGGATGTGGCTCGGATCTATTTCCGTGACGGCTTAACACTGAACGAAATGAATCAGAAAATGTACGGCATTGATGTAACCGGCAGAACACTCGTCGACCGCAATGGTTCGGCGGTTGCTCATTCGGTTGTCGATATGGGATTGCATTTCGGTTATGATTTGCCGAATGACAAGTTCCGCCAACCTTATATGAGCCGCAGAATACGCTTGTCGTTCGAAGCAGAGCAGATTGCAGCACTCGGCCTGGCGTCATTTGCTTGGGTTCTTGATGCGAAAACGGCTGTGCAGCCGCAAGCTTCGCTCGTGGCGGGAACACATGCGCTTGAGAATGAATGGCTGCGTGTTGACCTCGCAGAGGACGGCTCATTCCAGCTTACGGACAAGCGCACGGGCCAAGTGTATTGCGATCTTGGCGTATATGAAAACACCGGTGATATTGGGAATGAGTATATGTACAAGCAGCCTACAGGCGAGCAAGCCTTAACGACGAAAGGCGTGCCGGCAAGCATTCGTCTGAAAGAGGACAATGCGTACCATGCCGTGTTCGAGATCGTGCACGAATGGGCGGTGCCAGCTTCGGCTGATGAGTATTTTGAAGTAGAGAAGCGCGAGGCGGTATATTTCCCTGAGCGTAAATCGCAGCGTACGGAGCAAACGGTTCCGCTGACGATCCGTACTGAAATTGGACTTAGCCGTGATGGGCAAGGCGTAGAATGGAAATCCTTCTTCAATAACCAAGCGAAGGATCACCGCGTACGCGTCCTGTTCCCAACGGATTTGGCTGCAAACGTGCATCATGCGGATTCGATCTTCGAAATTGCTCAGCGTGATAACGAACCGGCAGCAGAATGGATCAACCCAAGCAACGCGCAGCATCAGCAGGCTTTTGTTGATGTGAGCGGCGAGCAAGCGGGGATGACGGTAGCAAACCTCGGCTTGAACGAATATGAAGTATTGCGCGATGGGCGCAACACGATTGCGGTTACGCTGCTTCGTGCCGTAGCAGAGCTTGGCGACTGGGGCGTATTCCCTACTCCGGAAGCGCAGTGTCTTGGCGAGCAAAGCTTCAGCCTGTTGATTCTTCCGCACAGTGGCGACGGAGTTGAATCGGGTGCTTATGCATCCGCTTATCAGTTCCAAGTGCCTTGGACGGTTGCACAAACCGGAGTCCATGAGGGCAAGCTGGCTTCAGCAGGCTCCCTATTCAACTGGGAAGGCAGCAGCCTGGCATTCTCCTCCTTGAAGGTTAATGAGACTTCAGGCGATTTCTTACTCCGCTGGTACAACATGAAACCAGCAGCATCGGAGCTTAAGCTCTTGGCTGGCGAGGCTGCACCAACACTCGGACAGGCTTATCGGAGTGATGTGCTCGAGCAGCAGGGCGATGGTCTTGCTTCAGCAGGCGAGTCACGTTACCAAGTTCCGGTTGGCGCTTGCGAGATTTTGACGATTGGTGTAAAACGTTCGTAATTTTTCATAGAGGGGGCTGCATGAGCAAGACATTTGTCTTGCTTGTGCAGCTCCTTTTTGCTTTATTCTTTGATTGTTTCAAGGTCAAGCGCAGGGTGCAATCGGAGGGGGAGGGCTGAACAGCTATTAATCGATCTGGAAAATCACGATAGGGTCGCTGTGCGAGGAGATCGTTCAGGAAAAACGAAGAGTTTGCCTTTGTAGCCGGATTCTTACCTTTGAATGTTTCAGTAAATTAAATTCAATTTATATTGGTGTTTTAATTTATAAATGTGTAGTTATAGGGACTTCAACTGTAACCTATATATGGGAAATTGAACAAGCAAGAGCTGGCACTTAAGGAATAAATCCTTCCGAGCCAGCTCTTTTTGTTGTGGCTTCCGCTCTGTCACAAGGGTTTAACAGCAAACTTCGATGGTGATAATGGGAAGAGACAATGGAACCGGAGACGATCACCTATGACCAAGCCTATTCAGCACGCATCCGATGGAACGAATCAGTCAACATCGACGGATGTTCTGCTTATCGCAGATATCGAACAAAATATAAAAATGATTTTAAGTGATTTGGGTGACAGCGACGATGTTATTATTCGACAGATCCGAAGCGATGGAAGCGCAGCTCTATCAGCGGCAGTTGTCTATATCGACGGGATGTCGGATGCAGCAATTATTAATACTTATATTTTTGATGTCCTTATGCGCTCGATGCTGAATGTGTCGGATTATTCCGAGCATGAAACAGAGCCAGAGGTACTGGCTGAAAAGCTATTATCGGGCATAGGGTCGATTAGCAGCGTTCATGAAATGGGAAAACTTTATCAGTCCTTGTTATCCGGTGAAGCCATCATTCTCTTGAATGGGAGCGATCATGCGTATCGTGCTGATATTCGTCAGTGGAAGGGACGCGATGTAACAGAATCCACCAATCAGACGTCAGTTCGGGGTCCAAGGGAAAGTTTTACCGAAACCTTGCGTGTGAACACCTCGCTAGTGCGGAGGAAAATCAAGGACCCACGGCTCTGGCTGGAGACTATCGCGATTGGGCGCATTACGAAGACAGATGTAACCATGATGTATTTGAACGGCATAGCGAAACCTTCTGTCATTAATGAGGTCCGCTCGCGTTTGAATGCTATCGATATAGATGGCGTACTGGAAGGCGGATATATCGAGGAGCAAATCGAGGATGCAAAGTATTCGATTTTTCCCACCGTATTCAACACAGAACTTCCCGATAACGTTGCGGCGCAGCTGTTGGAAGGGAAGGTAGCGATTCTAGTGGACGGCACGCCAAATGCTCTTGTTGTTCCAACGCAATTCGTCAGCTTTGTGCAATCGAACGAGGACTATTACCAAAGGGCCGTCTATGCGAGCTTGCTCCGCATACTAAGGTTTATTAGCGGTTTTATTTCACTACTGCTCCCTTCCTTGTATATCGCCATTACGACTTTTCACCGGGACATGCTGCCGACGTCCTTGTTAATCAGTCTTGCTGCCCAGCGGGAGGGCGTCCCGTTTCCGGCCTTCGTTGAAGCGGTGGCGATGGAGGTGACCTTTGAGATATTAAGGGAAGCGGGGCTTCGTATGCCGCGAGCCATCGGTCAAGCCGTTTCGGTTGTAGGGACACTCGTCATCGGACAAGCTGCTGTCGAAGCGGGAATCGTATCCGCAGCCATGGTTATCGTCGTTTCGGTAACGGCAATTGCAACCTTTACTGTGCCTGCCTACAGCATGTCTATTCCGGTACGCATTCTTCGCTTTGCATTTATGGGATTGGCGGCTAGCTTTGGGTTGTTCGGCATCATTATGGGATTGTTTACTTTATTGCTTCATCTATGCTCACTCCGCTCCTTTGGGGAGCCGTATATGGCGCCGCTCAGTCCGTTTATTGCGACTGAGCAGGAGGATGCTCTCATCCGAATGCCGAGGTGGCTTTATTTCAAACGGCCAAGCAGTGCGCAAAAAAGCAACCGCAACCGACAGCAAAAGAGTTAGATGAAAAGCAGGAAAGGAGCGGTACGGGATGCTGCAAAAAGCGTTAATGATCAGCTTATGCTTGCTGCTTCTTACCGGCTGCTGGAGCAGACGCGAGCTCAATGAGCTGTTGATTGTGCTCGGCGTTGCGGTGGATTGGGAGGATGGCGAATATTTGGTATCCTTTCAGGTGGTTAACCCGAGTGAGATTTCTGCTCAGCAGCGAGGTGGCGACCGTCCACCGGGCACGCTCTACCAAGGGCGAGGCAAAACTATGTTTGAAGCCGCACGTTTCTTAACTGCAGAAGCGCCACGGAAAGTGTACATTGGCCATTTGCAAATTTTTATTATCGGAGAAAAACTGGCGCGGATGGGCATCTCCTCTTTTCTTGATAATACGCTGCGTGACAATGAAGCACGTATGGATTTTAATGTCGTTGTCGCAAAGGGAACGAAGGCCGAGGATATTTTGAAAATTTTCACGCCTATGGAGAAGCTGCCTACTCAAAATATGCTCCGCTCCCTACAAACATCCGAGCGTTCATGGGCACCGACGGTTTCGGTGACGATGGATGATATTATTGACATATTATCCGAGGATGGACGGGAGCTAGCACTCACGGGCATTCAGGTAATCGGCAACCAGCAATTAGCAGAAAAAAAGCAAAACGTGGAAACCTTTCTTCCAAGCAGCCATTTTCGCTATACGGGAATCGCGGCTTTTAAAGACGATAAGCTCATCGGCTGGCTTAATGAAAAGGAAAGCAAGGGATTTACGGATATAACGAATAAACTGGATAGCACATCCGTCGAGCTGCTATGCAGCGGGAACTTATATATGGGAATCGAGATTACCTCTTCAGACTCGCATATTGTAATGAAAATGAAGGACGGCATGCCGGAAGCACATATCTATTTTCAGACGGAAGCAAATGTGGTCGACCGCTCCTGTAAAGATGTGGATCTCTCCGATCCAGCTGCAATTGAAACGTTGGAGCACCGGGTTGAGAAGGTCATGAAAAGCAATGCGGAAGCTTCTGTAAAGCGGGCGAAAAGCTTGAAATCTGATATTTTTGGATTAGGGAGCACGGTTGAAAGGCAGCATCCTGCCCTATGGAAAAAGCTCCAATATAATTGGGACGAGGATGGGTTTCAAATGTTGAAGCTTCACTACCATATTAAAGTGCATATTCGCAAGATAGGAACGATCGGCAATTCAACTATGAAATAACGGATAGAATGAGGGAGCTGAAGCGTTGTCATCCTTTATTGGTGTCATAGCAGTAGCGGTCTGCGTTGCTTGGTGGGAGCTGCCGGGGCTGATTAAGCGAAAAAGAAGGAAGGAAATATTCCTATTCATGGCACTGCTTCTTATCGGTACGGGGTTGTACGGAGCGCTGACCTTGCATGCAAAAATACCGAATCCTTTTCTCCTGATCAAAGCCGTTTTTGGTCCAATCATGTCATGAATCGTGCGTTAGGGTTAGGGGGAACGTGATGATGAGCAAGCGCATATCAAGTGATAACGGAAAAATCTCGGCTAGACAATTTATGATTCTCATTATTTTGTGCACAATCGGCGATTCCATCCTGATCCTTCCGACGATTATAGCTTCAGCCTCCAAGGAGGATGCGTGGATTACGATGCTGATCAGCATGGCTATGGGAATCGGTGTAGGCGCACTTTACGGTTGGCTTGCGATGAGAATGCAGAGTGCCAGTCTGATCGCTTTCGTACAACAATCGCTTGGGAAAGCAGTTGGCAGCCTGATGAGCATCGTATTCATTGTGTATTTTGTTTATCTTCATATTACGCTGACTAGCGAAATGAGCCAGTTTATGACCACGCAGTTAATGCCTGAAACGCCGAACAACGCGATTTTTATCCTATTTATTTCGGTCGTCATTATTGCATATCGGCTAGGCGTTGAAGCCTTTGCTCGCATGGGCGAGCTGCTTTTTCCAATCTTTATGCTGTTGTTTATATTCATGGTTGTGCTTCTGCTTCCCCAGGTTGAAGTAGACAAGCTGCAGCCGATTATGGCAAACGGAATGCTGCCGATTATGAAAGGGGTACCTACCGCTTTTGCAATCCCATTTACGGAGCTGATTGTCATTCTGATGCTAGTCCCCCATATTACAGGAAAAAAGAAACCGCTTAAGCCATTCCTTATCGGCACTGGCATTGGGGGACTATTTTTATTCATAACGGTGCTGATCTGCTTACTGGTGCTTGGCGCGAATCTTATGGAAACGAAATATTATCCTACTTTTATCCTTGCCCAAAAAATAACGGTGGGCAACTTTCTCGAACGGATGGAGGCAATTCTCACTTTTATGTGGATCATTACGGTATATTTTAAAACGCTGCTGATCTTTTTTGCCCTAACGAAGAGCCTGGAGCAATTGTTTCGGTTGAAAGAAAGCAAGATGCTTACGGTACCTCTCGCGATGATTTTATTGGTAGGCTCAGTGGTTAGCACGCCTAATATCGTCATTTATAATGAGATGATCAAGAACTATTGGTCTATGTTTGATCTGACGGTTTGCCTTCTTATGCCTATTTTATTGTTAGGCTGGTCCTATATTCCGCGAAAACGCAGCTAACAGACTCCTTGGCATCATGGTATAATAGAGTTATTCGTGTAACTTAGATAGATAGGGATGGGGTCTCCTCGGAGCGGAGGGGCCCTTTTTTTATGGAGTGTTCGGGTTGCCATATATCGTGCAGGAGGGGATTAGGATGGCAAAAGGACCGAAACGGCCAACAAGAGATGAGTTTGAGCTTGAAGAGCTGGGCGAGCGATTGGTGGAGGCTAAGCAGGAAAAAACGGAGCTTCTGCTCACGGTGTGGGCAGCGGAGGAGCAGGTAAGAGGCGTGATTACTGTGCTCGATTCCAGAACAAAGAAGGTTCACGTGGAATATATGGGGAGTGTAACGAAGATCCCTTTTCTGGATATTATGAAGGTAGAAAACCCCTATTAATCCGTCAGTTTGAACCAAAGCTCTCCTCCGTTTGAATATTGAGCGGACGGGGGGCTTTGCTATTCCTATAAAAAAATGAAAATGGAGGCGAATTTACATACATGTATCCTACTCAGCAGCAATTAGAAAACTATGCATCACTTGCGGTGAATGTCGGCGTTTCGGTACAGAAAGGACAGACTGTCGTTGTAATGGCGCCAATTAGCTCCGCACCACTAGTAAGGCTAATTGCTTTAAAGGCTTATGAAGCCGGTGCCAAAAACGTGCATGTGGAGTATAACGATGAGGAACTCTCTCTCATTAAATACAAAAATGCCCCGGAGGAGGCTTTCAGCGAATATCCGATGTGGCGCGCCAAAGCATGGGAGCAATTCGTAGAGCAGGGAGCAGCGTTTATTCAAATATACTCCCCTAACCCCGATTTGCTGAACGGCGTAGACTCAGCTCGGGTGGCAACGGCATCCAAGGCAGCATCTACTGCACTTAGTGGATACCGCGGATCGTTAATGAACCACACGAATGCTTGGACACTTATCTCCTATGCCACACCGGAATGGGCAGCTAAGGTGTTTCCAGAGGTTTCGGCAGAAGCAGCGGTTCAGAAGCTTTGGGAGCGGATCATTGACGCTACCCGGATCGGATTGGAACATCCGATTCAGGCATGGAAAGAACATAATGCGAAGCTGCTTCAAATGGTCGAGCTGCTCAATGGCAAGCGATACAAGGAGTTAAAGTATACAGCTCCAGGAACAGACCTCACGATTGAGCTGCCGGAGAACCATATTTGGCTCGGCGGCGCTAAAGCGAATTCGAAGGGTGTACTGTTTAATCCCAACATGCCAACGGAGGAGGTATTTACGATGCCTCTGAAGGATGGAGTCAATGGAACCGTACGCAGCACCAAGCCATTGAATTATAATGGCCAGGTGATCAATGGCTTCTCCTTGACCTTTAAGGACGGAAAAGTTATCGATTATTCCGCAGAACAAGGTTACGAGGCCCTTTCAAATTTGCTTAATACAGATGATGGCGCGCGACAATTAGGGGAAGTGGCGTTAGTTCCGCACGACTCGCCCATCTCGAATTCTAATGTGACCTTCTTTAATACGTTGTATGACGAGAATGCCTCCTGTCACTTGGCTCTAGGCCAAGCTTACCCGGTGAATCTCAAGGGAGGCACGGGAATGTCGCCAGAGGAACTTCTCGCTCAAGGCGCGAACAGAAGCCTCGTCCATGAGGATTTTATGATCGGATCACCGGACATGAGCATCGACGGCATTACTCCGGATGGCAAGAGTGAGGCCATCTTCCGCAGCGGCAATTGGGCGATTTAGGCTGCCGCAGTCTTCCATGATTAGATGATGAGCCCCGGATTCCTGAGCAGTAGTTGCTCTGGAGTCTGGGGCTTTTTTGCTTGTAGCGGATCGTTATCTTTCTATGAGAAAATGAGAATAAAAATAAAAGAGGAAACATGGAGGTCGTATTGGAAAAACATATGAAGGAGCTTATTCATTTTTATTTTCCCCAGTTGGATTATTCATTGGAGCCTGTTCCGTTTGGACTGACTAATCTTACTCAAGTGATAACGCTCCAAGAGGAAAAGTATGTGATGCGTATTTACAATCGCCATACCAAATCGGAGGAAGGGCTTTTATTTGAAGTCAAGCTAACCTCCTATTTAAATGAACAGCTGGAAACCTTGAAAGTACCTGTATTCCTTAGCTCATTTGCAGGTGATAGCTATTATAAGTTTGGGGATGGAACTTTAGGCGCTGTAGTAAACTTTCTTTCAGGTGCTGTTCCAGCAATAACAAGTGTAGGTGAAGCCAATGATTTTGGCAGAGTTGTCGGGCAAGTTGCTTCTGCCCTTGGTGGATACGAAATAAAGGAATCCGAATATAGCGGAGTATCTTTTTTGGAAATCGATAAGCTTCATCCACTTGCAAACCGCTCAGCAGTGGCCTCTTTTTTTGAAAAGCCGCCGTTTTCGATACCTGGGCCAAAGCAACGTTTTTATTATAAGATGATGGCAACGTTCGAAATGAACCGAATCCATGTGCAAGCCTTGCCTAAACAGTTGGTACATCATGATTTGCTAATTTTTAACCTTCTGGCTGAGGAGAATGGTATTACGGGCGTGCTTGATTTTGATTTTACGTCTGTAGATGTTGGGTTTATGGAGTTTGTAATTAGTTTTAACCATCTTGCTCAATTGACGGATGGATCTATAGATAGGATAGAAGAATTTTTAAAGGGATACGCTCACTCATGCAAACATACAACAGAGGAAATAGAGCAACTGCAGCTATTAACTCAAATCTACCATCTTGCCATTCTTCATATTTATATTGGACAGCATCTTGACGGAAGAGATATTGAGCAAAATTTCCACTATATCCTAGATCAATTTATGACCAGAAATGAGTGGTTGGATAAACATGCTTCAGCGGTGCAGCTTCTTTTGAACAACTATTTACTTTAGGAGCGGCAGGATCAAAAGATAATCGCAGGGAGAATGGGATGAAATGACAATAATGAAGCCTATCCGCCGGAGTCGCTTGAGGATCTATTTTGGCAAGCCATTATGATGTAGGAGCCGATGTTGGAGGAGAGTACTAAAACTAAAACAGCGAAGAGCTGACCGGGATCAGCCGATCTTTGTTCTCATAATGCTTAAAACTAAGGTACCCACCGTAAAGGTGGGTACCTTAGTTTTAAGCGGGAAGATTGAGCTCAACGGTCTGGTTAGTTGGATTCCATTTCACTTCAATTCCGAGTGCTTCACCTGTGAAACGGAGTGGGATGACGGTATTTCCCTGCTCGATGCGCGCCGGGGCGTCAAGCGTGACCTTTTTCCCATCAATGGCAGCATCCTTACTCCATACTGTTAATTCCACATAGCGATCACCATAGCGAAGCGTAACTTTATCGTTAGCATAATGAACGGTACCACCAAGCGTTTCAATCAAGCCGCGAACCGGAATATAAATGCGCCCTTCATATAATAGGGGATCAGCAGGCAGCTTTAATGTCTTGCCGTTCAGTAATACCTGAATCGCTTTGGTCACTTTCACCGGTTTTACAGAAGCAGGAGGCTTGTCTAATAAAGCTCCTTCCTTTACCTTCCAGGATGAAACAGTGCCGTCTGCATGGAGCGCTGTGCCGCCATAGGCCTTCGCGGAAATTTGCGAAACTTGGGAGATTCCTTTGATTTGCTGAATCTTTCTGTTGAAGTCATTGCTGAAACTCCAAGACCAGACCGAACCGTCCTTTTTCAAAAGAAGGGAGAAATCGATACCCATGTCTACATTCGCACCGGATAAGGCTTTTATTTCACTGGAATACGCCGTAACATTGAAATGGGGATAATTATTAGGTCCGCCGTGCTTATACATATAAATGCTGCCGCTCAGTAAATATCCATTCCACTCGCTGTCTATGGCGACACCTCCCGATAGCTGTTTTACTTTCGTATAAAAGATTTCCGGTTTAAATACAGTCCGTCCTGCGGGTGTGAATTCCCATACCCAGACGTTTCCGTCTTTATCGAGTGCGCTGTCATAGTCATAACTGTCCAGCGATACGATGTTAGACAAGCCGGCCATTTTAGATGCGGTCAGTTTTTGTGAATCGATGGCCCAGACATTTCCGGAGGTATCCAGCGCATACTTACTGTTAGCCGCTTGAGCAGGTGGAAGCCCTTCTACTTTTACAGGCTCTTCATGTGTATAGCCAGTAAACTCAAACTCATTGGTCTTGCTGTTCAGCACGTTTTTGGTAAAGTAGCCGCCGATCCAAACACTTCCATCTTTTTTGACGGCCGCATAGTTAGTATTGGAGTTAAACCCAGAAAATGATTTTACTTGATCAAGGATAGGCTTAGCTTGGTATTTTTCGTCATTCCAACGCCATAATATGCCATTTTTATCAAGCGCCATGTTTCCAGAAATGTTTACGATGGAATCCAGTAGCTTGCCAGCGGAAGCGGCGGCCTGCACTTGATGTGGCGGTTGCCATAGTGCAATTAACGATAGGGATAGAATCGATAAAATCATCCATTTAACATTTTTTATGAACCTGCTCTGATTTCTGTGCATTTTTCACTCTCCTCTACTATGAGACGTCTTTTAATTGGAAAAGTTTCCAAATAAGCTTAATTGGTTGGCGGATTTGAACGCTATTGTGAAGGCGAAAACGGGTTTACTTTGTTTACTGCAAAAAAACAAGCAGTCTGAAACGCACAGAGCGCTCCAGACTGCTTGTTATAAGAAGGCAGCTAGCATCCATAAAAAACCTTAAAAATAAAACTTCTGCATCTCCGCAGGCACGCCGTTGCGTGTGAGCAGCTGCTCCAGCGTCTCGCTGCGAGCAGGGGCATCGCCTGCCGTTAACAGGCGAACGGCAAATTTGCTCGCTTGCCGCTCATACTTTCCCACGTTAAAGAACGATTGTTCATCCATCCAAAAACGGTTGAATCCAGGATGCAATCGATCATGTCCAAGCTCATGAGCGCAGACGAACCGCCGCCAGTTGTCTGGCAGCGTCTCATGGATGACGATAAATCGCCTTCGCAGCTTTTTGAAGTAAAGTCCGCGCGTGCCTTCGCCGAGATCCGCATACCGGATATGGATGCCAAGGCCTTCTGCAATGGTGAAAGGATCATTGGTTTTGTATTTGCGGATGAGCTTCAAAATCATTTTATCCATAGCAGCACCTACCCTTTGGCATCATCAGGAGTCGCATCCTTCGGCTCGGTATTTTTTTTGTGCTTATTCATTTGCTTAGCTTCCCAGAACAGGCCTGTCAGTACGTCCATCACTCTTTGGCGATCGGCTCCGCTCATCGGTACGCCGTCAAACATAATTTCCCCGTCTTCCTCCAGCAGCTTCTTAAAATCCCGTTTATCCTTATACGTCGCCCAATCGGGTATTGTTGCCGTAGAAACCTCGCGTCCGAGCAAATAATCTGTGGTCGTATTTAAAATATCGGCCATTTTTTGCAGATCTTCGCTGGTTGGCGTTACCCGGTCATTCTCGATATGCCCGAAATTTGACCGGCCCATCTCAAGCTTAGAGGCGACGTCCTGCTGCGTTAACCCGCGCTCTATCCTCAGCTGTTTTATTCTCGTTCCTAATGACATTATAAATACCCTCCATTTTTAGTATCGGTATTTAAAATACTTGACGGTAATTAAAATACCGAATACAATGAGATTCATCAGACGAACAGTATCACTATTTATCAGTAAAGTTGATTCGCTATTTTAGATACTTCAAAGCTAGTATATTTTTGTTCGAGAGTATTGTCAATACCGAGAACTCCATTATATTTTTTTGATTAGAACGGTATTTTAAATACTCAACCTTAAATGATAACCAACAGGAGGGTATTGCGATGAAAGAAGAACAGCACATTATTGATCAATTAACAGCTTATAAACGGTTAAAGGCTAGAAAGAAACAGCTAGAGGGAATTTCAGTAGGGCCCGGAGTTAGATTAAGCAATATGTCCGAGGATGATCATTTGCAGGAGCTACACCGGGAGCTGCGCAAGCTGCCCTCATCGATGTACTTAGATGAACAAGAGCAGCGAATTGAAGCAGCCGCACACGCCAACCTGTCCAAATATCCGCTTGGAACGAGGGCGCAGCTCAGCGAGGTCATCAAAAGCCGGGCAGCGGCAAGCCCGGAGGATGAACATCTGCTGCGAGAGCTGGAGCTAAAGATAGAAAAAGTGCTTGAAGCCCGTACCGGCTCCAGAGGCTACGAAGGCTACATGGGCGTGATCGATAAAATTAGCGAGCTTCAGGATATCGAGAAGCAGCTGCAAACCGTTGACCAAGCGCTGGAGGCATTGGAGGCTTATGAGCCCGATTATGCGCGGCTGCTGAGACTGCGCTTTATAGAAGGAAAGCCTACAGAGTTTGTTGCTTCGGAGCTTGGAATCGTCGATCGGACGTTTCGAAGATGGAAGCAAAAGGCTCTTGCGGAAGTTGTCCGCTTTCTGTCCGCCTAATGTCCGTTTTTGCTCAAATAACCGTGATATTATGATATTGTGCAAGAGATCATAACCGGGGACGAGCGGTGGACTATACCGAGCGTCCCTTTTGTTTTGCCAAGGAAAGGAGGTGGTTGAGATGTAGGTGCAGAGGTGAAAGTGCGCAGGCGGCAAGGCTGATCGCAAGATGGGCTAGCCGCTTCAAACGAAGAAGGAAGCCGGAGGATGGATGGGATGAAGCAGAAAGCATGGCAGGATGCTAATGGGAAAGAGGCCGGCTTCAGCAAGCAGCAATTGCTCGCAGCGAGGCGGTATACGCCAGCACAGAAGGATGTGCTCTCAGCGGTAATGGATGAGCAAGACAAATGCACTCATGAACAAGCGTTATCTCGGATAACAGCCTATTTGAAAAAGGAGGTCATGTAGAACATGGCAGGAGGAACTTATACATCACAAAATAAGGTGCGTCCAGGCGTATATATTAATCTGGTAGGAGAAAAACAAACGGTGGGCAGTATCGGCGAGCGCGGAACGGTAGCAGCGGCGCTGACCCTGAATTGGGGAAAATCAAAATCGGTGATCGCGATTCAGGCGGGCGATGATCTTAGCGGATTGCTCGGCTATGAAGTGAGCACACCGGAGCTCTTGCTGGTGCGTGAAGCGCTCAAGAAAGCCAAAACCTTGCTACTATATCGTCTTAATGAAGGGACGAAGGCAGCAGCAACAATTGGCGGCCTGACGCTTACAGCCAAATATGGCGGCGTTCGAGGCAATGATATCAAGGTTGCCGTGAAGCAAAACGTTGACGACGTTGAGCTGTTTGATGTCATCACTTATGTTGCTGATGCAGAGGTAGATACGCAGTCGGTAGCTGCTATTGCAGCACTAAGCGGTAATGCTTATGTTGATTTTGGCGGTACAGGGGTATTGACTGCAGCAGCAGGCGTTCCCCTTGCAGGCGGCGCTAACGGTACGGTGACGAATCAGGACCACACCGATTATTTGACTCAGATCGAGCTGCAGGATTTTAACACGGTTGCGCTTGTATCCGGTGATGCTTCGCTAAAGGCGGTCTATGCTGCCTTTGCTCGCCGCTTGCGCGAGGAGGAAGGCCGAAAAATCCAGATTGTGCTTGCAAACTATCCGTCTGCCGACCATGAGGGCGTCATTAGCGTCAAAAATGGTGTGAAGCTGCAGGATGGCACCGTTATCGATGCACAAAAAGCGACAGTATGGGTGGCCGCTGCTACGGCGGGCGCAGCGATCAATCAATCGCTGACGTACGAGGCTTATGAGGAGGCAGTCGATGCCGATGTTCGTTATACGAATTCGCAGACGGTTGCGGCGCTGCAGGCTGGTGAGCTTCTGTTTACCGTTAGCGGCGGACGTGTCATTGTCGAGCAGGATATCAATACGTTTACCGGCTATACGCTCGAAAAAGGAAAAGCTTTCTCGAAAAATCGGGTCATTCGCGTGTTGGACGGCATTGCTAATGACTTCAAACGAATTTTCGAAACCTTTTATATCGGCAAAGTGGATAATAACGCTGATGGCCGCAGTCTATTTCGCAATGAGTGCACGAAGTATTTGAATAGTATTCAGGCGCTTGGCGCGATTCAAAATTTCGACTCGCAGGCGGATTTGTCGGTGCTTGCCGGCACGGATTCCGATAGCCTTGTGATTGACGTTCATATTCAACCAGTAGATAGCGTAGAAAAAGTATATATGAAAGTGACGGTGAAGTAATATGGCATTTTTGAACGCAGGAGATACGATTTCGGGCCGCGAAGGCCGGGCTTTTACGGTAATTAACAACTCGCAGGAAGAAATGTTTTACGTGAAGACGCTGGAAGCCAGCATCGAGAAGCAAAAGGCGGAAATCAAGACGCTTGGCCACCGGGGCTTGCAGCACAAAGCAACAGGCTGGTCAGGTACAGGGACGATGACCATCTATTATGTAACGACGAAATTCCGCCAAATGATGCTCGATTACGTGAAAACCGGCGTGGATGCTTATTTTGACATCGTCATTATGAATGAGGATTCCTCCTCTGCGACGGGCAAGCAAACGGTTGTCCTGAATAAGGTCAACTTGAACAAGGTCATCATCGGCAAGCTGGATACCGAGAGCGAAGCGCTTGAGGAAGAGATCGAGTTTACCTTCGAGGGCGTAGATATTCAGGACCACTTTACAGCGCTTTCGTTGGGCTAATTTAACATAGATTGAAATGGAGGCTTTATCAATGGGTGATTTAAGCGTATTTTTTGCACAAAATGCGGCAGTCGAGTCGACGCAGCCGTTTATCGTATCCGATCGGTTCAAGGACGCCGAAGGACAAGCCGTGGCTTGGGAGCTGCGCAGCATGACTGAGGCTGAGAACGAGGAATGCCGCAAGTCCTCCACCCGCAAGGTGAAGGGGAAAAACGGCGTTTTCGTACCGGAAACTAATACCGATGAATACCTCGCCAAGCTCGTCGTGAGCAGCATTCAGTTTCCTAACTTGAAGGATGCCGATTTGCAAAAATCGTACGGTACATTAGGCGCCGAAAACCTGCTGCGCAAAATGCTGCTGCCAGGCGAGTATGCGTCCCTCGTTCAGCGCGTACAGGAAATTAACGGCTTCAACCAAAGCCTGAACGAGCTGGCCGAAGAAGTAAAAAACTAATTAAAGAGGGCGACGGGGAAGCGAATTACGCTTACTACGCCCTCCACGAGCTCGGCATACTGCCGCATGTGCTGATGGCCATGACCAAGCGCGAAAAAGCGGCTATCTACGCGATGATCGATGTCCGCATCGAGAACGAGAAGAAGCAGCGCGCCAAAGTAAAACGAAAATAAGGACGGGCAGCGCTCCCATGAGGGGGCGCTCTTGCCCGTGTGAAGGGGGTGGAAAGATGGCGAGTGGATCCCCAATTATTGTGAATGGAGGGCCTTCTGACTCGGGTCCCAATAGTGGATCAGCGACTGCCTTTATTCAATTTTTGAATCGTCTGAATGCTCGTTTCATAGAAGCAACGAAGCAAGGCGAAAAATTGATTAATACATTTGACCAGATGCGGGTTGAATCAGTGCAATTGGACAATGGATTGAAACGGGCAACAATATCAATGAACGAACTGACTGACTCAGTTAAAAGGTTAAGAGAAGCAGCCGATGGTGGCGGAGGTCCAGGTCCAGGTGGTGGTCCAGGTGGTGGATTAGATGATGTTTTGAAAATATCTACGATTTTGAAAAATGTTGTAACTGCATGTCATACTGCTTTGCAATTCTTTATAGCGGCTAAGGGATTATTGCAAAACAATAATTCAGGTTCAGGAAACTCCTCTGATCCGTCCAAATGTTGTTCAGAATCCAATTCTGATTCTGGCTCTGATCCCGGGTCTATAACAGATCCCGCTGAGCGAAAAGCCGCGCTTTGGCAATCTGCCATTCTAGGTGCGGGAGAAAAACTGAAAGATATGATTGTTATGGCGATATCCGGTGCCATGGAGGAGCATCAATCCAAAGCGCTGCTCATTGCAAGGTCTGGAGGGGAGAAGATTGGAGAACCCCTATATGAGAATATAAGAGGGAATGCAGTTAAAAATGGCGTTGATGTTAATGAGGCTATCAAAACCGCATTATCGCTCATGCCAACTGCTCAGGATACGACTCAACTTGACCGGATGACGACAATGGCGATGGAGATGTCGATTTTGGATCCGAATGGAGGAAGCTCTGAAGATGCAGCCGGTTCAATTAAATCGGCGATGACTGGAGACTATTCGGGCTTGATGGAGCAGTTCAACATTAGCGAGGAAGCCTTTCAAAACGTAGGTTTCGAACAGGCTAACGACATGGATGGTTTTCTTGATGCTCTTGATACGATGCGAGAAAAAGCAAATATGGGTGCGGAAGCACTCAAAACGGTAGGAAGCAGTCCTTTGAATCAAATTGCTACCTTGCAAAATACGATAAAAGCTGGCTTTGCTGCAGCGGGGATGGGCGCGGTGGAAGCGATGTCTCCGCTACTTGAAAAGCTAAACGAGCTCGTAGCCAGTGAGAGATTCCAAGCGTTTTTTGCTTTGTTTGAACAAGGGCTGACGTTTGCGGCTAGCCAGCTTGCTGTGGTCGGTGAGGCAGCACTCTGGTTATTCAGTGTCTTCCTCGACAATTGGCCTTTAATTTTGTCGATCTTGATGCTGACTGGTTTGGTGTTGCTTCCGACTATCCTTGGTTATTTATGGACAATGGTTGCTCCTATATTGGCACAAGCTGGAGCGTGGTTACTTGCTTTCTGGCCGATCTTGCTCATTATAGCTGTTATCGGAGTATTAGTAGGCATCTTTTTACACTTTGGAGGAACTGTTGAGCAGGTTGTGGGATTTGTCATGGGGTTGTTTTTTGGATTGTTTGCGGCACTGAAAAATGGATTTGCTTATTTTTGGAATATTGTCGTCTCCGTTGCTGAATTTTTGGTCAATATTTTTAATGATCCGGTTTATGCGATTCAAAAATTGTTTTTTGATCTTACTAAAAATGTGATTGGTTTCTTTGGCGGTATGATGGACACCTTTATTGACGGACTAAATTGGGTTCTAGAGAAAGTGAATAGTATAACGGGTACAGAGTTTAAGATGATTGGAAAGGTCGATACAAGCAAACTGGATAGCTTCGAGCCCCAAACAGATAAGGCTGTTGTTGACTTTTCAAAGTATAAAATGGAACAAACGGATATCGGGGATTATTCCAAAAAAGGTTATGATTTTGGTGCGGGTTTAACGGACAAATTTAATATGAAAGAGGGGGCATTGGGTGGCTTTCTTAATAAGGAATCCGGCTTTAAAAAACCAGCGATAGAGGAGGTAGGGGCAGCCGCAGGGACAGGCGGATTCGGTGGCGCTGGCGCTGGCGGCATGGGGAGTGTAGCCCCAGACATCAACCGAGTAAATGAGGTGGGCTCCATTAACGAAACCGTCGATATTTCCAGTGAGGATCTAAAGACGATGCGGGAGCTGGCGGAGATGAAGAACATTCAGAATTTCGTCTCACTGCAGCCAACGGTTAGTGTGCAAACTGGCGATATCAATAACGGCTATGATATTGATACCATCATTGGACGAATTGAGCGCTCTCTCAACGAGGAAATCGCCTCTTCTGCAGAAAGGACGTATAGCGTATGATTACGAATCGGAATCATGAACACAGTATATGGCTGAGCTACAGCGATCAGAAGCAAAACCTTCGGATACCAGTGAATCCGCCGGAAATCAAGATTGGGGATGGAGCGAGCGGGAAAACGTACGAGGTATCGGGTTTGGGAGAAATCAACGTACTGCAAAATCCGAAGCTTACGACTATATCGTTCGAGAGTTTTTTTCCTGCGGAGGCCTATCCGTTCTTAGCTAGTAAAACGTGGATTGACCCTGTCTTTTATGTCATCGTCATTAAGGACTGGATGGAGAAAAAATATCCCATCCGTTTTATTTACACGGGACCGACATTCGATATCAATTTGCCGATGAGCATTGAAAAATTGGAATGGATGGAAGCCGCAGGCTCCGGCGATATTGAGTATAGTATCTCGCTAAAGGAATTTGCTTTCTACGGTGCTAGGCCAGTCATTATCAAGAATGACAAAGCCAGCGTAAAGCCACAGGCTCGTCCTTCAGACAAAACAAAGCCTAAGACTTACAAGCTAGTCGCTGGAGATTCACTTATCAAAGTGGCTAGGGTCCAGCTTGGCAATGAAGGGCGCTGGAAAGAAATTCAGAAGCTGAACGGCATTAAGGATTCGCAGTTGAAGAAGCTGCCGATTGGAATGCTGCTCAAGCTGCCGGGGTGATGAGATGCTGGAAATTTTAATCGATAATCGAAACGGCAAGGTGTGGAATATAACGAGTCTGGTCCCGTCCCTCACATACAAGACGAAACGGATCGGATCTGCATCCAGTCTTGATCTGACGTTTATTAGAGGAAGCTTGTTCCAGAGTGCTTCGTTTGAAGTGAATAGCGGCGATGTCATCACGGTGAGAAATGATAATCTTGATGTCTTTTATGGCTATGTATTTGAAATCAGCTCTGGCAAGGACGAGAGTGTGTCGATTAAAGCCTATGATCAGATTCGTTACCTGCTTATGAACGATACTTATGTTTTTAAAGACGTCACCGCCTCACAGATTGTGAAGCAAATCGCGGATGATTTTGAGCTGAAGACGGGGCTGCTTGCCGATACGGAATATAAAATTCCGAAGATGGTCGAGGACAATCAGAAGCTGCTGGATATCATTTGCAAGGCACTGGATTTGACGCTGATCCATAAAGGCGGGAATTTTATGCTCTTTGATGATTTTGGCAAGCTTTCCGTTCGGAACATTCAGGATATGAAGGTCGATTTTGTGATTGGGGATTATAGCCTTTTGTACGATTATGGATTAAAGCGTTCGATTGACGGAGACACGTACAACAAAATTAAAATTTATCAGGACAATAAGGAAACTGGCAAACGCGATATTCATAGTGCACAGGACAGTGCGAATGTGGCGAAGTGGGGACGGCTGCAGTTGTACAAGCAGGCAGACGAGAAAATGAATGAGGCGCAGATCGGGGAACAGCTCACTCAGCTCATGACTTTGAAAAACCGGGAGAGCCGAAGCATCAGCATTGACGCGATTGGCGACTTGCGGGTCAGGGCGGGCAGCTACGTTCCGGTCATTATTGAAGAATTGGATATCAATCAATATTTTCTCGTGGACGAATGCACGCATAAGTTTGATGCGGATTCGCATACGATGAAGCTGGAATTGAGGGTGATTTAATGGCATTGCTGGACTCAATTAAAAAAGCAGGCGCTGCGGCTCATGCCGCTGGCAATCCGATGGCCGTCATGATCGGAAAAGTAACGAAGATTAATCCTCTGGAGGTAAACGTGGATCAACGTTTTACCTTGACAGAGGATTTTTTAATTGTGCCAGAAAGCCTGACGCGATTTGAAGCGGTGCTGCCCTCCTCGGAGAAGCTGCTTATTCGGAGCGGCCTTGAAGCGGGAGATGCCGTGCTTATGCTTCGCGTGCAAGGCGGGCAGCAATTCGTGGTGCTGGATAAGGTGGTCAAGCCATGATTCCTCAAGGGGCAAGACTGACAGAGAACGTGGAGAATGAAGGCACGGAGACAAGCGTCACCTACAAGCTCGATATGATCAACAACCGGATTGTAGGCAAAACGGATAGTCTGGATGCGGTTAAACAAGCCGTATTCAAAATTTTGCAGACGGAGCGCTTCGATTTTTTCATTTACAGTGCGGATTATGGAGCTGAGCTGCAGGGCTTGGTTGGCGAGGCTCCTTCCTTTGTTCGCTCCGAGATGGAGCGTAGAATCCGCGAGGCCTTGATGCAGGATGACCGCATAAGCGCTGTGACTGATTTTCAATTCGAGGTCACGGAGGATTTTGCGACCATTCAATTTACCGTCGTATCGGAATTCGGAAGTTTTGGAGAGGAGGTAATGGAACGTGTATGAACAGATGACCTATAGTTATTTGCTGCAGCAGATGCTGGACCGGGTAGCTGGCGAGGTGGACAAGCGAGAGGGGAGCATCATTTACGATGCGCTGGCCCCGGCAGCCGCAGAGCTGTCTGAGCTGTATGCCCAGCTCGACGTGAATATGAATCTCGCGTTTGCTGACACCTCGAGCGGAGAATATCTGACCAGGCGAACCTCAGATTTTGGTATTAACAGGCAGGCGGCTACGCGAGCAAAGCGGCTAGGCAAGTTTTATGGCTCTGGCGGAACGGCTGTGGATGTCCCCATTGGCAGCCGATATTCGGTTAGCATGGTTAATTTTGTCGTCAAAGAACGGCTAAGCGCCGGTTCTTTTATACTCGAAAGCGAGTTGGAAGGCGAAGCCGGGAATCAGCAGTTCGGCGACATGCTTCCAATTGATTATGTTCCTTCGCTTGAGCGTGCCGAGCTGGTTGATGTGCTGGTGCCCGGCGAGGATGAAGAATCGGATAATCAGCTTCGTCGGCGTTTTTTGGCAGAGGTGCAAAATCCGGGTACAAGTGGCAATGTGTCCGATTATATGAAATGGACGACGTCGGTTGCTGGTGTGGGAGGGGCGAGGGTGCTCCCTTTATGGGATGGCCCGGGTACCGTAAAAGTCGTCATTGTAAATGCCGACAAGCAGCCAGCTAGCGAATTGCTACAGCAAGAGGTACTAGCGTATTTAAACGAGCAACGGCCAATTGGAGCAGATGTTTCGGTTGTTTCTGCTATCAGTGTGCCAATTGCAGTAGCCGCCAGCGTTACCCTCGCTGCGGGCTATACGATTCAGCAGGTCAAATCCGCTTTCACCGCTGTGGTCAGCGCTTATTTGGAAGAAACGGCGTTTCAAATTAATTATGTAAGCATCGCCAAGCTTGGCACTTTGCTTCTAGACATTCCTGGGGTAATTGATTACGCCGAGCTTTTGCTAAATGGCGGTACTGCCAACATTGGGTTAGACATTGATGAAGTGCCCGTTGCAGGGCTTGTGGAATTGGAGGTGTAGCGAATGCCATACCCTGACAAGCTGGATCGTTTTACGGAAAAACTGAACAAGAAGGATAACAATGAGCTATACGTTATCGAAGAAAAGCTTGCTGTCATGAGCGGCGTATTCGAGGGCGAGCTGGCCCATGACGATATCCGGAAGGAAAGCATCCAAATCTATACGGGAGCGGGCCTAAGCGGAGAAAGAGTAGTGAATTATTTTTTGTCTTCCTCGCTAGAAACCCCATGGAAGCTTAGCTTAAAGCTTTTTTCACAGGTGAATGAGGTTTTCGTCACTTATGAAACGCCTGGCGACCGGGTGGAAGCTGGGGATATCAACGTATTGCAGAGAAGCATTGAGGCCATTCAAATGGAAGTGGAACGTTACAAAACGAATGGAAACATCGATGGAGGAACATTTTAGGGGAGGCTTATATGGCGCAGACGATTCAAATCAAGCGCGGAACAAAGGTGCAATTAGCGGTTTATGGTGTTTTATTGCCAGGAGAGATGGGATTTTGCACTGATACGAAGGAAGTTTATATTGGCGATGGAACGGCGAATAGCTTCGTAGGGCGGGCGCTGTCGGGAACGGAAGCAGCGAGGCCTGCCGCAGCGATGTTGGGAAGGCTATATTACGTTAGCAGCGGCACGAATGTTGGCTATTTGTATTTTGACGATGGCGCAGTTTGGAAACGAATCAATGCCCAAAAGCTGACCGATTTAACCGGGACGCTGGACGATGTAGCCGAAGGAACTGTGTACGCCAAGGTGGTAAAAGCAGATATTACCTCTGGCCACGTGAATAAGGTTTCCGATGGCGTAAACGTTAATACCGCAGCCGAAATCAAAACGCATCTGGACGATGCGACCAAGCATCGCCTGATTAACGATACGAGCACTTCTGTAACAGACTTATGGTCTGCGCAAAAGATTCGTAACGAAATTGAACTCGCCAAACGTAATATTGAGCCACAAGCGTCGGTCATGGATAAGGATCTGGCTTCTCCGCCAGCAACGCCTTTACCCTTTGACCGTTTCATTATTCCGGCAGGGGCGACGGGTGCTTGGGCATCGCAATTGAACAAGATCGCGGAATGGAACGGGGTAGCTTGGGATTTTTATACGCCGCAGGTCGGATGGACCTGCTATGTGGATGACGAGCAGAAAATTTATAGCTGGAATGGTTCCGCATGGGTTCGAACCGGAGGTGCTCTTCAAACGATCACAGCCGGGAACGGCTTAACGGGCGGGGGACAAGCCGATTCGGTTACCCTCAGCGTTGGCGCGGGGAACGGAATTACTGTTGCTGCTTCAGCGGTTAGCGCTAAGGCAGGTAAAGGGGTTTTGGTCAATGCGACAGGTATTGAAGCTAATATTGATGGTGTGAGCATTGTGTACGATACGGCTGCCGGAAATAGCTTGAAGGTTGCCGTTATTGATGGCGGCACGTTCTAAGGAGGTGAGCAGATGCCACGAAAAGTACTCATTCAATTGAGGCGGGGAGTCGAAGCAAGCATCGGTTCGCTGGAGATAGGTGAGCTGGGGTATTGTACCGATACTCAAAAACTGTATATCGGGACGGCAAGCGGGAATATCCTGCTTGCCGCCGCGCAGCAGGCTACGGGCGATATGCTCAAAAGCATTTACGACACGAACAATAACGGGAGAGTGGACAGCGCGGAAGCGGCTGATGCGGTGCCTTGGGCAGGTGTAAGTGGAAAGCCTGCTACCTTTGCCCCTGCTGCACATGCGCATGCCGCTTCCGATATAACTTCGGGGACGGTGGCTGTATCCCGGTTGCCTGCCGCTTCGATAACCGCTGCTGGCGTTGCTCAGCTCAATAATGCGGTTAACAGCACCAGTACGGTTCAGGCTGCTACAGCGAATGCGGTGAAGCTAACCTATGATTTTGCAAGCGGGAAGCTGAGCCCGGGCGTCACCTGGAACCAGCTAAAGGGGGTGTAGGTTTTGTCGTATGGTTTAACGTTATATGGAGTTCAAGCCTACGGGGCAGACAACGAAGGTGGGGAAGAAACCGCTCCTACTGAAATCGATTTGATGAAGTATTTGCCGCTTTATTACCATCAGGTGCTGGAGATGCGTTTGATTCAGGGACAGTTAGGCGAGGAGATCGGGAAGCAGGCAGCAGCTTTTGAGGATATGTTGGCACAATATTATGTTCATTCCTCGACTTGGGGGCTAGCGCGCTGGGAAAAAATGATGGGGCTTGCCAGCGATCCTTCTCTGCCGAATGCCCGCCGCAGGGAAAGCATTATTGCCAAAATGCGCGGTGCGGGAACGACAACGAGAGTCAAGATAATTCAAACGGCAATTGCTTTTTCGGGCGGGGAAGTAAACGTCGTCGAGTATCCGGCGGAGAGCCGATTTGAGGTTGTGTTTGTCGGGACCAAGGGTATTCCACCGAATATGGCAGGTTTTATCCGGATGCTGGAGGATATCAAGCCGGCTCATTTGGCCTACAGCTTGAAATACACCTACACGGTGTGGAATCAGATAAAAGCTTTGACGTGGAATCAAGCCAAAGGCAAGACGTGGAGTGAATTAAGAGTTTACGAGGGAGTGTGATTTTATGCAAACAACAGGAAACTTAGGCTTGAAAAAGCCAGAAGGAACAGATGTAGTAGATATTGCGGATCTGAACGGCAATGCGGATATCATTGATACGGCCGTAGCGGGCAAGGTGGATAAAGAGGCTGGAAAAGGACTATCGGCAAATGATTATACTGCGGCTGAGAAAACTAAGCTGGCCGGAGTGGCTGCGGGTGCCAATGCTTATGTGCACCCTACAGGTGATGGTAATCTTCATATTCCAGCAACCGGGACAACCAATACCGGAAGAGTATTGACAGCCGGTAGTACCTCTGGCTCAGTGTCATGGGCAAATATTCCAATAGACACTACGCGTGCACCTCTTGTGTCGCCTGTGTTAACAGGAACGCCGACTGCACCAACCGCAGTGGCGGGAACGAATACTACACAAATTGCCACAACATCATTTGTTAATGGTGCGGTTAATTTAAAAGCGAACTTAACAAGTCCTAATTTTACTGGTGTACCTACTGCTCCAACCGCGGTAGTTGGAAGTAGCACAACGCAGTTAGCCACAACAGCATTTGTTAGAAATACACTATCAGACGCATTGCCACAAAACTTAACATTAGATGCACAAAGCAATACGGCGAATGCATGGTCGCTTGGTTTAGTTTTAAATTATGTAAATTCTTCAAATGTTAAAACACAACGTAAAATAGAGGTTAGTAATTTAGGTGATTTAATATTTACAATACCAGGTTTGGCTTCTTATGCAGTGAGTCATGCAGGAAAATCTTTAATTGAGGCTCGATTTGGCTCTGATCCAGTAAGCCCAGTTGTAGGGCAAATGTGGCTTAGAACAGATTTATAAGGAGGGAAATAAATGTTTAACCCTTTAATTTCAGGCCCAATATCGGCAAACTTTATTACCTTTAGCGGTAGCAGAGCTAGCTGTATTGCCCAAGATGGTACCGTTTATACAGCAACGTCTTATAATATTGCTCCTTATTACGGAGCAATTCAATTATGGAAGAGTACAGATAACGGCCAGACATATCAAGCTATTTCTAATTCTTCTAGCGGTACTTCGGCGGGTTCAGCAACGGCAACAGCTAACAATATTAATATTACGGCAGCTCCTGATGGCAAAATTCATTGTTTTTGGGTAGACTCTGTGGCTACTGTAGTTATCAGATACAAGGTCTATAATCCTTTTTCAAATACTTGGTCAACTTCGAATGGGAGTATTGATGGGGGATCCATGACAAGGTTGAGAGGAGCAGTTATAGACACAAATGGTGGTATACATGTTGTTATTAATATAAATGAAAGTGGTGGTGATTTTACTAGTTGGAGACTGCGTCATTTGTATAAATCATCTGAGACGTTAGAAAATTGGACGTTAACCCCATCTTTACCTCCTATTTATAATACTACATCGGGAATTACGGCCCTTTCTAATGGGCAAATCGCTGTATTTAGTGTATTTAATGGCTTAGCAGTAATTAAAATGTGGACTTCGGGCGTATGGAGTAGTGATTTTCAGGTCGACAATCAAGTAATGGCTGACATAGTCTCAATTACATCTAACAATTTGGGTCAGGTTGAGTTATTATATAGAAGATCTGAAACATTACAAAATACGTATACAAGGATCTGGGATGGTAGTAGTCTTAGTGCTGCTTTAGTTGTACAAAGAGGGGAAACGGATGGTAGTAAAGCTCTTTCAGATGGACATTTGTACACTGATTTGAACACAAATGATACCTATATCGTATACAAAGGGCAGTATCAAGAGATATGGATGAATAAAAAACCTTATGGTGGCGTATGGGGAACTCCTATTCAAATGCACCCGGGTTATATTTATTCGTCTAAGGTTTCCATTCCCACAAATGGATTTGCACCGTATCTTCCTGTTTTTATTAGCGATATCTACCAACAATACGTATTTTATGATCGGATTTTTGTTCATAATAAAATTCCCTATCGCACTCTTAAAGTTAATACAACTAAAGGAATCTTAAATATTCCAGTCTATCCTCCAGATGTTTCTTTATTAGCTAACAAGCAGTTAAGAATTAAGATCGACAACACTTTTGAGTATGGTTTAATTGAAACAGGCCTAATTACAGATGCTAAGGCTTCTCCTTTACGAATCAGAACCAACCAAGGAACACGAGCATTATTAAAATAGTTCATAAACCGTGAGATTAGTACAATAACAAACAACCCATTTCTAGCCAAGAAATGGGTTGTTTGTGCTTTTCTTTTTTAATAATAAATAAAATAAGGAGGTTACCATGAGTAAACAATTGTTTTCTAACTACTTTTCAGAAGGAAAAATAGTTGCCATAGGTTTAGGGGCTTTTTTTGCCCCAATTATTGATTCAATTTATGGTTCAGGACGCTTAATACCTGTTGCTCTTTTATTATGCGTAATAATTTTGGATTGGGTAACTGGGATAGCTGTTGCACATAAAGATAAAATATATTCTTCTGAATATGGTAAGTTTGGTATTTTTCGCACCTTTTTTCTTATGGCGCTACCTGCTTTTGCAAATCTATTGGATTCCATGCTAGGGATGCCAGGTCTTTTCTTTTATGCTATTACATTAGGGCTTATTTATCATACTTGGCAATCATTGACTGCAAATGCCTATAGAGCGGGTTGGGGGAAATGGATTCCTAATTCAGTTATTGAACATATTGATAGTGAATTGAAAGCGAAAATGGAACGGTCAATCAAGAGGGGGGCGAGTACTGAAACAAAAACAGAATTTAATGAGGAACTTGGTAATCATGACACAACTGAAAAAGGAAAAATAAATAATGTTTAAATACACCATCAACCACATCCCCAAAACAACCCCCTGCAACCGTCGCCCTGGCCACCTGCTAATTCCTCAATCGATAACGATTCACAACACGGGCAATTCGGCAAGCACGGCGCAAAATGAGCGAGCCTGGCTGACTAATCCAGCGAATAATCGGACCGCATCCTATCATCTTGTCGTGGACGAGCATGAGGTGATCGAGTGCTTGCCACTAAACGAAAACGCTTGGCATGCTGGCGATGGTAGCGGAACGGCTAGCGGCAACCGTACATCGATTGGCATCGAGATTTGCGAGAGCGGAGATTACTCGAAAGCATTAGCCAATGCGACTGAACTAGCGGCGAAGCTGCTGAAGCAGTTTGGCTGGGGGACGGAGCGTCTATTTCGGCATTATGACTGGAGCGGGAAGATCTGTCCGAGATTAATGTACGATGCAGGCAAATGGACGGGCTGGGCTGCTTTTAAAATAAAGGTATCGGAGAATATGCAAATGAAAATGGACATCCCAAAATCGGATTTAATCCTAACTGACGGGGAGCATAAATTATTGGTTGAGACGCTTGGTCGTTTTACGGAGCAAAAGCTGCTCCAAGATGCCAAGTGGAAGGAAAAAGCGGAGCAGGGATCCTTAACCTTATCCGAGCTGGCGTGGTTAAATACGATTATTCTTTCGCGAAAATAGCAAATCCTCACGGACGATTAGTCTGCGGGAATCATGTTTATTCTGTATTAGCCCAAGCTTCATGCAGGAGATGCATTGAGAGTTGCGATTATATTAGACGTATCTTTCTTAACAACAGGTTAAGCCGTTCAAAAATAGACCTATACCCCTGCTTAGGCATCTGCTCATTTCCTCCTAAAGCCCATGCACTTTTGCCCCTGAGTCATAGGATACAGTGTACCTTAACAAAAGGAGATGGCCAAATGAGCTATGGAGTAGCAGGAGCAAACGTGGGTCCAGGAAATTGCGCACCTTACCCGGTTGCAGGTGTAAGTAATTGCGGCGGCGGTGGATTTTCCAGCATTGGATTTATCCTCGTTCTCTTTATCCTACTTGTCATCATTTCTCGTTCTTGGTTGTAATCACCACACGGGAGCTTACAAACAAGTCGGACGCCTATGATGTCCACTAACTAAAAATAAAATGAGAATCCCCAAGGCTGTAGGCACTTGGGGATTCTCATTTTCCGAAAAAAGACAAGCAGCCAGACTTCACTAGCATCAGCCCAGCATCTCGTTCGATTGTGCGGGAAGTACAAAAAATGAGCAGGAGCACATTTTGTTCAATCGCCTATACGCTTTTGTTCCTGAGACATAGGATACTGTACCTTAACAAAAAGGAGATGAACAAATGAGCTATGGAGTAGCAGGTGCGAACGTAGGTCCAGGAAACTGCGGCCCCGTTTATCCGGTTGCAGGCGCTAGTTGCGGAGTTGGCGGAGTAGGTACTGGAATTGGCATTATATTAGTACTTTTCATTTTGCTTGTCATCATATCCCGCTCTTGGTGCTAGGCAAATACGCTTACTTGTAAATCGTCAACATTAGCGTTTCCACTAAACTAAAATAGTATGGGAGCCCCCAGGTGCCTGAGCCCTGGGGGTTTTGCATGCCTATGCTAGTCGCGGACCTCTGCAATCAGCTCGATTTCAACAGGGGTATGGAACGGAAGGTCACTCGTTCCAATCGCAGAACGGGCATGGCGTCCATTCTCGCCAAACACTTCAATTAAGAGATCAGAGGCACCATTCAGTACGTAAGGTTGATCTCCAAAGCCGGGTGCGCTGTTGATAAAGCCAAGAATTTTTACGATTTTGACAACGCGGTCAAGGTCGCCTAAATAGGTTTTCATCGCGGCTAGCAGGTTAATAACCACTTGGCGTGCAGCTTCTTGGCCCTGCTCGATTGTTAGATCAGAGCCGATTTTGCCTTCATACATAAGTATGCCGTCGATGCGGCAGTCAAAGCCGGACGTATAGATGAGGTTGCCGGTTTGGTTCACGGGAATGTAGGAGAATTTTGGTTTTGTCGTTTCGGGCAAAACAATGCCTAGCTCAGCGAGACGTTTTTCGATTAATGACATATGATGATGGCTCCTTTTTAATCAATCAATTAGTGGGTGCAGCAGCGCTGCGTGCGAATAAGATAAGCCTTGCGCTTATGTGTATGCATGCCATGCTGCAGCGCAAGATGGCTGGCAACGATAACATGCGAGATACCGGAAGGGGATCGACGCGGCTCTTCAAAGGTCATTATATCCTGCCCGAATGGAGGCAGGATCGAACACGGTATTATCCTCCGCATAGCCAGAGACAAGAAGCGCGCGCTTGCCAAATTTGAGGCGCCGTACAGGGAAATGGAGCTTGTGACATGCCTCCCTATGCGAGTTATTCGAGCATGCCGCGCGCAGCTACGGGTGTTTTGACCAGCTGGCTTGACGAATCGCTAATATAAACGAAGCTGTGCAGGTTGATTGTACTGCAAATGTGATTGGGTATAATTTGAATGCCGTCCCCGATCTTATATGGCGCATCGGGTTGAATCCGAATCATGCCATGCTCTTCGTTCATACGCTCCAGCACCGCGTCTGGATCTCCGAGGATATGCCCGAAGCCCTTCAGAAATAGCGGAGCGGTACCCGGCTGTACATCCGTGGCGAACGTTTTGCTTCCGCCATCGATAACGATTAAGTCGTCGGATGGGCGGCTGATGACGGTCGCAAGCACGACGCCAGCGCAGTCTTCTAGAGCACATAGGCCAAAAGCAGTCTGCATTCGGTCCTGATAAATGTAACTGCCGGGCCGTACCTCGGTGATGCCCTCAATTTCAGCGGCAAACCTTGCTGTAGGAGAAGAGCCGACACTAACGTCTTCAATGGGAATCCCGGCGCTTCTTAGTGCTGCAGCCGTACTAGCCATCAGGAGGCCTTCCTCATGACCAGCAGCTTTGAGATCAAGTGTAGCCGCGCCGCCAAGCATTGCACCCCGATAGGTGAAAATTCCGCTAAGCTTAATCCCGTCAAGCGCATGAATTTGTACAGCCAATCTAACGGCGTGCCCTAAGGAAATGCCGGTACGCCGCAGTCCGGTATCGAGCTCCAGACGGACCTCCAGCTGCACGCCTTCGCGGACAGCCACCTCGGAAATGCGACGCGCCCCTTGCAAGCTATCGACGCCGATGATCAAGCGAACGCCGGAGCGGCTTAAGCGTGCAGCCCGCTCAAGCTTGGACCATGCAATGAGGGGATAAGCGATGAAGATATTGCGGATCCCACCGCTTGCCATCACTTCTGCTTCAGAGATTTTAGCTACAGTAATGCCCGTTGCCCCAGCGGCGAGCTGCCTGTCTGCCATCTGAGGCAGCTTATGTGTTTTTGCATGCGGGCGAAGTGCGACCCCTAAGCGGCCCACCGCTTCTGCCATGGCAGCAATATTCGCGTTGACGATGCTGCTATTGATGACTACGCATGGGGTTTCGAGCTCCAAGCTTCTATCTGTGAGTGTTCCATTTTCCGCGCTATCATCTTCCCAAATCCTCTTAGTCCTTGTTTCCTTTTCTCGAACTCCACCTATTAACGTCGCGTCTGTCTCTTTTTCATCCTGCTCGCTCATTCCGCCGCTCCTTCTTCGCCTACCCCGCCTTTGGATTCCTCCAGATAGCTATATAGCGTGAATTTGGAAATGCTTAAATAACTGCATATTTTCTCTCCAGACTTTTTAATTAGAAAAGCACCCTTATGATCCAGCAATTGAATAATTCTGATTTTCTCTTCTTTGTTCATTGCTGCTGGCGGCTTGCCGATTAGCTCCTGCGCTTCCTGGATGAGCGTATTCAGCAGATCATTTACGTTGCTGACGAAGGATTCGCGCACGGGCTGAAGCCCACTCGCGGTTAATGTTTGCAGCGTCCTCTCAGCCACCATTAAATCGGTGATGTCGAAATTAATGCACATCGCACCTATAACGGTTCCGGCGTTATTCTTGACATACATCGAGGTAGAGCGGAGGATGCGTCCGTCCTTCGTTTGTGTCACGTAATTGTGGCGGTTATCGCCCGCGGACGTGCCGCGCATAATTTCCAGGCCAAGATTGGTGCCGGGGTCTCCAATTTTTCTGCCCGTAACATGGCCGTTCTCGATGACGACAATGGTACTGTCCACCGGCTTCGACCAGTCATGCACGACGACCTCACAATTATCGCCGAATTGCGCCGTTATGCCTTTCGCCATCTCCGTCAAAAACAGTAACTCCTGTGCTATTGATTCCATGAATGTCCCGCTTTCCTTGTTGACTTATTGCCCACATCGTACTACGGCTTTTGTGAAAAATCAAACAAAAAATCTGTTAACCTAAAAAAAAGTATGGTAAGATGTTTTAATTATTTCAAGTGACATAACGTGAAGCGGGAGAGGGAGGCATGAAGATCATCGGCGAGCTCGGCCAGGCTTTGCGCCGAGTGCAGAACATCCTCCATGACGGCCGCTTGCTCCTCGGAAGCAGCAGATATTTCCTGAATGCGCCCGCTGCCCTCATTAGTGATACGATTCACCATGATCATCGAAGAGGAGACGGAGCGGGATTCAACCGCAGCCTGTGCAATCGCTGCCTCGGTTTCATTGACCTTATCTACCGTTTTGGAGATGGAGGCTTCAATTTGAACAAAGGAAGCGGAGGCGTGCAGGCTGCGCTGTATGCCAGCATCGACACGCTCAGCCCCTTTGCGCATCGAATGAACGGCTGCCTCGGTTTTGGCCTGCATATGTGCGACGAGTTCTGCAATTTGCCTTGAGGATGCCGCCGAATCATCCGCGAGCTTGCGAATCTCACTCGCAACTACCGTGAACCCGCGTCCGGCATCGCCTGCTCTTGCAGCTTCAATTGAAGCGTTTAGGGAGAGTAGGTTCGTTTGTCCGGCGATTTCGTTTATGGCAGTTACGATGGAGCCAATTGTGGATGAGGCTTCATAAAGGGCATTGATATCCGCTTCGGTTTCTTCCACGGTTTGTTTAATTTCGAGCATCTGTTCATGGATTTGCGAGGCAGCGTCTGCTCCAGTATGATTAGCTATCTCTGCGTCGTGAGCGAGCTGCTTCATTTCCTTACCGTTTACCTCGACGTGGGCGAGCTGGTTCACCATATGGTCTGCTGCCGAGCTCAGGCTATTGATGGTTTCAGTCTGCTGCTCGAAGCCAGCTGCCAGCCCCGATGCTTCTACGGCCATCTGCTCTGCGGCACCAGAGGTTTGATGAACGCTCGCCGTGAGCTCCTCGGATGAGGCGGTAAGTGTCTGCGCACTTTGACTAACCTGTTGAAGGAGAGCATGGATGCCGCCAATCATCGTATTAAACGATTCGGTTAATTGTCCAATCTCATCCCGGGAGAAGTAGCTGCCTTTCACGGTAAGATCGCCATTTTCTGCTTGCTTCATGAGCTGCTGAAGCGATTTGACCGGCTTTGTAATCAGCTTAGTCATAACGATAGCAATCGGAATGAGCAGCAGCAGGGCTGCGAGTGTACCGAGCAATGTAATGAGGTTGCTGTTTGCAGCACGCGTTTCGCTTGCCAGATTCATTGAAGCAGCGGTTTCCTCCGCAGAGTCGGCCAGTTTAGTGAGGAGTTCAGTCATGCTTGCGCGTAGGCTAGCCGTTTGGCCTGTATAAAGGGTATAGGCTTCATCGACTTTTCTGTTCATCATGAGGTCTACAATTTGCTGTTCTTGTTCGTTATACTGAGCGAGCAGTCCATCATATTCTTTCAATAAAGCAGTTTCATTATCGGTACGCGCCGTAGAGCGATATTGCTGAAGGAGCGCGTTGGATTCATCTGAATTGCTATGTATTTGCTCGACTAGACTATCGATGCGAGTGTTATCCTCATTGAACATAAGTTCTAAGAACAAGGCATTATGTTTATAGTTGTTAGCTGAAACTTGTTTAATCCAGGAAAGCGGCAGCAAGCTGTCATCGTACATATCATTAGACAAGTTAGCCATCTGGCGAATGGAGAGATTACCTCCTGCTCCTACGGCAATAATAAAAAATAAAGCAGCGGCTACGATCATCGCAATTTTTCGTGAAATTTTCATGTTTTTCATGTTGTAAGCCTCCCCTTTTCTGTCTATTAAAATCGTAGCAAATAATTCCTGCAGGGTAATTAAGGAAAGCTTAAGGGAATATAAACTATTATTAAAAATGAAATCGATATCTTACAAATGTATTAAATGTTTAATAGGTGAAAGAACGTAACAATTACGATATAATAGCAGAGTAGCATCCTGCTTAAAATATAGTTACACAGGAGACCGAATGATGACGAATAGAGAACAAAATATACCTGTACATTTGCTATCCGGGTTTCTCGGAAGCGGTAAGACGACGCTGCTTGGAAGATTGCTTGACTATTACACCGCTCAAGGAAAAAAACCAGCGGTCATTATGAATGAACTCGGCGAAATCAACCTCGATGGCCAGCTCGTTCAGGATGAAGTTCCGATGGCCGAAATGCTTAGCGGCTGTATTTGCTGCACAATGCGTGGGGACTTGGGCTTGGAAATCAGTACACTGATTAATGAGCATCAACCGGACGTTATTTTTATTGAATCTACGGGCGCTGCGAATCCGATGGAGACGCTGGACGGGGTAACGGAGGCGGCGATGTACAAAGCCATCGACCTTCGCAGCGTCATTACGGTCGTAGATGGACCGGCACTGCTCGAGCGCAGCCGCGAGAGCAAAGGAAGAACCTTCAAGCTGATGCAGGAGCAGATTCGCTGCGCAACGATACTGCTGCTCAACAAGGTGGATAAGCTTGAGCCAGAGCAACTTGTAGAAGCGCAGCAGCAGCTTCGGGAGCTGAATGCCCATGCTCAAATAATAGCGACGGTTCGCTGTGCCATTGACGATTGGAGCTGGCTCGATGAGACGGAAGCTACGGATACTGGAAAGCATGCGCCAGAAAATAAACCAGCTTTGCAATCACCAGACGTTCACCTTGCGACGGGACATTTATCTAGCGAAGGCAAAGCCTGTTCAGTAGACGGCTGTTCACATGAGGATGAGAGTGCTCATGACCACAATCACGAAGAGCTCAATCACGACCATAACAATGGTCACCACCATTCGCATGAGCATGTCATGGTCGTCACTCACTACTGGAGCAATCCAGTAAGCAGTGAGGCATTCGAATCGCTGCTCCAGCGATTGCCGTCCAACATCTACAGGGCGAAAGGGATCGTTACGTTTACGGATGCGCCCAGCCGCTTTCTTTTTCAATATGCGTTTAAGGAATCCGATTTCATGAGAATCGATCCGCAAGGTCATGTGAATGATGTTGCTGTATTTATCGGGGAACATTTCTCAAAGGCTTGGCTGCTAGATGAGTTGAAGCTGCTTGAGCAGACTGCGGCGGAGGGGAAAGAGCAGTAGGCTGCCTCTTGTAGGCAAATGTCGAAAATTGCCGTCTTTATGTCTATTCAAGTGTGTGCTTGGGCAAAATAATCCAGATAAGGCTTATATGGCCTTGCATCACGTTGGAATAGAAAGGTGTGGCAGCAAATGTTTAGAAAATGGTTCATACCCGCCACTACGCTTGTGCTATTGCTTTCGTCAGCTCCCGTTGGAGCAGCGAATCAGGTGTCAGCGATGGCCAATGCTTCACTAGCGGTTCAGCACCCAAACGAGTCCGATGCGGACAGCGAGCATAAGCATCACAAAGGCCAAATGACCCGCAAGGATTTTGAAGCGTACAGACTGGAGAAGCTGAAGGAACTGGCAACCTATTTTGGCATCCAAACCGATGGCAAAACATCGGAACAGCTGAAGAAGGAAGTCGAGTCTGCGAAGGTGGCCAATAAGGACAAGTGGGAAGCCTTTAAAGCGGAGCATCAAGCGAAGCGGCTGGAGCATTTGCGCGAAATTGCGGAGGAGCATGGCATTAAGACGGAAGGCAAAACGTCTGATCAACTGCGCGAGGAGCTCTACCTGCTGCATGGCGGCAAAGGCAAACGTCCTCATCGCCTCGAGGATCATGACCGGGCTAATGAAAACAACAAAGAGCAGCGAACCGAAAAGAAAAATCAGGTATAACGATAACGAAGCTGTCCCACGGGCTAACCCCCTTTGAGGACAGCTTTTTTTTGCTGATAAGCGATCCTAAAACCAGCATGATTAGCTTCCAAAACGGGTAGTAATACATATGAAAAATAAATTCAAAACTGTATTTGGGATATATTACAAAAGGAATAAAAGAGAAATAGAGGCGCTCGACTCTTGCAGTGGAAAACAGGAGGTGCCTAAAGTAGTTTTTTGTCGAAAGATATAGTGTTTTCAACCTATCTTTATCATTGTGCTTTGAGCAAAATGTCAAGTATACTAGAACCAAATCATAATTTGGCGGAATACGTCGATTTTTGCTTTCTCTACAACAAGGGGCTGATAGATGAGATGAGAAAGATTAGGCTAAGCATTGCACAAAAATTAATATTTTCACTTGGCCTGCTGGTTACCCTTTCCTTTGTAATCTTGGTATCCGGCCACCTCATCAAGCTCTATCAGTCGAATCTGCGAGAGAGTGAGCTTCTTGCGCAAACCCAATCGATTTCTAATATACATCCTTTTTCCCTGCTTATGGACCAGACGGTGACCATGCTGGATACGCTTGAAGCCACGATGAAGCAGATGAATAAAGAGCATTTGCAAAATCGTGAGTTTATCGTCGACCTCCTGAAGCAGGTGATGGAGAACCATCCGGGAGTCATAGGCGTCTACACGATATGGGAGCCAAATGCCTATGACGGCAAGGACGAGCTTAATCGCAACAAAAATAGCTACGATGATGCTACAGGACGTTTCATTCCGTATGTGTTCCGCAAAGGTAATGCCATTGAGAGCTTACCGATCCAATTTTACGAAGATAAAGTGTTGGGCAGCTTTTATCAAATTCCGAAGGTGACAAAGTCCTTCTCCTTAATTGAGCCTTATTATTATGATGTAGACGGCAATTCCGTGCTTATGACCTCGCTTGTGCTGCCTATTTTGGATGAAAACGGCGAATTTACAGGCGTCGTAGGCGCTGATATTTCGCTAGAGTCGGTTCAGAAGCATATTGAGACCTTCCGGCCGTTAGGCGGCTACGCAAACATTATAACAACGGAAAATAAATATCTCGCCAACGGACGGAATCCGGAGCTAGTTAATCATACGTACCAAATGTGGTCGAACACCGATGAGCTTGAAGCTATGAAGGGGACTCAGCCGCGTCTTAACTACACGTCAGACCCCGGAGGTGAAGGGACCGTACTGCGGTTGTTTAATCCCATTCTTGTCCATAATGTTCTATGGCATATGGAGACGGTGATACCGAAGAAAAACATGCTGTCGAATTACTATAAAAGTTTATGGGAATCCTTGTTGATTACAGGGCTTGCTCTGCTCTTTATGGCGGCCATTATGGGCTTGCTGGTTCGGAAAATAATATTGGTCAACATCCATAAGGTCATCCAGGCAACTTCGGCGGTCGCAGCCGGCAACGAAGGCCAGCAGCTAAATATTTATACGAACGATGAGTTCGAATCGATGGCGAACCACTTCAATAATATGCTTAACCAGCGTAAGGAAGCCGAGCAGTTAATTGAATATCAGTCTACGCATGATTTATTGACAGGCCTGCCCAATCGCTACGCCTATCATCGGTATATGGAAGGAAAGTCGATAGCTGGTCATACGGGGCCGAGCCACTTGGCCTTGCTCTTCATCGATCTCGATCGGTTCAAAATGATAAATGATAAGCTTGATCACGCTATGGGCGATCAACTGCTAAAGCAAATGGCCGAGCGGATTGCAGCCAAGGTTGGCGTTTATGGGAAGGTTTTTCGATTTGGCGGGGACGAGTACATCGCTTTGCTTGAGAACGTGGCCCATTTGCATCAGGCCTTTCATATCGCAGAAGAGATTTTGAATGTCATTGCTGAGCCGATTCAGCTGAAGGACCGGATTTTTTACATAACGGCCAGTATTGGAATGAGCGTTCTTCATGAATGGACTCCCGATGTTGCGAATCAGCTTGTGAAGGAATCCGACATCGCGATGTATGTAGCCAAGAAAGAAAGAAATACGTGCAAGGTTTATTCGCCATCGATGAATGATGTGACAAAGAAAGAGCTCATACTGGAGAACAGCTTGTTCAAAGCGCTTGAGCTTGGCCAGTTTGTTCTGTATTACCAGCCTAAGATTGATATGTCTACCGGCAGCATTTACGGAGCAGAAGCGTTGATCCGTTGGAAGCACCCGGAGCTTGGGATGGTCTCGCCGCTTGATTTTATTCCGATAGCGGAGAAAACAGGATTCATCATCCCTCTTGGAGAGTGGGTTCTTTACACGGCATGCCAGCAAATCAGGGAGTGGGAGCGGATGGGGCTGCCATCCCTTTCGGTGAGTGTCAACATGTCGATGATCCAATTCCAGCAAAAGCAAATCGTTCATACAATCGAGCGGATTATTTCGGATGCCGGTATTCGTCCAGCGCAAATCGAGCTTGAAATCACAGAGTCGATCTTTATGGAAAATCCGGGGCATACGCTTAAAATATTGCATGAGCTGCAGCAGCTCGGCGTGAAGCTTTCTCTGGATGATTTTGGAACAGGGTATTCCTCGCTCAGTTATTTGCAAAATATTCCGCTGCATACGCTTAAGCTGGATAAGTCGTTTATTAGCGGAATCGTTGGCGATATTAAGAAACAAATGATCTTTAAGTCGGTTATCGTCATTGCGCATAACTTGAACCTGAGAGTGGTGACCGAAGGCGTGGAAACGCAAGAGGAACTGGATATCATAACCGATCATAATTGCGATGCTGTTCAAGGCTATATTTACAGTCCTCCGGTGCCGGCGCCAAAATTCGTACAGCTTTACATGGAGCATAATAAAGAAGAAACCTAAATAATGAACCGTCTCCCGTCTAACGGAGAGACGGTTTTTTTGCAAATGGTACAATAATATTTAGGCAAAGGTGCTACAAAATGGCGAATGGCTACGTCTTTCCTATAGCTTGAGCAAAATAGGTAAGGAGGAGAACGGAATGGAACATTCGGCGCCGGATTTGTTTCGTCAGCAATTTAATCAGCATTATCCGTCAGTCAGACGCAAACTTATCGCGCTTATTCGCGATGAAGCAGCGGCTGAGGACCTTGCGCAGGAAACCTTCCTGAGGCTTTACCGGAATCCACCCGATCAGCCTGAAGCTATTGGTGGTTGGCTGCACCGGGTACTGACGAGATTAGCGTATGACTATATGGATAAGAAAGCGCGTGAGCGCGCACTAACACAAAAGCAGGAACAAAACGTCCTCGCTCAGCCGCAGGCGATAGATTCGAATGAACAACAGCTTATCGACAAGGACGAGCAGGAACGGGTACGAGGCTGGCTCGATACGCTGCCGGAACGGGATAAGCAGATGCTGCTGCTTCGATATGAGGGTTACAGCTATGCAGAGATCGCACAGCAATTGCAAGTGAGGCAGCCGCAAGTCGGCACCATGCTGCGCAGGGCGGGAGAGCGTCTAAAGCGGCAGGCTTTAAAGTCAGAGAGCGCAATCACGCAGGAATAGGGCATTTGGCGGTTCAACGATTAGTTGTGCAAGGTCAATACCTTTGAGGAGGAAATCCAAATGACAACAAGCGAGAGGTCGAGCAAGAAAGAACAAGAGCAGACAGAAGCCGCTTGGGCACGGCTCCAGACGAGGCTGCAAGAGGTGGAGCCATCTCCCCTTTGGGAGCAATGGGAAGCAGAAGGGGCAGCGCGGTGGTCGGCACGGGGTAACGCAGATGAGCCGGCATTAGGAAGCAAGGCGAGCACAACGACGCAAGGGCATGCTCTTCTTCCGGTGCCGGCACTTGATCAAGGCAATGCCGTGCCACTCGGGCGGGTGCGCAGCATGCCAAGCGAGTCCGCATGCAAGCCTGCGCAGAGGGGAGCGGCGCGACGCTGGATGAAGAAGAATATGGGGAAAACCATAGCTGTATGCGCAGCCGTGTTTTTGACGGTCGTTATTGCGACTCCTTCAACGAACCAGGCATTGGCCGCATGGTTAAATACATTCCGTATGGATAAGGTGATGGTTGTCCAAGAGAATGATCTGGTTACGCTAATGAACAGTTTTATGAACGATGGCGAAACGCTGGAGCTGTCGAATCGATTTGGTGATTTTGAGCAAACCGCTCACGGGCAATGGAACAGGATTACGCCAGAGGGCGCAGCGAAAGCATTGGGCTTCGATATTCCTTCCATAAAGGTTGCCGACAATCAGGTGGTTTATATCTCATCCAGCGCGACCCAAACGTTTACCTTCCGCCTGAAGGTGAACGAAATTAACCGTACGATGAGCAAGCTCGGCGCGGATAAGCTGCTGCCCTTATCAGTGGATGGCAAAAAAATTAACTTTGATACCGGCAAGCAGACGCAAATTTCCTATCAAACGGCAGGCACAGACGCCAATTCCTTAAGGAGGGGAGTGATGGTCAACTATATGGAGGTTCCAACCGTTAACGTTGATCCGTCAGTAGAGGTTAAGGATGCCTTTGATGCGGTTATTCGGTTCCCGGCCTTGCCCGATCATATCCGTACCTCGCTATTACAGGCGTCCAGCCTGGAGGATGGTGAAATCCCCATGCCGCTCATCACGAGAGGCCATCCTGAGAAGGTCGCAATAAAAGGAATAGACGTTTATGTCGAGCGGCAGGATGATCAATATGCAGCGGCTACCTGGCTGGAGCATGGCTATGTCGTGACTGCTAATTTCTCCAATTATGGGAATGAAGCCAACGTGAAATCCGTCATTGCGGAGCTGATCCGTTCATGACGACTCCAGCTGTTGAGACGATAAACTTAAGCAAAGATTACGGCGACGGACGCGGCTGCCGCGATGTCACCTTAACGATTAGGAAAGGGGAAGCCTTCGGCTTCCTCGGGCCTAATGGGGCAGGCAAAAGCACGATCGTCAAAATGCTGACGGGATTAATTACACCAACCTCAGGTGAAGCTCAGATATTCGGTCATGCTTCAGGAACGATGGAGGCTAACCGAAGACTGGGCTATTTGCCTGAGTTGTTCCGTTATCCGGACTGGCTGACCGGAGAAGAAGTCTTAGCTTTTCACGCTAAATTATGCGGTCTGGATCGTATTGCCTCAAGGCAGCGGATTCATCTGCTTCTGGATGAGGTCGGCATTGGCAGCCGTGGCAGGGATCGCCTGAAGGGCTATTCCAAAGGGATGCAGCAAAGGCTGGGGCTTGCCTGCGCTTTGCTTGGTAATCCCGATATTGTTTTTCTGGATGAGCCAGCCTCGGCGCTGGATCCCGTGGGCAGGCATGAGGTGCGCGAGCTGCTTGCAAGGCTGAGAGGGCAGGGGAAAACAATTTTTCTCAACTCCCATTTGCTGGAGGATGTCGAGCTGCTATGCGACAAGGTAGCGCTGCTCAACAATGGGCAAGTTCTAATGGAAGGGCATGTATCCGACGTGCTGCGATCCAAGTCCAATTGGCGATTGAGGGTCGGAGGCTATACTTCAATAGCGGCCGAGCGGATAAAGCAAGTATTGGGCTTGAATGTCGTTGTAAGTGAACAACCATCTGACGATGATCCGGTGTGGCTGGAGATCGAGCTGGAGGATGATGAGCAGATAGGCTTAGTAAATTATATTCTCATTGAGCTGGGACTGACGCTCTATGAAGTTGGCAAAGTAACCTCGCGTTTGGATGAATGGTTTCTGCAGGCTGTATCGGGCCTTGAACACAGGGGGGAACGCCGATGAATGCGGTATGGGGATTAACCTGGAGAGAGCTTATCCGCAAGCGCGTGACGCTTATGGCGGCTTTGATGACTGTTGTTTTTCTGGTCGCTTATTGGTTTGTTGCGAATGCGATCGCAAGCGAGCCGCAGACTTTCCCAGGCGATCTGTCGATTGGTTTATTTAGCAAATTTATTAGCAGCGCGATGGTATTGACGCTCGGTTTTTTCTTTGGGGCGTTTGCTATAGCATTTTTAGCTATCTTCAGCTCCGTGGCTGCCGTAACGGGGGAAGCTGAGCAGGGCGTGCTGCAATCGGTGCTCGCTAGACCGATTCCACGCTGGAAATGGTTTATGGGGAGATGGATGGGCTTTGTCTCTTATGGAGCTATGTACGCTCTTGTCTTATTTGTTGCGATTATACTAATATGCTGGATGGAAACAGGCGTCATTTACAACCTGCTTGTCCTGCTGAAAGCCTACCTGCTATTTGCTTCCGTCGTACCGCTACTCGTATCCTTAACGATGTTTGGCTCTTGCTTCCTATCTCCTTTGGGCAATGGAATCGGTATGACGATGCTGTTTGGCATGGGGTGGCTCGGCAGCACGATTGGTCGGTTTATGGGACTTGGGAAAATACAGCTGGAGGGACTTCAGACGCTGGAGACCATTACTGGGCTAATTAAGCTAGTGATGCCGGCAGATACATTGCAGCAGCGCATGCTGAGCGAGCTGTTTTCCATGTCGGAACTAAATGGACTGATTAATTTAAATAGGGACCTAAGCGTTTTCTCAATCAGCGATGTTCCGTCTAATTCTTTCTTAATCTATTGTGCGGTATATACAGCGATATTATTTGTTGGCGCCATGACCGTTATGGTGCGTAAAGACTTTTAAGCAGTGCTGCCCCCGTCCCCGGAGGCAGCACTTGCTATTTAGATTGTCCACTGCGAGTGGACAATGGCGCTCAAGTACCAAGCTCCGTTTAATTCTTCAAGTACAAGAATGAGGCTCTCCCAGTCCATCCCCGCATCTTGCTCGTCAAACCCGCTGAAATAATAATCCATCACGAAGCTGCCCGGAAAAATCTCCTTAATATTAACAAGCATATTTCCTTCTCCTTTTATTTCGTCAGCGCCGACGCTCTCTGAGGCAAGAAAGTCTTTATCATAAACAAATTTCTCGTAATATTGCTTAAAAGTTAGGGAAATAGGTTCTCCGGAGCCATCATAGGCTCCCCAATTATATACGGTAGAATCGGTAAATGGCGGCAAGCCACTGGCTTGAAAAACTTTGGCAGAACTCGTATCAATGTGAGCGTAAGGTGAGAATAATAAGCCTTTCTCCGGGTGGATATACGCGTTTAATGTGGTCATATCACTCTGCTTTAAAGCTAAAAGGATTGTCGCTGCCGCTTCCTCTGACGTAGCTGCGGCAATGGGGTCAGTAGGTTGCTTAGTGCCGCTATTTCCGCTTGGCGAAGGCTCAGTCGGATTTGTGCTTGGAGAGGAGGGCACAGCTGTTCCGCCATCTGTTGAAGGATCGTCTGGATTGACAGTTGAGCCGCAGGCGGACAGAAGCAGCAATAGCAATAAGAATACTATTCCTTTTTTCAAAATTCGGTCACCTCTTTTGTATTCTTTGCATTCATATTACCCAAACAGACGGAAAGTTTAATCAAATGTCGCATTAGTGCTTGTAGATGGGCGGAGCGTCTGGTAAACTGTAATTGTTATTTAGTAAAAATATTAACTAAATTCGGAGTGTGGTATGGCGACGATCAAAGATATTGCGCAGGAGGCGGGTGTTTCATCTACTACTGTATCCAGGGTTTTGAATAATGACGTGACCTTGGCGGTAAGTGAGGAAACACGGACACGTATATTTAGCATTGCCGAGCAGCTGCAATATAAGCCATCCCGGCTGCGAAGGATGAAAAAGGATGAGCAGCTCTCACGCCAGCAAATTGGTTTGCTGATGTGGTCCACGCTGGAGGATGAGCATGATGACCCTTACTTTTATTCGATTCGCAAAGGCATCGAAACACGCTGCGAGGAGCTCGGAATCAGTATCGTAAAGGTCATGCGGGGCGGCAGCCGCGCGGAGATGCAGCCTGCACACGAGCTGGATGGCGTCATTGTTGTAGGCTCCATAGACGAAGGCGATGTTCTACAGCTGTACAGCAACAGCAAACGGCTTGTATTCGTTAACCATTCGTTTGAGCTGAATGAATATGACACGGTGATGCTGCACTTTGAGCAGGCAACCAGAGCTGTCATTTCGCATTTTAGGACACTCGGGCATGAAAGAATAGGGTATATCGGCGGTAACGATATGGTTCATCGGCTTTATCGCCACGAAGACGGATTTGAGAATGACGAGCCGCGCCGTATTTTTTTCGAGAGGGCGATGCGTGAGCTGGGGCTGTATGACGAAAGCTTGGTAATCAAGGCACAGTGGTCCTCGAATAGCGGCTATGAGGCAATGAATAGGCTGCTGGAGCAAAGCGCAAAGCCGACAGCATGCTTTATCGGAAGCGATCCGATGGCGGTTGGCGCGCTGCGTGCACTTCATGAGCATGGTCTTAAAGTACCGCAGGATATGGCGATTATAGGATTTGACGATATTGAAATATCGGCTTATTTGAACCCGCCGCTAACTACCGTCCGTGCCTATACGGAACAAATGGGCAGAGCAGCGGTACAGCTGCTTCTTGAGCGAATTGAAGGGCGCGAGGCGGCCGTGCATATGACGATCAATACGACGCTCATTGTACGGGAAAGCTGCGGCAGCCCCTTGCTCCAAAACGACATTTAACTTCAGGAGGTTATTATTTTGACGATTCAATATGATCAGCAGCGTTCTTTATTCCATTTGCAATCCAAGGATACGAGCTACGTTATTCATGTGACCAAAGCAGGCTATCCTGCCCATGTTTACTGGGGTAAGAAGGTACGCGGAGTACAGCTTGACCGCTTGTTCCAGCTTACCGAACGGGCGTCCTTTACGCCAAGCACGGAGCTGGACCAGCTCGAATTGTCGCTCGACACGCTTCCGCATGAGTATCCGGCTTACGGCAACTCCGATTTCCGCATGCCTGCATTCCAGGTAAAGCAGCCGAATGGCTCGACGGTAACGGATCTTCGTTATGAATCCCATACGATTATAAATGGTAAGAAGTCACTTGAAGGACTTCCTTCGACTTATACCGAAAGCGACAAGGAAGCACAAACGCTTGAAATCACATTGAAGGACGAGCTAGCGGGTTTGTCTGTTATTTTATCCTACACGGTATTCGAAGAGTATGACGCGATCGCGAGATCGGCAAGAGTCGTTAACCATGGTACGGATACGCTGCAGCTGCAGCGCGCATTCAGTATGAGCCTTGATTTTGCACATGATCAATTTGAAATGCTGCAGCTGTCAGGCGCATGGATTCGCGAGCGCCATATTCATAAGCGCAAGCTCGTGCCGGGTTTGCAATCGGTTGAGAGTCGCAGAGGCTCAAGCAGCCATATGCAAAATCCGTTCGTCGCGCTGCTTTCTGAAGGGGCAACGGAAGAGCATGGGGATGTATACGGGGTAAACCTCGTTTATAGCGGGAACTTCACAGCTGGCGTCGAAGTGGACCAATTCCATGCGGCGCGTCTGTTTATTGGTATTAATCCTTTTGACTTTAACTGGCAATTAGAGCCTGGCGAGCAATTCCAAACGCCCGAGGCGGTTTTGGTCCACTCTAACCAAGGGCTTGGCGGCATGTCGCGCAGCTTCCATGATTTCTACCGTGCGCGTCTTATTCGGGGAACATTCCGTGATCAGACACGCCCAATTCTGGTTAACAACTGGGAAGCTACGTATTTCAACTTCAATGCCGACAAAATCGAAGATATTGCGCGTGCGGGCCAAGAGCTTGGCATCGAGCTGTTCGTTCTCGATGACGGCTGGTTCGGTAAGCGCGACAATGATAACACATCGCTTGGCGATTGGTTCGTAGACCGCAATAAGCTTCCTAACGGCTTGGAGGATTTGGTTAGCCGTGTGAAGCGCCTTGATATGCAATTCGGTTTATGGTTCGAGCCAGAAATGATCTCGCCGGAGAGCGAGCTGTACAAAGCGCATCCGGACTGGTGCTTGCATATCGAAGGCCGCAGACGGACACAGGCTAGGCATCAGCTCGTGCTGGACTTGTCACGGAAGGATGTTCAGGAGTATATCGTGAAGTCGATTTCGGATATTCTCTCAAGTGCGCCTATCACTTATGTGAAATGGGATATGAACCGCAATATGACGGAGGTCGGTTCAGCTCTGCTTCCGGCGGATCGCCAACGCGAGACGGCCCATCGTTATATGCTTGGCCTGTATGCAGTGCTGGAGCAAATTACGACAGCTTTCCCGAATATCCTGTTCGAGAGCTGCTCTGGCGGCGGCGGCCGCTTCGATGCGGGGATGCTGCACTATATGCCGCAGACCTGGACAAGCGATAACTCGGATGCGATATCCCGCTTGAAGATTCAATACGGAACGAGCATTGTTTATCCGGTTAGCTCGATGGGCGCCCATGTTTCAGCGGTGCCTAACCATCAAGTAGGCCGGATCACGTCTCTAGAGACGAGAGGAAACGTCGCGCTCTCCGGCAATTTTGGCTATGAGCTTGATCTGACCCAGTTTACGCAAGAAGAGAAGGACGCGGTTAAAGTACAAGTGGAATTGTACAAGGATGTGCGCCATCTCGTGCAATTCGGCGATTTTTATCGCCTATTGAGTCCATTTGAAGGCAATGATACGGCATGGATGTTCGTTTCCAAAGACAAGAGCGAAGCATTCGTCGTGTACGTCTCTGTATTGAAAGAGCCTAATACGAAGCTTAACCGCTTCCGTCTGCAAGGACTTGATCCGAATCGGGATTATAAACTGCATGGCGAAGAATCGGTGTACGGCGGCGATCAGTTATTGCACGCTGGCTTGGCCACACCGCAATTTTCCGCTGATTATGCAAGCAAGGTATACCGTTTCCGCGAAGTAGAATAGCGATTTATAGAACAATCACAGTACATCTGAATGCAAGGCAAACGTTCAGGCTGATGATAGAAACAAAAAAAGCTCTTCCTTAGGCAGAAAAACTGCTTGGGGGAAGAGCTTTTTCTATCTGCTGCTATGTATAATGAAGGCCGATTAGTAGTTCGCTGCCGTTGCAGCAGTTATGGCTATAACCGCCACGATAATAACCGCGTAAATGCCAAGTACGATTGCAGCCCAGAGCAAGGAAGCCTTGAAGTAGTTTTGTTTCGTAGGATTGCCTTCACCGAACGCCCATACGAACATCATGATGATGTTTACAATCGGAATGATAAGAATGAGCATCATAAGCATCCATTCTTTCACGGTAATGATGGGTGCCACGGGTTGCTGCTGGTGGTAGCCGTCATAACCAGGCGCTCCCGGATTCCCTTGGTTTTGTTGATAAAAATCCATTAAGTTCTCTCCTTTAATTTCGTGTTGCTGTAACAAATTGTTCACAAATTTATTATATATACTTTCCTATAACTTACAACCCCTATTTTGTAAAAATATTAAATTAATTAAAAATATTATACAAACTTGTCCTTTAATATATTGAAAATATAAAAGGATTTTGTCGAATGGAATAAGCTGTCTATCTATTAAACCGATTAAGGGGAATTGAAACATTTCTTATTTTTTTTTTTTAAAAACCACTTGCCCTTGACGCTGCGTCAAGGGTTATACTTTTTTTCAGAGGGGGGAGGGATACACATGGAAAAGGATGCGCTTTATGCGATTGGGGCTTTCGCTAAGCTGACATCATTAACGGAGCGCACGCTCCGTTATTATGATCGGAAAGGCTTGTTAACGCCTTCTAAGCGGAATGAGCACGGTCACCGTTTCTATACCGAGCGGGATCTGGTTAGATTGCAAAAAATAGTAACGCTCAAATATTTGGATTTTTCACTTGAGGATATTGTCTCTTACTTGCAAAGGCCGGATGAGGATTTCCAGCAATCGTTAGCTGTGCAATTTGAGCTGCTGCAACAAAAGCAACGGCATTTGGAGAAGGTGCTGGATACGATTGGACGGATGCAAAAAATCGTCGAAAGAGCAGGGCGGGTCGATAGTGATTTGATGCTTGTGTTTATCCACAATATCCAGCATGAGGAGAATCAGAAGCAGTGGCTGTCGCAGCAAATGCCTTCTTCGTTCGTGGGAGCACTTTTTATGGATGATATGAACTTAGATGAGCGATTGGCTAAGGAAAGTACCATTACCGCAATGGTGATGGAATTGAAAGAACATTATAAGCAAGGCAAGGAGCCGCTGGATGAAGAAGTGCTTGGGAGTGGACGAAGGCTGGTTGCGTTTCTGGACGAGCTTCTTGGTCCGGTCCTCGAGAGCATGAATGAAGAGGAGCTTTCCAATATAGGGTTTCTGACCGATCGGGAAGCTCCGATAGATCCTATCCTGTTTCCGAATGCGTTTACCGAGCAGGAGGAGGCCTACTTAAAAATTGTATTTGACCATTTGGAAGCATTCAACATACTTAGGGAGGAGCTTGTGAATGGGGAAAAGAGCTGATGCTGCAAAGCCGGAAAAGGCTGTTCACTTATCGCAGTTTATCAAAGTGATTATGAAGCATAAACCGTCCAATTTATTAATTATAACGGCGGTTGTGCTTGGTCTAGGGGAAACGCTGCTATCCTTAACGATCCCGCTTCTGACGAAAAATCTCGTTGAGGAGCTTTCTGCTTCTACCGTACAAGCGGCCACGTTTATCGTACTGGGAGTGGTGTTCCTTGGGCAGACGATTATGTCAGGCTTCTCGGTTTATACGATGTCTTATGTAGGGCAGCATGTGATTTCCGGTTTGCGCCACGAGGTATGGGAGCGGGTGCTGCGGCTGCCCGTTCCTTTTTTTGACCGCAACAATTCCGGAGAGACGATGAGCCGCATGACCAATGATACGAACGTGATTAAGGAATTTATTACCGGGCAAGTGATTTCATTTATGGGCGGCATTTTATCGATCATCGGAGGCGTTGTCTTGCTGCTGCTCATCGACTGGAAACTGACGGTGCTTATGCTGGTTGCCGTTCCGCTGGCGCTGCTCGTCCTATGGCCGCTCGGAGCTAAAATGTTCGCCATTTCCAAATCCATGCAGGACGAAACGGCGATGTTTCAGGGTGATCTTGGCCGCGTACTCTCTGACATTAGGCTGGTAAAGGCATCGCTTGCCGAACCGACCGAGCAGCGGAAAGGCGGCTTGCGGATCAATCAATTGTTCAAGTATGGCCTGCAGGAAGCACGGATCATGGCCATAGTAACTCCGCTGATGATGACGGTGATGCTCTTTATTCTTGTTTTGCTGATTGGATATGGCGGCGTGAGATTGGCGCAGGGCACTTTGACTGGCGGCGAGTTGGTCGCCATCCTATTGTATATGTTTCAGATTGTCATGCCCTTTACGCAAATGGCTTCGTTTTTCACCCAATTCCAGAAGGCGATGGGCGCTTCTGAGCGCATCGTGGAGCTGCTCAATGAGCAGGAGGAGCAGTCTGGAGCCGCAAAGCTTAAGGCAGTGCTGCCAAGTAATGAGCCGCGCGGAGCCGCAATCCAGTTTAACCAGGTTAGCTTTGGCTATACCGAAGATCGGCCGATTTTACATTCCCTTTCCTTTCAAGTGAAGCAGGGCCAGGTGACGGCGTTTGTAGGACCGAGTGGCACGGGGAAGACGACGATTTTCTCGATGCTAGAGCGTTTTTACGATCCCACGGCGGGCTCTATCACTTACGGAGGCGAACCGATTGCAGAGATGAGGCTGGAAGACTGGCGCAAGCGTATGGCTTACGTATCGCAGGAAAGTCCAATGATGCAGGGCACAATTCGCCATAATCTCACTTACGGACTTGAACAGGTAGACGAGATGGAGCTGGAAGAAGCCGTGCGGCAGGCTAACTTGTCTTCTTTTATTGAATCGCTGCCAAGCGGCTATGAAACGGAAGTGGGAGAGAGAGGCGTTATGCTCTCGGGCGGGCAGCGTCAGCGGCTGGCTATCGCTCGTGCGATTTTGCGGAACCCGGATATTTTGCTGCTGGATGAGGCGACAGCCCATCTCGACAGCAACTCTGAGCAGTCGGTACAGGAAGCGCTGCAAAGTCTGATGAATCAAAGAACAACGCTTGTCATCGCACATCGCTTGTCAACGATACGTGGCGCGGATCGAATCATCGTGCTGGAGAATGGAGAAATTTCCGGTCAGGGCACCCATGTGGAGATGCTCGAGAATAACGAGCTCTACGGTAAGCTTGTTTCGCAGCAGTACAGTTTGGAGCATTAATGCTGTGCTCTTCAATAGCAGTTTAAAGTTTCACAGACAAAGGTTATTGTAATGATTTTTCTGATTTCATCCGATTCGTCAAAGCACCGCTTTTCTTTTTGAGCTATAATCAATGCCATGGAGAATATGGATCTGGATGGTCTGCTACGGTCATTGGATGAGAAAAGAAAGGTGGTGCTGGGATGGACAACGCTGCAAAGCAGTCAGATCGCCCCATCGCGCTGGTGACGGGAGCTTCCAGCGGGTTTGGACTTTTAACCACAATTCGTTTAGCGCAGGAAGGATACCGTGTCATCGCAACGATGAGGGACATAGGCAAAAAGGATAACGTACATGGCAAGGCCGAGCAACAGGGAGTGGCAGCGTATGTGGAAACCATGAAGCTTGATGTCACCAACCACGAAAATGCCGCAGATGTCGTTCAACAAGTCATTCAGCGGTGGGGGAGTATCGACGTCCTCGTTAATAATGCAGGCTATGCGGTAATGGGCGTTATTGAGGAAGTGCCTATGGCCGATTGGCGGGCGCAGCTGGAGACGAACTTTTTTGGCATGGTCGCAGTGACCAAGGCGGTTCTACCACATATGCGGGTTCGCAAGTCTGGCAAAGTGATTAATGTCAGCAGCGGAGCCGGCATTATTGGCTTCTCCAACACGGGCCCCTACTCCGCTTCCAAATTTGCGATGGAGGGCTTTAGCGAGGCGCTTCGCCTGGAACTCCTGCCTTTCTCGATTTCAGTGGTGCTTGTTCAGCCAGGGACCTATGATACGGGAATTTCAGCCAAGCATGTATATTGCAGTGAGCCGAACTCCCCCTACAGCAAAATGATCGAACGCTTTAACGCCTTCAACGCGAAGTCGGAGCAAAATGCTCCCGACCCGATTCACGTAGCCAACACGATTGTGAAAATATGCCGAAAAAGCCATCCGAAGCTGCGTTATACCTGCGGCAGCGATGCGAAAATGATTTTCCTCATGAAAAAACTGCTCCCATGGCGACTGATCGAATGGGCTCTCCGCAAAGCGCTTCACTAAAACGATCACTGATTACGCTCAGCTCAAAAAAACCATGGGGGACAAGAAGTCCCCCTATTTGTTCTGTCTATCTCTATATAAAGTAAGCGGGCGCATTGAATTATTGTATATCGATATAGAATTTATCTATTATGGATGCGATTGACTGCATTTGATCGCAGGTGATAGACTCATCTCAACATAATTCCGATAAAACCTATTTGAATTGTTAAATATGAAACAGGTAGATTAGGTTGTACTAGGAAATTGAAAAATTAATGGGTTAGAGAAGGGTGGAGAGTGTATGGCGGAGCAAAGAAAACTTAGATTGGGTGCTGTGCTGCATGGAGCAGGTGGCAATTTGGCAGGGTGGAGACATCCTGATGCAGTGGCGGACGCGAGCGTTAATTTTCAATTTTACAAACAGCAGGCGATCAAAGCAGAGGAAGGGAAGTTTGATTTTTTATTTATCGCAGACGGGCTTTATATTAACGAGAAATCGAATCCCCATTTTCTGAACCGCTTTGAACCGATTACGATATTGTCTGCCCTCGGCGCAGTTACCTCGAAGATCGGCTTGGTAGGCACGCTCTCCACTTCCTATAGCCAGCCTTTTACCGTTTCAAGACAGTTCTCATCCCTTGATCATATTAGCGGAGGAAGAGCCGGCTGGAATGTTGTGACCTCCCCTCTTGAAGGAACCGCGCTGAACTATAGCATTCCGCTTGAGAATCATCCGGACCATAGCAAGCGTTACCGGATTGCAGCCGAATATTTGAAGGTGGCACGCGGGTTATGGGATTCTTGGGAGGATGACGCTTTTGTCCGAAACAAGGAAACCGGCGAGTTTTTTGATCAAAGCAAGCTGCATACGTTGCATCACGAAGGAGAGTTCTTCTCGGTCAAAGGCCCGCTTAATATTGCGAGATCGAAGCAGGGGCAGCCAGTCGTATTCCAGGCAGGTTCTTCCGATAGTGGCAGAAATCTAGCGGCAGCGTCGGCCGATGCGATTTTTACCAATCAAGAGACGCTTGAGGATGCAATCGCCTTTTACCAAGACGTGAAAGGCCGAGCGGCAGATCTCGGACGCTCACCTGATGAGATCCTTATCTTTCCAGGCATCGGGGTTATTGTCGGAGATACAGACGAGGAAGCGGAACGCAAATACCAAGAAGTTGCGAATTTAATCAGCATCGATAACGCGCTTGATAATTTGGGACGTTTTTTCGAGCATCATGATTTCAAGCAATATCCGCTCGACGGACCGTTTCCTGAACTAGGCGAGCTTGGGAAAAACAGCTTCCAAAGCACAACGGACAAAATCAAACGCGAAGCGAAGGAGCAAGGCTTAACCTTGCGTCAGGTAGCCCAGCGTTCGGCAACGCCTAGAACACCGTTCATTGGAACGCCAGAGAAAGTGGCTGATATCCTTCAGGAGTGGTTTGAGAAAGGCGCCGTTGACGGATTTATTGTAGGAGCGGGCGTACCAACAGGACTGGATGAATTCGTGGAGCTTGTCATACCGGTGCTGCAGCGCCGTGGCTTATTCCGCAGCGAGTATGAGGCGGATACGCTGCGCGGCAATCTCGGCTTGCCGATTCCGGCGAATCGCTATACGGAGCAAAGGGAAAAGCTGAAAGGCACGGAAGAGGAGAAAGCCGAGGCTGAGGCAGCGGCAGCACAAGTAAACGGAGCGGTATAACTTAAGAAAATGAAACGGGGGTTCTTATTATGTTAAAGAAAAGAAACAGCTGGAAAACGATTATTGCGCTTACGACGGCGTTGGTGCTTGTGCTTAGCGGCTGCGCAGGCACGAATAAAGCTAGCAATACGAATAAAGGTGCCGCACCGGCCGCAACTACGGATGCCACGACGGCGACAGCGCCTGCAAAGGGCGGGGAGCTCACCTATGCGCTTGCCACGTCGCCAGATACGCTTGATCCGCACCGCAGCGGGCTCGCCGTTGCTGTCCGTGCGATTCGGACGATTCATGACAATCTGGTTGCTCAATTGCCCGACGGCACCATTCAGCCATGGCTTGCAACGGAATGGTCGGTGTCAGAGGACGGCCTGAGCTATACTTTCAAACTGCGTCAGGACGTGAAGTTCCATGACGGCACGCCGTTTAATGCGGAAGCTGTGAAATACAATTACGATCGTATTTTGAACCCGGAGACGAAGGCAGCTAACTCGGCAGCGCTGATTAGGCCTTATAAATCGGCGGATGTAATCGATGAATTTACGGTCAAGCTGAATTTGGAGACACCCTCCAATGCGTTTCTCGGAAACCTTAGCCAAGCGCTGGTAAGTATCGTATCGCCAACCGCAGCTCAAAAGTACGGGGATCAATTGGGCAAAAATCCAGTAGGAACTGGTCCGTTCAAGTTCGTTAGCTGGGAGGAGAACTCGCAGATTACAGTTGAGCGCAACCTGGATTACAAATGGGCGCCGCCTCTTGTCGTGAATCAAGAAGCTCCATACCTCGATAAGGTTGTTTTCAAAATTGCACCAGAAGAGGCTACGCGGATCGGAAGCGTACAGAGCGGTCAAGTGCTGGCTGGGGAAACGATCCCGCCGCAAAACATTCTCGCTTTAGAGAAGGACGAGAAGCTGCAGCTGTTCAAATCGAATACGCAGGGTTTGCCGTATACGTTATTTATTAATCAGAATAAAGCGCCATGGAATGAATTGAAGGCAAGGCAAGCGCTGCAAGCAGCCATCGACGTCGATGCGATCGTCAAGACCCTCTATCTGGGTACGTATGACCGCGCATGGTCGCCGCTTACACCGGGCACCTTTGGCTACGACAAGTCGCTTGAAGGCGGCGTAAAGCCGGATCTCGACAAGGCGAATGCGTTGCTTGATGAACTTGGTTATGTCAAAGGGGCCGATGGCGTTCGCGCGAAAGACGGCAAGAAGCTGACGCTCCATTATGTGGACGGTTCGCCAAACCGCGAGAAAAGAAATGATATCGCCGCCATTATTCAGCAGCAGCTGAAGCAAATCGGCGTTGCCGTAGAAGTCGAGATTACAAAGGATGTACGCACGATTGTCTACGAGAACGGAAATTACGATATTTATGGCAACAGCCAGGTGAACTCCGACCCCGAAGCACTGCGCTCCTTCTACCATTCCGGTGCGGTCAGTGTAGGCGCGAGCCAAAACCTGCCTGGGTTCAAAAACGCCGAGGTAGACGGCTGGATCGATCAAGGCTTGGTCGAGAAGGATGAAACGAAGCGCCAGGAGCTGTACGCGAAAGTTCAGCAGGCGATTATCGAGCAAGCGGTTATCATTCCGATCTATGTATTCCCATACACCATTGCTGCGTCCAAAACCGTAAAAGACATCAAATTTGACTCATTGGCGTACCCGCTGTTCAATGATGTCTTTATTCAAAAATAAGGAGATCACCTATCGGAACATAACCGTCTCCGCGGAATAGCCGGTATTGCTCCAAATCATATACAGGAGGCAAGTGATGCTCAAAACGATTAGTATTCGGTTGTTCACCTCCCTACTCGTCATTCTCGGATCGCTTGTGCTTGTATTCGTTATCGTCTATTTGCTGCCTGGAGATCCGGTTCTGTCCATGGTTGATCCGAGCACGGTAACGCCGGAGGTGCTGGCCAGCCTGCGTGCGCAGCTTGGCGTGGACCGGCCGCTGTATGAGCAGTTCGGCTCTTATGTCAGCAAGGCCTTGCAAGGTGATTTCGGCAAATCGATCGTTAACGACGAGCCGGTGCTGCCTAAGATTATCACCCATTTGCCGGCAACGCTTGCCCTGACGGCCGCGAGCTGCTTCATCGCAGCCGTGGTCGGCATTTGGCTTGGCGTGCTGTCGGCCATCCACCGTGATCGCTGGATCGATATTACGGCAAGAGTGGTTGGCTTGTTCGGCATTTCGATGCCGACCTTCTGGTCGGGCATCCTGCTCATCCTTATCTTCTCCATTACACTCGACTGGTTTCCCGCCATGGGCTCGGAGGGCTGGAAGACGCTGGTGCTGCCGGCAGTTGGACTGGGTATCGTTGGTGCGGGCTTCGTCGTTCGGCTAGTGCGCAACAGCATGCTTGAGGTGATCAATGAGCCGTTTATCGTGACGCTGCGGGCGAAGGGCGTAGCGGAGAAGCTGGTCATGTACCGGCATGCTCTGCGGAACGCGCTAATTCCGGCTCTGACGATGATTGGCGTGCTGAGCGGGGAGCTGCTGGCAGGCACGGTTGTCATCGAAACGGTATTTTCAAGGCAAGGAATCGGCAGGGTCATCTCTGATGCGCTCATGGCCAAGGATTTGCCGGTTGTGCAGGGCGTCGTTTTTTTCTCGGCGATCATGTACGTCATTATTAATTTAATTGTGGACCTCTCTTACCGAATTATCGATCCGAGAGTAAGACGTTCGCAGTAGGCAAAGGGGAATGTATCGTGAAGGAGACCGCAGTCGCCAAGACCGCTTGGCCGAGAACAAGGGCTTGGCGCCAATCAGCACCGAGAACGGCCAAACTTAATGTGTCCAACTTGCTCGTTTACGCAGCAGGCTTTGTCGTTATTTTCATTGTGCTGTGCGCGCTTATGCCAGGGCAAATTGCTCCTTATTCTCCTACGGAAATGGTTATGACGGATATTATGCTGCCGCCAAGCCTAACTCATTTTTTTGGGACGGATTATTACGGGCGTGACGTGTTCAGCGTAGTTGTGTACGGCAGCCGAGATTCATTGCTGATCGGCCTCGCTTCGGTCATTATTGGCGGCTTGCTTGGAGCCTCCATCGGGGCGTTGTCCGGTTTTCTGGGCGGGATATTCGATACGATCATTATGGGGTTTATTGAAGTATTAATGACGATTCCGGGGATTCTGTTCGCACTAGCAATCGCCGCAGCCATGGGGCCTAGCTTGTTCAACGTCGTGCTGGCGGTCGCTTTGTCAGCCGTTCCCGGCTATGCGAGGGTATTCCGGGGTCAAATCATTAGTGTTAAGGGTCGGCCGTTTATTACGGCGGCACGGTCGGTCGGCGCGGGCAACCTGCGAATCTTTTTCCGCCATGTGCTGCCGAATGCCTGGTCTCCGCTGCTCGTAATGGCAACGATAGGTTTGGGGACGTCGATCCTGATCGGATCGGGACTGAGCTTTCTCGGTCTCGGGGTTATTAAGGAAATTCCGGATTGGGGAACATTGCTCTCGCAAGGAAGAGGTTATCTGACCGTGGCTTGGTGGATGTCCACTTTCCCAGGCCTAGCGATCACCATGCTTGTGCTGTCGGTGAATCTGATGGGCGACAAGCTTAGAGATCATATTGACCCGAAAAAAAGCAGATTTTAAGGAGGGGGCATCCATTTGAAAGCTTTGCTTGAAATTGAGCATCTTACCGTCAAGTTTGCCACTCCGAAAGGCTGGCTGACTGCGATTTCGGATGTATCGCTGACCATGAAGCCGGGCGAAACCGTCTGCCTTGTCGGCGAGTCGGGGAGCGGGAAGACGATTACCTCCAAATCGGTTATGCGCTTGATCGATTATGAGAACGGCGTCATCGCGGGCGGAGAAATGAAGCTCAATGGCGTAGATTTGGTGCGTGCCCCGCAAAAAAGCATGCGGACGCTGCGCGGCAAAAAAATGGCCATGGTCTTCCAGGAGCCCATGTCTGCGTTTGATCCGGTGTTCACAATCGGAAGCCAAATCATTGAGGTGATCGTCGGTCATAAAATGAGCAATCGCGAGAAAGCCTCGGAGCGGGCAGTCGATCTGTTGCGGCGCGTCGGCATTCCTGAGCCGGAGCTGCGGATGAAGCAGTATCCCGGAGAGCTGTCTGGCGGCATGCTGCAGCGAGCAATGATTGCGATGGCATTGGCTTGCGGCCCAGAGCTGCTTATTGCCGATGAGCCGACCACTGCGCTTGATATGACTATCCAAGCACAAATTCTGCAGCTGCTGCAGGAGCTAAAGTCGGAATTTAATATGTCCATCCTTCTCATTACACATGATATGGGCATTGCGGCTGAGATGGCTGACCGGATCATCGTTATGTATGCCGGACAAGTGGTAGAGCAGGCGACGGCGGTGCAGTTGTTCGAGCAGCCGCATCATCCATATACACAAGGTCTGCTTCGTTCGGTCACGACGCTTGACAGTGACCGAGGCTCTAAGCTGTTCTCGATCGACGGGAGCATTCCCAATTTGTTCGAGCTGCCGACTGGCTGCCGCTTCCATCCGCGCTGCCCCCACGCCACGGAGAAATGTGTCAAGGAAAGCCCGCCGCTTTTAAACGTGAATGACCGCTTGGCAGCCTGCTGGTATGCAGAGGATATTGCGGAGGCGGAGTTGTGGCTCAATCCTCGGACCGAAGGTCCGGTGCTTTCCGAGAAGTTAATCGTCCGCGAGACTTCTGAAGCCGAGCCGCAGATAGCGGATCATCTCTTTGAAATCGAAGGTTTGAAAAAGTATTACCCGCTGGGCAAAAGTATCCTGTCGCGCCACTCATCCTCTATTCGAGCGGTGGATGACGTATCTTTTCAAATTCGCAAGGGCGAGACGTTTGGGCTGGTCGGCGAATCCGGCAGCGGAAAGTCGACGCTCGGACGGGTCATTATGCAGCTGGAGAAAGCCACGGCGGGCAAGGTGAGTTTTGCTGGTCAGCAGCTCACCGATATGAAACCGTCGCTGCTGCATGAGAAGCGCAAGGAAATGCAGATGATTTTTCAGGACCCGTTCGGTTCGATGAATCCCCGCTGGCGGGTTGGCGATATTATTGGAGAGCCACTTTCTATCCATACCTCGCTGAGCGCAGCCGAGAAAAAATCGCGAATCGAGGAGCTTCTCCACGTAGTCGGGTTAAATCCTTCTTGGCACGAGCGTTTCCCGCATGAATTTTCTGGCGGCCAACGGCAGCGGATTGGTATCGCGAGAGCGATTGCGCTTAATCCTTCGTTTGTACTCGCAGACGAAGCGGTGTCTGCGCTGGATGTATCCGTTCAGGCGCAGATCGTCAATTTAATGCAGGAGCTGCAGCAAAACCTAGGACTGACCTATCTGTTTATTGCCCACGGACTTCATGTGGTTAGGCATATTTCAAATCGAATCGGCGTCATGTATTTAGGCAAGCTAGTTGAGATTGCTGATAGCGAAGAGCTGTTCACGCATCCCTCACATCATTATACGCGAGCGCTAATTGCCTCGATTCCGTGGCCGGATCCATCGCGCAAGCGTGAGCTGACCGCGATCAGCGGCGAAATACCCTCCCCCGCTAGCCCTCCCTCAGGGTGCCGCTTCCATACCCGCTGCCCTGCAGCGACCGTGCTTTGCAAGAACGAGCAGCCGGAGCTTGTGGAGGTTGAGCGCGAGCACTGGGTAGCCTGTCATTATCCCGCCTAAAAAGCTGAGAGCTCCGCTATGGAGCTGCTTAGCTTTTTTTGTTGTTTTGGGTTTTGCTCAGTAAGAACACAGGTGTTCTTACAGAGCAGAAACGGGGCTAGGTAGTGGCGAGTAGGTGAAACGGGATGTTTGAGCTTGGCATGAGCAGGGTAGATGTGACTATGGGACCATTGACGCGTGGAAAAATGACATGTTACCCTAAATTCATATGGAAACAAATGGAGGGATACTCTTGATTGAAATTCGCTTATCGATAGGTTATGACGAGTATGAAGAAGGCGCAAGGATGTCAGACTTGATCGAGAAATTGGCATCTAGCCCGGACGGCGCGAAGCTGTCCATACTGACGATTGGCGATTGGGGTCAGGCGTATGAAAATTCTCCGGACAGCTTCGTGGAAACTTTGATAAAACATAAGGACTCTTTTCCAAATTTGAAAAAGATCTTTATTGGAGATATGGGTTTTGAAGAATGCGAGGTTTCGTGGATTAACCAGACGAACCTTGCGCCTCTGCTAGAAGCTTTCCCTGAGCTGCAATCCTTGACGATCAAGGGCAGTCAGGATCTGAGCTTGCAGCCGCTCGTTCACGGCAAGCTGGAGGAGCTCGTTATCATTTGCGGCGGATTGCCAAAATCAGTGATCGAGGAAATCACAAGCGCAAGGTTGCCAAAACTCAAGAAGCTGGAACTTTATTTGGGTGTGGATAATTACGGCTTCGACGGCGGCGTCGAAGATATATTGCCGCTGCTTAATGGGGATTTATTTCCCAACCTGAAATACCTAGGACTAAAGGACAGTGAAATTCAGGACGAAATTGCTATTGCGGCTGCGGATGCGCCTATTTTGGATCAATTGGATACCCTTGATTTGTCTTACGGCACGCTGTCGGACGAAGGCGGGCAAGCGCTGCTTGCAAGCGAGCGGATCAAGAAGCTTAAGCATTTGAACCTAAGCTACCATTATATGTCCGATGAGCTGCTGCTGCGGTGGAAGCAATCCGGTTTGTCGGTTGACGTGACGGACCAGCAGGAAGCGGATGAAGAGGATTGGCGTTATCCGTTCCTGACGGAGTAATGGTTAGAACCGTTGAGAAAGCGAGCGGGGAGCGACCGTTTCTGTTGATCGGAAATCCCGCCAACAAACGTACGATTGGACTGCAAGCTGCAAGAACCAAGCTGGGGCTCGCTCCTGCCATCGTTCTTCCTTACGAGCAGCTCCTTAAGCGGACTTTGTACATAGAAGAGGTGCTGCTAGAGTACAAAGACTGCAGCGAGGTGATTGTACGGCTGGACGCGCCCGGTGAGGATCAGACCGTTGAGCGTGAGCTGATTGCTTGGGGAGCGCCGGATCGAAGCGGGGACGACTCGTTTTGGTCGGCAGGACCTTTGCCGGAGGATATTTCCGTCACGGCTTCAGAAGCGATCCGTCTGCCTCAGGAGCATGGAACCCTCTTGTATCCGGCGCAGTGGTACCGTGGTTACTGCCGCTTTCTTGCGGTTATACAGCAAGAGGCGGAAGCGGCAGGCGTTCGGGTTGGCTGGGTGAATACCCCGGATAGTATCGCAAGGATGTTTGACAAAAGAAGATGCTGGCAACTGCTGTCTCAGCATGGCTTATCAATGCCAGCGCTGCCTGCGCCAGTGGGTTCCATTAAAAACTATGACGAGCTTCAGGCTGCTATCCTTCTAAGCGGAATGAAGCGTTTGTTTATTAAACTCGCCTGCGGCTCTGGAGCCGCAGGCGTTATCGCTTACCAGACAAACCCTCGTACGGGAGCTGAGATTGCCATTACAACGATTGGCATCGAAGAGATTGCGGGCGGTTACCGATTTTATAACGCGGGTTTGCTTAGGCGCTACCAAGAACGTTCGGATATCCGGCGCATTGTCGATTGGGTTTGCCGTCAAGGCGCGCATGTTGAGCGCTGGATTGAAAAGGAGAGCTATGACAGCAAGTCATTCGATGTGCGACAGCTGGTCGTGGGAGGTCAGGCTTGCCACACCGTAGTGCGATTAAGCCATACGCCGATTACGAATTTGCATTTGCGTAATGAACGGCGGACAGATGCTTCCGAACTGCTCTCGGCAGAGCTGAGGCAAGCGGTGAAACATACCGCAGAAGCTGCGCTTCGTGCTTTTCCGGGGAGCACTATGGCAGGCGTAGATGTGCTCGTTCAGCGGGGAAACGGCATGACCTATCCGATCGACATCAATCCTTTTGGCGATTTGCTATACGGAGCTGAGTACGAGGGAATGAACACCTATGAGTGGCAGATGCTTCAGCTTCACGGAAAGGATTAGACAACTATGCTTGATATGAACCAAATCGTGGGCAGCCACGATATACTGATGATTACGCTTGATACGCTTCGCTACGACGCAGCGAAGCTCGAGGAAGAATATTGCCCTAACCTATGCGGAAGCGGAGGCTGGGAGAAGCGGCATACGCCGGGCAGCTTTACCTATGCTGCCCATCACGCTTTTTTTGGCGGTTTCCTGCCTACGCCTGCGAATACGGACAAAGCCTCCCACGTAAGGCTGTTCCATACGGAAAATACGGGACTCAGAACGGATCCCCATACATGGTTATTTGACGCTCCGGATCTCGTATCCGGCTTGCAGGAGGCGGGTTACCGGACGGTCTGCATCGGAGGCGTCATTTTTTTTACGAAAAAAAACAAGCTGGCCAAAGTGCTGCCCGGCTATTTTCAAGAGAGCTATTGGCGGATGACCTTTGGAGTGACGAATCCCCGCTCGACCGAGCATCAGGTCAATCATGCGCTGAAACTTCTGGAGAAGGCTGACCCGAATGAACGGTTATTTTTATTCATGAATATTTCGGCTATGCATGGGCCTAATCACTACTTTGTGCCTGGCGCAAAGCAGGATTCGGTTGAGACACAGCGGGCTGCGCTTCGGTATGTGGACAGCCAATTAGGTCCTTTGTTTGAAGCGATGCGGAAAAGGGGTAAGACATTATGCCTAGCATTTTCCGATCATGGGACGGCTTACGGCGAGGATGGCTATGAGGGCCACCGTTTGGCCCATGAAGTCGTCTGGAACGTTCCGTATCGCGAATTTATTTTGGAATAAGGAGGGGAAGCAGCTTGTTACATCCAACTTCGCCATACACATCTGCCGAGCTGCAGGAACGGGAGCAGCGCTGGATGCGCGCGCCATATCGTTCGTATTTATATTCCTACCCGCATAAGACGGCTTATCGCGATTTGCAGCCCCCTGTATCTCTCCGGGAGCTTTGGGAACAGGACCAAACAGACTATCATTTTTTGTATATCCATATTCCTTTTTGCGGAGCCCGCTGCGGGTTCTGTAATTTGTTTACGCTGCCGGACAGGCGAGTAGACGTTCATGAGCAATATGTCGATGCGCTGCAGAGGCAGGCGGAGCAGTGGGCGCCATGGTTCCGTAACCGTACGTTCTCCCGGTTCGCGATTGGCGGAGGAACGCCAACGCTGCTGGAAGCAAAACAACTAAATCGCCTATTTGATATTGCTGAGCATACGATGGGCCTTGATCCGATGAAAGCATCCATTTCGGTTGAAACGTCACCGGAGACGGTGACGACAGATCGCATGGGTGTACTGAAGGAACGCCTCGTAGACCGCGTGAGCATGGGGATCCAAAGCTTCGTGGAAGAAGAAGCAGCGGCGATTTACCGTCCACAGAAACCGCGGCTTGCAGAAGAAGCACTGGACACTTTGATGTCCTATTCGTTTCCGCTTGTGAATTTGGATCTTATTTATGGCTTGCCGGGTCAAACGGCAGAGACTTGGTTATATTCATTGGAGAAGGCAATCAGCTATGGACCGGGAGAAATTTTTATTTATCCGCTGTACACGCGTGAGAATACGATTCTAAAGCCGGAGCAGATTCGAAATTCGGGATCGGATATCCGCCTGGAGCTTTATCATATTGCCCGCCAGCTTCTGGAGGAAGCGGGATATAAGCAATTTTCAATGCGTCGCTTTGCCAAGGAAACGTCATTTGCTCACAAGAGCATACTGCCCTTCAGCTGTCAGGAAGAAGGAATGGCCGGACTTGGCTGCGGCGCCCGCTCTTATACGCGCGAGGTGCACTATGCTTCAAAATATGGAGTAAGTGCGGCGGCAACGCGCAGTATTATTGAAGAGTATGTAGCCGCTGACCGGCATGATTCGGCCAATTATGGCTTCCTCTTAAATGCGGCCGAGCAAAAGCGCAGATTCATATTGAAGGCGCTGCTGCACCAAGAGGGACTCGAACTGTCGACCTACGGCGACCGTTTCGGCAGCGATGCTATGGACGAGCACCCCGATTTGGAAGAGCTGCTCAGCATCGATTTAGCCGTTCTTGAGTCTGGCATTTTGAGATTGACGACGAAAGGGATGGCGTATTCGGATGCAATCGGGGACGAGTTTATTTCTGGCGATGTGAGAGAGCTGATGAACAGCTATGTTGTTCGATGAGGGCAACTCTTTATTATCGCGGCGCATTGTCATCCTGTAATTATGATTGCCCGTATTGTCCCTTTAGCAAGACGACGGATAGCAAAGCAACGCTTGCAAAGGATAAGCAGCAGCTGGAAAATTTCATGAGCTGGGTTCGCGGGCAAGAGTCTGCTGGCCATCGGCTTTCGATATTTTTCAACCCTTACGGGGAAGCGCTCGTTCATCGCTGGTACCGTGAAGCGATGGTGGAGCTATCCGGCTTGCCGCATGTGGATAAGGTGGCGGTACAAACGAACCTGTCGGTAAAGCTGGACTGGACGCAGCAGCTTGCAAGGGAGAAGGCTGCCTTTTGGGTGACTTATCATCCCGGACAAACGAGCGAAGCGAATTTTCTGCGCCAATGCATGACGCTTTATGAGCAGCGAATTCCGTTCAGCGTGGGGTCGGTGGGTATCCGTAGTGCGTTCGACGCGATCGGTGAGCTACGGAAGGTGCTCCCGGAAGATGTCTATCTGTGGGTCAATGCTTTTAAGGACCGCAAAGCGTATTATACGGAGGAAGAAAAGGCATATTTAACACAAATTGACCCGCACTTCCAGCTGAACGTGCCTGATTATGACAGCCTCGGCAAAGCTTGCGGAGCAGGCTCAAACGTGTTTTATGTGCAGGGAGCGGGCATCGTCAAGCGCTGCTACAGTGATCGCAGAATCATTGGGCATCTTTATCGTGACGGCCTGGAAGGGCTAACGGCGGATCGGCCCTGCGGGATGAAGGCGTGTGGCTGTTATATCGGTTACATTCATATGCCGGAGCTGGAGCTGAACAAGCTTTACGGCAGCAGTCTGCTGGAGAGAATTCCGGCCGGCTACGCCCGCTAATGGACGTGGCAATCATGAAGGAGCTCCTGCAGCATGTTTACGTCGATGCCTAGCGGCAGCTCCTTCTTGGTGCTAAGCAGAGTCGCTCCTTCCTTATCTCTGCGGCAGCTCTTCTTGGTACTAAGCAGAGTCGCTCCATCTTTATCATTGCGGCAGCTCCTTCTTGGTACTAGGGAGTGAGGTTTTACCCTCATCTGGGTACTATATAAGTTCAATTAATGATTTTAGACTTAAAGAGCTTCTCAAAGCAGGATTCCAAACGGACGCACAGTTGGTTAATGATCGTCCATTTATAATTGGGGATTTCCTCCATAAATAATCTTGGATCATCCTCCCGTCTTCAAACAGCAGTTGTTGGATCTTATCATTCATTAATCTTGTTTTAGTGGGGAAACCGTTCGCGCACAAACTTTCTGTTAGTCTGCTGTTCGATTTCCATGGTCATCACTTGTCTCGTAATTTAAGCAGAAATAGCCGAAATCGATGAGATAGATGTGATGGATGAAATAGGTCTAAAAAATAGATCTAATCTAGCCCAGCGGCCCCAAATGTACTGGATATGGCTGGGCTTTGGAGGAATAGATCTAATTTTTAGATCTAATCTGGCGCAAATAGCCGAAATGGATGAAATAGGTCTAAAAAAATAGATCTAATTTAGATTAGCGGCTCCAAATGGACTGGATATGGCTGGGTTTTGGAGAAATAGATCTAATTTTTAGATCTATTCGGGCATAAATATCCGAAATTGATGAAATAGGTCTAAAAAGTAGATCTAATCTAACCCAGCGCCTTCAAAAGAGCAGCTGATGGTTGGGTTTTGGAGCAATAGAGCTAATTTTAGATCTAATTTTGGCGCAAGTAGCAGAAACCGATGAAATAGGTCTACAAAATAGATCTAATCTAGCTCAGAAGCCCCAAATGGGCAACTTTGCCTGGGTTTTGAAGAGATAGATAAGTTGAACGAAAGAAATGAAGGATATGAGAAGCGAGAAGATCGATTGGAAAAAATGAAGTGCTCGCCTTAGTAGCTAGATTCTTACCTTTACATGTCTTAGCCAATTTAAGAATTCGGCTGCAAGCGCGACCCCATCAAATGATCTACTCGCGCAGCCACCAAAACGAGAAGCTTTAGTTCAACTTATATCGTTTGATTCTGTACTTAATAAGCTGGAGGTGCAGCGGTGTTAAAGGTTTACATAACAGTTAAAAGCTTAGGCAAGAAAAAAAACCATCTTGATCGTCTGGCGTGGCAGCTATCAGAAGCCCCATCGACTTTGCGGTCCTTAATCATAGATATCGTTGCGACGAATGTCAGGTTGTTTAATGCTCGGCAGACAGAGGTGCCGCTTGTTTCTTTTCTAACCAAAGCAGATATCGAACTGCAGAGCACGAGCGGCAAGGTTGGCTTTGGAATGCTATATAATGAGAAAAAAGCGGATGAGGAGGAAGCGGCAGCAACAGCGCTGCTTGCCTTTGAGGATGGGTTATTCCGGGTGTTCATCAAGGATAACGAAATAGACAATCTTGATGCGCCGCTTGCGCTGCAAGAAGGCGATGAAATCGCATTTATTCGTTTTACGATGCTGGCAGGGAGAATGTGGTAAACGAAAAGCTAAGGAGGCAAGAGAATGGATAGAGGAGAACAAAAACAGTACTTTCAAAGCATAAAGGACAAAGTGAACGGACTTGTGCTTTCCGATTCCCATAAGCAGCTTGCTTTGCTGCTCGTGACTCTTGGTGAGAGAGGATATAACGATTACGAGATCAGCACAGGCATTAAGGAGCAGCTTCTGTCATTGGCTTCGGAGCAGGAGCAACCGCTGTTCGAGCCGCTAGTTGACATCGTAGCCGAGCTGCTTGACCCGTCATACGCCCATGTATTCCGTTATATGGCTGAGCATGCGACGGAATATCCTTATAGCAGCGGTTATGCGCGCAGACCGTTTCGAACGAAGGAACAAAGGCTGCATTTGGACCGTTTGCTGACGAAAATGATTTCCTTATTTCATTTGAATGGCCGCGACTTCTCGGTTGCTGAATATCTAATGAAGCCTGGCTATATGGCGCAAAATGAATACCAATTTCCGGCTACGGCTATTGCCGATATTATCGCCTATGGCATTGATGACGGAAATGAAGCCATTCTGGAGGCTTTAAAGGATATTATCCATGGCGATAATAACACGGCGCTGCTGGCGCGCAGCATGATTACAGGCATTTTTCTTAGTCATAGCACGGAAGCCTACCGGATGATGGGGGAGCTGCTTGTTGCTGCCAGGCTGCAGGAGGGGCTTCGCCAAAGTATCGTGGAAGCGATGGATGAGGGAACCGTTGAGGCGATGAAGTACATGCTGGAGGTTGTGACCGAGCATGATTTGATCCGTTATAGCTCGGTTGTCAGAGCGGTTGATGTATGGACGGGCTTGGGGCTGGAAGCGGCTAATACACGTGTGACTAAGCAGGTGATAACGTTTGCTGCGCAGTGTCTTGCTGATCCAGCTGTGGTGGAAAAGGGCCTTGAGAGCAGCAACGTGAATGAGCTGTTTATCAGCTTATGGGCGATTGCAGTGAAGGAAGAGAAGCTTCTTTACGATAAAATCAATCTAATTATGGAGAGCAACGACGATTATCGCAAAATTGCGGCGCAATATATGCTAGCGCAAAGCCAGAATGACGATGCCCGTTTTTCAATCGCGCAAAACTGGCTTGGCGAGACGAACAAGGAGCTGCAATATTGGGTCGTATCTAACTACACATTTGGTTATTCCTACCGCTGGGAGAGTTCGAAAGGAGGCACCGAACGGCTTTTAGAGCTGAAGCCGTCGCTGCTGCTGGCTGACAAGGCTGTGAGAAGAACGCAGTTCGAGCAGTTCAGGCTGCTCCTCAGCGGCATGCCCTCGAAGGAGGTTACGGCCAAGTCCAGCGTATTTGATTGGCGCGGCTACACGTATTCAACCGAAATGATCGTTCGCAAGCTGCTTTATTTGACGGCCTATGATATGGATGCGGAATGGATTACAGAGCTGATCGGATTAAAGGATACGCTCAGCCCTGACAGCAGGTCCGAGCTGCTGAACTATTTTATGAATGATCCGGCGAACGAGGCACAGCGTAATTTCCTGATCGACAGTTTGTCAGACAAAAGCATGAGCAACCGAGAGATTGCCATTCGGAAGGCTGCCCATATGGAGCTGAACGACGATGAGATTGAAGCGGTCTCTGCTCTCCTGAAGCTAAAAACAGGGTCGCTGCGTCAAGGAGCCATTGGTTTGCTGCTGCAGCAGCCGGCAAGGCAGCTGGAAGCGGTCCTCTCGCTTCTTCTTAAGAGCCGCAACGAGCTTCAGCGCCTGGCCGCACTTGAGCTTCTGACGGAGATGAAGGATGAGCCCTCACACGCCGGGCTTTCTGAAGCCTTGCAGGATAACGTAGATTCCATTGCGGAGCCAACCGAAAAGGAACGCTTGTTAATTGCAAAGCTCAAGCAAAAGGAAACCTATACGCTCAGCAACGGTTTTGGTTTATTCGACCCTGCGCTTGGAACGGGAGAGCTGTCGGAGAGAGAGCAGCTGCCGCTATCCGCTCTTCAGGAGGCAAGAGGCTATTTTAACCTGAGCCTCGAACAAATTAATGAGTTTGTTAAAGGGCTCTCCGATCTCGTTCATCTGCACCGTGAGCATGAATACGAAGTAACGGATTATTCAGGCGCTAAGGAATCCCTTCTTGTAGGAGCTAGGCTAACGAGCTTCAAATGGCGTTATGAGGAGGAAGATGGCACTCCCATACTGGCAAGATACCCTTTAACTCAGGTGTGGGAGACTTATTTGGAGGAAAGCGGATTTGGAGCATCTGAATTGCTGCAGCTTCACTTTTACCGTAGAGCCCAGACACTGGCCCGCTATTATTACGGAGAGCTGGAGCACTGGCGGACATCTACCTATGAGCCGCCGGAGGGCTGGCGCAAGGAGCTGCTGGATCAGCTTTATCCGATGGATGTTCTGCGTGAGACAAATGCCTTGACCGAAAATGTTCCCTATCAGAGACAGGTATATGAACTCATCAGCGCTTATTTGGAAGAATGCGCAAAGCCGGAGCTATTTGAAATCTCGAACCATATCCTGGGCTTGATGATGCAATGCTTTCCAGCCGACCGTGTATACGAGGAAAGCGAGCTTCTGGAATTGTATACCGACTTCTGGAGGGAATGGGTACGTTCGAGCATACATGATGACGAGTCATTTAAGGCTTATTTCAAAGCTTATTACCAATTGTACGAAATGAGCCGTTATGAATCTCATCATTTAAATGCCAGCGACTTTGCTCGGGCACTCGAACTGGGGCTTATTGATGAGAATGAGCTGCTAAGGGAGTATATCGGAAGGCAAGGCAGCAGCAACCGGATCAGGGAGCTGACTAGTCCGCAAAGTAAGCTGCTTGAGCTTTATCCGAACTTGAGCCAGTACAAGGATCGAGTCGTTGAGCGAATATTGGAGATTGAGCTAAGCAGGGGAGATCTGGCCACCGAGGTTACGAATCTAGCTACAAGCATTCGATATCTAGAGGGTATGAATTACTTGATCGCCATATTGGAAGGGCTGGATAAAGAGTCGTTCGTTCGGGGTTACATTTATGGCTATGGCAAAGACGTAACGAAGAAGGAAACCTTTAGCCACCTGTTGAAGGTATGCCATCCTCGCAAAGGAGAGGACGAGGTGCTGCTGCGAGAGCTGCTGCAGTCCCGCAACATTGCGGAGTCCCGCCTGCTTGAGGCTGCGATGTATGCACCGCAATGGGTAGATCTCATCTCCAGTTACTTGGGATGGAGCGGCCTGCGCAGCGCGGCTTGGTATTTCCATGCACATATCAATGAATCCTTCTCAGCCGAAAAGGAAACCGTCGTAGCGCATTATTCGCCGATTGCACCGCAGGACTTCAATGATGGCGCCTTCGATATTGAATGGTTCCGGCAAGCCTATGAGGAGCTTGGGGTAGAGCGATTTGGCGTACTGTACCAATGCGCCAAATATATTTCTGCGGGATCGAACCATAGGCGTTCGCAGCTGTTTGCCGATGCAGTGCTAGGCAAGCTCAGCTTAGGGGAGCTTCAGAGCTCGATTGCCGAGAAACGAAACAAGGATCATTTGCTAAGCTACAGCCTGCTGCCTTTGGCTGCGGATGGAGAGCAGTCACGAGACGTGCTGGAGCGTTATTCCTTTATTCAGCGCTTCCTGAAGGAGAGCAAGGCATTTGGCGCCCAGCGTAGGGCAAGCGAGGAGAAGACGTCCAGCATAGCGCTGGATAATCTGGCGCGCAATGCGGGTTATGCTGATGTGATCCGCTTAACCTGGGATATGGAGAGCAAGAAGCTGGAGGAGCTCCTTCACTTTTTCGAGCCGCATCCGTTGGATGACGCCGTGACGGTTCAACTGGTTATTGACGAGGCTGGCAAGACGGAGATCCAGGTGCAGAAGCAAGGCAAGGCATTAAAGGCAGTCCCGCCTGCTTACAAGAAGCATGAGTACATTGCAGCGCTCAAGGAAACCAAGACCGAGCTGACGGACCAGTACAGAAGAGCACGGGCAGAGCTGGAACGCTCGATGGAGGCAGGAAGCAGCTTCACGCTGCAGGAAATCAGCAAACTAGCGCAAAATCCGGTGCTGTCGCCTTTAGTCAGTATTCTTGTATTTAAAGTAAATGAGCATTTGGGTTATTTTGAAGCGGGAAGGCTAAACGGTGCGAATGACGCTCCTTACCAAATGAAAGAGAGCGATCAGCTAATCATTGCTCATCCGCTTCATTTATATGAAAGCGGCGATTGGAGCTACTATCAGAAGGATTTGTTTGACAGGCAGCAAAAGCAGCCCTTTAAGCAAATATTTAGAGAGTTATATTTGCCTAGCGAGGATGAGCTTGCGAGCGGATCGTTGTCGCGCCGCTATGCGGGGCACCAGGTACAGCCGCGCAAGACCGTCAGTTTGCTCAAAGGCCGTAAATGGACGGTCAGCTACGAGGAGGGCTTGCAAAAGGTCTATTACAAACAGAATGTCATTGCGAATATCTACGCCCTGGCGGATTGGTTCTCTCCTTCCGATGTTGAGAGTCCAACGCTTGAAACGGTACGTTTCTTCGATCGAATGACGATGAAGGGACTCGATATTGCCGAGGTGCCAAGTCTCGTTTTCTCCGAAGTGATGCGAGATGTTGATCTGGTCGTGAGCGTAGCCCATGTTGGCGGCATCGATCCTGAAGCTAGCCTGACCACGATCGGCATGCGTGGAGCGATCGTGCGTGAATCGCTGCGCTTGCTGAAGATTGACAACGTCCGCTTGGAAGGCAATCATGCCTTGATCGCCGGGAAGCTTGGCGAATACAGCGTCCATCTGGGAAGCGGCAGCGTTTATAAGCAAGCCAAGGGGGCGCTCGCCATCATTCCGGTTCATTCGCAGCATAGAGGGAAGCTGTTCCTGCCCTTTATGGATGAAGATCCGAAGACAGCAGAGATTTTGTCCAAAATCGTGCTGCTAGCACAGGATACCAAGCTGAAGGACCCGCAAATTTTAGCTCAGCTGCAAGCCTAATTATTCAGAAAAGGAGTCCACTGTGGACTCCTTTTCCTATTTTGTAAGCATAGTCCCGTAATCTCTTCTTATTGTCGAGCAACCTCTCCACGTCAAAATAGTCTTGGTCGTAGCGCGGGGCGACAAAGGTTTTCACCAGCGTATCTATGAAGTGCAGCTAAGAGACGATGCTTCAAACGGTTACCTTTTGGGTATAGTAAGGTAGGGTTTGAATATCGAGAGGAGTGTGCAAAATATGACGCAAGCGAAAAAAGTCGCTTTTCTACTAGCTAACGATTTTGAAGATTCCGAGATGAAAAATCCATTTGATGAAATGGTGAAAAATGGTCATGAAGCGGTCATCATTAGCCTGAATAGCAATGAAAAACTGACGGGCAAGCAAGGAACGATTACGTATACCTCCCATCTGGGCATCGATGAGGCCAATGCGGATGACTATTCCGCCATCATTATTCCGGGTGGCAAGTCCCCCTCTCATTTGATGGATAATACGAAGGTACAAGCCTTCGTAAAGGAAGCAGATGAGGCGGGCACGACGATTGCAGCGATTTGCCACGGTCCGCAAATATTGGAGGCAGCCGGTCTGCTGAAGGGCCGCACGCTGACTTCTTATCCTGGCCTTTCAACGGAAATTGAAGCTGCGGGCGGGAAGTTTGTCGACAAAGAGGTTGTCGTTGACCGTAACTTAATTACGTCGCGTTCACCGGAGGACGAGCCTGCATTTATCCGGGAAACGATTGAGAAGCTTGGGGTAAACGCCTGGTAGCTTTGTAGCATAGCAATAGCTTTTACGGGGCGGCCTGTTCAGAATAGCATCTATTCTGCGGGCAGCCTTCTTTGCGTTAAAATGACAGTCATCCCAGGTTAGGGTATACTTTAACCATATTTGAATGTTAAGGAGGGCGTGCCCATATGCCCGATACTACGCTTGATGAGCGAAGGGACAAGTCCCCGTGGACAACTACTCATCCTCCTGAAAAGGTGAGCAAGTCGGACGTGATTGAGAGCGGCCTGATGGTTTTAAGCGAGCTTGGAGCAAATCATATCTGCAAGGTTTGCATTGCAAACAGCGGCTCATGCTGCAACGGCTGCCGAAACTTGCTTGACGGGGTAGGCTGTCAACTGCGAAATACGAGCTGCACGGCTTGGTTATGCGGCTTTCATAAATATTTATTATATGAGGTTGGACAGCTAGAGGGCTGGTACATGTTCTGGGACCAGATTCCTGGGCAGGATTACCGGGAGGACTTTACGCCGGATGAACTGATGCTGGAGAAAACATGGCAGAGCCAGCAGCAAACGCTGGATCATCTCGGAGAGGCTCTTGCAGCCGATTTACAGGAGATGGAGCGATCGCATATTGCGATAGGCATTATCCTCACGCTGCGCGAGAAGCTGGACAAAAATATTGATTTGTATATGGATGGCGAGCAGGATCACAAAAAAAGGCTGAGGCAGAAAAGAAAAATAAAGGTGCTCTCCAGCGATTTTCAACGTTTTCATTTCTTATTGAACAAGTATCATAAGGAGCAAGCGGAGGGGTGACTGCTTCTCTGGCTAGATACCAAACAGGGGTTATCCTGCAACAGCTTATGCTGCTTAACGGGACAACCCCTGGCTTCTATTTTATTTCAAAAACTCCAGCAGCTCTTTATTGAATCGATTCGGCTCATCGTAGAGTATGCCGTGTCCGCTATGCTCGAATTCCACCAGCGTGGACCCATCAATGCCATTTAGCAGCTGCTTGGCGAATTCCGGCGGGCAAATGGTGTCAAGCAAGCCTTGAAAGATCGTTGTGGAAGCTTTGATCTGCAGCATGTCCGCCCGCAAGTCCTCATCCCGCAAAGATTCGAAGGTGCGAACGGTTCCCCAAGCAGAGGCTTCAAGTCCTAACGCTTGCAGCCAGTCCTTGAAAGGCTCGCTGATCTTGTTTTCCGGCCGGTCGGCCAAAAACTTTTCTCCAAAGTCGCGAAGCATCTGAGGCCGGTCTTTTTTGGCGGCGGCAATTTGTTCATTGGCCTCCTCTTGCGTAATGCCGTAGGGATACTGTTCACGCTGCGTGAACGAAGGAGCCGCCGCGCCCAGCAAGGCCAGCTTTCGAACGCCGAATCCTCCATGCCTTGCCATATACCGGACGGCAATGGCGCCTCCTACGGAGAAGCCGACCAAATAACCTTGATCGAGCTTTAAATAATCGATCACCGCCTTTACATCGTCGGCAAGCCGGTCATAGGCATATCCGCCTGCGGGAGCATAGGATTTGCCAAAGCCGCGCTGGTCAATGCCAATGCAACGATAGCCGTGCTCGGAGAGCAAAGTAAACTGAGCTTCAAACATCCTGCTGCTTAGCGGCCAGCCATGCAGGAAAATAACAGGGGGCCCGGAGCCGATATCCTCAACGTATAGTCTTACATTTTTCTCAACTTCAATGTAATGTCCCATTGTATCTCTCCTCTCGGTTCTATCTCAATCCTTACCCAATCGCGCGTATTTTGAACAATATTTCTTTCTCATCCGTATGTAGAAGTAGAATAAAAGAGCAATGGGAGGCTACGGCATGTTCTCTTGGATAAGAATGGCGGCCTTTATGATCGTTACGGCCTTTTTGACGAGATTGATCCCATTCTCGGCTTACTTTCAAAACGTAAACACGTTGATGCATGAGCTTGCTCACGCACTTGCAACGCTGCTGCTCAAAGGCAGCGTGATGCATATCTACTTGTATGCGGACCAGAGCGGAGTGACCTATTCCTCATATACGGATAGCTGGATGCAAATTCCGATTGCGCTGGCTGGTTATATGGGGTCCGCTTTATTTGCACTGCTTCTGTTCGTCTTATATGCAAAAGGAAAGCTGCGGCTGGGTTTAGCTCTGATTGCCGGAACGGCTGCTGTAGCTCTGGCGCTGTTCGTTCGCAATGGATATGGGATGGCATGGAGTGGAGGCTTTACGGTACTTACGGCTTTGGTTTATTTTGCCGCGCCAGCCTGGCTGCGGACGGGTTATTATTTACTGCTTGCGTTCATTTGCTTGGTGGAGTCGATTATTAGCCCGATTGTGCTGCTCGTGATATCGGTATCGGAACCAGCTGCAGCGGGCGATGCGGCGAGTTTAAGCGAAACGACGGCTGTGCCTGCAATGGTTTGGTCTCTTTTATTTTGCGGCTTTGCCCTATGGTGCGCCAAAATAGCCATCGGCTACTTGTTTAAGAGGAGGCCAGGAGGGATACTAATAAGTAAATAAGGAAGGCTGTGATGAATTTGCCGAAAAACTTTAGATTGCCAGAGAAGAAGAAAGTGGATTTATCGGACTTTGATCCCAGGGATACAGGAAGCTTTGCGAGCAAAGAAGAAGTGGCCGAGAAGATAAAAGAGTTGGAGCTCGATTTGCAGGAGCTGCAAGAGAAGCTTATCGCCAGCAAACAGCAGTCCGTGCTTTTTATATTCCAAGGGATGGATTGCAGCGGGAAGGACGGCGTCATCAAAAAAGTGTTCGCAGGTCTGAATCCGCAAGGTATTTCGGCCTACAGCTTCAAAGCTCCTACCGAGGATGAGGCTCGCCATGATTTTTTATGGAGAACACATCGCCTCGTCCCTGCGCTTGGACAGATTACCGTGTTTAACCGTTCCTATTATGAGGAAGTGCTGATTACGAGAATCCATGGCAAGGTGGAAGATTCGGAGGCCAAGCAGCGCTTTAAGCATATTAACCATTTTGAAGCTTTATTAGCGGATAGCAGGGTGAAGGTTGTCAAAATCTTTTTGCACATATCAAAAGAATTCCAGCTCGAAAAGCTGATCAGCCGGATTGAGGACCCCAGCAAAAACTGGAAATTCGACCCTTCCGATCTATTGGAGCGCAAATCATGGAAGCAGTATGGCAAGTACTATGAGGAACTGTTTGAAAAATGCAGCAAAGCTTCGCCATGGCATATCGTTCCCTCCGATAACCGCTGGTATCGCAATTATGCGGTGCTTAACATTGCGGTAGATGCTTTGCGCAGCTTAGAGCTTAAGGATCCGCCTGCAAACCCTGAGTTACAGGTTCTGCTGGAGGAAATTAAGCAGGAGGAAGGCTAGTCGGGAGCATCCCGAAAGTGACGAATAAGAGTAAATGCTAAATAATAGCTGGACATATCGATTATGTTTGGTAAGCTTGGTATAAGGCCTCTGACGCAGAGGCCTTATATTTTTTTAGGAGGAGAAAAGCATGGAAAAAGCAGTTGGTTGTTTGAGCAGAATCAGCATTGTGCGCATAGGGGGGGAAGTCTACTATGAACCATAGTACCGGATTATCCCGTGAAAGAGAACAGTTGGTCGCGCAGCTTGTCTTGTTGGGTGACGAGAAGAATCGCTTTCTCGACGCCTATTTTGTCATGCATGGCAAGGAGCGTACGGAAATCAGCCAATTTTTATCCCTGTATACGCAGACCGTACAAAAGCTGCTTTCGGACCTGGGTTCGGTTGCAGACGAGGTGCTTCATTCCCAGGTGCTTATTGGCAGCTATGTCACGTTTGAATATCCAGATTTCGATACCAAGGATTCTTTTACAATTGTGCTGCCTGATCAAGCAGATCCAGACAAAAACCTGATTTCCTTTCTGTCTCCTGTAGGCAGGCAATTGCTGCTGGCGCACCTTGGCGACCTTATTTCCGTTGCCGCGCCATCCGGAGCGATCCGTACCCGCATTGCAGCAATCACGTTTACGGGCGGAAACTCTTCTATGGAAGGGGGAGAAGCACGTGGATCTTAGAGAAACCGAATTGCCTGGCATTGGCCGCAAGTATAGTCTGGTCACCCGCAGCGGTGAGAAACTGGTAATCGTTGTTCATAACGATGAACGGCGGGATATTTTTCATCTGGACCCTGATGAGCCGGACGATATGCTTTCCATGGTTACGCTTGACGATGAGGAAGCAAGAGTCGTCTCCGCCATTATCGCAGGGATCACCTACAAGCCGAAGTTTCTGGAAAATCAGGAGATTGCGCTGGATAGCTTGATCATTGAATGGCTTCGGCTGGAGCCACTGTCCAAATGCGTAGGCAAGCGGATTGGGGAGCTCGATATTCGCAGAACGACCGGAGCAACGATCCTTGCCGTAGTGGAGAAGGATAAGACGAAGCATATTAATCCGGGTGCGGAATACGTATTTACCGCTGGACTGACCTTGGTCGTAGCCGGCGAACGCAAGCAATTAAACCAGTTAAAAACATTACTGCTGAATGGGACGCTATAGCCGATGGAGACGCTCATATTTGAAGTCGGGATGGCACTGGCACTCATTACGCTGACAGGCTTGCTCTCAGCGAAGCTTCGTTTCTCGGTCATTCCTTTTTATATTCTTATTGGAATGGCCGTAGGACCGCATGCGCCGCATTTTTGGATTATAGACCTGCGGTTTATTGAGAGCTCTTCCTTTATCGAATTTATGGGACGTTTAGGCATTTTATTTTTACTGTTTTATTTGGGGCTGGAGTTTTCCGTTGCCAGGTTATTGAAATCGGGCAAGGCGATAATCGTGGGCGGCTCTTTCTATGTAGCGTTAAATTTCTTGTCAGGCCTGCTGCTCGGTTGGATGGCGGACCTGCCCATCAAGGAAACGCTTGTCGTTTGCGGCATTATGACCAGCTCCTCAACTGCAATCGTGGCCAAGGTTTTGGTCGACTTAAAAAGGACCGCAAATCCCGAAACGGAAATTATTATGGGCATGATCATGTTTGATGATTTGTTCATTGCGGTCCATATCTCGATATTAACAGGACTGATTTTGAGTGGCGCGACATCCTTCTGGAGCGTTGTGCTGATTTCGATGACCGCGCTCGTATTTATCGTATTATTTTTGTTTATCGGCAGGAAAATAATCAAATATATCGATTTGGCGCTGAATATCAAATCATCGGAGCTATTTTTACTGATGATTATGACGCTGCTGTTCCTTGTAGCGGGTTTCTCCGAAACGCTGCATGTCGCAGAGGCGATCGGAGCTTTAATGATTGGGCTTGTGCTTGGGGAATCCCGGCATGTCAAGCGGATTGAGCAGCATGTCCTGCCTTTCAGGGATTTTTTCGGAGCGTTATTTTTCTTTAGCTTCGGTTTGACGATTGAGCCGGCTTCCTTAGGCGGGGCAGTAGGGATGACGCTGATAGCGGTTGTTCTAACGATTATCGGCAACCTTGGCGCGGGTATGCTCGCAGGCCGGATATCCGGCATTTCGCCAAAGGCATCGCTTAATGTCGGATTCACGCTGGTCTCCCGAGGCGAGTTCTCCATCATTATGGCAAACATCGGCAAGGCGGGCGGCTTGATGGTATCGATTCAATCCTTTGCTGTCCTTTATGTCCTCATCTTGGCTGTTCTTGGGCCGCTTCTGACTAAGGATTCCAAATGGATATACCAAAGCTTTGAGAGGCTAAGGAAAAAAGGGAAGCGCTCTAGAGGGTAATCTAGTGCTTCATTGCTCATACAGCTAATTCAGTCGTTTGCTCGATGTGCGTTGGCATAAAAAAAGGAGTTACTCCAAAGGCAGTTTTCACTGCTAAAGGTGTAACTCCTGTTTTTTTGGATGAAAGAAGGCATCTTTAGGCTTTTATTCTTGTATGCTTGCAGCCAGTTTATTCAGCATCAACAGCGGTAAGCGCCTCTACGACATCGTCGATTTTCTGGCTGTTTGCGATCGGGCCAGAGCTGATCCAGTGTCTGGCGTTTACATATATAATCTGTTTTTGCTTAACGGCCTCTAAGGATTGCCATACGCTTGTTTGTTCAAAATCAGCGAAGGTTTCCCTTGCCTGCTTGATCTCGTCATCCGTGCTTCTGGCACCGCCCATCGTTACGAATAGATAATCGGCCTTCAGTTCAGGCAGCATTTCCAGCGAGACGGTCATATTTTGAAAATTAGGCTGTTTTTCATGCCATGCTTCTACCGTTGGATCAAGTGCTAGGCCCAGCTCATTGTAGATGACGCCCGGATAGGTTGGCCATTCTTTGCCGGTTTCTTTGTCTTGATAGTTGGGAAAATAAACGCGGAAATCCTTGCCAGTCATTCGGATGAAGGCGATGCTCTTCTCATCAATATTGGCATCGGCAAGAGCGATTTTCGCTTGCGCAGCCTTCTCATCATAGCTGTCTATCACCTGTTTGGCATGGTCGGCAGCACCTAGCGCGTCGCCGATCAAAGCAAGCGAATTTTTCCAATCTTCACGGTCATAAGTGATCGTGGGAGCGATTTTGGACAGGTTTTCGTAATCAGCCTGCTCAAACGCCGTACTTGCCACTATGAGGTCAGGCTGTGCGGCGAGAATCGCTTCGAGATTAAGGCTTTCTCCCCAGATTTCGGAAGCTGCTCCTTGTTCCTTCAGCTTGTCGTTCAAATAGTACCCTTCACCGATAGACATCCCGAACACAAGCGGAATATTCAGGGATAACAGCATATCTTCCAAATTAATTGAAGCTATGCGCTCTGGATGTGAGGGAACCTCGGTGATGCCAAAGGCATGCTCCACTTTACGGGTTTGTGGCTCGCCAGCTGTCTCAGTAGAGGAAGCAGGCTCTGAAGAAGCATTTGCCGGATGATTGTTTCCAGCAGCGCTTCCGCAGGCGGATAGTAGGAAGACAGCGAGTATAACGGTTAGGCATAGGAATGAGTGATAGGTGCGGCGCATCGGTAAACCTCCATTTTGTTAGTCATCATCATGATCAAAATGTATTATAAGCCGTGCTGCCTGCACATAACATGGACAATCGTGTTCAATCCATACGGCTAGCTGGATTCGCAAAGGCGCAGGGCTTCTTCAATGATGATGCTGTGAGCGAATGGGGAATAATCAAGCCAAGGGCATTCTGAGATAAGATGGACGGCACCCTCACGGACAGGCTTAAGCTGTTGCCAAATTTCACTGTGCTGCAGCAGCTGCCATTTTTGCTGCGAGGCAGCATCCGAATCGATAATCAATAACAACCGGTCACCGGTAAAGGCAGAAAGCTCATGCTCCTGAATCGATTTCAACACATCGATCGTATCGGGATCATAAGGGCAATGTAGGCTTAAATCTTCATAAAGAACGGCTCCGCCATTGCGTCTCCCGTACACAATAAGATGGCCCAGCATTAAATGAAGGATGGACACGCTGTCGCCTTGTAAGATCTTCCTTATTTTTTCACCTGCAAGCGAAGCTCTTGCATTATAGTCGGCTAACCACTGGTCAGCAGCTCTAGTTTTCCCGAGATGGGAGGCTATTTGTATGAACTGCTGTCTCCAATTGAGCCCGAGCCATGGAATAACGACGGTGCGGGCAATTCGGCTGATCGAAGATCTAACCTGCTCGTCGACCATATCGTCACAAAAAATCAGCTCGGGCCTCGCATGGACAAGGGTATTGCGGTTATAGTCAACCATATCTTGGTCCATTCTTTTGGAGCGCCTTAGGTGATAAGGGATTTCGGGTAGAACTTTTTTTCGATGAACGTCTCTCTCGCTATCGACCAATGCGGCGTAGGGCATAATGCCAAGCGCGAGCAAATGACCTGCGTAAGGGAAAGAGAAGGCGGCAATTCTGCTGGTTGTCCATGCGGCATATTCTTTTGGGGTAATGCCCGCTGCTTTTTTAAATTTTCTGCTAAAATAAAACTCGTCCTCGAAGCCAACCTGGCTGGCAACTTCTTTGACGCGCATGCCGGATTGCAGAAGCTGCTCCTTGGCTTTGTTTATGCGAATGCTATTTAAGTAATCGATTGGGCTTTTCCCGACCCAGTGCTTGAATTGATGAGAGTAATGCCAAAGGCTCATGCCAGCCACAGTAGAAAGACTCTCTCTGGTGAGCTCCTCGGCGTATTTTTCATTCATGAATGTAATGGATTGGTCTATGCATGCTTTGTTCTCTAAGGTGGAGCACTCCTCCGCTTGCATAAATGAGGTGTTGGACGAAGTAGTGTTTGTATTGGAAGGAGCTTTTGCAAAATGGCTTTGTCCTTCGGGCATCTGATCGCTAGAGTAAAATCTTTTCATGTCGTTCCTCCGGAATAGAGCTTGTCCTGTTTGTTTAAATGATAATGATTATCACTAATATTTTAAACGAAAACAGGCAGCGAAGCAATCCAACCATTTTAATAGATGGGAGAAGAATGGATAGTTTAAGAGGGAGGCAATAGAACCGATTAGCCATAAGAAAAACCGCCTTCGGGGGAGGAAGGCGGCTGTTATTCTACGGATATATGTGCACTCACTTGGATTTGGAATTAGTTTCCGGCTTTCTTCTGCAATAACCGTTTCAACTCTTCATCCACACGGGCATTGCGCTGCTCGTTTTGAAATTCATGCCCTTGCTGACCCGAGTCCAGGCCGTACAAACCTTTGGATAATTCCCGCTGTGCTTCTCGTTCCATTAGTTTCTGCTCGATGCGCTCAAAACCTCTGGAAGCGGAGCTGGCATGCAAAGGGTCTGAAGATGAATACCCGGGTGTACCGTCGGTTTTCTTCATGCGAAGGACAAGCTCTTTGCGTTTTTCTTGCAGCCTGACTTTCTCTTCTTTGAGCGACTCGAGTCGAAGGCCAAGATCGAACGCTGCTTGCTTGGCAAGCTGAAGCAGTTTCGAGGTCTCTTCATGCTGGTCCAAATACAAAATTTTTGCTTCAAGCGCCGTACGTGCTTCTTCCTCGCGTTCTTCCACTGCAGCTTGCTCAGCTTTGCTCTCGTAATAACGTGCTTGTTCCTTCAGCTCGCTAAGTTTTGTTTGCAAGACACGTTCTTGCGCCTGCTGATGCAAGCTTTCCCGTTCGGTATTCGCAATCTCTTCATCCAAATCTCTCAGGTAATGATTAAGCATCGTAACCGGGTTTTCCATTTTGTCCAGCACCTCATTGGCTGCTGCCTTCGTCATGCTAACTACGCGTTGTAAAATACCCATTCTATCATCTCTCCTTATATGTGTTTGATTAGTAGTGGTCAGCAAATCTGAAATCTTGGCTCGGTGCTTTTGGCACAACCAGCGTTGCGATGAAATAAGCGATTAGGACAGCTCCAAAACTGAAGAACGAAGTAATGACGACAAGCAATCGTATAATTGTAGGGTCAATGCCCAGCCATTGCCCAAGACCTCCGCAGAGACCTGTTAGCTTACTATCCGTAGTTGATCGAAATAATTTTTTCATTTTCGTTCATCCTTCCTCGTGTTCGTCTATGTCCTAATTGTAGAGGGTTATCTTGGATTCCGTAACGGACCGCAGTCGGTTCTGAGTACTAGGCTTTAGGCGGGTATCGCTGCGACAAACGGCGGGGCAGGCAAGTAGGCTATTTTTATTTTCTATAGATGTAGAGGAGCTTGCCTTTAATCGCATGGATAGGAGAGGATCGAAATAAATAAGGTTTACATGATAGACGAATAAGTCACGCAATTGTGAGTTGGAAATAAAAAATGGCCGGTTTGCCTAAGCTTGTCAAACTAGTCCGCATAATTGGTCAAGTCCCCTCATAGACATGTTATCAGCCAGTAAAAAACAATGTGCAGAGGGGATGATTACATGCGTCGCATGACATGGACCGCGGCAATAATATTATGTTTGTCGCTAGTATTAGCAGCTTGCGGAACGAAGGACGCCGAGTCCGTGGTTAAGGAGCTCGACAAAGTAGTAAACAGTATGGAGAGCTATCAAGGAAGCGGGACGATGACGCTGCGGACGGGACAGCAGCCACTCGAGTACAAGGTGGAAGTATCCTATCAGAAGCCGCAATACTATCGGATCAAGCTTACCAATGAAGAGAAGGACATTACACAAATCGTGCTTCGCAATGACGACGGCGTATTCGTTCTCACACCGAAGCTGAATAAAGTATTCCGCTTCCAAAGCGATTGGCCGCAAAATCAAGGCCAGGTTTATTTGTACCAAACGCTCATTCAAAGCATCTTGGTGGATAACTCCCGGCAATTTGTCATTGATGAGGATTCTTACGTGTTTGATGTAATGGCCAATTATAATAACGGATCGTTGGCCCGCCAGAAAATTTGGCTCAATAAATCGGATTACAAGCCGGTTCAGGTGGAGGTCAGCGACACGAATGCAGCGGTGATGGTCGAAGTGAAATTTGATAAATTCGACTTCGGTCCGAAATTTGATAAAGCCGTGTTTGAGACGGAAGCGAATATGAATGCAACCCCGTCCAGCCAAACGACAGAAGAGCCGACGATGACCTTGCCGGATGAGTCGGGAAATAATGGAGCAACAGGCAACGAATCGAGCAATGCGAATACAGGCACTAACAACAGCGGCAAGACGCCAGAGAACAGCGCCGTAGATGGCGATGATCAAACGAATAACAGCGGCAATGCGGCAGAAGAGGAAGAGGATGATGCTGCCACTGGCGCGAAACCGGAGGAGAAGGCTGAATTTACTGCGATGAAGCCGTCTTACACACCGGATGGCGTAGTTGAACAGGATTTTGTAGATATCGTGTTCGGCGGTAATCCTGGACTGATGAGCCGTTACACCGGAGACTACAGCTATACGCTTATCCAGACAGAGCCGAAAGATCAAGCGGCATCGCTTGTTCCAGGGATGATGGTCGATCTCGGATTTACGATGGGGCAGCTCAACACAGACGAGCAGCAGACGCTTACATGGACGTATGAAGGGCATCAATTCCGTCTGACGAGCGCTAATCTGCCGGAATCCGAAATGATTAAGGTCGCACAGTCGGTACAGGGTGAAATCGGGAAATAAAACGGGTAAACGCGAGAATTTCCAAGACGTACTAGCCAATTCCGGCTTTCGTTTCATTGACAGTCCCAGCAGCAACGTTTAACATTATTGCTATTGATGTTTGCTGCTCGGATTGTTGTGGCTGCTATATAAGGAGAAGGTGAACGGCTTGGATTCGTTTTATCGCCCAACCAGGGTAGAATTGTCATTAGATGCATTACGACATAATTTACAGGCTTTTCGAAAAGCCATGCCACAGGGCTGCAAGCTGATGGCTTCGGTCAAAGCAAATGCTTATGGGCATGGTGCCATCGAGGTAGCACGAGAAGCCGAACGCAACGGCATTGACTATCTTGGCGTTGCATTTCTTGATGAAGCTTTGCAATTACGGAATGCTGGCATCCAAACCCCGATTCTTGTGCTTGGTTTCGTGGCTGCGGATGCCTTGTCTATTGCCAGAGACCGGAATGTGACCATCAGCTTGTTTCGTGATGATATTTTGGAAGCGGCAGCTAAGCTGCCTATTGATCCCGGCGGTCGCAAGCTTAAGGTGCACATTAAGGTTGATTCCGGCATGGGACGTCTTGGTGTGATTGGAACGGCTGCTGCGGTGTCTTTTATTGAAAAGGCTCTGCAAGTTCCCCAGCTTGACGTTGAGGGCTTATTTACACACTACGCGCGTGCAGACGAGGCTGATAAGGACTACACGATGCTGCAGTACGTTAGATTCCGTGAAGTGGCTGAGTATGTAGAGAAGCAAGGCTTGCAAATCCCCATTATTCATGCGGCTAATAGCGCTGCGGGAATCGATACTCCGAATTGGGCAGGTGGCATGCTACGCCTTGGAATAAGCATGTATGGCTTATATCCGTCGGAAGAGGTTAACAAGCAGCGGGTTGATCTAGAGCCTGTGCTGACATTAAAAACGGAAATTACGATGGTCAAAACAGCGCCGCCAGGCTGGGGCATCAGCTATGGCACGCGTTATGTCACGAAAGGCGAAGAGTTGATCGGTACGCTGCCTATCGGGTATGCTGACGGCTTTAGCCGCATGCTTAGTGGAAAGGCTTACGGGCTTGTTCGCGGCATGAAGGAGCCGATACGCGGGACTATTTGCATGGATCAATGTATGATCGCGCTTGACGCAGCTTCAGAAGCAGCTTCGACGCCCGTTGCGGCTGGCGAAGAGGTGGTGCTCATTGGCCGCCAAGGCGATGCGGTTATTACGGTGGAAGAAGTTGCAGATCAGCTTGGCACGATCAACTATGAGTTGATCTGCATGCTGGCTGCGCGTATACCGCGTGTATACGTAAATGGAGGCCAAGTGACTGCCATTCACAACCCCTTAGCTTAAGCCGGAATCTAACATGGAAATCTTTTCTTTCTGCATATTTTCGCAAATGAAGAGGATTTTCGCTAAATAGGACGAATGTAGTAAGACAGATCATCTATAAGGGCTATACATGAAAACATACAGCATATTTGATATACGGCGATCATAGATATGTTGAAGTATAGCGACGGCAATAAATTGTTATAATGAGTAGTAAGGTTATGGAAAAGTTTTGGGGGTGCGAGTACGGTGGCCAATGTACAAAATACCAAAAGGATCATGATAAGCCTGCCAGATCACTTGCTGGAGGAGGTTGACGGGATAGTTGCCAAGGAAAACTCCAACCGCAGCGAATTTATTCGGCAAGCCATGAAGCTATATTTGGTCGAGCGCAAAAAGCGTCAAATCCGGGAATCCATGCAGCGCGGATATATGGAGATGGCGAAAATAAACCTGAACATGGCCTCGGAAGCTTTTCAAGCGGAGGAAGAAGCAGATCATACGTTAGGCCGTCTCGTTAGCGGGGTGTAGAGGGTGATAGTAAAACGCGGAGATGTATTTTTTGCGGATTTATCCCCCGTCGTCGGATCGGAGCAGGGTGGTGTTCGCCCCGTACTGGTCATTCAGAATGATATCGGAAATCGCTTCAGCCCTACGGTAATTGTTGCTGCGATTACGGCACAGATCCAGAAAGCGAAGCTGCCCACCCATGTAGAAATGGATGCAGCCGCACATGGATTTGATCGTGATTCCGTCGTGCTTCTTGAGCAGATCCGAACAATTGACAAGCAGAGGTTAACCGATAAAATTACGCATCTGGACGACGAAACGATGCGCAAGGTTGATGATGCGTTGTTAATTAGTGTAGGGTTAATCGATTTTTAATAACGGTGAAATAGAGCTATCCGGTTCAGGAGCTGCAGCTGCTGAACCGAATAGCTCTATTTTTATTTTCAGGAATGGGCAAATTCTCTAAAATGTGGTTCGGTATGATTACAAAATACGTTGGAAAATGACAGGTTATATGGTTCTTTTGTCGACATTTACTGTTTTTTGCTGAATTTAGGAAAAAAATGATAGACAAATGAAAGTTTAATTTGCTATTATGTACTCAATTACTTATTGCTACTAATATATGAGCTTTATTATGCGAAGAACGCACGCGGTACCCTTAGAGGGCTACTGCTGCGTTCTTTTTTTTATGCTCAGAGAGGAGTGGAGATGAAGAGAAGGCGAAGTGCAATCATCAGCTTAACCGCTGCGGTGCTTTCAGCAAGTTTGGTTTATGGCATGTATGAGCTGCAGCGAATCCAAATTGAACGGGAGGATACCGTCGCTATCGTGGTACCAAAGCGTTTTATTGGAGCGGGCGAGCGGCTCTCTGAAAGTGATCTGGAGTTTAAAATGCTTCCGCAGGCTGCTTATCTCTCTGAAATGGTGACCAAGCTGGAGCAGGCCACAGGAAAGGAAACGATCATTCCTTTAGGGAAAGGAGAGCCTCTCCTGCTATGGAAGGTTGACGATTATTATTTGCAGCCGAGCAAAGCGGAGTCGACGTTCCAAATACCCAAGGCATACATTCTCTCCATTTCAAACGGAATAAGGGCGGGTGACAAGGTGCTGCTTTATGCCTCAGGAGAGGAGTCGCCTTCGCGGAGGCTGTTCACACAGGCTGTCACTGTAGCTTCGGTAAAAACTTCAGGCAACGTAGAGGTTGATAACATAGAGAATCCTAACTTGTTCTCGCTAGCAGAGGGGGACAAGCAGCAGATGTATGCTTCAAGGCGCGAAGCCAATGGCATGATTGATTATTTGAATTTGAATTTAACGGAGGAGCAGTGGTTTGAGCTGGATGAATTATGCCGCAGCGGCGTGCTGAAGCTGGTCGTTGCCTACAGCCCCGAGTCGCTTGAACTCATTGCGGATGAGGAGGGAAATGGAACGTGAGCGGAGCTCTAACGCCTCTTGCTGCATTTGTTGGCACAACCCCGAATATAGGAACTACGGCGGCAGCGTTTGCCGCAGCGTTCCGAATGGCGGAAGCAAGCGGCATGCCGATCGGATACTTGTGCCTCAATTTAAAGAGCGCCAAGATTCATCGCTACCTCGGCGTGGAAGAGCCGCCGGTAACGCTGGATAAGCTTCGACCGGAGCTGCGGTCTTATACGCTGACTCCGGAGAAGCTGCGAAGAGCCGCTTATATTGTCCCTAGTCAGCCCAATCTTCAAGTATTGTTCGGCAATTTGATGAGGGACCAAGCGGAGTATTTTACGCCTGAAGAAGCGGAGCATCTTCTTGCAATAGCGGAGCAAACCTTCGCATTCGTCATTTTGGACGTTGGAGCTTATTGGGATAATGCGGCTACCATTTGCTCGATCCAAAGGGCCAGCACGCGCATTCTGGTGACGACGCCGGCATTGTCTCATTTTCAAGAGGATGGAAAACGCTGGATTAGTCAGGTATCTCCGCTATTTGGTGTAGCGCCTGAACAGTATGATTCGATTATTATCAATAGCCCATGGAGGAGTGGAGGTTATCAGATGAAACATATTTGCAAAGAGCTGGGTACGTCTGCGTTAGGAAAGCTTCAATTGAGTGAGCCGGTTTTCAGCCAGTTGGATAATGGAACGTATGCGCAGTGGCTCAAAGCAGACCCGGAGGGCAGGCAAGCCATGCAGCTGCCTACGAAAGCGATTATGCAGAGGCATGGTATCCGAAGCAAGCCGGCAATGATTTCGGTTCAACCCTGGTATCGGAAGCTGATGACTCATCGCAACGGTACGAGCTCATGACCGCTCAGCCATCGCGCTTCTCACCCTCGGAATTTGCAGCCCAATTGCAATTAGAAAAGGATAGCCGCGAGGCCAAAGCAGCGGCTCCCTATTGGTCTTCTGAAACAAAGGATGAATTTATAAGGCTCTCTGAGGATATAAGAGGGTATTTAAGCGCTCCGCACGGATTGGGCGAAGAAGAGCGCAGGCAATACAGCGAGACGCTTAATCGTGCGGTACTCGGCTATTCGCAGGAGCGCGAACAAATCCTTGCCGTTATTACGGACCGACTGATCAGATTGCGTATTCATGGTTCTTCTAATGTCCAGCATCCTTATCAAACGTTAGCGGAAGCCCTGTTTGCAGAGGTCATTGGCCTGAATGTGCTTGAGTTGATTTTGGCGGATAAGGAGGATCTGGAGGAAATACAGGTTGTTGGAGAACGGATATTCGTTGTCAGAAACGGCTTGACTGTTCCTTCGGTTTATCGCTTCAACAGTGTTCGCGAGGTTGAGCGCATCCAGCAAAATCTGGTGCTCTACAACAATGACCGGATTAATCCGCGCAAACGATGGGCAGAGGTGATGCTGCGCGACGGCTCGCGCGTAACGCTGACTGGCTTTGGATTTACGGCTAGCCCAACGCTGACGATCCGCTTCTATACTGTCCGCAGCTTCAGTCTAGTTACGCTCAGCAACCCTCTTTATAGGACGATGAACGAGCGTGTGGAGCAGCTGCTTAGAGCGATATTGGCGGCCCGATATAATTTGGTCATTATTGGACCAACCAATTCCGGCAAAACCAATCTTATTAAAGCATTGATTGCCGAGCTTCCGGACGAAGAGCGGATCATTACAATCGAAGGGCGATTTGAAATGATGCTTGGCCGTGATTTTCCAAACAAAAACGTTGTGGAATACATGGCCGAGGAAGATGATGCGCACCATCGCGCCGATCAGGCGTTTAAACTTGCGCTTAGGCAGTCTCCGCAGCGGATTATTCATGCCGAGATTCGTGATCTGGATGCGAATATTTATGTCCGGGCGTGTACGAGGGGACATTCCGGGAGCATGACGACGGTTCATGCGAACAGGCTAGAGGACGTGCCGGAGGCGATTACCGATATGTGCATGCTCGATGGCAGAGGAATGAATGCTGAGCGCTTGACGAAACGTATCACGCAGTATGTAACAGAGATAGGCATTGAAATGAGCTATCTTGGGGGACGCCGGGTGATTAGCAGAATCGGAGAGCTTTACTGGGAAGAGGGGCAAACCCATGTCCGGGATTGGGTAAGATTTGACGAGTCGCTGGATGAATGGATGTATCCTCACCCTCCGTCAAAAAGAGTGGCCGACCAGCTCTTAAACGGGTGGGGTGAGCGGTGAGCCAGCTATCGGTCAGTGCGGCTGCTTGCCTGCTCTTTTGCTTGATATTCATTGCTCTATATCATCTGCTGCTTATTTGGTCCAAGGAGCGGGAGATGGTCCGGAAACTAACTTACCGTGCGGAAAGCAGCTGGCGTAAACGGCTCATTCGCCGTTTCAAGCGTTATGAGAGGCTGTATGTTCACTTGTCGGATTTAATGGAGTCGCTCCGCTTGAAGATGACGCCTTCTGCTTTCGTATCCCTGTCTGGCTTGCTGCTGCTTGCCGGAGTTGCGTCAGGCGGTCTTTTTTTCCAAAGCGTGCGGGGAACCCTGTTATTTGGGGGGTTGCTTGGTGCGCTGCCTTATACATCGTTAAGAGCATTACTGGTGCATCGGCGGATGCAGACGCAAATGGATTTTTTACCTGCGGTAGAGTTATTTTATCAATGCTATTTGGTTACAGGCGAGAGTCAGGTAAGGGTAGCTCTTCAGCGTACAGTTGAGGAGCGTCGGCTGCTTGGCCCGATGCAAGCGGTATTTGAACAGCTGTATCGCAATCTTTCTGTACGCGGTGATGATGAGGCGAGTCTTCGTCTGCTGTCCTTATCGCTGGGCCATTTATGGGCAGATTATTTTGTGAATATTTTGCGCGTGGCGCTTGTGGAAGGGGTTCCTATAACAGATAGCTTGAAAGAGCTTCTGACCGATATGCGCAAGGCAAGGCGCGCGAATGAGCAGGAGAGAAATCGAATGCTCGAAATACGCGTAGCTAATTTCTCCCCGTTGTTGTTTCTTGGTCTGTTTATCGGCATCAACCTGCGCTACAACAAGGATAATTCTTACTATTATTACGTTGTCGATCCGCAGGGGCGAGATATGTTATTAAATGCGCTGCTGCTTATTTTCGCTTCATTCCTAATGGGTTTGTGGCTGTCGCGCAAAAAAATGTGAAGGGAGTTCGTCAATGCCAGAGTTTACTCAAAGCTTGCTTCGTTTCGCGGTGTTGGCAGGCCAGTCTCTTTTCGGAGCGATCGCCATTTATGCGCTATTGGAGCTTTGGCCACAGCGTCCTTCCAGATGGAGGCATCTGGCGCTGCTGAGCTGGCGAACGAAGTCTGCACCTGACAAGTGGCTGCGTCTGCTCCTCGTTTCGAGGCAGCAGCCTTCCTTTATGGAGCGTGAGCTGCTCCTCGCCGGCTGCGGCGTAACTTCGGATGCCGCATGGTATGTGCTGGCTAGAAGAGTGCTCTTCGCAGCCGTTAGTGCTGCTTTGGTTGCTGCTGCTGCAGGACACGAGCATGTGAACGCCTATGTTCCTGCTTCCTATTTGATTAGCTACCTGCTGATCCTTATGCTGCTGATTACTTTTGATTTAGTTTGGCTGCGCTCTTTTCGAAGAGTACGTGCACTTCAGATCACCAAAGAAATATTCGTTATCAGCAAGCAGCTTCTTTATATGTCGGAATCCTCGCTGCATATTCATGCCAAGCTGCTGCGGTGCATTCCGTTTACGAGAGCTACGCGGGTTGATCTCGAGCGGCTGCTGGCGGAATGGTACCATGACGCGGGCGGCGCCCTGCAGCGCTTCAAGCAAAGGCTTGGCACAGAAGAGGGACTAAGCTTTGTGGAAACGCTCGATGCGCTTCGGCTGCATGAGAGCCGCCAGTATTATGATATTTTGCGCGTACGCATCGAGGATTACAAAGAAAAGATTGAGCTGGCCAAAGAAAGCCGCAAGGAATCGGCCTCGTACCTTTTATTTGTTATAGCGGGCATTCCCATCTTGTATACGTTTCAAATCTTTATTTATCCGTGGGTCCGCGAGGGGCAGAAGCTTTTTCAATCGCTAAGCTGACTAGCCATTTTTCGAAAATAAGAAAGGAGGTGATCGCATGCGCAATATTTTGATGACCGTAATGCTGCTTGTTGTTGTGGTTGTTCTGTTCAATACGATAATCGCCAAGGATACAACAGGTACGAGAAGCCAAATTGAATCACAGGGAACCTCTGCCAATACGAAGATAAGCCAGCTTCTGCCGTAGCTTCCTTCAACATATTTATACTCCGATGAGGATGGGGGTATCCATTTTATGCGTGGAATCTTAATCTCGATGCTGCTGCTTGTCACTGTCATTGTGCTCTATCAGACTGTCGCGGAAGGTGATAAAGGCATGAAGAAGCAGCTTGACGGCGCGGGTAGTGCAATCGGCAGCCATATTAGGGAAACGAATCCGTGAAGCAAATTTTGGTTTTTGTACTGTTTGCCGGACTTCTTTGCTGGTTAATGTTCTCTCCTATCTATAAGCATGTTCTTATTGTCAGACAAGCGGTACTGCAGCAGGAGGTTGATTATTTGCTGGAGGTTGGAGCAAGCGGGGCATATGGTTACATTAGCGAGGAGATGCAGGAGCAGTCTCGGCAGCGGATTGCCCGGTTTGGGATGCGTGCAGAGAACATAACATTTGAGCTTTCTACGACAAGCGGGCTTACCGCATCCAATCCGAACATCCCTCTAATCCGCGGAACTGGCATCTCTTTAACGATGAGCTATCCCTATGAAGGGTTGTTTGATATCGATCGTTTGATCGGGCTGACACCGCCTTTGCCTGATGAGCGAATAAAAGCATTTGGCAAGAAAATGAGCGAATATGTCCCTTAGGTGAAGAAAGCGGGTGAATCGATGTACAAGCTGCTGCTTATCGTAGTGATGATGACGGTGTGGGTTTCGATTCATCTGCTGCAGGTGGAGGAGGAGCTCGCGATGAAGACATTATTCCAGGGGAAGCATGCGATTAATCGGGCCACGCATGCGGCAGCCCAGCAGGTTGATCTGGAAGCGCTTGGCGAAGGGCTGCTTCGCTTAGCGCCCGAAGAAGCTGCGGGCGCTGCTTCTTTGTATTTAAGAGAAAACTTGAGGCTGGATACGCTAGGCGTGCCGCTGCCGTCCTCTTTTTTGAAGCATCAAGTAAAGGTGGTCGTTTTTGAGGTGGTGAATACGGAGCAAGCTTTTCCGTATACCTACCGAAACACTGAATATAATTATGAGGTTACGCTGAGAAAGCCGGGGGTTATTATGATTGTCCATATGGTATACCCGAGAGCTTTTCAAGTCATGGAACCGATAGAATGGTACTTAAAGGGGGCGGCCGAGCTCGTATCCGGTTGACTAGCATTTGGAAAATTGGTGTAATAAGGGGAGGGAACTTATAGGAGCTGAGGACTGAAGTGATAGATATTGTACCGGATATACCTGCTGAGCTAGTCAACGAGCGTATCGCACGTCTCCAAGAAGCGATGAGATCGGCACACATTGATGCTTTTCTCATTACGCAAAATGTCGATTTGTATTATTTCAGCGGATCGATGCAAAATGGTTATTTGTTTGTCCCTAGCGAAGGGGAGGCTACTTTTTACGTGCGACGCAGCGTTCAGCGCGCGAGACAGGAGACGGCACTGCGCGTGGTGGAGCTTGGGGCTTTTCGTATGTTTGGAGAAACGCTGGCTAAGCAGTATGCGTATTTGTTTGATAAGAGCGAAGGAATTCAGATTGCAGCTGATTTGGATGTACTGCCAGCGCAGCTGTATCTAAAGCTTGTGGAACTAATGAGCAAGCAAGGACGTTCTGGGCTCATAGACGGCTCAGCGATCGTGCGCAAGCTCCGGATGATTAAAGCGCCTTGGGAGATCATGCGGATTGAAGCAGCAGCTGAAGTTGTGGCGGAAGCGTTGAATGAAGCGCTGAATGACCTGAAGGAAGGCGTTAGCGAGCTCGCTTGGATGGCACGCGTTGAATATGAGCTGCGCATACGCGGACATATCGGCTTGATGCGCATGCGCGGTTTTAATCAGGAAATTACGACGGGAATGGTCATTTCAGGAGCGGAAGCCGCTGTTCCATCCTATTTTGACGGACCTGCAGGAGGTTTGGGACTGGGTGCGGCATCGCCTCAGAGCGTGAGCCGGTCACCTATCAAGCGTAACGTTCCGATTCTTATCGATATTGGCTGCTGTGTAGATGGCTATGTCATTGACCAGACTCGAACAGCGGTAATCGGAGAACTGCCAGAGTCACTGCAGTATGCTTATGGAATATCAGAAAAGATTATGGCTTCCTCTGAGAGGCAAATGGTACCCGGTACGTTATGCTCGAAGCTGTACGAAGATGCGCTTGAACTGTGTGCTGCGGCAAAGCTGACGGATCACTTTATGGGTTTTGGCGCTGACCAGGCGAAGTTTCTCGGCCATGGCATCGGACTGGAAATTGATGAGTGGCCAGTGCTTGCCAAAGGTTTTCACATGCCGCTGGAGACCGGCATGGTGATTGCGGTAGAACCGAAATTCACGTTTCCTGGCAAAGGCGTTGTAGGGATTGAGAACAGCTATTTGATTACAGAGCAGGGCGCTAAAGCGCTGACTCGTTCGAAGGCGGAGCTTATTGTCCTGCCGTAGAGACATGAGGGAGACATGGAAATGAATCGGGACTTATCGAATCGGCTTCATCGCGACTATATTAAAGTTTATCGGATTAGCGGTTTAATTACGCATGGTGTGTTTCTAGCCGTCATTATCGCTTATTTGACCTGTGCTTCCCTTTGGGATTGGACGCTTATCCCCGGTTGGATCGCCTTGTCTATTGTTGTCCTTACATTCATCTTGTTTATTTGGCTCATTCCGAGGATGAAGTATACCCGTTTTCAATATGAGCTGTTTGACGATGAGCTGGAGATCCAGTCTGGCCTTATTTTTATAAGCAATGTGTTGGTCCCCATGGTGCGCGTGCAGCATGTTGAGCTGGAAAGCGGCCCTTTAATGCGAAAGTATAACCTGGCCAGCGTTTCGGTTGTGACGGCTGCCACTACGCATAAAATCAGCGGGTTAAAACAGACGGAAGCAGAGCATCTGAAACGGAGAATCGGCATTTTGGCGAAGGTGGATGATCAGGATGAGTAAGCGCCGCACGCTACATCCCATCTATGTTTTGTTTGGGCTGCTGCAGACGATTCGCGGCTTCTTGCCATTTATATTAATCGGTTTAGTGAGGGGAACGGATTGGACCGAATTGGCTTGGTATTGGTATGCCGGAGCTGGCGCATTAGCAATCATCGTTACGGTTTTCAGTTTCCTTGAATGGAGAAGCTTCGGCTTTTGGCTGGAGGAGGACCGAATCATCATCCGAAAAGGCTTGCTGCTGCGCGACGAGAAAACCATCTATTATGGACGCATCCATTCAGTCAACGTAGAGCAGCCGCTTGTGCAGCGAATACTCGGCGTTGCGCAGGTGAAGATCGAGACGCCTGGCGGCAACAAGAAGGCTGATGGCATACTGCCTGCACTCTCGGTCAAGGAAGCTAATGATATTCAACGAGTCCTAAGGAAACAAGCGACTACGAGCACGGAGAGCATAAGCCTCATAGATGTAATGACACAACCAGACCAACCAGCCTCGCTAGCCCAAGGGCCTGTGATTAAAATTAATGACAAGCTGCTCGAGAATGAGAAAGCGAAAGCAGCACTAGAAGCTCAGACAAGCAGGACCGTATCAAGCTTTACGCTTCGTCCGCTGCAATTGCTGCAAGCGGCAGCTACATCCACGAATTTTGGGCTTGTTGCTGCTTTTATGGCCGGTGTGTACTCGTTTGCCGATGATCTGATTAACCAACTGCTGCCCGATCACTTTTTCGAGTCGGTGGTAGAGGATTCGGCGAGTTTTATGCCAGGGGTTATCTTTATTGTCATTGTTATTATTGCAGGCATTGGATGTGCATGGCTGCTTTCCATCCTATTATACATACTCAAATACAGCGGATTTTCCGTCAAAAAGGATGGCAATCAGATTTCGGTTTCTTATGGCCTGCTGGAGAAAAAAACCTTTGTTTTTGATCCGAAGAAGGTACAGGCTGTCATCGTCAATGAAGGCTTGCTGCGCCAAGCGTTTGGCTACGCGGAAATTCAGCTCCAGATCGTATCGTCAGACAAGAAGGAGCAGCTGATGCTGCATCCATTTTTGAAACGGGCAGATATTGAGCGGGTGCTGCATGATTTTGTACCTCAGATGAAGCTGCCATCGAATGAGGCATTGGCAGGGGCGCCGAAGCGTGCGCTGCTTTATTACGTAAGAATCGAGCTGCTGATTACCGCGCTCATCTGTGCGGGATGCATCGTGTTTTTCAAGACAGACGGATTATGGTCGCTGCTGCTTTTGCCACTGATGCTCTGGTGGAGAAGGAGCTGTTACCTCGCAGCTGGCGTCCTGCTCCAAGAAGGACAGCTCACGCTGCGCAACCGATTCTTATCGAGATCTACGTATTTGATTCGCCGGCCTCAGATTGTTACGATGCGGGCGAGCCGCTCGGCAGGCCAGCAGCGAAAAAAACTGCTTACGCTATCGGTTCGCGCGCTCGGAAGCCCTATGGAATATCAGGTCAAATGCTTGGACCGGCATGATGTTGAGCCGGTGTGGCAGTGGTACAGCCGCAGCCTTAGTAAGCAATAGCATAGCGACAATCCATACAACAGCTGCAGAAGCGTTTCTTGCTTCGACGGCTGTTTTTTTTATCTTTTAGTTAGAAACGAAATGATCGCTTGAATATTTTTTTGAAAACCGAGTGAACGAAATGGGGACTCTATACGTCATAGCAATAAGTAATTGAACGCAAGGAGGTTACGCGCTCGTGCATGACGAGACGAAGCTAATCAAGCAAGCGGTTCGCGGCGACTCGCGAGCGCTTTCTGAGCTGCTGCAGCAGCATTATTCTTTTCTTTACCAGTACTTGCTTAAGGTAACGATGAACAAAAATCGCGCAGAGGATATTACGCAGGAGACGATGTTGAAGGCCATCGAGAAAATATCGTCCTTTCAAGGGAAATCGAAATTTTCAACCTGGCTCATTACAATCGCATCGCGGCTCGTCGTTGATCGAATTCGGAGAAATGAGCTGGAGAAGCATTGGCTGCAGGAGCAGCAGTCACTGCATTCGATCCGCTTTGATACGCTGCAGCGGGGAGACGAATGGCCAGAGGCGCTTCAAGCGTTAGGGCAGCTAAGCAGCGATATTCGGATTCCCGTGCTGCTTAAATATTATTACGGTTATGCGCAGGAGGAAATATCCTCCATGCTGGACATACCTGTCGGAACAGTAAAATCGAGGCTGCACAACGGTTTAAAGCAGCTGCGGAAGGAGATAACGGAGCATGAAGAAGCCTAATGAGGAAATAGAAGATCAATTGTGGTTCGAGGATCGGCTAAAAGACGCGATGACCCAGTTTGACGCTGTTCATGCGCCGAAGGTCCCTAGCCTGCAGCAGTTTGAAGCGCTTGTGGATGATCACAAGCAAGAAATGAAAAAACGGCTGTGGAAGGAGCTGCTGCTGTTTTGGTTGATCGCTTGTTTCATTCTTGGCCTGATGTTATGGGTGCTTGACCGAAACGTGGTGTGGTTTGCGATTCTTCAGATTTGCATAGCAGTAGGCGGAATTTCATTTGTCACCATGAGGTTCAGACGAAGGAAGGTGAGCACATGGAAGAGCTGAAGGTTTTGCCGCCATGGTTCTGGATAGTGCTCATTCCCATACTAATTGCACAGTCCACATGGTTATTTATCGATGCTCGCAAACGGGACAGCATGCCTTGGCTATGGGGACTATGGGGCTTGATTCAAACGCCAATGCCATTGGTATTTTATTTTATCTTTGTGCGGAGCGGGTGGTTTTCAAGCAGCCCAAGCAAGGAGAAAAAGGAATAAACTGTCCTTGTTTAGAAGAAAGGAGCGTTTTTTATGAAGGAATCCATTGATTTATCGCAAATTTTACCCATTATTGCGCCAATTATCGTCATCCAACTGATCCTGATGGTCATTGCGTTAGTATTATGCGCCAAAGCAGATCATACGCGGGGACCGAAGTGGGTTTGGGTGTTGATCATTATATTCGTTAATATATTCGGCCCGATTGCTTTCTTTATTGCGGGAAGGAGGACGGATGGATGACAACACTGCTGCAAGTGAAAGGATTGAGCAAGTCCTTTGGTGCTGTAAGAGCAGTTTCAAATATTGATTTTACGATCAGAGAAGGGCACTGCGTGGCATTGTTAGGGCCAAATGGGGCAGGCAAAACGACGACGATTCGAATGATTACCGGTCTGCTGAAGCAGACCTCGGGCAAGATGGAATTTCAAGGGGCGGCCGAAGGCGTCCATTATCGAAGTTTAATCGGCTACCTGCCGCAATCACCTTCATTTTATTCTTGGATGACGGGAAGCGAATATCTCATCTATGCGGGGCAATTATGCGGACTTAGCGCTGCAACCGCCAAACTACGGGCCAAAGCGCTGCTTGAGCGGGTAGGCATTTCCGGCGCAGCCAAGAGGCGTATCGGCTCCTATTCCGGAGGAATGAAGCAGCGGCTTGGTCTGGCACAGGCTCTCGTTCATCAGCCTAAGCTGCTCGTTATGGATGAGCCGGTATCCGCACTTGATCCGCTTGGCCGTAAAGAGGTGCTGGAACTGCTTCGCGAGCTGAAGCAGGAAACGACGGTGTTGTTTTCCACTCATGTGCTTCATGATGCAGAGGTGCTGTGCGATGATGTCATCATCATTCGTAATGGGCAGGTCGCTTTGCAAGGGGCAATTGATCGCATTCGCGAAAACCACCGAAAACCGACTATAGAACTCCAAGTCGAGCAGGACGAGCATTCGCAGCGATGGATGTCCACTTTTTCTAGGCGCATTCAGAGCCTTTTGAACGAAAAGGATGAGGGAGCTTTATTTCAAGATGTCCAGCTGCAAAACGGTATAGCGCGTTTTACTGTCAGCGAGATGGATGCTGCTAGAAGGATGCTGATCGAGGAGCTAGCGCGCGAGCAGGTCAAGGTGAGCAGGCTGGAAGTTGGCCATACCTCATTGGAAGATTTATTCATGAAGGTGGTGACCGGATGAGCAGCGAAACGAAGGCATCTCCGTCGTTTTCTGTAGCCAACCCTCCTCTATCATCAAGCATGACCCGGTATAGGGTGATGGTTGAAAAGGAACTTCTTGAGCTCGTACGCAGCTTCAAGCTGTTATGGGTTCCACTCGTTTTTATTTTACTTGGCATCATGCAGCCGGTGTCTACTTATTATATGCCGGTCATACTTGAGCACGCTGGCAGCCTACCGGATGGGACCGTTATTGATATTCCATTGCCGCAGGCTGCAGAGGTGCTAGCTCAAACGCTGCAGCAGTTCGGTACGCTTGGTATTTTAGTGCTGGTGCTCGTCTGCATGGGCAGCGTGTCAGGGGAGCGCAATAGTGGAGCGGCATCGCTTATTCTCGTCAAGCCAGTATCGCCGCTCTCTTATGTCGGATCCAAATGGACGGCAATGCTTATGCTGGCATGGGGTTCTCTTGCTGCTGGATATTTGGCGTCATGGTACTATACAGGATTGCTGATTGGAGCGGTTCCTCTGAGTAAGGTGATTGGCAGTCTGCTCATCTATGGGCTGTGGTTAACATTTGTAGTATCCATTACTATACTCTTTAGTTCGCTGCTTAGAAGCCCTGCAGCAGCAGCCTTCTCCACGTTAGTTGGATCGGTTGTGTTATCCTTGTTGGCGGGGTTATTCCCCAAGGCGCTTGGCTGGAATCCAGGTGCGCTCAGCGGCTTTGCTTCTCAGGCGGTTGTTTCTGAAATATCTGATAGCGGAAAGTTTGGCTTGGCAATATTAGTCGTTTTTATCGGCATGGCTTCGGCGGTTTTGGCAGCTGCAGGCGCTCTTCGCAGAAGCTCGGCGGTCGAATAATAAAAAAAACAACTCTATGAACTCTCTCTTCGATTGGACACCGCTATTATTTTTTAGTAGGATAGTAGTGAAAGAATCAGCGACGAAGAAACAGGAGTTGAGGACGATGCTACAACTAGGCACAAAGGTCGTCATTGTGGCTGACCAATATGAACAAAACCTTCCCATAGGGGAGCATGGTTATATAATAGCGTACGACCGCAATGCGGATAATGTATTTGATTATGTGCTTAGAGTTCCTTCGGCTAATCGGAATTTTCTTATTCCCGATGAAGACGTAGAGCTTGAAGAAGTGCTTATCCAAGATGAGGTTGACCGCATCGAGCGGGAGGCGCTTATTGATTTTGCACTCGCTACTCATAATGAGGAGTTGTTCAAGCGCATTATGAACGGCGGCGAAGAGCCGGAGCCAGAGGCAGAGCTTGCCGGCAAGGAACAGCTCAGTCCGGCAGATTTTATCCGTCAGGTGAATTTAAAGGCTTGGATTTAGAACGCAGCTGCAAGCCGCAGACTGTTCTGTATGTCACTTTGCTGACAGCGGGGCAGTTTTTTTTTTGCTGCGGTAATCAAGTCGTTTGCCGTTTTCATTGATGTTCGCCCTAGATGTGCGATATAATGGGAAGAATGATTACAGGAAATAGGAAAGGAAGAATACCTGATGAGCATTACGCCCAAGGATGTAGAGCATGTCGCGAGACTGGCGCGGTTGGAGCTGTCCGATGCGGAGAAGGACCAGTTTACGGAACAGCTTAATGCGATTTTGAAATACGCAGAAAAGCTGAACGGCCTCGATACGGAAAACGTGGAGCCGACCAGCCATGTACTGCCGATTAAAAACGTTATGCGTGCGGACGAGAAGCGGCCGTCGCTGCCGATCGAAAAGGTGCTGCTTAATGCACCGGATGAAGAAGATGGACAATTTAAAGTACCAGCGGTACTTGAATAATACGAATGGGTTTGATATGAAGGGAGGAACTACTGTTGGCACTGTTTGATTTGCGCCTGCAGGATGTACATAACAAGCTTAACAACAAGGAACTATCCGTTTCTGAGCTGGTTAGCGCATCGTATGCGAGAATTGCGGAAACTGAGCCTGCGATCCAGGCTTTTATTACATTAAATGAAGAGAATGCGCGCTTGCAGGCTTCCGAGCTGGACAAGCAATTGCAAGAAGGCGGCGAACGCGGTTTGCTGTTCGGATTGCCCGCGGGAGTGAAGGATAATATCGTGACGGAAGGGCTTTTGACTACGTGTGCGAGCCAGTTTCTTAGCAATCACAATCCGATATACGATGCGACGGTCGTTCGCAAGCTGAAGGCAGCCCAATCCGTAACTATCGGAAAACTCAATATGGATGAATTCGCTATGGGCGGCTCAAATGAAAATTCGAGCTACTTCCCTACGCGTAACCCATGGAACACCGAATACGTGCCTGGAGGCTCAAGCGGCGGTTCGGCGGCATCGGTTGCTGCCGGCCAAGTGTATTTCTCGCTTGGCTCTGACACGGGCGGATCGATTCGTCAGCCAGCAGCTTATTGCGGAATTGTCGGTCTGAAGCCAACCTATGGCCTCGTATCGCGCTTTGGCCTCGTTGCGTTTGCTTCGTCGCTTGACCAAATCGGGCCACTTACCAAAAATGTAGAGGATTCCGCTTACGTACTACAAGCTATTGCAGGCTATGACGCAAGCGATTCTACCTCGGCTAATGTCGAAATTCCTGATTACACTTCGGCTTTGACAGGCGATGTGAAAGGGCTGCGCATCGGCGTGCCTAAGGAATATCTGGGAGCGGGCATCGATCCGCGGGTTAAGGAAGCGGTGCTGCAAGCTTTGGCGGTGTATGAATCGCTTGGCGCAACGTGGGAAGAGGTTTCACTGCCTCATACGGAATACGCGATCGCAACCTATTACCTGCTTGCTTCCTCGGAAGCTTCATCGAATCTGGCTCGATTTGACGGCGTGCGCTACGGCGTGCGTGCAGAAAATCCTGAGAATTTGATTGATCTGTACAAAAAATCACGCAGCGAAGGCTTTGGCGCCGAAGTGAAGCGCCGGATCATGCTGGGTACCTATGCGCTTAGCTCCGGCTATTACGATGCTTATTACTTAAAAGCACAAAAAGTACGGACGCTAATCAAGCAAGATTTTGACAATGTATTTAACCAATATGACCTCATCGTCGGACCTACGGCTCCGACGCCTGCGTTCCGTATCGGAGAGCAGGTTGGCGATCCGTTGACGATGTACTTAAATGATATTTGTACGATACCGGTAAGCTTGGCGGGCGTTCCCGCGATTAGCGTTCCATGCGGTACGGCTGATGGCTTGCCAATCGGCTTGCAAATTATCGGGAAAGCGTTCGACGAATCGACGGTGCTGCGCGCCGCTCATGCGTTCGAGCAGCATACGGAGCATCATAAACAACGTCCGCAGCTATAAGCGGGTATATATACGTTTACGAAGGGATCGATACGAATGTCTGAACCGAACAAATACGAAACGGTTGTCGGGCTGGAAGTCCATGTGGAGCTGCACACGAACAGCAAAATCTTTTGCGGCTGCTCCACGGCTTTCGGCGCGCCTCCGAATACCCATACCTGCCCGGTCTGCCTTGGGCATCCCGGCGTACTGCCGGTATTGAACCGCCAAGCGGTTGAATATGCCATGAAGGCGGCTATGGCCTTGAACTGCCAGATCGCCGATATCAGCAAGTTTGACCGTAAAAACTACTTTTACCCGGATTCGCCGAAAGCTTACCAAATTTCGCAATTCGACCAGCCAATCGGCGAGCATGGCTGGATTGAAATCGAAGTGAACGGCGAGACCAAGCGTATTGGCATTACGCGGCTTCATCTGGAAGAGGATGCAGGCAAGCTGACACATGTGGATGGCGGCTATGCGTCCCTTGTCGATTTCAACCGCGTTGGCACGCCGCTGATCGAGATTGTTTCAGAGCCGGATATCCGTACGCCTGAGGAAGCAAAGGCCTATTTGGAGAAAATCAAAGCGATCATGCAGTACTGCGATGTGTCTGACGTTAAGATGGAAGAGGGCAGCCTTCGCTGCGATGCGAACATCAGTCTGCGCCCTTATGGACAGAAGGAATTCGGCACGCGTGCCGAGCTCAAAAACATGAACTCCTTCCGCGGAGTTCAGCGGGGTCTTGAATACGAGCAATTCCGCCAAGCAGAAATTTTGGATGGCGGCGGAGTCGTGATACAGGAGACTCGCCGGTTTGATGATGCAGTTGGCAAGTCCTTCTCAATGCGTGGCAAAGAAGAAGCACATGATTACCGCTACTTCCCAGACCCGGATTTGGTTTCCCTGCACATCAGCGAAGAGTGGAAGCAAAGCATTCGTGCGACCATACCAGAATTGCCGGATGCACGCAAAGCGAGATATACGGTCGATTACAGCTTGCCATCCTATGATGCGGAAGTGATTACATCATCCAAAAAACTCGCGGATTTCTTTGAGGAGAGCCTTTCTTATACAAAGGATGCCAAGTCCGTGTCTAACTGGATCATGGGCGATTTGCTTGGCTATTTGAATGCGAACAATCAGGAAATCAGCGATGTGAAAATAACCGGACAAGGCCTTGGAGAAATGATTGGTTTGCTTGAGAAAGGCACGATCAACGGTAAAATCGCTAAAACGGTGTTTAAGACGATGCTGGAAACAGGCAAGCTGCCACAGCAAATCGTTGAGGAGCAAGGGCTTGTTCAAATAAGCGACGAAGGTGCTGTTCTACAAATCGTAGATCAAATCATAGAAGCGAATCCTCAATCTGTTGAGGATTATAGAGCTGGCAAAGATAAAGCGATTGGGTTCCTAGTCGGCCAGATTATGAAAGCGTCTAAAGGAAAAGCCAATCCGGCACTCGCTAACAAGCTGCTGATCGAGCGGCTGAAATAAACATAAACAACTGCTAAGACGCGGATTATCCCTGTGATGATTCGCGTCTTTTTTCTGTATCCCATACAGGTCAAGCCACCCGTAAACCCCAACTCCATTAGGCAATTATGTTACAATAACGAATATAGAAAGGTCGGGATTGCTTATGGAATTAAGTACGCTTCACAATCCCTGGGCAATTAGCGAGCTCCATATTTTGCTCAGGCTGATGCTTGCCTTGCTGCTTGGCGGCCTGATTGGCTTCGAACGCGAGCAGTCCAATCATGCGGCAGGATTGCGGACCAATATCTTGGTTTGTTTGGGATCATGCTTGCTGATGCTGCTTTCGATGTATGGCTTCTCGGCATTCGTAGATCAGCCGAATGTTAGGGTTGACCCAGCACGGCTAGCAGCTGCGGTTATTACGGGCATTGGCTTCCTGGGAGCTGGAACCATTTTATTCACCGGTAAATCAATAACAGGTTTGACTACAGCGGCTTCGCTGTGGGTAGTATCGGCCATTGGACTAGCAGTGGGCGCCGGTTTTTATTTTGCCTCAGGTACCGCGACAGTTATGGTGCTCATCACCCTGTGGGCCTTTAATAAGCTGGAGAAAAGGTACATAAACGCGAGGAAAGAGCATTTATTGATCATTAAAGCGAATGATTTGTCCCAAGTCATGCTGGATATCAATGCGTTGATGACGGACCAAAAGATTACGATGCGAAAAATGAAGCTTGAGGAGTGCGCAGATGAGGCGGAAGGAGAGCTGCTGCAGCTACAGCTCTACATCACATTGCCGAAATCGGAAGCATTGCTTGTTCTTCTTGATAAAATAAAGCATTTGGAGGGTGTACGTTGGGTCAGCTCGGAATAAGACGATCGAAGAATAGGCTGCTCACCGTTTTATTGGCTTTTGCAATGCCAGGAGCAGGGCATATGTATACGGGCCAGCATCCAAAAGGCCTTCTCTTAATCGCAGCCTTCTGGCTGGACTTGACGGCAATCGTTCGGTTGGCGGATTCTGATGGCGGAAGACACTTGCTGCTGATCGTATATTTGGGAATCATGCTCCCCATTTTTTATTTTATTAGCGTGTTCGACTCATTGCAAAGCGCAGAGGCGGAAGATTCAAGTCCCGTAGCTTTACGTCTGATGCATGGCGTTCTGCTCTTTGCAGCCGGAGCGGTTATGCTTGTTTTGGTAAAACCTCCTCATGCGTTATTGCCTTGGATGAATGAGCTTGCGGAGCTGAGCGTAGGTCCTATCATTATGATTGCTTCGATTATGTTGTTGCTGCGTTTACGGAAAGGGTTGGTGTCTATGTTTAAATTGGGGCGTTTTACGGCAGCGGCGCTGGTGCTGACTGTCGGGGCGCTGCTCCTATGGGACCAACTGAAGGGGCGGAACGATATTTCGCTACTGGGACAATGGTGGCCGGTCATATTCATATTATTAGGTCTGGAAACGATTCTCTTCAGTCTTAAGTTCAAAGGAGCGGAGAAAAAGCTCAAGCTTGATGTTTCGGGAAGCATGGTCGCCATTGTGATTACGCTTACCGCGTACGTAGTTACGCAATATGCGGATATTCCTTTTCGCTGGTTGGATCAATTTAACGTGGATCTTAACGGAGCTACGGAGTTTGGGGAAGAGAAGGGCTTTCGTTATGATAAAACGATTATGAAAGTGCCTTTAGACGAAGAAGCTTCACTCATTCGGATCGTAAACCCCAATGGCCAAGTTACAGTTCGCTCGGGTGACGTACAGGAAATTGAGGTGTTGACGGCCGTATGGGTGGATGTCACGGAGAAGACGGAGGCTGATCCCATTGCGGAGCAATCGACTGTGAAAATCAATCCGGGCAAAGAACTGACGCTGGAAGCCAAAGCGCAAAGCTATGGCGCGAACGGCAGCAAAAAGCCGAGGATGAATATGATCATTACCGTCCCCCTGTCCTTATCCGATCAGCTCCAAGTGGAGGAAACTCCTCTTGAAACGCTGCTGCCCGAGGGGACGCAAAGCCTGATCGAAGGAGAGAATACGGTAGTTACGGCTGAGGAGACTGACAGCACGGAGATGGAGCTTTTGGAAGCAACGCCAACCCCCGGCACTTCAGATATGCGGCTGGGTGAAGAGCAACTAACAAATGAGGAGACGCCTTTGGATGTAAGCCAGGCGCCAACACCTACGCTCGAGATCGAAGAAGATCCGAAACCGGTTTTGAAGCTGAAGGTAGAATCGGGCAACGGATCAGTAGATATTCAAGCGCTGACGCTGCCTGGAGGACTGGACATCCGCAGTAACAGCGGAATCGTTACCGTGAGCAACATTCGAGGCGCGATTACCGTCAAAGGTAATAACGGCGACATTAAGGTGAGTGGCATTGCAGGTGACAGTACGCTGGAAACCAAAAACGGTACGATTGTCGCATCGTCTATTCAAGGGAAGTTATTTGCTAACACGCTTAACGGAAGCTTGGAGCTTAAGGAAATCGAAGGCAACGTTGAAGCGGAAACCAAAAACGGTAAAATTAAATTAGACGGTGCAGGTGCTTCCGTAAAAGCAGATACGCTCAACGGGAGTATCGAGCTGAACAGCAGTACGGTCGGCGGAGATTGGGATTTGGATAGCTCGGTGGGTGAGATCAAGCTTTCCATGCCGGAGGACGGCGATTTTATCGTTTACGGATCGGTAACTTTCGGTAATATTACGTCCCAGCTGCCTCTTGAGGTCAGCAAGAAAACGGTAAGGGGTACTATAGGTGAAGGCACTTTCCGGATTCAAATCAATGCAACCAATAGCATTGCTATCAAGCAATATGGGCTGTCCTAAAAGGCGCTTTCATTGACAAACTCTTAAAAAAGAACGTACAATGGTTGTAATTACTTAGGAAGGGCGTGAGGGGAATGGGAGCCAGCGTTAACTTAGCATTGGAGCAACTGAAGATGAATGGCGTCCGAATGACCCCGCAACGTCACGCCATATTAAGCTACTTGATGGACTCCATGTCCCATCCGACTGCAGATGAAATTTATAAAGCTCTCTCTCCCACTTATCCGAGCATGAGCGTAGCTACTATATATAATAATCTGCGTTTATTTGTAGAAGCTGGATTAGTGCGTGAGCTAACTTATGGCGATGATTCAAGCCGATTCGATTCGAATTTATCGGATCATTATCATGCGATATGCAAAAGCTGCGGATCAATCGTTGATTTCCATCATCCGCCGCTGCTTGAGGTCGAGCGTGCCGCGTCACGTGTAACGGGTTTCGTGGTGGAAGGCCACCGGATGGAAATATACGGAATATGTTCAACTTGTAACACCACATCAGTGAAATAATGGGCATTCAGCCTGCAATAACGTGCCGGGAAGCGATGAAACGCTAATCTGCACGTTTTTTATTACCATTTGAAGAGACATAACTGTAATGATATAGGAGAGTGATGATTTGGAAACGATGTACAACCGGACACCGCGCAGGAAAGGAAATAGAGGCGCCCGGAGCTTGCTATTATTATTTTTTATGGGAATGATTGCAGCCTTGTGCTGGTTTGGATATATGCGATTTATACCGAGTGGGGAAATGGTTTCCCCTGAATATCAAACGGAATATCCGATTATGGTTCGTGGGGTTGAGGCAGATCGAGGTGCCATTGTTGAAAATAATGAGGTCAAACTGCCGCTTCCAGTCGTGCAGCAGGTGCTTGGAGAGGACAAGCCTATCCGCTACGAAGCGGATTCGGGATCTATCGTACTGACAACGGCGAATAAAGTGCTTCATCTGAAGACGGATTCCTTGACGGCAACGATTAATCAGAAGCCTTATAATTTGACGATTGCTGCGGAGAAAACGGAAGATACGGTCTATATTCCCGCAGAGCCTTTGAAGGAGCTTTATGGGCTTCAGGTGGAATTTATGGAGGATACATCAGTCGTCACGCTGCTATCTGCGGGGGATACGGTTCAGCTTGCGGAAGCCATTCCTGAGAAAGGCGCTGCCATACGTACCGAGCCGACGATACGAGCGCCGTTCATTGTTAAGGTGCCGCAGGCGGATACGGTGAGAATTTGGGAGGAACAGGACGGCTGGCTGCTAGTTCAGAACAGCAGTGGCCTAACGGGCTACATGAACAAAAAGGATATCAAGCTGACGACGATCAGCCAAGTAGCGGAACCTGCCTCGGAGCCTCCATTTATTGCGTGGAAAGTGCTGGGAAATAAAATTAATATGACTTGGGAAGCTGTATACGAGAGAAAAATCGACACTACGAAGATTAACAGCATGCAAGGCTTGAACGTCGTGAGTCCAACTTGGTTTGCTCTGGCAGATGATAAAGGTACGATTAAAGGCAAGGCTGACCCGGCATATGTGAAATGGGCGCATCAGGAAGGTTTGCAAATATGGGCGCTATTCAGCAACGATTTTGAGCCGGACCGGACGACGAAAGCTTTGGCAAACGCGGATACGCGCTTCTCGATGATCCAACAGCTGATTGCTTTTGCAAAGGTATATCATTTGCAGGGCATCAATATCGATTTTGAAAATGTACACACTGCGGATAAGGCCAACTTCGTGCAATTTGTACGTGAGCTAACGCCCCTCCTTCATGAGCAGGGACTGGTCGTATCCGTAGATGTAACTCCAAAGTCGAATAGCGAAATGTGGTCGCTGTTTCTTGACCGTGCAGCGTTAGGTGGAATCGTCGATTATATGATGGTTATGGCTTATGATGAGCACTGGGCTGCAAGTCCAAAATCAGGTTCAGTCGCATCGCTTCCTTGGACGGAGAGCTCTTTGGTTCGTATTATGCAGGAGGATGGCGTTCCCGCTGGCAAGCTTATACTCAGCATGCCACTTTATACTCGCATTTGGACGGAGAAGAAAGGCGAGGATGGAAAAGTTACGGTGTCTTCTAAGGCAGTTGGGATGGAGCGAGTTAAGGAGATTATAAGCACCAACAAACTGACTCCAAAATTTGATGCAGCGGCTGGCCAAAATTATGTGGAATATACAGAAGAAGGCGATTTGAAACGAATTTGGATCGAAGACGATACTTCTTTGAAAGCGAGGGTTGCGCTTGTGCGTAAATATGATTTAGCAGGTGTCGCTACCTGGCAGCGTGCATTTCAAACGCCGGCGATTTGGAAAACGATCGACGATGCCATCAAGCTTAGGCCATAATTTTTACTTTCTTCCATTCAAGAAACGCCCTCTTCCCATGAAATGGAAGAGGGCGTTTCTATTTGAAGGAATAGGTTTCTTTCATCTAGGCCGTTATCATCTACTGTCTGTTAGGCTTGTTGCTCTGAAGGGCTATGAGTAGCTTGATCAGGATCAAGCGTAAGCATCGTTTTGCAGTACATACAGCGGTCTGTTTTTCCAAGCATCTTCGTTGGACGGCTGCATTCTGGACACTGCAGCATTGTCGCACTAGTTGACATCATACCTGCCCAGAAGTAAACGGCAACGCTGACGAGCAATGAAATCATCCCGATGACCATGAAAATAGCGGCAATGATCTTGCCTGCTGATCCCCAGAATACGATGCCGGCAGTGCCGAGTATCATTACGCCCATGCCGACAAGGGTGAAAACAAGGCCCCATAGGCGGAACTCATTGATTTTGGCTGACTTGAAAAAGAACTTCTTCATAGGTTCAAACCCTTCCTAACTTTATTGGCTTATGAATTTGACATTGTTTTCTAAGATCGTAAGCAGGAATGTGCCTCCAACCTGTCGAAAAAGAATAAAACTGTAGATTATTATTATAGCTTAATAAAATGTGATTAGCTATATGGAGGAACCAGTGGAACATATAAAAGCGCACTTCGCAGACAGCTATCGGAATGAACCAGATTTGGCCGGATTGGCTGTAATTGAAAACCCGTACCCTTACAATCCATTGATCGATGGATTGGATTCATTAGTGCTTGTTGTAATGAAGGAAGAGGGAACACGTAATGAGATGGAACATATCCAGATTGAAGACAAGCGGGTCCTAATTCGGACGATCAACAAGAGTGGCTTAAATGAATGGCTTGCAGGTGGTGAAAATCGCAATATCATTGAGTGGCTAGTTCGGGGGGAGATCTTGTTGGAGGTCGACGGCTATTTAAGTAGTATACGTGCGAGCTTGCTTCAATTTCCTAATTCAATGCGGGAGCAAAAACAGTTTACGGAGTTTGCAGGATTTTTAAGAACGTATTTACAAGCAAAGCAGGATCTGTTGGACGGTAACCTTCTGGATGCCTATAGCCACACATTAACAGCGCTACATCATTGGGCCCATATTGTTCTAATAGAAGAAGGCCGCCATCCTGAGCTTACCGTTTGGAAACAGCTGAAGCGGGTTCATCCTGGGATATATAAGCTTTATGAAGAGCTTACGGTTAGTCCTGAAACATTGGAGCAGCGTGTGCAGCTCGTTATGCTGGGCTGTGAGTTCTCTGTTATGAACAAAATGAAAACAAGCTGTGCTTTGTTATTCGATATTCTTGGCAGCCGTGAGGAGCCATGGAGCATAGCTGAGCTGCAAGCTCATTCATCCATACATATATTACATGTCGACTTATCACTTATTCTGCAAAAGCTGGTTAAGCGCGAGTATATCCGTGAGGTGGCAGTCATGCATGAACTAGGAGATATCGGTGCACTGGAGCTCCGCTATATGATTAACCACGCATACAAGAATTGATGCTTCTATATGATGAGCAAAGCGCTTTCTATGTCGGCACTTGCAGCGGCGTAGGGGCGCTTTTTTTATGCCTTATCAGAATGGATAATTATTTCAATTTAATGCTGTTTTACGAAACGAGCATTCAATGCAAAAGGATGGAGATAGCCAATTATGCTTGTTTGAAGAAATTCAGAAAAGATGCTTGACTTACTTCAGTGTCAGATGATATATTAGGAATCGCCGCTTTTACAGGATACATAATCGCGAAAACGACATTTTAAAAAAAATGTCGAAAAACGAAAAAAAGTACTTGCAAAGAGATAGGCGAACGTGATATATTATAAAAGTCGCCGATACGAAATACGCGGTTGACATGAAAGAAAAGATTGCTCTTTGAAAACTGAACAACGAGTAATAACTGCCTCGCAAGTCCTTCGGGATAAGCGAAAAAGCGATAAAAAAGTAATGAGCATTTCAAACACAAGAAGATTTTCTCTTCGACATCGCGTCGAGGCGAAAACTTCAACTTGGAGAGTTTGATCCTGGCTCAGGACGAACGCTGGCGGCGTGCCTAATACATGCAAGTCGAGCGGAGTTGATAAGGTGCTTGCACCTTTGATACTTAGCGGCGGACGGGTGAGTAACACGTGGGTA
>NZ_SKCD01000020.1 GCF_006542765.1 Paenibacillus luteus
TGACTGTCTTTTCTTTATACTCATCACTAAACCGCTGCCTGCTCTCACCCATACTAGACACCTCTTCCTCTTTGTTGTTTATTATCTGCATTCTCTTATGAGGTGTCCACTTTTTATTCTAGCTGCAATATGCGCTTACAGAGCGAAAGCAGGGGGTGCATGGAGCTGGAGAGTGCCTGTAAGCGCATATAGGTTCTTACAGCGGGCGAAGCATATGCTAGAGCGTAATTCACAACTGGGCGTGAGCTGTATGTGCGAGGGAGACAAGCTCTTTTTCCCGTTACGGATAAAAGAGGGGATGGAAGTGCGTGCAAAACGATTCAGAATGGAGAGGTTCTGCAAAAGTAAGGTGAATTTGCTTCCGGTATAAGGCATTCTTATCAAACTTATCATTTTTTTGAAATTAAGTATTGACAGTATACAGGGAGCGCTGGTAAGATTCTTCCATAACCAACTAATCGGGTAGGATTAATGGTTTCCGACCGGACGAACCGGAGTAAACACTTATCACGAAGAAACGCGGCAGATTAACGTCAGGATCATACTCGCAAGTGTTTCTGTAAGCCTGTAAAAATTAAAAGGGGTGTATGAAATGTTGAAAAAAGTGACTCATTTTCGTTCGGTAGTTATCCTATTTGCTTTAGTGCTGGTACTCGCTGCTTGCGGTCAAGGCGGCAACAACGCTGCTAACAAAGAAACGAACAAACCCGCTAACGAGGGTGCGGCAACGAACACGGCAGCGACGCAGGAGCCGGCAAAGGAAGAGCCTAAGCCGCCAGTTGAACTGCTAAATGTATCGTATGACCCGACTCGTGAGCTTTACGTAGCTTATAACGAAGCGTTCTCGAAGCATTGGAAAGCTGAAACCGGCCAAGAAGTGACGATCAAACAATCGCATGGCGGTTCCGGCAAGCAAGGTCGCGCAGTCATCGACGGTTTGAAAGCCGATGTTGTAACGCTAGCACTTGGTTATGACATTGATGCGATCGTAGAGCCGGGCTTGATTAATGCAGACTGGCAATCTAAATTCGAGCATAACAGCTCCCCGTATACATCGACAATCGTGTTCCTTGTTCGCAAAGGAAATCCGAAGGGCATTAAAGACTGGAATGATTTGATCAAGGATAAGGTTGAGGTCATTACGCCTAACCCGAAAACATCCGGCGGCGCACGTTGGAATTACCTCGCTGCATGGGGCTACGCTTTAAAGCAAAATGGCAACGATGAAGCAAAAGCGCAAGAGTTTGTTACTGAATTGTTCAAACACGTACCGGTGCTGGATTCCGGCGCACGCGGTTCAACGACTACATTCGTAGAACGCGGGATCGGCGATGTATTGCTGGCATGGGAAAATGAAGCATTCCTATCCATCAATGAGCTTGGACCAGATAAATTCGAAATTGTATACCCATCGTTGAGCATTTTGGCGGAGCCTCCGGTTGCTGTAGTTGACAAGGTAGTTGATGACCGTGGAACTCGTGAAGTGGCAGAAGCTTACCTGAAATACCTGTACTCGGAGGAAGGCCAGGAGATTGCGGCTAAAAACTACTACCGTCCCATCTCCGAGACTGTAGCAGCCAAATATACGGAACAGTTCAAAACTCTTGAGTTGCTTACAATCGACAAAGACTTTGGCGGCTGGAAAGAAGCACAAACCAAACACTTTGCAGATGGCGGAGTGTTCGACAAAATTTATACGCCAGGCTCATAATGCAGGAATTGAACAAGATTGGAGCTGACTTCACATGAAAGGTTCCAAGTCCCGTAACGTACTTCCGGGTTTTGGTTTATCGCTGGGATTCACATTGTTCTACCTGAGCATCATCGTCCTGATTCCGCTGGCTGCCGTTTTCTTCAAAACGGCAGAGCTCAGCTGGTCCGAGTTCTGGAGCACGGTTACGAATGCGCGTGTCGTGGCTTCCTATCGGATCAGCTTCTTTACCGCCTTTTTTGCAGGGCTGGTCAATGCGGTATTTGGTCTGTTGATCGCATGGGTATTGGTGCGTTACCGTTTTCCTGGCAAGAAGATCATTGATAGTCTAGTCGATTTGCCATTTGCTCTCCCAACTGCGGTAGCAGGCATTGCGTTAACGGCCATTTATGCGCCGAATGGATGGGTAGGTTCTCTCTTGGCACCGCTAGGCGTGAAAGTGGCTTATTCACCTATTGGAATCACGATCGCACTTATATTTATCGGTCTTCCCTTTGTTGTTCGCACGGTGCAGCCTGTGCTGCAGGACATGGAGAAAGAGACAGAAGAGGCGGCAGTCATGCTGGGCGCTTATCGGCTGCGCACGTTTTGGAAGGTCATTTTGCCTGAGCTGATGCCAGCTCTCTTAACAGGCTTTGCCTTGGCATTTGCGAGGGGCATTGGCGAGTATGGATCTGTGGTGTTCATATCCGGCAATATGCCGCTCAAGACGGAGATTACGCCTTTGCTCATTATGACAAAGCTGGAGCAATACGATTATGCGGGTGCTACGGCCATCGCTCTTGTTATGCTGGTGGTTTCCTTCTTGATGCTGCTAGTCATTAATTTACTGCAGTGGCGAATGAATCGCCGCACAGTATCGGACTAAGAAGGGGGCATATCCACTATGGCTGGTGCAGTAACCGTTCATACAAATGAAGAAGCATCCAAACGGCCGAAGCATATTACAGAGTCAGCACCTGTCAAATGGCTGCTGATCGGGATTGCTGTACTATTTCTCGCGCTGATTGTTTTGCTGCCGCTGGCATCGGTATTCGTTGAGGCGTTCAAGAAGGGCGTAGGCGTATACATAGATTCCATCACGGAGCCAGATGCTCTATCTGCCCTTAAGCTTACGCTTATCGTTGCCTTGATCGCCGTTCCCGTGAATACGATCTTTGGCGTGGCTGCAGCATGGGCGATCAGTAAGTTCCGTTTTCGGGGCAAAAATATTTTAATTACGCTTATCGACTTGCCATTTGCCGTGTCACCAGTTATCTCGGGCTTAATTTACGTGCTGCTATTCGGCGCACAAGGCTTTCTCGGTCCGTGGCTGGATGAGCGCGGCATTCAAATTATATTCGCAGTACCGGGTATCGTCCTCGCGACGGTATTCGTCACAGTACCTTTCGTAGCCCGCGAGCTTATTCCGCTTATGCAGGCGCAGGGCGTTCAGGAAGAGGAAGCAGCCGCGAGCTTGGGAGCGAAGGGGTGGCAAATTTTTTGGAAAGTGACCCTGCCTAATATTAAATGGGGACTGTTATATGGCGTCATTTTATGTAATGCACGCGCAATGGGAGAGTTCGGTGCGGTCTCCGTCGTTTCCGGCCATATTCGTGGCGAGACGAATACGCTGCCGCTCCATATTGAAATTTTGTATAATGAGTATCAATTTTCAGCTTCATTTGCAGTTGCTTCGCTGCTAGTCATGCTGGCAGTCGTCACGTTGATCGTAAAAAGCATTGTGGAATGGAAGTCGGGTCAGCAAAAGCCTGTAGAAAAAACAGTATGAATTAATGTTAATAATGGAGGGGTTGCCCGTGGCAAAACCATTAGAAGTGGATCAACAATGGCTGGAACGAATTGCAGAGCAAGTCAGTGGTCTACATTATGGAAACGTGACGATCACCGTTCATGACGGCAGAATCGTTCAGATCGACCGGACCGAGAGAACCCGCTATGACGGGTCTGCTCAGAAACAGCAGGATCCGCCTGAGTTCAAGAAGCAAGCTCAGCAGCGTGAGTCTCTGCCACATGGCGAGCAGCTCCGTATCGTTCAGTAGTTAGTCTATTCATTACTCGAGTAAAAAGGTGTGCGCAATGGTTTCACGGCATACAGCAAGCCATACAGCAAGCCGCACCTCCATGCCTGTTCAGGCATGGGGGTGTTTTTATTTGCGATTACCCGTGGTTTATTGCTTTCTATCATTGCACAATGCTGCTTTGTTTTCTAGAATGGAGGAAAGAAGCTGAGAAGCAAACAAGGAGAATGACAATGCCCGATTGGTCTTATCAGACATTATTTCGTCCTTTATTATTCAGGCTTCCAGCCCGGCTGAGCAGGAATCTGACCTTAAAGGCTATTGGCTCATTAAGCAAAATACCAGGCGGAGCCTTCGTTATCCGCACCTTCGGCCATATGGAGCCATCGCCGCTGCTGGAGCGGAATTTAGCGGGAATTACGGTCCATTCACCAATTGGATTGTCTGGAGGCCTTGATCCGCAAGGAATAGCCCATCGCGCTTTGGCGCAGTTTGGAATCGGTTTCATCGAGCATGGCCCGATTACGGTGGATGAGATCCAGAATGATAAACCCATTCGCAATGATCGCTTAAATGAAATGATAACCTATCCAGATTACTTCGAAAATGACGGCGTGGAACGCTTCGCTGCACGAATCGCCAAGCCCAATCATCGCTTGCCACAGCTGGCGCGCATTTCACCGATGCCGGGAGCCGCGCCAGTGCAAGCTCTTCGCGAGCTTGAGCGCATGATGGCGAAGCTGAGCCAGGCGGGGGCTGCCGGTTTTTATATTGATGTGCTGCATGGAGAGCAGCGCTTAGACGATGCCGTTGCTATTCTTCGGGGCTTGTCTGAGGTTTTTGCCACAGGCAGGTACCGAGAGTTCCCTCTATTTTTATATATCCCCTCCGGGCTTGCCGATGAGCAACTGCATGAGCTGATTAAGATAACAGGTGAAGATATGTGGAGCGGCATCGTGATCGGAGAGGGAGTAGGCTTGGGAGCAGGGGAAGGCTCTGCCACCATGACTGGGAAGGCTTCAAAGGTCGATACGTTGTCCAAAATCAAGCTGATCCGAAGCCACTTCAATCCAAATTGGCTGATCAAGGCAGGCGGAGGCGTGCATGAACCGCAGGATGCTCTTGACCTGCTGCATGCGGGAGCGGATACGCTTATGCTTCATAGCGGCCTTGTCTATGCCGGGCCGGGCCTTCCTAAACGGATCAATGAAGCGATTATCTATGAGCAAGTCAGAAGGATGCCTGAGCCGGCGGTACCGTCGTTTTGGAAGCATTGGGGCTGGATGTGCCTGCTGGGCATCGGAATGATTATCGGCGGCATTCTATCCTGGATCATAGCGGCTACTACGGTGCTGCTCCCGTATGATTTATCTTTTATTGATATGACGTTGGATGAGCTTCACCTAACGAACCATAATCTGCTGCATTTTATGTCGCATGACCGGATCACGCTCTCGGGCACAATGATTTCCATAGGCATCATTTACTTCATGCTGGCTTGGCACGGTCTAAGGCTTGGTCTGCACTGGGCGAGGACCGCGCTGCTTACTTCCGGCATCGTCGGTTTTTTAAGTTTTTTCTTATATCTCGGTTATGGGTACTTTGATCCGCTGCATGCAGCCGCAGCTGCTGTGCTGCTTCCGATGTTTTTGCTCTCGATGCGCAGCAATCCAGATCGGCCATCTCGGCAGCCTGTCAACCTAACGAATGATTCCGTTTGGCGCCATGCGATGTGGGGGCAGCTTTGCTTAGTCGTACTGGGGTTTGCGTTAGCAGCAGGAGGCATGACCATTTCGGGCGTAGGTATTACGAATGTATTCGTACAGACGGATCTCGTGTATTTGGACACCTCGCATACGCAGATTAATGATGCAAATACGAAGCTTATCCCGCTTATTGCCCATGATCGGGCAGGCTTTGGCGGCGCGCTTCTATGCGATGCGCTCGCCATACTCATCATCGCCTTATGGGGCATTCAACAAGGGGCAAGGTGGCTATGGTGGACATTGCTGCTTGGCGGCATCCCCGGCTTTTACGCAGGGCTAAGCGTCCATCTCTCTATTGGCTATATCGACTTCTGGCATTTATCGCCCGCATTTTTTGCGCTGCTGCTTTATGTGCTTGGCCTTCTATTCTTGTATCCTTATTTGATGAGAAGCCCGAGGGCCGGTAAGGGAAATGATATCTAAAGTCGAAGTAAAGAGTGACACCTTCCGATGCTTGAGTTGGAGAAAATTATGTTACTGCACTAAGCTGAACTAAAGTTTCTCGTTTGGTCGTTGCGCGAGTGGATCATTTGAAGGAGTCGCGGTTGCAGCCAGATTCTTAGATTGACTAAGACATATAGAGGTAAGAATCCGGCTGCTATTGCGAAAACTTCGTTTCTCTAGAACATTCCATACAATCCGCTCGCTTCGCATATTCTTCATAGCTTTCGTTCAACTTATTCTTATCTCCAAGTCCCATCCAAAACCGCAGCCAAATCCTGCCTATTTGGAGCCGCTGGGTTAGATTAGATCTATTTTTTAGATCTATTTTATCTGTTTCGGCTACTTACGCCAGAATAGATCTATAAATTAGATCTATTTCCCAAAACCGCAGCCAAATCCTGCCTATGTGGAGCCGCTTTGCTAGATTAGATTACTTTTTAGAGCTATTTCATCCATTTCAGCTTTTTCCGCCAGAATAGATCTAAAAATTAGATCTATTTCCCCAAACGCAGTCAAATCCCGGCTTTACGGAGCCGCTGGGTTAGATTAGTTCTACTTTTAAGCTCTATTTCATCTGTTTTAGCTAATTTTGTTGAATTTACGAGACAAGTGATGAGCAGGGAAATCGAAACAGCAGACCATCAGAGTCTGAAAAACGGCAGAGATTACAAAATACAAAAAAACGCCGGTAATACAATCGCGATTACGACGAGATATCCAACAACTGCTATTGAAGACAGTAATACGATATACGATTTTTTTGAATAAATATCCAAAAATTAATGAACTATCATTGATGAACGACAGTACGTCCATAGGTGCTCTTCTTTTAGAATCTCATGGAGTCTACAATCATTAGTTGAACTTATCTAGCAGGCAACAAAAAAAGGAGCAGCACGCTGCTCCTTTCTTTCTTACGAAATGACGAATTTTACGATTACAGCAATGGCGAAAATAACGGTCATAAAACCGAGCATGCCACCAAAGCCGAATACGACGTCCATCAAGTCATGGCGAGGCTCTTCGTTAAAATGCTCGCGCGGGTCTCTAACGTTTTCCATCGTTGACGTCCTCCTTGAAAAAGACCGATTGCTTCAATTACAACCTAAAGCGGTCGTCTTTATGTAGTATCGGTTTATTCAACTTATCTTAGTATACCCAAACAGCCAAAGAGTTGTAAAGCGGTTACCGGTGACAATTGTAAAACAAAATGGCGTCCATTTATGCTAAAATGTGTACAGAATCTTTAGGCAGTCGGAGGCGAGAGCATGGATCAACAACAAACGGATCGGGAGCTGGCGGAGCAGCAGCTTGCAGTGGCAAAAGAAACGATACGGAACAAGCTAGCTTTGCTCCCCGACCAATCAGGCTGTTACCTCATGAAAAACAGCGAAGGCGTCATTATATACGTAGGCAAGGCGAAGGTGCTTAAGAATCGCGTGCGTTCGTATTTCAACGGCAGCCACAACGGGAAAACGCAGCGGCTCGTATCGGAAATCCGGGATTTCGAATTTATCGTTACGTCCAGCAATATGGAAGCACTCATTCTTGAATGCAATTTAATTAAACAATATCATCCCAGATATAATGTCCTGCTCAAGGACGACAAAACCTTTCCTTATATTAAAATAACGAACGAGAAACATCCGAAGCTCGAAGTTACGAGACGGATCATCAAGGATAAAGGAAAATACTTCGGCCCTTATCCGAACGCCTACGCGGCCCAGCAGACGAAGAAGCTGCTGGACCGCTTGTATCCGCTGCGCAAGTGCAAGACGCTGCCGGATAAAGTGTGCTTATATTATCATCTTGGACAGTGCATCGCGCCATGCGAATTCGAAGTGGAGCAGTCGGAGTACGACCGAATGACCCAGGAAATTTCGCGTTTCTTAAACGGCGGGCAGGATGTGGTCAAAATCGAGCTGCAGCGCAAAATGGAAGAGGCGGCAGAGAAGCTGGAGTTCGAGCGGGCTAAGGAGCTTCGTGACCAACTGATTGCCATCGACGCGGTGATGGAGAAGCAGAAGATTACGATGTCGGATGCGCTCGACCGGGATATTTTCGGCTTTGCCGTCGACAAGGGCTGGATGTGCGTTCAAATTCTGTATATGCGGCAAGGCAAGCTTATTGAACGCCACGGAACAACCTTCCCGTATTATGGCGAGGCTTATGACGACTTCATGACATTCGTCACCCAATATTACAGCGACAACCCGGCACTGCCGAAGCAAATTTTGCTGCCGATCCCACCTGAGCTCGAGCAGCTTGAGGCCGAAGGCAAGGCGGCGGAGGATGAGGCGGCAGCGTCGCATGCAGACGATGTCATTGCTTCCCTGCACAGCTGGCTGAAGGTTAAGGTGCTGATGCCGCAGCGCGGCCGCAAGAGCGAGGTCGTAACGATGGCGACGAACAATGCGAAGGTCATGCTGGACGAGAAATTCCGGCTGATTGAGCGGGATGAGGAGCGGAGCGTTAAGGCTTCGGAGTCATTGGCCGACTGGCTGGGGCTTGAGCAGGTTCGGCGGATCGAAGCGTTCGATAACTCGAACATTCAGGGGACGAACCCTGTCTCTGCGATGGTCGTTTTCACTGATGGCAAGCCGGACCGCAAGGAATACCGCAAATACAAGGTGAAGACGGTAAAGGGACCGGATGATTACGAGACGATGCGCGAGGTCATACGGCGCCGTTACGAGCGTGTGTTGAAGGAAGAGCTGGCCGCTCCGGACCTGATCGTCGTCGATGGCGGGAAAGGGCAAATATCGGCGGCACTGGACGTGCTGGAGAACGAGCTGGGTCTGTACATTCCGGTTTGCGGCCTAGTCAAGGATGCCAAGCACAAAACGGCACAGCTCATGACCGGCGACCCTGCCGAGATCGTTCCGCTGCCGCGCGACAGCCAGGAGTTCTATTTGCTGCAGCGCATTCAAGACGAGGTGCATCGCTTCGCGATTACGTTCCACCGGGAGCAGCGGGGCAAGTCGATGGTTGAATCGAGGCTTGACTCGATTCCGGGTATCGGAGAAAAACGCCGGAAGCTGCTGCTGAAGCATTTTGGCTCGGTCAAAAAAATAAAAGAGGCCTCAGTCGAAGACTTTCGGCCTCTATCTATTGGGGATAAATTAGCTTCGCAAATTATAGCTTCTCTAGCTGAGGAGCCGTCGTAACCGGCGGCTTCTTTTCTTTTTTGGCGCTAAAATATTTGAGGACGAAGGCAATAAGCACCGGCAGTACCGAGAAGACGATTGCCGAAATGATATTCTCCGCCTTCCCGATCGTGAGCAAGGATATGCCGACGGCTACGCTGTTGAAGATCGCATGCGTGAACATCGATGTAATGAAGCCGTATCTGACAAAGATAAAGCTGAATGCGAGCCCGATAATCATCAGCTCAATCAACCGGGTTGATGACGGGTAGAACGGATACATGACGTGCCCAAGCGCCCAGAACAAGGTTGGCAGCAGGGCTGCGGCGAACGTGTTTTTGAACCATTTGCGGAACAATCCGATGCCGAAGAAACGGAAGACGGCTTCCTCGGAGATCGCAGCAGCCCAAGCGAGCACGGGCATCAGCCACAGAATGCTCATATTGTAAGGCGACTGCGTGACATCCGAAGTGTCCCAAGTGCCAATCGACAGCCTTAAGGCGATAAAGATGATGGCCTGTACGGCGAACAGAATAATTGCGAACATATACGATAATCCCATGCTGCGCCACACGTAATCGCCATAGCCTTTTTGCCCGAAGCGCGGCCATAAGGAGCGTCCCTGCGCCTTCCAGAGCGCATCGCCCGCAATGATAGAGAAGTAAATGGATGCAGCCATCGGAATGGTTAGAAGCACCGTGAAAATAGCCGTAATCGTAGTGGCTTGGCCGGCAATTTCGTTCTCGCCCAGCGAAGCCCGAATGCCATCAAGCACATTCAAGTTCATAATAATGTAGGTAATCAAATAAACGACGGTTAAGATAATTCCGTATTTAAACGAAGTCAATCTTCGGTAGAGCACCGCGTAAATGATCGCAAGTATAAACAGCACAATGCTCATAAAGAAATAGCCGAAGCCGGTCAGGAAGCCTGCGAGCTTATCTTGTTTGGTTACATAGCTGATATAATCATCGGGCGCGATGAAAGCAGGCTTGTACTTGGAAATGATTGTACGCCCGTCTACGCTAAGCGCTTCAATCTCAAGGGAGAGCTTGGCATCCTTGATCGAATAAAGCCCAGACGACTTGCCGAGCCATTCGCCGCTTACGTTTGTTTGTTGTTTCTTGAAGTCGTTAGGACTCAAGCTTTGAGCGGTCAGGAAAGCTTCGATTTGCTTCGTATTGTCCGGAGTATTCAATGCTTCTCCACCGACACGCAAATTCCACGCAACGATTTTTTCGCTTTGCATATGTACGTAAACGAAGCCGCTTCCGCCGCCCACGAACTTCAGATCGACCTGAAAGGTATCGGTGGGAAAGCTCGGGTCATATTTATCGCTATACGTTTTAAGCAATTTGTTTTTAGATAAATAGCCGTTCAAAATTTTATCGGTTTGATGCACGGCTTTGGCCGACTTTACTTCGAGGCCGGTCTGCTTTTGCGCAAAATCGGACGCCCGTTCTTCTGCTGCAGACTTCTCGATGACCTTCGTGTTCATGTCTCCGGAGACGATAGACGCAATCATTGGGCCGATCTCTACCGCCGTATAAATGACGAAGCACGCAATTGCCGCCCATAGAAAACGTTTCCATTCAAAAGGCTTGATAGAATCAATCATTCGTTCACCTCAACTGTCTTTATAATGAGTAGCTTCTTTCCTTACCTTAACATACTAATCCCTGAATTATCCAATGAAAAAGAGCAATTGCTTTCAATAACGAGCGAAATAAAGATGTCCGTCAAGCTTAATGAGGGCTGTATTCTCCCCATGCCCTTTTTTGGTCTAAAATCGTCTTTAACGTGCCAAACCCCTCCTTTATATGTGGACTGCTTTGGGATTATAATCGTTAACGTCATACTAATTGAATAGCAAAGCCGAATTTCCTATGGAAAACGGGGGAACCATAAAGCTGTCAGAAATCGTATAGCCAGAAAGCGCTCTGGTCATTCCGAAGTGACAGCATGGGGTGAATTTTTGCAGCCGGACATCGTCCTGCTGCGAGATAGGGCTGCCTGTCCAGGCCCGAATCCGTCAGCTAACCTCGTAGGCAAACTGGAACAGGACTCATCGCACAGAGCACTTGAGTTTCAGTGCTTTTTTTTATGCTTATATATAACTAGATTGGTAAAGACATAACGGAAAAAGAGGCTAGGGAATGAAGGTTGATTGGAATGTGCTTAAGTGGTCGCCCCCGCGGATATTAGTCAGCGGCTTTGCTCTTATTATATTGCTGGGGGCCTTATTATTATCCATGCCTTTTGCTTCAGCAAACGGCGATCGCCTGCCTTTTCTCGACGCACTGTTTACGGCGACGTCAGCCACCTGCGTGACGGGGCTGGTCGTCGTAGATACCGGAACCTATTTTTCGGTACCGGGCCAAATCATTCTCATGTGCCTGTTCCAACTGGGCGGACTTGGCTTTATGACCATGGCGACGTTGGTGGCACTTGTGCTGCGCAAGAAGATTTCGCTGCGGGAGCGGCTTCTGCTTCAAGAAGCGATGAACCAATCGAGCATGGAAGGCATCGTGCGGTTGATCCGGCGCGTCATTGTTTATTCATTGTCTATTGAGCTCGTGGGCGCTGCGCTATTTGCTTCAAGGTTTGCCTTTGATATGCCGCTCGGCAAAGCGATTTATTTCGGCGCATTCCATGCCGTATCCTTGTTTAATAATGCTGGTTTCGATATTTTTGGCAATTATCTCAGCTTAACGCAGTATGTATCAGATCCAATCGTCAACTTAACCGCCATGCTGCTGATCATTACTGGAGGTTTAGGCTTTGTTGTTATGTCGGACTTGATGGAATATCGCAAAAACCGCAGGCTTTCCCTGCATAGCAAGGTTGTCCTGTCCATGACGGGAACCTTGATTGCACTTGGTACAATCGTCATATTCATCTTTGAGTTTTCTAATTCGAAGACGCTGGGCTCTCTGGATTTTGGAGGCAAGGTGCTCTCTTCTTTCTTTCAATCGGTCACGCCGCGGACCGCGGGGGCGAATACGCTCGACTACACAGGGATAAGGCAAGCGACGATGTTTTTTACGATCATCTTGATGTTTATTGGCGCATCGCCTGGATCGACGGGCGGGGGAATTAAGACAACGACCTTTACGACGTTGGTCGGTGCCGTGTTTGCCATGATTCGCGGACGCGAGGATATCGTGTTTTTCCGGCACAGGCTTGGAAAGGACCGTATTTTTAAAGCACTGACCATTACCCTCATTTCGCTAGGGCTTGTCATTATTGTAACGATGGTCTTATCGATGACGGAAACCCAGCCGTTCATTCATTTATTATTCGAAGCGACCTCGGCATTCGGTACGGTAGGCCTATCGATCGGCGTAACGCCGGAATTAAGCGCGGTTGGTAAAATGGTTATTGCATTAACGATGTTTGCCGGACGGCTCGGTCCTTTGACGCTGGCTTATGCGCTGGGGCCCCGCACAGAAAAAGAATTGTACCGGCATCCCGAAGGCAAAATTACGATTGGATAGGAGATACAGCAGGTGGGAGCAAAAAAGAAGCAATTTGTCATTATCGGGTTAGGGAGATTCGGTTCAAGTTTGGGCCGAGAGTTGATTGAGCTGGGCAATGAGGTACTGGGTATTGATAAGGACGAGGAAGCCGTTCAGGAGATGAGCAGCGTGCTCACCTATGCGGTATCCGCCGATTGTACAGACGAGGAAGCGCTCCGCTCGCTGGGCGTTCGCAATTTCGACTGCGGCGTGGTCGCGATTGGCGACGATATTCAGGCCAGCATCCTGACGACCATCTTGCTCAAGGATTTGGGCGTAAAGCAGGTGGTAGCTAAGGCGATGAGCGAGCTTCACGGGCGCGTCCTTGAGAAAATCGGCGTCGACCGTGTCGTTTATCCGGAGCGGGATATGGGTATCCGCGTGGCGCATCAGCTTGTTTCGCCAAACCTGCTTGATTACATCGAGCTCTCCAAGGAATATACGATTGCGGAGCTTGCGGTTCCGCAATGCCTGAACGGAAAATCTTTGCATGATCTTAATCCTAGGGCTAGATTTGGCTGCAGCATCGTTGCGATCAACAAACCAAGCGGCATTATTATCGCTCCAACAGCAACAGATGTGCTCGCAGAGCGCGACGTGATGGTAGTCATTGGCACAAACGAGCAAATCGAAGAATTCGAGGCAACCGTTATTCGTTAGGCGCATAAGCAGGCGGATTTAGAAGCGTAATATTGGAAATGCTGAGGACAGCGGCCATTTTTAGAAGCTGCTGTCCTTTTTGCCGGGAAAACGTGCGGCGAGTTCGTTGATCCATAGCCTCACCGAAGGGCTGAGCGCCGCTGCATCCGCATGGATAAGCGAGGTCGTGCGCTTCGTATCCTCCAGCTCGCGAATCGGGATAACGGCGAGGTCATTATCCTCAAGAAGCTGCTTGCGCATATAGGAACGTGGCAGCAGCGTCGCAGCTCGGCACGTGTGAAGCAGGCGAAGAATCGCTTCGAACGAATCGATTTCCATCCGGACGTCGGGCTGGAGATGGTATTTGTCAAAGAGTTCGTCCGTAAGCAGCCGGTACCAGGTGCCTTTGGAGAAGAGGATCATCGGCATGCCGGTCAAATCCTGAATGCCGAGCGTCCCTTTGTCCGTAATGACCTGATTGCGCGGCAGCACGAGCGACAGATGGTCCTCGAACAACGGAATGCAGCGCAGCGTCGAATCTTCAATACTGGATGCGACAATGCCGATATCGGCTTTGTTGTCACGTACAAGGGACACGATTTCATGCGTTTTTCCTGTAATGGCTTTGATGTCAATCTCGGGATGGGTAGCGGTCAGCGTTTGAATTAAATCAGGCAAAGTGGTTTGCAGCGTCGTCAGGCTGGCGCCAATCGTGAGCGTCGTATGTCTCGCCATCGTAAACTCCGAAACCGTTTGCAAATATTTGCGGTGAAGCTGGCGCAGCTCCAGCGCATATTCATACGTCATTTGCCCGATACGAGTCAGCTCCAGCCGCTTGCCGATGCGGCGAAACAAAGGGGAGCCGATCTCCTGCTCAAGCTTTGCGATTTTGCGGGATATTGCCGGTTGGGACAAGTTGAGCAGCACAGACGCCTTATTCATGCTGGATTGCTCGACAATTACGGTAAAGACATGCATTTCTTCATTCATGGATGAAGCTCCTTATGTCATTTTGTTATAAGAAATTATAAAAAATAAGCAATTCCATTATAAGCTGAAAAGGAGTAGGATTGAAAGTGTGGCTGATATGTGTCGACTTTTGTTGACGGGGGTACATGCTGGGGTTACAATGTAGAATGATTTGCCAAGCGTAAACTGCTATGTAATGCCATTGGCGGTATAGCGTTCGTTTTGCGCTGAAATATAAGCAATGTATACAGGATAACCGATACATTCTTATATTTTAAAATGAAGCATGTTAGCACTCACAGTTTTGAAAGGAGAAGGAATGACATGAAAGGAAACTCGTATTTCTCGCGCAAGCTTCACTCGCTGCTCGGAATCATTCCGCTCGGCGGCTTTATCGTCGTGCATGGACTGACCAACTACCAGGCGTTTGAACGCGGACCGGAAGGCTTTAGCAACGGTGTACATTTTATCAACAGCTTGCCCGTGATCCCGCTGCTCGAGATTTTCGGCATTTACCTCCCGCTATTGTTTCATGGTATTTACGGCTTGTACGTCGCTTACCAATCGAACACGAATACGGGACGCTTCAAATACGGACGGAACTGGGCGTTTACCGCGCAGCGCGTAACAGGGGTACTTACCTTTGTCTTCGTATTCTGGCACGTATACCAAACTAGGATTCAAGTTTATCTGGGACACATCACACATGAAGAGCTCGGGTCAACGATGAACCTAATCGCCAGCAACCCTACTTATTTCGTTCTTTATGTCATCGGCGTGCTTGCTGCTGTGTTCCACTTCAGCAACGGCCTATGGGCATTCCTGATTAGCTGGGGCATTACGATCGGCCCTAAAGCTCAGCGTATTTCTTCTTACATTTGCATGGGCATTTTTGTTATCGTTTCCGCGCTGTTCATTCTTTCGCTGGTTGCGTTTAGAGGCGATGAATTCAAGGAAGCTGCAAGTGCGGTATTGACACTCACGAATATCGGTTAGTTTGTAGACAAGGAGCGAAGCGTTATGGCTAAAAATAAAATTATCATCGTTGGCGGCGGTCTGGCCGGCTTGATGGCGACCATCAAAGCTGCAGAAGCTGGCGTACACGTTGATCTCTTTTCACTGGTACCAGTCAAACGTTCCCACTCGGTATGTGCGCAGGGCGGCATTAATGGCGCTGTAAACACGAAAGGTGAAGGCGATTCTCCATGGGAGCATTTTGACGATACGGTATACGGCGGGGATTTCCTAGCAAATCAGCCTCCGGTAAAAGCAATGTGCGATGCGGCACCTGGCATCATTCACTTGATGGACCGCATGGGCGTTATGTTCAGCCGTACATCTGAAGGCTTGCTCGACTTCCGTCGCTTTGGCGGCACGAAGCATTCCCGCACAGCATTCGCGGGCGCAACGACTGGCCAACAATTGCTGTATGCACTCGATGAGCAAGTTCGTCGGTGGGAAGCTGCAGGACTAGTCAACAAATACGAGCACTGGGAATTCCTTGGCGCTGTTGTTGACGATGACGGCATTTGCCGCGGCGTTTCGGCGCAGGATTTGCGCACGATGGAAGTACACACGATTCGTGCCGATGCGGTTATCCTTGCATCAGGCGGTCCTGGCATTATTTTCGGAAAAACAACAAACTCGGTTATCAATACGGGAACTGCAGCTAGTGCGGTGTACCAACAAGGCGTAAACTATGCGAATGGCGAGTTTATCCAGATTCACCCGACGGCGATTCCAGGCGATGACAAATTGCGCTTGATGTCTGAATCGGCTCGTGGTGAAGGCGGCAGGATCTGGACATACAAAGACGGCAAGCCATGGTACTTCCTTGAGGAAAAATACCCGGCTTACGGAAACTTGGTTCCGCGTGACATTGCAACGCGCGAAATCTTCAGCGTGTGCGTCGATCAGAAGCTCGGCATCAACCAAGAAAACATGGTTTACCTTGATCTATCTCATAAAGATCCAAAAGAGCTTGATGTTAAGCTTGGCGGTATCATTGAAATTTACGAGAAGTTCATGGGCGACGACCCGCGCAAGATTCCAATGAAAATCTTCCCAGCGGTCCATTATTCCATGGGCGGCATGTGGGTCGATTACAATCAAATGACGAACATTCCTGGTCTGTTTGCAGCCGGTGAGTGTGAGTACCAATACCATGGAGCTAACCGTCTAGGCGCGAACTCCTTGCTGTCCGCTATTTACGGCGGCATGGTCGCTGGACCGAAAGCCGTTGAATACATTAAAGGCTTGAAGAAATCGGCAGAAGACGTTGCTTCCTCTGTATTCGACCGCGAGAACAAGCGTCAAACGGACAAGTACAACAGCATCATCAACATGAACGGCAACGAGAACGCGTATGTCATTCACAAAGAGCTTGGTGAATGGATGACGAACAACATGACCGTTGTACGCTTTAACGACAAGCTGGAGCAAACGATCCACAAGATCAAAGAGCTTAAGCAGCGTTATGCGAAAATCAACATTAACGATTCCGCGCAATGGAACAATGCCAGCGTGGCATTCACGCGCCAGCTTTGGAATATGCTTGAGCTTTCGGAAGCGATGACGCTTGGCGGATTGCTTCGCAACGAGAGCCGCGGAGCCCACTATAAACCGGACTTCCCGGACCGTGACGACGATCATTTTATGAAATCGACGATTGCGAAATGGACGAAAGAAGGTCCGCAAATTTCTTACGAGGATATCGACGTAAGCTTGATCAAGCCTCGTAAACGCGATTACTCGAGCGACAAGAAGAAAGGAGAATAATGATGGCTGAAACGACTGTAGCTACAAAATCGGTTAAGTTTATCATCACACGTCAAGATACTCCTGATTCCAAACCTTATACGGAAGAGTTTGAAGTTCCTTACCGCGCGAATATGAACGTAATCAGCGGCTTGATGGAAATTCAGCGTAATCCGAAGAAGGCTGACGGCGCGAGCACAGCACCAGTATGCTGGGATTCCAACTGCTTGGAAGAAGTATGCGGCGCATGTTCGATGGTCATTAACGGCAAGCCGCGTCAAGCGTGCAGCGCGTTGATCGATAAGCTGGAGCAGCCGATTCGCCTAGAGCCAATGAGCACGTTCCCGGTGGTTCGTGACCTTGTCATTAACCGTGAGCGCATGTTCGGCGCACTGAAGCGCGTTAAAGCATGGATTCCGATCGATGGTACGTATGACCTTGGACCTGGACCGCGGATGGCTGAGACGAAGCGTCAGTGGGCGTACGAGCTTTCCAAATGCATGACTTGCGGCGTTTGCCTTGAGGCTTGCCCGAACGTCAATGACCGCAACAGCTTTATCGGCCCTGCAGCGATATCCCAGGTTCGTTTGTTCAATGCGCACCCTACGGGCGAGATGAACAAAGAAGAACGTCTGGATGCACTCATGACTGATGGAGGCATTGAAGGCTGCGGCAACTCGCAGAACTGTGTTCGTGCATGTCCGAAAGGCATTCCGCTTACGACTTCAATTGCTGCAATCAACAAGGATACGACTAAGCATTTATTCAAAAAATGGCTCGGCATGTAGTGCTAAGCCAGCTTCAAAACCCTCGACTTGTTCGGGGGTTTCTTTTTTTATTTTGTGATATTGATTATTATTATCAATGATAGTGGATGGGCATTCCTTTGTCAATTGGGCTTTAAGCGCTAATGATAAAAATGTTTGCTCGGAGACATGAGATAGGATATGGTTTCTGGCATAGAGATTGAATGAAGCGAATCATAGCATTCAGCATAAATATACCTCTGATCGTACAAATCAAACATGCAGTAGCGAGGCTATATCGAGGCTATGCTGTACATATGCAATAACAATCCACTGTTGAGTGTGAAGGGATGATGATATCCTGCACGTTTGCAGTAGAATGCGTCAATAAAGCGCCTGAGAGTATCGACATGGTCATCTATATTGTATGGAATACAACATAGCAGCAGAATCTGGTGAAAAAGCGGCTCCTATCCTGCGTGTGTACAACATAGCCTGGCTTAGTAGGGAGAATAAGGGGCAAGGTGAAGGTGATCTATGCTGCATAGTATGCAACATAGCAGCAGAATCTGGTGAAGAAGCGGCTCCTATCCTGCGTGTGTACAACATAACCTGGCTAAGTGGGGGAGAGTGAGGGGGAGGGTGAAGGTAAGGGGGAAGACCATTCAGCAAAAGGAGAAAATAAAAAAACCGCCTCAGCGGTTTCTCATTTTACATCCAGTGTTCGCCCCATTTTTGAATGGACTCGATGACAGGCTCTAGCTCCCGTCCTTTGCCAGTCAATTCGTACTCAATACGTACGGGCATCTCAGGGTAAACCTGACGTTTAATAATCGTAATTGATTCCAGTTCTTTCATCCGGTCCGTTAGCATTTTGTCGCTCATTTCGGGAATTTGTTCCTTGATCTCTTTGAACCTCTTCGGTCCTCCAAGCAATACCCGAATAATTCTGCCCGTCCACTTTTTACCTAATATGTCGGCTGCGGCTTCATACTTTGGGCACATTGTCGAATAATCCAACCGTATCACCCCGCTTTTTGTAATCCTATTGTAGCATATGAACGAACTAAAAGTAAGTTCATAACAGTGGGAATACGTGTATTTTTTGAAAAATATATATTTACTATATAAAAGTTAGATTCGTTGCGGTTGTTGATTGTAATCGCTATAAACGAATGATAATCAAACCGGCAAGGGTGCAAGCAAAGGCTGTCCATTGCAAGCCAGTAAGCTTCTCCTTGTAAAAAACAATAGCGCCTGCGGCTACAACAAGGCTGTTCGTTGCGAAGATCGGCGCAGCCAAATTCGCTTGCCCGGTAGCTAGAGCTACCGCATAAAGCTGCAAGCCGCCGTAGGAGAACAGTCCCGCAATAATGCCGAGCCTTAGGCCGGTTCGCTGCGCGGACTTCTCAGCCTTGGTTTTGGATGGGTTCAGGAACCAGCCGAGCGAAAGGGCATAGGCAATAAATAAAATCGGGGCGCTTGGCATGCCGAGTTCTTCGGTTACTTTCAGACCGCCATTGCGAAGGGCGAACATGACAATTGCCACTCCTACAAGAAGGAACCAGCGTTTCTCCGTAATTGTGAGCGGTTCTTTCCTCTTATGGGCGATAAATACAACAGCAAGCAGGAGGAATGTGATACCGACCGCTTCATATGCGCTGAGAGGTTCCCTGTACCACCATGTCGCCAGTGCAATCACTAATATGATATTCATATTGGTAAGCGGAGATGTTAAGCTGGCAGGGCCAAAATGCAAAGCCTTCATAAATAAAGCATTGCCCCAAGCAGATCCAGCTCCGATAATCATGCCTGCGATCCACACCTTCGGATTGCCAAGCATACCGATTGTTCCCTCAAGCGCTGCATGTACGCCAAAACCAAGCGTACCGGATGCGTATAATCCAAGGAGGAGAGTTCGTGTTGAACCGCCGCGCATTTGGGATACTTTCATCCACCAGCCGGCCAGTCCGAACAAAAAAGCGCTGCTGATGGCTGTTATGAGCCACATGGATGTTCATCCCCTCAAATTTGTTACACAAATGAAATAGTTCTGTTATCCTCTCATCACATTATTGGGCTATTATAATAAACAAGACCCCCTTTTTTAATATATCTTTTGGGACCTGCAGCGTGCAGGTCCACTTTTTTTGTCCAGATACTCGCCTATAACGATATCACTACCGGCTGGCGCTTGCGGTAAAACACCCATTGCTTAAAGCCGATCTCCTTCAACCTTTGCTGTACCCGTTCCCAATCATCCCCGACCCGGCTTGGCAGGTGAGCATCCGAACCGAACGTTACATTTACCCCAAAGAATAAAGCACGCTCCAAAATCGCATCCGAAGGATACCAGCCTCCGACGTATTTGGTACTGCCGGACGTATTGATCTCGATCGCAACGCCAGTTTCAGCAATGACCTTAAGCGTTTCGTCAATATCCGAGTCTGCTGGGATATCAGAGAATGCAGGATAGTATCCTTTCATGGCATCGATATGTCCTAAAATTTCGAACATGCCGCTGCGCGCGGATTGTTTAATTAGCTCGTAGTAGCTTTGCTTCACGCTTACATGCTGTGCTTCGTCTAATCCCTTCCAGCGGTTACGGTTGAATATGCTGACCCCGCCAACCTGATGGACCGAACCGATCAGATAATCGAACGGAACACCGTCGTAGGCTTTGCGGTAGCTGTCCAAATGTTCAGGGAAAAAATCGGACTCCATGCCAAGCAGCACTTCGATTTTGCCTGCATATTTTTCCTTCAAGCGAAGCACTTCATTGACGTAGTTGGCAAAGTCGCTTCTGGCCATGGCAATTCCCGGAGACGGCTGATCCTCATCGTGATAAAAATAAGGCGAGTGGTCGGATATGCCAATCACCTGAAGGCCGGCATCAAGCCCGGCAAGTATGTAGTCCTCAATATTTCCGTCGGCATGGCCGCATCTGAGATGATGGGTGTGCAAATCGAATTTCATCGTAATCTCTCCTTTTCTCTCTCTAGATTGTCTTATTCACTGCTGATGAAGTGATGCTCAGGCATGCCTTTAAGATCGCTTAGAAATTGCTGCAGCGCCGTATTGATGTATCGCCCAGATTTATAGACAACACCCACCGGATGGCTAGTTTCCAATTCGTTTACTTTGATCATTTTCAGTGTGCCCATTCGAAGCTCGTTAGCGATAGAAAGCTTGGACACGACGGCGGCGCCCAAATTGATTTCGACCATGCGTTTGACTTCCTCGCTGCTGGATACCTCCATCACAATATTCGGCTGTATATTGTACTTACGGAATATTTTATCGACGAACTTGCGTCCAAGCGTATCGGGAGCGAGCATGATCATTGGGATGTCCTTGAGCGTATCGACGGTTGTATGCGTAAGCCGGCTCATATGGTGAGAAGGCGGGACAACAAGCTCGAACGTATCGTAGTAAAGAACAGAGGAGGTGACATTCGGGTTTTTTTCAGTTAGGTAGGTAATGCCGATATCGACCGATCCATTCTCAACGCTGGCCATGACTTGGGATGAGGGCATGGAATGTATCGTTGTTTTGATTAATGGAAATTGGTTTTGAAAATAAGACATGACGCGGGGCAAAATTTGAATGGCGATGGAGGATGTTGTGCCAAGCAATATATGACCTTGCGGTGTTAGGTTCAAATCGGACAGCTTATGCTTTAATTCCTCAACAATGTTAAGGATTTGCTCTGCGTGCTCCAGAAAAACTTGTCCGTGGTCGGTTAAAGTGACTGGTTGATTACGATCGATAAGGACCGTCTTGAACTCATCCTCCAGACTTTTGATTTGTGCCGATACAGCAGGCTGGGTCAGGTTGAGAAGCTCGCCGGCTTTTCGGAAACTCATCGTCTTGGATATCGTTTGGAGTGTTTCAAGCTGGCTGATGTTCACGTCAATCCCCCTCTCAAAGATACATAATGCTCAAATGCTTATGATACTATTATAATGGATAGCCCTTGGTTCAGCAAAAAAAGGGCCGCCTCCGCTTTAGGCATGATGCCAAGCAGGTGCAGCCCTACAAGCGCTATTCGGAGCAGGCAGCTACAGCCATTCCTTCTTGCGGAAAATAATGAACATGCTTATGCCGAGCAGCAGCATGATGCCGAGCAAAATATAAGACCCCAGCCGCAGATGCAAGCCTGGAATAAAGTCGAAGTTCATCCCATAGATGCCGGTAATAAAGGTGAGCGGCATAAAAATCGTCGTAATTGCGGTAAACACGCGCATGATTTCATTCGCACGGTTGGATACGCTGGATTGGTAGGCCTCGCGCAAGTTGCCCATCAGATCGCGGTACGTATCGAAGGACTCGGCGATTTTCAAAGCATTTTCGTAAATATCGCTGAAATATTTTTGGAGCTGATCGTCGATCAGCTTTAAATCCTTTTTATTAAGCGTTGCAATGACATCGCGCTGCGGGCCGAGCACTTTCTTGAGCCAGAGAATTTCCCCGCGCAAACCGATAATTTCATTCAAATGTGACTTCTTGGTGTGCATCAATATGTCCTCTTCAAGCGCTTCAATACGGTTGTCGATTCGGTCACCGACGAGGAAGTAATTATCCACGACGATGTCGACGAGGTGATAAAGGAAATAATCGGGACGGCTGACTTCCTGTTCCCACAGAACGGGCTTGAGGGAGCGCAGCTCGTTAATTTTTTGCTTTGTAACGGTTATAATAAAGTGGCGGCCGAGAAAAATGTTCAGCGCCCTGAGAAAAATCTCTTCATCATCGAAGCGGATGCTGTTAATAACGATAAAATAATGGCTTTCATAAATTTCAATCTTTGGTCGCTGCTCCTCTTCGCTAAGGCAATCCTCAACAGCTAAGTCATGCATGCTGAACAGCGGTTGCAGTACCGCTAGGTCCTCGACATCGGCATCTATCCAGTAGAAACCTTCTTTCGACGGGACAAGCGTTTCATTAATATCATCAATTGTAGTAAAAATTCCATTGCTAACGAGACGTATTTTCATCCGGAGTCACTCCTTAATTTCAATTAGAGGAAACTGCCGGCTGAATTGGACTTGGCCGGCAGTAACCGTATTCGACTGTTTTCAGGCTTAGGTCTGTCGCCTTCCATGTCCGTTTGCACCCCTTATTCGTGGAATTTGTCGTCATAATTCTTGTCTAGTATACTCCTGCACCAGCTTTACATTCAAGCAAAAAAACTGCGAATTATCGGCTATTTCTTTAGCTTATGCAAATGAACTTCTTGACGCGCTTGACAGAATGCATTAAAGTGGAATTGAAATGTAACCGCGAAAAATTGAATAGACTACTTTCTTATCAAGAGCAGGCGGAGGGACTAGCCCGATGAAGCCCGGCAACCGGCGTATTATACGCACGGTGCTAATTCTTGCGGAGACATTTATGTTTCTGAGAGATGAGAGAGGCGGATGGCTTATTTACTGAGCATACGACCTTTTCTCACAGCAGAAAGGGTCTTTTTCATGTTCAAGCGGTCATACTGCCTAAAGAGGAGTGAAAATCATGCCAATTAAAGTACCCGACAACCTTCCGGCCAAAGAAATTTTAAATCACGAGAACATTTTCGTCATGGATGAGAGCGTCGCTTATCAGCAGGATATCCGGCCGCTCCGCATTGCGATTCTTAATTTAATGCCTACAAAGGAAACCACAGAGACGCAGCTGCTTAGGCTGATTGGGAACACGCCGCTGCAAGTTGAGGTTGTATTGCTGCATCCTAGAACGCATACGTCCAAAAATACATCGGCCGACCATTTGGAATCCTTTTACAAAACGTTCGATGAAATTTCGCATGAGTATTATGACGGGCTCATTATTACGGGCGCCCCGGTTGAGCATATGCCGTTTGATCAGGTCAACTATTGGGAAGAGCTCAAGGAAATCATGGACTGGAGCACAAGGCGCGTAACCTCAACCTTCCATATCTGTTGGGCAGCGCAAGCTGGCCTATACCACCACTACAATGTTCCTAAATATAATTTGGATGACAAAATGTTTGGGGTTTATCCTCATACGATCGAGAAGCGCAACGTGAACTTGCTGCGCGGCTTCGATGAAATGTTTTTTGTACCGCAGTCACGTCACACGGAAGTGCGACGTGAGGATATTGAAACGGTTGAGGAGCTGGATATTTTATCAGAGTCTTCGGATTCAGGCGTGTACATTGTTGCATCAAAGGATGGTCGGCAGATCTTTGTCACCGGCCATTCCGAGTATGACCCAACCTCGCTAAAGTACGAATATGACCGCGACCGGGCTAAAGGGCTTGAAATCGCAGTGCCAAAAAACTATTTTCCAGGCGATAACCCGGCTGGCGCACCGCTGTCCACTTGGCGTGCCCATGCGAATTTGCTGTTTTCGAATTGGCTTAACTACTACGTATATCAACAAACGCCGTTTGATTTGGGCGCAGGCATCTAACCATAGACGAGGGAGTGCGATTTAACCATGAAAATTGAAAGCCATTTAGCTCAAATCGGATCTATTAAAGAGCCTGTAACCGGGGCAGTAAGTTTTCCAATATATCAAGCTACCGCATTCCGCCATCCCAAGCTTGGAGAGAGCACGGGATTTGACTATGCGCGTACAAAAAGTCCGACAAGAGCTGTACTTGAAGAGGCGGCAGCCCAATTGGAGGCTGGCGATGCAGCGTTTGCCTGTAGCTCCGGCATGGCAGCCCTGCAAACGATTTTCGCTCTGTTTAGCCAAGGCGATCATTTGATTGTGTCGCTTGACCTATATGGAGGCACTTATCGTTTGTTGGAGCGGATCATGTCCAGATTTGGCGTTACGGCTTCTTATGTAGATACCAATGACATTGATGCCATGTCCACATTATGGACACCTAATACCAAGGCGGTACTTATCGAAACGCCAACCAACCCACTTATGATGATTACCGATATCGAACGGGTAGCGGCATGGGCAAAATCAAAAGGCTTGCTAACGATTGTTGACAATACGCTTCTGACGCCATTTTTCCAGCGTCCTATCGAGCTTGGAGCAGATATCATCATTCATAGCGCCACTAAATATTTGGGTGGTCACAATGATGTGCTGGCAGGTTTGATCGTAACTAAAGGCAAAGAATTGTCTGACGAAATGGCGTTTCTGCACAACTCGATCGGAGCGGTGCTAGGACCTCAGGATTCATGGCTACTTATGAGAGGGATGAAAACACTGGCTCTGCGCATGGAGCGTCATCAGCATAACGCTACTGCGATTGCTACTTATTTGCTGGAGCACCCAGCTGTCGAGGATGTTTATTACCCAGCGCTTCCGCATCATCCGGGCCATGATATCCAAAGCAAGCAGTCGTCCGGCAATACGGGCATTTTCTCCTTCCGTTTGAAGGACTCACGTTATGTAGAGCCTATTCTACGCCATATTAAGCTTATCGCTTTCGCAGAGAGCCTAGGCGGCGTGGAATCCTTGATGACTTACCCGGCTGTCCAAACTCATGCGGACATTCCGATTGAAATCCGTCAGGCGATTGGCGTAGATGACCGCTTGCTTCGTTTCTCTGTCGGCATCGAGCATGCCGACGATTTAATTCATGATTTGGCGCAAGCGCTGGAAGCAGCCAAACAAGAGATTGGGGAGGTACTGTAAACGATGGGTCACGATAACGACAAAATTGCTCCGCAAGATCGCCGCTTTGCGACTAAACTGATTCACTTTGGTGCTGAAATCGATGAACATACAGGCGCTTCAAGCGTTCCAATATACCAGGCTTCAACGTTCCATCACCATGATATTTTTAATCCGCCGCAATATGATTACAGCCGCTCTGGCAACCCTACTCGCCAAGCGCTGGAGGATTATATTGCACTTCTTGAAGGAGGATCACGAGGCTTCGCATTTGCATCAGGCATGGCTGCCATATCCACGACGTTTCTGCTGCTGTCCGCTGGGGAGCATGTCATCGTAACCGAGGATGTGTATGGCGGAACCTATCGTTTGCTGACTTCGATTCTAGATCGTCTTGGCATTGAGTCCACATTTGTGGACATGACTGATTTTGAAGCGGTCAAAGCGGCGCTTAAGCCGAATACGAAGGCTGTATTTATGGAAACACCTTCAAACCCGACACTTAAAATCACCAACATAGCGGAAACCACTGCTTGGGCGAAAGAGCATGATTTGCTCACTTTGCTCGATAACACGTTCATGACGCCATATCACCAGCGTCCGATCGAGCATGGCGTAGATATCGTACTGCATAGCGCAACGAAGTTCCTTGGCGGACATAGCGACGTACTTGCAGGGCTTGCGGTAACAGCCGATGAAGGGCTTGGCAAGCGGCTGAAGCAGCTTCAGAACGGAATGGGCACTGTGCTTAGCGCGCAGGAGTCGTGGCTGCTGATGCGTGGAATGAAGACGCTCAAGGCGCGTATGGAGTATAGTGAACACAGCGCTCGCAGACTTGCGGAGTGGCTGTCGGAGCACAAGGAAGTTACAGCTGTATATTATCCTGGTTTGGAGAATCATCCAGGCCGTGCTATCCACGAGAAACAGTCGCTTGGTTACGGTGCTGTCGTGTCTTTTGATGTGGGCAGCGGAGAGCGTGCTAAGTCTTTGCTTAGCAAGGTTCAGATTCCACTCGTAGCGGTTAGCTTGGGTGCAGTGGAGAGCATACTCTCGTACCCGGCCATGATGTCACATGCCGCTATGCCGAGAGAAGTGCGTCATGCCCGCGGCATCACTGACGGGCTGGTACGTTACTCAGTTGGGCTTGAAGATATTGAGGATTTGCTTGAGGATCTGGATCAGGCGCTTCGCGGCTAATTAGGACAAAATGAAAGAAAAACACGGGTGGTCTTGCAGACACGCCGTGTTTTTCCTTATTACAGGCCGAGAGGGCAGCATATGGCAAGTGACTTAGGCTGCTCATTTATGTTAGGATAAAGTCATTGAATGTTTACCTAGAATGGAACTAAGGAGGTCTTGCGGAATGGGAACGTTAGACCATATTTTGGATAAAGCGTTGCGCGGCGAGCGAATAGGGCTCGAAGAAGGCATGGAGCTGCTCGCTTCCGATCAGATTGAGAAAATGGGTCATGTTGCAAATCAGATTATGTTAAAACATCATCCGGAGCCAATTACGACGTTTGTCGTTGGGCGGAATGTGAATTATACGAACGTGTGCGATGTATATTGCCGCTTTTGCGCGTTTTACCGCGCACCGGGCTCGAAGGAAGGTTACGTCCTGCCGGATGAAACGATTTTGAGCAAAATTCAGGAGACGGTGGACGTTGGCGGTACCGAGATTTTGATGCAGGGCGGTACGAACCCTAATTTGCCATTTACGTATTATACAGATCTGCTTCGCAAGATTAAGCAGCAATTTCCGGACATTACGATGCACTCGTTCTCACCGGCAGAAATTCAGAAAATGAAGGTTGTATCCGATGGGCTCTCCTTAGATGAAGTGATCAAAGCGCTGCATGAGGCAGGACTCGATTCGTTGCCAGGTGGCGGTGCTGAAATTTTGGATGACCGCACTCGGCGTAAGATTAGCCGGATGAAAGGTTCTTGGACTGACTGGATGGATGTCATGAAGTCAGCTCATCGCCATGGTATGAATACAACGGCGACGATGGTATACGGCCTCGGCGAGACGGTTGAAGAGCGCGCGTTACATATGATGCGCATCCGCGATGCCCAAGATGAATGCATCGCGAACAAATACGATTCGACAGGCTTCTTGGCGTTTATTTCTTGGCCATTCCAGCCGGACAATACGAATTTGAAGCTGGAGAAAGCGAAGCCTGAGGAGTACCTGCGCATCGTGGCTGCCAGCCGGATCATGCTCGATAACATTCCGAATTTCCAATCATCATGGGTAACGATGGGCCCTGAGATGGGTAAGCTGTCGCTGTCTTACGGCTGCAATGACTTCGGAAGCACGATGATTGAGGAGAACGTCGTTTCTGCTGCGGGCACTACGCACAAAGTAAACATTGAACTTATACTTGAACTTATCCGTGAAGTCGGCAAAATTCCTGCACAGCGGGATACGAAATACAACATTTTGAAGATGTACAACGATACCGATAAAGCAGAGCTGGATTTTGTTATGCAAAACTAGAACCGCTTCAGTCGTTAAATCCGCAAATGAAATACGTCTGCAGATCTCCTTTCCATGGAAAGGTACGATCCGCAGGCGTTTTTTTATCTTTATGCTTGTATATGGACAGCTCCCTTACATTCCAATGTCTTCATCGTATATCCCCGTACGCGGCACCATATACTGATAAGGAAAGAAAGGGGTGAGCTCATGGAGCTATATACAGTATCGCTGCCAGCAAGCCTGAAGGCGTCAGCGGGTAAACTAATCCAGCTGTTAACCGATCAAACGAATATTGATTTACATATGGGTTCAGATGAGGCGCAACCAGCCGTCGTTGAAATGATAGCGATATCGGAGCAGGATGTGCAGTGTCAGGCGATATTTCCGCATTTCCAGCTGAAAACGCATGGTCCGGCTACCTATAAAGCAGCAGCTGCGGCCATTGCTGAATTTGTGGTTAGCGAACTGGAACCGGGTATGCTGGCAGCCATCATTCGCAAGAAATATAAGAATCATAATACAAGCGAGACGGCTGCTATTGAGCGGTACTGCCATGACTTGCTGCACGGAAAAGAATGGGACGGCTTAGGCGCGAAATTTCATGACGCTGACCGACTAAGGCGCAAAAATAAAGTGTCGGCAGAGGTCGAGCTTTTTTTAGAGGAAAATACACTGCTTAATATAAATGGCTTCATTCGTTTCCGGTTGGAGCCCTACCGCAAGGAACTGGCCGAGGTTGTTGAATATGCTCTCGATGAGTATGTGCTCGACAAACAATACCAGGAGTTTATCTCCTTGCTGAAATATTTTGTTTTTCTGCAGGACACGAAGCAGCCAATGGTCCATTTGCTGCATAAAGGCGGCCATGACTTCATGCTGTACGATGATGCTTTCGAGCTGTTGGACCCTAATCCACCGGCTGACCGCATTGTAGCAGAAATGCTGGAGACAGAAATGAATATTGAGGATATGGTCATCAGCTCGTTAATTGCCGTATCTCCAAAACATATTACGATTCATACGAGGCAGCAGGATATGCAGGTTATTCGCACCATTGAGACGATTTTTGATCAGAGGGTAACCGTATGCGTACAGTGCGCATCTTGCAGCAGCAGCCTCGATGAGCTTGTACAGCCCTGAGCTGGCGAGGGTCAATATCCTTGACCAAATGAAAGAACGGGGCTATAATTATTTTCATACGAAATCTAATCGGCAATGACAAAGATATGTATCTGCTCATGATGTTTGGTCCAGAGAGAGGAAACAAGGCTGCAATTTCCTTCCACAATGTCTGCAGATATACCCCTTTGAAGCTGTATGGCCTAACCTGTAGTTTGCTCTCGAAGGAGCGGAGCTATGAAAGTAAGCTGTACCGGAAATCTCCGTTAACAGATAATACGAGGACTGCAGCACACTAATGCTAAGCATGCTGTGGCAGTCGAAGTAGGGTGGAACCACGAGCATACAAGCACTCGTCCCTTTTTAGGGATGTGTGCTTTTTTTGTGCGCTTTTTTGCTTGGAACGATGATTTAACGATGTGATTAGAACCAAATTGGAGGATGCAGGAAAATGACAATTCAAATCACTTTGCCTGACGGCGCGGTTAGAGAATATGCTGCAGGCACAACCATTGAAGAAGTAGCGGGTTCGATTAGCACAGGCCTGCGCAAAAACGCGATTGCCGGTAAAATCGACGGTAAGGTCGTAGACGTATACACGCCGATCGAAGGCAATTCGGCTATCGAGATCGTTACACTTGACTCGGCGGACGGCCTAGAGGTATACCGCCATAGTACAGCTCACTTGCTTGCTCAAGCGATTAAGCGCATTTATGGGAATGAAAAAGTGAAGCTGGGCATCGGTCCCGTTATCGAGGACGGCTTCTATTACGATATCGATATGGAACAATCGCTGACGCCTGAGGATCTTATTAAGATCGAGAAGGAAATGGAAAAGATCATTCAGCAAAACTTGGATATTCGCCGCCGGATCGTAAGCCGTGAAGAAGCTTTGGCTATCTTTACTGAACTGGATGACAACCTGAAGCTAGAGCTTATTCGTGACCTGCCTGCGGATTCCGTCATTACGATGTATGATCAGGGCGAGTTTTTTGACTTGTGCCGCGGGCCGCATTTGCCGTCCACTGGCCGCATTAAAGCCTTCAAGCTGCTTAGCGTAGCGGGTGCTTACTGGCGTGGAGATTCCAAAAACAAAATGCTGCAGCGGATTTACGGAACGGCGTTCCCGAAAAAAGCACAGCTTGATGAGCATCTCCATTTCTTGGAGGAAGCGAAGAAACGCGATCACCGGAAGCTTGGCCGCGAGCTGAAAATGTTCACGTTCTCCCGTGAAGTGGGACAAGGCCTTCCATTATGGCTGCCAAACGGCGCAAAGCTACGCAGAACGATGGAGCGTTATATCGTTGATCTTGAGGAAAGCCTCGGCTATGAGCATGTATATACGCCAGTATTGGCTAACGTCGAGCTCTACAAAACGTCCGGTCACTGGGAGCACTACAGCGAGGATATGTTCCCGAAAATGATTATGGACAACGAGGAGCTTGTGCTTCGTCCGATGAACTGTCCGCATCATATGATGGTGTTTAAGAGCGATATGCGCAGTTACCGCGACTTGCCGGTAAGGATTGCCGAGCTTGGTACCATGCACCGTTATGAAATGTCAGGCGCGCTTACTGGTTTGCACCGCGTACGTGCGATGACGCTGAACGACGCTCATATTTTCTGCCGTCCGGATCAAATCAAAGAAGAATTCGCTCGTGTTGTTAATTTGATCCGTAAGGTTTATGAGGATTTCGGCATCAAGGAATACCGTTTCCGCTTGTCTTACCGTGATCCGAAGGATACCGAGAAATATTTCCAAAACGATGAAATGTGGGAGATGTCGCAGCGCATGCTGCGCGAGGTTGTTGAGGAACTGGAGCTTCCGTTCTTCGAAGCGGAAGGCGAGGCGGCGTTTTACGGTCCGAAGCTGGACGTTCAAATTAAAACGGCGCTTGGCAAAGAGGAGACATTGTCCACAGCTCAACTGGACTTCTTGCTTCCAGAGCGCTTCGAGCTTGAGTATGTAGGGGAGGATGGCAAGAAGCATCGCCCTGTTGTCATTCACCGCGGCATCATCAGCACGATGGAACGGATGACAGCGTTCTTGCTTGAGAACTTTGCAGGCGCTTTGCCTCTTTGGCTGTCTCCTGTTCAAGCGAAGGTTATTCCAGTTTCGACTGCATACGAGGGTTATGCTCGCAAAGTGGCTGAGCAATTGCAGCTAGGCGGCATTCGCGTCGAGAGCGATCTGCGCAACGAGAAACTGGGATACAAGATTCGTGAAGCCCAACTGGAGAAAGCGCCTTATATGCTCGTCGTAGGCGAGAATGAGATGCAAGCGGAAGCGGTATCGGTCCGCAAACGCGGAGAAGGCGATCTTGGAGCTATGCCGCTCGCAGAGCTGGTTGAACTGCTTAAGAAGCAAATTTCCGATAAAGAACAATAATAGATCACGCATAAAGCTTGTGCCATCGGGGCATTATTCTTCTGAGGAGGAAGTCATCCGATGGTCACAAGCTTTTTTGATAGGAGAAAAAAAATTACTGCTTTGCTGCTTTTGATTGCACTTGCTTTTGGCATAAATACAGCGAGCCGTCCAGCGCAGGCAGAGGCGGCATCCCCAGAACCCGACAAAACAGCAATTGATGTACTTGCTGGCAACCGTACAGATGCCATGGATTCTGCGGCCGGCATGTCGAAGAAGGCGAAGCCGGATACTGTGGAGGTTATAGCGACCGGCTACACGGCTGGCGTGGAATCGACGGGCAAGCGTCCCGGCCACCCCCAATACGGAATTACCTACTCAGGCGTTAAGGTGCGAAGGGACCAGGTATCTACAATTGCGGCAGATACGAAGCTTTTTCCGATTGGCACCTTGCTCTATATTCCCGGATATGGATATGGCGTTGTGGCCGACACAGGCTCAGCAATAAAGGGAAAGAAAATCGATTTGTATTTTGAAACCATTAAGCAGGTATACGAGCAGTGGGGCAAGCGCACGGTTCAGGTAGAGGTGCTTCGCAGAGGTACGGGAAAGCTTTCACAGGCTTGGCTGAATCAGATCAATTTGGCGATTGAAGCAGGAAAACCGATTCCGCAGACTTATTTGGAATCGTAAAATACTCGTATAATAAACGGCAAGAATGCCATACTATCATTGACACGGGGAGGTGAATACAATGGCTAAAAACAAAAATAATAAAGCCCAAAATAATCAATACAATGCAGAATTCGCTCAAGAATTGAACCAAAACAACGCTGCTGGCAAACAAGCGGCGAACACGGCTCAACAAAAAGCTGAGAAGTAACATTTTTTCCATGTAATGAAAAGAAATAACGGAGGAACCCTTGCGGTTCCTCTTTTCTTTTGCCTAAGGCTGGGATATAATTTAGGGAAATTTTGTATCCGCATGCGAGAGGGGAAAATATCCTGACATGAGTGCCACGTCCCGATGGTTTTCACGCGATAACAAAGCCGGAGCAGCTGGATCTGAAACCGGCGAGCACGCTCGAATGACAATTTTGCTGAATGAATCTGTAGTGATCTCCGATCAACTCCATGCAGCGGTTGACGAGGTGGAGCAAACAACCCGCCATTTAACCGAAATAGCGGATCAATCCGCTTTGCAGGAGCAGAAGCTGCGAACAAATAGCTCGCTTGCGGTAAATCGCATTGAAGAGGCCTTTTCTGCCCTTCAGGAGGTCGCTTCCGCCGCAGAACAAATCAATGATACCTCCGCTCACCTGAATGCTAGGAGCAAGGAAACGAAGGAAGTCGTGCTCGATGTGTGTCGGTCCTTGACAAGCACCGACGAAGTCATGAATGAGCTGAGCCAAAACAATCAGACGATGGAGCAGCATATCAGGCAGCTCATTGAGCAAACCTCTCACATTAATGAAATCAACCAATTTATTCAGGAGATCGTGTCGCAAACCTCACTGCTTGCCTTGAATGCTTCGATTGAAGCGGCGCATGCGGGAGAATATGGACGGGGTTTCTCTGTCGTTGCCCAGCAGATCAAGAAGCTTGCTGAGCAGAGCGGAGAGGCGGTCAAGCGTTCCTCGGCCATCGTGGAGCAAATCGAGCGAGGGGTAACGCAGGTTGTGCATGCGGTGGACGCCGAGAAAAATTCGGTAGAGCGCGGAGTAGCCGAGATGGCAATCAACAAAGATCGTATGGACGTCATATTTGCAAGGATTAACGAGGTAGATGGACTTGTAGAACAGACAAGCATGGCGAGCAAGCAGCAGACCGAGCATATGAGCGAGTCGACAGGGATGCTCAAGGAAGTAGTGGATTCGGTTAATGAAACGCTGCAAAGCGTGGATAGTACGCTCCAAATGACGAAGCTTCAGCGCGAGCAGATCGGCAATTTGAACCGAATCAGCCGAAATCTTCAGAGGTCATCCACGGATTTGTCTGTCGCTATTGATCAAGTGGGAATGAAGAACAATAAGGCGAAGGATGTAAAAGTAAATGCAAGCTCAGTGCAAGAGTGGCTGAAGCAAGCTGCTGTCGATACTCATTTCGTATCTATGGAAGAGAGCTATCATGAATCAAAGCTAAGCTCTATGCTCATAAGCAAGGTGGACGTAGAAGCAATATGGTCGAATCGCCTCGACGGATCTTTTATATTCTCGCTGCCGGAAGCTGGATTACTGAATGCAAAGGGAAGAGATTGGTGGAAAAAAGCGATGTCGGGGCAGGTTTTTCAATCCGAGGTTTACGTATCGGCGATTACCAAGCAGCACTGTGTGACCGTCTCTGTTCCAATACATAATCCTGACGGCAAGGTTATTGGCGTTTTGGGCGCAGATATTTCCATTTCATAAAAAACAGTTTTCAAATGACCCTGGTTTGTTGTATGATAAGACATGTAAGAAATAATAACATGACAAGACAGGTGAAAACTCATGACAGACCCAATCATTCATTCAGGCTTTGTAGTTGCTGCCCATCATCGGAAAGCGGGCGAGGTCTTACCTTTTATAGATGCCTACGTAGCGAAGAAAGAGCAGGAAATTGCTGAAATTGAACAAATGGTTGAGCGTTATGAGAAGAGAAGGATGGCTGAGGAACGCGCCTATCAATCTAAGTCTACTTTAAGAAGAATGCTGTCGGGCAAGAAGCCGGATCATCACTTGGCTGTAGAGTATATCCATTTTGTAAGAAAGCCTATGGAGAAGGTTCGTGCGCTGCGCCTTGAAATAGAAAGCGCCCGCTCGATTAAGAACGTGTCCGCTCCGACGGACATCGTAACGGTATCCTATGAGCTTGCTAGTGAAATGAACAACTAATTTATGTAAGCATCCCACATATGAAAGAACCGTCCAGGCATAGCTGCATGGACGGTTTTTTGTTATAGCGTTATTTGCTATTTTTTAAACGGTCGATGTCCAGGAAGTCATGCTCCTGGCTATATGCTGGAACACCATGAATACCAACGTCAAGACCGATTAGCTCCTCATCTTTAGAGACGCGGACAGGCATTACTTTGCGGATGAGCCACAATGCGCCCCATGTCAGCAAGAAGCCCCATACGCATACGGTAACAAGTCCAAGTGCCTGAACGCCAAGCAACTGAAAGCCGCCGCCGTAAAATAGCCCGTAATAGCCTTTGCCAACGTCAGCGGTTAGTTCAGGAAGGGCGAATAATCCGACAGCTAGTGTACCGATGCTGCCGCTGACGCCATGGACGGCGAAGGCTCCGACCGGATCATCGACTTGCTTGCTCTCCAGCCATTCGGTTACAAGAACCATGGCGATGCCGGATATAGCACCGATGCCAATAGCGGCAATATCGGATACAAATGCGCAGCCGGCCGTTATGCCGACCAGTCCCGCAAGAGAGCCGTTAATGACCATAGGCGGGTCAGCTTTTTTGTAGCGGAACATGGTGAACAGAATACAGGTTGCCCCTCCGGCTGCGGCGGAGAGCATTGTTGTGATGGCGATATGTCCGATTGAGCTGTTGGTGGCACTAAGCGTACTGCCGGCATTGAAGCCGAACCAGCCAAACCAAAGGATAAAGGCGCCGACGGAAGCCAGTGGCAGATTAGAAGGAGGCACGATATTAACTTTGCCATCAGCGCTGAATTTGCCGATTCGCGGCCCGATGAAGATGGCAGCCGCTAGGGCGGAGAAGCCTCCTAGGCCGTGAATAACTGCCGATCCTGCAAAGTCGATCATGCCGAGCGAGCCAAGAAATCCGTTTGCCGACCATACCCAGTGCCCAGCGAGCGGATAAATGAAGCCCGTCATGGCGATGGTGAGCAAAATATAGGCTCTAAAGTTGATGCGTTCAGCTACGGCGCCGGATACGATGGAAATAACGGCAATAACGAACGCACATTGGAATAACCAAAAGGTTTCATGCGTAATATTTAATGCGATGTGAGACAGGTCCCCGTTTATCAGAAAGCCGGTTGTTCCTATGATACCGCCGGCGTCTTGTCCATACATTAGTGCGAATCCAAAAAAATAAAAAACGAGTGCTCCGAAAGCGATGTCCACAAATACCTTCATAATGATGCTGACGGCATTTTTTTGCCTGACAAAACCAGCTTCAAGCAAAGCGAATCCACCTTCCATGAGCAAGATCATGGCTGCTGTCAAGACGACCCAGATCGTATCTAGACCTCTTGACAGTTCGTTAACGTCCATTGCTTCATCCCCTGTCCCTTTTTAGGTGAAAGCGTATACCCGCTTTCTTAAAATATAGGAAAGAATACCATTTCGCTATCCCATCTCTATCTTTCTCGGAATGAAACGCGCTGCGCCGCCAGAGGACGGCGACAGCCGTTTCACCTTCAAATATAAGACTTTTATATGTTACACGCGATAAAGAAGTCTTATATTTCATCGTTAAAGCTCCTTGAGCGTCCAAAGGACGCCGAAGGCGTTTTTGCTTGAAATATAGGAAAGTATATCATTTCGCTATCCCTTCTCTATATTTCTCGGAATGAAACGCACTGCGCCGTCAGAGGACGGCGACAGCCGTTTCACCTTGATCCGTTCATCATTATAAATAGTACAAGTAAACAATGTCAACGCTGTACGTGATGTTTCATGACGTATGTTAGGTTTGAATTGGGTAATATCAACAGTTCCTCGGTCTGGAGACCGATGTGGATTTCAATCGGCCGTCCCTTTTTCTCATGCCTGTTGTCCGGTATACTAAGATTATCAAACGACGATGGAAGCGTAAGGAGCTGGAGCCGCATGAACGGTAATTTCGCAAGCCGGTTATTCACCGGATTGGTAATCATTGCAGTTGGCCTATTGTTTTTGCTAAGGCAAACAGGTCATGTGACCTTTGATATTGGCGATCTTTTCTCTACTTATTGGCCTGTTATTCTTATTATAGTCGGAATCCGCGGCTTGCTTTCAAACCGATCGAACGGTTCAGGCTCAAGCTGGTGGGGAGCGGTCGTTCTGCTGATCGGTTTTGTCTTTCTGGGCCGCAATCTGGAGTTGTTCTCTTGGTCTATAGGAGACATCGTTCCTTATATTTGGCCAGTGGCCGTTATTTTAATCGGAATTAATCTCATCTGGAAACCAAAATCCAAGCGGTATGAGCCGCCTGAGGATGATTGGAAATCATACCGTCCTTTTGCGGAAGATGCATCAGTTCCCCCGGCACCTCCGCTGCATCCTGACCCTACAAAAGAACCGGTCGGCGCGCAGCATCAGGAGGAGAAGCAAGCAGGCGGGAAATCTAACGGCTATGAGGGCATCAATTTAAAGAAGAAGGATTATAAGGAATGGAAGAATCATTATAAGCAGGAATACAAGAAAAACTCGCAGGAGTGGAAACGGAATCACAAAGAGCATGTCGAGTGGTGGAACCATGGCGATTCGAATGTGCAGACCAGATCCGGTTTTATTGGCGATATTCATATCGGCCAGGATTACTGGGATTTGAAGCCGCTGAATATCTCACATTTCATAGGGGACACGGTGCTGGATCTGACGAAAGCACAGGTATCTCCGGGCGAGACAAAAATTAATGTGTCTTCTTTTATCGGAGATGTGAAGGTGTACGTGCCAAATGATTATGAGGTTGGCGTGCAGGTCATTTCAAGCGCGTTTATCGGAGACGTGAAGATATTGGGACAGAAAGAGGGTGGCATGTTCACGAATATTAATATTCAATCGCCTTCCTATCAGGAATCGGACAAAAAAATCAAGCTGATCGTCAGTACGTTTATTGGTGATGTTCGTGTCACGAAGGTAGGGTGACCTCACATGATGGTTCGATTGCTACGGAGCGGGAAATGGGAGCTCATTGGAATGTTTGTCATTGCCTCGGTTACCGCATTTTTTCTCGGAGCGGTGGCCTGGAATGGATTTGCCGCTGATACAGGAAAGACGGAAGTGCGCCTGGTGGCCGCCTCCGTCTTCCTGCTTGTGAGCGCAGCTTTTGGCTATTGGGCAGCGCAGCGTATCGGGCGGCGGATTGATACACTGCATTTGTCGCTCAAGCAGGCCTCCAATGGGAATTTTGGCGTTCGAATCACAGAGAGCGGCCATAACTCGTTTGTTGAGGTATATAGAGAATTCAATGAGCTGGCAGAGCAGATGGAAGACAAGATGAAGTGGCTGCAAATGCGCGGCGAGGAATATGTCATGACCGAGTCCGCTTCCAATGAAGCGGCAGTTCTTGAAGAGCGGAAGCGGCTTGCAAGGGATTTGCATGACACGGTGAGCCAACAGCTTTTTGCAATCCATATGTGCGCTTCGTCGCTTCCAAAGCTTCAGCAGGTCGATCGCGAACGTGCGGATTCCGTGCTTGAGCAGCTTGTGAATATGTCGAACCTAGCACAGAAGCAGATGAGAAATTTCATTGCGCAGCTGCGCCCTATGGAGCTGGAGGGAAGGACATTATATGAAGCGCTCGATAAATGGTTTCCGGATTATTGCCGGCAAAACAACCTTCAAGGAGAGCTCGAGTGGCGGATGAAGGAGCATTTGTCAGAGGCGATGGAGCATCAGTTTTTCCTTATCGTGCAGGAAGCGATGGCTAACGTTGTGAAACATGCGGGAGCATCCGGATGCACGCTTTCAATTGCGGATAATGAACGGCAGGTCGTCATGATTTTGCAGGATGATGGCGTTGGCTTTAAAGCTGATGAGGTCAAGCGTGGTTCTTACGGACTTTCAACGATGCAAGAGCGTGCGCAGAAGCTTGGCGGAGCGGCAGAAATATGGAGCAAGCCCGGAGGCGGGACGAGGGTGAAAGTAACGATACCTAAAATGTTGCGGGGGAGCATGAACCATGAGTGAGGCTGAACTTATAAAAATTATGATCGTGGATGACCATGATATGGTAAGAACGGGGCTTCGCACCTATCTAATGCTGGAGCCAAAATTTGAGGTTATTGCCGAAGCAAGCACCGGACAAGCGGCCATCGATCTGTTGGCAGAGAGTCCTGAGGAGAAACGGCCTCAAATTATACTAATGGATCTGATGATGCCCGGGATGGACGGGATCGAAGCGACGAGAGCGATCGTTGCGAAGTTCCCGACAATGAAAATCGTCATGCTGACCAGTTTTCTGGAGGATGACAAAGTGTATGGCGCAATAGAGGCGGGGGCGGTCAGCTATGTGCTCAAAACCGTGTCTGCGGAAGAGCTTATCTATGCAATTAGCGGAGCGTTCAAGGGTATGCCGGTCATGACTGCCGATGTATCTCAAGCGTTAACGAGAGGCCTAAGGCAGCGCACGGCGCAATCCGGTGATGAGGGACTTACGGAGCGTGAGAAGGAAGTGCTTCTGCTTATTGCGGATGGGCAATCGAACAAAGAGATTGCCGAAGAACTCCATATTAGCATCAAAACGGTAAAAACCCATGTGAGCAATCTATTGATGAAATGCGAGCTGGACGATCGTACGCAGCTTGCCGTCCTCGCTCACCGCAAGGGCTGGGCGAATCGCACATAAAGGAAATGCTGGCAGGGCAGACTAGTTACTAGCGATAACAAGAAATAGCTAATAGCTAGTGTAAAGGGGCAGCTGTCATGATACCGATCACGTCCGTGCTGGAGTCACGGGAGCAACATTTTACGGAGATGAAGGAGCTGCTGGAGACGCAGCAGTTTACGCTGGGCGGCAATTGGGAATACGATGGAGGTTCCTTTGACCGCTCGCTTGATGAGGAACATAAAGTATGGCTTCGCATTCCATTTGAAGTCATCGCCGGTCATATTGATAATGAAGAAGCTGACGATGAAGCTACGATAAAGGTAGGCACGCCCTATGTTCTGAAACATTTATATCGGGAAGGCAACGACCCAGAGGCATCCGTACGCGTGGTCGGCGCATTGTTTGACCAGTTCCAGTCTCCCTCCAATCCAGATGCGGAGGTTGAATCGCAATGGATTGACCGAGCGAAGCAAGCGCTGAATGAGGTTGAACAGCTATTCCCTCACTAAGCGTTTTTTCAAGCATAATTGAGTAAAAAAAACGTGCCAAAATTCCATTTGGTACGTTTTTTTTATTTCTGTTTAAATTCCTTTTAAGTTTGTTTTAAGGTAGAATGTGCATGATAGAACTATATCAAATGAACATGCGCCTACGCACGAGCGGCTATTGGAGCATGATGGAATAATATTCAAGGAGGAGAACGAACATGGACGATCAGAACAAAAAGGACTTTGATGATTTTTTTCGCAAAAACGATGAAGAGCTTGGTGGGGCTGAAAGCAGCGGAAACGAAGTGAAAGCGGACCCGGATCTGACGAAGGAGGCTGCGGACCAATCGGCTAAGCCCTCTTACTACTATTCTTATGGCCCGTTCAAAGCCAATTCGCAGGAAAACGGTGCTTCTTCCTCGTCGGATCATGAGATTGAAAGACCTAAGCTGATTCAGGACCAGCCTTACGGCAATACAGGCAGCTCTGCTTCTTCGTCCTTCAGCCAAGCGCCCGAAGGACAGGATGATTCGTTCAGCGAGCCGGCTCAGCCAGCGCCAAGAGCGCCGCAGCAGTCGCAAATTCGCTCGTTTACGCCATCCCCAGCATCCTCCAAGGGGCCGTGGCAGGTACGTGAGCCTAAACGGACTTCCTTTAAATCGATGTTTATTTCGTTTCTTGCAGGTGTGCTGCTTGTAGGGTCACTGATGTATACGGCCGATATCAACAACTGGTTTACGAAGGAGCAGGCATTGACGGCTAATTCGCAGTCGAGCGGAAGCGGTGCTGGAACTGCGGCTTCAACGGGAACAACTAGCAATGGGGGAGCAGCTACGGTTGCTGCAAGACCGGATAACATTGCGCAGTTGTTCGAAACGGCAAGCCCCGCAGTTGTGAAGATCGAAACTTTCGTCAATACGGCGAAGCGCAGCAATAGCGGAAGCATGCTGGACGACTCGTTCTTCCGTCAATTTTTTGGCGATAGCTACCCAGGTACTCAGCAGCCAGAGAGCGGTCAAAGCGAACAGGGGCAAATGCAGCAATCAGGCATCGGTACCGGATTTTTCTTCGACGCGAGCGGCTACATCTTAACGAATCAGCATGTGATTGGTGAATCGGATCAAATTAAGGTCATCGTTCAAGGCTACGATGAGCCATTCACTGCCGAATTGCTTGGTTCAAGCTATGATTTGGATTTGGCTGTTCTCAAAGTAACAGGAGACAAAGCGTTCCCTACACTTCCGCTAGGAAATTCCGATAACATTAATATCGGCGATTGGGTAGTAGCGATTGGTAACCCATACGGATTCGACCACACGGTAACGGTAGGCGTACTTAGCGCGAAAGAGCGTCCAATCGATATTCAGGATTCGGCGGGAGAGCGTAAATACGAGCACTTGCTGCAAACGGATGCTTCTATCAATCCTGGTAATTCGGGCGGTCCGCTGCTGAATGTAAACGGCGAGGTTGTAGGCATTAATACGGCGGTCAGCTCGCAGGCACAGGGCATTGGCTTTGCCATTCCGACAAGCACGATCCAAGAAGTATTGGAGAACTTGAAAAACAATAAGGATATTCCTAAGCCGGCAGTACCGTTCATCGGAGCTGAGCTGAGAGATGTTACCGAGGATATCGCGAAGCAGCTGGGCATGGATAAGGTTGAAGGCTCGATTGTTCAAAATGTATACTATAATTCACCTGCTTATCTTGGCGGCTTGCAGCAGTTTGATGTCATTACAGGCATCGATGGCAAGAAATATGCGAATACGCAAGGGTTAATTGATGGAATTAAAGAAAAAGCGGTCGGTGACAAGATCCAATTAAACGTTATTCGTAAAGGCAGCGCCGTGAATGTCGAGGTTGAAATCGGCGACAAAAATACGTTTAATGCCGGATAAGGCGTACCATTAGTAAGACCAGTATGAAAAAAACGCAGAGAGACAGCAGGCTCTGCGTTTTTTGTTGCAAATCGAGGGGGACAAGCAGATGAGACAGCATATTGTAGTGGTAGATGACGATGATAAAATTATTTCATTATTAAGAAGAAGCCTGGCTTTTGAGGGCTATGAGGTAACGACAGCATCCAATGGCATGGAGGGGCTTAAGGTGCTCCTTAAGACAGAGCCCGATTTACTTATCCTTGATGTGATGATGCCGCAGGTGGACGGCTGGGAAGTGTGCAGGCGCGTTCGCGAGAGCGGCAGCACGGTTCCGATCATGATGCTCACGGCGAAGGATGATGTCATCGACCGGGTGAAAGGCCTTGACCTTGGCGCTGATGACTATCTTGTGAAGCCATTTGCGTTGGAGGAGCTGCTTGCCAGAGCGCGCGCATTGCTGCGCCGCAAATCGGATAAGATTGAGCAATCAAGCAATCAGCTGCTGTACGAGGATTTGATCCTTGATATGGATGCCCGTGAAGCTATACGATCCGGACGCCGGATCGAACTGACGTCTAAGGAGTATGACTTGCTGCTCCTGTTTATGCAAAATCCTCGCCGCGTGCTTACGCGCGATGCGATCATGGAAAAAATTTGGGGCTATGACTTCAGCGGGGAATCTAACGTGCTTGAGGTCTACATCGCGATGCTGCGCCAAAAGGTAGAGGACGGAGGCAAAAATCGGCTTATCCAGACGGTTCGCGGCACCGGCTACGTGCTTCGCGGAGAGGCAGGTTAAGCATATGTCTATTCGGCTTAGGCTAACGCTTTGGTATTCGGGCTTGCTTGCGGTTACTTTATTGGTGTTTGGCGTGACGATTTATTTATTTATCAATTGGAATACGTACACAGATTTAAAGGAACAGCTTAAAGTACAGGATCGTAATATTGTAGTCACGGGCGGAACAAATTTTTTGGATCAACTTGATCTTGATCTGGATAGCAGACAATCAAGAATTGAAGAAAAAGATATGTATATTCAAATTGTTAATTATAGAGAAGGTGCTATCAAGCAATCATACAATTTGAGGGAACTGGACTTAGTGCTTCCTTATGCGGAAGCATCAACAAATCCTGAAAAAGGTATTATCAAATTACAAGTGGAAATTAATAAAAAAAAATATAATATGCTTGTTCATCAACGTCCACTCTATTTGAATAACGGAACATTAGTAGGCCTTCTTCAAGTAGGTGCTATTCCGTATAATGAAGAGAAATTTTTGCATGGTGTTCAAACGATACTTACTTTTTCATCTATTATTGTTGTCTTGATCGCCTTCACCGTAGGCCTCTTTATTGCGCGCCAAGCGCTTCGTCCGATTGAGCGCGTGATTCGCTCTACCGAGCAAATCGAGAATGGTGCTGACCTCAGCGTACGGATTCCGGCGATGGGACCGAAGGATGAAATTGGCAGGCTTGTCAGTACGCTTAACGTCATGCTGGCCCGGCTAGAGATGGCTTATAACGAGCTGGATGAGGCTTACAAAGCGCAGCGCCGATTCGTATCCGATGCCTCGCATGAGCTGCGGACGCCGCTCACGACCATTCGCGGCAATATTGAGCTGCTGGAGCGGATGTGGACGAAGGTGAGGGAGACCAATGAGAACTCCAGCACGGGGGAATGGCTGCCGCTCGATCTGGATCGCTGGGAAATGTCCAAAGAATCGATGAGCGATATTTCGGCTGAAGCAACGCGCATGAGCACGCTGGTCAATGATTTGCTAGCGCTTGCGAGAGCCGATGCGGGCTATACGATGGAGAAAACGCCGCTTGATCTTCTTCCGCTTACGGAAGAGGTAGTCCGTAGAGCGCATCTGCTTCCCCGTACGGCTGCTTGGAACGTTGGCGATCTGTCGGCGCTAGAAGAAGTTCGCGTTAATGCCAACCACAATTATTTGCAGCAGCTGTTGTTTATTTTTATTGAGAATGCCTTTAAGTATACGCAAGAGGGTTCGATCGAGCTTAGTGCGATCCGGAAGGGAAATCAGATCGGCTTCGTTGTGGAGGATACCGGAATCGGGATGAATCCCGAGGAAATTCCGCATATCTTCGATCGGTTTTACCGTGCGGACGAATCCAGAGGCGTGACCGTGGGAACCGGGCTTGGATTATCGATTGCCAAATGGATTATTGATGAGCATCAAGGCTCTGTAGAAGTGACCACGCGTGAGGGGCATGGGACGAAGTTTACGATCTGGCTGCCAATAACCTTTTCTGACGCGTCTCATTCGTCTATAATAGTAGCAACGGATGAAATGAAGGAACTATGATTATGACGCATATCCGGTCAGAAAGCAGGTGCAAGGAATGGAAATCGTTAGAATATCACCGCGTGGCTATTGCTATGGCGTCGTCGATGCGATGGTGCTGGCTTTGCAGACGGTCAAAAACCTGGAGCTGCCCCGCCCTATCTATATATTAGGCATGATTGTTCATAATGCCCACGTCACGGAGGCTTTCGAGAAGGAAGGCGTAATTACGCTTGATGGCGCCAACCGTCTTGATATTTTGGATCAAATAGAGCAAGGTACCGTTATTTTCACGGCTCATGGCGTATCCCCTGAGGTGCGTGAGCGCGCTCGTGAGAAGGGCTTGTCAGTGGTTGACGCTACATGTCCGGACGTAACAAGAACCCATGATTTGATCCGCGCCAAATCAGCGGAAGGCTATCATATTATTTATATTGGCAAGAAGGGCCATCCGGAACCAGAGGGTGCAATCGGCGTTGCGCCAGAGCAGGTTCATTTGATTGAACGTGAAGAGGAGATTGCTTCGCTTAGCATCCCGGAAGGGAAAATTTTGATTACAAACCAAACGACGATGTCGCAATGGGATATTCGGCATATTATTAGCCAACTGCAAGAACGCTATCCGACAGCAGAGGTGCATAACGAGATTTGCCTTGCGACACAGGTTCGCCAAGAGGCCGTCGCTGAGCAGGCTGGCGAAGCTCAGCTCTGTATCGTTGTCGGCGATCCACGCAGCAACAACTCGAACAGGCTTGCCCAGGTTTCTGAGGAAATTGCTGGCGTGAGAGCTTATCGTGTTTCCGATGTATCAGAAATTGAGCAGGAGTGGCTAAAAGGAGTCGATCGGGTAGCCGTAACATCCGGTGCTTCGACACCAACACCGCTGACGAAAGAGGTCATTACCTATTTGGAGCAATATGACCACAACAATCCTGATACTTGGGAAATCCGTCGCACGGTGAATATGAATAAGCTGCTTCCGAATGTTCGGGTCAAGTCGGTAAGCACGGATTCCGCTACTGCAACAGCAGTGAAACCGGAATAATTGAGGATGAGTCGTAGGAGGGGAAAATGTAGGTTTGCATGAGAGTAGAATCATGCGGAATATGTTTTCCCTTTTTTTTTGGCAAATGGGTTGACGAGATACGTCTCTTCTTGTATATTTACTTTAGTGATTAAAAGCATAAAAGCTACGAAGCATGAAAGCTATAAAGCGTATAAGCGTTGAAGCGCGAATGAAAGCGTGGACGGATGCTTGAAATTCAAGCCTTGCACTACATGAATAAGCCTTGCATCACATAAACAAGCCTATGCTTATGAAGTAAGCAGGGCATTACAAAAAACTATTAGGAGTGATCCCTATGATCGTTATTACGAATGCTAGTATTGCTGATGAGCGGATTAATGAAATTGTTGCCCATATCGAAAGAGCCGGCGTTCAAGCCCATGTATCCAAAGGCACGGACCGTACGGTAATCGGAATCATTGGCCAAGCTGAGCCTACGCTTGCAGAGCATTTGCGCCAGATGAAGGGCGTTGAGAATGTAATTAAAATTTCTAAATCCTATAAGCTTGCAAGCCGTGACTTCCATCCCGACGATACCGTTATCGATATTAAAGGCGTAAAGATCGGCGGAAGCAACCTCGTTATTATGGGTGGCCCGTGCGCGGTTGAAACACCGGAGCAAATCGATGAGATTGCCCGCTTGGTGAAAGCGGCTGGCGGCCAGGTATTGCGCGGAGGCGCGTTTAAACCGCGCACAGGGCCGTACAGCTTCCAAGGTGTAGGCGTAGAAGGTTTAGTCATGATGGCGGAAGCAGGGAAGAAGCATGGGCTTCTGACGATCACGGAGGTCATGACGCCGGAGTATGTCGATGTATGTGCGGAATATGCGGATATTCTTCAGGTTGGCACTCGCAACATGCAAAACTTCGATTTGCTGCGCAAGCTGGGCACGATCCAGACGCCTGTTTTGCTAAAACGCGGATTCAGCTCTACGTATGATGAATTCCTAAATGCTGCGGAATACATCCTTGCCGGCGGAAACCCGAATGTTATGCTTTGCGAGCGGGGAATCCGAACGTTTGAGACGTACACGCGCAACACGCTTGATTTGTCAGCTATTCCTGTACTGCAGTCGCTCAGCCATTTGCCAGTCATATCCGATCCAAGCCACGGCACGGGACGCCGCGAGCTGGTTGAGCCGATGTCCAAGGCATCGGTAGCGGCCGGTGCGAACGGCTTGATCGTTGAAATGCATACGGACCCGGACAACTCGATGACAGGAGACGGGGTACAATCGTTGTTCCCTGATCAATTCGCCAACCTGCTGAAGGACCTTGAACAGCTTGCTCCAATCGTTGGCAAACAGTTCGATACGCCTAAAGCGCCAGCCGAAGCCTTCAAAGAGTGGAAAATCTAATCAAGCTAACATCAAAGAGCCCAGCCATCGAGAGATGGCTGGGCTCTTTTTTTTCATTTGGCAGCATGGCCATGTAATAGCTTACATGGAAAAAACCGCTAAAGCTTAGATATGCAAGGGCTGCGGGGTTTTCTCCCTTCCTTTATAGGCGGAATTGTGAACAACTGTTCAAACTTGTAAGTATAGCTTACATAGCTACAAAAAATACCTTACATAGCTATTGACGGAGATTGAAGGCTAGTTTTATAATAACGACATGGATTTGGAGCAATAATTGAACAATACCTGTTCAACACTACGCTAATGTTCGGAAATGGAGGAAATTATTAATGTCAGTTCAAAACGTATTGGACAATATTAAAGAAAACAGCATTATGTTTGTAGATTTCCGCTTCGTGGATCTTCTAGGTCATGCACACCACATCACGCTGCCAGCAGCTGAGGTTGACGCAGATACTTTCGTAAACGGGGTAGCTTTTGACGGTTCTTCCATCCACGGTTTCCGTGGTATCGAGAATTCCGATATGGTTATGATTCCAGATACAGAATCGGTATTTATCGATCCTTTCACAGACCACCCTACACTGAACATTATGTGTAATATTCATACACCTGAAGGCGAACGCTATGACCGCGATCCGCGCAGCATCGCTCAGAAGGCTGAAGAGTTTCTTCAAACGACTGGCGTTGGTACGACAGCATTTTTCGCGCCTGAGCCTGAATTCTTTATCTTCGACGAAGTTCGCTATGAAAGCTCCATGAATGCATCTTCCTATGTTGTTGAATCGGAAGAAGCAGGCTGGAACACGAACCGCAAAGAAGAAGGCGGCAACCTTGGTTCCAAAATACCGGTAAAAGGCGGTTACGTTCCAGTAGCGCCTGTTGATTCCCAACAAGATATCCGCAGCGAAATGGTTCGCCTTTTGCAAGAATCGGGTCTTCGCGTTGAGCGTCATCACCATGAAGTAGCGACAGCGGGTCAAGCAGAAATCAACTTCCGCTTCGATACGTTGACTAAAACAGCAGACAACCTGATGAAATTCAAATATATCATTCATAACACGGCTCGCCAATACGGCAAAACAGCAACATTCATGCCTAAGCCGCTTTTCGGCGACAACGGTAGCGGTATGCACGTTCATACTTCGATCTTTAATGGCGACGAGCCTTTGTTCTACGATAAAGGCGCGTATGCTAACCTTAGCGAAATGGCAATGCACTACATTGGCGGCGTGCTTTACCACGCACCGGCTCTAATCGCGATCACAAACCCGAGCACGAACTCGTTCAAACGTCTTGTGCCTGGTTACGAAGCTCCAGTTAACCTTGTATTCTCTAAAGGTAACCGTTCGGCAGCGATCCGTATTCCAATCGCAGCTGTAACACCTAAGGGCTGTCGTATTGAGTTCCGTACACCGGATAACACAGCTAACCCTTACCTAGCATTCGCAGCGATGCTGCTTGCTGGTCTTGACGGAATTAAGCGCAAGCTTGATCCAGTCGCTCTAGGCTATGGTCCTTTCGACAAAAACATTTATGAATTGCCGGAAGAAGAGAAAAAAGAAATTCGCAGTGTACCTGGTACGCTTGACGAAGCGCTTAACGCTCTTGAAGCAGATTCCGATTTCTTGACAGAAAGCGGCGTGTTCACGAAAGATTTCATCGACAACTACGTAGCGATCAAACGTCAAGAAGCGAAAGCTGTTGCGATCCGCATTCATCCGCACGAGTTCAGCCTTTACTACGATTGCTAATCCGATCGTTAAGAAATAAAAGAAACGGGTCCCTTGGGACCCGTTTCTTTTGCAAATATAAGAATGGATAAGATTGTTAGCTTACAAAGGGCTTATATTTCACCGTCAAAGCTACTTCAGCGTCTAAAGGACGCTGAAGGCATTTTTGCTTGGTATTGTAAACAAATGATGAACGAAATCCGAATGTTTAATGTTAATTTTTAGACATACGTTCGACTTTTTGTCGTTAAGTATGCGAAATACACTTGATGCGAACCTTCAAAATTGCTATCATAACCATAGCATATATAAAGAAACAGAGGTGGGTATCCAAGATGACACGAGCATTTAACTTTAATGCAGGACCAGCCGCAATACCGCTTGAGGTGCTCAAGCAAGCCCAGGAGCAATTTGTTGATTATCAGGGCGCAGGAATGTCGATCATGGAAATGTCTCACCGCAGCAAACTGTATGAAGCGGTAAATAATGATTCGCAAGCTTTGCTGCGCGAATTGTTCGGAGTGCCGGACAATTATGATGTGCTTTTGCTGCAAGGCGGTGCAAGTACGCAATTCGCTTTGCTTCCATTGAATCTTTTGCAGCCTGGCAAGCCGGGCGCTTATGTCATGACAGGCGCGTGGGCGGATAAGGCGTTGAAGGAAGCCAAGCTTATTGGTGAAACCGTAATCGCTGCTTCGACCGAAGCTGACAAGTTTATGCGTATGCCGACATCGTCTGAGATTCAAGTGCCTAGCAATGCTTCATACGTTCATCTTACATCGAATGAAACGATCGGCGGAACACAATTCCAGGAGTTCCCGGATACCGGAGACGTGCCGCTTATTGTCGATATGTCGAGCGATATCTTAAGCAGACCGGTGGATGTGAGCAAGTTCGGCGTGATTTATGCCGGCGCCCAGAAAAACCTAGGACCATCAGGTGTAACGGTGGTCATCATTCGTAAAGATCTTGTCGAAAACGGTTCGAAAACGATTCCTTCCATGTTCCGTTACAGCACGCATGCGAAGAGCGGATCGCTTTATAATACACCGCCATCTTTCTCGGTTTATATGATGAAATTGGTTCTCGAGTGGATCAAAGACAAGGGTGGCGTTGCTCAGCTAGAGCAATTCAACCGCGACAAAACGAAGCTGATCTACGATGCTATCGATCAAAGCAGCGGTTTCTACATCGGCTGCGCACAGCCGCAAAGCCGCTCGCTGATGAACATTACGTTCCGTATTCAAACGGAAGAGCTGGAGAACCTGTTCATTAAGGAATCGGAGAAGGAAGGTTTTGTCGGTTTGAAGGGACATCGCGATGTTGGCGGCTTAAGAGCTTCGACTTACAACGCCGTGCCGCTTGAGAGCTGCCAAGCGCTTCAGCAATTTATGGTGGACTTCCAGAAACGCAACGGTTAAATGATTGCTTTGTTCGTTTTCTTGCCATAAACGAAGTGGTTTGCAAATAAAAACCGCCCTTGCCTTCTAAAGTAGAAGGAGGGCGGTTTTTCGCGTGCTGTATTCGAGCGGTGTCTTACTTGATCGATTATGCTTGTGCGACTGAGCTTTCAGCTATATGGGGACCATTCAGTTTATAGCCAACATTACGGACGGTCATAATATATTCCGGTGTCCGGGCGTTTTTCTCAATTTTATCCCGCAAATGGCTAATATGAACGTCGACGATTCGGGTATCGCCAAGAAAGTGATAATCCCATACCCCGTGCAGCAGCTGTTGGCGGCTAAGCACTTTCCCTTTGTGACGGCAGAGGAACAAGAGCAGCTCAAACTCCTTTGGCGTGAGCTCGACGGGCTTCCCGTCAATGAATACTTCCCGCTGCTCGACCTTGACGTTCAGGCGGCCAATATCAAAGGCGGTGTCGTCTGCACTGCCGGGCAGTGACTGCACACGGCGGAATATGGCTTGAATGCGTGACACAAGCTCCTGAGGGCTGAAGGGCTTCGTCATATAGTCATCTGCGCCGTTATCTAGCCCAGCAATCTTATCGGTAACGTCTTGTAGAGCGGTCAACATAACGATGGGTACAGCATTGCTTTGCTTGCGAAGCTCACGGCAAACTTGAATGCCATCCATTTTTGGAAGCATAAGGTCAAGAACGATTAAATCGGGGCGAAAAGGTTTCAGCATGTCGAATACGGCTTCACCGTCACCTACGCAGCGAACATCATAGCCTGCCAGTTTTAAGTTGAATTCTATCAGCATCGATATGGATGGCTCATCATCAACGACCAAAATCTTTTTCCGCATGGTTCAGCTCTCCTTCATGTGTTTCCGCCTATTATGTTTCCTATTATGAAGGTGAAAATTATGCTTGAGATTAACGGTACGTAAAGTGGGTGTAAAAATATTCGCTATTTTCGTGTATAATAGGCAAAATGAGAGGTGAGATAGAAAGCCATGCCATTTCATATCGTTTTGGTGGAACCGGAAATTCCGGCAAACACAGGTAATATTTCGCGCACCTGTGCTGCAACCGGTACAATTTTGCATTTAGTAAGACCGCTCGGCTTTGATACGGATGACCGTACCTTGAAGCGGGCTGGGCTCGATTACTGGCATTCTGTCCATATTGAGTATCATGATTCTTTTGAAGAAGTGCTTGCCAGCTATCCGGAAGGCCGTTTTTTTTATGCCAGCACGAAAGCCCGGCATTCTTATTCACAATTCGAGTATAAGGACGGAGACTTTTTCGTGTTCGGCAAAGAGACGAAAGGGCTGCCTCAGGAGCTCATAGACGCTAATTTGGAAAGCTGCATTAAAATGCCGATGACCGATACGGTGCGATCACTTAATTTATCCAATTCAGCGGCTATCGTTATTTATGAGGCGCTCAGGCAAAATGATTTTCCGGGACTAAAGTGATAATTTATGATTTTTTTAACTTTTATTGGTATTTTATCGCCGGAAAACAAAAATTTAATTGCAGGATATTAAGAATTTATGAATGAATGAAGGAAATGCGGAAGTACCATCGAAACACTATAACGCAGAGGTTTCTCAAAAACGACTTGCGAAACCAGACACAGAAGAGGTGAAAGTGATGAAACCAGCAGGTGTAGTAAGGAAAGTGGATCAACTCGGCCGTATTGTACTTCCAAAATCATTACGTAAACGTTATTTGATGAACGAGGGCGATCCCGTGGAAATTTTCGTCCAAGGTGACCATATTATTTTGGAGCGTTACCGTCCAAAATGCGTGTTTTGCGGCTCTATGGTTGAGGTACGTGATTTCAAGGATCGTTATGTATGTGGCGTTTGTATGGAAGAAATGGCAGAGCTGCAGCGCTAGTCAGCGCTAAGGCCTGCTATTTTAACGAAATGAAGCTTCCCGAAATGAGCAAATGCGCTCGGCGGGAAGCTTCGTTTGTTTCATGATAGTAGGAAGCAGGCGACAACGGCCATGCTTCCTTTCTGTTAATGGTATACGGACGAATGCCTAAGACAGGATTCAGCCGTATACATTCACCATAAGCTGGCGGCTGCGAGCTTACAGGCCTTGCGTCTTGTCGTCATTGTAGGAGCTAGTGAGCATCGCCGTAATGAACAATGCAAGCACGGTCATGACAATAATAAAGTTCATCTGTGGGACACCTCCAAATAAGCTGTCTTTATTATAACCAACGACGGCAAAAAAGAAAACTTTAAAAGTTGTGAACACATTGTTAACATAGAGAGTATGAGCATAGCGGGCATATAAGCTCGCGAGGAGGAGCGTACAATATGAATTATCGTTTTTCATCCAGAGTATCACAGTTAAAATCGTCAGCCGTTAGGGATATTCTGAAGCTGACACAAGGAAAGGATATGATTTCGTTTGCGGGAGGGCTCCCGGCAGAGGAACTTTTTCCGGTGCAAGCGATTCGTGAAGCGGCAGACCGCGCATTTACGGCAGGGACTGGGGCGCTGCAATATGGCCTTACGGAAGGCTACCTGCCGCTTCGGGAGCAGTTATGCGAGCGTATGGCCGCAAAGCAAATGCTTGTGAATCCGGACCAAATGATTCTAACGACGGGATCGCAGCAAGCGATCGATTTGCTCGTGGGCGTGCTTACGGAGCCAGGCGATACGATCTTAGTCGAGAAGCCTACCTATTTGGCCAGCCTGCAGGTGTTTGCTCTGCATGGTCTAAAGGTAGTTGCTGCGGAGAGCGATGAAGACGGCATTATTCCTGAAGAGGCAGAGCGGCTTATTCGCGAGCATCGGCCGAAGCTGCTTTACGCGGTGCCGACCTTCGGGAATCCGACCGGACGCGTATGGAGCCTGGAGCGCAGGAAGAAGCTTCTTGCGCTTTGCAAGCAAAATGATATGCCGATCATTGAGGATGATCCGTATGGCGATATCAAATTTGACGAGGGTGAACAATTCCCTACGCTGTTTTCCCTGGAGGGTCAGGCTGAGGGCGGAGCCGTATTCTATACGAGTACCTTCTCCAAAACGGTTGCGCCTGCGCTGCGTTCGGGTTGGGCAATTGGGGACAGCACCGTTATTGGGATGGTAGCTAAAGCAAAGCAAGCCGCTGATCTTCACTCCAGCGCAATCGATCAGCAAATTTTGAGCCAATTGCTGAAGGGCTTTGATTTGGACAGCCATATCCGGCTTATATCCAAATCCTATGGAGAGCGTATGGTGGAGATGCATGAGCTGTTGAAGCGCGAAGCGCTTCAAGACGTGACGTGGGTGAAGCCTAAGGGAGGCATGTTCCTGTGGCTAGAGCTGCCGGATGGACTTGATGCGGAGGCACTGCTGCGCTGTGCGGTTCAGAAGGGCATGGCTTTCGTACCGGGAAGCTCCTTCTACGGCGATCATCCGCAGCGAAACACCGCCAGATTGAACTATACCTATAATACAGGTGCGCGCACAGAGCAGGGCGTGAAACGGTTTGTGGAAGCGCTGGGCGAGTTTACGGCGCGGAGCTAAGCGAGGCTGTCCAATCGGCAATGACATCCCCGTATTGGGCAAGCGCAGCTGCCCCATCTGGGCGCAGGCTGTATTTGCCCCGACCAATGCGGTCGAACCAGCCGTAATAATTGTTGCGCATGGTTTCGCCGCTGCGGCTGTAGCCCGTGATTGCTGCTACTTCGCGCGGGGCAAGTGGGCCGTAGTTGTGAAGCACATAAGCGCAGCGCAGAGCCTTCTCGCGGTATGCGGTAACCAGCTTGCGTCCGGTGCTGCCGCCTACGTTGTAGTCACCGCTGCGCTCCCTAAATTCGGTAAGCAGCTGGGACTGTTTTTTCCTTCTGACCCCGCGCTGAGGGGGATCACCTGCCTGACATAGCAGCTCGATGACCGGCGGCTTGGTTTTATAGAACGTAACCGTCATAAATCCAAGCCCCAGCATCCGGCACAGCTCGGTCAAATCGCCAAACCGTTGGTTGTGAGCGCCGCTTTTTTTACGGTTTCGTTCCACGGCAAGCACGACATGGTTATTTATGCGGAGACGTTCAACCCCTTGCAACAGCAAGGCAAGGTTGAACGTTTTTTTCATTTCTACAATAACGGTATCGGCTTGTTCGGGATGAATAGCCACTAAATCACAGTGGAGAACTTCGCTTTTTACCGTATAGCCGAGCTGCTCGTAGTATTTTTTGATTGGATGATAAAGCTCCTCTTCTCGCGCAACTGCCACTTCAGATTACTCCTTCCCATTTCCGCTTTACGATGCTTTTGTTCCCATTATAGCAAAGGATTCCATAAGCTTGTCGTAATTTGATGGATGATGGACAAAAATAGTGTGCAATTATCTTCCCGAATAAGCATAGGATTGTTATATCTCAATAAAAGTTGGCACCACTCGATAGAGCGTCTAGAGACAAATCCCGGGCGTCGAATGATTAGTGGAATGCGGAAGCGATGGGAGGAGGCACGGTATGGACATTTTCAAGCGAATATCGGAGTATCAGGCTGAGAGCGAGAAGCTTGCTTGGACAGGAACATTCAAGGAGTACATTGAATTGCTGAGGAAGGACCCGTCCCCGGCCATGACAGCACATTCACGCGTTTATGAAATGATTGAATCTCATGGGGTGCAAGACGTTGGGGGTCAAAAGCAGTATAAATTTTTTGACCAGGAGATCTTTGGGCTCGATCGTGCGATTGAGAAGCTGGTGGAAGAGTATTTCCATTCATCGGCTCGCAGGCTTGAGGTCCGCAAGCGGATTCTTCTATTGATGGGACCCGTCAGCGGGGGCAAGTCAACCATTGTGACGATGCTCAAAAAAGGGCTGGAGCGTTTCTCCAGAACGGAGCGAGGAGCCGTTTATGCGATTAAAGGCTGCCCGATGCATGAGGACCCCTCGCATCTCATTCCCCATGAGCTTCGTTCTGATATTGAGAAGGAGCTTGGCGTTCGAATTGAAGGCAACCTGTGCCCATCGTGCCAAATGAGGCTGCAAACGGAATATGCCGGCGATATTGAGAATGTGCTCGTGGAACGCGTATTTATTTCAGAGGATAATCGAGTCGGGATTGGTACATTCAGTCCATCTGACCCTAAATCGCAGGACATTGCCGACTTGACAGGCAGCATCGATTTCTCGACGATTACCGAATTCGGCTCTGAATCAGATCCACGCGCCTATCGGTTTGATGGTGAGCTGAATAAAGCCAACCGCGGGTTGATGGAGTTTCAGGAAATGCTGAAGTGTGACGAGAAGTTTCTGTGGAACCTGCTTTCATTGACGCAGGAAGGCAACTTTAAGGCCGGAAGATTCGCTTTAATATCCGCTGATGAGCTGATTATCGCTCACACGAATGAATCCGAGTACAAATCGTTTATCAGCAATAAGAAAAACGAAGCTCTTCATTCCAGAATGATCGTAATGCCGGTACCCTACAACCTCAAAGTATCTGATGAGGAGAAAATCTACAAGAAGCTGATCGCACAGAGTGACATGCGCCATATTCATATTGCTCCGCATGCACTGCGGGCGGCGGCGATCTTCTCCATTCTTACGAGGCTCAAGGAGACGAAGAAGCAGGGCATGGATCTGGTGAAGAAGATGCGGATGTACGACGGTGAAGAAATAGAGGGCTTCAAGGAAGCGGACTTGAAGGAGATGCAAAATGAATACCTAGAGGAAGGGATGACGGGCATCGATCCCCGCTATGTCATTAACCGGATCTCTAGCGCCTTGATCAAGCAGGATACACAATGCATTAATGCGCTTGACGTACTGCGTGCACTTAAGGAAGGACTTGATAGCCACCCTTCCATCACGAAAGAAGAACGTGAGCGGTACTTAAATTTCATTTCGGTTGCGCGCAAGGAATATGATTTATTAGCGAAGAAGGAAATTCAAAAGGCGTTTGTCTATTCATATGAGGAATCTGCCCGCACGCTGTTTGAAAACTATTTGGACAATATCGAATCCTACTGCAATTGGGCTAAAATCAAAGATCCGCTGACGGGCGAGGAGATGGACCCGGATGAGCGTCTCATGCGCTCGATTGAAGAGCAAATTGGCGTATCTGAAAATGCGAAAAAAGCATTCCGCGAGGAAATTCTGATTCGCATATCGTCGTACTCGCGCAAAGGGAAAAAATTTGATTTTACGAGCCATGAGCGGCTGCGTGAAGCCGTTGAGAAGAAGCTGTTCGCAGACTTGAAGGATATCGTGAAGATTACGACCTCTACGAAGACGCCGGACGAGAGCCAATTGAAACGGATCAATGAGGTCACAAAGCGGCTTATGGACGATCACAAATATTGCTCTGTCTGCTCCAACGAGCTGCTTCGTTATGTGGGCAGCCTGCTTAATCGTTAATTTCCCGGCTTGGGTATTGGAAAAGCTGATAGACAATCGTCTATCGGCTTTTCTGTAATGCTCCCAGGTTTAAAATAAATTTATCAGGACCATACTGATTTGTGTATGTTTTCCGATATAATAGGTGGTAGTGGATGACTATTACACCGAAGGAGTCGGACGAGTTGATTAATGTATCAGCAGAACGCAAGAAACAGCTTGAGTATACAGGCATTACGGATCAGGATTTGATTCTTCTGGCACAATATAAGCCTATTTTTCAAAAAATCGTCGATGAAGTCGTTGACCGTTTTTATGATAGCATCGGGCAGCAGCAGGAGCTCGTTGCTTTGATTTCGAAGTTCAGCACAATTGAACGCCTGAAGGAAACACAGAGGTGGTACTACATATCGCTGACCGAGGGGGTCATCGATCAAGCGTATATTGATAATCGAATAAAGATTGGCGCCGTCCATTCCAATATCGGATTGACAACGGATTGGTATCTGGGTGCTTATATGACATATTTGGATATTTCAACATTAGTGCTTCAACGCGTTATTCCCGAGCACTGGCAGGAAGTCGTGCATGTATTGACGAAATTGTTTAATCTGGATTCCCAGTTCGTTCTCGAAGCTTACAATCAGCATGAGCAGTTGAGAATCCAAGAGCTTGCAGACAATCGTTCAGCGATGCTGACTACGGTTACCGGCGCGGTTCAGGAGCTTGCGTCGCTTATGTTTGAATTGGACGAGGGGGCGCAATCTATTGCGGCTACCGCAATTTCAACCTCGCAATCGCAGGATAAGACGCATACACTATTGGGAGAGCTTCGCGAGGAGCTTGACGGCATTAATGAAATGGGTACGTTGATTCGCGGGCTTTCGGACCAGACACATCTGCTCGGACTGAATGCCGCTATTGAAGCAGCAAGAGCCGGCGAGCATGGACGCGGATTCGAGGTTGTTGCGAATGAAGTACGCAAACTGGCCACTTCCTCTCGAAATGCGCTTGAAGGGATACAGTCGAAGCTTGAAGAGATTGACAAGAAACTGTCTGCTGTTCGCCAAGAATCCGAACAAACCTCAGTGGAAGCGCGCAATCAGGCCGCCCGTTCCCAAGAATTGGCCTCATTTGTGCATATGGTCGATAAGGTTACCAAAGATTTACAGAAATTAAACCAATCCTAGTATCATACGCAGCTCAGAAAAAGCAGGAATTCTCTCAACCGAGGGTTCCTGCTTTCGCGTTATATAAGTTGACACAATTTTCAGTTTTTAGTATGATAATCCTAACATTAAGATGCAATTCTGTTATAAATGTTAAGTTTTTTGACATAATTATAACATATTTGATCGAATGTTCACCCAGCTCGTACCAAATTGGTGCAGCGCCCATCATGAAGGAGGCGGTTGTCATGTCGACGGCCAAACAGTCGCAATCGCAATATTATGATTCTCAAACCTTTTACGATGAGATGTTCGAAAAGGATTTTTCCGTTCGGGCTCATTATGACAGCGTCCATCGTTTATTTGGGAGAATCAAACCGGCAGAGCTTGCGATTCGTCAAAATGCGATTAACCAAAGGATGATGGAGGAGGGCATCACGTTTACGCTTTACAGCGAGGCGCAAAACGAGCCTTTGGAGAGGACGATTCCGTTCGATTATATTCCTCGTGTCATTCCGAGGCATGAATGGGAAGTTGTTGACCGGGGAGTGAGACAGCGGATCCGCGCATTGAACGCTTTCATTCATGATGTTTACCATGGTCAGAAGATCGTGGCAGACGGCATCATTCCTCGGAGGATGATTGTGTCGAATACTTATTTTCGTCCAGAAATGGCTGGTCTACATGTACCTGGCGGTGTATATATTACAGCATCGGGCATTGATTTAATCCGCGACGAAAAAGGCAGGTACTACGTGCTGGAGGACAATTTGCGTTCGCCCTCAGGATTCTCTTACTTATTTAAAGGCAGGACGCTGATGAGCGAGCTCTTCCACGACCTTTATTTGTCTAGCTCGGTTCAAAGCATAGATCGGAGCTTGAACTGCTTCCTTAGTTCGCTCCGTGCCCTTTCCCCTAACGGCAAACGTGATCCGTTAATCGTTCTGCTTACGCCAGGCGCTTTCAACTCCGCTTATTACGAGCATACTTTCTTGGCGCAGCAAATGGGCATTCATCTTGTGGAAGGCAGGGATCTTGTTTACAAGGACCACAAAATTTATTTGCGTGATTTACGCGGCCTTCGCCAGGTGGATGTGATCTATCGCCGCATTGACGATGATTTTCTTGATCCACTTGCCTTCCAGCCAGATTCGGTGTTAGGCGTTCCCGGCTTGATGAATGCTTACCGTGCAGGCAACGTTGCGATAGCCAATGCGCCAGGCACCGGTGTAGCTGACGACAAAGCGGTTTATGCATACGTCCCAGATATGATCCGTTACTATTTGGGTGAAGAGCCGCTCCTCCACAATGTGCCTACCTATATTTTATCGCGCAAGGAAGAGCGTGAATATGTGCTTGAACATCTAGATCAGCTCGTGGTGAAGGAAACCTCCCTCTCGGGCGGCTACGGTATGCTAATCGGCCCAAGTGCTACAAAAAGCGAAATTCAGGCGTTTGCTGAAGCGATCAAACGCGAGCCGGAACGCTACATCGCGCAAACGACGATGAAGCTCTCGCGCGCGCCGGTCATGGTGGATGGGGGCATGACGCCCCGCCATATTGATTTGCGAGCCTTTGCATTGATGGGAGAAGAGACGCATGTCATTCCGGGAGGTTTAACGCGTGTAGCCATGCAGGAGGGCTCACTCGTGGTCAATTCTTCACAGGGCGGCGGAGTCAAGGATACGTGGGTCCTTAATCGATAAATAATTTGGAGGGAATGCGATGCTGAACCGCAATGCAGAGGCATTATTTTGGATTGGTCGTTATATGGAGCGTGCTGAAAATCATGCCAGGCTCATTGATGTTCACTATCATTTGCAGGTAGATGAGGATACGACTGGTGCGGAGGGAAAACAGGGAACCGAAACGACCGAGTCCTATTCCAAATGGGCGAGAATCGTTGATGCGCTGGGCAGCCGCGAGGCCTATGAACAGCAGTACGGCAGCTATAACGAGAGGGATGTGTTGTTCTACACCACGCTTGATCGCGATAATGCGAATTCGCTGGTCTCCTGTGTTAGCCATGCCCGCGGCAACCTGCGTACGCTGCGTGAGAAGGTGCCGAGTGAAATGTGGGACGCAACGAATGGGTTTTATTTATGGCTGCGCGAGAAACAACCGGATGACCTGCTGCGCGAATCCCCGCATATCTTTTTTGGGCGGATCAAGGAATGGACAGCGTTGTTTCAAGGCGTCAGCCAATCAGTCATGCCAAGGGAAAACGAATGGCATTTTATTGAGTGCGGCCGGTTTCTAGAACGTTCAGAGAATACGCTGCGCATTATCAAAGCGGTCGGAAACGCAGCCAGCGGAGAAGGGTTCAACAACGCCAATGCTTACTCCTATTTGCAGGCTGTACTGCGCTCTGTTAGCGGCTATCAAGCGTTTCGCCGTTATTATGCGGATGGCATTTCGGTGGAATCGATTATTGAATTTGTTGTCCTCAATGACGCATTTCCACGCTCCCTCCATTTCGCGCTGCATTCCTTGGATGACCATATGCGGGATATCGAGCTGCAGGACAAACAGCTGCGGACAGCACATGAGCGTGTGCTTCGTCAGGTTGGAAAGGTGAAGGCAGACCTCGCTTGCTTGGAACGAGAAGATATGGTCATTGACCGGAGCGGGACTATCGTGGCGCATCTGCTTGATGCTTGCCAACAGCTTGGGATGGCGTTTGCGAAAACCTTTTTTCGCATGGGGGAGGCAAGCGCATGAAGCTGAGCATTTCTCATGTGACGCAATACGAATACGCAGAGACGGTTACGGACAGTGTCAATGAAATTAGGCTCACACCTAGCACTAATGAACGGCAATCTTGCTATCAACAAGCCATTTCTATTGAGCCTAATGCTTCATTATTTACGTATGAGGATTATTTCGGCAATCGAGTCCATGCCTTCTCCGTCAACGGTCCTCACAAGCGGCTGACCATTCGAACTCAAATGACGGTAGTCACGAAGCAGGCGCCTTCTTCAGAGGAGCGGGCGCAGTATTTGAGCAAGCGACCTGTTGGGCAGGCGTGGGGCTGGTTGAGAACGGAGGATGCGGCAAACCGATTTACGGAGTTCTTGCTTACGACGGAATATACGGCCGTGACCGAAGAGGTTGAGCGCTTCGCCCGTGAGATTGACGAGTCAAGCGGGACGGGGCCTTCCAGTGTGTTGGACTGGCTTAGTGCACTATCAACGAAAATTCGTACGGAGTTCATTTATGATCCTGAAGCGACGGACGTGAAGACGCGGGCATCGGATATGTTTCTTAGTAAAAGGGGCGTATGCCAGGACTTTGCGCATCTGATGATTGCCAGCTGTAGAGCCTTCGGCATTCCTTCGAGATACGTAAGCGGTTATCACTTTGTTGGTGATTTGCAGGGAGGCAGCGCAGACTTTGAACAGGCTTCCCACGCCTGGGTAGAAGCATTCGTGCCTGGACTCGGCTGGTGCAGCTTTGACCCGACAAATATGGATCCCGTGGGTGAGCGCTACGTAAAACTTGGGCACGGACGTGATTATAAGGACATTGTGCCCGTAAAGGGTGTCTACCGAGGTACTGGCGAGCAAATCCTGCATGTGACGGTCGACGTACGCAATGTTGAGGATTGAGAATGGAATAGTTGAGCATCCAAAGGACAGTGAGTCGCGAACAGCGACTTGCTGTTTTTTTGCGTAAAATATAGTCTTGCTCCCTTTAGCAGAAGGAGTCCCATTTAAAGCTACTTTTACCACGTATCAATGCTTTGGCAATGCAGAACTTAACACTACGATACATTGGGTTTTCTTTTGTGTTTATGATTTCATGCAGAAGGGAGCGTAGAGCCGATATGAATGCTGTTTACCGAGCAGGGCTTGTTCTTTGTTTGTTTTGCCTTTTGATTGTCAGTGCCTCAAGCGTTTCAGCAACAACAACTTCCTTTGATTATAAGGATAGGGTAGCCGTATTGATGTACCATCATGTTCACGACAAAGATACGAGCTCTTCGACCATTTCCCCTATGCAGTTTCGGGACCAGCTCGTTTTTTTGAGAAGCAGGGGTTATCAATTTATAACTTTGGAGCAATTGCGACGTTTTTTGGCAGGCGGAAAAGTGCCGAACAATGCCGTTCTGCTTACCTTTGATGATGGGTATAAAAGTTTTCATACATTTGCATACCCCATATTAAAGGATCTTGAGATACCAGCTGTCAATTTCTCAATAACGGATTATTTTAAGAAGAAATCGCCTCAAATTCCTCATTTATCTTACCAGGAAATTAAGGAAATGATGGGTCACTCCCCAGCGATTGACATTCAGTGTCATACAAATCAATTGCATAGAAAAATAGGAGAGAAAAGTGCTTTCACTTATATCGACAAAAAGATGGGCTTAAAAAAAGGTGAATTGACTCTTCAATCCTTGGTTTATGATGATACTTCTGCTTGCTTGAAGGTACTAAAGGGTGCCGGAGTTGCAAAACCCGATGCCATTAGCTATCCCTTTGGCATTTATTCGCGGGACTCGTTTCCTGTCTTGCTTAAATCAGGGGTGCGTTATGGCTTTACTACAAAACCTGCATTGATAAAAAAAGGAATGAATATGCTGGAGTTACCTCGAATAAATGCGGGCAGCCCGGGCATCACTCCGATGCAGCTCCATGCTGCCATAAAAAAAGCGAGGCACTTGCGCATCAGAAGATAATATCTTTTTCCATGTATGATTGACCTTGTTTAGCACACCTTATAAGCATCAAACAGGAGGTGCTTTGAAGTGAAAAAACAATTAAAACCCGTTATAACATCTTTAATGGTTGTAGCAATTGGCTTTTCCATGTCCGCGTGTAGTCAAAACCATACCGTGAAGCAGCAATCCATGAAAGCCAAAAACGAAATGCATCGCATTGAATCCAAAGCGGTGCCATATGGTACCAATATGACGGATCGTCGAATGAATGAGATGGATTACCGTACACGTAATTCGACGTATAACGGCATGGACAATATGACTGGCAATAACCGTACGTACAACAATATGAACAATGGTACTGGCGTGGATAATATGATGGAAAATCGAATGGGCAACTCTACCTATAACCGAATGCACGGCATGAATACGAAGCAAAGCGCCGATCAATTGGCTAGCCGCGCAAGAAGTGTCAGCGGAGTGAAAATGGCAACTGTTGTTGTGCATAACAATGAAGCGATCGTAGGCCTTGATATTGATAATAAAGGTAAAAAAGCAATCATTGAGAAGCAGGTTTATGCTGCTTTAAAGGGACAATATCCAGCTTATAGCATTCATGTGACCTCTGATCATGGGATGCATCAAAAAATTCAAAAGATGAACGCCGGAATGACAGGCGCCCATCCGATTAAAACGTTAGCCAATGATGTTGCGATTATGATTCGTGACATTGGCAATGCGGTAACCGCTCCGCTCCGTTAAACATCTCTATGGACTGGCAGCTCAATCTGGGCTGCCAGTCCATCATGCTTTTACATATCGTTATGCGGCTGGGAGGAATATCGTTGATCATGATGAGACGGAGTGTGCTTCTGCTGTTCATAGCCTTATTGTTGGCGGGTTTTGGCGTTCCCGTGAAAAAAGACCGTTTTTTTTACGAGCAACGGGGAGAGATCGTTTGGGAGGTTCCAACCGACGACAAGAAAATTGCTTTAACCTTTGATGATGGTCCATTTCCTAAAACGACGGATATGATTTTGGATTTATTGAAGAAATACAATGCAAAGGCAACCTTTTTTGTGCTTGGCAACAAGGTTGAGCGTTATCCGGAGACGATCAAGCGGGAAATTGCCGAAGGGCATGAGGTAGCCAATCATACGTTTAATCATGTGTACTTTCAGCGATCGATCAGTCAAGCGACAATCAGGGATGAAATTGTAAAAACGGAAAATGCGCTGGAGGCGTTGACGGGGAAAAAACCGCAGTTATTTCGGCCTCCCGGAGGCTTTTATAATGAGCATTCCATTGAAATAGCCAAAACGCTAGGGTATACAACGATCATGTGGTCCTGGCATCAGGATACGAATGATTGGAAGAGCCCCGGCGTAAACAAGATTGTTAACAAAGTGCTGAATAATGCGCGAAACGGCGATATCGTATTGCTGCATGATTATATACCGGGATCGATGCAGACGGTTAAAGCATTGGACAAAATTTTGGATGAGCTAAGCAAGCGAGGGTATGAATTCGTGACGGTAACGGAACTCATGAATACCATGATGGATGTTCCGACACATTAATAAGCTCAGAGTAGAGCTTGTAATGCAATAGCGATAGACGAAGGGAGCTCTCAGATGCGAGCTCTCTATTGGCATATCCGATTTTGAAAAAATTCATATAGACGATTTTTAGGCATGCTATGGACAAATTATAGGATATTTCGTGTTTTGGCTAAGGGGCTTGACCTCGTTCTGGCCTTGCAGTAATAATTAGCGATATGATTCGTATTTGATTATATTATCGTGATGGAGATGAGCTCCTTGACTTTCCTGAGAAAACTTTCGATTCGCTCCCAGCTCTTAATACTGGCTGCATCCTCTATTGCTGTTATCCTGATTATCATCTTGCATACGTATTCGATGATGTCCGGGATGATTACGAAAAACCATGAAGAATATGTGAGGCAGACCGTCACGGAAATTCATAAAAACGTGATTTCCAACAAAGACGTAGTTAATCGGCTCATGCAAAATATATCCTACAATGAAGAGGTGCAGAGCTTTCTCGTTGAGCAAAACCCATTGCGCCGTTATGAGATGTTCAAAAAATTAAGCCAGCTCATCACGAATCAAAAGGAGCTGAAGGATGGCGTCCTCGATATCGTTATTTCTGGAAATAATGGCGGCTGGGTCGATATTAACGGTGGCAATCCCTATGTGGCGCCGTTGATAAGCAAGCTGCCCAAAACAAAATTTAATGCTTATTATGTTGGGATGCAGACGTTTGGCGGCTCATATGGCTCGGCTGAAGGGCTTATATTCGCGACATCAATTACGTATATGCAGCCTGGAGAATTGTTTAATACGAATGTGGGCACGCTCTTTTTTATCATCAGTCCGAAAGCGCTTGCAGGTGAAGAGGAATATGCCATGAAAAATACGAGCACGCAAATTTATTTGTTGGACCGCGATCACAAAATTATTACAAGCAATACAGAAAACAAGATCGGAACGGCTTTGCCAGAGGATCTCAACATTAGCGGGCAAAGCAATGACCAGCAAACGGTGCTGTGGAAAAATAAATCCTACGTCATGCAAACCGACAACTTGCCTGATATTGATGGCGTTATCCTTAGCATGGCGCCGAAGGATGAATTGCTGCGTGACCTAAGAAAGATTCGTGAGGTAGAACTTACGATTCTAGGCATTTGCCTGCTTCTGCTGGCTGTTCCGTTTACATTTATTATTAACAATATTTTGCGGCCGCTCAAAAAAATGATGTTTTTCATGACGAATGTCAAGCGAGGAACGCTGATTGAATTTCAAAAGAGAATTTCGCTGCATGGTTATCTTGAAATCAATGTGCTGGCCACACAATTTAATCAAATGCTCGATGAGATCGAGCAGTTGACCCAGCGCCTGCTCGAAGCAAACAGCAGGGTCTATGGCAGCGAGCTGGAGAAGAAGAAGGCGGAGCTGGCTTTTTTGAGAAGCCAAATCAACCCTCATTTTCTCTACAACACGCTGGAGGCAATTACAGGTATCGCAGTTGTGGAGAAGCAAACGAAAATCAAGACGATGACCAGGTCCTTATCGAATATTTTTCGGTACAGCATCAAGGGTGCAGATGTTGTACAACTGCGCGATGAGGTAAGAATGATAGAGTCGTTCATTCAAATACAACAAATCCGCTTTGCGGAGCGGTTTTCCGTTGAATATGATTTCTCGGAGGAAGCGATGTCCTATCGCATTCCAAAAATGATTCTTCAGCCGCTCGTTGAAAATGCGATTTACCATGGCTTCGAACCGACGCTGAAGGTAGGGAAGCTTTCCATGCGAGCGTGTGTGGATGAGGAAAACGCTCTTCACATCGTGATTGAGGATAACGGTGTGGGCATAGGAGCTGGGCGACTGGAACATATTCGCCGCATGTTATCCGAAAATTCCTCAGCGCCGGCAGCAGACGAAAATATGAAGAGCATCGGGCTTGGCAACGTAAATAACCGGATTAAGCTGATTTACGGGAACGAATACGGGATTCAGATCGATAGTGTGGAAGGTCAGGGTACGAAAGTTCAGCTTAAGCTGGCGGAGAGGAAGGATCTAGATGCATAAAGTATTTCTTGTGGACGATGAGAGCTGGGTTGTGGAAAGCTTGAAGGATTTAGTAGATTGGAGCAGCCTTGGCTTTGAAGTAATAGGACAAGCGTATAGCGGCATTGCTGCACTAGAGGCAATCGGGCAATGCAGGCCGGATGTTGTTTTTACGGATATACGAATGCCTGAAATGAATGGGCTGGAGCTGATCCAGCGGGGCAAGTCCTTCCCGTTTTCGATGCAATTTGTTATTGTAAGCGGCTATGCGGAATTTGCTTACGCGCAGAAAGCGATTAGCCAAGGGGCGTTTGCTTACTGCCTGAAGCCTTTCGATGAAGTGGAGATATCCAGCGTTCTGGCTAGACTGAACAAGCAATTGAATTTGTCAAAAGGCTCTTTCGAACGCACGCTTCTTCATCTGATTGACGAGCCAGGCCCTAAGAACGAGCTCATTAGCGATAAGCTGAAAAAAGACGGCGTGCTGGAGCGTGACGGAGATTCGTTGGTTGCTGTTATTTCGGTTGGTCCAGAAGAGCTGCCGGCGCAATCGCTTAGAGTAACCCGCATGAAAATCGGCTCTTCCAAAACAGCTTATCTGATGAATGCCCATCTAGCGGATGCGGTTAGATTAGAATGGGAAAAGAACAGGCAAGGGGCGATAAAGGGACTTGGGATTAGTGATCCGTTCAACGATTTAAATGAGATTAAGCAGGCGATTGAAGCTGCGGATGTGCTTGCCCATCAGTTTTTTATAAACGGTAAGGCTGCATGTGTGGGCAGTGCAGATCCATTCACTAGCGGCCCTGAGCTTAACGAATGGCTTTTGCAGGTCAGCTCTGCCATTCAGGAACGGGATTTGGTAGCGGCCCAGCAAGCCATGGACAAGATTGGGGTATTGTTTCATGAGGGGACGTTAACAATAAAGCATGCGCTTAAGGTTTATAATATGACGGTTTCATTCTTATTCGAACTCGGAGAGACTGAGAGCATGCTGTACAGCTACGAGCAGCTGGTGAAATCATATAAGGATCTGCCTAGCATGCTGAGAGAGCTGAAGTCGCTGATCAACAAGTATGTAAGCAGCGCAGCTGGCTCGTCTGTCGAAACAAAAAATCCGACCGTAAATTCCATTCTGAACTATGTGGCTTTAAACTTTCGCAAGGATATCTCTCTGCAAGACCTATCGGAGCAATTTTTCATGAATCCCAGCTATATTAGCCAATTGTTCAAAAAAGAGGTCGGCGAAACCTTTACCGCTCATATCGCCAAGCTGCGGATTGCTTATGCCTGCGAGCTGCTGGAGAGCGGAGCAGGCACGATTCAAGAGATTGCCGAAAAAATCGGCTATCATGACTATTTTTATTTTACGCGGATGTTCAAAAAAATGATGGGAAAAACACCTACACAATATCGCGAGAAACCGCATTCTTTTTAAAATATGGACGATTTATATCATCGCTATGGATTATTTAAAGAAAACTTTCCATGAAGGTTTTCTTTTTTTGTGGAGAGGGTTGAATTTGCAGAAAGAACGAATAGATTGCGTCCATGTACGCTCCTTGGCTGGCAAGCGATAATAGAGCAAGAAGGTGACAACGCTTACAAGGAGGTTTTACAATCATGAATTTATTAGGGAAGGAAATGTACAAACATCGCTTCTTGTATATTTTGCTCCTCCCTACGTTGCTCTTTTATGTATTGTTTCAATACGTTCCCATGTATGGAGTGCTCCTCGCATTTAAGGAGTATCACATCAGGGAAGGAATACTGAGTAGTCCGTGGGTAGGATTGGCGAACTTTCGGGAGCTCGTGAACCAAAGCGATTTTTGGCAAGCGTTTACGAATACGATTATTATCAGCTGCGGACGGATCATCTTTGAATTTCCGACAGCGATCATTCTGGCATTGCTAATCAATGAGGTTACGAAAGAGAAATTTAAAAAGTTTTATCAGACCGTATATACCTTCCCACACTTTATCTCGTGGGTGATCATAAGCGGCATTATGTTCAACTTTTTAAGCGAATCCGGTGTTCTCAATCAGATTATCGCCTCCTTTGGCTTTGACAAGCAGACGTTTATGACCGATCCGGGCTTGTTCCGCCCGATTTTGTTTCTATCCAGCATGTGGAAGGAAATTGGCTGGAGCGCGATTATTTATTTGGCAGCGATTGCAGGCATCAATCCCGAGCTGTACGAAGCGGCTCGCATTGATGGAGCCAACCGGTTCCAGCAACTGATGGCTGTTACGTGGCCTTCCATTCGGGGAACGGCGGCGATACTCATGATTCTGGCTGTAGGCAATGCGATGAACGGGGGGTTTGAGCAGGTGTTCAACCTCTACAATCCAGGCGTATATGAAACAGGCGATATCATTGATACGTATCTGTACCGTTCTGCCTTCGGAGATGGGTTGAGCTTTGGAGTCACGACAGCGGTTGGCTTGTTTAAAGCCGTCTTGAACTTTATCTTACTGTACTCCGCGAACTTTATGGTGAAGCGGCTTGGCGGGGAGGGATTGGTATAATGGCAGCACAAACGGTGAAACGACGCAAAAAAATTAGCATGCCGGATGTGATCATCCATACGATCTTGATTCTGCTTACCATTTGCACGATTTTTCCTTTCTATAACGTGGTTTTGATGTCATTCAGTGATTCGGTAGCCATCTCGAAGCAAATCGTATATTTGATTCCTACGGCTTTTGATTTTTCGGCTTACAGCTACATTTTGCATGAGCCGCGTTTCCTCAACGCTTTTCTCGTCACGATCTTTGTGACGGTTGTCGGAACGCTAATTAATATGCTAGTTACGCTTACGGGTGCTTACGTGCTTTCAAAAAGCGGCTTCCCAGGGCGCAAAGCGGTGATGTCAGGCATTTTGTTCACGATGTTTTTCAACGGCGGGCTTATTCCTTTCTATCTGACCATGAAGAACTATGGCTTGATTAACAATTTGTTCGTTATGATTCTGCCGGTCGCCGTGAATACTTTTTATATGATGATCTGTATCGCTTTCTTCCGCACGCTGCCGGTAGCGCTTGAGGAATCGGCGAAAATCGATGGCGCGAACGAGATTCAAATCTTGTACAAGGTTATTTTGCCCATCTCCAAGCCGATGATTGCGACGATCGCTTTGTTTTATGCGGTAGACCGCTGGAATGAATGGTGGTTCGGCGTATTGTTCATGACGGACGTCAATTTGCTGCCGCTGCAGGCGCTGCTTAGAGAGCTGCTTACTAACTATCAACAGCTGCTTACGAGCATTAGCGTAAGCTCGGTTGTCTCGTCCAGCTCGGCTCTTCAGCCGGAAATGCTCAAAATGGCGGTTCTGGTCGTTAGTGCTTTACCAATCGTATGCTTGTATCCCTTCTTACAGAAGTATTTTACGAAGGGCGTTATGATTGGCTCGATCAAAGGGTAGTAGAAGCTTCATGCTTTTATTATATAAATGTACAGGGGGAACGGAAAAATGAAGAAAACAAACAAAGTTGTCTCATTGACGTTATTAAGCGCATTATTCATCTCAGCTTTATCCGGATGCGGATCCGCTAACCATGCGCCTGAAGCCAGCAATAACACGGCATCGCCAACGGCTGAGGTGTCAGACAATCCGTACAAGGACCATATGGATATCTCTATTTCCTAGTGGGGAATTGGCGTAGGCTTCCAGCAGAAGGATGAAATATTGCAGCAAGTGGAGAAGGAATTTAACGTCACCCTAAAGCCGATGGATATTGGCTGGGACAACTATAAGCAGAAGGCTCAGGTATGGGCTGCTGCCGGCCAGCTTCCTGATATTATTACAAACAGCATTACGAATGACAGCCCGGCCACATATAATGAATGGGTAAATCAAGAACTAATCCATGCACTTCCCGATGACCTCAGCGCCTATCCGAATTTGGAGCAGGTCGCCAAGGCTAAGGGTGTAGACGGCATCCGGCGCGATGGAAAGCTGTATGCGATTCCGCGCATGACCTTCCCGCTTGAACGGGCGGAAGCGGTATGGGCGGTTGACCGTGCGATCTTTGTCCGCAAGGATTGGATGGAGAAGCTGGGCATTGAGGACCCGAAAAACTTCGAGGAATTCAACGCCATGCTGAAAGCGTTTGTAGAGAAGGACCCGGATGGCAACAACAAAAATGACACGACAGGCATTGTCATGAATACGCTTGGTTACTTCAAATCCGTATTTGTTCCTACGTTCCCACAAATGGGCAATCAGGGCTGGGTAGAAGAGGACGGCAAATGGATTCCGTTCTACGCTTCGAAGAAAATGGACGAGGTAGTCGTTCAAGCCCGCCAAATGTACAAAGACCACACGCTCGACCCGGATTTCGCGGTTGCCAAAGCCGGCGAAGGCAATCAGAAGTTCTACCAAAACAAAGCGGGTGCGTTTGCATTCAAAACGGACGGCATTTTGGGAGCCACGGGCATCAAATCGGAATGGGAGAAAAATAATCCTGGGCTGAACTTCTTTGATCATGTGAAAATTTTACACCTGTGGCCAGGTGCGGACGGTACGGTATACCGTCAAGTCAACAGCCCATGGTGGTCAGAAACCATGATCAACGTAGATGTGGATGACAAGAAGCTTGACCGCATTTTGAGAATGTATGACTGGCTGCTGTCTGACAAAGGAAAAGAGTTGTTCGATTACGGCATTGAGGGCAAGGATTACACGAAGGATGGCGACAAATATGTCATTACCCGTGCGAAAGAAGAAAACGGCCAGTTTATTGATTTGAAAAAACAATATCCTTCAATGGACATTATTTCGCAATTGGCTGCTTGGAGAAATGCAAGCGCAATCGAAGATAGCGAATCCAATCGCGCAGCTCATGGAGATGCAGCTATACAGTTCATTCAAGATGAAATAAAATGGCAAATGGACAATGCTAAGCCAATGCCAACCGCTTTCGAATTTTTCACAATGACTACGCCTGCGAAAGACAAGCTGTCTGCGATCAATTTCGATGATGACTTCACAAAGATGATCCTCGGCAAGGATGACCCGGTCAAAACCTGGAGAGCTACGGTGAAAGGTTATGACAGCAAAGGTCTTCAGCAAGCGATTACGGAAGTAACGGCAGAAATGGCCAAACAAAAATAAGAAACAAAACGAAGGAAATGTTCTGTCGGAAACGGCAGGGCATTTCCTGTGTTTCTGAAGAAAAGAGAGGAGTACAAAGATGGCTATGCAGCAAATGGAAAACGGTGAGACGCTGGCTGTTCTACAGCTTGGTGATTTTGGCGGCAGGCCTGATTCAGGGGCGGATGCTATGCCTGCCATGCAGCGGGCAATTGAAGCGGCTGCTCAAATTCAGGGGCCAGTCGTACTGGAGTGCGCTTCAGGGCGGTATGATTTTTTTCCTGCACAGGCGACGAGAAAGCCTTATTACATTTCAAACACGACCAGTGAAGTGGAAAATCAGGATGTGACGAAAACGATCGGTCTATTTATGAAAGGGATGCGAGAGTTTACGCTTGATGGCAAAGGTTCGTTATTCCTATATCATGGCAAGCAAACGATGTTTCTGTTAGATGAATGCGAGGATATTGAAATCCGCAACGTCAATGTGGATTATGAGCAGCCGACCGTCGTGGAAATGACTGTGGCAGAAGCGGGATCGAATTATCTCGTGCTTGCTGTACATCCTTCCTATCGCTATGAGATCACAGAAAACAAGTTAGCTTGGGTAGCCGATCATTGGCGTTTCCTTGAAGGCCCGATGCAGGAGCTGGACCTGAAGGAAAACCGCACTTGGCGTATTGATAATGTATTGGAGAATGCGGTGAAAGTGGAGGAACTGGAGCCCAGGCGGTTGAAGGTTCATTTGAATCATTCGCCGAATCAAGCGGTCAGCAATATTTTGCAGACTCGCGACGGAATCAGGGACCAGGTTGGCGCCTTTATTAACAGAAGCTGCGACGTTCGGTTTACGAATGTTGGCATGCATTTTATGCACGGCCTCGGGATCGTATGTCAGTTCAGCGAGAACCTCACGTTTGAGCGTATGAATATGACGCCGCGCAAGGAAACGGGGCGTACGGTTACAGCGTTTGCTGATTTTATCCATGTCTCAGGCTGCCGTGGGCTCATTAAAGTAAATGACAGCCAATTCAGCGGCGGGCATGATGATCCGATTAACGTTCATGGCACTTATTTGCGCATCGTGGAGCAGCTTGCCCCTAATCAGGTAAAGGTGAAGTTTATGCATCATCAAACCTATGGCTTCGAGGCTTTTTTTGCCGGAGATGAGGTTGAATTCGTAAGAGGCGAATCGTTGATTGCCTACCATAGCAGCAAAGTGATTTCTGCCGAGCTTGTGAATCCGCGGGAAATGCTGCTTACGCTGGAGCATATGGTACCGGAGGGCATCAAGTACGAAGATGTCATTGAGAATGTGACCTGGACTCCCGAAATGGAAATCACCGGAAATGCGTTTGAACGAGTGCCGACACGAGGGGTTTTGGCAACGACACGGCGCAAAGTGGAGATCGCGCATAACCGGTTCGAGAAAATGACGATGAGTGCGGTCTTCATCGCAGCCGATGCCGAGAGCTGGTATGAATCCGGCCGCGTGCAGCAGGTTTCGATTCATGACAATACGTTTATAAAATGCGGAAATGAGCAGCATCCGAATATTTTTATTGCCCCAGAAAATAGGCAGGTTAGCCCGGAGCATCCGGTTCATAGCAACATCTTCATTGAAAATAATAAATTCGAAACAGAAAATGCGATAGTGCTTTCTGCTAAAAGTACGTGTAATATAGGCATTATGAACAATGAAATTGTAGCTGTGGGCGATCAAAACGAGTTTCGCGCGCTTCAGGACGTTGTTCGCTTTGAGGCGTGTACCGATATTTCGCTTGCAGGCAATTCATTGATCAGAGAAACCTGATATGATGGAGGACTGGATAAGAGAATGACAAGCATCGAGAGAGTACATGTCGTGTTTAAAACCCATTTGGACATTGGCTTTACCCATTTGGCGCAGTATGTGGCTAAGCAATATCGTGAGGAATATATCCCAAAGGCGATTGAGCTGGCTGAGAAGCTGGAGGCGGAAGGCGGCCGAGAGCGCTTCATCTGGACAACGGGTTCGTGGTTGATCCGTCATTATTTGAACCATGCGACGGAAGAGCAGAAGGCCCGGATGGAGAAGGCGATTAAGAGCGGGCACATTGCGTGGCACGGGCTGCCGTTCACGACCCATACGGAAGTGATGGATGCCGAGCTGTTCCGCTTTGGCTTGTCGATCAGCCAAGAGCTTGATAAGGAATACGGGAAGCATACGATCGCTTCGAAAATGACGGATGTTCCTGGACATACGCTGGGCATGATTCCGATTATGCAGCAATATGGGATTCAATATATGCATATCGGCGTTAATCCGGCATCGAAGCGCCCAAGCGTGCCTCGCCTGTTCCGCTGGCAAGCGGAAGACGGCTCAGAGCTTATCGTGAACTATGCCGGCAATTATGGCGAGGTGCTGGAAATTGAAGGCTTGCACGACGTCCTTGTATTTGCCCATACCGGCGATAATTGCGGTCCGCCAAGCGTGGAGGATATCCGCCATCAGTTCGATGCGATTCAGCAGCAGTACCCGAATGCACAAATTATGGCTTCCACCATGGATGCATTCGTAGCTAAGCTGCTTGAGGTGCGTGACCGTCTGCCGATCGTACGGGAAGAAATTGGAGACACCTGGATTCACGGCGCTGGAACAGATCCGATGAAGCTGGCAAAGCTGCGTGAGCTTAGCCGTCTGAGAACCGAATGGGTCAAACAGGGCCGCATGACGGAAGAAAGCAAGGAATACAAGGATATGAGCGAAGCGATGCTGCTCGTTGCTGAGCATACATGGGGCCTTGACGTGAAGAAGTGGCTGCCTGATTTCCGCCATTACGCCAAACCGGATTTCCAAGCCGCGCGTCAGCGTGACGAGGTCGACGTGAATGATATGCCTGCCAAGTTTGCTTATATCGGTGCTTTTGCGATGGATGAATTCGACAAGCACTCGAGCAGTCTGTTCGAAGGGGAGCAGAGCAAGCGTACGTATTCGCTGATTGAGCAATCATGGGCTGAACAGCGGAGCTATACGGATCAAGCGATTTCCGGGCTAGAGGAAGACAAGCAAGCGGAGGCTTTGGAAGCATTTGAGCAGCTGATTCCAGTTCCGGCTAATGTAAGCGGCTACGAAACCTTCGAGCCACTTCAGCGTTTCCGCAGCGGCGGGTACGAGCTGGCATTCGGCGAGAATGGCGCGCTTTCGTTCCTAAAGGATGATAATGGGAAGGTCTGGGTCGATGAGAGCCATGCTTTCGGTGCTTATGCTTATGAGACATTTGGAACGGACAATTACGGCGAATACTTCAGAACGTATATGGAAGGCCTGCCCGTCACGCACCCTTGGTCCGATGCGGATTTCAGCAAGCCGGGCTTTGAATTCGTTAGGCCGCTTCCGAGCCACCAGCTCTTTAGTCCCGTAGTTACCGGGCGGTTTGTCAAAAAAGGCGCCTCCGAGGATCGTTATTTGCTTAAGCTTCGCATGCCTGCTTTGGCTCATGAGACGTACGGTGCTCCAAAGACGCTTGAAGTGGAATATACGGTTCATCAAACGAGTGGTACAATTGCGGTTAGCCTGCAATGGTTTGGCAAGGATGCGAATCGCCTTCCCGAAGCCAGCTGGTTTGGCTGCGGCTTGAAGGTTGACAACGCCAACCTGTGGACCATGGACAAGCTGGGTGCCGATGTTTCCCCGCTTAGCGTCGTTTGTGATGGCAACCGAAATCTTCATGCAGTCGGACAAGGGGTATCCTATAGCGGAGCGGATGGCTCTGCTGTTATTGAAACGAAAGACGCAGCGCTTGTAGCGCCTGGTCAAAAAAGGCTTCTGCAATTCGATAATACGTTTGTGTCGCTTGATCAAGGCTGGCATTTCAATCTGCATAACAATATTTGGGGCACCAACTTCCCGATGTGGTATGGAGAAGATGCAAAATTTCGTTTCGAGCTGAAGCTCAAATCCAACCTAAAATAAACCGGTTTAATTTTGGGCATTTCGCTTGCAAGATTAAGCGCTTCACTTCATAATAAGAAGCAATAACAATTCGGGATGAACAAAGAGAGGTGCAAACATGAAGCTGCAATACAAGAAACCTGCATCCATATGGACAGAAGCACTGCCAATCGGCAACGGACGGCTAGGCGCGATGATCTTCGGAGGCGTGGAGAAAGAGCGGATCGCGCTTAACGAGGATACGTTATGGTCGGGTTATCCGAAGGATTGGAACAATCCAGGGGCCAAGGAGGCGCTGCCGCGCGTCCGCAAGCTGATCAAGGAAGGGCGGTATGCGGAGGCGGACCAGGAAACGAAACAAATGATGGGTCCGTATACGCAATCCTATCTTCCCTTCGGTGATCTGCATTTATCCTTTGAGCATGGCAATAAATACGAGGATTACCGCAGAGAGCTTGATTTGGCAAATGGCTTGTCCAGCGTAGAATACCGCGTCGGCGATATTACCTACAAAAGGGAGCTTCTCGCCTCGCATCCGGATCAGCTTATTGTGCTTTGGCTTGAAGCAAGTGAGCCCGGAGCGATCAATGTCCATGCAAGGCTCGATAGCCCGCTGCGTTACCGGACTGAAGCAAATGGGCAGTGCTATATTCTGAAGGGGACGGCACCGGAGCATGTTGCCCCTAGCTATTTTAAAGATAGCAACCCTATCGTATACGGCAGCGGCTCCGAATCGGAGGCGATGACCTTTGAAGGTGTGCTTGCCGCTCATTCGGAGGATGGCATGATTACTGCGGATGCAGATGGACTTCATGTGTATGGCGGTACGCGGGTTTGTATTTGTTTTAGCGCGGCAACCAGCTTTAACGGCTATAACCGCCTTCCCGGAAGTCAGGGAAAAGATGAGTCAGCGGCAGCGGCTGCCCCGATAGACCAAGGGCTTCAGAAATCGTATGAGCAGCTTAAGGCTTCGCATTTATCCGATTACCATTCGCTTTTCAATCGGGTTTCCCTTCGTCTTGGCGAGGCTTTGGCGCCAGTCGATATGTCAACAGATAACCGGATTACGGAATATGGAGCAGCGGACCCTGGCTTGGTCGAATTGCTCTTTCATTATGGTCGCTATTTGATGATTTCCAGCTCGCGCGGGGGTACCAAACCGGCAAATTTGCAAGGCATTTGGAATGAATCGACAAGGCCGCCTTGGAGCAGCAACTGGACGCTGAATATTAATGCGGAAATGAATTACTGGCCTGTGGAAACGTGCAATTTGGCCGAATGCCATCAGCCGCTGCTTGATTTTATAGGAGAGCTTTCCGTTAACGGTGCCGTTACGGCAAGCACGAATTATGGCACTCGCGGCTGGACGGCGCATCATAACGCGGATATTTGGGCGCAAACCTCTCCTGTAGGAGATTACGGAGACGGCGATCCTGCTTGGGCGTATTGGCCGATGGGTGGCGTATGGCTGACTCAGCATCTTTGGGAGCATTTTGCGTTTGGCAAGGACGAGGCGTATTTGCGCAATCATGCCTATCCGATTATGAAGGAAGCGGCATTGTTTTGTCTCGATTGGCTGATTGATGACGGACAGGGCCATCTAGTGACTTCTCCATCCACCACGCCTGAGCATAAATTCCGGACAAAGGACGGGGTATTCGGAGTGAGCGAAGCGACAACGATGGATTTGTCGTTGATTTGGGATCTGTTCACGAACTGTTTGGAGGCTGCGGAACGCCTTGGCGTTGATGAAGAGTTTAGGGCGGGGCTGATGGCGGCTAGAGCTAACCTCCTTCCGCTGCAGATCGGAAGTTATGGGCAACTGCAGGAATGGTCGCAGGATTTCGAGGATGAGGATGTGCATCACCGTCATGTGTCTCATTTGTTCGGCGTGTATCCGGGCCGGCAATTAACGGCTGGCCAAACGCCAGAGCTGTTCGAAGCAGCCAAGCAATCGCTGCTTCGGCGCGGCGATGAAGGGACGGGCTGGAGTTTGGGTTGGAAGGTTGGCCTATGGGCGCGGTTCCGCGACGGGAATCATGCGCTTCGGCTTCTGGACCAATCGCTTCGACTAGTGAAGGAGAACGAAGCGGAGCTGTATGATCATGGCGGCGTATACGGCAATTTATTCGGCGCTCATCCTCCTTTTCAAATCGACGGTAACTTCGCAGCAACGGCAGGCATTGCTGAAATGCTGCTGCAATCCCATCTGACGTATCTGGAACTGCTGCCAGCGCTTCCGGATGCATGGTTGACCGGCGAAATCAAAGGTCTGCGGGCACGCGGCGGATTCGAAGTAAGCATCCGATGGGACAATGGGAAGCTCGTGGAAGCGGAAATCGTGTCGCTGAGCGATGAGAGTTGTTCCGTGTGGGTAGAGTCCTCATGGGCAATTGAAGCTTCTGATGACAGTGTTGTTCACTGCAGCGGTTGTGATGCAGGCGTAGTTCAGTTTGAGACAAAGACGGGGGAAACCTTCCGGATTGTGAATAGAGAAATTAGAAAATAACAAAGTGTCCAAGAGACGGTACGCTAAATAAGGGGGAGACAGCTGCATGAGTGAGAAAAAACTGATTCTGTTTTTGGATAGCGGCGATACCATTATTGATGAATCGACGGAAGTTAGGGATGAGTCAGGCATCGTCATAAGCGCTAATGTCATCCCTGGTGCTGACGTTATGTTAAAGAGCCTGTACGATAGCGGTTATACGCTCGTACTGGTTGCTGATGGAGAAGCGCAGTCCTTCAAAAATATGTTTATCCAGCTTGGGATTTACGATTATTTTACCGCTATGATCTATTCAGAAAATATAAAAGCGCTAAAACCGAGCGCTCGCATGTTTAAAGCGGCGGCTGGTGCGATTGAGCTTCCGGAAGCGGAGTTTGGACGCGTCGCCATGGTAGGCAACAATTTGAGCCGCGATGTGAAGGGGGCCAATGCGTTGGGCATCACGAGCGTTTTTCTTAGCTGGACGCCACGGTATCCTCATGAGCCTGCCGATGAGAGTGAGCGCCCGGACTATTCAATAGCCGAGCCGCTGGCTTTGATTGCGCTTGCTGATCAATTGAATGAAGCGCTCGGGAAGTGAAAAATATAAATAGAGCAAAGCCGACCTCGTTGGAGGTCGGCTTTTTCTTTTTTTTGATAGAAATGTTCGTATGCCTACAAATAAGCGTAATTGTTCGCTCTTGAGAGGATAGATGTACGGTAAACGTCGCAGATGTCCCTATTCAATCGGCGACTATTTTAGCTATGATCAAAACTGTAGTAAGCGCAATCATTATACTAGCTATTATATAGACTACCGTGGGAGGCAGAACATTGAATACACTGGGTAGAGTACGCAAACATTCGATTACTTATGATCGTCCGGCACCGGCTTTTTTTGAAGGAGCATTGCTTGGCAACGGGGGACTAGGAGCGGTCGTGACGACGCGACCCGATGCGATCGTTATTCACTTCGGACATAACAATGTGTGGGACATACGCATAGCGGAAAATCATCAGGATCAAATCGGCACTTTTGAACAATTGTTCGCGAAGCTGAAGGAAGTGCCGGAAAGCTATGCCTCATTGAGCGATGAAGCTTGGTACCGCGATTACGTAGCCATGACCAGCGAAAATTATAACTTCCCGTATCCACGTCCGATGCCTTGCGGCTCTCTGCTGTTAGGCTTTGACCGGCGTAGAGCCGAAGTGCTGGGGCATTCGCTCCAAATGGAAAATGGGCTTTGCGAGGTTTATTTTCAGCTTGAGGACGCTGTTGCTGCCGTGCAAATATTTGTTGATCAGCAGGCAGATCGTTTATGGATAAGGATGAAGGAAAATGGTCAGGCACACGCGGTGGGATCGCTCTTTAATCGCATCAAGCTGATTCCTGATTCCAACACGCCAGAGGAGCTGCCTGCGCTGGTGAGCGAGGTTGATCCAACGGGCAATCGGCTTTCATTTCGGCAAACGCTTCCTTTCTCAAATGAACGGGAAGAGATGGAAGCAGGGCATTCGAAAGACCGCGCCTTCCGCCTGACGGCAAACGCCTCATCGACGGCTTCCTTCAGTGAAAGCAGAAATCCGCTGGAGGCAAAGCTGGACGCTGGTAATGACTTTGTCCTGCGAATTGACTTGGAAGAAGGAAGCGATGCATCGATTGCGAAGCGGCTGCTGCCAGCCGATCCTCCAGATCAGATGGCTGCTTATGAAGCGTTTGTCCGCACTTGCGAGAATTGGAGTGATTATTGGTCACGTTCGGGCGTAGCGCTGGCGGATGAGTTTTTGGAACAAATTTGGTATCGTAATTTGTATTTCTTTCACTGCTCCGTGAAGCCGGATGCGACCTGCCCCGGCATCTTTGCGAATTGGAGCTATGGCAAGATCGGTTCGGAGTGGCATGGAGACTACCATATGAACTACAATACCCAGCAGCCATTTTGGGTAGCGTTCTCCAGTAATCATGTCGACAAGCATTTGGCATATGTGAATATGGTCCATCATGTGCTCCCTGTCAGCCGCAAATGGGCTAAGGAATATTACGGGCTAAGAGGCGCCTATTATCCGCATTCCGCCTATCCGGTCGAGATGAATGTCATGCCGTATCCCGTGCCGCATTGGGGCTGGGAAATATGCGAAACGCCATGGACCGTTCAGAGCCTTTGGTGGCATTACTTATATACGATGGACAAAACGTTCCTTGTGGATCGTGCCTTTACACCGATGAAGGAAGCGGTATTGTTCATGGTGGATTATATGAAGCGACCGGAGGCGCACGGCGAGCAATGGGGAGATGACCGCTATCATATTTTTCCGACGGTCGTGCCGGAGCTTTATGAGCTGACACCTGGCTTCAAGAAAAACAGCGATTGCCTCGTCGATCTGACGTTGACGAAGTTTTTGTTTCTCGCATTCGAGAAAGCATGCGCGGAGCTTGAATGCAGCGGGGAGGAGGCAGAGCTGCTTGCTGAGGTGAACGAGGTTCTCGCAAGGTTCCCGGATTACCCAACCGCGGATTCACAGCGTGGGAAAGTGTTTGTGTCTGTCCCCGGCGAGGATGCGGAGGTCATCTACAACGTGCCAAATGGAATCACGACTGTATTTCCAGGGGAAGAGCATGGCTTGCACTCCCCGCCGGAGGAGTACGCTATCGCATTGAACTCTTACCGAAACCACAGGAATGAAGGCGGAAACGAGCTTGTCTTTTATCATTTGGCGGGAGCCCGTTTAGGGCAGTTGGATCTGGAACGCTTCAAGCGGCAGATTGCTTATTGCATGCTTCCCAATGGAACCTGCACGGATAAATTGCTGGAAGCGGGAGGCCGCTATTCCGACACGACAGCATTTGACTACATGGCGCCAATGGGCATCTGGTTTGAAAACTTTGCGCTGCCAGCCGTCATTAATGAATGCTTGATGCAAAGCTATAACGGAGTTATCCGCCTCTTCCCAAACTGGTCCTTGCGGGAGCCGTCAGAGTTCACGACGCTGCGGGCCGTCGGTGGTTTTCTGGTCAGCGCAGCAGCATCGGAAGGAGAAGTCGAGTGGTTGGAAATTTCAAGCGAAGCGGGCGCGAAGCTGAGCTTGTACAACCCTTGGCCGGGCAGAGAGGTGAAATGCAGCGGAATTGGCGGAGATCGCAGCTTCTCTGGCGAGATCATCGCGCTGGATACGGTGAAGGGTGAGGTGCTGCGCTTCGAGCTGTACTGATCATGCGCGGTGTGAGCAACCTTTAGGGTCACGCTTGCAGTCGGAGCCCCAGTCGAGTTCGCTGTTACAGACTCAGGTAGTCACAGTCTCAAAGCGGTAGCAGCAGCAGAAGCAGTCAAAGTCACAGTTTCAGTGCGTAAACTAACCCTCAATTCTGTTGAATTAGAGCCTTTTGAGAAAAAAACTAAATTGATAGCATAAACTATTATCGTAAAAGAACCTTCTATCTCACCGAAAGGTGTTGATGAAGGTTCTTTGCTTTTAAGACATATTTTCTGTTGAATATGTGATAGGGCGCTGCTTTGAACTGCCCTGCCTTTGCAATTCGAATAGCAGGTTTCGATAGTATTGAGGTGATCTTCTCGTGTGAAATGAAACGGAGATTAAATGGAATTTCTCCTGCTAAAATAGCCTTATTGGATTGGAATAGAAAATAGATGGGATTTGTCCCATTAATCTAGCTGTTTTTATTGAATTCCGAATGAATTCTTGGAATTAACAGGAAAAAACATTTGTAAATATCAAAATCAACTGGAATCCTGAAGATTAGAGGGAGAAATTCCATCTAAACCAAATAGAGAGTAGCGGTAACTAAAAGGTGAACCGAGCGAACAAAGAAAAAAATGAGAATCAGACGTACCTAGCGAAACCGAGTGAAATCTGAGGGGGAACTTAAAGCTGTAGAGTGATCTTAGATTGCCTTAAATATCGAAGTGGCAAGATGATTTACATACCCCAAAAAAATCAAAGGAATACCCTAAGGAGTCTAGGGTGAATAATTGAATTCAGCTTTATATAATGAATAAGCAATAGTCTATTTGCGTTGATAACGTTGGACAGGCGTATTCACCAGAGGTTCTCATGTCGGTTCCTTCGGCTATTCATCCAAGCATGTCATACAAAAAGCAGGGGTATTATGCATAAAATCATAGCTATACCTTTCAAGCCGCTGCCCAGGAAGTTGTTATGGCTTTCTATTTTTTTGCTTATAGGTATGGCAACTCTTATATTTCCGGCATTACATTTGTCAGAAGCCAAGTTATTTCCTGGGCTGGTTTATTTTGTTATGATGGTCTCTCTGCAGTTTGCTTTATATGGCGCGGAGGGAGCCCGTTCGGAGAGGATGCAGCGTAACAGAGCAGAGAACAGCGCGAGAGCATCGGATTCCGTATCTGTTTGGAGAAAGCTTTCCGGTTGGCTAGGGCTCGCTTTCGTTATTTATTTAGTCTTGTATGCAGCCGTTCTTGGTTATATTGGGTTCGCATACCGCAACATATCGCTTGAAGGCTTGCAGGTTTCTTTCATCTACACGTTATTATGCTGGTGTATTCCGTTCTTCTATTCTGCCATTTTGGGCTATGTCATTTATAGCTGGCTTCCTTCCTATTATGGGTACTGCTTAATCATAGTCGTCTGGTTCTTGACTATGCCTTACCATTCAATTCTGGGTCTCATTCCGAAAAAGGTTGCCGGTTGGGTGGTGAATGGGGACCCTAACATTAGTGAAGTTTTTTCGTCACAGCTGCTGGAGGGCATAGAGGTAAACAACGGCTATTACGCGCAGCGGATGTTTATGTTTCTTATTCTGATTTCTCTATACTTGATGGTGAGCTATAAACGCAGCATGCAAATAAACGGTGCAGCAGCAGTATTGCTGATTATAGCAATGATGGTACCAATGGTCTCTCCTTTTGTTCCTTATATAGAAGGAAAAGAAGAGCCGCAGCTTGCCGTTTTTCGCCTGCCGGCCGATGCGGATGAGGTTCAGAGCAATTATACGATCTCCAAGTATGTCCTTCATATTCGTCATGGCAGAAGCAATCACGACCTTCGCTATACGGTGGATATGAACATTGTTGCGAATTCTAATCGAATCCAAATGGCGCTTTTAAAAGATTTTCAAATCCGTTCAGCCAGGCTGGATCAGATTCCGTTAATCGCGGAGCAGCGGGATCAAATGGTGATGCTTGATTTGCCTGAGAAGCAGGGGGTCCTGCATATGGAAATCGAGACCCGTTCGTATCATCCCGTTGGACCAACGACTGCGCAATTGGTGGCAACATCGCCTTGGTATCCGATGAATCCGCTTGAGGCAGAGAATCCGTATGAAAAAGCGACCAAAGAGCAATATGATATCTATTGGAGCTCACCTGCACCTAATGAAATTCGCAGCAATTTGAAGCAGAAATCCAGTTTACATTGGAGCGGAGAAGCGTATGGTCCGACTTTGTTAATGGGGCGGTTCAAAGAGAAAAGGAAGTTGGTCTATCCCCATTACAAAACGGTTGGACAAGCGAGCGGCATCAAGCAAAGAATAGAGAGCTTTGTTTATGATCAGAATGCCAAATATCGAACGTCGATAAAGCTTCCGTCCAATCTTTATTATGTATCTGCCTTTCGAGGCGTGCAGGCGAACCCGGACGAAGCATATATTTCCGCTGAGGCTAATTCGTATGAGGATATTGATCGGATATTTTATAGAAAAATGGATCAAACGAAACAAAAGCCATGATTGAAGGTCAACAATGACCTTAATCATGGCTTTCTTTTTGCTGTGTTCCCTATTAAGTATGGACGATTCCTTTGGCCCGCGCATCTTTCAGCCACTGCGGATACTCATTGAACAATCGATCGTAAAGATCCTCATCACTGACCCGATCCAAATCATCCAGCGCAAAAAAATCAGCGTTATCGAGCACGCGGCCTCTTAAATCGTCTAGCTGGCGCAGCACTCCGAAATCCGCATTGCCGAGGCCGACAAACTGCCAAAATAAATTTTGGCCGGAGCTGTCAATGAGGAGCTTGGAAATTTTCTGGGTCTCATAAATGCCGCCGTCACTGAAAAAGACAATGTAGGTAGGCATGCCGGAAGGCTCTTCCTTCGTATATTTCTTAATAATATCCGCCATGACCACTGGTTCATTGTTGCCTGCGCCTAGCCCTCCAAATAAGCGAGGGGCTGGATAGGTGTTTTTTACGTAATTTTCATATTCATTTTCGTTAACGCTCTTCATTCGCTGGCTCTTGGATGCAAAGAACCACACATCCATCATGCCGTCGTCATCCATGCTGGCGGCTACCGCTAGTACCCTCTCGAAAGCGCGCTGCACGACGCCGCTCTCGTAGAGTCCATACATAGATCCTGATGCATCGAAAATAACAGCGACTCTAGCTTTTTCTTGCTCGATATTTTTTTTGCGAAGGGAGATGGCAACCTTTTGCTTCAGCAAATCAATTTTATTCAAATTGATCTTAGCTGGTGCGCTACTTGCCACCTCGGATCGTGAAGCTTCAATGACAGAGGTTGCGCTTGTTTTTGCCTGACTGGCTTGAGACGCCTCGGCTGCAGGTGCTGGGCTGCTGCTTTCTTCTTCTGCGACATTGACGCCATGAGCCTCCGCAAGCGGTTTTAAACCGCCATGGAAGCCCCGGCCAACTGCGCGAAGCTTGAAGCCGCTTGAATGCCGGTACAGCTCGGCTAGTACAAGGGAGGTTTCGGCATTGCCTTCGGTTATGTTATAGACGACCTCGTTGACCGATGTTTCCGCTGCGATCCGGCAACCTGCCACATCGGCGAACGTTCCCGGCCCATCAAGGGTAATTGCAAATACGCATTTTTGAATAGGGGATGATTGCAGGGCCGAAAGATTAATGATGAATTCGCTGTTCAGTTTATCCTTTGGAACAAATTGTACGATGCGTCCGGGATCAGCGGGTTGATTATAGAAAACAAAATAATCATCCGAGGATACTTTGCCGTCAGAACCTACCATAAAGCAGCTCACGTCAAGCTCTGCCGGCGAATGCTTGCACGAAACGGCAACTTTCACCGTAGTCGCCTCGCCGAGTGGGGCATTCGCACCCGTAATTAAATTAATCGTAGATGAACTCATACATTCACTCTCCTTGTCTCATCATGAGATTTGAAGGGATAACCTGTATATTATGGAAACCCTACAACGTAATGGTTGCATTATAGCATAGGAATCCGTAGAGAACTATTTTCATAGAGACTGGAAGCTTTAAGCTTGATAGGCAAATCTTTGAGCCGTTTCACCTTGTTGATTTAAAAATGCTGAATTTTGGATAGGACGGACTAGTTAACTAGGATACTAGGGAGCAGCGATGGACAAAATGATAAGCTTCCCTCGTCTATATGTTAACTAACATAACATAAAATGATTTTTATTGTGATTTTAACAAAATGAGTCCATACTTTTTTGTAAATAACACAAAGACATAGCAATATTTTTGTAATATAATATGACACAAGAAGAGAAAGGGTCGAAAACGAGTTAATAAATATAACATAAAGGAATCAGCTTACGATCGATCTTGCCGATGAGCTTGGAAGGGGAATAAAGGATGCAGATTACAGCAACGCCTTACAGTTGGCCTTATGACGGAGCCATTGATCCTGTGAAAACCGCGTTAGTTATTATTGATATGCAGATTGATTTTTGCGGCAAAGGCGGATATGTAGAACAGATGGGGTATGACCTTTCATTGACGGCTAGGACCATCCAACCGATTAAGGAGCTTTTGCATCGCGTGCGGCAAATTGACGGATTTCATGTCATTCACACGAGAGAGGGCCATAAGCCGGATCTCTCCGACCTGCCAGCAAATAAACGATGGCGCAGCAAGCAGATTGGCGCGGAGATAGGCTCCGTGGGACCTGCCGGACGCATCTTGGTCCGGGGAGAGCCAGGCTGGCAAATCATTGAGGAGCTAGCTCCTATAGAGGGGGAAGCGATCATAGACAAGCCCGGCAAGGGCAGCTTTTATGCAACGGATCTGGATTTGATTTTGAAAAACAAAGGCATCACCCACTTAATTTTGACGGGAATTACAACAGACGTGTGTGTGCATACGACGATGCGCGAAGCGAATGACAGAGGGTATGAATGTCTGATCCTTGAGGATTGCACGGGCGCAACCGCCCCTGAAAACCATCATGCAGCGCTCAATATGGTCAAAATGCAAGGCGGCGTGTTCGGCAGCGTAAGCAGCTCCGCGGAAGTCATGAAAGCAATCGCCCAGTATTAAGCAAGCGAAAAAATAGAAATAGATAAACCAACAACATCGGAGGAAACCATATGTGGAAATTATCCAGAAAATCATTGATTATCGTCATGTCAGCACTTTTACTTGTCTTATCGGCTTGCGGGTCTAACAGCAAATCCAATTCGGAAACAGCAGGTGGAGAAACGGGAGAGCTGAAAAAAGTCGTCTTGCGATTGAAATGGGTTCACCAAGCCCAGTTTGCCGGATTTTATACAGCGGTAGAGAAAGGCTTTTACAAGGAAGCGGGCTTGGATGTTGAAATCAGACCGGGCGGCGCGGACTTCCCATCCGTACAAATGATTGCTTCGGGAACCGAGCATTTCGGGGTAACTGGCGCGGATCAAATCTTGATGGCAAGGGAAAAGGGAGTTCCAGTTACGGCACTTTCGACCATTTACCGGAAAACGCCTTTTGTATTGTTTAGCTTGAAGGAATCCGGCATTACGAAGATGGAAGACTTGGTTGGCCAAAAGATTGGCGTCAAGCTAGGTGGCAATGAAGAATTAACTTACCGTGCGATGGTGAAAAATGCAGGAATAGACGGCTCTAAGGTAGAAGAGATGCCGGCCAAATATGACCTGAGTCCGCTGCTCAGCGGCCAAGTGAAAGCATGGCCTGGTTATGTTATCAATGAAGTGCTTGCTGTGCAGGAGCTAGGTAATGAAGTGAACATCATTCAACCAAGCGATTACGATATTAATTTTTATGCTGATACTTTGTTTACCACTGAGGACATTATCAAACGTGATCCAGAAATGGTGAAAAGCTTTGTTCAAGCTTCTATGAAGGGCTGGAGCTATGCTATCGAGAATCCGGAAGAAGCGGCTGAATTTGGCCTGAAATACGGTGATAAGCTGACGCTTGACCACGAGGTTAGCATGATGAAGGCAAGCATTCCATTACTTGAGCCAGAAAATTTGCCACTTGGCAAAATGGATACCGAAGCATGGGATGTACTGCAAAAAAACCTGATCGAACTGGATTTTCTGAAGAAGGAACAAAAGCTTGACGATGTATTTACGAACGAATTTATCGAATAGGGTGTGATTTTATGCTAACAACGGCCAGTGATCTGGGGAAAGAAGCTTCAAAGCTGCAGAATCAAACCACAACCATTTCTTCCAAGAGCGAAATCGCGGTTACATTAAAAAATTGTTCCCTATCCTTTGGCGATGTGCAGGTGCTGAACAACGTGTCGCTTGATATTTACAAAAATGAGTTCGTCTCGATTCTTGGTCCCAGCGGCTGCGGCAAATCAACGCTTTTGCGCTTAATGCTTGATTTGCTCCAGCCGAATGCGGGAGGGGAGATCATCTATCCGTCGAAGGATCTCTCCCTCGGCATGGTGTTCCAAAAGCCGGTCTTGATGCCGTGGCTGACAGCGATTCAAAACATCGCCCTGCCGCTTACGATCGGTGAGAAGAAATTCACGAAGAAGGAAGCGAAAGAGAAAGCGGAGGGGGCGCTGCGGCTGGTTGGTCTGCAGGACTTCATGAATCACTTTCCGCACCAGCTCAGTGGGGGAATGCAGCAAAGAATCGCAATCGCCCGTGCGCTGGCTGCTGATCCAACGGTACTGCTCATGGATGAACCTTTTGGCGCACTGGACGAATTTACGAGAGAGAAACTGAACTTTGAGCTGTTGCGCCTATGGGAGAGTCCCGAAACGAGCCTCAGCACGGTGGTCATGGTTACCCACTCCATCCAAGAATCCGTGCTCATGTCCAATCGCGTCATCATGATGTCGCCAAGACCTGCAGGTGTGGATGATATTATTCCGGTTCCGCTGCCATCTCCTAGAGAGGTTGGCATGGAGGAGCTTCCCGCCTTCCATCAGACGGTCAAGGAATTAAGAAAGCGGGTCAAACATCTATGAAAACGAAAATAAAAGACGCGTTGTACCCTGTCGGATTCGCCATTGGTTTTCTCATGATCTGGGAGCTTGCGGTACGCCTAATGGACATACCGATCTATTTGCTCCCTTCGCCTACGGATATTATAGCCGTCATCGACAGCTCGCTGTGGTCGCATATGCTGGTCACGCTGCTGGAAGCCTTAACGGGCTTTGTATTCGCTAATATTCTCGGACTTATTACCGCCGTTATATTTGTTCATTCCAAACCAATCGAGAAGGGCGTTTTTCCGCTGGCGATTGCGCTGAAAACAACGCCGCTTGTCGCTCTGGCACCGCTTCTGGTCGTTTGGATGGGGACGGGCTATTCCTCCAAGGTAGTAGCCTCGATGCTCATCTGTTTCTTCCCGATTCTCGTTAACAGCGTGAAAGGCCTGAAAGCAATCGAGCATGAAGCATGGGAGCTGTTCTCCACCTATAAAGGCACAAAAGCAGAGATTTTCTGGAAGCTGAGGCTACCAACGAGTCTGCCCTACGTGTTCTCTGCTCTGAAAATCTCAACCTCGCTGGCGATTGTCGGCGCGATCGTTGGTGAATTCGTAGGCGCAAATAAAGGACTCGGCTATGTCGTATTGGTATCTTCTTACCATATGGATACGCCGGTGATGTTCTCCGCTATTATCGCTTCGGCCTTATGCGGCCTTGTTCTCTTCTGGGGAATTAGCCAGCTGGAGAGAAAAATTATTTTCTGGCAAAGGACGGATGACCTATGATGAATTGCTCCGTGATACGCGTTCCTAGCCGGTCGCCAAATGATGTGGCCGCACTAGAAAAATATATCGAGCAAGGAAAGATTGCTCCGCAGGATGTGATCGCCGTACTCGGCAAAACCGAAGGCAACGGCTGCGTGAACGATTTTACGCGAGGCTATGCGGTGATGGCTTTAAAAAACTTTTTTGCTAATTATCAAAAAGAGACGACTTCCCCGATCTCCTACGTGATGTCGGGAGGAACCGAAGGCATATTAAGTCCTCACTTCACGGTAATTAGCCGCAAGGGAGCACTTAGCAAGGATTCAGTGAAGCAAGAGCGGAAATCGCTGGCGATTGGCGTTGCGAGAACAGCCGATTTCCTGCCGGAGGAGCTTGGCCGACTTGCTCAAGTGGATGAGGTGGCGGCCGCGGTAAAACATGCGATTGAGGAAGCCGGCATCGCGTCTGCGGCAGACGTGCATTTTGTCCAGATCAAGTGTCCGCTGCTAACGGCGGAGCAGGTTCAAGATGCCTATGGCAGATCCAAAAGCACCGTTACGGAAGATACGTACAAGTCGATGGGCTACTCGCGGGGCGCATCGGCGCTCGGCGCAGCGGTCGCCCTCGGAGAGGTTGATCGGGAGGCGCTGCAGGAAACGGATATTTGCGGGACCTGGGAGCTGTTCAGCAACGTCGCTTCAACCTCCGCAGGCAGCGAGCTTTCGTACTGCGAAGTGATTGTCTTCGGCAACTCCGCCTATGCGGAAGGGCCCTATTTCATAGCGCATGACGTCATGAAGGACGCGATTGACGCGGCTTCTCTGAGGCGATTGCTGGATGCGCACTCGGATTGCGAAATGGTACAGGTGCTGGCTAAGGCGGAGGCCGATCCAACGGGCTATGTCAGAGGCAGCCGCCACACGATGCTGGATGATTCGGATATTAATCATACGAGGCATGCCCGCGCGGTCGTCGGTGGCGTACTCGCTTCCGTATGCGGCGATCCGATGATTTACGTATCGGGCGGGGCAGAGCATCAAGGCCCTTCAGGCGGCGGGCCGGTAGCCGTCATCTTTAAACGCAGCGAATAAACGGAATAAACCATACAACAATATAATAGCGATTAATGGAGGAATGCCATCATGATCACAGCGAAAAAAACAGAGGTATTAATCGGAGAAAATATGCCATGGGGGCTTATGCCGGACCATATTCATTTGTATCACCGTGAGATTGTATCCGCGGCGCAGGCGGATCAGATGGGTTTTCAGACCAGCTCCGTTTTGTGGGAGAAAATCGGCGTTGGCGGGCAGGTATTGCCGCATTACCATGACGTTGCCGAAATCATCTACATTACGGTTGGCAAGGTAAAGCTGCTCTGCAATGGCGAATGGCAAAGCTATAAAGCAGGCGATACGTTCCATGTGCCGGCAGGCGTCGTGCACTCGGTTGCGAATGACGACGATCAGCCGACGGAGCAAATTAGCATCTTCTTGCCGGTAGGGGAAGATACGCCGGTCAACTCGTTTTTTAACACGACGCTTGTGGAAGATGTGTATTCCACGAAATTGAAATAGGCAGGCGGGATATGCGATGGCAGATAACAATAAGGCAGGATTCACGTGCAGTGATGTTTTGCTGATCCCCGACTTTAAGGAAGCTGTCGTCTTGGCTGGCGCTAATGGCATGCAGCGAATCATTAACCGCGTCAACGTGATGGAAGTGCCGGATGTTATCGACTGGGTAAGGCCTGGGGAGTTTCTCATTACGAGCGGCTTCCCGTTCCGGGACCAGCCGGACGCCATTTCGGATATCATTCCTCAATTAGTAGAGAAGGGGGTTTCGGCCCTCGGCATAAAGACCAAACGGTTTATCGATAAGATTCCTGCCCGTGCGCTGGAGCTGGCCGATCAGCTCGATTTTCCGATCTTCGAGCTGCCGTCCGCGACCGTATTCTCGGATGTCGTCCGGGATATTATGGAGCGTGTGCTGGTGCAGGAGGCGAGGGAGCTGTCGCTTCTGCAAAGCCGCTTCCAGAAGCTATCGCAGCAGCTTTTGTACGGAAAAGGAATAGAGGAGTTTTTGCAGACGCTGGATGGGATATTGAATAACCCGATTATTTTGCTGGATGATTCTGACCATGTGTTTCTCTCGCCTCAGGCTGAGCTTCTGGAGCAGGCGGATAATGCAATGCTTTGGGCGCATCTGCGGGAGGAGACTAATCTGGGTGTGAGCTTTATTACGCTCGGAGAGCGCCGTATCCGCGTGTATGTATCAGCGGTCAATGACAAGCAGTATGATAAATGCCTGCTTATTCTTCTGGAATGGAATCAAGAGCATTCCGTTGTCGATCGGTTGACGATCGACCGCGTTGGCGTATTGGTGGGGCTTGAGATGATCAATGCCAATGCGAGGCGTGAAGTGGAGCTCAAATACGTCGATCAGTTCGTCCAGGATTGGGTGACAGGGCGAATCGTCACGATTGAGGATCTGAAGCTAAGAGCGGAGGCATGCGGGTGCCCGCTCGGGGACGAGCGGCCGCGATATGTCGCGCTGGTACGTTTTCTGAACGGCAAACCAAGCATCAAGCAAATGCAGCAAGCCATTAAACGGCTGAGAACAAAATCCATAAGCGAGGACCTGCAGGCAACGATACTGGAAGGCGAGCTGATCGTTCTTTTTCCAGAAGCGATGCAGGGTCAGCGGAACACGGCATTCGAAAGGATTGCTGCGGATATGAAGGCGGTTTTTGCAGCAGAGAGCTATTCTCTTTGTATCGGCAACCGGGTCGATAAAGCCGACAGGGTCTATGAGAGCTATAGCGATGCCAAAAAAATTCATTATATTAGCACGATTTGCGATTACCGCGAGCCGTATGTCGATTACAAGAAGCTGGGCGTATTCCAGCTGCTTTACCATCTTCCGGACACGGAGGAGGTTAAGGATTACCGCAATCATTATATTATGCCTCTGCTCGCGTATGATGTGAAGCACAACTCGCAATTATTTGAGACGCTGAAGATTTATTTTAAACATAACCGAAATGTGAAAAAGACGTCAGCGGAGCTGTTCACCCATTATAATACAGTCGCTTACCGGGTGGAGCGGGTGTGCGATCTACTGGGCATCAGCTTGGATAATGGCGATGATATTTTGCAGCTGCATCTAGCGGTAAAGCTGAATGAGATGCGGCCGGCATAAATGGCAGGATGGCAAAGGAGGAGAAGCATATGAGCAGGCTGAATATTCCGCGCGAGCTTACGGTTGCGTGGCTGCGCGAGAGGTATGGGAGCGACAGCCTTACGCCTGAACAGGTCATAGAAGAAATCATTCATCGCGCTCGCGAAGACGAGGCGCTGAATATTTGGATTACGCCTCCGGCGTTGGAGCGGATTAAGCCTTACTTGGACCGGCTGCAAACGCTGGATTCATCCTTGCCGCTGTGGGGCGTGCCATTTGCCATTAAAGACAATATTGATTTGGCGGGTACGCCTACAACGGCAGGCTGTACCGAATATGCGTATCTGCCTGCTGAGAATGCAACAGTTGTCGAGCGTTTGCTTGCTGCCGGTGCCATTCCAGTCGGCAAAACCAATCTAGACCAGTTTGCTACTGGGCTTGTTGGAACAAGAAGCCCTTATGGCGAGACGCATAACGCACTGCAAGGCGATTGGATTAGCGGAGGCTCCAGCTCAGGATCTGCCGTCGCGGTGGCGCGGGGCCATGCGGCTTTTGCGCTGGGCACCGATACCGCTGGCTCCGGGCGGGTCCCGGCCGCGCTTAATCGGCTTGTTGGCTATAAGCCGAGCTTAGGAGCTTGGCCTACCAAAGGCGTCGTACCCGCTTGCGCCAGCCTCGATTGCGTGACTGTTTTTGCCCACAATGCAGAAGATGCATGGACAGTCGATGATCAAGTGCGCGGGCATGAGCAATCAGATCCTTGGTCACGCAGCGTTCCCCGCTTGCAAGCGAAGCTTCCGGATAAACTATATTTGCCGTTGAAGCCGCTGGACTTCTATGGGCCGCTGGCTGCCGAATACAGCAAAGCATGGGATAACGCAGTGGAGAGAATCAAAGCGCTGCCGATTCCGATTGAATACATCGATTATGAATTGTTCGCGCAGGCGGCTGCTCTATTATACGATGGTCCATGGGTTGCCGAACGGTGGGCAAGCGTAGGGGCGTTTGTGGAGGAGCATCCGGGCGTTGCTTTCCCTGTAACCGAGCAGATCCTGCGCTCGGGCGGATCCGGCAAGCATGATGCGGCTTCTGTATTTAAAGCGATGCATCAGCTGCAGGAGCTGCGCATGAACAGCAATGAGCTTATGCAAGGTGCAGTTCTTGTTATGCCGACCTGCGGAGGAACATGGACAAGGGCGCAGGTGGCGAGCGATCCGATTGCCACGAATTCGGATATGGGACGTTATACGAATCATTGCAATCTGCTCGATCTGTGCGCAGTGGCAATCCCTGCGGGGGATGCCGCGCCGGAAATGCCTTTTGGCATTACACTATTCGCGCTTTCGGAAAGCGAGCATTTGGTGCAGGGGGCTGGTGCAACGTTTCTAGAAGCGGAGCTGCCGCAGCCGAAAGCAGCAACAAGCGATAAAATGATGGTCGCCGTTTGCGGTTTGCATATGAGAGGGTATCCGCTCGAGAAGCAGATGCTGGCGTTTGGCAGCCGTTTCGTACGTGAGACGCATACTGCGGCGAAGTATCAAATGGTGAAGCTGCCAACCGTGCCGGCTAAGCCTGGCTTGCTGAAGAAGCAGGACGGCGGCCGCTCGATCGAGCTGGAAGTATGGGAAATGCCTGTCGCTTCTTTCGGCGCCTTCGCAGTGCTTATTCCGGCGCCGCTCGGCATCGGCAAAGTGGAGCTGGCGGATGGGTCAGAGGTTTCCGGCTTTATATGCGAGGGCTACGCGGAAGCGGATGCCGAGGATATTACCGCTTATGGCGGCTGGAGGCATATAAGGTAAAAAGGAAGAAGGCTAGCCGGCTTGTTGCGGGCTAGCCTTCTTTGTTCCTACAGTTCACTGATATCATGCTCGATCGTATGGTTCCAGCCGTTGCCCATTCTCCAAGTTACTTCCACATTTCTGCTTGAAACCGTGCGAACGATGCCTCTTTTAAGCGGCCTTGGATTTCCTCGAACCCTCACTTTGTTAAGGTGGTTCTAGACAAAGAGCTACATCATCGTACTTGGTTTGTATACAAAATAAAAAAGATGGATGTGTATATGGACGAGCGATATTCTAATGGAAACATTGAAATAAGAACATGATGCTTTCAAGAATATGGATATAATTTCAGGTGAGTGAAACCAAACCGAAAATCACCACCTGAATGTAATTACGTCATATGTTTTTTTCCATGCACCAGTAAAAAATCATAACCTAACAGCCTCTTTGGACGATAAGCTACCGCTTTGCGCCTCGCAATAACGACTGCTGCTTAACAATTACTGAACAAAGCCATATAAGCTTGTAAGTTATTCCGTTTCAATTTATCATAAAGTGCACATGAGCACTTTCGGAGAGGGGAATTTCCCCAGTGAAGCTAATGATAATATTGAAACCATCGAAGCTAGTAAAGTTAGTGAATCAATTAAAGCTAGTAAAGGTATGGAAACTATGGAAGGACCCATTTGCAACGTGGCTACTGCTGATTACGCTGGCGGGAGCTCTGTTTATTGCTTGGCAGATCGGGCAACACAAGGAGGCTCCTGCCATTGAGAATGGCATACTGGATTTGGCGGGTTGGGATTGGGAAGCGAACCGTATCTTTCCGCTTGATGGGGAATGGTCCTTCTTTCCCAACCAATTATTGACGCCGGAGGATACGAAGCACGAGGCTGCGGCGTTGCCTACCATTCCGGTACCAGGCAATTGGGATGGCTGGCATGGCGGAAGCGACATAAAGATGCAGGGACACGGTTACGGTACTTATCGTCTGCTGCTCCGCAACGTTCCAACCAACCAGACGCTGGCGATCGGCAAGCCTTATGTTCGCTTTGCGGACAAGCTATATGTAGATGGCCAGTTTCTGGGTTCTTCAGGGCAAACAGGTATTACTAAACAAGACTATGAGCCGCGCAATGTTCCTTACACCGCATATTTTCGCCCTTTAAGCAGCGAGGTGGAAATTTTGCTGCAGGTGGCTAATTATGATTTTCGCAGTGGGGGGATTTTTGAGTCGGTTGAGCTAGGAATTGGGAAGGACTTGGAACTTCGTGGTCAATTGCGCGCGGGGTTCGAATTGATGTGCGTCATGATGCTGCTGCTTTTTGGGTTATTGTTTCTGTTCTTGTCCTTTCGGTTTGACCGTAATCCATTGATGCTCTTGCTTTCAGCGTTTTCATTCTGTTTCAGCATAAGTGTCATTACGAATGGGGAACGGCTGTTTCTGATGCTTTTCCCGGATATTCCCTTTGAACTGGCATTCAAAATCAAATATATTTCGGTTTATATGGGCCCGGCCCTGTTGTTTTTTATTTCATGGAGGTTGGCCTCCGTAACGTGGCTGCGCAAGTTTTTGCTATTATCGGTTTGGATTCTATCAACATACTGCGTCGCTATTATTTTTCTGCCTTTTTCTATCTATTCTAATTTTCAGGAAGCTTTATATGGCTACGTTTACCTCGCCTGCGCGACGCTTACGGTTATGCTATTCTACTCTTATTTGAAGAAGCGGTTTGGCTCACTGGATACGCGCCAATTTCAAATATTATTGGCAACCGTGTGGTTATGTTTGATGGGAAGTTCCGTCGTTATCTTGAGCAATATGCATCTTATCCCCCCTACGATGACGAATTTGACTAGTCTGCTGTTGCTATTATTTATCTCGTTTTTTCTTGCTTACCAATACATTGGCGTTTACCGCTCGATGAGAAAACTGACAGATCGGCTGCAAATCGCAGACCGTATGAAAGACGAGTTTTTGCTCGTTACATCACATGAGCTGAATACGCCTCTAAACGGTATTATCAATATGTCCGACTCGCTGCTGGCGGCATTGCCCACAAGTTTACGGCAAATGGAGGCAGAAGAGAAGCTCTACCGCATTCGAAATATCGCCTATCGGATGTCGAATATGGTTAAGGATATTATGGATGCTGCCCAAATGAAGGAAGGCAGTCTGAAGGTGGTAAGCCGGACGGTTGATCTAGGCATGAGTATCTCGGTTGTTATTGAAGTTTTTGATTTTTTGGCAAAAGGGAAAAACACGCGTTTTATTCATCAGATCAATCCCGAAGCAAGATTTGTATGGGCTGATGAAAACCGTCTTTTGCAGGTGCTTATTCATGTCATTCATCATCTATTAAAAAATCAGAGCGGTAAGATTATATTTATTGAGAGCGAGTGGGACAAGGAGTGTGTTCGGGTTATTTTCCGGCAAAAGGCAGCCGAACTATTGGCGGAAGAAGAAGCACGGCAAGCACCTTGGGAGGAAGATGCCTATGAGGGCTTTGAAATGGGAATGTCAATGGCTGGGGAATTGCTCAAGCTGATGGGTGGGCAAATTGCGATAGATGAAGTGGCCGATTCGGTCACGATCTCGCTGCAGCATGCTGATGTAGAGCAGAGTGGGTGGTCTGTGCCACTGCATATTCCGAAGAAAGAGCCTCCTTACAAGCCACGCCTGAAAGCAGGGGATCGACCGGGAAATGATGCGGAATCCAGCATTATGATCGCCTCGGCGAATTCGGTTGATTTGGAGCATTTGTATGGCATGCTTACAATGGAAGGTTACCAAACTAGCGGTGCTGGGGAGAATGGAGAAGTTTATTCGCGTATTATGACTGAACGCCCTGATTTGGTTATCGTGGATGCTCTGCTGCCAAATTCGAACGGTTATGAGCTATGCAGGCAAATTCGCCGCCGTTTTAACCATGCTGAGCTGCCAATTCTATTGATTAGTACCCGAAATACACCTGCTGATATTGAAGCGGGAATTTCTGCGGGCGGCAGCGATTTTATTACGCGTCCTTTCGATGCAGGAGAAATCCGGGTACGGATTCATACGCTGCTTTCCATGAAGCAGCTGGTTAAGGATGCTGCGCGGAGCGAAATGGCTTTTTTGCGATCTCAAATCAAACCCCACTTTTTATATAATACGCTTAGCACGATTATGTCGCTATGTTACACAGACGGGCCTCGGGCAGGCGAGCTCCTTAGTATTTTCAGCCGGTATCTCAGAATAATTTTTCATCAGGATAATACGGAGGACACCGTTTTGCTCAGCAATGAGATGGAGCTGATTAATGCATATGTCGGGATCGAGCGTGAACGGTTTGGGAGCCGGTTAAACATCGAGTTTGATGTGGATGAGAGTCTGAATGGCATACGCATTATTCCTCTGACGATTGAGCCGCTCGTGGAAAATGCGATAAGGCATGGCGTATCCAAAAAGGTGAAAGGCGGCACGGTGCGCTTATCGATTCAACAGGAAAACGGTTTGGTAAAGGTTGAGGTTGCAGATGACGGAGTGGGGATGGCCAAAGGGCAGGTACAGGCGATGCTTGGGCCTGACTCGCCAGAGCAAGGAGTTGGCTTCCGAAATATCAGAAGGCGCGTGGAGCATCTTACTGGAAAATCACCAGTGGTGGAAAGTGAGCCTGGCGTTGGAACGAAGGTGACCATTTGGCTGCCCATCTCGTATTTGAACTATTAAAAGCTGCTAGGGGGAGCAATATGATTACAGCGTTTATCGTGGATGACGAGGAGCATGCGTTGAATATACTAGAGCTGTTCCTTGTCAAAACGGGCAAGGTTCAGGTTATCGGCAGGTCAAGCAACGCTTTTGATGCGATAACCGCATTTGGGCATATGCAACCGGATGTGTGGTTTCTAGACATTGATATGCCTGAAATGAATGGAATTGAGCTTGCAGACCGGATTCGCATAAAATATCCTAACGCTGAGATCGTATATGTTACCGCTTATAATCAGTATGCCGTCAAAGCATTTGAGCATGCTGCTATGGATTATTTACTAAAACCGCTGGAAATCAACCGTTTGGCGATTACGATTGACCGCTTGAGCCGGAAATTAGAGGGCACCAAACCTACAAGCAATACAGATGACGAACAGCTCCCGGTTAAGTTGAAAATTCGGATGCTCGGAACTTTACAGGTTTTTACGGAGAGCGGCGCGAGTCTGAAATGGAGGACGACAAAGGAAAAAGAGCTGCTTGCTTTCTTAGCGCTGCAAGGATTTGTTCCAGTTCATCGTGACCGAATTCTTGACAAATTGTGGCCCGATGACCCTTATCAGAATGCCAAGGTTTACTTTCATACCTGCGTTAGTTTGCTCCGGAAACATTTTAAAGAGCTTGGCGTTAGCCATGTTTTGAACTATGAGAATGAGAAATATATGTTGGACGCAGCTCAAGTTGATGTTGATGTTGAACAGTTTAAAAATGGATTGAAGCGATGGAAAAACGAGGAGGAAGCTGCGCTAGAAGAACTGGAGCAATTAATGGAGCTGTATCGGTTTAACTTTTTGCAGGATGAGGATTATCCCTGGGCCGTTCAAGAAAGCATTCAGATGGAGAAAATGGCTATGCAATGGTTTGTTTGGCTAGTGAAGCTTTACATCGAAAAGGAAGACTGCTATAAAGCGATCGAAACGGCTGAACGCGCGATACAGCTAGCTCCTTGCGAAGAGCCTTTATACCGCCTGCTTATGCAAGCGTATGTAAAGCTAGGCAATCATTCACAAGTGCAACGGGTATATTTTCTGCTCGTGGAAAGGCTGGCAGAGCTTCGTATCCGTCCGGCAGAAGAAACTAGGTTGCTTTATGAGCAGATAAAAGAAAACTAAACTCACGATTAAGAATAAGGTAATTAATAGAATGGCTATTTAGTCGGGATAGGATGAACTAAGGTAACAGATAACCTGTAGGCATATCATAAGTTGGCAATGGAGGGCTTCCCAAATGCCAAAGTCTCTAGGGGTTTTCTCTTACTTTTGAGCTAAATAAATGCTAAGCCAAATGATGCGGCGATACAGAATGAGCTTTCAAATATACGACCTGATGTACCTTGGGAGGCTACAAACCAGGCGGCTGTCCATCTTTGGTATCAAAATGTCTTTGGTTATCCTGTTGCTCCTTTGGAATCGACCGAGGCAGCAATTTACACATGGCCTGAAACTGCTACCAGTGTCGGGGTCAAACTCCTTCCAAATGATGATCTACAGATTTGTGCTCCGTGAGTCACATTTCATTTTCGTGAATGACTAAGACTTTACTCTCATTTTCGCGTAGTACCTTGTAGTTTAGAAGGATTTTCCTCCATTGCTGTCGAAATTTCGTAGAACAAGTTTTTGAAATGGAGGAAAGTCAGCTTTGAGATTACGAAATCAACTAATTGGTGGAACCGTCGCATTTGCTTTATTATCCGGAGGCGCAGATGCTGCATATGCCTCTATTCAGAATTTGGCTGCTGGGAAAGCGCTAAGCACAGGAGCTCAACAATATGCACAAAGCAAATCAGCTGTTGCCAATATTGTAGATATTACGAATTTACGCAAAGGGCCAGGGCTGGATTATGATATTGTCGCCAGGGCAAAGGCAGGGGATTCCTTCCCCATTGTCAGCTCGAAAGGGGATTGGTATCAAGTTTCCCTTTCGGGGGGCAGCACGGCCTATGTTGCGAATTGGGTCGTGGAAACCGTTGGAGCGAGTAGTGGTCAAACTTCTTCAAATAACGGCCAAAAGCCGGACAGTGGCAAACCGTCGGGCAGCAATCAGGATAAAGAAGTCATCGTGAACATTGTGGACACCACTAATTTGCGCAAAGGACCAGGGCTGGATTATGAGATTGTTACCAAAGCGAGGGCAGGCGAATCGTTTCCGGTCGTTTCTATCAAAGGAGACTGGTATCAAGTCTCGCTGCCCAGCGGAGGAACCGCTTACGTCGCGAATTGGGTCGTAAATACAGGGGTCGCCAGCCAAAGTGGAAGCAAGGTATACATTTACCATACGCATAACCGCGAGTCTTGGAAAAATGTATCCAGCGGCTCGAAGGGCTCTTCCGTTGATGATCCGAAGGTGAACATTACGCTGGTTGGCAAGCAGATTGCGCAAAGCCTCCAGAAGAAGGGAATCCCCACGATGGTGGAGGAGACGGACTTTACAGCAAGGCTGAACGAGCAGAAATTAAGCTATACGCAATCTTATAACGAATCGCGCAAAGCGGTCGATAAAGCGATGAAATCCCATCCTTCCTTGTCTTATTTCTTCGATATCCACCGGGATGCGGATGTTCCGCGCAGCAAAACAACGGTTACCATTAACGGGAAAACGTATGCGCGCATTATGTTCGTCATTGGAGACGCCAATCCTACGTACAAGGAAAACAAAAAGTTTGCTGATGCGTTGAATGAGCTATTGAATAAGAAGTATCCAGGCATATCGAGAGGCGTTCTGACCAAAAGCGCCCATCAAGGGAACGCTGAATACAACCAATCCGTATCTAACGGAAGCTTGCTGCTCGAATTCGGAGGCATTAACAATACGCTGCAAGAAAACCTCCAAACCGCAGAAGCTTTTGCTGATGTGTTCGCGGAGTATTATAAACAAATTAAGTGAATTGCCTAGCACTCTTATTTATGATATATGAAAGAAAAAGCCAAAATAGGCAAGGCCCTTAAGGGCCTTGCCTATTTTGGCTTTTTTCTGCGCTGTTTTTGAAATATTGATCTTATTCATAAGAGAGCTTCTTGACGATCATTTCACTAATAAAAGGTTCTATTAAAGTGTGATCTTCATGCAGCCATTTTTCGTGGAAAAGCTGAAGCTTCATCGCTTGATAGAAATCCAGCAGCGCCTGCTTTAAGCTTATGTTGTGCTGCAAAAGCAGCTTGGGATCTAATAATCTTCGTAATACGACATCCAACTGGATCAGGATGATCTCCGCGTTCATCTGGTGAAATAGGCCAAGCTCCATGCCTCTATTCAGATAGTCGACCATGTTCATTTGACAACGCTCTACCGCCTGTGACAGCGCTGCCGATAAATCGGGATAAGTGGTATTTAGATCTTGTAGAAGGATATCGCTTAAATAGAAGGCCATTTTGAACGATTGCTTGAACACCTTGGCAAATGATTCGCCATAAATCCTTAACTCTTCCTGAGAAGGAATCGTTTCATTTGTGGGTATGAGTTGATTCGGTTCTATCTCGAACATAAGCGATTCAGTATAGTTTACGCATTTCTCGACTAAACATTCTATAATGTCATCCTTGGAAGCAAAGTATTTATACATGGTTGCTTTGCTGATATCCATATATTTGGCGGCATCGTCCATTTTAATCGCACTGAAGCCGTGTTTTTGAACATACGGTATTAGTTTGAGTATGAGCTTTACCTTGGTTGATTTTTTTTTCTCCCATATCTGGTCAATTTCACAATCTTTCATACGGCTACGCCTCCTGCCTGCATAATCTAGTATAGCGCAATTTAAGATTATATTAAACCAAACTATACAAACTAAACTTTTTTTATCTTTTTAGTTTACTTTGTTTAACGAATATGCTATCTTCTTTTCAGGAAAACAAAAAATTCACTTGAAGGAGATCGCTATATGTCTACACAATCTGGAGTTCCCTCGTTAACTCCTACTCCATCTTTACGCGGACTCGTTGCACCGTTGATTGCCATTATTATTGGGCTGTTCATGGTGATTTTAGATACCACGGCCGTAAATGTAGCCATTCCTGTACTTACAGCCGACTTCAACAGCTCGCTAAGCGTTATCCAGTGGACGATTACCGGATACGCCCTTGCCCAAGCAGCAGTAATCCCATTGGCCGGTTGGATGTCAGACCGGGTTGGAGCGAAGCGCGTGTTTATCATTTCGATTATTTTGTTCACCGTGGGCTCGATCCTATGTGCTTTTGCCACGACAGCAGAACAGCTGATCTTCTTTAGGGTGCTGCAAGGGCTAGGCGGGGGCATGGTGATGCCAATTGCCTTTGCCATGACGTACCGGCTCAGTCCACCTGAAAAAGTAGGCATGATTATGGGTTTTATGGGGGTACCGGTTTTACTTGCGCCTGCGCTAGGACCGATCGTATCCGGTTATTTGGTTGACTATGTGAGCTGGCAATGGATTTTTCTAATCAATGTTCCCATTGGCATTATCGGCGTTGTGTTGTGCTTGATAGTGCTGCCGAATTTTGCGAAGAAGGTTTCCGCTTCATTGGATTTTTGGGGAATTATGCTGGCACCGCTTGCGTTTGGGGGTCTCTCCTATGGGCTTAGCGAAGGAGGAACCAGCTGGACTTCCGCAAAAACGATCATCGGTATTTCCGTTGGCGTGGTAGCCCTTATATTATTTACTATCGTCGAGCTTACTCGGAAAAAAGAGCCCTTGCTGGAGCTTAGGGTTTTCCGTTCAGCACAGTTCACCAGAGGGATACTCGTGCAGTGGATCTTGCAATTTGCCATGTTTGGCGTAATCTTCACCGTACCGTATTTCATGCAGCAATTAATGGGGATGAGCGCGTTCGAAGCGGGCTTATGGACGCTTCCTCAAGCGGTTGCCGCAGGAATTATGATGCCGCTCGGAGGCCGTTTATTCGACCGTATCGGTGCAAGACCATTAGTGATCTTAGGATTAACCTTTGTGGCTATCGGTGCTTTTCTCATCTCTTTCATTGATCCGAGCAATACCCCATGGTTATTTTTCGTCCCACGTGTGCTGCTGGGTATGGGAATGGGCTTGTCGATGCTTTCCTTAAACACTCATTTGATTCAAACGGCGCCAAGAGACCTAGTCGGGCGAGTCACCTCGTTAACGAGCGCGGCTCAGCAAGTGGTGACTTCATTCGCGGTAGCTGGGCTTACGACGTTCCTTGTCAGCCGAACAAACCATTTCGTTAGCAAAGGCGAGGCTCCACTGCCGGACGCGATGACACACGCCTTTCATAACACCTATCTATTGCTAGCTGTGTTGGCTGCGGCAGGGGTGCTGCTGGCGACCACTCTCAAACGCTCTGCGGCAGAAAGTACAGCAACCCAGACCCACGTTGTCGATGAAGGCTCAATACTATCTTAACCGCGTGATGAACTATCCATTTAATAGAAGTTTCCGATTACAAGAAACAAAAAACCGGCGAGCCTTAGGCTCGGCCGTTTTTTTGCGTATGAAATGCAAATTGAATCATGTCTTAACAGAAGCTTAATCCGTTTGTGTTGGCCTGCTATTAAGTAAGGGAGCGTTAATAAAAGGTTTCATTACAGTTAAGGCGTTTCTGATACAATGGAGTCATAGGCCTCTATGTCGTTTCTGATAAACTGGATTAGGCACGAAGGCTAAACGAACGTGAGACATGATCAACGGGAGGATTAATTATGTTTGAATGGATTCAGCAATCGGAAGGGATATGGCAGTATATCGTTTTATTTTTACTCGCGGCAGCGCCGTGGCTGGATGTTTTTCTTGTCGTACCGCTTGGCATCGTGGCGGGTATGTCTCCAGTTGCTGTGGCAATAACTGGTTTTGCAGGAAACTTTCTAATGATATTGCTTCTGGGTGTCTTCTTTAATCAATTCACTAGCTGGAGAGAGAAGCGTAGGTTGAAGAAGGGCATTACCGCTCCATCGAAGAAAGAGACCCGGGCTAGGCAAGTGTGGGACCGCTATGGCCTTCCCGGACTGGCACTGCTTGCTCCCGTTATTGTTGGTACGGATATCGCCGCTTTGCTGGCGTTGACATTTGGTTCTTCGCGAACACGGGTCATTCAATGGATGGCGATCAGTCTTGCCATATGGACGATTGCGATGGCGCTCGGCTCCGTTTACGGATTTGGCTATATGAATTTGATATAATCTATTTAGAACTAAGTAAATAATGGAGCGAATTGCTTGGTATCTCGCACAGGATGGAAACGAGCGTGACAAACCCGACCGGATCAGGTCGGGGTTTTTGTGCTGAAAAAATGAATTCGCAACCGATAAAATCTTTTCCCGTATTTAAAATATAAAATGGTTCTGATGAATTCTTAACAGCTAATGGAGAAACCTCATCCTCCCATAAAGTCTATCCCAAAAACCACAATAGAAGTTGAGGTCATACACCGTATGAATGACGAATTTACAATTCATGCCGATACCTGTTATCGGCTGGCTGAGCAGAAGGCCACTCGCTACTTTGCTACGCTTTATGAGCAAATGAAGGAAAAGAGGTATGTGCCTGCCCTGTCCGAGGATATCCACCTGTGGAAACGAAACCATATTCATCGCCAATCATGGTTATCCTTTTTCTCGCGAGGAAAGCAAACGGCAGCTGCCGGGGACTATCATCGCTATATCCAGTGGCTGAACCATACAGGCAAATTGGACGATTATTTGGATCGAAGCGTTTCCTATATCTACATGAGAGACCTAGGAAAGGCTATAGATTCTCCCGATACGCAAGCTAGAATTCAGCGTGTAGCTGCGGACATCAAGCATCGCTTAAGTCCATCCCCTTCAAACAGGGAGAACCAGCCAGAGTTTATGAGTTTAGCAGGACTGTATCGGTGGGCTCAGACGGAAGGCGTTGAAACGGCAGTCATATGGGTGATCAATAAGCTTAAGGAAGTATCGGTACATCTTCCGAAGGAGATGAATGCCGAGCATGCGCAGCGAAAGTTGATTAAGATCATTATTGGAGTGGTTCTGCATGCGATTGAAGAAATGAGCGATGAACGATCGCCTGCGGAACGTGCCCGGAGACTGGATGAAGCCATCAGGCTCGGTTATTCCTATGGTCTGACTTATCCGTTCATTGACGATCTACTAGATGCGAGGGTTTTAACCCTACAAGAGAAAACACAATATTCAACGATTATACGAGCTGCGCTGCTCACGGGATCGGTACCGGAATTAGGCGAGTGGACGGGATCTAATCAGGCGTTGATTCAATTCGTACACGCAGAGCTTGTAGAAGCTTTTAATTATATTAAGTCTCAGCAAGGGCTGGAGACAGAGCAGCTGTTTTTCGAGCAGACCTATGTTTTTTTTCACTCGCAGGAATTGGACCGAGCCAAGGAGCTTAGCCATGCCGGCTACACAAACGAAGAGTTGTACATCCCAATTATTTTAAAGTCTGCTTCATCTCGATTAATCGCACGTTCCGTGCTTCGGGCTTCCATGGACGAGGACTTTGAGAAGCGAACCTTCTTTTATGGCATCTACAATCAACTGGCCGACGATTTTGCGGATATGTTTGACGATAGGGATGACGGGGCGGTTACTCCTTACACCTATTATCTCGCCCATCGTGAGCAGCGTCCGGATCTCATTAATCCCTTTGAACTATATTGGACGGTTATTTTTTATCTAATTCATAACGTATATTATTCCAATGCAAAGGCTCGTGAGGTGATTCTGAATCGTGCGATCAACGGTCTAAAGCGTTGTAAAGAACGTCTTGGAGTCGAAAAATACAACCAGACTATGAATATATTTGCTTGCGGAAGCCCAGCGTTTAATCGACTAATCCAACAGATGGTTCAAAAAGCCGATGATGTGGATTTCTTGGATAAGCTGTTTCGGGACCAACTGGTCACCTTTCTTAAAGAAGAACGGAAAGAGAAAGAAAATTTCTTGGAGACCATAAAAATAGCCCGTGAGCAGATCAATAATACGCTGCGAATTGCCAAGTCTGAAGGAATGCCGCCGATGAAAGAGACGCTGATCGATGCGGCAAATTACAGTCTTGAAGGGGATGGGAAGCGTCTGCGTCCCATCTTGACCTGGGTCATGGGGGTGCAAGAATATGGACTGCAAGCAACCGCGATCGTCCCTTTATTGAGATCCTTGGAGTATATGCATACGGCCTCTCTGATTTTCGATGATTTGCCGTCCCAAGATAATGCTGCTACACGGAGAGGTCGTCCAACGCTGCATCAGGTGCATAATAATGCGACTGCAGAAATAACGGGTCTATTATTGATCCAGAAAGCGATTCAGGAACAAGCGTCACTAGAACCGTTCAATGCGAAAACCGTGCTAGCCTTGATTAAATATTCAGCCGAAAAGGCAGAGGATATGTGTATGGGGCAGGCGATGGATTTGAATTCCAAAGGAAAAGCATTGACATTAGAGCAATTGAATACGATCTGCTTCTACAAAACGGGAATCGCTTTTGAGGCTGCATTGGTTATGCCAGCCATATTAGTCGAGGTTAGCGAGACGGAAATCGCAGTTTTGAAGACCTTCGCATACCATGCAGGCATTGCCTTTCAGATTAAGGATGATTTGCTTGATTTGGAGGGGGATGAGCGTTTGCTTGGCAAACCCGTGGGCAAGGATGTGGCAAACAATACTTCTACTTTCGTAACCATCCTCGGGAAGGACGGCGCGAGCAAAGCGATGTGGGAGCACTATTGTATCGCCATGGAAACACTGAAAGAGATGCCACGCCGCACTGCATTTCTAAACCACTTATTGAGTTATATCGTTAACCGGGACCGTTAGGCGGATATGGAAGGGATCAATTCTTTCTACTCAAAGCTGCATTGGCATGATGTACTGGAAAGCAAGCCGCAGAACCGGTTGTTACTCAATGACTAATGGCAGAGCCCCCCGTAACGATTCACGTTGCGGGGGATATTTGTAGTATAGATAAATCAGATGACACAGCAGCAGCTGGCGGAGAAAGCAAGCGTGGCCAGGCAAACTTTGATAACTTCAAGCCGTATGAATAGCTGGAATTTCTCCCTCTATTCTAAAGGATTTCAGCTTTTCTTGGCGATTAGCTGGAACTCCTCCTACTATTTCCATCTATTTCATATACCAAACGAATCATGTTATTTTTAACAGGAGAAATTCCATCTAAGTAAGATAAACGTACGAATGCCCCCACAAACGTCCCCACAAACACCTCGGAAAAGTGCCTAAGACAACTTCATATCATATGATGACGACAAACCGATGATTTAATTTTTTAAACGGCAAGTTTCTATAATAGGACATGCTGCTGTCCAGTATAACGTCGTATAGTGAGAATACTGCAGAATCTTATAGTAGAGGATAACTGCGTAGGGGAGAAATTAGTTTTACATTTTAATAAAAAGAAGAGGCGTACGATGAAAAATATGAGCTTTAGTGAAGCGGTTGATCGCTCTGTACAGATTAGAAAGCTGTACCATCAATTGGAACGGAAGCATCACGAAAAAGAATGGACGGTAGAAGAGGATGCTCTGGCTTTTCTGACGGATGCCGGTTTGGTCGGTCGTTTGACGATGTCTCAACAAGGGCGCTGGACGATGAAGGGAGAGATCATGCCCGAATTAGAGCATAAGCTCGGCGAATGTGTATGGTGGTTAATTATTTTGTCAGAACGCATGAATATCGATATCGCGGATGCATTGGACAATTTCTTATCCAAAACTGAAAAAAAGCTGCAAGCATAATCTATTATTCTATGAAAATTTTTATTAAATGATTGTGTTAATTTTCAAAGAGTAGTGTTTTTCTATATGAATGCCGCTCCGCAATAACCTCTTTTTTATTAATTGGTTAGTAGTCTACTAGGTTGCTAGGTATACGTCCGTTCAACAATAAGCATCTCAGCGTAGGATGATTCAAATCCCAAGGAGGTGCTGTGTTGAGTTGTTTAGCAAATAAGCATAAAAAAAGATGCCATAAAAAAGTTGTAGTCGTATGTAAACCAAAGTGTATTAAAAAGAAAGATTGTATTAAAAAGAAAGATCACCATCAAAAGAAAAATGTGATTATAAAAAAGAAAATCGTAAAGGTAACCTGCCCGCGTCCCGTTGTTAAGGTCACACCGGTGCCTGGGCCTGCGGGTCCACAAGGCGCACAAGGACCAACGGGTCTTCAAGGAGTAGCAGGGCCTCAAGGAGTAGCAGGACCTCAAGGGGCAGTAGGGCCTCAAGGAACAGCAGGCGCTCAAGGCGTGGCAGGACCTCAAGGACCAGTAGGACCGCAAGGAGCAACAGGAGCACAAGGACCTGCGGGAGGCATAGCCGATTTTGCTTTCCTCTGCAGCGACGAAGAGCAGACCATTGAAGCAGCACCGGCTCCAGGTGGCCAAGGTGGGGCGGTAACGTTTAATAACTCTCTTATCAATGCAACAGCTCTTTCATTCGCTCCTCCATCCAATATTGTGATTAATACGGCTGGTACTTACAATATTAGCTGGGAAGTATTCCCTACAGCTGGCAATAGTGCGTTTGGATTGTTTTTTGATCCGGCGGGTGCAGCGCCTGCAGCGTTGGTTCCTTGCAGCAATTACGGTTCGGGAGCAGGGAACAACCCTTACCAAGGCCAAGTTGTGGCCCAATTATCTGCTGGCGGTATTTTGACATTAAATCGCATCGATAACACAGGTGCACAGACGTTGCAAAATGACATTGGCGGGGGTACGCCAACCATTAGTGCTTCTATCGTCATTGAGAAGTTAGCCTAGTTCAGGCTGACTCTCCAAGAACATTGAATAGATTTTCTTTTTTTGAAATAGAGCATAGGATAGGAAAGAGAAAATAAAATAGCATCTATAAGGGACTGAGGAGAGAGAAGCTCTAGTCTCTTTTTTTTTGCCCATGTATGAATTTAAAACGCTAGAATCGTTATCTTATAGGAGACTTAGAAAAGCGAAGATACGTCGATACGCTGGAAGCTAAAGCATGGAAATTTCTTGTATTGCTTTGGCAAGGAATGGAGATAATTGAAACAAACGAATGTCAGGGGGAGCAACCATGAGGAAGGATACAACGAGCCAGGAAGGGAGAGTCCTGCAGGAGGATTTTTCCATAGAGGACATTGTAGCCGCGTTAGGCAATCCGCCCGATCTCATTCATCACCATTTTGCGAATAACCGTGATATTAAAGGGCATTGCCTGTTTATTGAAACCCTTGTGGACAAAAATAAAATCGAAGATACCATTCTGAGGTTTATTTCGGAAGGTATTGGATCGCTGCAAATAGGGATGGACACCGTTGAGTATTTGAGATACAAAATTCCTATTGCTTCGACTTCAAGCATTTCAGATCTGCATGCCTGCTTGGAGGCTCTTTTGGATGGAAGATGCTTATTAATCATTGATCATTGCAACGAGATTCTACAGCTGGATGTAGCTATGTCCTATCACCGTTCCATTGATAAGCCCGAGACGGAAGCGACTGTTCGAGGTCCTCATGAGGCTTATAATGAAGACTTGGCCACGAGTATTGGACTATTGCGCAAAAGAATCCGCACTACCGATTTGCGATTTGAACAATTTATTGTCGGCACAAAAACGGAAACAAGGGTCGTTATTGTGTATCTGCATGATCTTGCGCCTGATGATGTCCTGCAGCAGTTCCGCAGCAGAATTAAGGCGATAGACACCGATAGCATATTGGATACATCCTATGTGGAGGATTTGATTGGGGATAAAACCTACTTTCCGATCCCTTTGATGATGAAATCAGAAAGACCCGACGTTACGGCATCTCATCTCTTAGAAGGGCGAGTAGTCGTTTTGGTGGATTGCAGCCCGCTGGCGCTGATTGGGCCTGTTACTTTTTTTCAATTTTTTTCATCGCCTGAGGACTATTACCAAAGACCGGACATCGCCACCTTTATGCTTTGGATTAGGTTTTTTTCCTTTTTATTGGCCATTTTTGTTCCTGCGCTCTACATAGCCGTTACGACCTACCAGCAAGGTCTGCTGCCTCCTTCCCTATTGGTGAGCATTGCGGCTCAGCGAGAAGGCGTGCCTTTTCCATCCTATGTGGAAGCTTTTTTAATGGCCGGCATTTTCGAGGTTTTGCGGGAGGCTGGCTTACGCATGCCACGGATTGCTGGCCAAGCGATATCGATTGTCGGTGCGCTTGTTCTAGGCGAAGCCGCCGTTCAGGCAGGCCTAGTATCTGCAGCTATGGTTATTGTCGTTGCTGTGACTGCAATTGCGAGCTTCGTTGCGCCTAATTACAATTTCGGCTTATCGCAAAGGTTTCTCCAGTATTCCTACATGGTTCTAGCCAGCTTCTTAGGCTTGTTCGGCATATTGTGCGGAGCTTTATTTACGATCGTACATTTCGCTTCCTTAAGATCCTTTGGCATTCCGTTCTTCGCCCCATTGGCACCTACGGTCATCTCGGATTGGAAGGATATACTGATGCGGGTGCCGCGTTCCAAGCTAAAGGCGTATCCCCGGATGAACAGGACGAAACGGAAAAATAGATTTTAAACGAGAACACGAAGGGTGGCTCTCATGAAGGGTAATCAGCAGGCGTGGAAAATGAAAGTATGCTGCAGTTTGGTTATGTGCTTCTGCTTAACCGCATGCTGGGATTTAGTGGAGGTTAATCAGATGGCTATCGTGAATTTTATCGGAATGGACATTAATTCGGAAGAGGGGGGAAGTACGTTTTATTACCATATCGTAAATCCTTCGGGAATTGCCGCGCAAAAAACTTCCGGGATCAATGCGCCTGTCTATACGTTCCGCGTAAGCTCAAAGCTTGCCACAGAGGTTCCGTCAAAGCTGCTCGACAGCATTCCGAAGCGGCCGTTTTTCGACCATTCCGAAGCGATGGTGGTAACGGAAAGAGCAGCGAGAAAAGGAATCGTGGATCAGCTGAATTTTATGGAGAAGCAGCGGGATCGGCAATCTACCATTAATATGCTAGTAACGGATTCGCCCTTATCCGATTTTATGCAAATCTACACCACGCTTGAAAGATTGCCAGGCAATAATGTGCGTACCATTATTGAAAATCAGTCCATGGAATCCGGAGAAGCGAGCTACCGCTCGCGAATAAAAGATGTGGTTGAAAATCTAGATACCAATACATTGATCGTATTGCCGCTTGTTAGCGTCTCCGGTTCACGCGAGAGTTCGACTACTCAAAGATACGAGCATATGGACGCTAATGAAGGAATCTTTATTCTAAGAGGGGGGGCCCTAATTAAACAGGGGGCTATGATTGGAAAATTATCCGCCTACGAAATGCCATTTTACAATTTGCTGAACGGTGAAATAAAGATGCTTCATCAAATCGTCCATTTAAATGAGGGACATGTTGATCTTTGGCTGAAGGATATTTTAGTCAAAAAGAATTTAGTTCAAAAATCCGGTCATCTGGTTATCAACATTCAAATTAAAGCTAAAGTCCATATCGATGGCAATACGCAAGAGACGAAATTAACAGCTGATAACTTAGATCTGATTATAACTCAGCTCAGTAAACAGGTCGTAGAAAGATCCAATCAATTGTATGAGAAAACGAAAGCAAAGCATTGGGATATTATGGGCATTGAGGAGATGATAAGCCGCAAGCGCGGGAGCACCCGGAAGAAGGCCATGGAGGGCAAGGGGAAATGGGAACAAACTGAGCTTGCCGTATCTGTACATTTTGTCATCCAAACCTTCGGCAATACGTTAGATCCTTATAAATCAGGTGATGGCGATGGTTAAAGAGCACATTAGTGGATGGCAATTTTATTTGTTAACGGTGAACTATGCCTTAGGAACTGCCTTTTTTATACGGCCGGGCAGCGTGATTTCCTCAACCAAACAAGACGGATGGATCATTCCATTGGTTGCGGGTGCTTTTGCCATTGTGATTGCTTGTTTATGGTTGCTATTGTCTAATGCAAATCCGGAATTAAGTATCGTACAAATCGCTCTAGCTGCTGCAGGCAAACCGATCGGCGGGTTGATCGCGATCGTTTACATTTGGTATTTTATACAAACGGCAAGCTGGGTGACCCGCAATCTTGGTGATTTTATGAAGACCATTCTCATGCCAAATACGCCCATATCGGTATTTCATATCATGTTTTTGGTCATTGCTTGTTATGCTGTCATCAGAGGAGTCGAGACGATAGCAAGAACGAGTGAGTTTCTTACGCCATTTGTGCTGCTTGTCTTATTTGTGATTTATATTTCTGCACTTAATGAATGGAACTGGGAACGATTTGAGCCTATGTTTCAGGCCTCGTTTACGAAATTGATCAAAGACTCAGCGCCGGTCATCGGTTTTCCCTATCTGGAGACGGTAACCATCATGATGCTTGCCCCGTATGTCAAAACAAGGCTCAAGTCAAGCTTGCTGCTAGGTCTCGCCACGGCAACGCTATTATTAAGCGGAATTGTTTTTGTGACTATTGGTGTGCTAGGCGCAGCACGCAGCTCGCATCTTCTGTATCCTCTGTATACCATTGTAGAGGAGCTTCGGATCGCGGAATTCATTGAACATTTGGAATCTACGATCGTTATCGTTTGGTTGATTTGGATTTTTCTCAAACTTTGCATTGCCTATTATTGCGCAGTGGAGGGCATTCGTCAGCTGTTTCAAATGAAGGAGAGAACGTGGATCGCTATTCCGCTTGTTCTTCTTATATCCGGTATCGCGATATCGTTAAATGATAACGTAGTTGAGAACATTGACTGGGACCGAAAATATATTTTCGCGTATTCCTGTTTGTTTGGTATCGTTTTGCCCTTGCTGCTCCTTGTTTTATCTTGGATTCGACAGCGTGGGCGAAAGGGAAAGGAGGTATCGCCATGATCAGGTTTATTATACTATTTTCACTTGCTTTTACATGTGTTATTGTATTTTTCATTCATCGAAAAAAACCTTTCAAGGAAGTAAGCGTCTTTGTGGTGATCTCTCTTTTTTCATTAATCATTTGGATCGATGTGAGGGTGGAGCATCAATTCAATCCCAATCTGTGGATTAGCTGGATGTTTGATTGGGCTGGATTTTAGAAAGATTTTAGGGTGCGAGATGGAACACTGAATAGTCGAATTCAAGCTCCAAGTGGTTGATCAATCAACCATAAAGACCGCCTTTATTAGAGGCGGTCTTTATGGTTACAAGTGAGTAATTAATTGATTTATGAATTGTTCCAAGTATTGCTGGTCAATCTCGTCAAACCGATCTAGCGATGGACTATCAATATCGAGGACGCCGAACAAATCGCCGTTAATGATGATGGGAATAACGATTTCTGATCGCGACGCGGAGTCGCAAGCAATATGTTCCGGGAATTTATGAACATCATCAACTCTGACCGTCTTTCTTTCGGTAGCAGTTTTTCCACATATGCCTCGGTGTAAGGGGATGCGGAAGCAAGCCGGGAGGCCTTGAAATGGCCCTAGCACAAGTTCATCATTTTTGAACAGGTAAAACCCAACCCAGTTGATATCATCTAAAAATTGATTAAGCAGCGCCGAAGCATTGGAAAGGTTTGCAATCACGTCGGACTCCCCTTCGAGCAATGCTTCAAGCTGGCGGATGACTAACTCATAATTTTGCTCTTTTGATCCTTTGTAACGTTCTGGCTGAAACATAATCGGGCTCCTTAAGCGTGAGTGGTAGATGTCTAGAGATGCTTTGCTGTTCAACATAGTTTAACATATCAAAGTTCTTTTTCGTAATTAGTCTCCGGGTGGAAGTTGAACACTTTGTTACGAGCAGAGGATCTGGCAGCTGCTTTTGAAACAAGTGTGAGAACCATTTACAGGGATATTCAAGCTTTGAGTGAAGCAGGCGTACCCGTGATAGGAGCGCCAGGCCAAGGGTACTCCTTAATGGAAGGATATTTCCTGCCGCCAGTTAGTTTTACGGTGGAAGAAGCAGTAGTAGAAACGAAGCGGAAAAAATGTTTAAACGCTACTGACATGATGGTGTCAGTAGCGTTTTTGTATAGTTAGTTAAAACGAAAACTAATGGAGCATTAAAGCACGGATCGGTTCGTTGAGCGTCGCAGGTTTTTTGATGAAAAAAAAGGGGGATTCGAAGGGTGAATTTGGATGAAATAAGCGAGCAAAGCCGCTTTTGGATTGGCGTCGTGTCCGCATCACATGTGAAGATTGGAGAACGGGAAGGATTCGCGCAGCTCTGTCACGGCAAGTCAGCACATTTACGAAAGATGCGCGCAGGCGATTGGTTGATTTACTATTCCCCACGAACAGATATGTCGGTGGGGTCTCCGCTCCAAGCATTCACTGCGATCGGGGAAGTGATTGATGATAAAGTTTACGAATATCGGATGTCTGAATCATTTGTGCCGTTCCGCAGAAATATTAGCTATATCCCATGTCAGGAAACTAAGATTAGAGATTTGCTGGAACAGCTTAGCTTCACGCGCGGGAACCGAAATTGGGGCTATTCCTTCCGTTACGGTCATTTTGAGATTGAACGGGAGGACTTTCTGACGATTGCGGGTGCGATGCTGAGTAATGAGGGGATAGGAAGTTGCCTCTCAGGAACATGAGGAAATCGGCTGCGACCATGCCCACTCGTTCTGGAGGATGGAAGCCATTTCCGCGACCAAAGTTGAAACAAAGGCCATCCAGATGATGATCTGGTTGGCCTTTGCTTGTGATGAATATCCAAGTTTTTGAGAAACTAAATTAGTGAGCTTTACGAGGGTTAGCCTTGATGTCAGCTGCGCCTTCCTGTGCCTTCAGCTGTGCAAGAAGCTTATCTCCTTCGACGTCCAGGTTCGGCAGCAGGCGGTCTAACCATTTTGGCAGCCACCATGCTTTGTCTCCGAAGATGGCCATGACTGCTGGGACGAGGGCCATACGGACGAAGAAGGCGTCAATCAGGATGCCGATCGCCAGCGCAAAGCCAATCTGCTTGATCATAATATCATGAGCGAAGATAAACCCAGCGAACACGGAAACCATAATAATCGCTGCGGCTACGACGACGCGGCTAGCTTGATCGTAGCCGTGAATGACGCTTTCCTTGCCATGATGCCCATGAACATATGATTCGCGCATCGAGCTGACAAGGAACACTTGATAATCCATCGCGAGCCCGTATAGGATACCGGTAACCATAATCGGCATGAAGCTGAGCAGCGGGCCACCCGTATCGAAGCCGAATAGGTCATGTACCCATCCCCATTGGAATACAGCTGTTGTTATCCCGAAAGTGGCGAGTATGCTGAGAAGGAAACCAACCGTCGCTTTGACAGGTACGATGATTGAACGGAATACGAGCAGCAAAATAATGATGGAAAGAATGACGATAATGACGACGTAGAGTGGGAACACCTCAGCCAGCTTCGACGACATGTCGATGTTGATCGCGGTAAATCCGGTAACGCCAATTTTAACGTCATGAGACTGCGCCATGCTGGAGTCGTTGGCGCGAAGCTCTTGTACCAAATCTTTCGTCTCTTTGTCTGTTGGTCCTGTCTTCGGGATGAGGCTAATAATAGCCATATCACCGGTTTTGTTAACGCCCATAGGCGTTACTACTGAAACGTTCTCATGCTGCTGAAGCTCCTGAACTAGTCCACCTAGCGTCTCCATCGTTATGGCGCCTGAAGAATCTTGCGGCTCTGCAACTAGAAGCAGCGGTCCGTTGAAGCCCTCGCCGAAACCGTCTGAAATCGCATCGTAGCTCTGTCTTGCTGTTGTATCAAAGTTTGCTGTCGCACCCGATGGGATGCCCATTTCCATCTTTGCAGCCGGGACCGCAGCTGCACCGAGAATAACGATGACGGCAACTACGATAACCCAGCGGCCTTTTACGACTCCCGTTACCCAGCGGTGCGCGAATCCATTTGAATTTTTGTTGGTTTGGCTGCTGCTCTTAGTGCGAGCTTTGGCTGAGCAAATGCGTTCACCGACGAGACCGAGTAAAGCCGGCAGCAGGGTCAGCGCGACTAACACATTGGCAAGAACGGCTAAAGCGGCTACAAGCGCCATTGCGGACAAGAAGCCAATACCGATAACGACCATGCCGCATAATGCAATAATAACAGTCAAGCCGGCAAAAAATACGGCACTGCCTGCGGTGCCGACCGCTCTGCTCGCGGCTTCCCGGGCACTAAGTCCCTGTTCAAGAATCATGCGGCGCTGACGGTTGACGATGAACAGGGAGTAATCAATACCGACGGCTAGCCCGACCATAAGCGCAAGAACAGGCGTGAGATCGGTCATATGGAACACGTTCGAGAAGGCAAAAGCTCCTCCTACGCTTACTCCTACTCCGATAAGCGCGGTCAGAAGCGGCAATCCTGCAGCAACAACTGAACCGAGTGTCATGAAGAGCACGACGGCGGCGACGGCAATGCCGATGGCTTCCGTCGAGCCAATTGCAGGCTTAGTAGAGAGCGAGTCGCTCGGCAAGGCAGTAATTCCGGTCTTCTCGACAGTCATAACTGCATCGATTACCGAATCTGGGACCCACTCGGGCAAGGACATTTGCTGAACTGTGAATTGAAATTGGAACAAGGCGACGCTGCTGTCCGAAGCGATCATAACGCCTGGAACAGGTACGCCGTCCACCATCATCGGGCCGTAAGGAGGCAATTCGCCTGCCGCTTCTTGCGTAGACCCAGTAGCTGCTTCGCCTTGTGCTGACTGGTTGCCTTGCGCAGCAGCAGCGTCGCTCATTGAGGCTCCGGCTTGTGCAGCGAGTTCAATCGGATTAATCACATACTCAAGTTTATATACCTCGTTAACGGCTTCGCTAATTGAGGCCAAACGCTCCGGCGTATCCAGACTCTCGCCCTTTGGTGCCGTAAACACGATGCTGGCTTGTCCGCCCGAAGCTTCGGGGAGCTCTGCCGTCAGCTGATCTAATACCTTTTGCGATTCCGTGCCCTCGATTTTCATATCGGAAGTAACATGGATGCCGTTGATTCCTAGAACGGTGAGAACAATTCCGAGGATCGCGATCCAACTGACAATGAAATACCATGGTTTGGTATAGGCTGATTTGCCCAATCTGTACAGAAAAGTTGACATACGTTAATAATTCTCCTTTGTATGTGGGAATAACGTGAGGATGTGAGCTAGAAACCGTTTCGTAAGTAACCAAACATATTGTCTAAATAATGATCGAGCGTAACAGCCTCTTGGGTTTCAGATGCTGTCTGGCCTGGAAGCAGTACGTTTAGGCTGCCGTCAAGCAATGGCAGGACAGCCCCGTATACAGCACCGACGAGAAGATGGGTGTACCCTTCGGGATAATGTCCATGGGATAACATGCTTAATGTCTCTTGGGCGGAAATTTGCAAACGGCGCAGTCCGCTGAGGATGTATGGCTCAAGTGACGGGTACTGCTTCGAGAGCAATACAAGCTGTTGTAATTTTACGAAATGCTCTGCTGTCAGCTGCATCTTCATCAAATTGTACAGAATCTCAAGCGGGGGAATATCCTCATTTAAGTCTGCAATCCAATTGGCGATTTCATCAGCACCTTTGAAGATGAGAGCCGCTGAAGCAATCGCTTCCTCCTTGCAGGAGTAATGGTTAGCAAACGTTCTTCTGGAGTAACCGGCGCGCTGTACGACATCTTCGACAACGAAACCGTCCATTCCCTTTTCCAGAGCAAGAGCGAACGCTGCATCCGCAAGCGCGTTCCCTGTTGCTACCCTTTTGATATCGCGTAGGTTATGTTTGTTCATCATGTAACGCTTAAGCGTTCACCTCTCTTTTAGATAAAATGACAGCATCTTCAAATATAATTCCATATCTATATTATTGCCCAATGGGCAATAATGCACAATGAGCAAGTTGTTACAAAATTGTGGCGTAGAGGTTCACGGATTTTAGTTTTCATAAAAAGTCGGGAAAGTGATAAATCATTAGTCGCAATTATGTTAGCCGACTAACAAGTATTATGCTAAAATGAGAAAAGAGCTGAAAATGAATACTGAAAAGGGGAAGGTGAAATGAAATCAGATAGATCGATTGCGCTGGAACTTAGAACACTAAGAAATATGCTGCATAGACAAATTGACGGGTTTATAAATCAAACATATGGCGATCAATTAACAGGCATGCATGGATGGGTGCTAAAGTACTTTGTTGATAACCAGGACAAGGAGATTTTTCAACGCGATTTCGAGAACAAATTTACCATTCGGCGTTCAACGGCGAGTAAGATTTTGCAATTAATGGAGAAGAATAATCTTATTATTAGGCAATCGGTTCCCTACGATGCACGATTGAAGCAAATCATTCTTACGCCGACTGCGCTGGAGTACTATGAAGCTATCGTAGGGAAATATGCTCAAATCGAGCGCGAATTAAAAAAGGGGTTGTCACAAGAGGAACTGGATACGTTCTTTACTGTCTTGGATAAAATCAAAAGCAATTTGGAGTAGCAGTCGTCTAAGTTGTTTTAGCGGCTTTTATTATTGTAATATAGTTAGTAGGCTTACAGTTCTATGGCTAACAACATGGTGAAGGAGCGTTTGATAAATGCTTAAGATTTTGAAGTATTTTAATCCCAAAAATGTTTGGTTTATCGTCATCAGTACCGCATTTATCGTATTCCAGGTATGGCTCGACCTCAAGCTTCCTGATTATTTGGCAGAAATCACCAAGCTGGTGCAGACGGAAGGCAGCTCTTTAAGCGAGGTATGGGAGCCAGGCGCCTATATGATGCTGTGTGCCATCGGAAGCTTAATTGCTTCCTTCATCGTAGTCTATTTGGTCGCGAAGAGCGCCGCATCGCTTGCTAAGAGGCTTAGGAGCTTACTCTTCGACAAGGTTGAATCGTTCTCCATGGCCGAAATGAACCAATTCTCGACGGCGAGCCTCATTACGCGTTCCACGAACGATATTACGCAAGTGCAAACGATCGTGGCGATGGGGCTGCAAGTGATGATTAAAGCGCCAATTCTGGCAGGTTGGGCCATTGTGAAGATCTCCAGCAAGAGCTGGCAATGGACGCTTTCATCCGGCATTTCGGTTGCGCTGCTACTACTCATGATCGCGATCGTTATTTTGTTCGCCATGCCAAAGTTCAGATTGATTCAAGGGCTAACGGACCAGTTGAACCGAGTTACGAGAGAAGGGCTGCATGGCCTGCGAGTTATTCGTGCTTATAACGCGGGACCAAGCCAAGAAGCGAAGTTCGATCATGCGAATCAGGAGCTAACCGATGCGAATCTGTTTACTAGCCGATTGATGGCATTGATGATGCCGGTCATGAGTCTGATCATGAGCGGATTGAGCTTGGCGATTTATTGGATCGGCGCCTATCTAATTAATGGAGCAGATGCAGCGGCTCGGCTTGGCTTATTCAGCGACATGGTTATCTTCTCTTCTTACGCGATGCAGATTGTTATGGCCTTTATGATGCTGTCGATGGTTTTCTTCATGTTGCCGCGGGCGTCGGTCGCCGCGAAGCGTGTCATGGAAGTATTAAATACAGTACCAAGCATCAAGGATGGCCGTTCTAAATCGACTAATGCCGCAAAAGCAGGCGAAATTGAATTCCGGAATGTCAGCTTCAAGTATGCGGATTCGGACGAATATGTGCTTAGGGACATCAGCTTCGTTGCACGCAGGGGCGAGACGGTTGCGTTCATCGGCTCTACGGGCAGCGGCAAGAGCACGCTGCTGAACTTAATTCCGAGATTTTATGACGTGTCGGATGGAGAGGTGCTTGTCCAAGGGTTAAACGTAAAAGATTACGAGCTGCGGGATCTCCATAACAAGCTTGGTTACGTTCCTCAGAAAACCGTATTGTTCAGCGGAACTGTGACGTCCAACGTCGCCTATGGTGATAACGGGCAAGAAGCAGGCTCGGCGGACGATGTGAAGAAAGCGGTAGCGATTGCCAAGGGCCAAGAGTTTGTCGAGAAGCTGGAAGGCGGGTATGAGGGCAGTATCTCGCAAGGCGGATCGAACCTGTCCGGCGGACAGAAGCAGCGGTTATCTATCGCTAGGGCTATCTACCGTAAGCCTGACATTTACATTTTCGATGATTCCTTTTCTGCGCTTGATTACAAGACCGACCGCCAACTGCGCTCCATGCTGAACCAAGAAACAGCAGGCGCTACCAACCTTATTGTGGGGCAGCGAATCGGAACGATCAAGGAAGCCGATCTCATACTCGTTCTCGATGAAGGAAAGATTGTAGGAAGAGGCACGCATCAAGAGCTGCTTCAGACCTGCGAGGTATATCGTCAGATCGCGAACTCTCAGTTGTCGAAGGAGGAGCTTGAAATTGGCTAAACAACAGGTCGCAACCAAGCAAGACATTGATTTCAAAGGCACAATGGGCAAGCTCGTTGCGTATTGCAAGCCGTATATTCCTCTTATTATCGTGGCGCTGCTGCTATCGGTTGTGGGCACGATATTTACGATTGTCGGGCCAGGCAAGCTGAAAGACATGACGGATTACATTACTGCGGGACTAATGGGCGAAATCGACATGGACGCGGTTAGCAGCATCGGCATATTGCTTGCCGTCCTATACGGATTAAGCGTCATCTTCTCGTTCTTCCAAGGCTATATTATGGCTACGGTAACGCAGAAGGTGTCGAGAAGCTTGCGTACCCGCATCTCCAAGAAGATTAACAAGCTTCCACTAAAGTATTTCGATTCCACCAGCAACGGCGACGTGCTGAGCCGCGTTACGAACGACATCGATACGATTGGACAAACGATGAATCAAAGCGTCGGGATGCTTGTCACTTCCGTCACCATGCTGGTCGGTTCATTGGTCATGATGTTCTATACCAACGTGTGGATGACGTTGACGGCGATCATTTCCACGTTTCTAGGATTTGGCTTCATGACGGTGATGATCAAAAAATCGCAAACGCATTTCGTTCACCAGCAGGCGAACCTTGGTGCGATGAATGGCCATGTCGAGGAAATATTTTCAGGCTACGATGTCGTTAAGGTTTATAATGGCGAGCGGAAGGCGAAGGAAACTTTTAATGAAATCAACGATAAATTATATGAAAGCTCCTGGAAGTCGCAATTTTTATCCGGCTTGACGATGCCGCTCATGATGTTTGTCGGAAACTTTGGATATGTGGCGGTATGTATTGTCGGCGGGGCATTGGCGATGGATGGCCAAATTTCGTTTGGCGTTATCGTTGCATTCATGTTATATGTCCGGCTGTTCACGCAGCCTCTAGGGCAAATCGCGCAAGCAGCAACAAGTTTGCAATCAACTGCAGCCGCAGCTGCGCGCGTTTTTGAATTTCTGGAAGAGAAAGAGCTCGAGGACGAGAAGCATAAATCGAAGGTGCTTAAGGACGTTAAGGGGCAGGTAGAGTTCCGGAATGTTACCTTCGGATATGATCCGAATAAGCTTATCATTAATGATTTCTCAGCCCAGGCTTTGCCAGGACAGAAGATCGCTATCGTTGGACCGACAGGTGCGGGGAAGACGACGATCGTCAATTTGCTGATGCGATTCTATGAGCTGAACGGGGGGGAAATCACCATAGATGGCGTTCCTATCCATGAGCTTCCTCGGGAAAATGTGCATGAGCAGTTTTGTATGGTGCTTCAGGATACGTGGCTATTCGAGGGGACGATCAAAGAAAATATCGTCTTCAATAAGCAAGGCGTTACCGATGCTGACGTGAAGGAAGTCTGCAAGGCTGTCGGCATTGATCATTTTATCCGCACATTAACGAATGGCTACGACACGGTATTGAACGAGCAGGTGAATCTTTCTGCAGGCCAGAAACAACTAATCACCATTGCAAGAGCACTCATTGCAAACGCACCGCTGCTCATCCTCGACGAGGCGACAAGCTCCGTGGATACAAGAACGGAGCTTCTTATTCAGGAAGCGATGGACCGCTTGATGGCGGGACGAACCTCCTTTGTCATCGCGCACAGACTGTCCACGATCAAGAATGCCGATATCATCCTTGTTATGAAGGACGGCGATATTATCGAGAGCGGCAATCACCAAAAACTGCTTGCGGCGAATGGCTTCTATGCTGATTTGTACAATAGTCAGTTTGAGACAGCGGAAGCGGCTTTGTAACGATGACAATGGATGGGAAATTGTAAATAAAGTCGTAAAAGTGTTACTTCAGTTGTCAAAAATAAAACAGCCTCAGACCCGTTGGAATTGAAGTGCTCCCTGTCAAGTAGACAGTGAAAAAAACAAAAAAACGGTTAGGCCTATCCCTCAGTTCAAGTACAGAGAACTGGGGGATTATTTCATTACGCAGCTCGACGATACTCATGGGGAGACA
>NZ_SKCD01000021.1 GCF_006542765.1 Paenibacillus luteus
ATAAAATCAAACACTTCCGACGTGTGGCTACTCGTTACGACAAGTTAGCCAAGTCATTTTTGTCGTTTGTATATGTAGCTGCCATCTTCAAATTGTCTCAGTAATGAGTTTTCAGACACGTCCTAGTCATCGTAACTATATTTTTGCTTTGATTATCTTTTAGCGCTAACAACGCTGATTCGGACCGATCATAACGAACGGTAACGAATATGAAATCGTATATATCGTCATTTTCGAGCGTATCAATGACATTCACTTGTATCGATCTAACCGTACCTTTTTCTTTATATTGCAAGCCATTTTCTCTTAATGATTTAAATCTATTAGAATGTGCAAACAGGCTAACATCAAACCCTGCTTCAATAAGCTTAATTGCGTACATGCTCCCGATGACTCCTGCGCCAAAAATTAAAATTCTAGCTTGTTTTGCTAACATGAATACCCCCCCCTACTTATTAACAATCCCTTTTGATTATCAGACAACATGTTGTATGATGTGATTATAAATCTTCAATATTCCTTGATCAACCATCAGTTTTTTATGATTTGTCGGATGATATTCTTATTCGCTAGTAGGAGGTAAATATGAAAAAGCAACCCCAAATAACGGAGAAAACAAGACAAACGTTTGTAGATGTTTTTTGTGAGTTATATAGCCAGAAGCCGATTGAGAAAATTTCGATTCAGGAGATTGCGAATAAGTCAGGATATAACCGCAGCACCTTTTATCAATACTTTACTGACATTTACGAATTGTTAGACTCTGTTGAAAACGATTTATTGAATGAAATGAAAAAAGAATTGGCGAATAAAGAGCTATCGATACATACGGTTCAAGATACGCTCTATTGTCTGGACAAAAGAGAACATCTCCTCGTTCTTAACGCTCTTTTGGGTGATTATGGAAGTGTCCGTTTTTTAAAACGCTTAAAAAAAGAAATCACTTTGGATCAATTAGAATTAAACGTTCCGCAAAACCATTCCTTAACGCCTTATTTAATTGAGTTTTACCTGACAACTTCCCTTTCTTTATTTCGTCTTTGGCTCCAGCGTCAAAAGGATTTATCGTCGGAACAATTTTCCAAGTTAGTGGAGAACCTATATTCAAGAGGGATTACGCCCTATTTTAAAGAATGAGTCTGTTATTCAAACCAAATCCATTGCCCCTATTTGTGATACGGTTCAGCTTATCATCGCTAAGGCGAAATCATTTGTTGTTTTTTCTATGGGCAAATCAATACGTGAAAGCATTCTCGAGGATTTTGTCGAACGTCCTGCCGGTCAGCAGCTCCTCAAGGGTCCCAACTTGGACGATCGGCTGATCGGCTGATCGGCTTAATCCCGCCGCCGTGCACCGCGTGCGGCGGGATCGAGTCCACATCTAACAAAGCGGGGGCGTCCGTCAAAGCGACGAAGTACTCGGAGATCAGCCCATGAGCCTGATCATGCCCCCTTACCCTTCCTCAACACGCTGACCACGCCCGCCCGCCGCCCGCATGGCTCACGACCGCCACACCTTTATAAAGACACGTCCTAGCCCAACCGGGGTAGCGGTGCCCAATCAGTCACCTCAAAGACGGTGACCGCGTCTCATTCCACCCTCCCGGTCAAGCGTAGGGCAGGCTCAACCTTGAAACGCTCTTGAAACTAAATGGCATTCTGCTGTTCCAGCCATCTCAAAATCGCTTGGTTTGTTTCTTCCGGCTTTTCTTGCTGGATCCAATGGCCGCAATCCAGATTGACTACTTCCACATTGGGAACGAACATTGACAGATTTTCAGACTTCGGAACCACATCCCGGTCACCATAGATCATGAGAGTCGGCTGTTGGATGATTGGGTTTACCTCCGCCAATAAGCGCCAGTTGCGGTCAAGGTTCCTGTACCAATTTATGCTGCTCGTAAACCCTGATCTTTCAAAGGCTGATACGAAAACGGCCAGTTCATCGTCATTCATCAAGGGCTCGCCGCTCGGTGTTTCCGCGTTGGCAAGATTGATCATCGCCATGCCGAGCTCAGGTCCTCTGAGAGGCTCGTTCTTGCGGTACAGGTTGCGAAGAAAGCGAAACGTATTCTTATCCAATACGGCGTCCGCGACACCTGGCTGTCGATTGAAGTGGACAAAATAGTAGTCGATGCCAAGTATTTCCTCCAAGAACTCGATCCAAGGTTTTTCTCCGCGCTCTTGGTAAGGCAAGCTCAGATTTATCACTTTGTTTACACGTTTTGGATGCAGTAAGGTCAGTCCCCAAACGACCATTGCCCCCCAATCATGACCGACAAAGGTGGCATGTTCGTATCCGTAATGATCGAGAAGTGCCACAAGATCACCCGACAAGTGTTCAATGTCATAGTCTTTTACTTCGGTCGGTCGGGATGAGTTGCCGTAACCCCGCTGGTTTGGGACGATGACATGGTAGCCCGCTGCGGCAAGGGCGGCCATCTGATGGCGCCAAGAAAAGGCATGCTCTGGCCAGCCATGACAGAGGACAATGGGTTTTCGGGCATTTTGTCGGCCTGCTTCAAAGATTTCGAGTTCCACACCGTTGACTGTAATAAGGGTGGGCTTGGGAAAATCGGTTGGATTAAACATTAATCAAAACCTCCTTCTTGTGATACATTTAGTATAATGAACAAAAGGTGACATCTTATTGTCACCATTCTGAAATCGTGTAGAAAAAAAGAGGGCAATGATGGACAAAGTGGAGAGACTCATTTCAATTATCATGATATTGCTAAAAAAAGAGGTTGTTTCTGCAAAGGAATTCTCACAACTATTCGATGTTTCCAAAAGAACGATCCTTCGCGATATGGAAACATTGAGCTTAGCGAGCATCCCGATCTACTCTGTCAATGGGGTCAAAGGCGGCTACGGCATAATGGATGAATACAAGGTTGATAAACGCCTTTTAAGCAGCTCCGATTTACAGAATATATTAACCGCGCTCGGCGGATTGGAACAAATCCTCCTTACTGAAGACGTTGAAAGAACGATAAAAAAAATAGAGGCAATGGTTAGTCCATTGTCTCTGAATCGTTCCATTCATCTGTCATTTTATGATTGGGAAGGTCGGTCCGAGATTCTTGAAACCTTAAGGACATGTCAGGAATCCATTTTAAAGAAAAGGCTGGTTTCGTTTGATTATACAGATAAAGACGGGGCTGTAACGAATAGAATGGTCGAACCCTATGAGCTGCATTTTAGCGAATCGAGTTGGTACTTAAAAGGATTCTGTTTACATCGACAGGGGTATCGAACATTCAAGCTATCTCGGAGCGATCATATTACTATGGATGAACGCGCGTTTCATCCTAGAGCCGATTGGTTAGAGCAAGGATATGAAGCAAGTTATCTACCGCAATTCGTCACGATTAAGGCATGGATAACACCTAGCATAATAGATCAAATCGTCGAAAGGTATGGTCGGAGAAGTATTGAGGACCATAGCTCTGGACTTTTATTAGCAACCATTTATGTCCCTCAAAATCAGAGGGGATTTCAATTTTTAGCAAGCTTGGGCACTCATCTAACAGTTATAGAGCCCAAAACCTATGTTGAAGACTTTCGGAATTATTTATATCATATGGTGGAGAACTATTCCTGATAAAGGTCTCGTCTCGATATGTGACCGATGCCACATGAGTTGGGCCTTTACGCGCTTCTTCATAGATTTAGCATTGAAGCTTCAACCCTCAACTCGATACCCATTGGATGAGCTATATGCATATGCTGAGGTAAACCGTATAAAGCAGGAGCATTTTTCGAACCTGTGGATTGCAGTAGGAAAAGATTCCCTAGATTTATTAAAAAGGAAAATTCGTTGAACGAGAGTACCCCGTAAATTAGGCTTGATATATTTTTGTGAAGAAATACGGTATTCTTATAATCACAATATGGAATAGAAAAAAACTTCAGAATGATCCATTCATGAAGTAAAGGATTGGGTGATTGAAATGATTATCATAAAAACGGCAGAAGAAATTGCGAAAATGAAAAAAGCGGGCGAAATATTAGCAGCGTGCCACCGTGAGCTGCGAACCTTTATTCGGCCTGGATTAACAACGATGGAAATCGACCAATTTGCTGAAGCATTTTTGCAAAAAAATGACGCGATTCCTGAGCAAAAAGGGTATCATGGCTATCCATATGCGACATGCACATCTGTAAATGATGTCATCTGCCACGGATTTCCAGGTCAGACCGTACTCGTAGAGGGCGATATCGTTACCGTTGATATGGTTGTGAATTTGGATGGGTGGCTTGCAGATTCGGCCTGGTCCTACAAGATCGGCAATGTGTCAGAAACTTCCCAAAAACTGCTCGACGTCACGAAGGAATCATTATATAAAGGCATTGAACAGGCAGTTGTGGGCAATCGGATCGGAGATATTTCAAATGCAATTCAAGTGTTTGCTGAAGCACAGGGCTTCTCGGTCGTACGTGATTTCATCGGGCACGGCATCGGCCAGAAGATGCACGAGGAGCCGCAGGTTCCGCATTACGGACCACCGAATCGTGGAACACGTCTAAAAGCAGGAATGGTATTGACGATAGAGCCAATGCTGAATACGGGAAAATACCATAGCAAAATTGATTCTGATGGCTGGACGGCGCGAACCGTTGATGGCGGCTTATCGGCTCAATATGAGCACACGATTGCGATTACCGACGAGGGTCCCGTTATTTTGACGGAACAATAAGGTTTCGAATGGATGGAGCGGCCTCGCTTGCGGGAGGCTGCTTTTTGCTGTATTGGGCATTTCAAACGTGTCGTGATTGTTTAGGGGCATACGTGAAAAAATGGTATTAGAGCCTAATCCGATTCTCTAATATGTTTTTCATACTGATATGTGATTTTGAAGGCCCGAGCTTTACAAGCTCATCCTGAAAATCTGCAAGCGCAGAGATCGAAGCGGTCTGCACCTGAATCAGGTAATTATATTCACCGCTAATGCGAAACAAACCGGTCACTTCGAATGATCCCTCGCAAAAATCAACTAACTGCTGGCAATGCTCCGTCTTGATGAGGATGAATGCGGTGGTGCCGCGGCCAAGCTTCTCCAAGTCCAACGCTGTCGTATAACCGGAAATAATTTGTTTCTCTTCCAGCTTGACGATTCTTTCTTTAACAGAAGGCTGCGACATAGCGATTTCTTTGCTCAATTGGGCAATGGTCATTCGCGCATGATTTTGAAGTAATTGGATAATTTTTTTGTCGGTTTCATCTATATTATGTTCCAGATCGAACAACTCCTTGTCTTCTTAAAAAGTTAGGTAACACCAATAAAATAACTATGATTAAGTAATCATTTTACTACAAATGCCTTATTTTTTCTATTTGAAAACCTCCTTGTTATTTCTATAATTATTGTAGATAATTAAAGAGGAGTGAGAATCGATGAGTATAAAAGGTCTGGCTCATGTAGCTATTCAAGCGAATAATTATGAGCAAACCATTGCATTTTATACGGAAGTTTTAGGATTTAAGGCGGGTCATCATTGGAGCTTGCCGTCGTTTAAGATTAAAGATGCCACCATGCTCATTTCTCCGGATCAAAAAACATGCATTGAAGTTTTTGACAACGAAGCAGAAATTGCTGCCCAGGGCAAAAAGGCGGCATCTGCGAGTGAAATCGCTTATGGGGCGATTTTGCATTTTGCGTTTTACGTTAGCGATGTGGACGAAATCTATCATCGAGCGCTTGCTCATGGCGCCAAGGCTTATGTTGCTCCTGGCTCAATTACGCTTGGTGAGCCGCCCCTTGTGTTAAGAAACGCGGTGATACACAGCCCGAACGGTGAAGTGATCGAGTTTTTGGAAGAGGTTGATTTTAATGTCGAGGGCAGAACGGAGCATTAATCGAAATCTATGCCAGGCATCAAGATACTTTAGTTAAACTTAGATAATTCACAAAAGTCGGTCTTTTGCTGCCCATGTGGAGACACACTACTGGATTAGATCTATGATTTAGATCTATTTCTGTCCATTGGCCGATTATTGAACAAATAGATCTATATTTTAGATCTATCTCACAAAAATTGGTCAATTACCGCCTATATGGAGCTACACAGCTGATTTAGATCTATTTAATAGATCTATTTCTGTCCATTTGGCGACTTTTGATCAAATAGATCTAAATGTTAGATCTATTTCACAAAATCTAAGTCAAATCAAGAATCTGGCTGCAACTGCGCCCCTGAAGAATGATCTATTTGCGCACCGACCAAAAAGAGAAATTTTAGATTAATTTATCTATTTCATCCTTTTATGTGTGTAACAAAAAAAGACCGATTTTGGAATCGGTCTAATTTAACGCTTATTATACAAAAAATGAATTTGCAGCTCGGTGGATGATGCTTCCATCAGACATGCGGATGGAATCATCGTTATATCCTGTAACGGTAGACGCGGGTCTAATTTGCATCCCATTTTGCATTGCTTTAACACTTACTTTTTCCGCAATTGCAATTTCAAAGTCTTTATTTGTGATTAGTTTTTGACCAGCTTTTAGTTTGATTTTTTCTTGCATGTTAGATTGCCTCCATTATTGCGTTATTTGTTGTGTCGAGGTCATATGATACACTATCTATCTACGTATAGTAAACATATATTCTTCATTATGGACTTATTTTCTTAAATCCAATCGTTAAATCCAATCGTTTAAGAACAGGAAACTGTTGCTAGAAGTTATAAGGTCGAGAAAAAAAGTTTGTAAAGCGATTACATTTCGAAAAAATAGGTTTCGATTTATCGCCTTTAAACAGGGCGGTATTTTTGTGAAAATCAAAAGTGTTACTATTTCGTCAATAGGAGCGTCTTTCTTATGTCAGAAATTCCAACCACTATTGTCGAAAGTAGGAAAAAACATGAAACTGAAGTACGGTTATATGTTGTTAGGAGCGATGTCGCTCATGCTTATTCTGTTTGTTATGAATTGGGTCCGATTGAACACTGATAATTTCAATTATTTCCAAAGCTTCTCCGTGACTTTAATCAACCAATCTGATTATGATATTGTGTCTGTGGAGCTGGGTCTCGTAGGCAGCAATTCAACGCATCTGTATACTAAACGGCTGAAGGCAGGCGACAAATCCAAAATAAAGCCGCAATTAAACCTTGTTGGTGAGGGAAGCGTTTATTTGAAATATACGGATACCCGTGGAATAACGAAAGAAACATCAGCATGCGGATATACGGAATCGCTTTCCGGGCGTTCGACAATAACCATTGGCAATGACCGAATCGTCGAGAATATTCAAAAGTGCTTATAGTTTCATCAACAATCAATTAGACTATCATAAGCCCTCTTGACACGCCCACACGTATCCTGTATAAATACATTTAAGTATTCAACTGGATAATCAACATTGAGGAATGGGACAGTAGTCTAAGACAGAGAGTCACAGCGAGCCGGGTCAGTGGAAGCCGGTACGGATGTCTAAGATGAAGCGGCCCCAGGAAATGGTTTGCCGAACCGAATTGGAAGCAGTAGGCAGATCCGGTCAACGACCGTTACAAAAGCGAGGGGTCAAGTTCAGATTGGACTTGGCACTTAGAGTGGTACCACGGGATCTTAAGGCTCTCGTCTCTTATTTATAGAGACGGGGGCCTTTTTTTATTTTCAACCTAAGGAGGAGTAAACATGATTTATGAAAAAATGACATCAGCCATCGAAGAAATAGCTCAGTTTATGCTGTTGGAGGCGAAGCTTGAAAGACCGGAGAAGCTTGCCATCGCACTGCAACATCCGGTTAATCCGGAACATGGCGACTACAGCAGTAATATCGCTATGCAGCTTGCCAGACATCTCAAACGGGCTCCGATGCTGATCGCTGAAGATTGCAGGGAGAAGCTCTTAGCGAACCCGAAGCTCGCTCTTTCTATGGCAAAAATCGAAGTGGCTGCTCCCGGCTTCCTTAATTTTCATGTCCATTGGCCTTGGTGGGCTGCAGCTTCTGAACAGCCTACAACAGCGAGGGCTTCAAAAGGGAAAGTACTGGTGGAACATACGTCTATCAATCCGAATAAGTCGGCTCATATTGGTCATTTGCGCAACTCTTGCATCGGTGATACGATTGCCCGTCTGCTTAGAAAGTCTGGGCATCAAGTTGAGGTGCACAATTATATCGATGATCTTGGCAACCAACTGGCCGATACGGTGGTAGGGATAAACGAGACTAAGACGGAGGAGACTTTCGCTCGCTTCGGTGATTTTTGCTGGGAGACCTACTCCAAAATAAATAAAGCCTACAAAAATGATCCTACTTTGCTGGAGAAGAGGACCGAAGTATTGGCTCACCTGGAAGAAGGGCGCTCCAATGTGGCTTGGATGGGGTTGCTCATTGCAGAACGGATCGTTCGCGAACATGTGGAGGAGATGAGAAATTTCGGCATTTCCTATGACGTGCTCGTATGGGAAAGCAGCATCGTGAGGGAAGGCTTCTGGTCCCAAGCCTTTGAACAGCTTAAGCAAACGGCGGTGTTTCGCCAGGAGTCAGAAGGGAAGCTGAAGGGCTGCTGGGTACTTAAGCAGCAGGACCAAGATGAGGAGGAAGGTGAGGGCACTGAATTTCAGGCGGATAAGGTGCTCGTGCGCTCCAATGGATTATTGACGTATACAGCGAAAGATATTGCTTATCATTTGTGGAAATTCGGCTTGCTGGAACAGGATTTTCGGTACAAAAAGTTTAATGATCGACTCTGGTCAACGGATTCAGGCGGGAAAAAGAAAAAGATCGGCCGCGCCGACACGGTCATTAATGTCATCGACCAACGACAAGAATATCCGCAGGCGATGGTCAAACAGGCCTTGCTTGCGCTCGGCTATCAAGGGCAGGCTGAGCAGTTGAAGCATGTGAGCTATGGTGTCGTCTCGCTCAGTCCGAGTACGGCTGAGAGCCTAGGACTTGATATTTCGGATGGCAAGCATGCTTACGCGATGTCAGGAAGGCAAGGAATCGGTATCAAAATTGCTGACTTTCTGGCGCATATGGAACAAATTATTGACAGGAAGCGCTCACGCAAGGCAGGCATAACAAGCTTTGCTATCGCAGCAGCTTCAATCCGGTATTATTTGCTTCGTTTCCATTTGCAAACGGAAATTGTTTTTGATTTGGAGCAGGCCACCGAGGTATCGGGAAATACGGGCGTGTATTTGCTTTATTCTTATGCACGTTCTTGCAGCATTTTGAAGAAGGCGGCTGAAACCGATGCGGCATCGCCGGATTTGAATTCCTTTGTGCATCTGAAGCTTCAACAGCGGCTGTTGCTTCGTCAGCTGTCCTATTGGCCGGAAACGCTTCAAGCAGCTGTTAAAGAATTGGCTCCGAATCAGCTATGCAACTACGCTTATGAGCTTAGTACGTTGTTTAATCATTTTTATGCGACTTGCCCGATTCTGAAAGCAGAGGAGAATGATAGAGCCTTCCGCATTTGGTTGACGCAGAAGTATCAGCATACCATGTTTGAAGCGCTTGAAATATTAGGGTTGCCTACGCCAAACCGAATGTAAACACAGGTTCCATTCATGCAATTCGCTTGTCTGTCATATAGTTTAATTTAAGAGGTACAGGCTGGGAACGGTGATGAATGGAAGGCAGGTGTTTCCAATGGAGCATACAGAAAAGCATAGTGAGTCAGAGAATGATTTGACGATAGATTTTGCGATCCAAGGGATGAGCTGCTCGGCCTGTGCGGCCAGAATCGAGAAAGCCGTTGGCAAAATGGAAGGCGTCCAGATGGCTGCGGTTAGCTTTCCGCTTCGCACGGCATGGGTGCAATTTAAGCCAAACCATCTTACCCCCGAGCTAATAGCTGATCGAGTCAATCAGCTGGGGTTTGCCGCGCTGCTTAATGAGACAGCTAAAGCGGGGCTATATCAAGAGCACAAGACACTCAAAATCAGACTTATCCTTTCGATTATTTTGACCCTGCCGCTGTTAACCGGCATGCTTCAGCATATTCCTATGCTGGCTCCGCTCGCTTCTAGCCTGCCCAATTGGCTAACGATGCCATGGCTGCAGCTTCTGCTAGCTTCGGTGATACAGTTCGTTATTGGCATGCCCTTTTATTTTGGTGCCTATCATGCGGTTCGGGAACGCAGCGCCAATATGGATGTCCTTGTGGTGATCGGCACCACCGCAGCTTATTTATACAGTCATTATGTTGTTTTTCAGAATGGGCTGTTCGAGCCGCTATCAGCGACAGCTGCACATTCAGCCCCACTCTATTTCGAGACGTCGGCTGTCGTCATTTCGGCTGTCCTGCTCGGGAAGTTCATTGAAGTCTCTGCTTCTATCCGGTCACAGCACGGCTCAGAGGGCTACGGGAAGCTGCAAAGCCAGACTGCAGCCGTAGAACGTGCAGGTGAAGTCACACTCATCCAAACGGAATTTGTGAGAGCGGGCGACTTAGTTATCGTGCAAGCCGGAGAAGTGGTGCCGGTTGATGGCGTAGTCAGCAGCGGGTTTTCTGCGGCAGATGAAGCTTTGCTTACCGGAGAGAGCTTGCCCATTGCCAAGCGTGAGGGAGATTCGGTTTGGGCAGGGACGCGTAATCTTAGCGCTGAGCTTCGCATTCGTACGGAAGCCGCAGGCCATGATACGATGCTCAATCGCATCAGTGAGCTTGTCAGGCAAGCACAACGCTCGAAATCCGCGATTCAGCGCAATGTGGATGCAGCAGCAAGCTGGTTTGTACCCGTGATGCTGATGTTTGCTTTTGCTACGGTGATTATGTGGGGAGTTTTTCTGGAGCCAGGCAATTGGAGCCGAGCCTTTGTTTGCGGAATTGCCGTATTACTCGCTGCCTGTCCGTGCGCACTTGGCTTGGCTGCGCCGATTTCATTAGTGCTTGCATCGGGGAGGCTTGCCAAGCAAGGCATTATCGCTAAGGAAGCGGGCGTGCTAGAGCGAATGGCGACGATTCAAACCGTTATATTTGACAAAACAGGTACGTTAACCGAAGGGAAACCTCAGATTAGCGCATCGCTTTCCATCAAGGGAAGCCGAGCATCATTGGTGCGCCTAGCGGCTGCCGTTGAAGCGCAAGCAGCTCATCCGCTTTCTTTCGCTATCCTTCGCGAAGCCGCCAAGCATGGCCTGGTCATTCCTTCAGCCACCGAACACGTCTTTACGCCGGGAGGCGGTGTGGAGGCATTGGTCGAGGGGCAGCGTTTTGCGATTGGCAACGCCTTGTATGCCGCAGAGCGGGGATGGGAGGTAGGAAGCGAGGTGATCGCTTTTGCGAATCAACGAGAGCAATACGGCGAAACCGTACTGTATGCGGCTATCGGAAGAAAGTCAATGGGTGCCATTGCTTTTAGCGATAAGGTGAAGTCGAATGCAAGGGAAACGATTGCGGAACTGAGAACCCTGGGCGTGTCATCAATCCTAGCTACAGGAGATCATATGGCCCCTGCAAAAGCGGCTGCCAAAGAAGCGGGGATCGCGACTGTGCATGCTTCCATTTTGCCTGAAGGGAAAGTGGCTCTTGTCGAACGGTTTAAGCGTCAGGGCAAGCGCGTCGCGATGGCTGGAGACGGCTGGAACGACGCGCCGGCGCTAGCAGCGTCTGACGTTGGTCTGGCTATGGGGGAAGGGGCTGACGCGGCATTAAGCGCAGGCCATATGACGCTCTTATTCTCACGACTGCAAGCGATCCCAGAGGCTATAAGAATCAGTCGGTTAACGATTCGGAATATTCGTCAAAATCTAACCTTCGCTTTCTTATATAATGTACTTATCATTCCGTTCGCCGCTTTTGGATTGCTTGAGCCTTGGATGGCAGGAACGGCTATGGCTCTTAGCTCTGTTTCGGTCGTTGCCAATGCCCTTCGGCTTAGCGGTCAGCTGAGAAGAAGGGCTGGAGTGCGAGGATGACCATCACATGGCAGCAAATCGGGTTTATCATTTTGACCGGCTTGTTCAGCGCTCCCCATTGCATTGGCATGTGTGGGGGCATCGTTTCTACGGTGTCGACAAGCTCATCGGCCACCCTTCAAAAATCGATGCTTCTATATAATGCGGGACGAATCTTGTCCTATACCATGCTGGGCGCCGTCATGGGAGCGGTTGGATCTTTCGTTGACGTTGCTGGCAAGCTGGCAGGGGTTCAGGGCCTAGCATCTATTATCGGCGGGTGTTTCTTGCTGTTATGGCTATGGAGAAGATTTCAGCTGCCTTTGCTGCAGCATGTGTCTTCTTTCCTGCATAAGAGACTCATAGGTGGCGCCAAGCGGCCTTCAAATCAGGAAACTTGGCATTTGCTTGCTACCGGAATAGCTTTCGGATATTTACCCTGCGGCTTGACCTATGCCATGCAAATGACAGCAGCCTCGACCGGTTCATGGGCGGAAGGGGCTGCTGTCATGGCTCTGTTTGGCTTATCTACCTTTCCTGCATTAGCGGCGGCAGCTTCCATCGCTTCATTTGCAAGTAAAAAATGGCGCCGATTTATGAGGAAGGCAAGCGTAATTACGGCGATTGCTGTTGGCGTGATTTCGATTCTAAGAGGGTTAGCTGCCAATGGCTTCATTCCAACGATTAATCCATGGCTTTGGTAGATTCATTAATGAACAGCACGCAGCAATCGAACGATCGTATATTCTTCCTTGTTTTTTGTGTCGAGCGTTAAGGTTGCCTTCCAGGTGCCCGCCATTAGCGGGACGCCTTCTCCGGCATATTTTCCGGGAGCTACTTCGGTCATTGCAAAGGCATAGTCACCGCAAATCATATTGACCATATCCAGTTTGACGGAGAGGCTCGCGCCTTCCAAAGGAGCGCCGGTCGGATCCGTCAGGTCGATTTCAAAGCGGTTTTCATGTAGTACCTTAGCCGGGTATTCAGCAATGGACCATACGGCATAGCCGCTGTCGAACGTATGCTCCGTCATCGGCGGAGCAGCTTCATCGCTTGATTGCAGCCATACGATGCCTACTCCGATGACAATAGCGATTGCAATAAGCATAAGAGCATATTTGAACAAGGAAGTGCGAGATTTAGGTTCGGATAACATGATTAGCCTGACCTCCTAAGGTTATTGGATCCGATGTGACCAGCTTAAGTGCGGTACTTCATTACGTTACCTATGCGGCAAATGATTGAAGCAGAACGTTTTTGTTGCCAAGTCTCGCATGGAGTCGACATTGGACAAATGAAGTGCGACAGTGTATAGTAACTACGGATAATTTTATCCCTTGTAAGCAAACGGATGCGGATACGAAAATGCTTGAGTTATATCTTTCAAGTGGCGTATAACAGTATTTCTGGCATCTATGCCAGAGATGCTTTTTTTTATATACGAAAAACATCCTATAGGAGTGAAGAGAAAAGATGAACGGAATGAATCGCACCATGAAGAAGCTGCTTTTCGGCTTGCTGCTGACGATGCTGCTTGTCGTAATGGCTGCCTGCGGAGCGGTGAAAGAAGATAACAACCCGTCCGCGACAATTGCTCCAACCGAAACAGAGGCGCATTATCCGCTTACGTTGAAGGATGATACGGGCGTAGAGATCACCATTGGCAAAGAGCCTTTAAAGGTTGTTACGCTAGCGCCTAGTGAAACAGAAGCTATTTATGCCATTGGCGCAGGTGGGCAAGTCGCAGGCGTGGATGAATACAGCAACTATCCAGAGGATGCGGCTAACAAGCCGAAGATTGGGGATATGGCAACGAATATCGAAGCAGTGGCTGCGTTAGATCCTGATCTTGTAATTGCTTCTTCCTCTATGAACACAGAAGCAATCACAAAGCTGCGCGAGCTGAACATAACCGTTTATGCGACTGATCCATTGACCTATGATGCGGTTATTGCCAAAATCGAAAATTTAGGTCATATTATGAATAAACCGTCCGAGGCCGCCGCAGTTGCCGAGCATATGCGCGAGGTTAAGAAGCAAGTATCGGAAGCGGTTAAGGATGCTGAGAAAAAGAAGGTTTATCTGGAATTCTCACCTGGATGGACAGTTGGCTCGGGTACATTCTTGGATGAGCTGATTACCTTGGCAGGCGGTACGAATATCGCTGGTACATCGCCGGGCTGGTATGAAGTAAGCGCTGAGGATGTCGTTCAGCAAAATCCGGAGCTTATTATCTATCCTAATCTAAAGGAGGACCCGAATCCGATCGTTGCGGGCATCGAGAGCCGTCCAGGTTGGGAAGTCATCGATGCGGTGAAGAACAAGCAAATGCACGCAGTGACCGAAGATCCGCTTGTACGCGTAGGACCGCGGCTTGCCGATGGATTACTCGAGCTTGCGCAGGTCATTCACCCGGATCTCGTAAAATAATCACATGACCTATAAATTAGTTTGGTATGGAGGAGCAGCTATGCTCCTTCTTGCTGTTTCTATCGTTATCAGTTTATCCATTGGATCGGCTGGCATTTCGATCAGGGACGTCTGGGGAATTCTGCTTCATCAACTGCCTTGGCTGGCTGATCAGCCAGTGCCTTATTCCTCAGGGGAAATCGCTATCGTAACACAGGTGCGGCTCTCGCGGATTTGGCTTGCCGTTCTTGTTGGCGCCTGTCTTGCCCTTGCAGGGACAGGCTTTCAAGGCGTGCTTCGCAATCCCCTTGCTGATCCTTACACGCTCGGGGTAGCATCAGGCAGCTCTGTTGGAGCCGCCTTCATCATTTTATTCGGATTGCAGGCGGCACTTGGCTTGTGGACGATCCCTCTTGTTGCTTTTGCAACGGGAACGGTTACGCTGCTGGGTGTTTTCTGGCTGTCGCGGGATAAAGGAGTGATGCAGATTGAAACGCTAATTCTTTCCGGTGTCATTATCCAATCGTTTTTAGGCGCTTTTGTTTCGTTTATGGTCTCTTTATCGGAAGGCGTCGTCAATCAAATTTTGTTTTGGCTGATGGGATCTCTGGCCATGCGGAGCTGGGACAATGTATATATGCTTATTCCTTTTCTTGCCCTTGGACTTCCGCTATTGCTCGTCTATGGCAAATCTCTTAATTTGTTTGTGCTTGGCGAGAGGCATGCTGCGCATCTCGGCGTAAGAGTCGAACGAACAAAGCTGATCATACTCATCAGCTCGACGCTTCTTACGGCTGCTGCAGTATCTGTTTCCGGAGTTATCGGTTTCGTCGGACTGGTGGTTCCGCATTTAATCCGCTTGATAGTGGGTCCGGATTACCGGCTAATTACGCCGTTATCCGCAATCGGTGGCGGCATATTTGTGCTTTGGGCGGACACGCTTGCCCGTACGGCGCTGACTCCTAGGGAAATTCCGCTAGGTGTCGTTACGGCGCTCATCGGTGCTCCTTTTTTTGCCTATTTGCTGCACAGAAGGAAGCTGAAGACGGGAGGGCCATTATGATTGAGGCACAGGACATTGTGCAGACGGTACAAGGAAGGACTGTGCTGAATGGTTTATCCTGTTCATTCCAGAAAGGGCGCATGTATGGCGTGATTGGCCCAAATGGCGTCGGCAAATCGACGCTGCTGCATCTATTGTCCGGCGTGGAACAGCCGAAAGCCGGTAAGGTGCTGCTGGATGGACAACGGATATCCGCATATCCCCGGAAGCAGCTCGCCAAACAAATGGCTGTACTTCAGCAGAGCGGATTGCCGCCCGTGGGCTTCTCCGTCAGGGAAGTTGTCAGCATGGGCAGATATCCTTTTCAGAGCTGGCTCGGAGGGGATGAACAGGATGCCGACCAGATCATTGACAGAGCTTTGTCAGATATGGGGCTTGGAGAGCTAGCGAACCGCAAAATGGACCAGCTAAGCGGCGGCGAACGGCAGCGTGTGGCCCTTGCCAAGCTGATGGCGCAAGAGCCTTCCATTATTTTGCTCGATGAGCCGACGACCTATCTCGACATCGGGTTTCAGGTACAGCTGCTGGATACGGTTCGAGCTTGGCAGCAGGCACGTGATTTGACAGTGATTGCTGTGCTTCATGACCTCAATCTGGCTTCCCTTTATTGCGACGAGCTTCTTGTGCTGCATAAAGGAAAAGTAGCGGCGGCAGGGGCTCCGCACGACGTACTGACATCCGCGATAATAGAGCAAGTATACGAGACCAAAACAACGATAATTACACATCCGGCGACGGGTGTGCCGCAAATTATGCTTCAACCGAACGTTAATTTTTGACTTAATCTTGCAAAGATGAAGGGGCAATTCAGAATGGGTAACGAGTTGTACATCCGGTTAAACGAGACGGTTAACCGAATAAAGCCGTTTGATGACGAGGCCGCAGCTTCGGCGCTGCAGCACTCCGATCATTTGACAAAGCCGCCAGGGAGCTTAGGAAAGCTAGAGGCGATCGCAATTCAGCTCGCGGGTATTTCAGGTCGTTTATGGCCGGACCTGTCGCGCAAATCGGTTATTGTGATGGCAGGTGACCATGGCGTATGCGAGGAAGGCGTAAGCGCGTTTCCGCAAGCTGTTACTCCGCAGATGGTTTTGAATTTTCTGAACGGCGGAGCGGCGGTCAACGTGCTTGCCCGGCAAGCAGGAGCTGAAGTGGTCTGTGTTGATATTGGTGTAAATGCGGATTTGGCGCATGAGCAGCTAGTCAGCCGTAAAGTGATTCGCGGCACGGCCAATATGGCGAAGCAGGCAGCCATGACGCGCGAGGAAGCGCTTGAAGCTATTTTGGTTGGGATCGAGATTGTTCAAGAGCAGGTGCGGCGTGGCTGTCGTTTGTTTGCGACAGGTGAGATGGGTATCGGAAATACGACAGCAAGCGCCGCGCTAACTACCGTATTGACAGGCATGTCGCCTGAGGAGTCCGTGGGACGAGGCACAGGCATTAATGACGAAAGCTGGGCAAACAAGGTAGAAGTAGTGAAGCGGGCGATTGCCGTGAACAAGCCTGATGCTAGCGATCCGATTGATGTGCTAGCCAAATTAGGCGGCGCGGAAATTGCAGGGCTTGTCGGCGTTATCATCGGCGCTGCTGCAAACGGCTGTCCCGTTGTGATTGACGGTTATATTTCGTCGACTGCCGCCCTCATCGCTTCACGAATTGCCAAGCAGTCGCTGCCTTATATGATCGCTTCCCACCTGTCGCAGGAGCAAGGGCATGCTAGACTGCTTGAATCGATTGGTCTATCGCCGATGATGCAGCTCGAGATGCGTCTTGGCGAAGGTACGGGAGCTGTCTTATGTTTTCATTTTATCGATGCTGCGCTCCATCTCATGCAGGAGATGGCCACGTTTGAGAGTGCAGGCGTCTCCAAGGAATAGGTGAGGAACAATGGCAATACTAGTAACCGGCGGAGCCCGCAGCGGAAAGAGCAGCTTTGCGGAGCAATACGCGATGCGCGTTGCTTCGCGAGGCATCTATCTCGCCACTTGTCAGCCGTATGATGATGAGATGGGGGAACGTACCCTCAAGCATCAGCTGGATCGTGAGAAGTCCGGATTTAACTGGGAGACGAGAGAGGAAGCCTATGACGCGGCAAGCCTTCTAGGGCAATTTGCAACGCAATTTGCATTGGATCTTGAAGCCGGCAGCGAGCCGCCCGTAGTGCTGCTCGATTGTTTGACCTTATGGCTGACGAATTGGCTTATGCTAGACGAACAACAACCGCCTGCTGACAAACGTCTGGCGATTGAAATTGAAAATTTAATAGATGCCATACATCACTATCCTTTTCCCTTGCTAATGGTTACGAATGAAGTTGGTGACGGCATCGTTCCGGCTTATCCGCTCGGACGGATATTCCGGGACGAAGCGGGTCGGCTCAATCAGCGGATAGCCTCTTTATGCGATCGCGTGTTTCTAGTAACTGCCGGCATTCCCTTAGAACTCAAATCGCAAGCCTTCAAGTGGGAACAGTTATGATTATTTATTCTCTGAAGGAATTGCTGCTGCTCGCCGCAGCGGCGATTGCAATTGACTGGGTCGTTGGCGATCCGAAATGGCCGACCCATCCGGTCATTTGGATAGGCAGGCTGATCCGGTTTCTGGAGCGCAGACTTGCTCCGGAACGATACAAAGAGCAGCAATCAGCTGTCAAGGCTTTAGGTGCTGCCTTGATGGTTATCACATTATTAATGAGCTGGAGTGTGACTTGGCTGCTTGTATGGACAGCCGATGCCCTGCATCCTTGGATTGGTTATGCGGTTAGTGCCTGGCTCATATCGACTACGCTGGCTGTTAAGGGCTTAAAGGAAGCGGCAATGCTTGTCTACGCTCCCCTTATCGAGGGCAGACTTGACGAAGCCAGAAAATATGTGGGCTATATCGTCGGTCGGGATACGGAAAGCTTGAATGAGCATGAATCTTCGCGTGCCGCTGTCGAGACGGTGGCGGAGAACACGGTAGATGCTTTAGTATCCCCTTTATTGTTCGCCCTGATTGGCGGGGCGCCGTTTGCCATGCTGTATAGGGCAGCTAACACGCTGGATTCTATGATAGGCTATCGGAATGACAAGTATAGGGATTTCGGCTGGTGCTCGGCAAGAACGGATGATTGGCTTAACTATATTCCCGCGCGCCTAACAGGCGTAATGCTTACGATTTCAGCAATGGCGTATTGTCAGATGAGCGCTAAGCAAGCTTTTAAAGCTATTGTGGCGTTTGCGCATCTCCATCCAAGTCCGAACAGCGGCATTCCCGAATCCGCGGTTGCGGGTGCGCTAGGCATTGAGCTCGGAGGAACAAATCTATATTTTGGCGTTCCGAGTGAACGAGCGAGAATGGGCTGGCCTACGCGTGAGCTGCAGCCACACGATATCGTGCTTACGGTCCGTCTTTTGTATAGTGTAAGCGTGATTTTATTTACGGGAGTGATTGCCGCATGGTTCGTCATGAGATAAAGCTGCAGCTGCAGGCGTTTGTCGCGGCTTTTCAATTTCTAACGCATGTCAAAATTCCAATTGCCGTTCCATTTAACGGTCCGGTTCTATCCAGAAGCATCCTCTATTTCCCGCTTGCAGGAGCGTTCATCGGCGCATGCCTTGCCGTTGCCTCCTGGTTGCTTGCTCCGTATATTCCGGCATGGCCGGCGGCGGTTCTTATTCTTGCCCTATGGACAGCTTTAAGCGGGGGTCTGCATCTTGATGGCTGGATGGATACCGCAGACGGCGTTCTTAGCCACCGCTCTCGCGAGCGCATGCTCGAAATTATGAAGGATAGCAGAGTTGGAGCCATGGGCGTTTTGGCTGCCGTACTGCTGCTATTATTTAAAGCTTCGTTGCTAGCTGAGCTATACAAGGGAAATCAGATCAGCTTGTATTGGCCGCTGCTCGTTTGCGTTCCTGTATGGAGCAGGGCGTGGATGGGCGCAGCAATTGCTTTCTGGCCGAATGCACGCAAGAATGAAGGGATGGGCGTTTTATTTAATGAGGTTAAAGGTCTTCAGGCCTGTGCTTCATTCCTTGTGTCCGCTGCCGTTACTTACTTTTTATTTGAGCTTGCAGGGATGGAGCATAATGCTTCCTTGATATGGATGCTGCTGCTCAGTATGGTTACGATTAGCTGCGGCGGACTGCTGGCAGCCTGGCTGCACCGAAAGCTGGGCGGTTTGACTGGCGATACTTATGGGGCAATGAATGAAGCGGTTGAAGCGATCTTGCTGTTTGCAATCGTCGTATGGATACATAATCAATGAAAAGGAGGGGTAAGCAACCATGTTGGAAAGATATGGCCATGGTGGCGACTTGCGTACCGCAGAGGAAGCTTTCGGCATGCCCGCAGCGCAATTTGTCGATTTTAGTTCGAATATGAATCCGCTTGGACCCCCGCAAAGCGTAAAGACTGTACTCAGCAACTATGCAGCAGTTATTGGGCAATATCCTGATCCTGCCGTGCGAGGCTTAAGAAGGAAGCTGGCGGAAAAACATCAAATTGATGAGCAATCAATTGTAGTAGGTAACGGTGCCGCAGAGCTGATTGACCTCATTGTACGCGCGCTTCAGCCAGAACGAACGACGCTTGCGATCCCATGTTTTGATGAATATGGAGATGCTTTACGTAAAATAGGAGCAGCGGTGAGCGAAATCAAGCTCTCTGCCGATCATCAGTTTCAATTGCGGATGGAACAAGCAAATGCCGATTGTGCAGCTATGCCAAACTCATTGTACATATTAGGCTCACCCAACAACCCCACCGGCCAGCTTGTGGACCCATCGCTCATTCGCACACTGCTAAGCAATGGGGCTTATGTGGTCGTTGACGAGGCTTTTATGGATTTTGTCCCGGAGGAATCGAGATTCAGTCTGGTACAGGAAGCGGCCAAGCATGAAAGACTGTTCGTTATCCGATCCATGACGAAGTTTTATTCCATTCCGGGCATCCGGTTAGGTTATATTGTCGGAACGCCAAGAGCGCTAAGCGGCTTAAAGCGACTGCAAGTGCCATGGAGCGTCAACTCTTTAGCGATGCTCATTGGCGAAGCGGTCTTGGAGGAAACGGAGTTTTCCGAGACCACAATGGCTTGGCTACGGCAAGAAAAGCCATGGCTTACCGAACAACTAAAGAAGATCGGCTTCCAGGTTACGGATAGTGCGGCTAACTATTTGCTTCTCCGGATACCAGAGACGGCGGGCCTGAGCGCCAGTATGCTTCAGCTTGAAATGGGCAAGCAAGGCGTATTGATCCGCGATGCCTCCAGATTTGCAGGACTTAACCATACCTACATCCGAGTTGCCATTAAGCTGCGGGCGCAAAATGAACAGCTGGTAGCAGCATTCAGCTCATGCCTGCAACGAAGCGGAAGCCCTAGTGTCAAATGATTCGAGATTTGAGTCCTTTAAGGAGGAGAAAGAATGACGCAGCCCTTTCGGAGCGGAAGCCATTATGATTCAACGATTTGGAGCGGCGTCCGTTTGCTTCTGAAGGAGGATCGGATAGAAACGAGTACGCCGGAACTTGTATATGTTCTTAGCAGTGCCGTTCACCCGGGAGGTTTTTCCTATGCGAACCGCATCGTAAATTGGAAAGTGCCGTTAGCCTATCATGGCCATGACCCCGTCCGTGACCTCATCCAGCAGTGCGCAAAGTGGGGTTGCGATCCGGCAGGTACGATTGGGCTCATTACAGCAGCGAAACTTACGCATGCGTCGATTAAGGAGATTGCTGGAGATCGGTTCAACCTGCTTTGCTGTACGACTGTCGGCACCCGCAACGCGGCTAGAGCAGGATTGCCTCGCAGCACCTTTTCCGCGTATGCAGCGGGTACGATTAATACCATTCTATTAATTGATGGGCAGATGAGCGAATCAGCGATGGTTAACGCAATTATTACGGCTACAGAAGCAAAGTCTGCAGCCCTTCAGCAATTAGGCATTACGGAGGAAGCGAACGGGCAGCTGGCAACCGGCACGACGACAGATGCTATCGTCATTGGAGTCAGCCAGGCGGCCGCTTGGGATGCGTTGCATGCCTATGCAGGTGCTGCAACAACAATCGGCTGCGCAATTGGCGAAGCGGTCTATGAGACTTTGCTGGAAGCGGCTCGAACGCAGCATGAGGACTAGATGCTAATCTGGATGATAGAGGGATGCTCAATAGTCCACCCAAAATACGCCCGGGAATGAACTGGCATTACAATCGTCGTTTTTTCGTGTAAAATGGATAAGTCGAATCATTGGCTTTACCTAAGGAATATGCGGTGTTCAGAATGGAGGTGTTCTCTTGATTCGAATAGATGGTTATACCAAACAAAAGGAATGGCGGTCGGATTTGAGCTTCGAGGATCTCAAATTGCCAGAGCTGGATTGGTACTGGGTAGATTTTGACAACCCGTCGGAAGAGGAATGCCGGCTGCTGGATACGTTCTTTCATTTTCACCCGCTAGCGATCGAAGATTGCTACCATTTACTGCAGAGGCCTAAAATGGACCATTATGATGACGTGCATTTTTTGGTGCTTCATGAGGTGGATTGGAAGACATTAACCGTAAATGAAATTAATATGTTCATTGGTCCTCATTTTCTCGTAACGTTTCATTATCAGCCTTCGCCGGAAATCAATGAAGCGCGGGGCAAGCTGATGGCCAGCGCGAAAATCGGGGAGACCGGACAGCTCTTTGCGGCATATCTCGTCATTGACAAGCTGGTGGATCAATATTTCCCTGCCGTACACGAACTGGAGGACCAACTGCTGGATATGGAAATCGGAAACGATGAGGTACGCAGCCAAACGATGATGAGCGATATTTTCAATATTCGGTCAAGGCTGCTGCGGCTTAGGAAAACGATCATGCCGATGCGCGATTTATTATATCGGATGACCAATACGGACCGCATTATCGGGCTGAAGCCTTATTTGGCTTTTTATCATGATATTTATGACCACTTGATCAAGCTATCTGAAATGATGGATTCCAGCAGAGAGATGACGGCTGATTTGAGGGACAGTTTCATATCATTCAATTCGAACCGGATGAATTCGATTATGAAAACTCTTACCGTCATCACGACAATCTTTATGCCATTAACCTTTTTGGCAGGCATTTATGGAATGAACTTCGTCAATATGCCTGAGCTTGAATGGAGCTGGGGGTATTTTGCAACGATCACCGTTATGCTGGTCATCGGACTATCGATGTATGCATGGTTTCGGACGAAAGGTTGGTTTAAATGAGGTTAGTTAAGGGGATTAAATAAAAATGGACATGAAAGAACGTGCCCCCATGGGCAGGAAACGGTGGTTCGCGGTCGGCGGGATATTAGCAGGCATTTTAATGGTTTTGGGCGTCATGCTTTATTTCATGATTATCGCGCTTGGCAATCGTTCGGCGATGGATACCCCAAAGCTGGAGGAAGCACTTCATTATACATACTTTTCGGAGACTTCGGCAAACGGCATGGAGCTTCATGTGCTTAAGACAAAGGCTGCCTATGTGACGCTGGAGACGATTAACAATAACGTTACCCTTACAAACAAAGTAGGCATTAATGGCGGATTCTTTTATGGCAATCAGCTGCTTAGCATTGGCGTGGTCAATAGCCTGCCTGTCAACAAAGAGATTGGCAGCTACGGTACTGGCGCGGAAAATGTAAAATATGCACGCGGCACGCTTGTGTGGGATGGGGCCTCAGACGCCTTAAGCGTACAAGTTGCAAGCAAAGCCTCGGAGCTCAAGGTGAAGGACCATACGCGTTTTTGGGCCCAAGGCGGCATCAGCATGAGCCTTGGCAGCGATGCGGACTGGGTTCAGCAAGCTGCTGTTGAAAATGCGCCATTCCCGGATGACGATCGGCTGCGCTCCGCCGCTGTTTATGACCATGCAGGCAATTTATATTTAGTCGTTAGCAAAACAAAGGGCACGTTGTCGATATTTCGCGAAGCTATCATCGACAGCATCGGAGACGGTAAGCTTATAGACGGAATCTTTCTTGATGGTGACGGCTCCTCTCAACTGCTGAGCAGTGAGGCTTCACTGCCTGGGGATAACAGGCCAGTTGTTCAAATGCTGCGCATCGTAAAATAAGATGGAACAACATAAAGGAGCAACCAGCATGAAACCAACGCAAATGCCTATTGACGCTGTACTGCCCGAGCTGCTGGCTTCGCTGCGCAGCTTTAACAATGCCGTACTCGTTGCTGAACCGGGAGCGGGCAAGACGACGCGCGTTCCGTTGGCGCTGCTTGATCAGCCATGGCTTGCAGGCAAAAAAGTCCTCATGCTGGAGCCGCGCAGGCTCGCTGCACGCTCAGCAGCCCAGTTTATGGCCAAGATGTTAGGCGAGCAGCCCGGAGAAACCGTCGGATACCGGGTTAGGCTCGACTCTCGTGTTAGCGTGCGAACGCGAATTGAAGTTATCACGGAAGGTGTACTGACACGAATGCTGCAGGAAGACCCGGCGCTTGAACAGGTGGGTGCTGTGCTGTTTGATGAATTCCATGAGCGCCATCTTCACGGCGATCTAGGCCTTGCTCTTTGCTTGCAATCTCAGCAGTTGCTTCGCGAGGATTTAAGGTTGGTTGTGATGTCTGCTACGCTTGCAGCAGGGCCGATTGCCGAGCTGCTTGGGGATGCTCCCGTGGTCCGGAGCGAAGGGCGGTTGTATCCGGTTGTAACCCAGTATGCAGCAGCAAGGCGAGCTGGCCCGATTGAGCCGGTCATGGCACGTACCATTGTTGAAGCGCTGCTCGCACATGAGGGCGACGTGCTTGCTTTTCTCCCGGGTGTTGCCGAAATCCGCCGTACCGCCAGATTACTGGCAGGGTCCGGGCTTGCAGCTAATATCCGAGTGGAGGAGCTGCACGGCAGCTTGCCGCTGGAGAAGCAAGATGCGGCCATCGCTCCTTGCGCACCAGGAAACCGCAAGGTCGTTCTTGCAACGTCCATAGCAGAATCCAGCTTGACGGTCGAAGGCATCAAGATCGTTGTCGATAGCGGTTTGATGCGCATTCCGCGCTTTTCGCCGAGAACGGGAATGACTAGGCTGGAGACGGTCCCCGTCTCCGCCGCATCGGCAGATCAGCGACGCGGTAGAGCCGGACGGACAGCGTCAGGCACCTGTTACCGGCTGTGGACCGAGCTTGAACATCCTTATTTGCCGGAGCAAAGCACGCCTGAGATTTTGGAAGCGGATCTTGCCTCTCTTGCATTGGAGCTAGGGGTCTGGGGAATTCAAGATCCTCGGGAGCTTGATTGGCTGACCGCGCCGCCAACTGCGGCATACGAGCAAGCTATTTCGCTGCTGAGGCAGTTGAACGCTGTTCAAGCGGACGGGAAACCGACAGCAGCAGGTGTGCAAATCGCGCAGTTCGGACTGCATCCGCGCCTTGGAGCAATGATCCTAAAAGCTTCCGATTTCGGTATGCTTAGGGAAGCTTGTGAACTGGCAGCTTTGCTAAGCGACAAGGATCTGCTCCCGCAAGAGCGCAATGTCGATGTGCAGCTTCGGCTGGAGCTGCTGCACCGGTTGACGGGGCGAAACCAGCAGTCCAGAATGGACGGCAGAGGAGATCACCCAAGCGTCCCCTTCGCATACCGCATCGCAGCCCAGGCGGATCAATGGGAAAGAGCAGCCGCACAGTATGCCAAGGCGCAGGCCGCAAGCCAAGGCCAAGATAAGCCTCCTATTGGCGTTCTCCTGGCGTTTGCCTATCCCGATCGGATTGCCCAGCGTCGAAGCGACGGACGTTATTTATTGGCAAACGGAAGAGGAGCCGTGCTGCCTGAGCTGCAGCCGTTGTCAAGATCGCCATTTCTTGCTGCCTGCGAGCTTGATGATGCCGGTACGGAGAGCCGAATACGGCTCGCGACAGAGCTTGAGTTAGGAGATCTGAATGCCCATTTGAGCTCTTATGTGACAACGGAAGCAGCAGTCGAGTGGGATTCGTCAGCACAAGCGGTTCGCGCACGGGAGCGTACGCGGCTCGGCACGATCGTACTGAAGGAAACCATCCTGCAGAAGCCGGATGAAAGCCAGGTGGCAGAAACGCTTTTGTCAGCTATACGCCAAGAAGGCTTTGCGATGCTGCCGATGAGCAAGCAAGCGCAGCAGCTGCAGTCGCGAATGAAACTGATGGCGCTAGCTGGCCAAGACTGGCCGTCAGCTACGGACGAAGCGCTCTTAGATACTGTGGATGAATGGCTGAAGCCGCATATTTACGGCATGAAGAGCCGATCAGACTTGCAGAGGCTGCCAATGGCGCAACTACTCGAGGGCAGGCTCAGCTATAAGCAAAAGCAAGAGTTGGACGAGCAGGTGCCCACTCATATCGTTGTCCCTAGCGGCTCACGTATCCCGGTAGATTACAGCGACCCAGAATCACCCGTGCTTGCCGTTCGCTTACAGGAGCTGTTTGGGATGAAGGACACGCCAAGATTGGCGAGGGGCAAACTGCCGGTCACCCTTCACTTATTGTCCCCATCGCAGCGGCCGGTGCAGGTAACGCGCGATTTGCGAAGCTTTTGGGAGAATGCGTATTTCGAAGTGAAGAAGGATTTGAAAGGCAGATATCCTAAGCATTCTTGGCCGGATGATCCGTATGCCGCTGTTCCGACAAATCGGGCCAAGCCTCGTAAATTTTAACGGATTCCATGAGGGCTTGGGCATCAGAGCTCCAAAGCTAGAGAGGATGAGTGGCATGGTTACTGCCTTATCTATATTAATCATTTATTTACTGTTCATAAACGGCTATACCTTTGCAATTATGGGTTTGGACAAACAGAGAGCTAGGAAACACCGCAGGCGCATCCCCGAGAAACGGTTGTTTACGCTTAGTGCGATAGGTGGGGCTGGCGGAACGTGGATAGCAATGAAAGTATGGCGCCATAAGACGATGCACCGTTCGTTTACGGTTGGCATTCCTTTTTTATTCGGTTTAAATGTACTGCTCCTCATTGGAGCGATTTGGCTGATTGGCATAACGGCAAACTCTTGATTGCGTTGAGAAGCTATCCTATGGTATATTGGGGCTTCTCTTTTTTTTGACAACTAAACTTAGGAGGTAACTGACTTGACAGTTCAAAGTGCCTATCAAGAAGAGCAGACTCGCTTAACGGAAGCGCTGCGTGATATTTTAAACCAGCTGCAGGACATTGGGCCTCGTTACAAAGGTGACGATTTCACAGAGCAAATGCTCGACTTGCAGCAAGAGGAACGGAGACTCAGACTTGAAATCTCCAAACGGGAGCCCTATTTCGGACGCATCGATTTTCAGGAGCTGCCTGCCGGAGAGCAAAAACCGTTATACATCGGCAAAGCAGGCGTAGCCAAAAAAGGCAGCAATGAGCTGCTTGTAATCGACTGGCGCGCACCGGCAGCTAGCGTATTTTATTCTTTTACCGGCGGTGAAGCGCCAGCCTCTTATGAATCCCCGGACGGGGAAATCGAAGGATTTGTACATCTGAAACGAAACTTTATGATTCGCCAAGGCGAAATTGTCCGGCTGGTTGACAGCTATACTCGTGGACAAGAGGAAGGCTCCGTAACGGATGAATTTCTGTTATACCGGCTTGGCGAGAACAAAGATAATAAGCTGCGTGACATTGTATCAACGATCCAAGGCGAGCAGGACCGTATCATTCGTGCGGACCGGAATAAAGCACTGTTCATTCAGGGAGTTGCGGGCAGTGGGAAAACGACGGTTGCGCTGCACAGGCTCGCATTTCTGCTTTATCAGTACGCAGACCGCATGCGTGCGGAGCGCATGATTATTTTCGCGCCTAACCGAATGTTCCTGGATTACATATCCGGCGTTTTGCCCGAGCTTGGGGTAGGCGATATTCAGCAAACAACCTTTAGCGACTGGTCAATTGAGCTTCTTGAGAAAACGATCGCTGTAAGTGATCCTGCCGATACGATGGCATATTGGTTCGAGGAGCGCCGGACTGCTGACGAGATCGAGCATGCTTCCGGGCGCTTCAAAGGCAATCTGGCATTCAAAGCCATCGTCGATGATCGGATTGCTGACTTTGAGCAGCGAATTGTGCCAACGGTTCCTTTTATCCCGATCGATCGGCTTGAGCTAACACCTGAACAAATGCGCGAATGGTATGACACGGATTATGGTGAAGAGACACTGATGAAGAAACGGGATCGGCTAGTTAGCCGCATTCGCCGCTGGTTTGAGTCCGAGCTTAAAATGAAAGGCATTTCGGACAAGAAAGTCCGTGCGAAGGCACTGGCCAAGTTCAACAGCTATACGAAAAAAATACCGTCCTACACTTCCGTTCAACTTTACGCGTCCTTATTCAGCGGGAAACAGCTCGCAGCAGGCATTCCTAAGCCCGTCGCCGCGGCAACTGCCGATAGGCTGAAGAAGGGGCTTGCAGCCGCTGAGGATTTGGCGCCGCTTGCTTACATTCAGCTTCAGTTGTTCGGCTTGCCCAAGCAGGCGTTCGACCATATCGTTATTGACGAAGCGCAGGATTACTCGCCGTTTCAACTAGAGGTTCTGCGGCTCTGTCAAAGAACCGCTTCCATGACGGTGCTGGGCGATTTGCAGCAGGGGATTCATGCTTATGCCGGCGTGCAGAGCTGGGATGAGCTTACGGCTTTGTTTGAACAAGAGCAAATTGGCTTTTATGAGCTTAACCGGAGCTACCGCTCCACGATGGAAATTATCGAATTTGCGAACAAAATATTAGGCAGCATGATTGGCGGTGTCAAGCCTGCCGTACCCGTGTTCCGCAGCGGCGACGAAGTGCTTGCGGAGCATGCGCCGGAAGAAAAATGGCTCGCTAGCATTGAAGCTACAGTACGTGAATGGCAGGCAAAGGGCGAGTACGAGACCATTTCGGTTATCGGCCGTACAGCGCTTGAATGCGAAGAAATTTATGAATATTTGGTAAAACAGGGTTTTGATGCTTCGCTCGTACAGAGCAAACAACCTGCTTACGGCGGTGGATTGTCAGTCGTTCCCGTCTATTTATCGAAAGGGCTCGAATTTGATGCCGTGTTGGTTGCTGATGCCGGCGAGCAAGCGTATACGCCTCTTGATGCTAAGCTTCTGTATGTGGGGTGTACTCGTGCCCTGCATAAGCTGAAGCTGTTCTACCGTGGCACGCTTACTTCGCTGCTGGCAGATCATTCTTAATTCAGCTATACTTAAAAGGCGTACCGCTGCGATTACCGCAGCGGTTATTGCTATATGCTGACGCTCAGAGTGCCCGGCAAGAATGCTCTCCTATTTCTTTTTTGTTTACGAACCATTCATTTGGAACAATAATGTGAACAACGAATCCATTTGTCGTTTGTACGCGTATTACAAGCGAATAAGGAGCGTGTATAAGAAAATGGGGACGGGCATCGATACGCAAGAGCAATTGCAAGCAGCTTTACTGGAAATCGAAGTATGGGAAAAAGATCAGAAGGATTTATGGTTTTGGGAGAAGCTCGGCCGATTGCCCTTCATGTTATTGGATAAGGTAACGCCAAAGTTCATTCAAGAGAAGATTGGTCAGGCCGTAGACGAAATCGGCAGCTATATTCAAACCGGCGGCAAATATCTCATTTCCGAACGCTCGGTAATCGAACGGCTGCACCGAAATTCAGATGTAGAGCAGAGCCTAAACATAGACAAGAATGAACCTATTACGATTGGCGATCTGGCAGCTATGCCGTTAGCGGCCATGAACAAAAGCGCAGCGCAGCTATCATCAAGCCGCTCGGCAATGGCCACGCTTCAGGGTGCAACCACGGGAATTGGCGGCATCTTTACGTTAGCCGTTGACATTCCGGCCGTACTTGGACTTTCACTCAAAATTATTCAGGAAATCGCGGTCTGTTACGGCTTTGATCCTAAGGTCAAAGAAGAACGCGTATTTGCTGTCAAGGTGATGCAGTTCGCTTCTTCAGATATCGTTGGGAAAAAAGCGATTCTTGAGGAGCTTGGCGCCTATGACCCTGCCAGCCGCAGCAATCAAATGCTATCCCAATTGCAAGGGTGGCGCGAGGTCGTGACCGTGTACCGTGATAATTTCGGATGGAAAAAGCTGTTTCAAATGATACCGGTCGCAGGCATGTTATTTGGCGCATTTATTAATCGCGGCATGCTGAATGATGTGGCAGAGGCAGCCACGATGCTTTACAGGAAGCGCAGAGTGCTCATAAAGCTGGCGGAGAACGAGGAGAAATCAGGATGATAACGACAGAAAACAAGACCATGGAGGAGCAAGCGACCTCATTTCTAGGCGAAGCCTATTTTGAGCTGGGGAGGAGCGAGGAAGAGGCTAAGCTCCGCATAAACGAAGCGCTGCTAGAAATCGAACGAACAGGCAGCTATACCCATACCTATGACGAGATCAAGCATGGTGCGAGAATGGCTTGGCGGAACAACAACCGCTGCATCGGACGACTGTTTTGGCAAACGCTAGAGGTATTTGACGCCCGTGATGTCAAGGATGAGCTTGACGCAGCAAGCCGTATCTTCAAGCATATGAGCTATGCGACGAATCACGGGCGCGTCCGGCCGGCGATTACGATATTCCCGGCAAGCCATGCGGCTAATCGCTTAAGAATTTGGAACCACCAGCTCGTTCGTTACGCAGGTTATGCCAAAGACGAAGGGATTGTTGGCGACTCCGCATCGGTTGCATTCACGGCTGCTTGCGAGAAGCTTGGCTGGAAGGGGGCAGGAACTCGCTTTGATGTGCTGCCTTTGGTTGTGCAAATGGAAGGTAGCGCTCCGAAGTGGTATCCTTTGCCGGAGGAAACGGTTCTGGAGGTACGCTTAACTCATCCCGTGCACGAGAATTTCGGAGAGCTCCAATTACAATGGTATGCCGTTCCGTTTATCGCGGATATGGAGCTTGAAATCGGCGGGATTCGATATGCCGCAGCACCGTTCAATGGCTGGTATATGGGGACAGAAATAGGGGCGCGAAATTTATCTGACAGCGATAGGTATAACCAGCTGCCAGCGGTAGCCAAGCTGTTCCAATTCGATACGTCAACAAATACCTCCCTGTGGAAGGATCGTGCGCTGACCGAATTAAATATAGCCGTGCTTCATTCGTTCAAGAAGCACGGCGTTAGCATTGTCGATCATCATACGGCTGCAGAGCAATTTCTTCGTTTCGAGAGGCAAGAGCAGGAGCAAGGCAGGGAGGTGACGGGCCGCTGGTCATGGCTCATTCCGCCAATGTCTCCCGCAACCACCGGCATTTGGCATCGCAGCTACAATGATATCGAGCGCACGCCTGCTTACCGTTATCAGCCTGTTCCGTATGAAACGAATTAAATGACATCTTGTTTCAGCAAATCCTCGCGTATGAGGTCGGCCGTCAATTGTCCGCTTAACGTGACCATTGGCACGCCGCCTCCCGGATGAGTGGAGCCGCCGACAAAATATAAATTGCCTAACATGGCGCTTCTAGATGCGATTTTGAAGCCTCCGTTCAGCTTGCGATCCGTTACAACGCCATAAATGGAGCCTCCGTTGGAGCCGTAAAGCGATTGAAGGTCATTCGGAAGAAATTGGTATTCCCATTCAATATGCTTTCTTAGATCCTGTGCACCCATCCGTTCAAGCTTATCCAGCACAAGCTCCCGGTAGGCTTCTTGATAGGTCGCCCAATTTTCTCCCTCCCGAAGCGGTGGCACATGCGTTAGGACAAACCAATTTTCTTTGCCGGCTGGCGCTTGCGACGGGTCGTTTTTGGATGAGATCCCGACATAAACGGTCGGGTCAGCCGATGGTTTCTTGCTGACAAACATATCGTGAAACTCTTGTTCTGGCCGTTTGGAGAAAAGGAAATTATGGTGCTTAAAGTTGCCATAGGACCGATTCACGCCAAGCAGCATGACATGCCCTGACACGGAGGGTTCGTATTTGGCAAGCTTCTTTATGGTCGATGCGCTTTGCGGCTGGGACCCGAGAATGCTTTTGTGAGCAGGCACCGCTTCCAGATTGCACACAACCAGGTCGCAGGCTATCGTCTCGTTTTCTAAGCGGACACCCGTGGCCCGGCCGTTCTCCGCAATAATCTCCAGCACCTCGCTATTTGTCCTTACCTCCACGCCGAGCTCAACTAGTAAACGAAGCATGCCTCTGGCAATGTTGTACATGCCGCCTTCGACATAGTAAATGCCAAGCCCCATTTGAACGTAAATGAGCTGAGACAAGGCTGCAGGAGCTGCGTATGGCGATGAGCCAATATACATAATCATAAAGTTAAAGAGCTGCTTCAAATGCGGGTGCCGCAAATAATGCTCCGTTTTTTGAGCCATTGATTTTAATGGATCCATCGCCAGAAGCTCTTTCAAGGAATGCTGCTGGCGCATATCCGAAATGCCCGTAATCGAGCGGCTGTAAAAGCTTTTTAAACTAAGTTCATATTGCTGGCGGCAATAGTCCACATAACGGATAAAGCGATCCCGGTCATCCGGTGACAGCGAACCGATTTGCGCAAGCATATTTGGTAGGTCGCCTAGCACGTCCAGCTCAGTCCCATCCTCATATTTTGCGCGCCACTGCGGCTCGACCCGCTTTAAAGTCATATAGTCTTCCAGTTTTTTGCCTGCAGAAGCGAACAGCTGCTCCAGTACCCACGGCATAGTCAATATGGAAGGGCCGGTATCGAATCGGTATCCCGCGCCTTCGCGAATATTTAGCTTGCCGCCGGCCCTTTCGTTTTTTTCCAGCACGAGCACGTCATGACCGTCAGCACGCAGCCGAATGGCAGCTGATAGCCCAGCTAACCCGCCTCCAATTACGATAACTTTTTTATTCATCCTATATTCCTCCTGATTTGAAATAGCTAAAATGGTTGATAATAGATTCATACCCCCATTTAATTCCTATTAATCCCAGTGTGTACGCTTTCGCGTCAGGAAATACGGTACATCTGAAAACTTTTAATCCGCTCATTATAAATCATAATGATTTATGGTTTCATAGAGTTTGCTCGTTAGCTTCTAACCTTAAAAGGAGATATTGCCCTATGATTCTTTATTTTTGGGATGCCGCCTGCATAGCGGTCGGTTTTTTGCTTTTTCAACCAGCTTGGCTCGCGAATCAGAAAAGTACTAAACCGGAGAGTGACGTAAGCGGAGCGGTGTCGGATGAATATCATAGCGCAAAACAAGAGGGGATGGTTTCGGTTATCATTCCTGCGCGTAATGAAGCACATAATTTGCCTATTCTGCTGCCCTTGCTTATGGAGCAGACGCGCCTTCCGTATGAGATCATCGTGGTAGATGACGGATCGGAGGATGCTACAGCTGAGACTGCTGCCGCTTATGGCGTTGCGGTACACAAGGCACAGCCTTTGCCGCAGGGCTGGATCGGAAAATCATGGGCTTGCTGGCAGGGGGCTAACGTATCCAAAGGGGCATGGCTGGTCTTTATCGATGCAGATACCCACCCTATGCCGCAATTCCTTGAGCAGATGCATGAACAGCTTCACCAAACGGATGGACTGATTACGGTTCAGCCTGGGCATGACGTGCCATCCTTCCGTGAGCAATGCTCCGCTTTCTTTAATCTCGTCATTACGGCGGGCTCCGGAACGAGAAGCGTCTTCCCGATGCGTACCGATGGCTTCGGTCCTTGTGCGGCTTGCAGCAGGGAGCAGTATTTTGAGATGGGTGGCCATGAGAAAGTACGATCGGAAATTTTGGAACATGTCCATTTGGGCAAACAATTCAAGTCTGCTGGCGCATCATCGCGCTTGCTTCTCGGCAAAGGACTGCTGCAGTTTCGAATGTATCCGATAGGCTGGAGGCCTATTGTGCAAGGCTGGTCCAAGAGTATTGGACTTGGCGCTGGATCAACACCTTTTGCGATGCTGCTTCTTGTGATCTTATGGTTCTCGGGGCTTGCTTCTGCCGCAATTCGTTTGTTCTCCATGACCGCTTTGCCGGATGCAGCAGATTGGTTAGCTTCGCTTGTCCTTTACACTTTCGGAGTTTGGACAGTCGCAAGAGGCCTTGAGCTAAGCGGAACGTTCAAATGGTATACGAAGCTTTTTTATCCAGCCTATATGCTATTTTTTGCAGCCGTGTTTCTTTACTCTTTCATTCTTTCGTTTGTTAAACGCAAAGTTTCGTGGAAAGGGAGGCAGATCGATGTTCCTTAAGCTGCCGGCTTATTTCGTCTGGGTTATGAATATCGGAGGGTTGTCACTGCTGCCTCTGTTGATCAGTTTCGTGTTCATTCAATTGCCTGACCGTTGGTTTCATCGGGATCAGGGGCTGCTTAGGCTTCTTCCGATCGAGCGAAACGGGAAAATATATAGTCGTATTTTAAGGATAAACCGCTGGAAGGGCTGGCTCCCCGATGGAGGAGCATGGTTGAAGGGTGGATTTACCAAAAAAAAGCTTCAGACAAACACGCTTTCCTATTTGCAGCAATTCACCAAGGAAACGAGACGCGGCGAATGGGCCCATTGGTGCATGCTGCTAATGACCCCCCTGTTCATCCTTTGGAATGAGGGCTGGGGCATAATAGCTGTGTTTGCCTATGCTTTTTTTGCCAATTTGCCCTGTATCCTTGTTCAGCGGCACAACCGCGCGAGGTTCTCTCGCCTGATGTCGCGAAGGGACGAGATATGCTATTCTAAAGAGATGAAATTAGTCAGCTTGGAGGAATAGTAAACGTGGATTTTAACCTGCAATATTTATCTTTTTTCGTCATTCATACCGATGGAGAGGAGAGTGCCGCCTCCTCAGGCAAGCGTTACAAGCATTATCAAACGCTGGAGGAGGATACTTACGAGGATAGCGAGATACAACGGTTTCTGGATGATGAGTTCAAGCGGATCGTGAAGAGGAAGGTGGAGCGCAATCCGAACTCTGCCGGAGCGCCGACGAAAATCGGCCGCTTCATGGTCGAGCCCGGCTATGAGCTGGGCAGCAACCAGAACTATAATTTGTTCCAGCGCCTGCGTGACGCAGATTCGAAGGAGAGGTTCATAGGCATAGCAGATGAGCTTGTCCGGATTTACATGGATACAAGCGCGGTTAGGGGCGGGGCATTTATTATTGCTCTATCCAAGCTGAATACGTATTTTGACGAGCCGTTTTTGTTTCTTCTCAAGTGCGACTTTGAACCTAAGATTGCTAGAATTTCCGATGAGAAGAGCCTGATTTCCCAAGTAGAGATGGCGATAAGCGCTCGCAGCATCAAGTCGATCCAATACCCGCATATGCCGGAGGAAGGAATGCTGGAGCACTGGGAGGTGAAAATTCACCAAGCCTCACATGCTCGTTATTTCGAGGATTTCTTGAAATACGTCTCTTATGAGAAGCCATTGCCGGAAGTGATAGGCGAGCAGGTGGTTGAGATGGTCCATCAATTCATTGCCGACAAATGGCAAGAGGACGAGAGCAGCGAGCGCCGCGAGGAGGAGAATGCGGTCGAGGTCTGGGCTGCGAGCGAAAAGCGGGAATTACAGGAATGGTGGACACCTGAGCAGGTTGAGGTGGCAGCGGCAGCGCTCGTCGAGCAGAAGCCGGATTTGCAATTTTCCTTTAAGCTGGACGATGTAACCGTAAAGGGGCTGCTTGCCGACTTTGGAGCCGCGATTCATTTTGCCAAGCATAACGGCCGTTATGTGGTTGTCATTGAAGGCGATGCGTTTCAATTCGAGAAGGGCATGTCTCCGGTAGAGCTTGTGCAGCCGCTGGATTTGGTCGATGTGATGCCGCGAATCGGCAGCCGTAAACCGGCAGAAGACGCTGATTCTGGCTATAGCTACACGCCGGCTGGCGAGAGTCCAACAAATAACGATGATGTGCCATGGTAAACTTGCGAGCATGTATCAAATGCTGGAATAAGGGAGAGGATAATTAAGTGGACAACTTATTTTTTATAGAAATAGGCATGGGGTGCGATCTGCACGGTCAAAATATTACGAAGGCATCGGTACGTGCGGTACAAAACGCCATTCACCACAACTCGATGCCGGGACTGCGGTCGCTGCTTCCGGGTGGGTCGCTGGATCAGATGAAGGTGCGGGTAAGGCTTGCGCTTCCTTGTGACCATGAGCTGCTTGATGTGGAGCAGGTCAAAACAGTGCTGCCTTACGGTCAAGTGACTGTAGAGCTGCTCGACGGCGGCATGCTTACGACTAGCGGTGTGGTTTTGCCCGATAAAGACGACAAAAACGATTTGATCTATATCGTAAACGCGTCGGTTGAGGTAGGCTACTAATCGCATCTCCGTTGCCAAAAGGGAGAATACGATGGTTTTAAAGCTCGTTCTATTCGCACTATTGCTTGTATTTACTGCATTCTTCGTAGCAACGGAGTTTGCGATTATTCGCATGCGCTCAAGCCGGGTTAATCAGATGGTAGCAGAAGGAGCGAAGAACGCTAGAGCCGTTCTTCAAGTGACAAGCAAACTGGACGGGTATTTATCCGCCTGCCAGCTTGGCATTACGATTACGGCGCTTGGTCTCGGCTGGCTGGGTGAACCCACCGTGGAGCAGATCTTGCATCCCATCTTTGACCGTCTTCATATCGAAGGCGAACTGAGCTCGGTCTTGTCGTTCGTGATTTCGTTTCTAATCGTGACGTATTTGCATGTGGTGCTCGGCGAGCTAGCTCCTAAGACGCTGGCGATTATTAAATCGGAGGAAGTCAGCCAATGGACGGCGCCCATTATTGTCGTTTTTTATAAGGTGATGTATCCTTTCATTTGGCTGCTCAACGGCTCCGCTAACGGTTTGGTTCGATTTCTGGGATTAAAGCCTACAAGCGAGCATGAAGCCCATTCTGAAGAAGAAATCCGCATCATCTTATCCGAGAGCTATGAGAGCGGCAAAATCAATAAAAGCGAATATGGCTATGTGAACCGGATATTTGATTTCGATGAACGGTTGGCGCGTGAGATTATGGTGCCGCGCACGGATATGGTTTGTTTATTTACTGACCTTACTCGTGACCAAAACCTTGAAATCATTAAGAAGGAGCAGTATACCCGTTTTCCGGTTGCGAAGGGCAGCAAGGACAACATCATTGGCATCTTGAACACGAAGCAGTTTTTTCTGCGCTATGATACCGACCGCGATGTTGAGGTGGTCAAGCTGCTGCAGCCGGTCATGTCCGTTCCAGAGGTTATACCCATCAATAAGCTGCTCCGAAAAATGCAGCAGGAACGAGTGCATATTGCGATATTGCTCGATGAATACGGGGGCACCGCGGGCTTGATTACGATCGAAGACATCATCGAAGAGATCGTTGGCGAAATACGCGATGAGTTTGACGCGGATGAGGTGAAGGAAATCGAAATCATTGAGCAGCAGCGATATTTGGTCAATGGAAAAGCCTCGATCAGTGACTGGAATGAAGCGGCTGGGACACATTTGGACAGTGAAGACGTGGATTCGATTGGTGGATGGCTGTTCAACCAGAAGCCAGAGCTTCCCGTAGGGGAGCCATGGACGTATGATAATATGACCTTTATCATACGCGAGCGAGATGATAATCGCATTCGAAAAATCGAAATCCAAACGGATTTGAGCGAAAGTGAGATTAGCGCTTACGGACATGCATAGGCTTGTATGAGAAGCCGAATTTTAGTCTATTTATGAGGGGGCCTGGGTGTTGGGGGATTTAATTAATGCCATTATCATGGGGATCGTGGAAGGATTGACCGAGTTTTTGCCCGTCTCGTCAACCGGACACTTGATTTTAACGGCAGAGCTGCTGAAATTCACGGGAGACCGGGCCAAGACGTTTGAGGTGGTCATCCAATTTGGTGCTGTACTCGCTGTGCTGGTGCTCTATCGAAAGCGGTTTGCCAAGCTGCTTAACTTCAAGATAAGCAAAGGTTCAGGCTTGAATGCCCTTCATGTATTGCTGGCGATGATTCCTGCGGGCGTCTTCGCGGTTGTGCTGCATTCCTTCATTAAGCAATACTTGTTTGGCCCGCAGACGGTGCTCATCGGGCTCGTAGCGGGAGGCATTCTGATGATTATCGCCGATCGGGTGAAGCGAAAGCCCGCAGCCGAAGAGCTTGATGATATCACATATAAGCAAGCCTTTGCGATCGGCTGCTTCCAGGTGCTTGCGCTTTGGCCGGGATTCTCGCGTTCAGGCTCGACGATATCCGGCGGCATGCTTTTTGGAACGAGTCAGAAGGCGGCCGCAGAGTTTACGTTTATCGTCTCGGTTCCCATCATGGCAGGAGCGAGCGGTATCGATTTACTCAAAAGCAGAGAGTTTCTGACCATGGCTGACCTGCCTCTGTTCTTGATTGGTCTTATCGCTGCTTTCATTGTCGCGATGATTGCCGTTGTGACCTTTATCAACATGATGAAGAAAATTAAGCTTTCTTGGTTTGCCTATTACCGCTTTGCGCTTGCTGCACTATTTTATTTTATTATTTTATAAAAAAAGCCAATAACCACTGAATTGTAAGAGAATCACCGAGAACCATTTTCATTTAGCTTTTTTCGCCAAAAATATCAAGTCATTCATCTATCATTTTTTTATATCTAAACGATCATTTTTTCTGATAAACCATCTTAAATCAGGGCAAATTGCCCTGATTTCTTTATTTTCACGAGCAATATCGCCAAATTGCATAAATATGGGATTTTGAAGACTCGTGGACAGCGTTGAAGGATTTGTCTGATTATGTTAGGTTAAGTAATATTGTAATGGTTTTTTCAGAGGAAACGAAATGTTGATGATTTTATGTTTATGAGAGGTGGATATTGTTGCAACTTCAGGTAACGAACAGTCCGTTTAACCAAGAGCAGGCCGAGCTTCTAAATCGCCTCCTGCCCACATTGACCGAGTCTCAGCGCGTATGGCTTACCGGTTATTTATTTGCCAGCCAAGCGTCGGCTGGAGCGGCTCCAGCCGTTTCAGAAATCCAAGCAATTGCAGCGGCTCCAGCTGCTGCAGAGACCGTAATTGCAATTAACCAACCTGCCGTATCCAAGGAAGTTACGATCTTGTTTGGTTCCCAAACTGGCAACTGCCAACGGCTTGCAACGGGGTTTGGGCGCAAGCTGGAAGAGCAGGGCTTTCAAGTCACTCTAGCAGCCATGAACAAGTTCAAGACTAATGGCTTGAAGAAAGTTGAAAATTTACTGCTTGTCGTCAGTACTCACGGTGAAGGCGAACCGCCAGATAACGCACGGGCTTTCCACGAGTTTCTCTATAGCAAGAGAGCGCCACAGCTTGAGAATCTGCATTTCTCCGTCCTGGCGCTTGGAGATACGTCCTATGAGTTTTTCTGCCAGACGGGCAAAGACTTTGACAAGCGGCTGGAAGAGCTTGGCGGCAAGCGGCTATCTCCGCGTGTGGACTGCGACCTGGATTATGATGAGCCGGTGGCAAGCTGGTCTGCGCAAGTGCTTAACTCATTGGGCAATCGCGTCAATGCAGTATCAGGAGCGGCTCTTGCAGCTGCGGCTACAGATCTAGCGAACGATATTGCAGCTGAGCAATCTGCCTATTCGCGTACGAATCCATTTCGAGCAGAGGTTCTGGCCAATTTAAACCTGAACGGCCGCGGCTCAGATCGGGAAACCCGTCATTTGGAGCTGTCATTGGAAGGCTCCAATTTACAATACGAACCAGGGGACAGCCTTGGCATATATCCAGAAAACCATCCTGCACTCGTTGATGCGATCATTCAAGAGTTTGGCTGGAATCCGGAGGAAATCGTTCCCATTAACAAAAATGGCGAGCAAGGCTCGCTCAGAGAAGCGCTGCTTAAGCATTATGAAATTACGGCATTAACAAAACCACTGCTTACACAAGCGGCGGAGCTGTCGCTGCATGCCGGTTTGCGGGAGCTTATTGCACCAGGCAAGGAGCAAGAGCTCAAAAGTTATATCAACGGACGGGATCTGCTTGATTTGGTACAGGATTTTGCCCCATGGCAGGCGTCTGCAAGCAGCTTGGTTGCTATTCTAAGAAAGCTGCCAGCGCGTCTATATTCCATTGCAAGCAGCTTTAAAGCGAATGAAGATGAAGTTCACCTCACGATTCGTGCTGTTCGTTACGAATCGCATGGCCGCGATCGTTATGGCGTATGCTCCATCCATTGCGCGGAACGCGTGCAGCCAGGCGACAGCTTGCCAATTTACATTCAACAAAATCCGAACTTCAAGCTGCCCGCTAATCCAGAGACACCGATCATTATGGTTGGACCAGGCACTGGCGTAGCGCCATTCCGCGCATTTCTTGAAGAGCGTGAGGAGCTTGGCGCAGAAGGGAAATCATGGCTCTTCTATGGAGACCGTCATTTCGTGACAGACTTCCTTTATCAGACGGATTGGCAGAGAATGCTGAAAGACGGTGTTCTTACGAAGCTTGATGTTGCATTCTCTCGCGATACAGAAGAAAAGGTATACGTTCAGCACCGTTTGCTGGAGAAAAGCCGTGAACTGTTTGCATGGCTGCAAGAAGGAGCATATGTATATATTTGCGGCGATGAGAAGCATATGGCCCATGACGTGCATACGGCTCTACTCACCGTCATTGAACAAGAAGGCGGTTTGAGCACGGAGGAAGCAGCGGCTTACCTTGAAAATCTACAGCAGGAACAGCGCTATCAGCGTGACGTTTATTAATAGATAAATAATCAGCATGAGTGTGTTTATGATTGCGAGAGGAGACAGCAACAATGGCAAAAGAGCAATTGGTTAAGCCGATCGGCGGCCCGCCAAGCGAGGTAGAGCATATAAAGATCGAAAGCAATTATTTGCGCGGCGCACTGGTTGAAACGATGAGAAATCCGATTACAGGCGGTCTGCCTGAGGATGACAATCGGTTGTTGAAATTTCATGGGAGTTATATGCAGGACGACAGAGACCTGCGGAATGAACGTGAGAAGCAAAAGCTGGAGCCCGCATTTCAATTCATGATTCGGGTGGTCTTGCCTAGCGGCGTTGCCACCTCTGATCAATGGCTAGCGATGGATGAACTGGCACACAAGTACGGAAACGGCACGCTGCGTTTGACGACTCGTCAAACCTTCCAAATGCATGGTATCCTCAAATGGAATTTGAAACCGACGCTGCAAAAAATCAACAGCGAGCTGATGACTACACTTGCAGCCTGCGGGGACGTTAACCGCAACGTGATGTGCAGTCCGAATCCGTTTCAATCCGATCTTCATGAAGAGGTGAGCTACTGGGCTCGTCAAGTGAATGACCACTTGGCGCCGCGGACTCGCGCTTATCATGAAATCTGGCTTGACGGAGAGAAAGTGATTGATGGTCAACAAGATGGGGCAGAGGTTGAACCTATCTACGGGCCGGTATATTTGCCGCGTAAATTTAAAATCGGATTTGCAATCCCTCCTCACAATGACGTAGACGTATTCTCACAGGATATCGGCTATATTGCTGTCGTAGAAGATGGGAAGCTGAAAGGCTTCAACATTTCTGTTGGCGGCGGCATGGGGATGACGCATGGCGATTCTACGACTTATCCGCAGCTTGGTAAAGTCATTGGTTTCTGTACGCCTGAGCGCATTGTGGCACTTGCGGAGAAAACGGTCATGATTCAACGGGATTACGGAAACCGTTCCATTCGTAAAAATGCAAGATTCAAATATACGATCGACCGCCATGGAATCGAATGGTTCAAAACAGAGCTTGAAAACCGTCTTGGTTGGCAGCTTGAGGAAGTCCGTCCTTATCAATTCGATAACAACGGCGACCGTTACGGCTGGCTGAAGGGCAGTAACGGCAAATGGAATTTGACGTTGTACATTCAAAGCGGGCGCATTGAAGACAAAGACGGTTATAACCTAATGACCGGTTTGCGCGAGATTGCAAAGATTCATACTGGCGATTTCCGGATTACGCCGAATCAAAATCTCATTATTGGCAGTGTAAGCAGCCAGAAGAAACGTAAAATTTCCGAATTGGCGGAGCAGTACGGCTTAACGGATGGTACGCAGCATTCTGCCCTGCGCAGAAGCTCTCTATCTTGTGTTTCTTTGCCGACTTGCGGACTTGCCATGGCGGAAGCCGAGCGTTACCTGCCGACTTTGATCGACAAGCTGGAGCCTATTATCAATGAAGCCGGACTCCGCGACAAGGAAATCAATATCCGTATGACAGGTTGTCCGAATGGCTGCGCTAGACCAGCACTCGGCGAAATTTCCTTTATCGGCAAATCGTTAGGCAAATACAATATGTACATGGGGGCTGGCTTTGCTGGCGAGAGGCTGAATAAGCTCTACCGTGAAAATATTGACGAGACCGAAATTCTCGACACCTTGAAGCCGATTATCCATCAGTACGCAAAGGAGCGTCAATCCGGCGAGCATTTCGGAGATTACGTTATCCGCGCAGGCTTTGTCAAAGCGGTTCATGATGGGCAGGAATTCCATAATTAAATTGCTTTGCTTATTATTAAGCCAAGGTGAAAAGGCTATCGCCGTCCTTTGGCGGCGCGACGCGTTTCATTCCGAGAAATATAGCGAATGTATAGCCTACGGATATAATTTCCTGTAATTTAAGTGAGTCCAGGGCAAATGCCCTGGGCTTTTATTTATAACAGCCGATAATGAAATGCAAAAGGATACTATACTGACTTACAAAATTAGTTTTAATTCCATCGACTTATTGGCCAGTGAATAGTGAACAAAATAAGGAACAGGCGATCCGTAAGCCGGAATCGCCTGTTTGGTTCGTTGTTTGTCGCTTAAAATCTTAACCGCGAAGAAGCTTTTTATCGAGCACGAAGGTGCCAAATGGCAGAAAGGCAGCGATAAAAGCAGCTGCAACTTTCAGAATCGACCAGCGGTGTGTAATCCATACATGAAGAACGGCAAGCATATAAAGGACAAATAAGAGTCCATGCAAACCTCCAACAACAGTTACAACGTGCGGGAAATCCGCCCAATACTTGAGCGGCATCGCAATGAGCAGCAGCACAAGAAAGGAAATCCCTTCATAGAAGCCGATGAAACGCAATCGGCCTAAAGCAGTCTTTAACATCAAATAACCTCCAATTAATATGAGCTAGCGCGGTTCCAAACCTGTCCACAATAGTTCTACGATTTCGGCAGCAGCTTGTTCCACTGTTTTTTCATTATTTATAATTTCTTTACGGTTTTTTATGGTCAGCATAGCCGTAAAGAGGTGAGCAAGCAGCATGGCATCGTTTCCGACGATCTCGCCTTCATCGATGGCTTGCTGAAATACGCTGGCTATCAATTCATGCAGCGCATGCTCGCTAGCCCGAATGCTTTCGGCTTGCTCTTCGGTCAAGCCGCTGGACGCCTCCCGCATCATCGTTTCAAACTCAACATGTGCATTATTCATGTGACGTATGGCAACTTCAAGCATTCGCTCCCTAAGGGGACCTGGGCTATGAACAAGCTTGGCCGTTTGATCATAGGCCATCTTCAATACAAACTGGAGACATTCCGTAAAGAGAATAGCCTTGTTGTTAAAATAGTAATATACGCTTGCTTTGGTGATCCCGCAGGCCTTTGCTACACCTTCCAAAGATACCTTTTCAAAACCATGCTCCATAAATAAATACGCAGCTGTTCTCAATATTTGGTGCATCGTCTGGATTGAACCTGTACCTTTGGGACGGCCTGGTTTGCGTTTAACTGGCTCCTCGCTCATTGCCATGCCCTCCATTCATCATATTGTCAAAATTAATGATTGATTAATTAACCTTCGGGTATATATAATTAATTAGCAGCATGATTTTATTTTAAACGATATTAGCGATAATGTGAAATGGAGGATTTGTCAAATGATCGAAAAATTAGCTGGGATTATTGCAGGGCCGCGTACCAAATGGGTTACGTTGGTCGCCTGGATCATCATAGCAGCACTTCTGAGCGTATTTCTTCCTGCCGTAGGTGAAAAGGAACAGAGCAATGCACCCAATCTCGAAGCGGATAGCCCATCGGTCGTGGCGGATCAGCTCATCAAGGAAAAATTCCCAAGCTCATCGGGTATCCCGGCACTTGTTGTCTGGCACCGTGAGGGAGGGTTAACAGAGGAAGATTATTTACTTATTCAGAAAACGACTCAAACGATCGTTGAAGCTCCTTTAAAAGAACAAGGAGAGGTTGTGCCTTTGCATCAAATGCCGCTGCCAGCTTTAAAGGCCTTTGCATCTGAAGATGGAACGACGCTTGTTCAGCCGATCTCGTTCGGTGAACAGACAGAAACTGAAGTGTTAAAAGAAAACATGGACGCCATTCAAGTTGTTATCGAACAGGCTTCGGGTAAACAGCCTTTTGACGTTGCTACGAATGATGCTGCTGAACTTAGCGTGCGAATCAGCGGTCCCGCAGGCATTTCCGTAGACGCGACAAGCTTATTCAAGGGTGCTGACGTTTCTCTGCTCATCGCCACCGTATTAATCGTGCTTGTATTGCTACTGCTGATTTATCGGTCGCCAATCCTCGCGATTATTCCGCTTGTCGGAGTAGGCTTCGCTTATGCCGTAACAAGTCCGCTTCTAGGCTGGATGGCTGGAGAGGGCTGGATTACTGTCGATGCACAAGCAATATCGATCATGACCGTTCTCTTGTTTGGTGCCGGAACGGATTATTGCTTGTTTTTCATCTCACATTTCCGTCAGGAGCTTACGCGTGAGAGCGACAAAATGAAAGCTTTAAGACGCTCGTTCAAGGATGCTTCCGGCGCAATTGCGATGAGTGGTTTCACGGTTGTATTATCCTTGCTTGCTTTGCTGGCTGCGAAGTATGGTGCCTATGATCGATTTGCTGTACCATTCAGCTTGTCGATTCTAATTATGGGCATAGCGAGCCTCACGCTTGTCCCTGCACTGCTTGCGATCATAGGAAGAGCTTCCTTTTTCCCTTTCATTCCGCGTACGGAATTTATGGAGCAATCCCGTGCAGCCAAGAAAGGCAAGCCTTATCGCAAGCCTAACCCGCAGAAGAAACTGGGTTCTAAAATCGGAAGTCTAGTTATTGCTAAGCCGTGGACAGTCGTTATTTCATCTGTGCTCGTGCTGGGTATTCTTGCAAGTTTCTCTAGCCAGATTAAGTACACATACGATTTGCTGTCTTCTTTTCCAGAGGATATGCCATCGCGAGAAGGATTTGAAGTCATCTCCAGAACGTTCACGCCTGGCGATCTCGCACCGATTACGGTTGTCGTTCAGACAGAAGGTGCTGCACAGGATCTGGCTGCGGCGCTTGCCGGCGTTCCGCTCGTCGATCATGTTCAAGAGCCAAAGCAAAGTACGGATGATCCAAATTTAATTTCCTATAGCGTGATTTTGAATATTAATCCCTATTCGCAAGAAGCCATGGATACGATTCCGCTGATTCATGCAGCTGCCGAAGCTTCATTAACTGGTGCAGGATTGACCGATGTGGAGCAAAAGGTATGGGTTGGAGGCCAAACAGCAACACAATATGATTCTAAAGTGCTGACGGATCGAGACAATCGTGTCATTATTCCTTTGGTCATTGGACTTATTATGGTATTGCTATTAGCCTACCTAAGGTCTGTAACTGCTATGCTGTATCTGATTGGTACCGTATTACTGTCCTATGCTGCAGCACTTGGGCTCGGGTGGATTATTCTACATGAGTTCATGGGAGTAGAGGCCATCCAAGGAGCCATACCGCTTTACTCCTTTGTATTTTTAATTGCACTCGGCGAGGACTACAATATTTTCATGATCTCGAGCATATGGAATAAGCGCAAAACAATGCCTTTGAAGCAAGCTATTAAAGAGGGTGTAAGCGAGACCGGTGGTGTAATTACCTCAGCGGGATTAATTTTAGCTGCTACTTTTGCAGTATTAGCGTCGCTTCCGATTCAAGTGCTTGTCCAATTTGGTCTCATTACGGCAATTGGTGTTTTAATGGATACCTTTATTGTTCGGCCATTCCTTGTACCTGCGATTACGACTTTGCTTGGCAAACATGCATTTTGGCCTTCCAAAGTCGAGCTTGTCGAAGATTCCAAACAAAATGTAAAAGCTTAATTCAATAAAGGCTGGATTTAAAGTGGCGGTTGCTGCATTAAATTCAGCCTTTTTTTGTTCAAATCTAAGATTATAGGTTTCACGCGATAAAGTATCCTTCTATTTCTGCGAGAAACGGCTGTCGCCCTCCTCTTACAGAGGACGGCGACAGCCGTTTCACCTTGACGTAAAGGAGAGTATAGGAGTTTACTCATACTTTCTCTATACGTTTCACAGAAACGATGGCGTCTACAGAAAGGACGACATCAGGCATTCTTCTTACCAAACTTGAAACTTTTTCCCATTTCATTACGTCTTATCTTAAAGGCCTAAAAATACCTATTACAGAAAAAAGTCGGGGGGAACCATTTTATGTTGATCAAAAGATGCTTAATCAGCGTGGGGCTATCGATGGTCCTTATCATCGGCAGCATGCTTTTAGGAGGAACAAAAGCCTCGGCTTGCTCATGTGTAGGCACTATTGCTTTAGAAGAAGCGCAAGCCAAAAGCGATGCTGTATTTGAAGGAACCGTAACTGCTGTCAAATCAACATCCATGAGTTTATTAAGCTCTCCAGCTAAGGCGGTAAAAGCTAACTTTCAAGTCAATGAAGTGTGGAAAGGGCATGTGTCGCCAAGTATTGAAGTGCTTACTGCTGGGAGCAGCGAGAGCTGCGGCTATGAATTCAAGATGGGAGAAAGGTATCTGGTATACGCAACTGCAACAGGAAAATCACTTGAAGTAAATCTTTGCAACGGAACGGTGCTTCATAATCAGGCGGAGGAACAGATCTCGCTGCTCGGCAGCGGCTCGTTGCCACCGCAGGCTAGCGAAGGGGAGCAGCAGTCAGGGGAAACATTTGTACGAAACATGATCCTTCTGTTTAGTGTAATTATTGTCAGCTCCGCCGCCGCATTGCTATACCGTAAGCAAAAACGCACTAGATCAAAAACATAGCGACGATCGTTGTAACAGTTAGACCAATAAGGACAGGCTTCAAATTGCGGCGTGCCAGCTCAAAGGGATCAATGCCGCAAATGGCAGCAGCAGGTATGAGTGCCCAAGGGATAATGGTACCGCCACCTACCCAAATGGCAGCGACCTGACCAAGGGCAGTCAAGGTAGCAACACCCGAGCCAATAGCATGGCCGAACAGCTGTGCAATCGAACCTGCTAGGGAGATGCCAGAGAAGCCCGATCCATCTAGACCAGTGATTGCGCCAACTACGGTTAAAGTAATAGAGCCTACAAAACCATTCACAGGCACGACATGTGCGAGGGCAATGCCAAGGTCATTAACAATGCCATGAGAGGCTTCAGGAAGCTTCTCCCCAAACATAGCTAAAAAACCGGAGTCTCCCAAATAGAAGAATGCAGCGATAGGAATGACGGGACCAAATACTTTAAAACCAAACAAAAATCCCTCAATTAAATAGCTCGTCGTTTTCTCTAATCCTTTGCCCTTGTGAGTTAGCATTGTAATCAGAAGCATAATGAGAATAGCGGTACCGCCGATCAGTGCTGTGGCATCCCCACCTTGAAGATCAAGGATAAACATGGCTATAACATCTAAAGCAAACAATACCGGAATGAGGATGGCGAGCAGACGCTTGGTGTTAAGGGACAAAGCGGTGCGGTCCTCTTCCTCATTTGGATCGATCACTAGTTCTTTATCATTCGTTGTAGCTATCAAACCATCGCGCCAAGTCCCCAGTTTCTGGTCGCGCCGCATCATCCAATATGCAGCGACAGTCGTTACTAAACCCATCACAATGACTAAAGGTATACTGGCTTGCATAACAGAGCTTACAGGTATTCCAGCGGCGTCAGCCGTAAGTTTAGGCGCGCCCTGAATGATATAATCGCCGGATAAAGCAATGCCGTGGCCAAATAAGTTCATGGCAACAGCAGCTCCGAGCGCTGGCAGCCCAACACGCAGGGCTACAGGAAGCAAGACGGCTCCGATAAGCGCCACTGCAGGCGATGGCCAAAAAAACCACGATGTAACCATCATTATGAGTCCTATTCCCCAAAAAGCGAGTGCAGGCGTTCTTAGAAATCGAGAAAACGGTGAGATCATAATTTCATTTATACCCGTTCGGATGAGTATCCGGCTCATGGCAACAATAATGGATATGATTAATATCGTGCCGATAAGCTCTTTGATTGCAAATATGAAGCTGTTGAAAATACCGCTTACAGAACCGCTTGCCGAAGTCGTTGCAAGAATGCCGATTCCCAAAATGCCTGCGATGCAGATTAAAGTGGTATCACGCCGCATCAGCATAAAACCGATAATGGCAACGACAAAACCTAAATAAACCCAGTGAAGCGCCGATAATTGAATGTCCATCCCGATCATCTCCCTATGAGATACACGAAACCAGTGCGAACTGTTTTCGTATACTACTGTATGCATGAAGATGGATAGGCGTTCATCTAGAAGACTTGAGTAAAAATAAGGAGTGATCGGATGATCAAGCGTAGCGTAACCATACTACTGCTCTCTGTAATGCTTCTGACTTCTGGCTGTGGTATTATGAATGAAGTAGGGCAAACGGTAAATTTTGCATCGGAGACAACGGATTACTTACAATCGTTAACGGACTTCGGACAAGAAATGAATTCACTTGCTGAGCAGGCCGTCACTGATTTGGATGCCAGAGTAAATCTGAAAGAGAAGCTGCTTGCATTAAAGGAGCAAGTTGTTCAATATGAAGGGCTTCAAGTTCCGGAATATGCCCAAAACATTCATGAATCGATATCCGAATATAATGCGACGCTTCAGAAGGGTCTGGATCAGGCTCTGACGAATATAGAACAAGGAAGAGCCGCTTTCGATTCGACGGGTATCCCGGATACGATTAACAAAATTAATGAGCTGCTGAATCAAGTGAATCAGCTCACACCGTAACAACCAACAGGAAGGAAGAACAACAGTGATTAACGTTCAAGTATTGGAAGCATCGATGACGTATGCCAAAGAAGACGGCTACGTAGGCAAGGTACATTTCGGAGTGGATGGGCATGCCAATGAGTATGAGATTGCTTTGCACAGCAAGAAAGGTAAAGAATGGGGCTACGGCTTGTTTTTCCTGCATGAATCCGGCAAGGAAGAAGAATTGCTGGCTCTAGAGGATTTGCTTGAGGAGGACGACGAACTGTTCGATTTTTTCGTCGATACGGCAAAGGCTAAGCTTGAAAAAGCAGAATAAATGAACATACATAAGGCCATGCGGGCTCTCTCTTTAGAAAGAGGCTCGCATGGCCTTATTTGTTTAATGACCGTTGGATGATGTTAATCCAAGCTTGCGGATAATCAGCTTGCTTTCATCATTAAGTCCGATAAATGATACTTGTTTGCCTTGCTGCTCATATTTGCTTTTTACTTTGGCGATAGCCGTAACGGCTGATTGATCCCATACATGGGATCCGCTGAAGTCTAGTGTAACTTGAATGGGGTCGCTTTGGTAATCAAACAGGGAAACAAAGCGGCTTGTCGTTCCAAAAAAGAGCTGTCCAGCGATTTTGTAGGTGCGGCTCTTGGCTTTGTCAGATGAGACAGCGACGCGAATTTTTGCCATTTTCCCAACGAATACAAATGCGCTTAGGACAACCCCTGCAAAAACACCTTTCGATAGATCATGCGTAATGAGCACGATGACAACGGTAACGATCATAATCAAAGCATCAGCGCGAGGAACCTTATGAATATGAATGACTGATTTCCAGTCAAAGGTGCTGATCGAAACCATGATCATAACACCGACTAGGGCAGCCATTGGAATGTTATTGACTACATCACTTAAGGCCATGATCAGAAAGAGCAGGAAGGACCCAGCCACAAGTGTAGAGAGTCTCGAACGGCCGCCAGATTTGACATTAATGACCGATTGGCCAATTAATGCGCAGCCAGCCATTCCACCGAAGAAGCCTGTTGCCATATTGGCTATGCCTTGCCCACGGACTTCTTTGTTTTTGTTGCTGGTCGTATCCGTCATCTCATCAAGAACCGAAGCGGTTAACAGTGATTCTAGTATCCCGACAATAGATAGAGAGAAGGAGTACGGTAAAATGATCCATAATGTCTTAAGTGAAAAAAGTACATCCGGGATATGAAAAATCGGCAGTGTGCTTTCGATAATGCCTCTGTCGCCTACGGTTTTGAGATCAGCGCCAATGGCAACGGCAATGATGGAAACAATAATAATCGCTGCTAAGGGGGAAGGGATTACCTTTGTAAACTTAGGCAGCGTATAAATAATGACAAGAGTTAAAGCGACAAGAGCGTACATGATCCAGGTAGCGCCAACGAAATGAACGAGCTGTGTCGTGAAAATAAGAATGCCAAGCGCATTGACAAAGCCGAGCATGACGGATTGCGGTACGAATTGAATCAGCTGACCGAGCTTCAGAACACCCATGATATACTGTAGAATTCCAGCCAGAATCGTCGCGGCGAACAAATACTCTATGCCATGATCCTTGACAAGGGAAACCATGAGAAGGGCCATTGCGCCCGTGGCAGCAGAAATCATGCCGGGCCTCCCGCCGACGATGGATATCATGACAGCCATGCAGAACGAAGCGTACAGGCCGACCATTGGACCAACGCCAACCATCAGCGAGAAAGAGATGGATTCGGGAATAAGGGCTAAGGCAACCGTTATCCCTGCAAGTACATCGCCCCGAACATTATAAAACCATGATTTTTTCAGTTTTTCGAGCAAAACAAAGAAGCCTCCTTGATTTTTTTTATCGGAGGAGCAGGTTCGCTCCCGATCCGATGGTTAAATTGACTTTCCACTCTCAGAAAAGTCGGGGCCGATGCACACTAGGCGTAATTATACAATAATTATGCGATCCACGATCAATATTAAAACTTTGTTTAAGCGCTTACATGAAGAGATATCAATCGTTTTCTCTGGTTTTCGCCATTTTAGACAACAAATTAAACCAAGGTGAAACGGCTGTCGCCATCCTTTGGCGGCGCAGCGCGTTTCATTCCGAGAAATGTAGAGAAGGAGTAGCGAAATGATATACTTTCCTATTTTTCAAGAAGAAACGGCTTCTCCGTCCTCTTTAAGAGGAGGGTATCCGTTTCTCGTAAAAATAGAAGAATATTTTATCGCGTGAAACCTAAAAAGTCTTATATTTAAATAAAGGAACCAGCATCGTTATGCTGATTCCTTTATTGAATACAGAGGACTACATCGGACGGTCAACCTGGTCTTTCGTTTGTTTGCCTTTTAAATATTTGTAGGCAACAAAGAGGACAACAATTGCAGCTAACACATAGATGATCCATGTTCCATATTGGTAAATGTGATTGGAAAGATCCTGAACTTGATCCCCGACAACAGAGCCGATGAAAAAGTAAATCAGCGTCCAGATAAGTGCAGAAGGATAAGCGAATATGGCGAATCGTTTGTAAGCCATCCGGTTCATCCCCATCACATAAGGGGTTACATGCCTCAAAAAGGGGAGGCAAAGGCTAAGGCTAATGGCGTAGCCGCCGTACCGTTCGCTTAGCTGCTCGGATTTGTCGACAAATTTGCTAATATTCTTTTTGCTGCTGAACCAGACCGTCAGCTTGCTTCCTGCAAATCTTCCGATGCTGTATCCGAAAGTCATTGCGGAGCAAATGCCCAGAAAGGTCATCATAAAGGCAGGTATAGGCGATAATACGCCCGATTCCGCTAATGCGCCACCTGTCATTACTACGGCTTCATTGGGAATGGGCAGGCCGATTAAGCCAAGACACAGGACGAGGAACAAAGCAAAATAACCGATTTCTTCTATTATACTTAATAATAAATCATACATTAAACAACATCCTTATCTTCCATATCATACATGATGATGATCATGGGCTTTATATAGGTTAACACATCCGAATTCACTTGAATACCATTCATACGTGGGTTGGTGAAGAATGATTCAAATTTAACCATTTCGTAACTAATTGGGCTTAACGAGCAGATACAATAGAGAATAGGTTTCAAGTGGCATGAAGGGGCGACTATTCACATGTTGGATTTCCAGAAAAAGGTTGAAGAGTTACGGCGGTTTGAATCGCTATGTTTTACAATATGCATGACCCTGCTGGCAGAAGAACAAGCAGCTTGCAAAGCGGCTGAACAAGTATTATGCCAACTGTTTGGCGATATCGGATTTTGGAAGCTGAATGAAAAAGAAAAATCGCCATATATTCTCCGGATCTGTACACGCGAGTGCTTTCAGTGGAAACAGCAAAATTTATTGCAAACGTCTTAATTCAATAAATACGTTGATATTTCATGTATACAGCGATCATAATAGAAGAGATAATCATCTTTATTATTCTATTTTCCTATACGGAGACACCGAAAGGATGGACAATGAACGCTAATCAGACTCGCAAAAAAGTAACCATTGCCTTGTTCGTAGCTACGTTTCTAGCAGCGATTGAAGGAACGATTGTCAGCACGGCAATGCCAAGCATAACTGGGGAACTGCAAGGCATTCAACAATACAGCTGGATTATTTCAATCTATTTGCTTGCAACGGTTATTACAACTCCTGTGTATGGCAAGCTGTCCGATTTGTACGGACGGAAAAAAATGTTCATTATTGGAGCTTTGATCTTTCTTGCTGGTTCCATGCTGTCCGGCGTGGCCCAGTCGATGAATCAGCTCATATGGTTTCGGGCTTTGCAGGGCTTGGGGGCCGGAGCGTTAACCACGATTCCTTATACTATTATCGGGGATTTGTATCCCTTTGAGCAACGGGCTAAAGTCCAAGGTTGGATGTCGAGTATTTGGGGAATTGCAGGAATATCTGGTCCTTTAATGGGCGGCCTGCTTGTCGATTACATATCTTGGAGAGCGATTTTTTACATGAATTTGCCTTTCGGCATCGTTGCCATCTATTTATTATCGACTTCCTTGCGGGAGACGATCGAGAAGAAGAAAAGACATATCGACTATCCTGGAATTGTTACCTTTACGATCGCCATGTTCAGCTTCCTATATGCCATGACGCTGCTGCGTGAAAATACGGACGAATCCGGCTCTTTCGGGCTGATGGGCTTGCTGTTCGGTATTGCTGTATTGTTTTTTATTATTTTTGCTCGTATCGAAGTTCGGTCACCCGAGCCAATCATTCCCTTTCAACTGTTTCGCATTCGGATCATAAGCATGGCGAATTTGGACAGTTTTTTGCTCTGTGTCATTAACGTAGTCATTATTTTTTATTTACCGCTCTGGATTCAAGGCGTCTACGACAAACCAGCCACTTATTCCGGCCTTGCCATGATTCCGCTTTCTGTCGCATGGCCGCTCGGTTCGATTTTGGCAGGCAATTGGATCTCCAAAAAAGGATTGCGGTTTATCGGCGTGATGGGTTCTTGCTTCTTGCTAGCCAGCAGTATCGGTTTTGCTTTCATGACAGCTTCCACATCTATTGTATTATTCATCGTCTACACCTTTATGGCCGGGTTGTCATTTGGTTTGTCACTGACGTCCTTGACGGTTGCCGTATCTTCTTCGGTAGGCTGGGAGCTTCGGGGCTCCGCCGTAGCCAGCAATAATTTCATTCGTACCTTAGGGCAAACGATTGGAATTACGATATTCGGCCTGCTGCTCCATACCGGCAGTGCGGATACGATTGAGGCATCGGTTCTTTCTGCAAGCTTACATACGATCTTTGTTTGGGTGGCCGTTTTATCGGTGTTTGTTGTCCTTGTGTCCATCGGATTGCCAAAGCTGAATCAAGCTGAACAGCAGCAAAGAAACGCATCATAGAAAGGTCGTCACCGGATATGAAACCAATGGATCTGGATTCCTATAACAAGCAACTTTCAGAATGGAAAATAAACACGGTTATCGTATTGCAGGGCGAGCGCCTACTCGGTGAATGGTACGCAGGCGGCAAAGATTCGATCGGTCCTTTATATTCCTGTACGAAGAGCATTTTGTCCGTTCTTATCGGAATTGCGGTTGATAAAGGTGTTCTTGCGGATGTGGAGCAGCCGATCACAACCTATCTTAAGCATCCGAAAGAAATCTCAAAGGCGCTCAGCCAGATTACGATCAAGCATTTGCTTACGATGACACCGGGATTTGAATGGCCAGATTTTGATAAGCCTTACAAAACGTTCAAAGCAGCGCCAGATCCGGTAGCATACGTTTTTGACCAGCCGCTTATTTCCGCACCGGGAGCTGCTTTTGCCTATAATTCGGGAGGATCGCATTTACTATCGGCGATTCTAACGGAAGCGGCAGGCATGTCTGCGCTTTCTTTCGCAAAGGAGCATTTGTTTGAACCGCTTGGCTTCCAAAGTGCTCGCTGGATGGAAAGAGCGGGTGTTAATGAAGGGGGAACGGGGCTATTTCTCTCCGAAAGAGATCTGGCACGAATCGGCAGTCTCTATGCCCAAAAAGGTCGTTTCGGGAATAATCAGCTCGTGTCGGCAGCATGGGTGGATGAGTCTACAGCGCTGCATCACAAAGGACTTTTACAATATGAGCCCCCGATCTACGGAGGGTATGGCTACCATTGGTGGTACTCGCCTGAGAGCTATAACGGCCAATGCGACTGTTATTTTGCATTTGGACATGGCGGACAATATTTGCTAATTGTTCCGGAGTATGAGCTGGTTATTGTGATTCGCAAAAAAATAACGAAGCGGAACGATGCCATGTTTGCGAGAAGATTCATTTTTGAGCATTTGATCCCCGATTTCTTGACATCGGTTCGCAATTCTCAAAAATTAAGCATAAAAAAACTATAAAATGAAAGGCACCGATCTTGAATCGGTGCCTTTTTGAATTCTTGCGTAAAGTATATGTTATGTTCGAACGAAATTCGAAAGATGTGCGTATAATTATTTCATGAAATGTATTGCTTAACGGTGAATTCTGCATTATGATGTTATATAATCTTACATTATGAAAGTGAAACGTCTTATTTACTTTCTGTTTGCATTTTTATAGTTGACCATAGCGTAAAGGTGGGCGTTTGTAATGCTACCTTTTAAGCAGCGATAAAGAAGTTGTTTGTCCACTCTAAAAAGTCTGAAAATTACAATAATTATATGAGCAACTTGCGAGTTCGTCATGAGGGGGAAGTTAGATGTCTACGTTATTAATTCGCAACGCAGTTGTCATGACGATGAATGCGCAGGATGACATTTTTACTGGAGTTGTTTTAATAAAAGGAAATCGGATTATGCAGTTAGGTGAAGGGCTTGAGGCGATGGATGCAGACCGGGTAATTGACGCTGGTGGCAAAGTGCTGCTTCCAGGTTTCGTGCAGACACATATTCATCTTTGTCAGACGCTGTTCCGTGGCAGAGCTGATGATCTGTCGCTTATTGAATGGCTGAAAGAAAAAATTTGGCCGCTCGAAGCCGCACACAGCGAGGATTCCGTTTATTATTCGGCTATGTTAGGAATTGGCGAGCTGATCCGCAGCGGAACAACGACGATATTGGATATGGAAACCGTGCATTATACGGAATCGGCTTTTCAAGCCATTAAGGAAAGCGGCATTCGGGCACTCTCAGGCAAGGTGATGATGGACCATGGCACTGAGGTACCTCTAGCTCTGCAAGAGAATACACAAAAATCGCTGCAGGACAGCGTGGATTTGCTGGAGAAGTGGCATGGCGCAGAAAATGGGAGAATTCAATATGCGTTCTGTCCGCGATTTGTTGTTTCTTGTACAGAAGAGTTGCTTGTCGGTGTTCGTGACTTGTCAGCGAAGTACGGTGTAATGGTACACACCCATGCTTCCGAAAATGCAGGCGAAATCGCGATGGTGGAAGCGGAGCGCGGCATGCGGAATGTCATCTACCTGGATCACATTGGCCTCGCAAAGCCGAATTTGATTTTAGCTCATAGCATTTGGCTGGATGATGAGGAGAAACGGATCATTCGCGAGCGGGGAGTAAAAGTTACGCATTGTCCCGGCTCTAATATGAAGCTGTCATCCGGTGTGGCAGAGATCCCGCTATTGCTTGAACAAGGAATTGATGTCGGAATTGGAGCAGATGGCGCACCCTGCAATAACAACCTGGATATGTTTCAGGAAATGAGATTAACGGCTTACATGCAGAAGGTGAAGCATGGTCCCACAGTGATGAACGCAAGGACGGTTTTGCGAATGGCGACGATGGGAGGCGCGAAAGTGCTCGGATTAGAAAAGGAGATCGGCAGCATCGAGGCAGGCAAACTTGCGGATTTGCAGCTGCTGGATTTGGAGGACTTCCACGTGTACCCATCTTTTGATGCGGACTGGTATTCCCGAGTTGTATATGCCGCGACTAGAGGCGATGTGGATACGGTCCTTATCGACGGACAGCTGGTCATGGAGAACAAACTTGTTAGGACGGTTGACAAAAAGATCGTACTGAAGGAAGCGGACCGCTCGCTAAGAAAGCTAATTGAGCGGCTATAGGAATAAAGTTCGTTCAAACGGCTAATCGAAACCTTTGCAAGGGTAGATGCTTAGGGAGGGAAATCGGATGGATATGCATGAGGTATTAACTGCGGTGAAGAAGCAGGATCAGCGAGCAGTACTTGCCACTATCATTTGTGTGGAGGGCCATTCTTATCGGAAGGCAGGGGCAACGATGCTCTTCATGCTCGGCGGTAAGCAAGTAGGCACCATTAGCCCGGGCTGTCTGGAGCATGATCTTATGGAGCGTGCCGAGGAGATATGGGCTACAGGCCGCATTGTATGCATCGACTACAACATGAATCAGGATGAAGATATAGTCTGGGGCGAAGCGATCGGCTGCGGAGGGGAAATTCGCCTGCTGCTTGAGCCGGTGGATGAACGTTTGCGAGCGGTTTTGCTGAAAGTGAAAGAGAAAAACGACGAAGGCCATTCAGTTAAACTTACTCGAAGCTGGAATGACCTCGATATCAATTATACGCTATCTGAAGGTACAGGCGATGAAGATGCAATAGCGTATACCGAAAGGCATGATGAGGGATTAAAGATGATGTCCATGGACATCAGTCCAAGGCCCCGGCTTGTTTTGTTTGGAGCGGGTAAGGATGCGGATGCTTTATGCGCCTTGGTGAAATCAATCGGATTCCATATCATTATTGCGGATTGGCGGGCAGCAATATGCACAAAGGAGCGCTATCCGGATGCAGAGTGTATCGTAGGTACGCCTGAGGAGATTATGGAGGAGGTTGGCTTTCGCCCGGAGGATTATTTAATCGTATGCAGCCATCAGCTTCAGCAGGATAGGGAAATGATTCGACTTGCTTTGCCGCTGAAGCTGGTGTACATCGGTGTCATGGGCTCGAAGAAACGGATTCGGCTATTGTTCGAAACCTTTTTAATTCCATCGAATGTAAGAGCACCCATAGGTCTGTCTATTGGTGCAGATGGTCCCGCAGAAATCGCGGTTAGCGTTGCTGCTGAACTCATTGCCATTAGAGTTGGGATTAAGCAGCGCTCTAGGAAGGAGTGGGGGAGGGATGTCGATTTCGGCCCTTTATTTGGCGGCAGGGCAAAGCAGGCGCATGGGAGTTCGCAAGCAATCGCTAGAGCTGGCGACAAATAAGCCGCTTGCTAGCCTTGCTCTCCAAGCTCTCAAATTCAGTTCTGTATCACATGTGGTTGTCGTTGTACATCCAGAAGACCCGCTATCTTGGCTGCCTAAGCGAGAGAAACTTAGCGCTAGCCATTCGTTTGCAGAGGGGAGCCCTGTAGTCAGCATAGCTCCGTGCAGGGAGGCGTCCAAGGGGATGGCGCATTCCATCAAATATGGGCTTGGCGTGCTATTGGAGGAAGATCCGACTGTTGAAGCTGTTTGCATTGCTTTAGCAGATCAGCCGTTTATTTCAGCCGAAAGGATCGAGGAGCTTATTCTTTATTGGCGAAGCCAGCCAGAGCTGGACTTCGTTGCGACGACATCCGGAGAATTAAGTGAAGGAACTCCTGTTTTGATGCCGCCTGCGGTTATAGCTCGTTCTATGTTTGCAGCTTTAATGGAATTAGAGGGGGATGTTGGTGCCCGGAAACTGTTTCAATCATCGGTGTTCAAAGGAGAAGGTCTGACCGTAAGCGATAAGGCTTGTTTAATGGACGTTGATACGGTATCAGAGATGGAAGCAGCGAAAAATCACTATTCAAAAGGGCGAATTCAATATTAATTTTGATTATATGTAAATATATATAACATTAAAAAAAACGGTTTTTGCTATGGAATTTTGTTTTAATAGGTATTATGTTTATTTGTTGAAAATTAATGTTATATATATTGACGTAAAGTTAACGTAGATATATATTGAAAGTAAGTGATTGGTTTCCACCAAAACTAGTAAAAGCTACGAAAGCTAATCTTAAAAGGCGGACGTAAGCATTTTGCGACAGGAGTATGGCGGCTCATTTGCAACTAGTATAGTCATCTGCTATCTCTTGAAAAATAGAGAGTCGGGGAGGAACAGTATGAAACCTTACAAAAAGGCAATGTTCACAGGTGCAGCACTTCTTTTATCGCTCGTATTGGTCCTTAGCGGTTGTTCTGGCAACAACGCAAACAAGAATGCTAACGGTGGCGCAACCACAAAGCCGACGGAGGCAGCCACTGAAGGCACCGCGACAGATGAGCCCGCAAAACTTCCGCGCGTCGCATTTGTTTATATCGGTCCTCCAGGAGACGGCGGCTGGACATTTGAGCATGACAAGGGCCGATTGTACATGGAGGAGAAGCTGGGGATTAAAGCGGATACGGTCGAAAACGTACCGGAGAGCGCAGATGCCGAACGAATCATTACGGAGCTTGCGCAAAACCACGACGTCATCTTTACAACAAGCTTCGGTTATATGGATTACACGTTAAATGTGGCCAAAAAATTTCCTGACGTAAAGTTTCTTCATACCGCCGGGTACAAAACGAATGACAATATGGGCACGTTTTTCGGGAAAAACTATGATGCCAGCTATTTAAGCGGCATTGCAGCAGGGAAAGTAACGAAGAAAAACGTGATCGGTTATGTCGGAGCGTTTCCTATACCGGAGGTTATCTATAACATCAATGCCTTTGCGCTTGGCGTGCAAAGCGTAAATCCGGATGCCAAAGTAAGCGTCGTATGGACCAATACCTGGTATGATCCGACAACCGAGCGGCAAGCGGCGGTCAGCTTGCTTGATAAAGGAGCGGATGTGCTGCTGGCATATCAAGACTCCCCAGCCACTCTACAAGCGGCAGCCGAACGGGGCGCAATGGCTGGAGGCAATGACTCGGATATGACGCGTTTTGCTCCAGAAGCCTACTTGACGAACCCGATTTGGAACTGGGGTCCGTATTACACGAAGACCGTTCAGGACATCATCGATGGTACTTGGAAAAGCGAGCAATATTCGGGTTCACTCGCCGATGGAATGGTTGATATCGCACCGATTGGGCCCAGCGTGCCTGAGGATGTAAAAACGCTTGTCACAGACACGAAAGCCAAACTCATTAACGGAGAGCTGAATGTCTTTACTGGACCAATCACGGATGCTTCGGGAGCAGTGAAGGTCGAAGAAGGTAAAACGCTGACGCTCGACGATATTTTAGTTATGGACTGGTTTGTCAAAGGCGTTGAAGGAACGATTCCGAAATAAGCAGATTTACGCATATCGATAAATCAACAAATCCCTGAATGAAGGGATTTGTTGATTTATAAACAGCTATTTCCGCAAACGCCCGCTTCCCATTCATAAAACGGAACAGACGAAACTTACGTTTCTAATACAAAACAAAGTCAATGCTTACGAAGCTGTTTTGTACTAGAAACGCAGATGAATCTTACGTTTCTGGTACAAAACTAAGTTAATGCTTACGAAGTAGTTTTTTACCAGAAACGTAGATGAACCTTACGTTTCTGGTAAAAAACTTTAGGAGGGAACCTATGCATGAAACGTACTCGGTAGAGATGAGAGGGATTGTAAAGCAGTTCGGGACGGTCATCGCGAATGACCATGTTGACTTTCATGCGAAGCCCGGACAAATTCATGCGCTGCTTGGAGAGAACGGAGCGGGCAAGAGCACGATGATGTGTATGCTCTCGGGTGTCTATCGACCCACGAGCGGCGATATTCTCATCCATGGCAAACCGGTCAAGATCCGATCGCCGAAGGATGCCATGAAGCTTGGAGTAGGTATGGTTTTTCAAAATTTCCGGCTGGTCCAAACCTTGACTGCTGCAGAAAATATTGTGCTTGGAGAGAAATCTTCCTTTTGGCGGGGGCCGAAATGGATGAGCAGCAAGCAGCAGGAAATTGAAGCGATAGCGGACCATTTTGGCTTAGCGTTTCCAGTGAACCGGCCGATCTGGCAATTGTCCGTAGGTGAGCAGCAGCGGGTAGAAATCGTCAAAACGCTATACCGCGGAGCGGAGCTCATCATTTTGGATGAACCTACTTCGGTGCTGACGCCTGGCGAGGCTGAGCAGCTGTTCATGACGCTGCAGCGAATGAAAGATGAAGGCAAGACGGTCATTCTGACCACCCATAAGCTGAAGGAGGTCATGTCCGCTGCGGACCATATTTCGGTTATGCGCAAGGGGAAGCTAATTCACTCTATGGAGAAGACAGCTACAAATGAGCGTGAGCTGGCAAAGCTGATGGTCGGCAAGGAGATTGGCGAGAACCGGACGTTCCAGCCGCGCCCGCAAGGAAAGGTTTTGCTTACCGTGTCCCGAGTCGATGTGCAGGCGGATCATGGAAGAAAATCGCTTGATCAATTTTCGCTAAATGTCCATGAGGGGGAAATTGTCGGTGTCGCCGGCGTAGCGGGTAATGGGCAGAAGGAGCTTGCCGAGGTGCTGACAGGACTTCGGAGCTGGAAGCAGGGGAAGATTCATTTTGCAGGCAAGGAGTTGAAGAACGGTTCGGTTCGGGCGGCGATTGAGGCGGGGATCGCTCATGTACCGGAAAATCGAATGAAAAGCGGGCTTGCCGGCAGCTTGGGGATCGTTGACAATCTGTTGTTCAAAACGTACCGAACGGAAGAGCGATCACGCTTAGGTTTTCTTCGAACAGGTAAAAATCGCTCCTGGTCACAAGGGCTGGTCGATCAATTCGATGTAAAAACGGCGGGACTGGATACGCCAGTTCAGCAATTGTCGGGTGGAAACCAACAAAAGCTGCTTTTTGCAAGGGAGGTTAACCAGGAGCCGCTCCTGATGGTAGCCGTGCATCCAACGCAGGGGCTTGATGTCGGGGCTGCGGAGGGGGTTCATCTACTTTTAGGGAAAATGAGGGATGAAGGTAAAAGTGTATTGTTGATTTCAGAGGATCTGGATGAGGTCATTCAGCTGTCTAACCGCATTCTCGTTATTTTCAACGGAAAAATCGTTGGCGAGATGGCGCGGGAGGATGCAGATCGTGAGAAGATCGGCATGTATATGGCAGGCCTCCAATCGGCGGAGGAGGAAGCTGGATGAGTGAACAAAAGCCAGTGCTTAACAAAGCCGGGACGATCTCCATCGAGGCAACGCAGCAAGCAAGCAGGCCGAAGAGGCGCTCCTACCGCATCGAAATCGACAGTACCAAGAATGGCAGCTCGTGGTGGATTCCATTTGTATCGGTACTGCTGGCCCTCATCGTTTGCGGCATTTTCATTGCTGCGAACGGCATGAACCCTTTTCCGGTTTATAAGAAAATGTTTACAGGTGCGTTTGGCACCTCGTATGGCTTAACGGAAACGCTCGTCAAAACGATACCGCTGCTGCTGTGTGGACTCGGGGTGGCCATTGCATACCGAATTTCGGTATGGAATATCGGAGCGGAAGGGCAATTTGCGGCGGGAGCGATGGCCGCGACTGCGGTTACGATTTATTTTCCAACTATGCCCGGTCTTCTCATTATTCCGACAATGATCGTCTTCAGCATAGTTGCAGGCGGGATCTGGGGATTGCTCACGGCAATTCCGCGTACCTATTTTCAAGTCAATGAGCTTGTCACCTCACTCATGCTCAATTACGTCGCGCTGCTGGCGATGGATTATTTCGTATTCGGTCCTTGGAAAGACCCAAAAGGAATGAACTTTCCGGGCACGCCGATGTTTACAGAGGCTCAGTCGCTTCCCGTATTGGGTGATACCCGGCTGCATTTGGGACTGTTGTTCGGCATAATTGCTATCGTTCTATACGGTTTCTTCATTAAGTATACGCGTTGGGGTTATGAGCTTAGGCTGATCGGAGCCAATCCTGAAGCGGCCAAAAACGCGGGCATTCGTATCAGTAGACATATTTTGCTTGTGATGCTGATCAGCGGCGGCTTAGCTGGCCTGGCTGGCATGGCGGAGGTGTCTGGCGTCACGCATCGACTGATGTACGGCATATCCCCTGGTTATGGCTATACGGCAATCATAGTGGCCTGGCTCGCCAAGCTGCATCCGATCGGGCTTGTGGTTTCCGCCTTTCTGTTCGGTGGTCTTATTGTCGGAGGTTACAGCGTACAGACGATCGGGCTGCCATCCTCGATTTCGGAAATGCTGCAGGGAGCTATATTGTTCTTTCTTATTGCAGGCGGCACGTTAAGCAAATTCCGTCTTCGCAGAATCCGTTGAAAGGGGCGTGTAAGGGATGGAAATTGTGTATCAAATGCTGCTCGCTGCCATCTCCTCCGGTACGCCGTTATTGTTCGCAACCCTAGGCGGCATATTGATTGAACGTTCAGGCATCATTCAACTTGGCGCAGAGGGACTGATGCTGATGGGTGCCGTCACAGCCTGCCTTACGTATCTACAAACCGGAAGCCTGGGCATCACGCTTCTGGCGGTATGCGGCATCAGTATATTGCTCGGCGGCATCCATGCTTTTCTTAGTGTTTCCCTCAGGGCCAACCAGATCGTATGCGGGCTCGCAATGACGCTATTCGGTGCCGGCCTAAGCGCCTATTTAGGGAAACCCGTCAGCGGTCTACCTGTGCCAAGAGCAGTACCTAAGGTGGATATGCCTTGGCTGGAGAGTGTGCCGTTTGTCGGACGTATCTTTGCCCAACTTGATTTATTAACGTGGTTTAGCTTCGTCCTTGTTATTGCACTTCATTTGTTTATTCATCGAACCTCATGGGGGCTTCATTTGCGGGCCATGGGAGATAACCCGGCAACGGCAGATGTCATGGGCATTCACGTTCAAGCGTTTCGATATGGCTATATTATCGTCGGCTCGATTCTTATCGGCCTGGCAGGAGCGGATTTGCTTCTCGTATACTCGCCGACCTGGACGGAGGGCATGACGACGGGGCGGGGATGGATTGCGGTTGCTTTAGTTATTTTCGCCAGATGGAATCCGATTCGCGCTCTCTTCTGTGCTTATTTTTTTGGAGCGCTCGATATGCTTGGTTTCCGCATTCAGTTAATCGGGAGCGATATCCCATCGTATTTTCTAAAAATGATTCCTTATGTCGTTACGATATTGGTACTCATGTTTCTTGGCTGGCGCAATCGCAACAAACCATCCGGCTCGCCGGAATCGCTTGGCTTACCTTATATTCGCGAACAACGATTTTAACGGCAACTGGAGGGGAGTACGATGGGCATGAACATACAGGAGACCATAGCGTCTCCTCTGGTGTGGCATCCACAAACAGCTGCGGAAGCATGGCAGCTGAAACAAACCTACGACATAGAGGCGGTTTACACTTCAGGCGGAACGCTGCTTCGCACCCAGTGGGAGTCAGGCATATCGGCGATGCCGCAGCATTTAATCGACTTAAGCGCGATCCGCGGTTTGAATGAGCTGAGAGTTGGCGAAGCGGGACTAGTGGTAGGCGGTCAAACCAGTCTACAGTCCTGCCGCTCGAATGCGCTGCTCAGCCGTCATTTCCCAATGGTTACCGAAGCGATCCGAACCATTGCGGCTCCATCTGTCCGGCAGCTCGCTACGATAGGAGGTAATGTCGCCTCCAGCATTGGGGATTCGATCGCAGCGCTGCTCGGATATGACGCAGAGGTCATCTGGTTCGACGGTACAAGAGAGCACCGAGCCTTATTATCGGAATGGCTGCATGAAGCAAGCGCAGCGAAGCGTGGGAATGAACGTTTGCTCCTAAGTGTGCTGCTTCCTTTTGAGGAATCGCTTGGGGAGACTCCCGTCAGCAATGGGGCTGAGGATTTAACATCGCAAATGAAGCGTTTTGGCGCTTACCATAAAGTTGGACGGCGTGAAGCTTTTACTCCGTCTGTCGTCACAGCTTGTATCAATGGCGTGCTTACCTGTAGCAACGTTATCAAGCAGATTCGGATAGCGCTAGGCGGAGGGCAGACGGTGCCAGTCAGGCTCGAAGGGTTGGAGAAGGAAATAAGCGGTGCCGACGTTGATGGTCAGCTTCTTCGGCACGTATATGACCGAACTATCGAGCTTTTTGAACCGCGTGAGGATTTATTCGCCTCTGCAGCTTACCGGAAATCGACAGCCGCCAACTTGATTGTTTCTGAGCTTTGGAAAGCTGCCAAAGACAATACGAAACAACTTTAATGCGATATCAATTGAAATTAGAAATGTGAATGAGACACGTTGCTAGAATATCGTTGCTTGGATACGGAGTGTTCGTCTTTACTGAGCAAAACAGGAAGGGTGAGGCATATGCTTTTAAACCGTGCTAGTAGTGGAGAACGTTGGCGAGTTCGTCCCGATGGTCCGGGGAAGGTGACGGGCGGCTTGGCTTACTTGACGGATATGACGACTGACCATATGCTCTATGGCCTTGTGCTGCGAAGCGAGCATCCTCATGCCCATATCCTATCGATTAATACGGATAAAGCGAAGAAACTGCCCGGAGTGCATGCGATTCTCACCTATCTGGATATTCCCGGCCTGAATGCCTATGGGATCGCGCATCCAGATCAGCCTGTGCTTTGCGAGGATCGTGCCAGATACGTTGGCGATGCTCTTGCGACCGTGGCAGCAGACACGCTCGCGGCTGCGCAACAAGCGCTTGAGTTGATCGAAGTGGACTATGAGGTGCTTGAGGTCGTAGATGATCCCGAATGTGCGTTGTTGCCGAGTTCGCCACAGCTCCATCCCGGCGGGAATGAGCTGCATCGCACGGTATTCAGCAGGGGGGATGTTGATCAAGGTTTCCGCGATTGTGCTTACATCGTCGAAGAAACGTATTATACTCCCCGTCAAATGCACACCTATATGGAAACCGAAGGCGGCTTGTTCGTGCCGGGAGAGGATGGGCGTTTGACCGTATATTCTCCAACGCAGCACGGCTTCATGGACCGGATGCAATTGTCGCGTATTTTGAAGAAGCCCCAGGAGGAGATCCGGATCGTATCGAGTCCGATCGGGGGGTCATTTGGCGGCAAGGATGAGTTAAATGTTCAGCCCTACGGTGCGCTGCTTGCGATGCAGACAGGAAGGCCCATTAAAATACACAATTCCAGATGGGAATCGGTCCGTGCAGGACTCAAGCGGCATCCCATGAAAATAACGATGAAGACGGGAGTAGATGCTGCCGGAAAGCTTATGGCGCATCAAGTTTCGCTGATCTCTGATACCGGTCCTTATTCCACGTTAGGCGCTGAGGTGTTGAATTTTGCGACTGAGCATGTAATCGGCCCATATCAGTATGTGCATCTGGATGTTAAAGGCGTTTCGGTGTTTACGAATAACGGAATGTCCGGGGAGTTTCGCGGCTTTGGCGGCAATCAGGCGATCTTTGCGCTGGAAGGTCAAATGGATCGGCTGGCAGAGATGGCGGGCATGGAGCCATGGTTTTTTCGAAAGTTGAATATGAGGCAATCAGATAATCTTGGGCCTTTCGATCAGCCGATCGCAATGACAGAGGGAGCCGAGCAGGTTTGGGAGGCTATTGCAAAATGCCCGTTATGGCTGGAGAAAGAGCATTTGACCCGAATGAGCAGTAGCGGTGATGAACCTTGGATTAAAACGGGAATCGGCGCTGCGTTCACTATGCACGGAGCAGGACTTGGCGTCGGTATTCCTGATCCTGCAGGTGGACGCCTAGAGCTGGCGGCTGACGGGAAAATCGAGGCGGTATTCGGCTATGAAGAGTTTGGGCAGGGACTGCTGGCTTCTCTGGAGCAAATGCTGATTGAGCAGTTTGGATTCGGGGCGAAGGATATCCGAATGATTATTGGAGACACCGATGTCGTCCCTGACAGCGGTTCTACCACAGCTTCGCGGGCAACCGCAATGATGTGGAAATCGCTGCAAAAGCTGAAGGCGCCATTCTCAGGTCAACTGCTGCAGCGGGCAGCCGCTGTACTCAATCGCCCAGTTGAGCAGCTCCAGCTAGGGGAAGGCGGGATAAAGGGGACAAGAGAGAATTCGCTGCTGCTTTCCTACAAAGAGCTTGCAGATGCTGCAGGCGAGCCGATCCGCTGTGAAACCTCGTTTTCCTTTCCAACCTCGTCTACGGAGCGGGTAGGTGCCCATTATATGTATACCTATTCCGCTGTTGTCGTAAAGGCAGAGGTGAATACGCTAAGCGGACGCGCCAGAGTGCTTCAGCAATACCATGTGGTTGCCGCAGGTCCTGTCATTAATCCGCAGGGTTATTTGGGCCAAATCGAAGGCGGAAGCAGCATGGCGCTTGGTTTTACGCTGCTGGAGGATTCGGTCATGGAGAAAGGTCATTACATTGCCCGCAATCTAGATACGTATTTGGTTCCAACGATAGAGGATCAACGTGGCCTCGTCGAGGTTGAAGCGATTGAGCAACTGCCAGAGGGGGACGATTATGGACCCCGAGGTATCGGAGAGGTTGGATCTGTCACGCTAGCGCCTGCCATTGCGGCGGCCATACGGCAAGCCTGCGGCAAATGGGCAACAAAATTGCCAGTGGAGCCAAGCTTTTTGCAGGAAGCGCCATTTTTTCTAGGGAAGGGGTGAGCGGAAATGAGTGAAGAGGCCGTGAAGTCAGAATCCCCTTATGTGCTGCGCTGCTTCGTTAATGGCAAGGAAGAATTAATTGATACGAAACCAGCTGCTCGCTTGCTAACCATTGTAAGAGATGAGCTTTCCCTTACGGGAACTAAGCGTTCCTGTGAAATTGGCCGCTGCGGCGCTTGCATGGTGTTAATCGAAGGGAAGGCGGTTAATTCATGCCTTACGATGGCTTATCAGTGCTCGGAGAAGCAAATTACAACGATTGAAGGAATAGCGGTGCAAGGCATGGACCCTGTTCAACAAGCTTTTCTGGAGGAGGGCGGCTTTCAATGCGGCTATTGTACACCCGGCATGATTATATCCGTTAAAGCGCTGCTTGATGAAAATCCAGACCCTTCCGATGATGAAATTGCTGAAGCATTGTCCGGCAACATTTGTCGCTGTACCGGCTATGGAGGTATATGGAGAGCGGTAAAACGGGCAGCGGAAGGGAGGCGTCAAACGACATGACAAGCAAAAATGAGCACTCCTATTATTTATTAAGAAGCATAGAGGTTTCCCGGCAGGCCAGGGAAGCTGGAAATACGCCATTTGGCGCGATATTGGTCAACGCTGAAGGCGAAATTCTATTGGAACAAGGAAACATTGAGATAACGGAATTCAATTGCACAGGCCATGCGGAGAGAACGCTGATGGAGCAAGCGTCGAAGAGATTCAGCAAGGATGAGCTTTGGCATTTTACGCTATACACCTCTGCCGAGCCCTGCGCGATGTGTGCGGGTTCCATTTATTGGGGTAATGTAGGCACCGTTGTCTACGGCATATCGGAGAAGCGCTTGGCGCAGATCACAGGTGACGATGAGCAGAATCCTACGCTCGATTTGCCTTGTCGCATTGTATTTGCACAAGGCCGCAAGCCAATTCAAGTCATCGGCCCGTTTCCTGAAGTAGAGGAAGCAGCGGTGGCGGTTCACGAGGGGTATTGGAAATGAAAATGACGATAGATGAAATTAATGCATGCAGCCGTGAACAATTCGTTGAGCGATTAGGTACGATATTTGAATATTCTCCTTGGGTGGCGGCATCCGTTTACCATGCGATTCCTTTTGCTAACATTGAAGCCTTGCACGCAGCCATGATTAACGTCGTTCGTGAATCAAGAGTAGAGGCGATTGTCGATTTGTTCCGTGCGCATCCCGATCTGGGAACGCGCCTTGCGGTAGGGGAATATTCGGCGAAGGAGCAGCATGGAGCGGGTTTGAATCAGCTGTCAGCCGAGGAGTATGAGCGTTTCTACGGTTTAAACCAAACGTATGTAAGAACCTTTGGTTTTCCCTTTATTTTTGCGGTGAGGGGGAAGGCGAAGGAGGATATTCTTGCTGCAATGGAGACAAGAATTTGGAACTCTTCAAGCGAGGAAGCAGAACAAGCGCTGCTTGAAATTGAAAAAATATCAGGGTTTCGTCTGAGGGAGCTATTAGTCGACTAGAGAAGGGATGAGGTATGATGCTGAAATTACGCAGCGGTCGCACGCTTTATTATGGGAAAGGGGATGTGCTGACTTATCGCACCTATGCTACCCCGCTAACCGTCAAAGCCATAGCTGAATCCCCTTATATCGGGGACAGCAATGTCATTTTTGCTCATAATATCACCTTTTCCGTCAGCAGCGAGGTGCTGCTTACCTCTTTCACGGAAGGGGACAACAGGCAGGTCGTTGCGACAGATTCTATGAAAAATTTTATTTTAAGGCAGACCGCTAATTACAACGGCAGCACGACGGAAGGCTTGCTTGCGTTCATTAGCAAGAGGTTTCTGGAGCGGTACCCGCATATCGATGCGATTGAAATAAGCGCAAGCAAGCTGCCTTTCACTTCGGTAATCGTAGCCGAGGAGAAGGGATGGAGCAATAGTCAGCTCGTCTTTCGCCGCTCCCATAACGAGCATGCAAGCGCCTCGCTGAAATGGGCTCGCGGTGTTGATGGCACGGCTGAACTTACCCTTCATGAAAGTGCCTTAGCCCAAATTCAGCTTATAAAGGTAAGCGGAAGCTCCTTCTATGGCTTCGTTCGCGATGAATATACGACGCTGCCGGAGAGCTTTGACCGTCCATTATTTATTTTTTTGGATATATTCTGGACCTATACAGAGGCAGAAGATGCTTTTGACAGCAGGCGGGCTCGCTATGTCCCCTCGGAGCAGGTTCATGATCTCGCCCATACGCTGTTCCATTCCGCCAATTCGCCCTCGATTCAATATTTGATTTATCGAATCGGAACGAGTATACTGAGGAGCTTTCCTCAGCTCGCTGAGGTTCGTTTTGAATCCAATAACCGTACTTGGGAGACGATTGTGGAGCCTGAGCACTCTGCAGCAGCCGGCGTCTACACAGAGCCTCGACCGCCATATGGCTTTCAGGGCTTTACGCTAACTAGAGCTGACCTTGAGGAAGAAAGCGGGCTGGAATGAGCGGCCGGATTACGACTCATGTGCTAGATTTGGCAGGAGGAAAGCCGGTGGAGGGTATTACGATAGAGCTGTGGTATTTGGGAGAGCAAGCGGGAGGCGGTGACCTTGGTCAATCCCCAAAGCTAGTTGGCGCTTATCGGACGAATAAAGATGGACGGGTGGATCAGCCCTTGCTTGAGGGTGATGGGCTAAGGCCAGGCGTATATGAGCTGATCTTTGCGGCAGGTGATTTTTTTCGGCGAACGACCCATTTAGCTGCTATATCGGAGAGCTTGTTCGATTATATTCCAATCCGTTTCCATATCCGGGAAACTGGGGAGCACTACCACGTTCCGCTGCTAGTCGCTCCTGGCGGATACAGCACTTATCGTGGAAGCTAGAAGAAATGACAGGCATGTTTATCCAGCCTGATTGATGTGTATGAATATACCGAAAGGGGATTTTGACGATGGCGTTAGTGAAGGAACAAGCGGCAGCTGTTAAGGCGTTGTTGTCGCAGCTGCCAAAGGTTGATTTGCACGTGCATTTGGATGGAAGCGTTAAGCCGGAAACCTTAGTGGAGCTGGCTAAAGAGCAAGGAGAACCTATGCAGTTGGAATCGGATGCGGAGCTGCTGTCCCAAATGAAAGTAGAGGACCATTGCGAGAGCCTCAAGGAGTATTTAGATAAATTCAGTTTTGTTCTGCCCTATTTGCAATCGGGTGCTGCGATAGAGCGGGTGGCATTTGAGGTTGTCGAACAGGCGGCCAAGGAAAATGTTCGCTATATTGAGGTCCGCTTTGCCCCTCAACTGCACCGTATGCAGGGATTAAGCAACCATGAAGTAATTTCCCATGTTATCGCGGGCTTAAAGCGCGGCGAGCAAGCCTTTGGTACGATAGCAAGAGCGATTATTATTTGTTTGAGAAGCCATGCTGAAAACTTGAATATAGACGTTGTTGAAGAAGCAGCGCGTTTTTATAAAAAAGGGGTCGTTGCCGTAGATTTAGCCGGCGATGAGGCATCATTCCCTGCTATTATGTTCCGCCGGCTATTTGAGCGGGCTAGGCAGTTAGGCTTGCCGATTACGATCCATGCAGGCGAAGCGGCTGGAGCGGAAAGTGTAAAGGTTGCGATTACGGAGCTTGGCGCGATTCGGATTGGCCACGGCGTTCGAATGCTAGAAGACTCTGAAGTTGTCGAACTGGTTAAAGATAAGCAAATTCCACTGGAAATGTGTCCGCTTAGCAATATTCAGACCAAAGCCGTCACGGGCTGGGACGCTTATCCCATTCGTCGTTATATGGAGCAAGGGATTATTGTCACCGTCAATACCGATAATCGAACGGTGTCTGATACGACTATCCAAAAAGAGTATGAGCTGTTAATGGACCATTGCGGTCTTTCGCTTGATGATATAGGGAAGATCATAATGAACGGAATCAAAGCAGCTTTTCTTGAGGAAACAGAGAAGCGGGGGTTAATTGCGAATTTTGCAGCGGAGCTTACGGCCCGAGGCATTCACGCATAAGACACGGAGTGATGATATCTTGTTGATATTATGCTGGTATGCCGCGAAATTAGAAAGTGTAAATGTGTGATTAAATCACTTTAGGGGCTTTGTGTTCTTTACGGAACGCAAAGCCCCTTTGCTATGGCTATCGTTTCCAAATTCATCTATCGTTGCTATACTGGATCTAGAAATTCGAAAATGGCTTCTATATGGAGGTAGCATAGAAATGACAAATGTGCGGGATGGTATTCTTGGTTTATGTGTTGGCGATGCGCTTGGTGTCCCTGTCGAGTTTCAGTCACGCAAGACGCTCATGGACAAGCCGCTGACGGATATGATTGGCTATGGTTCGCATGCCCAACCTGCCGGAACATGGTCAGATGACAGCTCTTTGGTTTTTTGTTTAATGGAAAGCTGCGCGGCCCATCCGCAAATTGACCTGTATGATTTGGCAGATCGTTTCGTAGACTGGTTGAACAAAAGTTATTGGACGCCGCACGGGGTAACCTTTGACGTAGGAATTGCAACCGCAAAAGCGATTGAGCGTTATTGGGAACTCTGCATACGGCCGGATTTGGCTGGCGGCGTTGACATATACAGCAATGGGAATGGTTCATTAATGCGTATTTTGCCGCTCGCCTATCTGCTTCGGAATGAACAAATGGAGGATCGGGCGGTGCTGATTGCTAAAGTGTCATCGGTTACGCATGGACATCCTATTTCGATAATCGCGTGTGTGATCTATATTGAAATCGCTATCCATCTATTGAATGGTTCAAATTTAGAGGATGGCATCGTGAAAATGAGAGAATCGGTACTTGAATACTACAAGGATTTGAAAGTAGAAGATTTAAAAAGATTCGACCGCATCCTGAAAGGCGATCTCGGCAAGCTTTCTGAGGAAGAAATTCAATCCTCTGGTTATGTTGTGCACACGCTAGAAGCGAGCCTATGGAGCTTGCTGAACACGGATAACTATAGCGAAGCTGTTCTGAAGGCTATTAATTTGGGGGAAGATACGGATACAACAGGTGCTGTAGCAGGCGGATTGGCAGGGATCTACTATGGCGTGGATGCTATTCCTCAAAGCTGGATTAGCCAACTGGCAAGACTAGATGATATTACGGATTTATGTGAGCGCTTTGAGGCAACCATAACCGCTTAGGTTGTAGGTAGAGATAGTGGGAGTGACGAAATGCAAAGAGCAAAAGAGCTGTTTACCAATTATTTCGGCAATTACTTTCAAATGCACAAGAACGGACTGCTCGAAGAATACAAAACATACGAGGTAACAAAGGAAGCGGAAACGCAATGGTATGAGGAAATGATTGCAAACGAAGTGAAAAAGCTTTCCATTCGGAACTGGGATGCCGCCTTGCAATGCGTTTCCATCGCCAAAAACTATCCTGACAGTAAGATAGTGGAACAGATCGTTGCATTTGCTTCCCGGCATATTATGTCGTCGGACAGCATTGTCAAGCTGATGTACGCGGAGCTTATGATTGAAATCATTAAGCTGGTCAAAGCTAACACCGCGATTGAAACGCTTCATAAAGCGTACAAAGAAACAGCGCTCATTTTGGAGGATATTATTTCGAAGCCATTAATTATAGACCCGGGCCATGAACTGCAATTATTTGGCTTGAAGGACAAACGCTCTCTAAATCTTAGGGCGGCGAACAGCATCGAGAGTATTAAGGCATTGTTAGCTTCAGATCAGTAAGCATGCGGTTTACATTTGGCATTCAGAAATTCCATTATTTGAGCAGTTCGTTATTTCCAATTCGAGATAGAAATGATACATTACAAAGAGATGGTTATTTGTAGTCTATAGCTTGGGAATTCGTGATATAAGGAAGCTATTATACGAATTTGGGAGTGATGTAGATGAATAAGGATCAGCAGCTTTCACTTTTGTTTCTCTTTCTAGGCGTCGTGTTTGTTATTGGAGGGATGGCGGTAAAAAGCGGTTTTGAATATTCGCCAATCCTAGGCTGGATTCTAGGGCTAATTGCGTTTTTAACAAGCACTTATTTTGCATCAAAAGCCAAAAAGTAAGAAAATATAGGCTGCAACAATGGAAGAAAGCTTTGGAGGATGTTATGAAAAAGAGAAATTGGGCACTGCTTGCAGGTACGATCGTTCTATTGTTTGCCCTGTCTAGATGGAATGCTTTCACGCATCTTACTTCTGCGCAAGTAACAGTAATCGCTGTGCATGAGCATGATATTGAAATTCAAGATCTGAGCGGACAACGCTCCACTGTTCGAATTCCAGACGGCATCTCGAAATTAATCGAAGCAGACAAATCTTATTGGATTAAATACGAACACCGGGAGTGGGAAAAGCCAACCTTGGTCTCCATTGAGCCTTAGTTGAAATTGTAAAAGGTAAAGGGAGCAGGAGAGGGGTTTTTAAATGAACGAAAGGCTTCAACTCATCCGGGAGGAAGAGAAAAAATATCATGAGGCATGTTACGAACAACATCAACTGTTCGAAGAAGGCTCGTGGCTCCATCGGCCAGTGAAAACCGTCATGGATAACCTTGCATTATTGGCGAATGAGCCCGCTCCTTCCATTCTTGATTTGGGCTGCGGCGTGGGAAGGAACAGTATTCCAATGGCTCAAGCTTTATCTGAATCGGGAGGTCGTGTGATTTGCGTTGATCTGCTTGAATCAGCGCTTGTCCGTATGATGAATTATGCTACACAATATGGCGTTAGCCGCTATTTACAGCCTGTTGCTAGCGATATTGGTAGATATGACATTGCCAAGGATGCTTTTGATTATATCGTTGCTGTATCTTCGTTGGAGCATGTGATATCCGAAGAGGTTCTTATTGAAGTGTTAAACCGAATGACGGCAGGGACAAAAGAACGAGGAATCAACTGCATCATTATCAATACAAATATTCATGAGATTGATGTACAAACAAATGTGAAACTCGAACCGTTAATGGAAATCAATATGGGAACACAAGAAATGAAAACGTTGCTTCAGCAAGCCTATACTAGCTGGGAGGTTTTAAATACTCACGTCAAACAGCTAGAGTTTATGATCAAACGACACGACAGGGATGTTTTGCTGAGTAGTGATTGCATCACCTATGTAGCGCGAAAAAAGCCAAGCGGACTTGGCGCAATGGACCTGGGAAAAAGGAGGGACGCTAATTAACCTTCAACCACAAAAAACGTTTACATGGCAATTAATAGCCTCTGCCTTGGTTTGTATGAATGCTTGGTTTCAATTTATAAATATTTACGTCAATGGCGGTATCAAAACCATTTGACAAGCCAATGGCACTACACTGTCATGTGCTGGCCACGGAGCAGATCTGGCTAGCCCGTATTCTTGGAGAAGATACTGCCGGACACGAAATATGGCCTGTGCTTACGTTTGTACAATGCAGGCAGCTGATGGAGCAAAATAATAACGGCTATCAGTTGCTGTTCAAGCAGCTCGACAAGGCCGCTTTGGCGAAAAAGGCAGTTTATCTGAATAGTAAGGGCACCTAATTCTCAACAGCCGTAGGTGATATTTTGATGCATGTTTCCTTGCATGGGAGCTATCATCGCGGGCAAATGGCCTCATCGCTCAGACAAGCCGGGGCTGAACCGGTCAATACCGACTATATTGCTTATGTGCGTTCTTTTGAAGGCTAATCATGCTCCGTATTGCTTGGTTTCTCATTATGAAGTTGAATATTTAGAACGATATCGTTAGTATAGAACAAGGCATGACGTTTTTTTGCATAGATAACCGTATGAGCGCGTATCCACTCGGGTTACACCTATACGATTTCAAAAAAAGAGAGAAGCACAACTAGGAGGAGCAGCATGTCGAACTTACTGGAAAACAAAAACATCGTCATCATGGGCGTTGCGAATGACCGCAGCATTGCTTGGGGAGTAGCTAAATCCCTTCACAAGCAAGGAGCCAACCTTATTTTTACTTACCGCAAAGAGAGATCATTGGATAAGCTAACAAAGCTGCTGGAGCAGCATCAAATCACCGCTCTTCAGACGGTATCCTGCGATGTACTGGATGATGAAAGCGTAACGGCTGCTTTTCAGGACATTCAGCAGAAGTCTGGTATCATACACGGAGTGGTTCATTCGGTTGCTTTTGCCGATAAGGATGAGCTGCAAGGGGAATATGTGGATACGACTAGAGAGGGCTATCTGCTCGCACAGAATTCAAGTGCCTATTCATTGGTTGCCGTTGCCCGCGAAGCTAAGAAGCTAATGACCGAAGGCGGAAGCATTGTAACGCAAACGTATATTGGCGCAGAACGCGTTGTGAAAAACTATAATGTGATGGGTGTGGCGAAAGCTGCACTTGAAGCCAGCGTGATGTATTTGGCAGAGGATTTGGGGAAATACGGCATCCGTGTCAATGCGGTATCCGCAGGACCGATCCGAACGCTGGCAGCCAAAGGCGTATCAGGCTTCAACGACATTATGTCGACCATTGAAGAACGAGCGCCGCTGCGCCGCAATATCGACCAGGACGAGGTTGGCGACGCGACCATGTTCCTTCTAAGCCAATTGTCCCGTGGAATTACTGGCGAAGTGCTTCATGTCGATGCCGGCTATCATATTCTAGGTTTGTAAGCAGTACAAAAAGGCTCAGATTCCGTAATGGAATCTGAGCCTTTTAATATGGCCAACTTTTTCTAACGAAGAGGATTCTGGTTCAGCGCTCCAAGATCTGATTTTAAGGTGATAGAAGGGCAATGGCCATCTACTTTTGTTTTTTCGCTTGTAATGCGGATTGAATGTGATGATTCACGGCTTCGATATCAACGGAGGCCGTCGCATTATCTTTCAGCTGGTATTTGTCCTTTAAGCTCAGGATGCGATAAACGCTCTGATCCATCCGCTCTTTAGTAAGCACACCATCGCGGGCAGCTTGCTTAAGCGATTTGAGGACTGAAATTTGTGTTGCATAATCATGCCCAATTAAAATAATGTCGCTACCGGCTTGCACGGAATCTACGGCTGCCTCGCCGACATTAAAATGCTCCGTAATTCCGCCCATCGTCATATCGTCAGTAATGACAACACCATCATAATCAAGTTCCTCGCGAAGCAATCCGGTAATCATCTTCTTCGACAAGGAAGCCGGGTAATCCGGGTCGATCTTTGGAATCAATAAATGAGCAATCATGATCGCATCGGCACCCTGCTGAATGGCCTCTTCAAACGGAAGCAGCTCGAAGGCTTTTAATTCATCGAGCGTCTTGTTAACGACAGGTAGGTCCAAGTGTGAATCGACGGAGGTATCTCCGTGACCGGGGAAATGCTTGACTACAGCCGCTACCTGTTTGGATTGAATGGCCTTCATGGTCTCGATGCCATGTGTAATGACAGTATCAGCTTTAGCGCCAAAGGAGCGATTGCCAATGACCGGATTTTTGGGATTGCTGTTAATATCAAGGACGGGCGCAAAATCCATATTAAAGCCAAGCGCGCGTACTTCTTCGCCAAGAGCTTGTCCGATTAAATTCGTATAGTTGGCATTAGCAGCTTTGCCAACATCGGCAGCAGGCGGCAGCTTCTTAAATTCATCCGGCATCCGGCTCACTTTCCCGCCTTCTTGATCGATGCTTAGCCATAGCGGCGCTTGGTTACCCTGGTTTGCCTGTTTAAGCTGATTTAAAAACTTGAGTGTTTGTGATGCACCGGTAATGTTATCCTTGTATAGGATAAATCCGCCAACATGATAGCTGTCGATCATTTCTTTGGCATGATCCTGTATGGATGTGCCTTCTAATCCGACAAGGACCATCTGGCCTATTTTTTCATCCAGGGTCATATCGGCAATTTTTTCTGCAATTGGATCGATGGCTGCTGTAGGCTCGGCAGTTGGAGCTGCGGATGGTTCGATAATAGGTTGTGTGCTCGGAACAACAGTTGGATTCGTAGAAGAATCGGTTCCATTTGAAGTGTTTGTACTGCTGCAGCCTGAAAAAATAAGCATAATGGAAATAACGGTAGCTATTTTCAAGTTCATCAACGATACCTCTTTCTAGCAATATCCCCTTGAATAAGTTGGGGCATACCAAGCTAATGTTTTTAACTGACGAGGATTGACGATCAGATGTTGGAGCAGAAAACCACATATATCACTCTCTCACATCATAAGCTGTATAGGTCATGAATGCCATGATTAGATGAACAAGTGATAGGGAGTGGAAGAATGGAAAATCCACCTCATGACGGGAAAGACAACAAACAAGTTCCACAGCCTTTTAGAAAGAGTGACGGTGCTGGCGGGATTGACCGTGGTCCGAGGGATATCATGCGTGATAAAGAAAATCCGAATATGTTCGTGCCGCCAGTGACAGACGCCGGTTTGCTTCCCAATTTGAAATTTTCTTATTCAGATACGCATATGCAACTAAATCAAGGAGGTTGGTCTCGGGAAATTACGGTCCGTGACCTGCCTATTGCGACAACACTTGCTGGCGTGAACATGAGCCTTAATGCAGGCGGAGTTCGCGAGCTTCACTGGCACCAGCAGGCAGAGTGGGCCTATATGCTTATTGGAAAAGCAAGGATTACTTCTGTGGATCAAGTCGGCCGTAATTTTATTGCTGATGTCGGAGAAGGTGATCTGTGGTATTTTCCTGCCGGCATTCCTCATTCCATTCAAGGCCTTGAGGGCGGATGCGAGTTTTTACTCGTTTTTGATGACGGCAGCTTCTCCGACCTCAACACACTTTCGATTTCCGATTGGTTTGCTCATACGCCAAAGGAAGTGCTCTCTGCTAATTTTGGCGTCCCGGAACAGGCGTTTAAGGACATACCATCCGATCAGGTCTATATTTATCAGGATAAAGTGCCAGGTACACTTGAGAGTCAGAAGGTTCAATCTCCCTACGGAACGATACCGCTGAGCTTTACGCACAGCCTGCTTGCTCAGCCGCCGCTTAAAACGCCTGGAGGCAGCGTGCGTATTGTGGATTCCTCCAACTTTCCGATCTCGAAGACGGTTGCTGCCGCCTTAGTGGAAGTAGAGCCGGGAGGAATGAGAGAGCTACACTGGCATCCGAATAATGACGAGTGGCAGTATTACCTTGCCGGACAAGGGCGGATGACGGTTTTTGCCGGAAACGGGGCTGCGCGAACCTTCGACTATCGTGCGGGAGATGTCGGATATGTTCCATTTGCGTATGGTCATTATATCCAAAATACGGGAGAGCAATCCTTATGGTTTTTGGAAATATTCAAAAGCGACCGTTTCGTCGATGTTTCGCTGAATCAATGGATGGCTTTAACGCCGTGTGAGTTGGTTAAGAGTAATTTGAATGTCGGAGACGAGCTGCTGGATGCGCTGCGCAAACAAAAGTGGCCGGTTGTGAAGTATCCGGGTTTTTCTTATGAGCCTTAAAGAATCTGATACAAAATAAGAAGAATTTCCATTTGCCTGAGCCGGGCGCGTTGGAAATTCTTCTTTTTTTATTTGTTGAAAATATTTTCTTCCAGCACATCATGTTTATTGCCCAATACTTTCACGATATGGCATTCTCCCCAAGCCGATAGCGAATCCAAGATAGCTTTCAAGCTTTGGCCATATTCACTGAGTTGATACTCGACCTTAGGGGGAACCTGATTATATACGATGCGATTTATAATTCCGTCTTCTTCAAGCTCTCTAAGCTGCTGCGTCAGCATCTTTTGGGTAATGTCAGGAATGAGCCGCTTGAGCTCACTTGTCCTCTTCAAACCATGCGTCAAATGGCATAGGATGATGCATTTCCACTTGCCACCGATAACCTCTAGTGTGGCCTCCACACTCACGTTATATTTCTTTTTGATCATGCTGTGACTCCTCTATGTTCATGATATGGGTACTTAAAAGTACCTATAGTACTTATAAGTACGTACTGTTCAATTTGCTCGGCATAACCGATAATAACATTCATCGGCCGATCAACGCTACACTATTTATTATATAGACAGAGGATGGGGGAAGCATGATGACAACAGAAAAAAGAAGAAGTACATTAGCGCTGCTGGCGTTAGCAGTTAGCGCGTTTGCCATAGGAACAACGGAATTCATTAGCGTCGGATTGCTGCCGCTCATTTCGCAGGACTTGAATATTTCGGTTACGACAGCCGGTTTAACCGTGACGTTATATGCGCTAGGAGTGATGTTCGGCGCACCGATTCTCACATCCTTGACGACGAAGATACCGCGAAAAACGCTGTTGCTGGCGATCATGGTTGTCTTTATTATCGGAAACTCGCTAGCAGCTACGGCTTCGACGATAACATTTTTGCTGATTGCGAGAATTATTTCGGCTTTTGCACACGGTGTGTTTATGTCCATTGGGTCCACGATCGCCGCTGACGTTGTCTCTTCAGACCGCAGAGCAAGCGCGATTGCGATTATGTTTACGGGATTGACCGTTGCTACGATAACCGGTGTACCTATCGGAACGTTTATTGGACAGCAACTGGGTTGGCGAGCTGCTTTTATTGCAATCGTTATTGTAGGAATTATAGCGTTCATCGCGAACAGCATTCTTGTCCCATCTGATTTGCGCAAAGGTACGCCGACGACAATTGCCCAGCAAATGAAGCTGTTTACGAATGGCCGATTGCTGCTCATCTTTATCATTACAGCATTAGGTTATGGCGGAACCTTTGCCGTATTCACTTATTTAGCCCCAATGTTACAGGAATTAAGCGGGTTTAAAGAAAATCATGTGACCGTTATTCTGCTCTTTTATGGAATCGCGATTGCAATTGGCAATGTAATTGGCGGGAAGTTAGCCAATCGCAAGCCTTTAAAAGCATTATTTTATATGTTTATTATACAAGCCGTTGTATTGTTTATTCTGGCAATTACAGCTCCATTTAAAATCGCCGCGCTGATTACGATCCTCCTGATGGGCCTGTTCCATTTCATGAACGTTGCAGGGCTTCAGGTCTATGTGGTCATGCTGGCTGAGAGGTTGATGCCTGGCGGCGTCGATGTTGCTTCAGCCATTAACATTGCGGCGTTTAATGCAGGTATTGCCATTGGTGCATATCTAGGCGGAGTAGTGACCGATTCCATTGGACTGATTCATACGTCTTGGTTTGGCGGGATTATGGTGGTGGCAGCCGTGCTGTTGACGGGCTGGAGTCTCAAGCTGGAGCGCAAGGATAATTTGAAAGAAAAGACAGTTTAAATATACTATTTGACTAGCGGAGGAAACCTATAATGAAACATTTACAAGCGACAACAACTTTGCATAATGGCGTGGAAATGCCTTGGTTTGGCCTAGGCGTATTTAAAGTAGAGGAAGGCGAAGAGCTGGAACAGGCGGTAGCTTCAGCAATTAAAAATGGATATCGGAGCATCGATACCGCAGCCATCTACGGTAACGAAGCGGGTGTTGGAAGAGGAATCAAGCTGGGACTTCAGCAAGCAGGCATTAGTCGCGAGCAGCTGTTTGTGACATCTAAAGTATGGAATGCAGATTTAGGCTACGAAGAGACGCTTGCGGCCTATAAGGCGAGTCTTGACAAGCTTGGACTTGATTATCTTGATCTTTATCTGATTCATTGGCCAGTGGAAGGAAAGTTCGCGGAAGCATGGCGTGCATTGGAAACCATATATAAAGAAGAAAAAGTGCGGGCGATTGGGATAAGCAATTTTCAAGTTCATCATATCGAGCATTTAATGAAAACAGCGAAAATCAAACCGATGATTAATCAAGTGGAGTATCACCCGCGATTAACGCAAGAAGAGCTTAGAGCATACTGCGCGCAAAACGGGATTCAACTCGAGGCTTGGTCACCGCTGATGCAAGGGCAGCTGCTTGACCACCCGCTTCTGCGGGAAATTGCGGACAGCTATAACAAATCAGTGGCACAGGTCATTTTACGCTGGGATTTGCAAAATGGCGTTGTTACCATACCGAAATCAACGAAGGAAACACGAATCATCGCTAATGCAGACGTATTTGATTTTGAGCTATCTGCAGAGGATATGGCCCGCATTAGCGGCTTGAATGAGAATCACCGCGTAGGTCCGGACCCGGATAATTTCGATTTTTAATAGGGGAGAGACAAAGAATGTTATATTCTTTGTCTCTTTTTTTGGTATTTCCCACCTAACCATGAAGTTACTCGGCACCAATCGGAAATTGTGTTAAAATATGTATTAGACCAAATTATGATGAGCGGAGGCCATGAAATGGAAAAAGACAAAAACAACCTTCATGAAACGCAGACATCAAGAATGGAAACGGTAAGTTCCTTTCAACCCCTCTATGAGGATGCGCAGCGGATTGAAGGCGGTGGCGTCCCTAAAAAGGTGATTTGGAGTACACTGCCCAAGGGCATTCGGGTGATTGGCTATATTTTTACTGCACTTGCTGTAGCTATGCTCCTTATCGCACTTAGCACAAATTTCTATTGATTTTTACTTTCATATTTAGGAGATATTTTTAACATGCTAAAGTATAATATTTGTTTTATTAAGCGCGGGGATGAAATCCTATTGCTCAACCGGGAAAGGTCTAGTTGGATGGGCTGCTGGAACGGTATTGGAGGCAAGCTTGATCCTAAGGAGACGCCCCGCGACTCCATGATTAGAGAGCTGGAAGAGGAAACAGGCATTCAATCCTATTTATTGAAATTCAAAGGATTGGTTACATGGACGGGCGATGATTTTGACTTTGGTGGGATGTATGCCTATGTCGCTGAAGTGCCTGATGACTTTGAATATGTCACGCCGGTTAAAACGGACGAGGGGATTTTGGATTGGAAAAAAATAGATTGGATTCTGCACTCGGATAATGTCGGCATTGTTTCGAATATACCCATCACGCTGCCATACATGCTAAATGAACAGGAATGCTTCAATCATCATTGTGTGTATGAAAAGGGGAAGCTGCTAGACATTCATCATGACCGGATATCTCCGGATATCGAAAACGATGAAGTAAGCAGGGAGATTTTTTTTCATAGCTGTATAGCCAAACAACAAGTGATCATTTGCAGGTTATAGTTGATTTATGAGTGCGGTTTAGGTTATTTTGCATATAAGGATATCCCTACATAGAACCTACAGAATAGAGGAATGAAGTTGAAGTTTAGACCTTGTATCGACTTGCATGACGGGAAAGTGAAGCAAATTGTCGGTGAAACGCTGAATGCCGAAATCATTGAAAATTTTGTATCCAAGCAAGATTCTGCATATTATGCCGAGCTGTTCAAGACGGATGCGTTAACAGGCGGGCATGTGATTATGCTTGGCGGCGGAAACGAAGCAGCGGCAGTTAGCGCTCTTGAGCAGTATCCTGGAGGGCTGCAAATTGGTGGCGGTATTACCACTGATAATGCTTCCTTCTATTTGGAGAAAGGCGCTTCGCATATCATCGTCACGTCCTATATCTTCAAAGATGGTCAACTGAATACGGATCATCTGGCGAAGATCGTTTCCGAGGTAGGCAAGGAAAGACTCGTAATCGATCTTAGCTGCAAGGAAAAGGACGGGAAATGGTTCGTCGTAACGAATCAGTGGAAGCAGTTCAGTAACTTTGAAGTTAATCAGGAAAACATCGCCTATCTCGAGCAGTTTTGTGATGAGTTTCTGGTCCATGCGGTAGATGTCGAGGGTAAGCAGCGCGGGATTCAACAAAGTCTTGTCAGCTCACTCGCGAATTGGGTCCGTATTCCGACCACTTATGCCGGCGGGGCAAGATCCATTGCGGACATGGATCAGTTTCGTGAGTTGTCTGGCGGCAAGCTTGATATAACGATCGGCAGTGCCCTTGATATCTTTGGCGGCAATTTATCTTATGATGAAGTTGTGGCGTACAGCAAGAAACAATAGACGATGAGTTTGACCGTCTTGGACTTAAATGAACGAATGGTAAAGTAAATGGCTGACTATAGGTTAGCCGTTTTTTTATTTCTTGTGTTGTTTCGGTGCAAGGGTGAATCACTTGACCCGACAAATTGAACCACGTTTACTTTTTGGAAAAGACGAAATGGGAAAAACGAGATTTAAAAATGGTTTCTCCATTTATAGGTGGTAATATATCAGATACGGAAGGAGGCGAGGGATGAGCGATCAAATGAAAGCTGAACTTTTTTTACGGGAAATTGAGTTTTTCCAAGGCAGCAGTCGGATTGAAAAGATCAATAAAGGCTATTCCGATGACCAGAAATTTATTGTTGAGAAGAATGGCGTGCTCTATTTGTTAAAAGGCTTTGCTATGGAGGAGTTAATTGCCAAGCAAGCCGAATATGACGCGATTTGCCAGATGCAGAAGTTCGATGTTAGATGCTCCAAACCGATAACTATCGGCTTATTGCCGCAAGGAAATATAGGTTATATGGTATTAACCTATGTTGAGGGTGAAGAAGCAACGGATGCACTTCCCACGTATTCACCAGACATCCAGTATGCGATTGGTTTGGAAGCGGGAGCAGAGCTGGCTAAAATGCACATATGGCATGCACCTGCGTCTAGCGAATCGTGGCATAACCGCAAGCTGGCTAAGCACAAGCGCTATATGGACGAGTACTTGAGACTGCCGAGCCAGTATAGGATAAAGGACGACAAGCGATTTCTGGCTTTTATTGACCGTCATCTGCATCGGATGAAGGGAAGGCCGAACGTTTTCCAGCACGACGATTTTCACGTAGGCAACTTGATTATCAAGCAAGGCGAGCTTGCCGGCGTTATCGATTTTAACCGGATGGATTGGGGCGATCCTGTTCATGATTTTTTGAAGGCAGGAATGTTCAGCAGCGAAGTAAGCATCCCCTTTACGATCGGCCAAATCAAGGGCTACCATGGCAATCGGGAACCTGATGAGCTGTTTTGGACACTCTATTCTTTGTATTTGGCGATGAGTATTGTTTCGTCTATTGTTTGGATTTTGAAAGTCAAGCCTGAAGAGCTTGGCATTATGACATCCAAGCTTGAGCGAGTGCTGGAGGAGCATGACCATTTTCATTCAACGATTCCAAGTTGGTATTTGAAGGAGCAATCATAACAATGAGACCGGATCATTATAAGCTAATGTACGATTTTGTAAGCTGGGCAGGTGAGCAATCCCATATTGCAGGCATAGCACTTGTAGGTCCCTGCGCAGACGATGAGAATGAGGAGGCGGGAGAGCTTACCTTCCTGCTTATTTCGGATAAAAAATCCAAAACCATAGATGCCATTTTACAGCAGTTTCATTTTGAACAAATGGAGCAAGTGTCCAAAGAAGACCGGGGATCGCTGGTTACGATTCGAATCAGTTATACTAGCGGCTTAGAAGCTGAGTTTGGCGTGGCTGATGAAGCCTGGCTGCAAGTGCCAATCGAGCAAGCGGCAGGTGATGCATTTATGCAAGGCTTCAAAGTCATTTGGGAACGTGAAGCACTGTTCGAAGAAATTGGGAGATATATTGAAAGACGCTTACTTGAATAATCGGAAGGCAACTCTAATTAAAACTTCTCAGATACTCATAGAAATAAAGGGAGGGGAAGCGATGAAGGAGATCCAAGCGGTTATTTTTGATTTAGACAATACGATTATAGACCGGACGAGTTCATTTCAATCATTCGCATCTTCCATGCTGGAGCATTATTTTAATCATGAAGCAGATCATTCCCAAATGCTTAACCTTGTGATGGAGTTAGACCAGGATGGCTATAAGGACAAGCGGGATCTGTTCGATGAGCTTCTTGTCAGCCTGCCATGGCTGAACAAGCCTGAGCAAGCCGAGCTTATGAGGTATTATCATGAGAACTATGCAAATAACGCGGTCCTCATGGAAAATGCACGAGCGGTCATTGGCTACATACGTGGCAAATACAAGACCGCTTTGATTACTAATGGAAGAAACTCTATTCAATATGGGAAATTGGATCATTTAGAACTTCGGGCGGCATTTGATTTTATCATCGTTTCGGAGGAAGCGGGCTATAAGAAGCCAGATCTTCGGATCTTTGAAGCTGCTTGCACGGGATTGAATCTCTATGCACACCAATGCCTTTACGTGGGCGATCATCCAGTAAACGATATCGAGGGCGCATGGCGTGCGGGAATGTCCACGATATGGATAAAGGTAAATCAGCCGTGGCGCGAGGAACTGGAAGCAAAGCCTCTGCATTCGATTAGCAGGTTCGACGAATTAAGACATATTCTTTGATAGGAGGAAAACATGAAGGTTATTTTGAGTGAAAATGATATCGTTAGCACGCAGCTTTCCTGGTTGTGCGTGAAGCCCATTTTGGAAGAGGTAAGAGGGAAGGAGGCAGCCGTTAAAAAGGATGCTTACAACCGATTGAATGATGCCCAAAAGGCGCTATATCTCTTTTATGCTTTCCATAATCATACGAACACGACAGCCGAGTTTTATTGGTTTGCTTCTTATTTTGTAAGTGAGCTGAAGGGCTGGCGAGAGCTGACTAAGGGGCTTCTATTTTACGGAGAAGAGCAGTTAGTCCTTATCTGTAATGAAATGGAGCAGGTGGTGACCGCTCACAACAAGCAAGCAGTTGGAACTTGGCGTCAGGCGCTTGCGTCGGATCTGGATCACGATACCGAGCTGCTCGGACAAGTGGCAAGGCTTTATGAGCAATACCGGCCCTCAGCAGAGAAAAGCATTCAGCGTATGAACGAATATGTAAAAAGCCATAGCGAGCAATTTTACCATTTGGAAGCTCAAGAAAGAGGGGATGAATCCGAAGATGATCCGATATCAAAATAATAAAGAACTAACAGCGGACGATCTATCCAAGGTGTTCGAAAGCTCGGGGATTAAACGTCCCTTTCAGGATCTGGATCGGCTGCAAAAAATGATTGAACATGCGGATATTATCATAAGCGCTTGGAATGGCGATACATTAGTAGGCGTGGCACGCGCGGTTACGGACTATTCCTATTGCTGTTACCTCTCAGATCTTGCGGTTAGCAAACCATACCAAAAGCTCGGGATCGGCAAGCAGCTTGTGGAGCGATTAAGGGAAACGCTTGGAGCAGAGGTATCGCTTGTACTTCTCTCCGCGCCATCGGCTATGGAGTATTATCCGCGTATTGGCTTTACCCAAACCGATAAAGGATTTGTTATAGCTAGGGGAAGATAACATGAGTGAGCTGCAGAGAAGTGGAGGATGTAGATGGAATCAAACTGGGCTGTCAATCAGGATACAAACATTCATTACATAGACACAAAGTATTTAGCTGATTCGAGTTTAACGCCGCTTATCATTTGTCCTGGATTATCGGAAACGGCAGAAGAATACAAGGATCTGTTATTATTTCTTATGCCTAGAAGAGCGATCGCGATATCCTTTCGCGGACGAGGCAGCAGCGATACTCCAGTAATGGGATATGACCTTAAGGAGCATATAACGGATCTTTCTGCGGTAGTCGAGCATTCCAAAGTGAAGCGTTTCCATCTTATGGGGAACTCTCGAGGTGTTTCCTACGCACTTGGGTACGCGCAAACCAACGAGGAACGTCTTGAATCCCTGTTAGTGGAGGACTATCCGGCGGAACATAAGCAAATGCCGACCGGATGGGCAGCTGATTACCTTTCTAACTATATCATTCCGACGAATCGGACTGCGAATATACGAGTTGAAGCCGTAGAAGGCATCCAGCGAGAGTCATCCGCTGTTTTTTTAAACGCAAATCTCAAGCTACCCGTTTTGGTCATGCGAGGTTTGCTTGAAGGATCATTGATCAACGATCAGGACCTTAGACAATATACAAGCATAATGAATAACGTAACGATTGCATCATTCGAACAATCTGCACACAATATTTGCTATAGGGAACAAGATAAGCTTTATCAAACAATCAGGCAGTTTTTGGATCAAACTGACATGGATAAACACTCAAAAAGATAGGATATTACCGTGGTAGCGCTTCCCTTTAAAGGATAAGATAAAAGGCTGAAAACCTATTTGACATTGAAAATGATAATTGTTATCATTAGGTGACTTTTGGGGTGACACGCTATCACTTCAAGCCAATATATCGTATTACAGGGGGAACTACCGTGAGTAAAGGCAACAACAAAAAATTTATGTTCGTTTTAGTAAGCTTGATGGTTATGTCCTTATGGCTGGCAGCTTGCGGCAACAATAAGACGAACAACGAGACGAACAGTGCTGCAACAAACGAAGCTGCTACGAATGCACCTGCGGCTACTGATGCGCCTACTGAAAGAATATTAACGGATGAGCTCGGCCATGAAGTTACCATACCTGCCAATCCACAACGCATTGTTGCATCGTATTTAGAGGATCATTTGGTTGCTTTGGGCATTAAACCTGTTGCGCAGTGGTCGGTGCCTAACGGCATTCAGGATTACCTGAGCGCAGATCTTGAAGGTATTCCTACCATTGCTTACGATCTTCCTTTCGAAGCGATGACGAGCTTTGAACCTGACCTTATCCTAATGGCATATGACGGCAATGTTGAAGGCGAGAAATTTGACCAATATACAAAGATCGCTCCAACCTTTACGATTGGTGATAAGCTGACGGCAGATTGGCGCGGAGCTTTGCTGAAAATCGGTGAGGTTGTAGGCAAAAGCGAAGAAGCGCAAAAAGTGCTGGACACATATGATGCTAAAGCAAAAGAAGCAAAAGAGAAATTGCAAGCCGCAGTGGCAGGCCAATCAGCGGCAGCGCTTTGGTTTGTCCAAGGCAACTTCTATATCGTAAGCGACCAGCTCTCAAGTGGCGACTTGCTTTACAATCAGCTTGGCTTAACTGTACCGGCGGTTGTAAAAGAAATCTCCGCTACGGGCACGGGCAACTGGAATGCGATTCCGCTTGAGAAGCTGGCGGAGCTTGATGCAGAACATATTTTCTTAATCAACAGCGGTACGGATACAGATTCACAAGCGCTGAGTGATCCCATTTGGAAAAACATCCCTGCAGTGAAAAACGGCAAGGTATATGAATATCCAAGCACATCCAGCTGGTTGTATGCAGGTACAATTGCATACTCCCAAGTTATCGATGATGTATTGGAAAGCATAGTGAAATAAGAGCGTTAGTAGCTAAAAGGACTGTTGTTACAGGCAATTATTGCTGTGATGACAGTCCTTTTTTGTATGACCAGCCTTTATAACCACTCTATATCCATGTATAATCGTGGAAGCAAGTATACTGGGGAGGGTGTCTAAAACGATGACTTTTCACATGAAGCCTGTCGTGCCGATTTTACGAATTTTTGATGAAGAAAAGGCCAAGCAGTTTTATTTTGAATTCTTATCCTTTACATGTGACTGGGAGCATCGCTTTGAGCCTGATCTGCCGCTCTACATGCAAATATCGAATGGGGATTGCATTCTCCACTTATCTGAACATCACGGTGATTGTACGCCGGGTTCAGCCATACGAATTGGAGTAGAGGATGCCATGGCACTTCAGAAGCATTTATTAAGCAAAGCCTACAAATTCGCCAGGCCAGGGTATGACGCTGAATGGGAGCAAGTGAGCTTAACCGATCCATTTGGCAATCGTCTTCACTTTTATACGTTGAAGTAAAAAGGAGCCTGATTAAATGGGATTGTCATCGCTGCTTTTAAATAAGCTTTTTGTTGGCATGCCGCCGATAGCGATTGACCATCAGGAGAAAGAAGCCTATGAACGGCTTATTCAACATACCGATATCCGTGCTGGAGTCGCTAGCATTGTTTATGATTGTCCGTATCCAAAGTACCGCTTTGTTGCGTATATGGCTGAGCAGAAAGGTATGCTCGTTCATGGCTCTAACAATCAAGAGATCACAAATTTCGAGACGAGGCGGCAAACGTTATATAACGGAAAATATGTAAATGCTGTATTTGCAACGAAGGATGCGATTTGGCCGATTTTTTATGCTGTATTCAATCGCGCTAAGCTGGTTGGTAACTTTCGAAACGGTTGTTTGCGCATCAAAGCTCATCCATACCGATATTATTTTTTTTCATTGACAGAGCAAACGATTAGCAACATTCCTTGGATAAGCGGAACCCTCTATTTTTTGCCGCAGCAATCCTTTGTTAGAGCAAGCAGCGCTTCCGTCTACTTCGATGAATGGGTAAGCGAACAAGAAGTATCTCCGCTTTTCAAAATGGAGGTAGGTTTAGAGGATTTTCCGTTAGTTTCCATGGTTACAAGCCACGTTAGCGAAGAATCCATTCTGAAAACGTGGCTCCTGTATAAACGTAGATTAAGAGCAAAACTTTCGGGAATTTCAATTGGAAACAGACATTAACCTAAAATTGGGAGGCCATCAAATGGATCAAATGACTAGACAAATAGCGATGGAAACGGCCATTGCAGCTGCCTACGAAGCGGGTCGGCTAACCCGGGAACGATTTGCTACGCTGGATCACTTTGAAGAAAAGGATGACCATGGGGATATTGTGACGGAAGTAGATTATTTGGCAGAGAGCCTTATCCTTAATAAGATCAGGCGGATATTCCCTACCCACCAGATACGTTCTGAGGAGGCAGGCGAGAACGGTCTTCTGAGCGATTGGCTGTGGATGGTCGATCCGCTTGACGGTACTAACAATTTTGCTGTGGGACTCCCTCTCTTTGGCATATCGATTACGCTGGCTTATAAGCATGAGCCTGTACTCGCGGTTATTTATGAGCCGATGACTGATCGATTATATGTTTCAAGCAAGGGCGAGGGAATGACATGCAATGCACTTCCTCTTAAGCAGCGTGAAGTGAAGAGCTTAACAAAAGCAAGAGTCGGCTGGATACAAGGACATGCTGTGCAAAATGAGCAGAGAGCCGTTAAACTCAGAAACTACATAGATGTCCATACGAAGCGGATGATGCGTCTGTGGGCACCAACGCTCCAGTGGACGATGCTCGCTAGAGGCGATTTGGACGCCATAATCGTTTATAATTCAGAAGGCGAGGATCTATACTCCGGTATTTTAATGATGCAGGAAGCGGGAGGGATCGTGATTGACTATGACGGTCGACCGTTTAAAGGGATGATGGACCAGCCTTATTTGATTGCGTGCCGGCCGGAGCATCAGTCTTATTTTATGAACATGGTTAAAGAAGGTTTGGCATAACGCATAACAGAGAAGAGCGGTGAAAGGCTTGGTAGAGGTTAAAACTCAAATCTTTATACAAGCGCCGATCGAATATTGCTTTGATCTGGCGCGAGATATCGATGTACATACGAAAACGGTGTGGAAGCATACTCGTGAGCGAGCAGTAGCGGGTGTGACGTCTGGTCGCATTCAAGGGGGAGAGCTGGTTACGTTTGAAGCCACGCATTTTGGGGTTAGGCAGCGGCTTACTTCAAAAATTACCGAGTATAACGCACCCTATTTATTTGTTGACGAAACCCAAAAAGGCGCGTTCAAGAGCTTAGAGCATATTCACCTGTTTGAACGGCAGGGCGAGGGAACCTTGATGAAAGATATACTTAGATTCGAAGCGCCGCTAAGGGTCCTAGGCTGGATCGCTGAACGGCTGGTGCTCAAAGCCTACATGACTAAATTTTTGGAGCATCGGAACGAGCAGTTGAAACAACTGGCGGAACAAGGCTAGCCGGATGTATTCAAGGGTTAACGTACAAAATAAGGAATGAATGGCAACTTCAAGTGAATAAGGAGAAAACGTATGGCCGAAGCGCTAATTGGAAGCTTTATTTCAGCAATGGCGACAGTGCTTGGCGCGATCCCACTGCTTTTTGTCAAAAGCCTCTCTGAGAAATGGAAGGATATCCTCATTGCCTTTACGGCAGGCATTATGGTTTCCGCCTCTACCTTTGGATTGCTGCCGCAGGCGCTCAATGAATCGGGTTTGATACCTTTGACCTTAGGGCTGCTTATTGGAGTAATTGCGCTGGATCTCATTGAAAAAAATATTCCTCATATCGACATTGAGCAAAAAAGAGGCATCAGCTCATTTGATAACAAGTCACTGCTCGTCATTTTTGCGTTGTTCATCCATAACATACCAGAAGGATTAAGCACCGGTTTTAGTTATGCCAGTACAAATGGAGGACTGGGACCGATGGTCGCGATTGCCATTGGCGCGCAAAATATGCCAGAAGGCCTTGTGCTTGCGATTTTTCTCATCCATTCAAAGGTAAGCAAGCTAAAGCTGATGCTCATTGTGACGTTAACCGGGCTAATGGAGGTCGTATCTGCGATCATCGGTTATTTTGCAGCAAGCTATGTGGAAGGGCTTATTGGATATGGACTTGCTTTTGCCTCGGGAGCAATGTTGTTTATTGTGTATAAGGAGCTTATACCGGAAACACATGGTCACGGATTCGAGCGATCAGCGACTTATTCCTTCATCATTGGCTTGCTGGTCATGATTTACATCAGCCATTTCTTTGGTTAATGTTTACAAAATAGTGTTGAATTTTCAGCGGAAAGCATAATTCTTCAATTACAGCTTGGAATTAACCTGCTCATTCGTTTACAATGAACGATAGCAAAGGGAGGAATTATGACATGATGGAAAAAAACAGGCTTTTGCTTGATGTAGATACGGGAATTGATGACGCTCTAGCGATTTTGTATGCGTTGCTTTCACCCGAGATTAAGGTAGAGGGCATTACCACCGGATTCGGTAATACAGATGTGGATCAAGCGACGGAAAACACGCTGCGTGTTATTCAAGTCGCGAACTGCGGCTATGAAGTGCCCGTAGCGAAAGGGGCCGCGGGGCCGCTTAAACGGGTATTTCCGGGAGGAGTACCTCATATTCACGGCAATAACGGAATCGGTGACGCGGAGCTGCCATCGTCCAAGCAGCAGCCCCTTGAAGAAACAGCAGCCGAGTTTATCGTTCGCAAAGTGAACGAAAGCCCAGGTGAGCTCATTTTGGTTACCGTTGGCAGGCAGACGAATTTGGCACTCGCTCTGCAGCTAGATCCATCGATTGTTACGAAATTCAAGAAGGTTGTCATTATGGGCGGCGCAGTATTCGTGCCAGGCAATATCACGCCGGTAAGTGAAGCGAATTTGTATGGTGATCCAGAGGCCGCTGCAATCGTCGTTGAATCCGAGCTGCCGCTTGTAATCGTCGGTCTGGATGTGACGCAGCAAACACGTTTAACCAAGAACCATATGGCTTATTTGTCTCGTGAGGTTGCTGAAGATAAACGCGACGTGTTAGCCTTCTTGGAAGCATCGCTAGAGCGCTACTTTGATTTTTATGCGTTCTCTAACGGATTTGACGGGGAATGCTCAATGCATGATCCATTAGCGGTTATCGTAGCTATTCATCCGTCATTGGTTAAGACGCAAGCGCTAAATGCCGTCATAGATTGTGGTACCGGTTATACGGCTGGCATGGTCATTACGGATCGCAGAGTACGCTCGCTTGTTGGAAGACCTGTGGAGTTCTGTTTGGAAGTTGATTCGGCAAAAGCGATTGAGGAATTATTATCTGTATTTACCAAAGGGGAATAATAAACGATGGAACAACGGTACTCACGTGAATCCAAGTGTTACAAAACAGCAAGGGTATTTCCGCCGGATGTAAACAATCATAATACACTGTTTGGCGGAAAATTAATGGCCTATATCGATGATATTGCTTCGATTGCTGCGACCAAGCATTGCCGGCGTTCCGTCGTAACGGCGTCCACCGATTCCGTTGACTTTCTTCATCCAATCAGGCCTTCGGATTCGGTTTGTTTAGAATCCTTCGTCACTTGGACAGGCCGTACCTCTGTAGAAGTTTTTGTTAAGGTCATCAAAGAGGACTTGCTTAGCGGTGAACGCAGGGTTGCCGCGACTTCCTTCTTAACTTTTGTGGCATTAGATGAAAATCGCAAACCCGTACCTGTACCGATCGTCGTTCCAGAGACGGAAGAAGAGCTTAAGCTTTATGAAACGGCGCCGCATCGTGCGGAAATGCGCAAGATCAGAAGAGATGAAAGCAAAAAATTCGCGGGTTTTCTTACCGTGAAGCATCCTTGGGACTAATTCCATTCATTATGTGCATAAAAAGGAAGCGGGAAATCGTTTGTTTAGCCCATTTTGATGAAAAAAAATGCCCAAAATACGGTATGAGAACATTTGTTCTCGGTTGTTTGGGGGTAGAATTAGCCAAAATGGTTCCTTTATTCGTATTTGACTCCATTCCGCATGAAAAAGAGCGATTTTTATGGAAATGGCCAAAATACGGTTAGAGAACAAATGTTCGCATTACAAAAAAGCCCCTATATAGGGGCTTTTTTGATGTGTTGATTGGGTTAAACTACTCCGCGATTACATTCTCTTGAAATGAAGTGCTAGCTACACTATAATATGTAGTGGAAGGAGAGACCTATGGAGATTAAAAATTTTAAATACGGCGAAGTCGGGTTGAATCGCTTCTTCGGTTCACTTGAAGCTAAGATTATGGATATCTTATGGGAAGTCGATGAACTTAGCATTAAAGAGGTACAATTTCGGTTAGAGAAGGACAAGCCGATCAATTTTAATACGGTCATGACCGTCATGAACCGTTTGTTAGATAAAGGCGTTTTGCAAAAAAGACTGAAGGGGAGGCTTTCACTGTTCCGCCCAGTTGAATCCAAGGAAACCTTTATTGAGCAGCAGTCCAAGCTGTTGACCGAAAATTTGTTGGATGAGTTCGGCGGTGTAGTGATTAACCACATGATTGACGCGCTAAAGGATGTTGACCAATCCTTGTTGGAGAAATTGGAGCACAAGATTCAGCAATTGAAGAAGGACAAACCTTCATGAGACTGCAGAAAAAATCTACAGTCGTTCTGACTCTAAGTTTATTGATTGCCGTTATGCTATGGAGCCAGATGGGCATGTACCTCGCTCATCTCTTGTTCGGTGTCAACGTGAAGGTAAACTTCTTCCGCTTTTGCATCAGCTTGTTTAAAGAAAATACGCTTTATTATTTTTTAGTCATTACTTTTTTAAATTCATTGATTGCCTATGCTATTTTAATTTCGATGATCAAAATAACACAGCAATTTTTTCTTTCGAGAAGATTTAAAGCCAGATTGATGTCGATCAGAAATATTAGCTTAACCGCCTCTGTCTTCCAAGACTTTCATCCGCAAAATCAAAATATTATCGTGATTGACCATGAGCGGGCTATGGCCTTTACCGCTGGCTTCCGGCGGCCGCTTATCGTGATTTCGAGCGGTTTAATGAATATGCTTGATCACATGGAGCTGCGGGCGGTCATTGAGCATGAGTCATTCCATCAACAAAAATTCGATGCTTTGAAAATTTTTGTGCTGCAAATTATCTCGCAATCGCTATGGTTCGTTCCCGTTACCAAATGGAGCTATAGCAGCTATAAGCTGCTAAGTGAGCTGCTAGCCGATCAATATGCCGTACAAAAGACTGGCAGTGAGCTGGGGCTTGGAAGCGCATTGTTGAAGTTGATCAAGAAAGGTTTTAGTGATAATCCGACGCCTGTATTGGTACATTTTAACGATGGCGTTGTAAACTATAGACTGCAGCAGCTTGTAGATCCAGATCAAGTGATGCCTGTACGTCTAGGCTTGATTACTATAGTGATTTCCGTTCACGTCCTGCTTTTGTTTATGGGTATGGTCTTGCTCGCTATCACTTAGTTTTTTTAAGAAAAAGCACTACGGATTGTAGTGCGACGAAGGGGCAGATATCGGAATGGAAGAACACTTGCTATTGCACGAACAAACGGGGTCTACGTATTTTTTATTGTACACAGCAGCAGTCATTTTATTATTGGCAGTCTTGGGGTACTGGTACGCTTCAAAGTGGAATAAGGAAAATACGAGCCGTTTAAAAAAAGAGGAAAAAGCAGCTTTAAGAAAGAAAACGAAAAAAATGCGCTTAGCGGCTCATCTATTCTTGAGTTTATCCATCATCGTAGTTTTTGTTCATTTTGCAATAGATATGGGCAAAGCCTACAATATCGATTCTTTAAATCTTAAGGCAGAGATAGAGGTCAGCGACGATCAGAACTATGGAGCAGAGCACTCTGACGATCCTGTTAAATATGAGATGAAAATTCCAACTTCAGGAACGCATAGCCCGCATGACATTCAATTTGGTTTTTACAAAGAAAAGCCGCGCAATGAGTTGCTGGTTCACAATATGGAGCATGGGGATATTATTATCCATTATCCTAAGGATGCCAAACCCGAAATTATCGAACAGCTTAATTATTTCGTTAATTTTAGAGAAGCGGGAGCGGGCGTATTGGCAGTCCCTGACGAGAATATACCAGAAGGCAAAGCCGTTGTTGTAACCGCATGGACCAAAACGATGGAGCTGGATCAATACGACGAACAGAAGGTAGCGACGTTTATTTATACGTATATTAATAAAGGGCCTGAGAAGATACCAGCTCAAATTCGTCGCGGCGGCGGGACCATGTAAGCAGATGATAAGAACATATTCGAAAGAACCGGTACTGCCTTGCTGCAGCTCGGTTCTTTTTTATAGCGCCTCGCAAAATCTTTATTGCATCTATAACCCTAAAAGAGTGTACTTTCCCAAAAAGTTTAGCTAATCTTTAGGTTACGCTTATGTAATTTTTAATGTGAAATTATATACTTATACTATCAGCCAAGATAGGAGTGAGTATAATGAATGAGCAAGTATTAGCAGGTCAAGTACAAATATCAGAGGCGGTTGTCTCTAAAATAGCAGGTCATGCAGCACTTATCAAAAGTGATGTCGCTGTATTAGTCGGCAGCATCTCAGAAGGGATAGCGAAACGTCTCGGCGGTAAAAATATTCCCAAAGGTGTTTCTGTTTCCATAGATGAACATAAGACAGAGATCGAATCACGGGTTATTATCGCTTATGGGTCCGATATTCGCCGCGTTTGCCGTGAACTGCAACATCATGTTCATGAAGCGGTAGAGATGATGACAGGCAAATCCTTTATTGAGGTTCATGTTAAGGTGGAAGGGGTTTCGTTCTAAGGCACTTCGAAAGAAAACGTTTTACATAAGGAGATATGATGAAGTATACCATTCTAATTGCTGATGATGAACCTGAGATCATGGAATTGCTTCAACTTTATTTAGAAAATGACTATTCCATTTTGCAAGCCAAAGATGGCATTGAAGCGCTGGAGCTCGTCCAAAAAGAGACGATTGATTTGGCTATCCTTGATATTATGATGCCTGGTCTTGATGGGCGCAGCCTATTGAAAAAGATTAGAGAAACCCGTACGTTTCCTGTTTTATTCTTGTCCGCTAAGAGCCAGTATCATGACAAAATACTCGGCCTTGGTTTAGGGGCTGACGACTATATGTCTAAGCCTTTCAACCCTCTTGAGGTTGTTGCCCGCGTACAAGCGCTCCTCCGGAGAGTGTATAACTTTGATGCTGCTGACACGAGCTCCAGCCAGAGCAGCATTTGCAAAGTTGGAGAGCTCAAGCTTGATCGGATGCGCTGCTCCCTATCTTATGGTGAGGAGCCTATTTCTTTAACATCAACCGAATATAAAATTATCGATTTATTAATGCAGGAGCCGGGTCGTGTCTTTACCCGCAAAAAAATCTATGAGTCAGTGTGGGATGATTATTACGTTCATGAGGATAGCGCCATTATGATGCATATTAGCAATCTACGCGAGAAAATTGAACGGGACCCCAAGCAGCCTGTCTATATAAAAACGATCAGAGGGTTGGGATATAAAATTGAAGCGCCAAGGGAAGAGTAGTAAAATCAGGAAACTGCGCACTTCACTTATCTATGATTTCTTATGGTTCAACATCCTTTTGCTTCTTCTGCTTGGTACCATGATCGTAATCGGAATTATCGATTTCAGCCATCGGGCCGACCCTGCTGCTGTTAATAATAGCAGCTTGGTTTATGTCATGATTTGGGTAGCGCTGATGGCTGTTCTTATTTTCGTATACAGTTATTGGGTCGCCAGGCGAATCAACAAGCCACTGCAGCAAATTTCTATTGGATTAAAGGAAATGATTGAGGGAGATTACAGTACGCGAATTGCATTAGAAGGGGAAAAGGAATTCGTTCAGATACGCGACACCTTTAATTATATGGCAGGCATTATTGAGAAAACGGCCGCGGAAAAACAATATGCGGAAGACAGCAAACAACGGCTAATCGTTGATCTTTCCCATGATTTGAAAACGCCGATCACGAGCATACAGGGCTATGCGCAGGCTTTGTATGAAGGCAGAGTAGAGGACGACGAGCGGCAAAAAAAATATTTAAGTTATATTTATTACAAATCAGAGCAAGTGACCAAGCTCATACATAATATGCTGGATTTACTCAAAACAGATTCTCCCGATTTTCGAATGAAATTAGAGCGCAATGAAATCGGCGACTTCCTTCGTGAAGTAGTTGCGGATTTGTATGGCGATATTGAAAAAAAGGATTTTGTGCTGCAGTTGAACATTGCGGAGGAAAATGTGTATGCCTTATATGATATCGATTTGCTGTCTAGCGTTATTCGTAATCTGATTGCCAATGCACTAACCTACAACCCGTCACGCACGCACCTGCGGGTAGAGCTAATTCCGCAAGCAGATCATGTGATTATTGAAATCGCAGATACGGGCATAGGCATTCCAAAGCAGTTGTGGGGCAATATTTTTGAGCCGTTCGTTCGCGGAGATGAAGCGAGAGCCGGCGAAGCAGGGACAGGTCTTGGACTATCCATTGCAAGAAAAAACACAGAAAAAATGGGAGGCATGCTTAAGCTGCGCGAACAACCCGGGGAGCCGACCGTATTTGCCATCCATTTGCAAAAATAATACTAAAAAGGGTCAAGGAGAGAAGTTATGCTTTCATTAAATCGTTTTATTCGATGGTGTTTGGCCATTATGCTCGTATTAGCAAGCGTTTATTTGGCCTCGCTCGTTGATTTTATATTCAAACCCATTCTTTCACTAGTCAATATTGTAATGATTCCGCTAATTTTGTCGTTCTTTGCTTATTATATGCTTCGTCCGATCGTGGATTGGATGGTGCGTAAGAAGACGAACCGTACGGTGGCTATTTTAGTGATCTATCTCGTCATCGCATTGATCGGAGTCGTCTTTCTAACCGGTGTATGGCCATCTTTGCGTGAGCAAATTAATAATTTGTTGAAGAATGGACCAAGCATCCTTTCGGAACTAAGTTTTCAATTGCAGGAGTTAGAGAAAAATGAATTTCTTTCTGCCTATATCCCTGCTGATTTTTCTATCGTTACGCAGATCACTGATTTCTTAAACCACGGTTTTGTATTTCTTACGGAGTACATCAAAGGACTGTTCTCGTTTATTTCAAATATGGCGATCACCTTGTTTGTATTTCCAATCATCTTATTCTATATGTTAAAAGAAGGCGGAAATTTTGGGAAAGTGTTGGTTCGGGCGCTTCCAAAACGATTCCGTGCTGAAGGGGAAGAGATTACGGGTGAGGTTGATAAAGTATTAAGCGGCTTTATTCTCGGGCGAGTACTCGTTAATCTTGCGCTTGGTGTTCTCATGTACATCGGTTTTCTGATCATTGGACTGCCTTATGCGCTGCTGTTAACCGTAGTTGCAGTCATTATGAACTTTATTCCCTTTTTTGGAGCGATCTTATCCGCTGTTCCCATTGTTATTATCGGTTTCATCGAATCGCCTTCTGTAGCGATATGGTCGATCATTATTATTTTATTGGCGCAGCAAATTCAAGATAATGTGATTGCTCCTTACGTTTTTGGAAAACAGCTTAATATTCATCCGCTTACTACGATTCTGCTTGTATTAGTAGGGGGCGATATCTTCGGCATCATTGGGATCATTATCATTATCCCAGTGTACATGATCGTGAAAATCGTGGGGGTAAAGGTTTACGAATTGTTTTTCAAACAATCATGGGAAAATATTTAGAATCGCTGACCTCATACCACAATAAAAAGGAATTTGCTGTAAATGCAAATTCCTTTTTTAGTAAAAGTTGACAATTGAATTATAAGTGTTAATATATACCATCTACAGTCGAATCATGAATCTGAGAGGAATGTGCATGCAAGAAGAACTGGCAAATGCGAACAAGGTTGCGTGGGAAACGAAAGCGTATCAGGCTTGGGTTCAAACGTATGGAACACCTGACGAACTTGCGAGTGAGCTGAAGCTGAAACACAAGCATCATCTTCGATATTGGTTAAAGTATATTGGTAATCCCACAGGCAAAAGAGTGATTAACCTCCTTGGCTCGCATGGCCGAAAGGCAATTTCACTAGCATTGCTCGGTGCTGATGTTACCGTAGTAGACATTTCTGAAGAAAATCGGTTGTACGCTATTCAGACTGCCGCTGCAATTGGGACAGCAGGGTTAGTTATACGGACATTTGAGGAAATACCAAGCTCTACGGATCCGCGGTTTCCGGCATTTTATACTCTTATTGCTGATAAAATGGATATTGCATTATCCCCATTGCTGCCTTAACTTTGAAAGCCTCGTTATTATGCTAACGCTCCAGAGAACACTGTATTTCATACCTGTTCCCATCTACCTTGGTACATGCAGAGAGAATATTTCTATTTAAGAGGAGGTAAAAATGAACTCCAAAAATTCCGAAAAGAAGCCACTGAGGACCCGTTTGATACTTGGAAGTCCTTCTTTTATATTCGTAATTGTAGTTTACGTTAGTTTATTCTTGCTTGCTCCACTGTTTGTTGAGCTGGGTATCCAACCTAAAGATCGTTTTGTAATTATCGTTGTAGTGATGGTTACTTTCTTAATTGGTCTTTTCACCGGAAAGCTTATTTCTTATCTAGAATCGAAATTTAAATGAATTTCTTAATTCACAAACGGGTATTTTTATAATGAGCCATTTGAAAGTCCCAGGAGACGATGCCTCTGGGATTTTTTTTGAAAAATTACCTTAACGGGAGCTTAATTATTTGACATAGATGAGGAATGGAATTAAGACTTAGGTAAACCCTTGTTACACAGGATCTAAGGTTGGCTTGTTAGAATGAAGGAGACAAAACATAAGGGGATGGACAGACACATGAGAAAAACGTTGAAAGTTCTTTTGAAAGTCATAGGAGCAATATTGCTAGCATTTATTCTTTTTCTGGTCATTGTTTTTGCGGTTAACAAGATTTGTAATAAAATAGAAAAAGGAAAAATTGAATCCTATGGACAGCTTGTGCCTGTAGACGGAAAAAATATGAATGTTACCATTCAAGGTACTGGCGAGGAAACGGTCGTCATGATTCCAGGGTTTGGCACAGCGTCACCGGCGCTTGATTTTAAACCGTTAGTGGACGAGCTAACTCCCTATTACAAAGTAGTCGTCATTGAGCCTTTTGGTTACGGTTTGAGTGATGTGTCCGAAAAGGAACGAACTATTGAAAATATTGTCAATGAGATTCATGAATGCTTACAAGCTTTAAAGATTGACCAATATATTCTGATGGGCCACTCCATTGCCGGCATTTATGGATTGGATTATGTGAACAAATATGAGAACGAAGTCAGCGCATTTGTCGGAATTGATACCAGTGTTCCTTCGCAAGACAATTCGGATCCATTTCCGTCAGAAATGTATAAAGCACTTAACAATTCAGGTTTCTACCGATTGATTATGAAACTCAGCCCAGATCAACTGATTACACCACAAGTGGATGAGGAAACTAGAGAGCAAATCAGAATGATTTCACTTAAAAATTCGTTTAATCCCAACATTTTAAGTGAAGGAGAACATTTTGAATATAATTTTAAAGCCGTTGAAAATACAACGTTCCCTAAAAATCTTCCGCTTATCTTCTTTTTAGAAGCGAATAACACGGATGTTGAAGGATGGGAACAAAAGCATGATGACCAGATTAAAGATTCTGTACATGGTAAAGTGATGAATTTTGAAGGCGAGCATTATTTGCACCATACTAAATCCAAAGAAATCGCTGAGAATTTTAGAAGCTTTATGAATGAAGTTGAAGTAGACAAGTAGAATAATGGACAAGTCGAACGAGACACAGTTGAAAATGTGTTTCGTTCGATTTTTTTTGTATAACAGTCACATCAAAGAAAACGGAGACAGTAGGACAGACTTTTAGAAATAATACTTTACAAAGAGTCTACGATATCATATATTTTAATCAACTAAAAAAGTTTACTTAGGGAAACTTTTTTGTCCTTAATTAAAAATATTTTTTTTATTAATTATTTTGCATTTAGGCAAAATAATTCCCTTATATTAACATGGAGGTGGGGAAGGAATGGCATTTGATCCCAATCGATCTTTTTCAAGGAGGAGCATTCTTAAAGTAGGCGCAGCTGGCATAGCGGGGATTCTGGGAAGCAGTTTGTTCAATACAAGTGCTTTATTTGGGAAATCTGCTCATGCTATGGGAAAGGACGAAATGCACCATACGCTTAAGGATCAAATGAAACAGGGGATGTCACATGGTTACGATCCGGGAACGGATTCAACACCTGGGTTGGAAGCAGCGGTTAAGGCGTTGACCGCTTTCGATTATGGAGTTGTATCCGTATCCGCGGAAGGAAAAACAATAAGAGAATATGATATTCAAGCTTGGGATGCGGAGTTGGAAATTGCAAAAGGGATTAAGTTTCCAGGCTGGACATTTAACGGTACCGTTCCTGGGCCAACACTCCGTTGTACGGAAGGGGATATTGTTCGGATTAAGTTTGGAAATGGATCTGCGCATCCCCATTCCATTCATTTTCATGGCATTCATCCAACGAATATGGACGGTCTCGAACCTGTTCCAACGGGAGGAGAAGTTGTATATGAATTTGAAGCGAAGCCGGCGGGGCTTCATCCCTTTCACTGCCATGTCCCACCGCTCGCTAGACATATTCATAAGGGGCTGTACGGTCACTTTATAATTGATCCTAAAAAGCCAAGGAAACCTGCTAAAGAGCTGAGTATGGTCATGAATGGTTTTGATTTGGATCTAGATGGAGAGAACGAGGTGTACACAGTTAATGGCTATGCCTTTGCTTACCAATCCAGGCCCATTAAAGTGAAAACAGGAGAACTGGTTCGTATCTACTTAAGCAACTTAACGGAATTTGACCCTATTAATTCATTTCATTTACATGCAAATTTCTTTCATTATTATGCGACGGGTGCTGATCCAGAAGCAAGACCGTACTATACCGATACAATCATGCAGTGCCAAGGGGAAAGAGGCATTATTGAAGTAACATTTCCTGCTCCGGGAAAATATATGTTCCATGCTCATCAAAGTGAGTTTACAGAATTAGGCTGGATGGGCTTTTTTGAAGTGGGATAACCAGAGGAGGAGATGTCGTGGAGACTGCGCATAAAAAGAAAAATAATCAGCTGCTTTGGCTGTTAGGCCTTATGCCATTATTGCTGCTAGCAGGCATGATTGCTGTCATTTCAACTTGGGGAACGGGAGTCAAAGAAGAACAAGCGGCACCAATAGAAGTACTAAACATAGAAAGAATTATTTTAACCGATGATGGATTCGAGGTTCGTATACTTAATTCAGGACCGAAGGAAGTGACAGTTGCGCAAGTTGTCGTGGATGGGGCTTTTTGGAATGCTTCTTATGTTCCCAGTGCTACCATTGAGCGCTTGGGCAGTTCTACTGTTTTCATCCCCTATCCGTGGGTAGAGGGAGATCCGCATGAAATTAAGTTGATCACCTCTAACGGATTAATTTTTATTGGCGATGTAGTTGCTGCCATGAAAACACCAGCTGCTGATGCAAACAGATTCTTGCAGTACTCACTTATCGGGTTTTATGTCGGTGTGATTCCCGTTGGACTTGGATTATTATGGTATCCATTCATGCGTCGTTTTTCATCAAGAGGGATACAAGCGGTTATGGCCTTTACTGTGGGGCTGCTTTTTTTCCTTGTCGTTGATACCATTCAAGAAGGGTTAGAACTTGGTGCGGCAGCGCCTGGTGTCTTCCAAGGTACGGGCCTTGTATGGTTTGGAGCTTTGCTAAGTTTTTTATTTCTGCTTGCGATTGATCAATCGAGTTCCAAGAGAGCAGAGAAAGGTAATGATAATGGCAAGAGAGTATCGTTCAAAATAGCAGGAGGAATTGGCTTGCATAACCTTGGGGAAGGTCTAGCGATTGGCGCGGCTTTTGCTGCGGGTGAAGCAGCACTTGGCACGTTCCTCATTGTTGGTTTTACTTTGCATAATATTACAGAAGGAATCGGTATCGCCGCTCCTCTTCTAAAAGCCAAGCCGACAATAAAAACCTTTCTCGCCTTAGCCGTTTTGGGAGGAGGACCAGCCATTATTGGCACATGGATTGGGGGATTTGTATTTAATCAGACGTTGGCGGCATTGTTCTTTGGCATTGGTGCTGGTGCGATTATACAAGTTATTTATGTCATTTCCAAAATGGTTGTAAGAGATGCTAAAACTGAAGGAACACCTTCGGTATCTTGGCCCAATTTCTCAGGTTTAGTGCTCGGAGTTCTAGTAATGTATGGAACAGCCTTGTTGGTTAACTTTTAGAACGGGATATGGGGAGGGGCATAGATGCCGATGAATATAGGTGTTGCAGGGATTGTCTTGCTTGTCATTTTGGGTTTGCTGCTATTTGGACCGTCAAAGTTACCTCAATTAGGAAGAGCGATAGGGACGACATTATCGGAATTCAAACGAGGAGCAAAGGGATTAATGGATAATGATGAAAAACCGGAAGATAAAAAAGAGACATAGATATATTACTCGTTGATCGCAAAACTAATCACTTTCAAAATTCCATCTAAATAAAGGAGTAGTTGACAATGGCAACTACTCTTTTGTTTTAGTAATAAGCTTATAGCCACGAAAAAATAGATTTACAACTTAAAATATAAGCAATATACTTATAAAAGATTAAGTAACTATAAGTTATATCATTAAGAGGTGGGGAAATGACGCAGGAAGAACGACTCAAGGGGATTCTTGAGCACATAAAAGAAAATGGGAAAATTCGGATTGAACAAATCTGTGAAAAATATCGTATCTCCCGGGATAGTGCTAGGCGAGATTTAGTCAAATTGGAAGAAGCGCGGTTAATCCTCCGCACACATGGAGGGGCAATTCTTCCTTCGTCTGGAAATTCTACAGTTCCTTATCATGAACGTTTAGAGAATCAAGCAACGAAGAAACTCATTGGCAAGTTAGCAGCTGGTTTGGTTCAAGACGGAGAGACTTTATTTTTGGATGCGTCAACGACTGTTCAAGCTGCAATAGAAGCGCTCTCCGCGAAAGATATTACTGCCGTTACTAACTCGATCGATGCGGCCGCGTTTCTAGGTAAAAAAGAAACTGGTAAAGTTCATCTTTTGGGTGGTGAATATAACGCATGGAACAGAAATCTGACCGGCCCTCAAACGATAGGAATGATTCGGGATTTTCGAGTGCAGACCTTATTTCTGGGAGCATGCGCCATTACACCTGATGGGTTATCCTGCCCTCAGCTGGAGGAGGCTTATGTGAAGCGTGAAATGATTTCGAGGGCAGACAGGGTGTACGTTCTTGCAGAACGTATCAAATTCGAAAAATCATTTCTTCATCATGTCTGTGGTCTAGAGAACATCAACATTCTTATTACAGATAGTGAGCCGCCCGCAGCTGTGAAAGAGATTCTTGATAGACATCGAATTAAAATCTTAATCGTACAAGAGGGAGATAACAATGATGAAAATTAATGTTGGTTTAGTTGGTTACGGCTTATCCGCTTCCGTATTTCATGGCCCCATCATTCGAAGCACAGAGGGGATGAGCTTACAGGCAGTTGTTTCTTCAAATGCCGAAAAGGTACATAAGGACTACCCTAACGTTGAAGTATTTGCTGATATCGAGTCCCTATTGCTGCAGAGTGAAATCAATTTAGTTGTCATTTGCACGCCAAATACCATGCACTATTCTTTTGCCAAAAAAGCAATATTAGCTGGAAAGAACGTTGTGGTTGAAAAACCGTTCACAGTGGACTCTAGCGAAGCACAGGAACTGATTTCTCTGGCAAAAGAACATAACGTTCAATTGGCGGTTTATCAAAATCGCAGATGGGATAATGACTTTTTAACGATAAAAGCCTTACTGGCAACGGATATGCTAGGTGAATTATCGACCTACGAAGCGCACTATGACCGATTTAGACCAGAAGTAGGAAACCGTTGGCGCGAAGAGAACCAACCGGGTTCAGGAATTCTTTATGACCTTGGATCACATTTGATTGATCAGGCGTTACATCTATTTGGCATGCCTCAAACGATTTGGGCTGATATTCGATCAGAGAGAGCCGGAAGCCAGACGGATGATTATTTTCACCTTATTCTCGGTTATTCGCATCTAAGGGTTATTTTGCACTCCGGATCACTTGTGAAAATGGGAGGTCCTCGGTTTGCGTTGCATGGAGATAAAGGAAGCTTTATCAAATATGGATTAGACCCTCAAGAAGATCAACTTAAAACAGGAATGCACCCCGGCGATTCTGGATGGGGGGAAGATCGTCCAGAGTATTACGGAAAGTTAAGCAGCGTTGTAGGCGGGCTGTCAATGGAAGCGTTGATCAAGACTATGCCGGGCAGTTATGAAGTGTTTTATGAGAGTATGGCCAAAGCCATTCAATCAGACATGCGAGTACCTGTATCAGCGGAGCAAGCATTACATACGATCCGTATTATTGAATACGCAATTCAAAGCCATCGAGATCAATGTACGATACAAATACCGCATATTCAGATGGAACGGTAGGGAGTATCATGAACAAAATAAGTACCTTAGAAACACAACCCACTAGTCGCAATGATGCGCTTACGTCCGAAGGAATCGGATAACCGTCCCGCCAGCGGTGAGAAAACCAGCGGTGTAAATGCGAAGGATGCGGTAAGCAAGCCAGCGGTGCTACCGTTAATATCAAGCATTGTTATGTATTTAGGGGTTACTGGGATAACCAACCCGATACCGGCAAGACCAAAAAAATTGAACATCAGAAGCAGCATAGCACCTCGATTTTTGAACAACAAAGCCAACTTATCTGCATGATAAGTCAAGAACTCGGTATTACCAATAAAACAGACAAAAACCGCGAAGCCTTCTGCTACGCGGTTTTTGTCTGTTTATGACCGAATCTTTCATTATTCTTTTATTGAGCTGTAGTAGACTTAAATTAGTTTGCGACAAGGGATGTACAGAGATAAGAGGAGTGAAGGTGGATATGAGCAAGAGGATGATATTGAAGAGATTTACGGTTCGTTTATTATTGGGATTGATGATCGTTTCATCGATGCCATTTTCGTCTTTATTCACGTTGCCCGTGCTAGCCAGCGGACCAGACGGTACCGAAGGTTGGACGGAATGTGCTGCAGAAGGTGCGGCGTGTACATTTTCAGGGACCAAAGAAGTACGCTTCTGGGGAATCGGCACGCCTGCCATACCCGTTAATTATGGCTTTACTTCTCAATTGTTGACGGGCGGGGCGCTATGCACATCCGCTGCTTTTGGCTATATTGATCCTACTCCTGGAACTATTAAAAAGTGTTACTACCGTGATGTCCAGCTTGATAGCAAAGTGACGTCCATGGCTAGTGAAAACGATAAGAAAGTGACCTTTACATTCCATATTTATGCCATACAGGCTGGCACGTTAGATGACTTGAAGAGTAGGATTACAATTAAAAAAACAGGTGAAACAGCCTATTCAGCTTTAGGCACCCAAGATACCGTTGCGAACCCAACATCTACATCGACGTCGAGTACGCTTGAAATCTACTTTAAAGACGCATTAGTTGGTTCGGAGAACACGATACAGATAGCTCCTGGGGCATTCAAGAATAGCATCGGCGACACGATAGAAATATCGGTGACATCTTCCGTAGTAGGCGAAGCGCCAGACGGCAGCCTTGGCTGGACGAATTGTTCTGCAATTTCCGGATTTTGTAACTTCGATGGGACGAAGGAAGTTCGATTATGGGGAACTGGCGCTCCGGCTATACCCGCTGATTATGATTATGTATCTAAAATCAGTACGTACAGTACGTATTGTTCCGTTTCTGAATTCGGTGGCACGGATCCTGCTTTTGGGACGGTTAAACGGTGTTTCTACCGTGACGTACAACTGGATAGTGCCGTGACGACGACAATGAGCGGTCCCAATAATAAAGCGACGTTGACCTTTCATACCTATGCCAAACAAACGGACACGCTGGATGATTTAAAGAGTAAGATTACGGTCAGAAAAACAGGTGAGGCTGCTTACACGGCTCTTGGTGCTGAAGATACGGTTGCGAATCCAACCTCTACGGCTGCATCGAGTACGTTTGTCATCAAATTCAAGGATACGTTAGTCGGTCCGGGGAACTCCATACAAATAGCACCTGGGGCTTTCAAGGATAACAATGGCCAACCGATTAATTTGCCGGTAACTGTTTCAATAACGTCATTGCCAACTGGACCAGATGGTAGCCCGGGTTGGACAGATTGTGGCGATGAAGGCGGGAATTGTTCTTTTCGAGGGACAAAAGAAGTGAGGTTGTGGGGGATAGGTCCTAATTTTGGCTTTGTCACTCATATATTTAGAGATGTTACGGATAGTCCGAGATGTCAAACCTACTTTATTGGCAATTATGATCCTGCACCAGGTTCTCCGAAAAGATGTTACTTCCGTGATGTCCAACTGGATAGTGAAATGAAAACAGTCGTCAGCGGACTAAATAACAAGGTGACATTCACATTTAATATGTACGCCGTACAGGCAGGCACGATCGAAGACTTGAAGCGTAAGATTATGGTTAAGCGAACGGGTGATTCTGCCTATACAGCGCTAAGTAGCGAGGATACAGTTGCCAATCTAACCTCTACGACTACTTCAAGTACTCTCGAAATTAACTTTAAGAATCCGCTAGTTGGGTCGGGAAACGCTATTCAAATCGCTTCTGAGGCATTCAAGGACACCAATGGTGAGTTAATAGATCTATTGGTGTCAACTGCACTCAAGGAACCTCTTGCCATAGACGATGCACCAGACGGCAGCCAAGGTTGGACGTTTTGTGCCGTAGAGAATGGGGATTGCAGCTTTACAGGAAGGAAAGAAGTACGCTTCTGGGCAACCGACCAACCTGATAAGTTTCAATCAATCGTAAGCATTAATGATACGGCATGTACCCTAGCCTCCTTCGGTAATCGTGATCCGGCATCTGATTCCTCCAAAAGGTGTTACTACCGTGACGTACAGTTGGATAATAACGTGACGACGGCCGTCAGCGGAAGTAATACGAAAGTGAAGGTCGCATTCAATACCTATGCCATTCAAGCTGGTACCTTAGAAGATTTGAAAAGTAAGATAACGATTAAAAAAACGGGTGATTCTGCCTATACAGCGCTAGATACCGAAGATACGCTAGCAAATGTAACTTCTACGGCTACTTTAAGCACATTCGAAATTAATATGAAGAACCCTTTAGTTGGTTCGGAGAACGCTATACGGATAGCATCCAACGCATTCAAAGATAGTATTGGCGATCTCATCGACAAAGCGGTGAATTCTGTCGTAATAGGCGTTATTCCAGACGGCAGCTCTGGCTGGTCCTATTGTGCTGTGGATGGCGAGAATTGCAGCTTTGCAGGGCTGAAAGAAGTGAGATATTGGGGAATAGGCACGCCAGCCCCTAATTATGGTTTTCGGTCCAAAGTCACTTCGGGAGGTACGGCGTGTACAATGGCTGCCTTTGGTAATAGCGACCCTGCCTATGGAACAGTAAAAGCATGTTACTACCGGGATGTCCAGCTGGATTATAACGTGTCAACCGTCGTTGGTGGGCACAATAATAAAGTGACGTTCACCTTTAATACGTATGCCATACAAGCTGGCACTTTAGAAAATTTAAAGAATCATATTACCGTTAAAAAAACAGGTGACGCTGTCTTTACAGCGTTGAGTCCAGAAGATGTAGTTGCCATTAGAACATCTACGCCTACATTGAGTACGCTTGAAATCACCTTAAAGGACACGCTAGTTGGTTCAGACAACGCTATCCGGATAATTCCTGGAGCATTCAAGGATCTTAATGGCCAGCCTATCGACATAGCGATTACATCTTCTTTAACGTTGTTAGGTCTTGGACCGGACGGTAGCCCGGGTTGGACGAATTGTGCTGCGGATGGCGGGAATTGCAGCTTTGTGGGGACGAAAGAAGTGAGATACTGGGGAACAGGTACACCTGCTGTTCCAGCTAATTATGGTTTTAACTCTCAAATCGTTACGAGTTATACGACGTGTTCCATGGCTGCTTTCGGCGGTACCGATCCTGCACCTGGAACGACTAAAAAATGTTACTTCCGTGACGTCCAGTTGGATAGTGCAGTAAAGACAGCGGTTAGCGGGCCCAATAATAAAGTGAAGATGACATTTAATACGTATGCCATACAGTCTGGCACTTTAGAGGAATTAAAGAGTAAGATTACAGTAAAACGAACAGGAGAGACCGCTTATAGAGCGTTAGGTGCAGAAGATACAGTTGTAAACCCAACATCTACGGCTATGTTAAGTACGCTGGAATTTTATTTTAAGGAACCGTTAATGGGTTCAGACAATGCGATACAGATCGCTTCGGGAACCTTCATGGATAGCAATGGCAAGATCATTGACCAAATGGTGACATCCCCTCTAACGTTGTTACCCGCAGCGCCAGACGGCGACTTGGGTTGGACGTATTGTGCGGAAGAAAACAAATTTTGTGGCTTTTCCGGTAAGAAAGAAGTGAGATATTGGGGTATAGGTACGCCTGCCGTACCCGCTAATTACGGTTTTAGATCCCTATTTGCTACCGATATTACAGTCTGCTCAAAGGCTGCTTTCGGTAATGTTGATCCTGCATTTGGCACGACGAAAAGGTGTTATTACCGTGATATACAGCTTGATAATAACGTAAAGACAGTGGTAAGCGGGCTCAATACGAAAGTTACTTTTACATTTAATACGTATGCGATTCAGGCTGGATCTTTAGCAGATTTGAAGAGTAAAATTAAGGTTAAAAAAGCAGGCTCTTCATCCTACACAGCGCTAGATGCAGAAGATACGGTTGCAAATCCAACCTCGACAGCTGACTCGAGCTCGCTTGAGATCAACTTCAAGGACAATTTAGTTGGTTTGGGAAATACGATACAAATAGCTCCTGGGGCATTCGAGGATAGCAATGGCTTGACAATTAACATAACCATTACGTCCTCTTTAACGTTGTTGCCCACTGCACCAGATGGCACTTTAGATTGGACAGATTGTGCTGCAGACAATGGCAATTGTAGTTTTTCTGGGACGAAAGAGGTGAGATACTGGGGAATAGGCGCACCTGCAGTGCCGGCTAATTATAGCTATTTATCTAAAGTCGTTACAAATGGTATTGGATGTAACAGGGATGCGTTCGGTGGTATGGATCCTGCACCAGATACCTATAAAAAGTGCTATTACCGCGCAGTCCAGCTGGATAGCTCAGTGCATTCAATCATAAGCGAACGCCCAGATAAAGTGACGGTTACCTTTCATATGTATGCCATCCAGGCGGGCACTTTAGATGCGTTGAAGAGTAAGATTACGATTAAAAGAGCAGGCCAGGCAGCCTACACAGCACTAGGCCCAGAGGATACAGTTGAGATCCAATCGTCTACAGCAGTCGCGAGTATACTTGAAATCAACTTTAAGGATGCATTGATTGGATCAGGTAACACCTTACAGATCGCTGCTGGGGCATTCAAGGATAGCAATGGCCAGCCTATCAACCTATCGGTATCATCCCCGTTAACCATGCCATTGGTAGTCAATGTGGTAGCTGCTAATGATACTGTCATTACGGGTACAGCGGAAGCTGGCTCCATCGTAACGGTAAGTGTGGATGCGCACACATTGGGAACAGCTGTTGTGACAGATGGTACGTTCGCCATACCAATTGCTGCTCAAACCGTAGGGAAGACGCTTGCGATATTTGCCAAGCATGCAGCAAACAATGTCAGCTTAACGTCGACTGTAACGGTAACAGCCGATGCAACAGCACCAACAGCACCTTTAGTGAACGCAGTGAATATTTACGATGTTTTCGTAACAGGCTCAGCGGAGGCTGGTTCTACGGTAATGGTAAAAGCAGGGGGAAGTTTACTTGGAACTGCCCTAGCAGCAGTAGGTGGAGGCTACTCCGTACCGATTGCAGCTCAAGTAGCAGGCACACAGCTTACGATTACGGCAACGGATGTAGGACTGAACGAAAGTTTACCAACCCGTGTAATCGTTGAGCAGACGGATATACAAGCAGTAACCGCTGCAATTCAGGCGCTCTCCATTACGTATGGCGGCAGCGATGGGGCAGAGAGTGTAACGCAAGCTGTAGGCTTGCCAGCAACAGGAATAAACGAAACGACAGTTATTTGGTCATCCAACCATACCGCAATTAACACCACTGGTATGGTAACGCGTCCTTCACATACAGTAGGCAATACGACGGTAATATTAACTGCGACGATCAGCAAAGGCGTAGCAAGCGAGACTAAAGTATTCACTCTGTTTGTAGCTGCAGAAGCAGCAAGCAATAACGCAGAATTGAGCAGCTTGCGTGTAAGCAGCGGAGCATGGAACGAAATATTAGACGCGGCAGTAACGAGCAATACCCTGAGCGTGCCGAACAGCATCGCGAGTCTAACGGTTGCGCCAACGGCGGCAGATGGGACGGCGATTGTAAAAGTAAACGGAACTTTAGTTGCACGTGGAGAGCAGAGCGCAGAGATTCCTTTGGCTGTAGGTACGAAAACCATTATCGTAGACGTGACCGCTCAGGATGGTACGACCACGAAAACCTACATGATTCAAGTCAGAAGGGTCAGCAACGAAGCCTTACTGTATGATCTGGTTGTTGATCAAGGCACATTAACGTTTGATCCGTCTGAACTTGTTTATCGTGTAGATGTGGCGAGTTCGGTCACAAGTCATCTTTGGACCGTTACCAAAACGAATTCCAACCAAACACTGACGGTTACGGGTGTGAATTTCCATTCTACTTCTGTAACGGGCAATGTATACGCCTATACCGTGCCTAGCTTAAATGTGGGAGCTAATTTGATCAACATTCAGGTAACAGCGGAAGATGGTTTGGCGACGAATACGTATCAATTGATCGTGAACCGAGCACCGGTTGTTCCGGTAATCAGCAGCAATGCTGACTTGAGCGCTGTTTTGTTATCGAGCGGAGTGCTTAGTCCTATCTTTGCTTCTGGTACAACATCCTACACGTCCAATGTGGGGAATGACATATCGAGTCTTACGGTAACAGGAAGTGTGTATGACAGCAAAGCGACGATGACCGTGAACGGTATTTCCACAGTAAGTGGACAAGCCAGCGGAGCGATTAACTTGCGTGTAGGTCCCAATCCAATCACTCTTGTTGTTACTGCTCAGGATGGGAGCATTAAGACGTATATCGTGATCGTGACACGTGGTGACAGCATACCAGTCGTTGTCCCAGATGACAGCAATACAACGCCGCCAATCCGTACGACGGTTACTTCTACAGATGGGAATTTGACGTTGGGGATAGGTCAAATGGGCGAAGTTAGTTTGAACAAAGAGGTTATGATCTCAATCCCAGCGGGTGCTTCAGCCAAAGAACTCAAGATTACGATAGACAAAGTATTAAATACCAAACAGCTAGTCACGGATAAAGAAGTTCTAGCGAGCCCGATCTTCGAAATTTTGAAAAACTTTACGGAGAATTTCAGTAAGCCGATTACGATGACCTTCACTTTCGACAAAGCTAGTTTGCAAAGTGGCCAAACAGCAGCGGTCTTTTATTATGATGAAGTCCACAAAGTGTGGGTGGAGGTTCCTGGCGGTACAATTAATGGGAATCAAATCACCGTAGGGGTGAACCATTTTACAAAATATGCGGTATTTGCTGTGGGCCAAGCAGTAGTTGTAGCAGCGAATTTTAGCGATATTGCTGGCCATTGGGGAGAGGAAAGGATTAAGCAAGCCGCGAAGAATGGCATCGTTTCAGGCTATCCGGATGGTACGTTCAAGCCTAATCGTACTGTGACGCGTGCGGAATTTGCAGTCATGCTGTTGAATACACTGAAGCTGCAAGGGGAGGGCACGAAGCTGAATTTCACAGATGGCGCGGATATCGGGGCTTGGGCACAGATCGCGATCTCGCTCGCAGTGCGAGAAGGCTGGATGAATGGCTATGACGATGGAAGTTTCCGTCCGAACGCTGAGATTACGCGTGCAGAGATGGCCGTAGTGATCGCAGGCGTTCTAGGTAAGCCATTCGGTGCGAATGCAGTAACTCATTTCTCAGATGATGCAGACATTCCATTATGGGCAAAAAGCAGCGTTGCTGCCGTACAGCAAGCGGGCATCATGCAAGGTAAGGATGCTGGGCAATTCGTGCCGCAAGATCGGGCAACAAGAGCCGAGGCTGTGACGGTTTTGCTAAAGCTTAAGTCACAGAGGAGCAACGGAAGTCAATAAATGTTGATAAAAATTACAAAGGGTCGTGCAGAGATCTGCACGACCCTTTGTATATTATTATTAGGACTATGCAAAACGTAGGTCTATATTACTACTACAGATGAAGCAATAGAGTCATATATGGATATGTACAATTCGATTGCGCAACCGTTTGACAAAAAAAATTTTACCGAGATTGAAAACTCAATTAGGATATTTATCGATGTAAACAAAGATGATATATACACAAATAGCAGATGAAGAAATGAGAATGGCTGTTGATAACATGGATAGATAAATCCATGAGGTTACAAAAATTCAACACACATGTGCACAAAACTCGTATTTTGTACATATGTACATACGAGAAGCGTTTTGCGCTCGGTTATGGTCATTCCATAGCCGAGCCTTTTTTGTAACAACTGCCCTCACTTGTTCCATGCCTTAAGGAGGTTCCATTTTCAACGTGCAACGTGATCAGCTCCGTTCGGAGCTCAAAGCCATTATCACGGCTTCCAAATTGTTTGTCAAACGGCTGCGTAATCGAAGCGCACACATTCACGCTGGGCATTTCACTAATCTGTGCATGAAGTCAATGAACCTCATGAAGCGCGATGACATGTTGCTGCCTGGGTACCGACGTCACGTCGATCATGTGAAGTCAGAGTTCGATTATCAGGTCGAATTAGCTTATGAGCGCTTCCCTGATCTCAAAAAAGCATCTAAGCGCACTACAACCGTTTCTGGCGAGTCTAAAGAGCCAACAAAGTCGGTTAAGGTCTCCATCACGCTTCCGGAGTTTGAATGGGTTGTGATCGACGAGATTATAAAAGCCGGCTCTGTGCTCTCTCGTTCCGAATATTTTCGAAAACTGCATTCTAAATCCCAAAGGAGGTAATTTTTTTGAAACTAATTAACGTGGCTAACCTTACTGCAGATTTGCTGGACGAGGAATACAAAGAAAACCAAATTAACTGCGATCATTGCGATCGTTACGAAGATGAAGTTAAGATCATGTACCAGTTGCAACTCCAGGAGCATTTTAAAATGTTTGTCTGTGAACATTGTGTTGCTGAAATGTCTTCCCTGCTCTCTAATGCTGAACAGCCTTCAGCTAATATTGAAAACGCCGATGAAGCGCGTAAAATGGCGGTTTAGGGGTCCCTTGGTAAACATTACGATATCACCGTCCCCCTAAAAATTGATATTTGGAGAAAATGAGAGAAATTCGAAGTAAATGGTCATGTAAGCGATGAAAACGAGGCATATTCCGTTTTAATTAGGTGTTTCAGACTAGATCCCTTATACAGCAAGGGATTTAAGGTATTTAACCTAGTTGGAAAATTGTGCGTTAAATAACGTATGGCTTTGCGGACACCCCACTTGTTCAACCGATCTTTTACGCACGTAATTGCGAATTAGGTAATCTTTTTCAATTGTGAAACGAGGAAAAGTAGTACGGTTGATCACTTCAAGGATAGGTAGCCGCGTCTGCTGACGTGGGGGATCGAGGGGGCCCCACGGCAACTGATGCAGCTGCCGCTCTTGAACGCTAACCCGACCTACTTTCATCTTGCTTCGGTATTTTTGATTTAGATAACTTATTTCAACTTTCGTGTTGCTAATGCTCGCTGTCGCAAAGAATTTTATTTTTCATTAAAGAACTTATAGTTGCTCTTGATTGATTGAATCTGCTTATATGTAAGAAAAAAGCTGCACCCTGTCATCACTCATGACTAAGGGAGCCTTTCCTCTATTGCCTTATAGTTTTATTGGTTTCCACCACAATGTTGGCATCTGGGGAAATTTGTGCGGTCACCATAATTTCGTCTTCTTTTAATGTTAATATTCTAAGATTCTTGTTGTTATTCACGAATGCAGATACCCTTAATTCCAGAACTCCTGCCCCCTCTTCAGGAGGTTTAGGAAAGGAGAGATCCAAGGTTTTCTGAGACTCCATCTGATAGGTTGATCTCATGACCCCGTTACCCTCAATGAATGGAGCCGTGAAAATGAATTCGGCATACACCTGATACGATTGGGTGGAGCTGTCCGGGAGAGGTTTCCCTTGATTGTCTACAAGGAGAAAGGTTAAGGCATGCTTCCTGAGCCATGCTTCTGGTTTAATCATGGTGATAAGCTTGTTCTCATGAGCCGACAACTTCCCGCTCTCCTTCACTTCGGGCCACCCTTTGGGACTATATTTGATCACAGCCTCCCAATTGACTTCCAAGGTCTGCATCTCATCTGTAGTCCACTTATGAGAGAGCTTACCGCCTTCAGAGGTGAAGGTTTGGCTCATAGATAGGCCGTTACTGCCAATCAACGTAACGATAACATGCTCCACGATAGGATCCCCGGAAACGATCACATGCGTTTCATTCTCAATCTTCGGATCCGTAAGGGTGATGACTTCTGGCCCAAACTGACCCAGATAGATACTGGCAGGCAAACTGAAGTGAAATATGTTGCCTTTGTCGAAAGAAGGCAATCGGGGTTTTAGTCGACCTTCCTCCCAAAAATCGGTATAGCCATTGCTGTATGTGATCGTAACTTGATGAACGCCAGGCAGTTGTTCTCCTTGTTTGTTCTCCAGCAATTCTTTCCACATGAGTGCGCCGCTCTCGGAGAGACTGATTTGAACGAATTTCCACAATGAGTTAGAAGTGTGAATAGTGGCTTTCGGAAGTTCTAGTTCATGTTCTTCTGTTTCGATGTCCAATGGTTCGAAGTTGGAACCGATTTTCCCGAGTTCCTCTAATTCCTTTCCCCAGGAGAACTTTTGTTCCCGCATTTCCGATTCAGAAAGACTAATATCTGCGATATAAGAGAGGCTTCCGCCAGTAATCTTGATGGTGCTGCCGACCACCTCTTTATGAAGAACCAGTTGGAAATCACGTATCTGTGGGATTCGCCGGCAAACAAATATAACATGATTGTCTTTGGTTGGCCAGAAATAATAGTCTCCAACTTGGAGGGGTTGATCTACTACGATTGTGGCATTGATGATTCTGATTCCAACACTCCTCAGTCGAATGCCGTTAATCTCGAATGGTTTAATAAACTCGATGGGTTCATCCAGATGTGGATCATCTGGATGTGGAGTAAGCCTAACTTCTCGTAAAGGATCGTCCGAGTGCGGGAGAACATCCTCACCCCCTCGTCGATTTCGGAGTCGATCATGAAGGAAGTCCTCCCCAACTATCCTGCCGGAACGAATTAACCTGTCGGAATGTATCAACCTGTCCTCTAATCCTCGTAAGTCTCCAGATCTAAATTCTCTAAAATCATTAGGCATTTCGCTTATCTCCTTATTCAAAGTTTAAGGTTCGATTGAAACCTTTTAACGAGCAACAATTTCAACGCCATCCTTATTCGCCAAGAGATAAAGCGTGACTTTCGATAAATCGAGCGGTTGTTCATTTGTTTGGATCAGATTCCCCCCAATGACGCCGAAGATGCTCATCGTTGCCGTACTTGAACGCCCCTGCATATCGATTGGATAAGCAAATTCTAAGGGTTCATTTGGTGTGACTCTCATGGATTCTTTAATTGCCGTCGATAAGTGGGGACCTGAGTATGCAATATTGACCGTCAGATAGTCATCCTTAGACACCTGGCTATGTGGGGTAATTTGGTTCCCATCTCGAATCTCCATATTGATCTTCAGTCTCCCCACCCAACTTGAGGTCTTTATGGTGAGCTGCCTGCCGTCTCGACCTTTCTCTTCACCGCTTGTTTGGATAATAGGCCAATTGTTAGGCTTATAATTGATTTCTGCAGTATACCGAATTACCACTTCATCCGGCTTCTGGCTTGTAACCGTATAGGTCTTATTGCCACCTTCGCTAGTAAACACAGGTGATTGTGGAGTACTGGATTGATTTTCACCATCACTGGCGCTCCAGGAAACCCCAACATTCTCCAACATCTCATCCGGATCAACTACGATCGCGGCTGGATAAGAGATCTGAGTTTGAACATCAGTGATATAGCTCTCGTCGATGCCTGCAAACAGAGCAGCTCCACCAACATCCGTATCTTGCGTAATGGAAGACCAACCGTCAAAATCAATGGTTAAGTTAAGATCGACTGCGTCTTCCTTCTTAACCCACTTCATTGCAAATTTTCCTCGAGCTAAAAATCCGGAACCTCCCCCTGAAGTTGATGCAGGTTCAACTTCTGGTACAGGCTCGAATAGGAGAGCAAACCATGACTTCAAGGCTTGATCTAGAAAAGTAGTGACCAACTGCGATTTAATTTGCTCGACTTCTGGAGTGCCAGTACCTGTGAAATGAACACTAACTGCTCCATCCCTTTGCATATTTTCCCAAACGGTCTCGATTTCCGTCTTAACCGATACCCAACGGTTACCGTAAGTTGCCTTGAACGCCGTGGAGAAATGTTCGAACGTTTTCTTGCCGTCTAAATGAACTTCTGCACTAACCCGCGGTAGCCATCTTAAGTAGTCGTAAGAGAATAGAACGCCAAAAGGTAAACCGCCCTTCTCTTTTATGCCTTGTTCACATACTTGTGCCCCAAGCTCCGTTAAATCAATAAGGAAGGTATTGGTTCCGCCTTGGATACCTGCCTTGATATCGTTATGGGCGCTGTGAGGAGTACCTATTCTTTGGTCATACACCAGTTGGGACGTGGCGCCTTCCATACGCAGCGGTATAAAGTTTGGGTTGTCAGATTTTGCATTCCCGGAATTAAGCAAGGTAGTACGCCAGCTGTCCTTCACCTTACTTAGCTCCTCTATGCTGTACTGAATGGCTGATGTGAGCGTGAATATCACAGAACCTCCCGTAATTTTGTACGTGTCCCCTGTCTGTTCGCGGTATATGAACAAAGAGAAATGATATCTCCCGTCTGAATCTTTCGAGAGGGATGGCTGCTTCTTCGTAAAAAGAATGGTATCTTCTCTCGAGCTCTGGAATAATTTGAAGTCCCCAACATCCCAAATAACCCCCGATGTTGCAACACCAAGTCCTTCATTCATGGAACTTGTCAATTCGATTCACTCCTCCATACTGGTTTTGAAACATATCGTGACGCTTTCCCGCTAGCACGTACTAACAAACTCCTTGAAAGAACTAAAGAGCACGTCCTTCTATAGCAGGACCCGTGTTTTAATATCTGCAAAATCTACAATAAAATACAGTCAATACATGAAGTTTAATTAAAACCAAAAAGGAACCGTCGACATAAACTCGACAGTTCCTTTTTGGCATTAGAGGGGATCTACATTGCTGCTAATGTTGTAAGCTTTATTGCAAATCTCAATGGCAAAATGCTAATTTCTCAGAGTAATTATTCATCTGTCTCAAGCATACGGTGTTTGTCAAGGTAGTTGTCGTGATCTCTTGAAAAAAGTAGCGATTAATTTATAGCATTTTGCCCAGCTTGAATAGGTTTCACTTTTTCGGGGTTTAGCCACACTTCTTCTTCTAACCTCCAGTTGCGGGTACTTCCTGACCAACGTGTTGGATGTAAGGCTTTTGCCGCTTCATAGACCTGTTGTCGTTTCTCAAATATCTGTTTCGCTAGTCCTTGGTGTCTTTGGTTAGGCGTCAGAAAATTAAGCCCACTGTGACAATGCTCTGCATTGTACCAATGTACAAAACGCAGCA
>NZ_SKCD01000033.1 GCF_006542765.1 Paenibacillus luteus
TACAACAACTACCGATATACGGAGCGACTTAACGGCTTGTCTCCCCATGAGTATCGTCGAGCTGCGTAATGAAATAATCCCCCAGTTCTCTGTACTTGAACTGAGGGATAGGCCTAACCGTTTTTTTTGTTTTTTTCACTGTCTACTTGACAGGGAGCACTTCACAGTCTGTGTTTTTTTTTTTTTTTCTGTATAGACGAAGCATTCCTTCATTTCTTTCGTTCCACTTCTATTTCTCCAGAACACAGCCCTATCCGGTCCATTTGGACTCGCTGAGCTATGGACTATCATAGACCGACTATGCGTCCGTATGGCATCCTTCTTTCAGAATCTCATAGAGTCTAAACTCATTAGTTGAACTTATATAGTTTTGCTAAGCGGTCAGCTCTTGCGGAATTCTTCTGGGGTGAGGCCTGTCATTTTTTTGAATACCCGAAAAAAATATTTGGGATTGTCATAACCTAATTGCTTGGCTACTTTATATACCTTGTCGTCCGTGTTTTTTAATAGTGCTTTGGCTTGTTCGATGCGAAGCTGATTAATATAATCAGTGAAATTTTGCTTCGTTTTTTCTTTGAACAGGAAGCTCAGATAGCTAGGATTGAGATAAAAGAGCGATGATATTTTTTCCAGCGTTAAATCCTTGGTGAAATTTTTGTGGATATACGTTTTAATGTTATCAATGACATTATCGGATGTATACACTGAGCTGTCCTTCAAAAGATCAGCCGTGCTCATTAAGACGGTAAGCAGGTACTCCCGAATGGAATCGAGGTCAAAGGAAATGTTCAGGACCGACTCCAAGCTGGATGAAGGCGAGCCGTCTGCATGCGTGTGCAAATAAACGGAAAGGATCTTTTTGACCTCCTGGATCATGTCTCTGCTTTGCTCCTTGAGCTGGGCAAGGGAAACGGCAGGCTGACGAATATAAAAGGCAAAGAAATCGAGGACGAGCTCCTTCACCTTTGCGCTCTGGCCTGACTCAATCAGAAATAGCAGCTCATGCGTTCGTTCCCACAACATGACATCTGGTATGAGACTATGCTTATTGTAAACATAACAGCGGCCAAAATCGGTAAGCGACCGTTGATCAAGCGCGGCGATCGTTTCATGGTGAGCTTGGCGCAGCGCATTGAAATCATGGAAAACGGTGCTGATGCCTACACAGCCTTCGCTGCTTCTCCGTACGCTAACGCTCCTGATGAGCTGTTCTGCTGTTCGCTTAGCATGATCAAGCATGGCCGCCTCGGACGATTCCTCCGGAAACGATAGCAGGATGAAAGCGAGCTTATCGCTCTGGGAATGGGGAATATAAATATAATCCTGCTGCGAGTCAATCGTTTCCTGAGTAATTGCATCCGGCGCATAGAGCGTCAACAAGAGATGAGATGCAGCACCGCACGCTTCCTTTAGCCGTGCCGATTGGAAGGAGGGGAGCTTATCTTTTTGAAGAATGCCGATGATCAGATGGAGCAGGGATTGGATGTCGGAATGGAAGCTGATCTGTTCATTTTCCGCAACCTTCAACACGATTTCCTGCTTGACGCTTCGTTCTAATTCAATTGCTTCGATCGCTTGCTCGAGCGTGCGATGGATCTCTTCCCGGCTGAACGGCTTTAGTAAATAACTGATAACTTTGGCTGATATGGCTTCCTTCATGTAATCGAAGTCGGAATGGCCGCTGATCACAATTATTTTTTTGTTTGGGTATTGTTGATGAACAATCTTCATTAACGACTTGCCATCCATCTCAGGCATGCGCATATCCGTAAAAATAATATCGGGGTCCAATTTTTGAATTAAATCCAAAGCATCAACGCCGTTATCGGCTTCTCCTGCGAAGGTGAGATCAGCTCCAAAGGATTGTATTTTTTTGAGCAGACCCTTACGGATCAGGGGCTCGTCGTCTACGATAATGAATGAATACACCTGCTTGTCACCTCTTCTCCCAATTCAATGGAACCTTGATTTTGACGGTTGTGCCTTTATTTTTTTCGCTTTCAAAGGTTACTGCGTCTTCTAAGCCGTAATAGAGCGAGAGCCGCGAGTGGACGTTCTTGATGCCGATGCTTTGCTTCGTTCGCTGCCCAATGGACGAAAATTCCGGAGGCTGGGACAGCAGCTGTTTTAGCTCTATGACCTGCTCTTGCGACATGCCTACGCCGTCATCGCAAATTTCGAAGATAACTAGCTCTTCTTGTTCATAACCTTTGATCGTGATTTGCCCTTTGCCGCGCTTGTTTTCAAGACCGTGGTAAATCGCATTTTCCACGAGCGGTTGAAGAAGCAGCTTCAGCATTCTGGTTTGTAAAATATGTTCTTCCATTTCCTTATGAAAGGTAATTTTATCGCCATACCGAATCTGCTGGATGGCCATATAGTTGTCCACATGCTGGATCTCTTCAGCGGCTGCCACTAACTCGCTGTCGGTCTTGATACTGTACCTGAACATATCTCCCAGCGCTTTCGTCATGACAACGATGCTTTCCACCTCTTCTATTTCGGCTATGCTGTTAATCGACTCTAATGTGTTATACAAGAAATGTGAGTTAATCTGTGCTTCGAGCGCTTTCATTTGGGAGTCCATCGTCAAAATACGGTTTTGGTAGCTCTCACGGATATGAGTATCGATATCCTTCATCATTTTGCCAAACTCGTGGTACAAAATTCCGATCTCATCCACTCTTTTTTTATCGGTTTCAATCGTGACAAACCGCTGCGATTTGTTCTTGCGCATCACCTTGGTCAGTTGAATAATCGGCTTTGTGATTAAATTGGACAAGAAGAAGGATAGCAGCAGAAATATAATGGCGCATGAAGCAGCGATATAAATGATCAGCTTCTGCGAGATGCCATATTCTTCATACACCTTGGCAACCGAGATATTGGCGATGACCTTCCAATGGTTGCTTGGAACCGCTTGAATGACGGTTAAGTTCTTGGAATCGTTGAACTGTTGTTTGGAGCCCATCATGGCAAGTGCTTTGCTCAGCAGCCCGTCTGGCAAATCCTCACCGATGTGGCTGCTTGTCGCATCATACAAAATTTTCCCCTTGTCGTTTGCCAAATAAATATTGGAAATGCTCGGAGCAGGATTTCGATTGAGGCCTGCAAAAATATCCATGCTGCAGTCAAGCATAAATACGCCGAGAAACTCATTGGAATTGGGGTCGTAAAGCGACCGTGAGAAGCCAATCGAAGACTTGGCATTAATGATATAAGGCTTGACGCCAACGTCGCCGATATACAGCTCACCCTTGCTGGCGACGGTCTGTTTATACCATTCATCTTCGAAGGGAATGTAATCGACCATTAAGTCTGTGCCGTTTCCATAACTGATGAATTTCCCATCAGGCATAAATAAGTAAATTCCATTAATGTAATTATAACCCAATAAAATATTCTCGAAAATTAACTTTAATTTGGCTCTCGTAATAAAAATTTCGTATTGATTATTCGTGTTTTTCAGCTTCCTCAGCTCGTCGCTAACAGTGCTGTAAGCGGTTGCAGTAGAAGACTGCTGCTGCACAGTAATCGAGATCCGGTCGATATTTTGCAAAATTTCCTCGATGCTCTTTACCGAGTTGTTGATGGTTGTTGATGCGACAAGGGAGGTTTGTTCATTGACGAGCTTGGTATAGCTGCGATAAGAGCTGACAGTCACGACAATAATGGGCACAATGGATACAAGGACAAGCACAAAAAACAATTTGGTTTTAATATTAAAAAAGAGCATACACGTATCCTCCTAGTTTGTCTAATCTAAAAATAGTGCACCAAATGAGCCAAAGCATTTATACTGTTTCTCACATTATTATAAAAGTGTGCTCAAGGCAATAGCGTTTCATGAAATCGCAGGAAAGAGCAAGCCTGCGCCACAAACAATGAAAACAGGGGGAAATGCACAATGAAATCGGTAAAAACAATGGGGCTCGCTATTCTCGTATTATGTTTTGTTTTGCTCAGCGCTTGCGGTTCCAATAACGGTGCTTCCAATGCGACGAATGCTCCGACAGCAAGCAATGGTACTGACAATGCGGGAGGCGAAAATGCAGGTACGGACACTTCGGAGCCGATTACGCTGACGATGATGATGTCCGGCAACAAAGCTTCGGAAGGCGAGGATTTTGAGCTCGAGACGCTGCCGCGCCTCGTGAAAGAGAAATTCCCAAATATCACGCTTGAAGTGCAGAAGCTTCCCGATGATCAATATAATACCTCCGTTCGCACGAAGCTTGCGGCGGGACAAGGACCGGATATTTTCTGGGTCTTCCCTAAAAATGCAGCCGGGGGCGTCATTGACTTCGCTAAAGCGGGCTTCGCTGCTGACCTGTCTGATTTGAAATTCTGGGACAATATCGGCACTGGCGCCAAAGAAGATATGTCCTATGAAGGCAAGCCATACGGAGTTGCGGAAGGCCTTGATTACCTAGGCGTTTATTACAATAAGGAAATGCTGGAGCAAGTCGGCGTGACCGAGTTCCCGAAAGACTGGACATCTTTCCTTGAAGCTTGCCAGAAGCTGAAGGATGCAGGCATTACGCCAATCGTACTTGGCGATAAAGATCCTTGGGTGATTCAATTCGGCATGTACCCGATCGCTGCAAACGTAGTTTACCCAGATGAAATGGATTTTGATGTAAAGGTACAAAACGGTGAGAAATCGCTAAATGATCCAAAATGGGTAAAAACGATCTCGATGTACCAAGAGCTTTATGACAAAGGTTATGTCGTGAAAAACTCGCTTGGAGTAGGCAGTGCACAAGCATCGCAATTGTTTATCGATGGCAAAGCTGCTATGACATTCACAGGTACTTGGGATTATGCTTCCATGACTTCGAAGGGCGCAGCTGAGTTTACTCGCGGATTCGCTTCTCTTCCAGGCAATGAAGCAGGCAAACCAACCTTCGTATCTGCTGCAACGGCTGCAGGCTATGGATTAAACGCGAAGTCGAAAAACCTCGATGCCGCTAAAGAAATTTTGAACTACCTGTTTGATGGGGAATCGGAACTGTTCAAAGCTTATGTCGCTTCCAACAGCTCCATCAGCGTATACAAAGATGTTCCTTTGACGAACGACCTGTTTAAAGACGTGAACGATAACTACCAAACAAACGGCAATTCGGTATACTTCAGCAACCAAATGTGGCCGGCAGGTGTTTCCGATGTGATGCAAGCTAAGTTCGCGGAAATCATTGGCGGACAAAAAACGACGCCAGAAGACGTTGCTAAAGCGATGGACGAGAAGTTCCAGGAGCTATGGAAAAACAAATAAACGCAAGATGCAATTAGAAAGCAGTAGCGGGGGGAAGGCAGCCGTCTTCCCCGCCGGTATGAGGTTAGCTGGAGAGGATGGAGCAACATGAATTCGACTGTTATGAAAAAAACAATGTACTTTTTTGCAATACCGGCCCTCATTTTTTATTTGATCTTTTGGATTTTCCCGATTTTAAGATTGTTTCAATATAGTATCACCGACTACAATGGCTTCTCTCAGGCGTACAATTACATTGGTCTGGATAACTATAAAGCTCTCTTTAATGGAGATACACTCGGTATTTCTGTCAAAAATACGTTGATCTACACGCTCGTCACGGTCGTGCTGGGCAATATTATTGGTCTTTCACTAGCATTGCTCCTAAACATGAAAATTAGAGGGAAAGGGATTTATCGCTCCTTGGCTTATATTCCGACATTATTTAGTGCGATCGTTGTCGGTTTCATTTGGAGCTATGTCTATATGCCTGATTATGGCATGATCTCGACCTTCCTGGATAAATTCGGCATTAACGATGACAATTTGAATTTTCTAGGCAGCTACTCCTCTGCCTTGTACGCCATTATTTTTGTAGAAATATGGAAAAACATAGGAACAACAATGATTATTTTCCTTGCCGGGTTGCAAACCGTGCCCAATGATTTGTTGGAAGCAGGCAAAATGGACGGCTGTGGCCCTTGGCGGCTCTTGCAGCATGTGAAGCTGCCACTGCTGGCAACCGCGATTACGATTAACGTCACGCTCAGTCTGATCAACGGGCTGAAGGCCTTTGACTTCCCGTTTATTATGACAAACGGCGGACCAGGCACCTCTACGAACACGTTAATTTATTCTATCTATAAGATGGCCTTTACGGAGCAGCTATTCGGTAAAGCATCGGCACTAGGCGTAATTTCCTTTGCTCTAATCATTGTGCTTACGGCGGCCTTCGTTATCCGCATGAACAAACGGGAGGTGTCGGCATGACCATTGGCTCTATGACCAAAAAGACGCTCGTCCAGCTTGGCGTAATCATCGTCATGGCTGTCAATTTGATTCCGCTTATTATTGCGCTGTCGACTTCGCTGCGTGATCCAAAAAACAATGCCAATCCGCTTAACTTGTTCAGCGAAATTTCTTTTGCAAGCTACCGTACAGCGTTTGAGAGGATGCACTTCCCACAAGCGCTTATGAACAGCATTATACTTACCGGGATTTCCGTCATCTTCGTTGTGCTGCTGGCAGCCATGGCGGCATACCCAATGGCCAGACTAAAAACCAAATGGAGTAAATTTCTGTATCTATTTTTTCTCTCGGGATTAGTCGTACCTTCTCAAATGGTGCTTATCCCGATTGTGCAGATGATTAACTCGCTCCATATTCCGACTTCGCAGTATACGCCAATTCTGATGTTCATAACATGCAGTCTTCCATTTTCCACGTTTCTGTACACCGGTTTTATTCGAAGCGGCGTACCGGAAGAGGTGGAGGAAGCCGCCCATATCGACGGAGCGGGACTGTTTCGAAGATTTTGGCTGGTCGTTTTCCCGCTGCTCATTCCGGTTACGGTGTCGGTCATTATTACGCAAGGCGTATGGATATGGAATGACTACTTCTTTAATATGATCTTCATTTCCAGAGCAGCTGAATCCCCGCTGCCGCTGGCGATGCTGGGCTTTCTAGGAGATCAGCAAAACCCGACGCAGTGGAACGTGCTCTTCGCGGCTTGCTTCCTTTGCGCGCTGCCGCTGCTTGTTGCTTTTCTATTTTTGCAAAAATATTTTGTCGGCGGCATGACGGTTGGAGCTGTCAAAGGCTGAGTGCTGAACCAATAACGGGGGGAGAACCCCCGTTTTATTTTGACCATAGGCCTGACGGATAATGGTTTGCAGGCGGAAGAGGAGATCATGCAATGAAAACGAAACAGACGAATCAAGCTTTCGTGGACCTCGCAGAGACGCTGGTGCCACAATTATATAAAGAGAAAGTTTATCCTACTGCTCTGATCGACGTCGTTAGTGACCCGGAAGCCTTTCAAGGGTGGAGAACAGAGCGCGTCGGTGCTATTGTAGAACTCGCTGACCGCGTGCTGGGCAAAGGGGACAGCGTAATTCTCGATTTTGGGGACCATCAGGTTGGATATCTTACGCTTTCGATTAATAATGTGAACAGCAACGCGGATGCACCGCTTCGCCTGAAGCTTATTTTCGGGGAGATGCCTTGCGAGATCGGCGAGGACTTTGACGACTATGACGGCTGGCTCAGCCGTTCGTGGCTGCAGGACGAGACAATCGTTATAGACGTTTTGCCAGGAACAGTGACGCTGCCAAGGCGTTATACTTTCCGGTACTTGAAAATGATTGTACTGGCAACATCTAAGCGATACAGCGTTTCGTTCCCTGAAATTTACTGTACCACGGTAACCTCAGGCGATGTTGCACAGGTTAAGCCGCTGCCTGGGCATTTATCTGAAGAGCTCAAGGAGATGGACCGCATCGGTATCAAGACGCTTCAGGATTGCATGCACACGGTATTTGAAGACGGACCGAAGCGTGACCGAAGGCTCTGGATCGGAGATTTGCGATTGCAGGCGCTGGTGAATTACGAAACGTTCAACAGCAATGATCTGGTTAAGCGATGCTTATATCTCTTTGGCGGCATGCTGCTTGAGGAGGGCCAGGTCGGCGCTTGCTTATATGAGAAGCCTGCCCCATTCGTGGATGATATCTATTTATATGATTACTCGCTCTTTTTCGTTGCGACTGTCTATGACTATTATATAGCGACCCAGGATCGCGTAGTACTTGAAGAGCTATGGCCGATTGCGCTGAATCAGCTTCATATTGGTTTGAAGCGGTTGGACGAGCGGGGCATTGTCACGGATGATGATACTTGGTACTGCTTCTTAGATTGGCATGATGACCTAAATAAGCAGGCAGGCGCCCAGGCAGTCCTGATTTATTGTCTCAAGCGAGGACTGGCGCTGGCGGAAGAACTAGGCGACGAAGAGGCGGGGTCTATGATCTCCGAAGCGATCCATCATGCAACGGACGCAGCTATGACGCATCTTTGGGATCACAAGCAAGGCTATTTCACAAGCGGCGCTAACGCTCAAGTATCGTGGGCTTCGCAAATTTGGATGGTCCTTGCCGAGGTTCTGGACGAGGATCAAAATGGGGCGCTGCTGGATCGGTTGTTCGAGCAGCCGCCGGCGATCGCTATGTCGACGCCGTATCTTTACCATCATCTCATTGAGGCGCTGCTCTTGTGCGGGAAAAAAGAGAAAGCGCTCGCTGAAATGCGCGCTTACTGGGGCGAGATGATCAACGATGGAGCGGATACGTTCTGGGAGCTATACAACCCAAGCGATAAGAAACTATCGCCGTACGGCAGCAATTTAGTTAATAGTTACTGCCATGCATGGAGCTGTACGCCGACGTATTTTATACGCAAATACTTTACGGGCGAGAACAATTAATGTGTTTTGCAAGCTGTGAATTATTAATAATTCACGTTGAGGAAAAAATAAATAAGGCTGTACCCAAGGAAATATTCCTTGGCGTACAGCCTTATTCTTGTTTGGCGTTTCCTATTCAACAACCAGCTTAGCTTTCATTTGAACATGGCCGGCACCGCATGGTCTGCTGCAGATCATGTCGTATGTACCAGGCTCACTAATGTTAACGGCCACTGTTTTGCCGTTGTCGATGCTGTAGTCCGTTTTTTTGATTTGTAGGCCATGCATGCCGTCAACGGAGTCAAGCTTAAGGTTAACCGTTTCGCCGGCTTTAATTTTGTATTCCTCTTGGTCGAACTTCCAGTTGGAAGCTGTAATGACAAGATCAGACGCGGATGCGCCGCTGTCAGCAGCTGTTGTATTGGCTTCTTTGTTATCTTCTTTGGTCGTGTTTGCGCCGCATGCCGCAATAATGAACACCAGACAGATTACGCTTGCAAATAATAACCATTTTTTCATGTGAATAACTTCCCCCTTCAATTGTATAGCTTACACTATAGACAGGCTCTTCTATTGTACATCAACCAAATTGAAAATACAGTGACAGTGATATGACAAACTGATGAAGATGCTGTGAAACTAAGCTGTCGCTCCTAAATGCCCTTACGCAGCAATTAGCCCTTAAATGCCTCGCGAGGCATCCAAGGGCTTTATTGTTGGAAGGTTTACAGTTAATCGCGATTTCTTCGTCCTGCTTCGTACGGGGTACTGACTGGAATGAACAAATCGATGATCCCGATGACAAGCGCGGCTAGAATAGCGCCGAGCAGGGTAACCGTCACGCCGCCAACGATAAACTGGGCGATCCAGATGACAGCCGCACTTGCGATAAAACCTACAATACCACGGCCGAAGGGGGTAACCCTTTTGCCGAAGATGCCTTCAATGATCCAGCCGAGCGCTGCAATCACTAATGCAAGGAAAAAAGCGCTCCAGAATCCGCCGACGCTAAACTGAGGAACGATGAAGCCAACAAGCATCAGTACAAGCGCGGCAACAATGAATCGGACAACATGGCCCAAAAAAGTCATAATGTTTAACCTCCTTCAAGTGTGGGAAACCGAAGCTGAATAAACGAAACAGCTTCATTTCGGTTCATGGCTGCAAAGAGCAGCTGAACCTGTACATTTCGGTTTACTTTGATGCTGCAAGTGAAAAGTTGAATCGTAAGACAGCTCGTTCGTTTATATTGTGACCAATTGTGCATCATTTATGTATGAAACGATGGTTCAACCCGTGCATCAAGGCCGTTGTTCGGCTATAATAGTAAGGCGAGAGGAGTGTTATTTGTTGGACACGAAAATATTGACGACACTTGAATATCCAAAGATCATACATAGATTGTCACAGCACGCGGCAACGTCGCTCGGCAAAGCCATCGTAGAATCGCTTAAGCCGGTTTCTGACTTGGAAGCGGTTAAGCAAACGCTGCAGATCACGGATGAGGCCTATATGGCAGACCGATTAAAGGGCAGTGCTCCATTTGGAGGGGTTGTAGATATTACGGCTCCGCTTCACCGTGCCCGAATTGGAGGCACGCTTAATCCAGAGGAGCTGCTGAATATTGCAGCTACTTCACGAGGCGGCAGACGCGTAAAGAAGCACATTAGTATTCTGCATGAAGACAATCCGATACCGATGCTGCAATTCATTGCAGAGCAAATTAGTGAGCATAAGACGCTTGAGGACGCCATATTTGATTGCATTGACGATCAAGCGGAGGTTATGGATAGCGCAAGCCCTGCCTTGGCATCAATCAGGCGCGAGCTGCGGAATGGGGAATCGCGTACTCGCGAGAAGATGGATCAAATGATTCGTTCCTCTTCCGTTCAGAAAATGCTGCAGGATTCCATCGTAACGCTGCGCAACGACCGATATGTTATTCCGGTTAAAGCGGAATACCGCTCTCACTTCGGGGGGATCGTGCATGACCAGTCAGGCTCGGGGGCTACGTTGTTTATTGAGCCGGAAGCGGTTGTCGCCATGAACAATAAGCTGCGTGAGCTGAAGGCTGGCGAGCTGAGGGAAATTGAGAAAATATTGCAGAAGCTTACCGCTTTGGCTTCGGATTATGTGGAGGATTTGGTTTTTAATTTGGATTTGCTCGGCCAAATTGACTTTGCATACGCCAAAGCCCGCCTTGCTCATGGGATGAAAGCCACGCTGCCGCGTATGAATGACAGAGGCTTCTTAAAGCTGAAGCGCGGCCGTCATCCACTTATCGCTGCGGATCAGGTCGTTCCGCTCGATGTGGAGCTTGGCAACCAGTACACCGCGATCATCGTGACCGGACCCAATACGGGGGGCAAGACCGTCTCCTTAAAAACGATCGGGCTGCTGAGCTTAATGGCGATGTCCGGCTTATTTGTCCCTGCTGAGGATGGCAGCCAGCTGTGTGTATTTGACGCGATTTATGCAGATATAGGCGATGAGCAAAGCATCGAACAAAGCTTAAGTACCTTCTCTAGCCATTTGAAGAATATTATTCGGATATTGGGGACAATGACCTCCAAGAGCCTTGTGCTGCTGGATGAGCTTGGTGCAGGAACGGACCCGGCGGAAGGCTCAGCGCTTGCGATTGCCATATTGGAGCATGTGCATGCCATGGATAGCCGTATTGTAGCTACAACGCATTATAGCGAATTGAAGGCATATGCTTATAATCGTAAGGGTGTCATTAACGCAAGCATGGAGTTTGACGTAGCGACGCTAAGCCCTACTTATCGTCTCCTCGTTGGCGTTCCCGGCCGAAGCAATGCTTTCGCCATTGCGGAGCGTCTAGGATTGGCGCGTTCCATCATAGAGCATGCCAGAGGCGAGGTCAGCGAAGAGGATCAACGTGTTGAAAATATGATTGCGTCGCTTGAGGAAAATCGATTGGGCGCCGAGAACGAACGGCAGACGGCAGAGTCTCTGCGCCGTGAAGTCGAGACGCTTAGGGCGCGCCATGAGGCTGAACGCATGCGATTCGAGGAGCAGAAGGAAAAGCTGATGCTCAAAGCGCAGGATGAAGCCCGTGAAGCTGTTGTGAAGGCTAAGCAGGAAGCAGAGCAGATTATATCGGAATTGCGGAAGCTCGCAATGGAGGAAGGTGCTTCGGTTAAGGAGCACAAGCTTATCGAAGCTCGCCGCAGGCTGGATGAAGCAGCTCCTGAAGTGCAAAAGGCCAAACGTGGAGCATCCAAAACAGCAGTGAAGGCAGCCAAGATTGAAGCAGGTGACGAGGTTACCGTTTATAGCCTGAACCAGAAAGGGACGGTTGTGGAGATTCATCATTCCGAGGCCACGGTACAGCTCGGCATTATGAAGATGAAAGTAGCTTTGGATGATTTGGAGCTGCTTAAATCGACAGCTTCCACGAAAGTCCAGCAGCCTAAGCAAGCGGCCAGCCTGAAGCGCTCACGCGATGAGAATCTCAAGATGGAGCTGGATCTACGCGGTGAGAATCTGGAGGAATCAATCCTAGAGGTAGACCGGTTTCTCGATGAGGCCTTTTTATCGGGTCTTGCGCAGGTAGCCATTATTCATGGCAAAGGAACGGGCGTACTCCGTACGGGAATACAGCAATATTTGCGTAAACATAGCCATGTGAAGAGCTTTAGGCTGGGCAATTACGGAGAGGGTGGCGTTGGCGTCACGATTGCCGAGCTTAAATAGCAGGTTTCTCGCCTGTGAAGAAGAAACGGAATGAGGGAGTGACTTTGAATGAGTAATGAAGTTGATAACCTGCTGAGCAACCCCTACGCTGCTTCGCTTGTTTATGTATCGGTTACGGTGCTGTCTCTCATTGTGTTTTTATCCTGCTTTGAGCTGGTTACCCGCTATAAATGCTGGAGCGAGATCAAGAAAGGGAATGTTGCCGTAGCCATGGCGACGAGCGGCAAGATTTTTGGCATATGCAATATTTTTCGTTTCTCGATCGAGTCGAATGACTCGGTATACCAAAGCCTCATTTGGGGGGCTTTCGGATTTGTTATTTTGATGGCCGCTTACTTTTTATTCGAATTTCTAACGCCTGTATTCCGAATTGACGATGAAATTCAACGTGATAATCGTGCAGTGGGACTTATTGCGATGATTATTTCGGTATCGTTGTCTTATGTCATCGGAGCAACGGTCATTATTTAAAATATAGGACAGTATGTCATTTCGCCATACGGTCACTATATTTCTCGGAATGAAACGCGCTGCGCCGCCAGAGGACGGCTACAGCCGTTTCACCTTGATCGGGGGAAGCCATTTTGAAATATTTATGGAGAATTCTAGTAGTCGTAGCTATTTTGTTTTTTGCGTTTGGCGTAATCTATTTAATGAACCATTAGAAGGGAAGTTATTCAAGTGGAAGAGCATTTGATTTGTCCGTGGTGTTTAACGGAAGTGGTATGGGATGAAGAGATTGGGCCGGAGACGCATTGTCCGCATTGCGACAATGAGCTGAGCGCATACCGAACAATAGAGCTTGGTTATGATGAAGAAGAAGTGGAAGAGGATGAGCATGAGCGCGCAGTGCAAGCACTGAAAATCAATGATGCGCACCGGGCAGCAAGGCAAGCCAGTGGAATAAATGAAGAAGAGCCTTTGGAAGAAGAAGAGGAAGACGACTCTGATGATCCGAACCATAAACGCTGGCTTGCAGAAGGTGACGGCTACCGCAGCACGAATAGTTCGCGTTTTGCAGTGGAGGAAACGGTTCAGCGCATTCTCGATGATCAGGATGAAATACCGGAATGCCCGGTTTGCCGGGAATACATGATCGAGGCTGGCGTGCAAATGATGGGGGACCAGCAATTTGAATCCAGAATTGCACCTTCGCTCGGCGAAGCCGTGTTAACGACTCCGTTCCGTTTGATCCTTTATGTATGTCCGGCTTGTTATCATACCTCCTCGGTGCTAAGTCCTGATGACCGCGAGCAAATGAACCAGCGGCTGATGCCGCGCGAATAGCCGTTACTGGCAATAATGGGCTGGCATATGGGAATGTGATATAGGGAATGTTACAAAACGATATTCAGAAGGTTGGTCAGGCAGGTGAGAGCCTTGCTCTGTTGCTCTGCCACCGCTGGGAGGAATCGTTTTGAACAAAACCACAGCCAGAACGCTAGATGGACAAGCGGTGTTGTTACTTATTGTACAAGCATTGTACGGCATTGCGAATGCGTTGTCAGGCACCTTTGTTCCCGTATACCTGTGGAAAGCCAGTCAGTCTTATATGTTGATCGGCTGGTTTACACTAGGCCAGTATGTGATGAGCGGTCTTACGTTTTGGGTAGCCGGGAAATGGGTGAAGGAGCATAACAAGATGAACAGCCTTCGCGTGGGCATCGTCTTGTCCGGCATCTTCTATTGCACGGTGCTGCTCCTGGGTCAGCAGGCAAAAGTGTATTATGTGCCGCTTGGTATTTTGAATGGCATGGCGCTTGGCTTTTTTTGGATTGCATTTAATGTAGTCTACTTTGAAGTGACTGATCCGGATAACCGAGACCGCTTCAATGGATGGGCAGGCTTGTTAGGTTCAGCTGCCGGTATCGTAGCGCCTTGGGTTTCTGGTTTGCTTATTACATCGATGCAAGGGGAGAAGGGCTACCGGCTTATTTTTACCTTGTCGCTCATTATTTTTTCAATGTGCGTCATATTGAGCTTTTGGCTTAAGAAGAGGAAGGCGCAAGGCGTTTACAATTGGAAACATGGCCTGCAGCAGCTGATGCAAAAAGGAAACCCTTGGCGGCGCATGCTGCCCGCGATTGCGGCGCAGGGTGTACGCGAGGGCGTATTTATGTTTTTGGTAGGGCTTACGGTGTATGTCGCAACTCAAAATGAGAGCAAGCTGGGTACCTATTCGCTTATTACATCGCTTGTTGCCTTAATCAGCTTTTGGGCCGTGGGTAGAATGCTGAACAAAAGCAATCGGAAGCTTGCCATGCTTATTGGCGTTCTTATGATTGCCGTTGTCATTTTACCTTTATTTTGGAAAGTTTCTTATGCTACGCTGCTGATGTTCGGCATTGGCACGTCGCTTTTTATGCCGCTTTATATTATTCCTATGACCTCGCGAGTGTTCGATCTGATCGGACAATCGGAGGAGAGTGCACGCGAGCGCGAGGAGTTTATCGTACTTCGTGAGGCTGGTCTTGTAATCGGCAGAGTGATTGGATTATCCTCCTACTTAATTGTGCTTCCGCTTAATCATTCAGCCTTAGCCATTACGTGGCTGTTATTTGCGGTTGGCGTTGTTCCAATTGCAGGCTGGTGGTTTATGAAGCCTTTCTTGGAGATACAGCAGGCACAAACCAATGGATAAGGAGTGTAACAGATGGCAAGAATTGTTTCGGATATCACTCAATTAATCGGCAATACGCCAGTCGTTCGACTAAATCGTCTTCAGGATGAGCACAGCGCTGAGGTATGTGTGAAGCTGGAGCGCTTTAATCCAAGCGGCAGCGTGAAGGATCGGGCAGCTTTCTCGCTTATAAATGACGCGGAGGAGCGCGGGCTCATCAAGCCAGGCGATACCATCATTGAGCCAACGAGCGGAAATACCGGGATTGGGCTTGCGATGAATGCGGCAGCCAGAGGCTATAAGATGATCTTGGTTATGCCAGACAATATGACTGCAGAGCGAATTAAGCTGCTTCAAGCCTACGGCGCCGAAGTTGTGCTGACTCCTGCAGCAGAGCGCATGCCTGGAGCCATCCGCAAAGCAGAGGAACTTCGCGCTGAGCGCCCTGGCAGCTATATCCCAAATCAGTTTGAGAACCAAGCAAATCCAAATATTCACAGGCTGACGACAGCCATTGAAATTATGGAGCAAACAGGTGGCAAGCTGGATGCCTTTGTGGCAACGGCAGGCACCGGCGGCACCATTACGGGGACCGGCGAAGCGCTTAAGGAGCTGCTTCCTCATCTATACATAGCTGTCGTTGAACCGATGGGTTCCCCCGTATTATCCGGAGGAGAGCCGGGACCGCATAAGCTGGTCGGCACGAGCCCTGGCTTTGTGCCTACGATTCTAAATACATCCATTTACGATGAAATTATTCAAGTATCAGATGCGGATGCGCTATCGACAACAAAGGCATTGGCAACACGAGAAGGCTTGCTGCTGGGGCCGTCTTCGGGAGCATCCGTGTGGGCAGCTATGCAGGTAGCCAAGCGTCTCGGGCCTGGCAAAAGAGTGCTCTGCATAGCCCCGGATACGGGCGAGCGCTATATGAGTATGGATATATTTTAAACGGGTAATCTCTTATTCCCATTCCTTCAATGAACGCTGCACGATTGCTCTTCTTTCTTTTATATAATCATAGATAAAGGACGGCTCTGCCAAGAAGGAGTCGTAGCTTGCTTTTCGCGTATAATCGTTTCGGATAGCTGGAGACAACCGGGCATGCATCTCGGAGATGACCGGCTCCAGCTTCTCGAAGGTGAACGCGGCTTGGAGCTGTTTCTTTATAATCGAACGGTATTTTTGGCGGCATGCAGGAAAAGTAAACAGTTTCTCTGTCAGCGTATTATAGCCTTGCAGTCTTACAAGATTACTGCCGCACGGCTTGCCATAGCAATTCCTCCCCCAGGTACCCTCATAATCCCACGGAATTATGCGATATTTCCCGCTAGTACGATGCTCATATAGAGCGTAGTTTTGATCAAATCCATCATAGTTTCCCGTCAGCACGGCTCCGGCCAGCCATAATAGATATTGCGAAATATCAAGCCGCTTCGCGGTATACACAGCAAGGTTTTTCCCCGACGTACGATTTAAGTTGCGCACAAACGATGTAAGCCTGCTCTTTGTTCCTGTTTTCCCCTGCATTAATTCATAACCATCGAATAGCGAAAGTTTCTTACCCTTAGTTACAGGATCGAATAAGCTGAAATCCGCACTGTCGTTAACAGCATAAAGAAGGGAGCGGCAGCCAATATTTCTCGTTTGAAAAAAGAGTGAGTCGACAGCTTCGATTTCCAAGTAAACGCCTTGAGGCACGCCGTTTATAATTAGCCAAAAATGGTTGGTTTCAGGTGAAGGTACGCCTATTTTGTTAAAGAAATAGAAGGAGAGCGCATTGCGCATCATGGAAGGATCGTCATATTCGGCATTCCAATGAAGCGTTTTTCCGCCTTCTATTCGTACTTCAAAGGATTTTTTGGAATAGTTCCTCGTATGGCCCCCACGAAGGCCAAAGTTTGCTTGATAGGTTTGTCCGTTCATTTCCAGCTCTGCCGGCTTGAAGTCTCGTCCCCAAGCATTTTGGTGCAGCTCTTGAAAATCAGCTGAATCGATGTTAATGATGCGTGCAGGCAGTGTTTCAGTAGCCATATAACCATCTCCTGAGGCAAAAGATAAAGCCTACCGTTAGTCGATAGGCTTTGGATCTTAGTTAAGGTATTCAGCTCATGCCCATATGGTCACACCATTTTAAGAAAGATTGATCTCCCACACAAAGCTTGGCATAAGGTCTGTGTCTTCGAATACAAGATAAGGAACACTGCGATTCCCCTCTGTAAGACTGCCGCTTGTTCGGTTAGCGCTGGAATGGTTGCCTTCCGTACGGTTGCCGTTCGTCATATTTCCGAATGAGCGTTCCTCATTAGCAAGAGTACCCTGCGACCCGTTTCCTAATGAAAAGTTGTGTTCTGAGCGGTTTCCAGCCGTAAGGCTGCTCCCGCTTGACTTCTTAATCTCGTTACTGGCTTTGCTTGCTTTGGCATACTTTCTTTGCTTGCTGTTCCTGTTTCTTGTCAAAGTAAAATTCCTCCTATAAATGAAGATAAGATAATCTATGACAGTTATCTAGTAATCGTTATGGTTGGGATACTCAATCTTGAATAAATAGATAGTAATCTAGTACCCCTGCAATACGGTATACATATAAATATATTACATATCGTATCTCATGATAGATGGCGTGAAAGAAGTATTGGAGGGATGCTTAGCCATACAAACAGGATACTGGTGTAAGAGTTTTGTCAGCTAGTTTGGTGAAAATGCTAGAGCTATTTTTTATTATGAAATTATCGGAGGGATTTTTTTATGAGTTTTTGCTGTAACTTTAATCAATTTGCAGGTCAATCCGTCGCTGGTGCCACAGACAATAACAATAATCATCACAAAAGCCACAAAAGCCACAAGAGCAATCGAAGCGGAAGCAATGACAGCCGTTTTCTAGAAAGCTTGGTTGGCAAGCAAGTGAAGATCAATCGTGGTGGACCAAACTCGGTTCAAGGAAAACTTCTTGCTATCAAAAGCGATTATCTAGTAGTAAGCACAAGACATGGCGTGGTATATGTCGCTTCCAGCCATGTGAAAAGCATTACAGAAGTGGAGTGCAACAGAAGCGGTGGCAATAGAAGCGATGGCAACAAAAGTGGCAATCAAAACAAAAGTGGTTCCTGCCACCGCAGCGGCCATCGCGATCCTAGCTATATTCAGGCCCGCAATTTCAATGGAGTCATTCGCGCTCTGAATCAAACCTTTGTTCAAATCAATTCTGGAGGCCCTGAGAAGGTTGAAGGTTTCATTGCTCAAGTTAACAATGATTCGATCTTACTCGTTGCTTGCAAAGAAGCCATCCAAATCCAAAACGATCATATTAAAACGATTCAAGCAGCTAACAACAACTGTTCCGGTGGAAACAATAACAAAAACAATAATAAAAACAATAATAAAAACGACAACAAAAATGACAACAAAAATGACAACAAAAATGACAACAAAAACGATAACAAAAGCAAATCGCAAGGCAACCGCAGTGGTGGAAGAAACCGCGCTAATGCAGCATCTGTCAAATCCGCTTCAAAAACAGCACGCCGTTCGGTGAAAAAAGGCTAATATCCCGTCAGGCAAAGGCGGGGCCTTTGCCTGATTCTACTATTTACCGGATGAAAGGAGGTTGATCGCATGAAAAACCGTCATCCGCTGCTGGACCGGCAGGTTGAATTGGAGATTTCAGGAAAAGTGGCACCTATTCGCGGAAAATTGATTGAATTCGGTCAAGATATTCTAGTGCTGCATAACGGAACGCAATTTTTGTATATACCGCTTATTCATCTACAGCAGCTGCGTGTGTCATCGCAAGAAGTGGAAGAAGAAATAGAAGTGCCAGAAATGCCTTTTGAGCCCTACAACGAGCCGATCTCTTACCGGAAAATATTAATGAACGCTAAAGGCATGTTCTCGGAAATTTATATTACAGGCAACCAATCCATTCATGGTTATCTCACAACAGTAATGAATGATTTCTTTGTTTTCTATTCCCCTGTCTACCATACGGTAATCGTATCGCTCCATCATATGAAGTATTTAATTCCTTACAATCCTAATGTCACGCCGTATACGTTGACGCCAGAGCAATTTCCCCTTAAGCTCTCCCCGCTTACACTAGCTAGAACCTTCGATCAACAGCTGCGCAAATTAACCGGTGAGTTTGTCGTGCTTGACCTTGGCGAGAATTCAAACAAAATCGGTGTCTTAAAAAGCGTCGACCAAAGCATGATCGAGCTTGCGAACGCAAGCGGAAACGCCGTTTTTTTACATTTTGACCATGTGAAGACGGTGCATCTCCCCTAGTTTTCAAGACTGTGCTTACAGCCATTATAGGCGTGAGCACAGTTTTTTCTGTTTCAACATGCATTTAGATGAATAGACTTGGAAATATTAATTTTCAAGGAAGTGATTGGTAAATGAAAGTGAAGCTATTTGGTATATTGCCATCTATGTTCATGATGATATTGTCCGTGGGGCTAGTGAATCATGTTCTTGTGGTACCTTTGCTGCTTGATGCTGCAAAACGCGACGCATGGGTTTGTGTGCCTGCTGGAATTGTTTTTGTGCTTCTATGGGCTATCGTTCCGCTCTATGGCCTATTAAAGCGCATGAATGGCTTGCCGATCGACCAATGGCTTAAGCAGGGACTGCCCCGTTTGGCAGCAGGTCTGGTGATCGGTATATTTTTGCTCATACAATTAATGCTGGCTTTTGAAACGCTGATTATGACCGCTTCGTGGACGGCGACGACTTATTTGCCCAAAACGCCATCCTTTGTCGTTTGTGCGGTGTTTTTGGGTTTATGTTTATTCGCATCCATTTCTGGCCTTCGGGCAATCGCCTATGCGAGCTGTATCCTGCTGCCGCTGGTCGTTTTGCTCGGCGATTTTGTGATGTCGGCCAATATGCCGCACAAGGATTATCATTTCTTGCTGCCGATGTTTGAGAATGGCATGGGAACGATCATGGAGGGTGTTTTTTTTACGCTGACCTCGTCCAGTGAGCTGTTTGGCTTTATGTTTATCCAGCACCATATCAGAGGAAAGTTCAAACGATGGCATTTTATCGTGCTCGTTTTGTTTTTGTCACTGCTGACTCTCGGACCGGTGATGGGAGCTATTTCCGAATTTGGACCAGTCGAAGCAGCAAAGATGCGTTATCCCGCATTTTCGCAGTGGAGACTTGTTTCGATTGGAAAATACTTTGAGCATGTTGATTTTTTTGCTATTTTCCAGTGGATGTCCGGTGCCCTTATCCGGCTCTCCATTTCGATTCACATTTTGTCCGAGTTCGGACCTATGAGGCGTTTGAGAAGAAGATGGATCTCACCTGTTGTATTAGGTGGCGTGATTTTGGCCGTATCTACTTATGGCATCAATCACATGCTTGAAATCAGGCAAGCCATGCATCTGTTTTTTTGGTATACCGGTATGTTCGTTATGGTGCTTGTCAGTGTCTTGTGGATCCTTTCACTATTCTGGAAACAGAAAGACGTGCACGGGAAGCAGGCAATCATAGGTTCTGAGGAGGCAGAGCAATAATGGAACACAAGGCGAGGGACGTGCGGCAGGGAGAGGAAGGCATATCTCTGGAGCAATTCAGCCGCAGCTTGAAAGATTGCCATGACGTCATCGAATACAAGTTCAAGCTTGATGTGGACGGACCTGTTCAGGTGATTATGTTTTATTGCGAAGGATTGATCGACAATCAGCAGTTGCAGCTTGGCTTGTTGCCGCAGCTTGAAAATTGGGCAAGTCTGCTGCGCTCGTTTAAGGGTGTGGAAGCGGGAGATATACATAAGCCGAGCATGCTATTCAGCAGGGTACATAGCGGACCCAACGGCAGCAATCTATACTCTCGCCTATTTGCCGGCAGTGTTATTTTGTCATTCGATATTCTGGAAGGCTTATTTGAATACGATATCGCTGATCAGCCTGGGAGGAATCCGGAAGAATCGACGATGGAGGTGTCGATCCGCGGTCCCCGAGATGGTTTCGTCGAGCAGTTGGCAACGAATGTTGCGCTTGTACGAAAGCGGCTTAGAACGCCTGACATGCATGTGGAATACAGCAGAATCGGCAGCGAGTCCCTGACAGAAATCGCTCTTGTTTATATGGAGGGCAAAGCGCCGAGTGAGCTTGTCGCAGAAGCAAGGAGAAGGCTGGATCAGATTGACATCCCTTCGCTGAACGGCGCCGGGCAACTGGAGGAGCTTTTAGCAGATCGACGATTATCGTTGTTTCCACTTGTCGAATATGTAGGGCGGCCGGATTATGTCGTTCAGTCACTGATGCAAGGAAAAGTGGCTATTCTGCTGGATGGATCTCCATCTGCCATTATAGCCCCCGGAACTTTATTGCTCTTAATAAAATCGCCGGAGGATGCGCACCTGCCCTACTATTATGTGTCGCTCGAGAGGGTGCTCAGGTTGATTGGACTTATTGTGTCGATCTGTCTGCCCGGATTCTGGATCTCGCTATCGTCGTTCAATACCGATCAAATTCCATTTTCTTTGCTCGCAACGATTACAATTTCAAGAATTGGCTTGCCGCTGTCAGCTACGATGGAAATGTTTCTCATGCTCACGATGTTTGAGCTATTTCGAGAAGCAGGCGTCAGACTACCAAGAGCGGTGGGACAGACCGTTTCCGTTGTAGGCGGCTTGATTGTCGGGGATGCTGCCATCCGCGCAGGGATGACCTCACCGACGATGCTGGTTATGGCTGCCGTGACGGCGGTGTCTACCTTTACGCTCGTTAATCAGTCTCTAAGCGGTTCGGTAAGTTTGATTCGTTATTTGATTCTGATTGCTTCTTCGGTGCTAGGCATATTCGGTTTTTTTGTCGGAAGCTTTGCCGTGCTGATCTACCTCTGTACGTTGGAATCCTTTGGGCGCTCGTATTTGGAGCCTTTGGCTCCGCTGCGCTTCAAGCAGCTAATGCCCGCGCTAATGCAAATGCCATGGAAGCTTAAAGATGGCAGGAGGAATAAATGATGCGGACAGCTTGCCGTTATGGAGCCTACCGCCGTGCGAGGAAGCGCCTGGCGTTTGCAGGTTTAGTTATTGCTTCCTTGCTGCTGCAGGGCTGCTGGGATGAGGTGAATTTACAGGATGTTAGCTACATCTCGGCACTTGGCATTGACTATAAGGAGGATCACTACGAGGTATACGCACAAATGATCAAATTCGCGCTCATTGCCAAGACCGAATCTCTGCAGCCTGATCCTAATCCGGTGTGGAATGGAAGAGGGAAGGGGGATTCTATCTTGCTGGCGCTGAATGATTTGACGCAGGCTGGCCATACGCTGCTTAGCCTGGAGCATTTGAAAACCGTGCTTGTTCAAGAGAGAGCGATGAGTAGGATGAATGACATTATGGATGGAATCAACCGCCAGCGTGCCTCACGGTATACTTCCTTGCTCTACGGAACGAGGGCGCCTATCGAAAAGATTTTTACCACAGATACTTTTTTTGACCAATCACCATTAAATAGTATTATGTATATGCCAAGCCCGCTTGACAGCCAGCGCAGCTTCATACGTCCTTATGAACTGCAGCTGGTGATGCAGACGTTGAAGGAGCCGGCGATGGTGACAACTCTCCCTTCATTGAACGCTAATGAAAGCTACTGGACCAGAAAGAAGCAGCCGCTTCAAATTCAGTTTATAGATGGCATATTTGTATTTCATGAGCTTCGGTATGCGGGCTACTTAACGGAGGCGGACGCAGCCGGACTGCGCTGGGTAAATCCCGAGTTCAAGCATTTCTTAATCAAAGCGGAAGGTCCCGCGGGGAAATCGACGATAGGGATCGTAGCCTCACGTCCTCGGTTGCAAACAAGCTTCGTGAATGGGAAACCGGTATTCACACTGCATCTTAAGATGGCCGGCGACATTTCGGAGATGGCCGGAAGGATGAATGCAGATGAAGTTGTTACATCTGTAGAGTCGCAGGTGAAGGAACAAATTGAGGATACTTACCGCAAAGGGCTGGCTAAAAAGATGGATTTGTTCTTGCTGGAGCATCAATTGTACCGTTACCATCTTAAGTATTGGAAAGAAGCATGCAAAGGAAAAATCTGGCTTCCGCAGGCTGAACAGCTGAAAACAGAAGTTCATTTTCAACTGATCCATTCTGGTAATTTTGATTTAAATACAGACACATAAATAAAGGAAAATCAGGTCATAATACGTTGGGCACGAAAAAAATGGTACAACATGTGCTTAGGATTCAACTATAAAGGAGGATGTCCCTATGATTCAGCCAATGACTGGCAAAGAGCTGGAGTACATTGCAGACTCAATGTCCAACGAGGATTTATTAATGAAGCAGTGCGCGGCCGTAGTTGCTACGGGCACGACACCTGCCTTGCGCAACCTTTGCTCGCAAATGCTGCAAACCCATCAACAGCACTTTGACTCTCTTATGCATGCCATTTCACATCATCAGCAAATGGCACCAACGCAGCCGCAACAATAAAAGCATTTCAATAACGTTTAGGAGGTTTTCGCTATGTATCAACAACAACAGCAGAAGCAGTCAATTTTGACTGAAGAAGACTTGGTTAGTACGATTCTAAGCGATTTAAAGCGAGTCGTTCGGGAATATGCAACAGCGGCGACGGAGTCTACATGTCCGGATATCCGCCAATTGTTTACCAAGCTGATGGACAGCACGTTGACAATGCAAGGCCAACTGTTCCAAGCGATGCAGCAAGCGAACATGTACAATACCTCATCGCCAGTACTGCGCCAGGAACTAGATAAACAAATGAAGCAATATCAGCAAATCAAGCAAAAGACCGCTCAGTTTTTACAGCAAACCCTCGGTCAGCAGCAAAATCAAACGATGTATACGCCGAATATGCAGCAGCAGTCCGGTCAGCAGCAAGGATCTCAAAACTATTACAACTAAAGGCCCCTTTCGGGGTCTTTTGCTTTTTTACAAAGGGTTGTGATAGCTAGGCTTTCATTGCGCGTCAATCAAAAAAGTTGTAAACTATTCTTTATAATCGCAGTCGTACTGGAAGGAGTTATACCATGACCGAATTACAGTTGAAAGTATTAGAACTGCTGAAGGAAGACGCGCGTAGGGATGCAGAACTGATTGCAACCATGCTTGCCGTGCCAACAGAGGAAGTAAAGCAAGCGATTGCTGCGCTTGAGAACGATCATATTATTGTAAAGTATGCTACTGTCGTGAACTGGAGCAAGATTGACGACCAGAAGGTAACGGCACTGATTGAAGTTCAAATCACACCAGAACGCGGTCGCGGATTCGAAGGAATCGCCGAGCGCATTTATTTATATCCAGAAGTAAAATCGGTATACCTGATGTCTGGCGCCTACGATCTACTTGTTGAGGTCGAAGGTAAAAACCTGAAAGAGGTTGCCTCGTTCGTATCGAATAAATTATCACCGATCGATGCGGTATTATCGACAAAAACGTTTTTTATTTTGAAAAAATACAAACAAGACGGCATTATCTTCGAGGAGCATGAAGGTGATCATCGGTTGATGGTTTCGCCGTAAAAAAGGGTGATGGCAATGATTAAAGACGAAGAAAAACAACCCTCCACACCTGTGCAGCGTCAATCGATGGCTGATTATTTGTCCCCGCTTGTCCGGGGCATTAAACCGTCGGGAATCCGTCGGTTTTTTGATTTGGTCAGCACGCGCAAGGATGTCATTACGCTTGGCGTTGGCGAGCCCGATTTTGTAACGCCGTGGCATGTAAGGGAAGCGGCAGTATATGCACTGGAAACGGGAAAAACCCAGTATACATCCAACGCTGGCATGCCTGAGCTTCGGGGGGCCATCGGGCAATATTTGAATGACCAATTCGCTGTGGAATACAATCCGGCGGATGAGATTTTGGTAACGGTAGGCGGCAGCGAAGCGATCGATCTTGCGCTCCGCTCATTTATCTCGCCTGGCGACGAAATTTTAATTCCGGAACCATGTTACATCTCCTATTCTCCGATAACGGCGCTTACCGGCGGAGTACCAGTTGGCATCGAAACCTTTGCGAAGGATGAATTTAAGCTGAAGCCAGAGTCGCTTCAAGCGGTCATTACGCCAAATTCCAAAGTACTTATTTTATGTTATCCAAGCAACCCGACTGGCGGTACGATGACTTATGAGGACTGGTTGCCGATTGCGAAGATTGTGGAAGAAAACGATCTGATCGTTATTTCTGATGAAATCTATGCCGAGCTTACCTATGGCTCTAAGCATGTAAGCTTCGCGGCGATGCCCGGCATGAAGGACCGCACGATTCTTGTCAGCGGCTTCTCCAAAGCGTTTGCGATGACCGGCTGGCGGATGGGTTACGCTTGCGGGCATCCCGAGCTGATCGCTGCTATGCTAAAGATCCATCAATATACGGTCATGTGTGCTCCGATCATGGCGCAATATGCTGCTCTTGAAGCGCTGCAGCACGGTTTGGAAGAAAAGGACCGGATGGTGGAGGCCTATAACCAAAGGCGCCGTTTGGTCGTCAAGGGATTTCGGGAAATTGGACTGGATTGCCATGAGCCGCAGGGGGCTTTCTATGCCTTCCCGTCCATTGTATCCACGGGGCTGACGAGCGAGCAGTTTGCCCAAAGGCTTCTGGAAGAAGCGAATGTCGCGGCTGTTCCTGGAGATGTCTTCGGCCTTGGAGGCGAGGGCCATCTTCGCTGCTCCTATGCGACCTCAGTTACGAATCTTACGGAGGCGCTGGACCGGATCGGCGGCTTCGTTCACCGATTGAAGCAGCAAGGCTAGCAAGCGATGTTTGAGGGCAGGACGAAACAGCAGGTCAGGAGCGCATCCGGCCTGCTGTTTGCATGAGTATAGGGTATTTAACCCAAAACCCTAAAGGAGGCTGGAATCGATGAAAATATATACAAGAACCGGAGACAGCGGCCAAACATCCCTCATTGGCGGGCGCGTTCGCAAGGATGACGCCCGAGTGGAGGCCTATGGCACGATCGACGAGCTGAATTGTTTCGTTGGGCAGGCAGCGGCGGAGGCTGCCAAGCACGAGGAGCTTGTTGAAATGTCAGGGTGGCTGATCGATATACAGCAGGAATTGTTCGATTGCGGATCGGACCTTGCTTACGCGGTAGAAGGCGCGCCGCTCAAAATTGACGGGCAGCCGGCTGCACGTTTAGAGGGCTGGATTGATCAATATACAGCAGAGGCGCCGGAAATCACGAGATTTATTTTGCCCGGAGGAAGCTCTGCGTCTGCCTTGCTGCATGTATGCAGAACGGTATGCCGCCGCGCGGAACGGCGTGTGGTAACGCTTGCTGCAGAGCATCCAATTAACGCCGAGGTTCAAACCTACTTGAATCGTCTTTCTGACTTTTTCTTTGCCGCTGCGAGGGCAGCTAACGCCAAGCTTGGCGTGCCGGACACGGAATATGTCCGAAGCGCAGAAGTATTTCGGAAGCCGAAGAAATGATGGACCATCTAGAGCGGGACTATTATCGGCCGTTAGTGGCTACGGTAAGCGAAGCGGAGGACGGGAAGACGGTTCGAACTGTACTGGAGCGGCAGCTCGGCATATCCCGGAAGCTGCTGTCACAGGTGAAGCTGACGGAGCATGGGCTGACGGTGAATGGAGTGCGGGCCTATACGACGGCTCCTGTAGCCATGGGCGACCGAATAGAGCTGCGTATGGAGCGAGAAATTTCAGAAGACATTTTGCCTCAGCCTATTCCCTTTGAAATTGTATTTGAGGACGAGGATCTCCTCATTGTCAATAAACCGGCAGGCATGATCGTTCATCCGACTCATGGCCATTATACCGGTACGCTAGCTAACGGTGTCGTGTATCATTGGCAGCAAAAGGGAGAACGGGTCCGATTCCGACCCGTTCACCGGCTGGATGAGGAAACCTCCGGGTTAGTTGCCATAGCCAAAACCTCTTACGTACATCAGCAGCTGTCGGAGCAGATGCAGGCTAACGGTTTTTTGAAGCTGTATAGGGCTTATGTGTATGGCAAGCCCGTGCCAGCGCAGGGGACCGTCAACGAGCCTATTGACCGCAATCCTGATCAGCCACATATACGGATCGTGACACCGGAGGGTTATCCGTCCGTGACGCACTATGAGGTGATTTCGGGTTTTCAATCCACCATCGGTGGGCGGGCGGCGGCTGTGCGGCTGAAGCTCGAAACGGGACGTACGCATCAAATTCGCGTTCATATGAAGCACATCGGCTGCCCATTAATCGGGGACAAAATGTACGGCCCGGAGGACGGCGGCATGGCAGAATGGGAAGCAGCGGTGAGCCGGCAAGCGCTGCATGCCGAGGTACTGGGCTTTAAGCACCCTATTCGGAAGCAATGGATGGAATGGATAGCACCTTTACCGCCAGAGCTTGCGCTCTTGGAGCAGAGGTTGTCGGAATAAAATAGAAATGAGCTCAGGGGAGGCTTCATGGGAATGACGAAGGACAAGCCATTAACGATTATTCAATATCCCAAATGCGGAACATGCAGAACCGCAATCAAATCGTTGCAAAACAAAGGCAATGAGGTTATTTCCCGCCATATCGTGGAGGAAACACCAACTGCGGAGGAGATAAAGACGCTGGTTGCGAACAGCGGACTTGAGCTGAAGAAGTTTTTTAATACCTCTGGCGACGTGTACAGGGAGCTTGGACTGAAGGACAAGCTGGCGGACATGGCAGAGGATGAAAAATATAAGCTGCTGGCATCAAACGGGATGCTGATTAAACGGCCAATTGTAACCGATGGCGAGCAAGTAACCGTTGGTTATAAGGAAGAGCAATTCGAGCAAGTTTGGGCGAACGGAAAAGGGTGAATAAGAAGATGACGCAACCGAAATGGAGATCAGAGCGGCTTTCGCAGCTGGGCTCTTCCATTTTTGCGGAGGTTGCCGCATGGAAGCTGTCCGCGCTAGAGAGCGGTCTTGATATTATAGATCTTGGGATTGGAAGTCCGGACCAGCCTCCATCGCCAGCGGTTAGGCAAGCGCTAAGCGAAGCGGCCTTACGCGCAGACATGTATGCGTATCCCGCAACAAAAAGCGGGCTGCCTTTCCGGCAGCATGCAGCGAAATGGATGAAGCATCGTTTTGATGTGGAGTTGGATCCGGCAAGCGAAATCGTTACACTTCTAGGCTCGCAGGATGGTCTGGCGCATTTGGCAATGGCGCTATGCGATCCCGGGGATACGGTGCTGCTGCCTAATCCCGGTTATCCGATTTATACCGCATCATTAGCGCTTGCTGGCGTCGAAGCAGTGCTTATGCCGCTGCGGGAAGAGAATGATTATATGCCTGATTTGGAAGCCATATCGGATACGGATTGGGATCGCGCTACCTTTATTTTGCTTAATTATCCTAACAATCCGATCTCTGCTGTAGCGGACCCAGCCTTTTTTGAACGGTTGCTGGCAAAAGCGCGTCAGCATGGGGTGTTGGTGGTACATGATTTGGCCTATTCTGAAATGGGCTTTGACGGCTGTGAGCCGATAAGTATTTTAGAGGTACCAGGTGCGATTGACCAGGCTGTTGAATTTCATTCCTTATCGAAGAGCTTCAACATGGCGGGCTGCAGGATTGGATTTTTGGCCGGAAACAAGGAGGCGGTTGCAGCCTTGCGGGAGCTGAAAGCTAACATTGACTATGGTGTGTTTGATCCCGTTCAGGAGGCCGGAATCGTTGCGCTGGAGGAAGCCATCGCCAATCCGGAGATGCCTAAAGCAGGCAAGCTCTATGAGCAGCGGCGGGATGTCTTTCTTCAAGCGCTAAGCGACGAAGGCTGGTCCATTGCTGCCCCGAAGGCGACGATGTTTATTTGGGCGAAGCTGCCACCGATGCAGTGGTCACAGGATGAGCCTTGGAATTCTCGGCGAATTTCCCAGGAAATGCTGCGTCAGACCGGTGTAGTGGTCGTTCCGGGAGAAGCTTTTGGCACGGAAGGCGAAGGTTATGTTCGAATTGCGCTCGTAGAAAATGAAGAGCGGCTATTAGAAGCTGCGAAACGGATTGGAAGCTTCATTCGCGGGCAAGGATAGAAGTAGCTGAAATTTGGTTTTGAGTTGAGGAAACGAAATGGGAATATACCTCTGGGGAAAGTTCGAAAGCAATCGTAGCTTTATCAATCCCCCCTAACATGATTTAGTGAGACACGGACCTAATGTAGTTGTTGCGCTCATAATAGGCAGTGGAAGGCTGGCTTTTTGAGAAATAGGTCTAAATTGTAGATCTAATTGATCAAAAATTGCCGCATGGCAAGAATTAGATCTAAAAAATAGATTTAATTTAGCCGGATGGGTGCATATGAGCAGCGAAATGCTGGCTTTTTGTGTAATAGATCTAAATTGTAGATCTATTTGATCAAAAATTGCCACGTGGCAAGAAATAGATCTAAAAAATAGATCTAATTTAGCCGGACGGGTGCATATGAGCAGCGAAAGACTAAACGTGATTTTATAGTTCAATGGAGTCATATAGGTTGAATTTATAATTAATTTTTAGTGAAGTACCGTGCACGGCCAAATTATATAGTTCTAGTTCGATGGATATAGCTGAAATATAAGTTGAAAACTAAGTTGAAAGAGGAGAGAGGGGCTTTACTTATGAGTGAACAACGTTTGCTTCTGGTAGATGGCATGGCCATTTTGTTTCGCGCTTATTTTGCGACCTCGTTCGGTGGCAGCGTCCGTAAAACAAGCGCAGGAGTACCCGTGAATGCAGTGCATGGCTTTGTCCGTTATTTCATGGATGCGATAAAAACGTTTAATCCTACACATGTGGCTTGCTGTTGGGATATGGGCAGCACGACCTTTCGTACGGAGCAGTATGACGGCTACAAATCAAACCGTCCGGCTGCGCCAGAGGACTTGGTTCCGCAGTTTGATCTCGTGAAAGAGGTCGTCGCCAGCTTTAACGTTCCGAATATCGGTATTGTCGGCTATGAGGCGGATGACTGTATCGGAACGCTGGCTGCGGCGCTTAAGGATCAATTGCATGTTTTTGTTGTAACTGGCGATCATGATATGCTGCAGTTGGTGGATGACCGTGTTTCTGTGGCAATTATGAAGAAGGGGATTGGCAATTACATGGTGTATACACCGGAATCGCTGATGGAAGAGCGTCAGCTTACCCCGGTACAAATCATCGATATCAAAGGTCTGATGGGCGATACGGCGGATAATTATCCTGGAGTAAAGGGCATTGGCGAGAAAACGGCACATAAGCTTATTCAGGAACATGGCTCGATTGAGGTGCTGCTTGCTAATTTGGATACCGTCTCCAAAACGATTCGCGCAAAGATTGAAGCGGATTTGGAAATGCTGCATTTGTCCCGTGACCTAGCGACCATCCGCTGCGATGTTCCCGTTACGGCTGAGATTGATAGCTGCAGCTGGGCGTATGACCGCGATACGGTGCTGCGAAAATTCGAAGAGCTTGAATTTAAGAGCCTACTCTCCCTTATTGGGTAACCGTCGGTATGAATGAACGTTTTTTTAGCGCTCTGGCAGAGCCGAATCGGCTGCGCATCGTCGAGCTCCTTCGTGACGGCCCGTTAACCGTAGGAGAAATTGCCGTAAGCCTAGACATGAATCAGCCGCAAACCTCGAAGCACTTACGTGTGCTTAGCCATTCCGGCATCGTTGAGGTGCAGCCAGAAGCGAATCGGCGGATCTACAAGCTGCGCTCTGAGCCGCTTCAAGAGCTGGATAACTGGTTGGCTTCCTTTCGTGCGATGTGGGAGGAGCGGTTCGATCGGTTGGAAGAGTATTTGCGTGAGCTTCAAGATAAGTAGATGCCCACATAGAATAGGGTGAAATGTCGGAAATGCCGTTTTAATCATTCATAGCCTGTTTCGGGTTCCCGCTATGTTCATTCAACAGAAGAATAGATACGCGAAAATAGGAAGAGGGGATAGAACTAGACTTCCTTCCGACCGCTCGTGTCTCCAGCTTCCTTGTAGTTAACTGCTAGGAAGCTGGAGACATAGGTGGACGGTCGCTGTTCTATTAGGTTATAAGGTTTTTAAAGCTTGTAAGAACGATAAGGTTGAGGATTAAACAATAACGTTTATGAGGGCGTTATCAAAATTTCCCAAGGCAGAAGCTTATCTGGAACTCAGACCGATGACTGATGAATAGAATGGGGGAGTAGTATGAAGGAGATTGTTAAGCAAGTCATTGATGCATGGAATCCATATGGATTATTACCAGACGCACCAGAGGACGAATTTGATTCTGAAATCAGACAAATAACCGCAAAATTAATGACGTCTGAATCTATGGAGGAGTTAGCGCTGCACATACAAAAAGTTTTCACAACAAGCTTCGATGACAATTTTAATTATAACAACTGTTTAGATGCAGCAAGCAGGATATGGACATTGAGTAAAGAATCACAAAGAACGAATGGGTTGGAGAGTTAAGTCCAATCATGAGATTGAAATTTACCCATTTTATTAGCTGGCTGGGAGCTAAGTATGCAATAGAATGTCCTCATATCCAGCATTTAAAGGAGCAGGGCTGGCAGGATGATGGTAATCAAGGTGGTCCGACAAGTTAATACTATAAGCCTAAATGGCTTAGGAGAATCGAAAGGCTGCTCAACAAGGAATAGAATGGTTTGTTGAATAAACATGATCTGACTGTTCAATACGCAGCATTATCAGCATGAGTATCCATTTAGAATAGAGTTAAAACTACTATTATGACTATTGATTCACGCAATCGATTGCCTCAACGCAGCGCTCGAACCTCGCTATTCACTCCAATCTAATGACTTTCCCTATCTCCACTACATAATATTTTCAAGCAAATTCAAAAGAATGGGCGCTTACACAGAGACTCGAATAGTACACCAATTTTGTTCGTTCATTCACGTAAGCGATCTATTGTTCCAACTGCGGCCGAATAGGTATTCGGACAGAAGTTTTGGCAAACCAAACGGAATGGTATTGACCTGTTCTTTTTAAAGAACTACAATAGATGTATTGTCTGTTATAACGCATTGCATTTTTCAAGCTAGCGTGAAGCTTAACGTTAGGATCTAAACTGGCCGAAGGAGAATATTATGATTGGGGAACGGATTAAAAGTCTACGGGAAAAAAAGGGCTATTCGATAACGAAGCTTGCCGACCTGGCAGGCGTATCCAAGTCCTACTTGAGCTACATCGAACGAAATATGCAGAACAACCCATCTCTTCAGGTAATGGCAAAAATAGCTGCTCCTTTGGATTCTAACATTGAATATCTACTTGGAGAAGAGCATTTACCGAAAATTCATGAAGACGAAATGTTGGACGAGGAATGGCGCTTAATTATTAAAAACGCGGTAGATGAGGGCATGAGCAAAGGTGATTTCCAAGCTTTAAAAGACTTGATCCGTTCGAATATTTGGAAGGAAAATCGTTTGGAGCCGAGCATTTACTCCAGCGAAAAAAGAAAAACATCTAATATCATTATTCTTCATATTGATAATTGATGCTCCGCAAAAAAGGAAAAAGTGTATTGACATGTTCTATATAAAGAACTAATATTGTGTTATTGTTCTTTATAACAAACATAATAAGCAGGTGTGTAAATGGATGGGAAAAGGTTAGAGGATGTACAATCGTTGCGGAGCGAGAAAGATCGGCTAAAGATGAAAGAAATCAATCTCAAAGCTTTGTATTTGACGATTCGCAAGCGGCTATGGGTGGTTGCACTGGTGACTATTCTTTTTACCATAGCTGCAGGGATGTTTAATGCAAGACCTGAAACACCGATGTATGCTTCGTCTGCCCGAATCATTGTTGCTGCTTCCGCTGAGATGATGGGGACAGTTAAAGTGCTGTTTCGGGAACCGATCGTTATGAATAAGGTGATTGAAGAGCTGCAGCTTAACCGTTCAGCCGCGCAACTAAGAAGCCAAGTCAGAGTGGATAGTGTGGAAGGGTCCCTTGTGACCGTTATATCGGTTGTTGACAGTGATTCGAAGCTGGCAGCTGATATCGCGAATAAAGGAGTCGAAGTCTACCGGAAGGTAGCTGCAGATACCCTTGGCATTACGGCAATACAGCTACTGACGATGGCGGAAGAAAACCCTTATTCCATCAATGTAAAAAGTAACAGTTTGGTTTATGCCGGTTTTATGGCAGGGCTGATCCTGAGTCTGGCTCTCGTGTTTTTGCTTGATTCGCTCGATGATTCTATCAAATCGGATCGCGAGATTGAAGAACTGCTTGGTCTAACGATGCTAGGGCAAGTAAGTCAAATGAAGAGAAAAGATTACGCGAGAAAAGCAAAAAAACAAAAAAGCATTTTAGTGCGGGGTGAAACCATTGGTTCGTGAACGGCAGAAAGCGTCAAAATCTTACGTGAACAAAAGTTTGCTAGCCTATATTCATCCGCATGCTTCCATATCCGAGCAATATCGGACGATTCGCAATAATATCCATTATGCCTCAAGTGGCAGCAAGGTGCGGTCGCTGCTTGTTACTTCTCCTTCTGAAGGAGAAGGTAAATCGACAACGACCGTTAATTTGGCAGTTTGCATGGCGCAGCGAGGCGATCGTGTGCTCATTATCGACGCGAATTTCAGAAATCCGATCATCAACAAAATTTTCAATGTGCAGACGTCTCCAGGGTTATCGAATATCCTCGGACAGCAGCTCGAATTTCGAGAAGCGATCTATCATACGGAGGTCGAGGGACTGGACATTTTGCCAAGCGGACAACGCCTTTACAATTCGACAGAGCTGCTGGATTCCCAGTTGATGGTCGATGTGATGGCATTTGCCTATGAGCATTACGACATTGTGCTGCTGGATTGTCCGCCCGTTCTCGGTGCGCCAGATACGAATGCGCTTGCCAGCAAATGTGACGGCGTGCTTCTGATTGTCAAAAGCGGAGCAACGCAGCAGGAGCACGCACTCGAAGCCAAACGAACGCTGCTGTTTGCCAAAGCGAACATTCTCGGCGTCATACTCAATAAGAAGAGCGTTTGATGACCGCAATCGGATAGCACTTTTTTTTCGGGAAACCCGTTCTCTATAAAGCACAATAACGAGCAATCAAGAAATCTCGTTCGGTAATGTCTCCTCGCCGTTATCCTCGGAGGCACTCGGCCATGCTGTGGGTTTACGGATAAACCTTAGACGCGAGTCGTCAAGAGTGTGGTGTGAGGCGGGGTTGAATGCCCTGGTTTTTAAGTTAGAGTGCTTCACTAGAAGGTTTTATCCTAAAGCCTTTTAGTTAAACACCCTAAAGGGTGCTGCAGCAGTCCACCCAACGTAGCGCGTAACTCCCATGCTTCTCAGCATTGATTTTATTTGACGTTTTTTCAGGAAAGGGTGACAAGGCTTTGACGTATCGACAAAGGTTTTCTTTTTTGATTTTGATGGACTCATTTATTGTATTGACCGCTATTTTCTTTAGCCGTTTTCTTCTTAGCGCTTCTCTGGACGTGGTAACGGCACCGATTGTCATTAGTTCTATTACGCTGCTGCTCAGCCACCATTTCTTTTCCTTCTACTACAAGCTCTACAAGAAGGCATGGGAATATGCGAGCGTGGGCGAGCTTCTGATTATTACGAAAGCCGTATCTTTCTCGATTGTAGCGGCAGCAATCATTCAGCAGCTTGTGCTGCAGGATGTTTTTTTTCGTCTGCTTGCCGTCACTTGGATGATTCATATGCTGCTAATTGGAGGCTCAAGGCTGTGCTGGAGAATATTTCGAGGCCGCTACAATAAGCACGAAGGCTTACGAAAACGTACGTTGATTGTCGGGGCGGGATCTGCGGGCACGATGCTCGTTCGTCAACTGCTAGCCAACACCGATACGGAGCTTTTGCCAACGGCTTTCATTGATGATGATATCAACAAGCATAACTTGGACATTATGGGCATACCGGTCAAGGGTGGCGTGAGAAGTATCGCCAAGGTGGCGCAGGAGCTTGAGATACATAATATTGTCATTGCGATTCCTTCCCTGAGCAAGAAGCAGCTGAACACGATTTTTAGCGAATGCGCCAAGACGAGGGCGAAAACGCAAATTATCCCGATGCTGGAGGATTTGGCTACAGGAAGAGTGTCAGTCAGTCAATTCCGCGACGTTCAGGTCGAGGATCTGCTTGGCCGCGAGCCGGTCGAGCTGGATATTGAGAGCATCTCGGGCTATGTTACGCAAAAAGTGGTCATGGTGACCGGTGCAGGCGGGTCGATTGGTTCAGAGGTCTGCCGCCAGGTTTCGCGGTTTTTGCCGGAAAAACTCATTTTGCTCGGTCATGGCGAGAACAGTATCTATTCCATTGAGATGGAGCTGAAGGAGCTTTACGGCCATACCAAAATTGAGTTTATTACCGAAATTGCTGATTTGCAGGACGCAGCCAAGATGCTTGCCGTGATGCAGGCTCACCGTCCGCAGGTCGTCTATCACGCCGCTGCGCATAAGCATGTGCCTCTAATGGAGCGCAATCCGGAGGAAGCATTCAAAAACAACGTACTTGGTACCATGAATGCGGCCAAAGCGGCAAGCCAGGCGCGAGTGGACACGTTTGTTATGATTTCTACCGATAAAGCTGTCAATCCCACAAGTGTCATGGGAGCAACGAAGCGAATAGCGGAAATGGTCATTCAGCATATGGACCGCATCAGCAATACGAAATTTGTCGCGGTTCGTTTCGGCAATGTTCTCGGCAGCCGGGGCAGCGTTATTCCGCTGTTTAAGAAGCAAATCGAGAAGGGTGGCCCTGTAACGGTGACCCATCCGGACATGGTTCGCTATTTTATGACGATTCCGGAAGCGTCGAGGCTTGTCATTCAAGCGGGAGCGCTGGCAAAGGGCGGCGAAATTTTCGTGCTGGACATGGGGGATCCTGTCAAAATTACAGACTTGGCGCAAAACGTGATTCGGATGTCCGGTTACACGGTCGAAGAAATCGGCATTCATTATACCGGGATCAGGCCAGGCGAGAAGCTGTTTGAGGAAATGCTGAAAGACAATGAAATGGATGAACAGCAGGTGTATCCAAAAATCTACATTGGCAAATCCTTTGAGATTTATTTTGAGCAAATTGAAGAAATTATCGCCCTGCAGGGTGGCATGAGCAAAGCAGAACTGCGAGTCAGGCTGCTAGATTTGGCGAACAATGTAGTCGAGCTTCCGGAATTTGCGTCTGTAACTGGCTAATATAACGAAGGAGTGGACTGACACGATGAAAGTTAGAAAAGCGATTATACCGGCGGCGGGGCTAGGAACGAGGTTTCTACCGGCGACCAAGGCGATGCCAAAAGAAATGCTGCCGATTGTCGATAAGCCGACCATCCAATATATCGTAGAGGAAGCGATCGAATCCGGCATTGAGGATATTATTATCGTGACCGGCAAGGGGAAACGGGCGATTGAGGATCATTTCGACAATTCGCTGGAGCTTGAGCAAATTTTGACGGCAAAGCATAAATTCGATCTGCTGAGCGAGGTTCGCAAATCAGCGGATATGGTCGATATCCATTACATTCGGCAGAAGGAGCCGAAGGGACTTGGGCATGCGATATGGTGTGCCCGCAAATTTATCGGAAACGAGCCGTTTGCCGTATTGCTTGGCGATGACATTATATCTGCGGAAAAGCCATGCATTCGGCAAATGATCGAGAAATACGAGGAGTACCACACTTCGATTATCGGGGTACAGCGCGTCGCAGACGACGCGGTTTCCCGCTACGGAATCGTAGACGGCGCGCCGATGGAGGATTCGTTCCACCGCGTCCGGCATTTGGTAGAGAAGCCATCCAGAGACGAGGCCCCGTCCAATATGGCGATCATGGGACGTTACATATTGAACCCAGCTATCTTCGACATTTTAGGCAATCAGACGCCTGGAGCGGGAGGCGAAATCCAATTAACGGATGCGATTGCCGCTTTGAATCTATCGGAAGCTGTATATGCGTATGAGTTCGAGGGCAAGCGTTATGACGTAGGCGAGAAAATGGGCTTCATCCAGACGACCATAGAATTTGCCTTGCAGCGTGAGGATTTGCGATATGAGTTATTAAACTATTTATCTCAAATGGTTGAAAGAGAGGCTGCTAGAAAATAATTCTAGTCTAGGATGGTGTGCTCGTGCCTAATAAAATATTATTTTGCGCAACGGTAGATTATCACTTCGAGGCTTTTCATTTGCCCATGATGGAATGGTTTAAGCAGCAAGGCTGGGAGGTTCATGTCGCCGCAAAGGGCGCGCTGAGCCTCCCTTTTGTTGACCGGAAGTTTGAATTGCAGATCGAACGCTCACCCATTCATTCGAATAATCTTCAAGCGTATCAAGAGCTGAAGAAGATTATTGATGATCAGCAATACAACATTATCCATTGCCACACCCCGATGGGCGGCGTGCTCGCCCGCCTTGCCGCCGCGTCTGCAAGGCGAAAAGGGACAAAAGTGATTTATACGGCGCATGGCTTTCATTTCTGCAAAGGAGCCTCCCTTCTCAATTGGCTGCTTTATTATCCGATTGAGAAAAATTTGTCGCGCTTAACCGACTGCCTTATTACGATTAATGACGAAGACTACCGGTTAGCGGTCTCGAGGCGCTTTAAAGCAAAACGAATCGCTCATGTTCACGGAGTTGGCGTCAATACGGTCCGCTATAAACCGGTGCAAAAAATTGAGAAATGGCGGCTTCGGCAGGAGTACGACTACCGCACGGACGATTTTCTTTTCTTCTATGCCGCGGAATTTAACAAAAATAAAAACCACCAACTGCTGCTGCATGCTTTGGCTACGATCAAAGAGCAGGTTCCGCATGCAAGGCTGCTTTTGGCCGGCAAAGGTCCGCTTCTGGAAGCGGCGAAGGAACTCGCAGAAAAGCTGGGCATAACCTCCATGGTCAATTTTCTGGGCTACCGGAAGGATATTGATCAGCTGCTGTCGATGTGCGATATCGCTGTCGCCTCCAGCCTGCGGGAAGGGCTGCCTGTCAACATCATGGAAGCGATGGCCTGCGGTCTGCCTGTCATTGCAACCCGCAACCGAGGGCACTCGGAGCTGGTTGTCGAAGGCGATAATGGATTCATCACGGAGCCAAGCGATATGGCCTTGTTCGCCAGCCGTATGAAGCTGCTCAGCGAATCCTTGGAGCTTAGGCAGCAAATGGGAATGAGGAGTGAGCAGCTTGTAAAGAAGTACGGTTTGCTGCAGGTTCAGCAGGAGCTTGGAAGCATTTATAAATCGTATATGCCGGAGGAGCGAAATGAAGCCGAAAGTCAGTATCGTCGTGCCTATATATAATATGGAGGATTATCTCGAGCGCTGTCTCGGGAGTCTGCTTGGACAAAGTTTGAGCGACATTGAGATTATAGCGGTGAATGACGGATCGCAAGATTCGAGCTTGAAGCTTCTTAGGCAATACGCAGAGCAGGACTCGCGCATCGTCATCATCGACAAAGCGAATGGCGGCGTCTCCGAAGCCAGAAATGACGGTGTGAAGGCGGCCAGAGGAGCATTCATCGGGTTTGTGGATCCTGACGACTGGGTACACCCCAGCATGTACCAGGAGCTTTATGAGGCGGCGGTTCAGCAGCGCGCAGAGATTGTCATGTGCACGTATGTCCGCGAGTTTGGCACCCATGCAAAGGAAAAAAAGTTCGATATGGCGAATGGGCAAATGTTCCGCGGCAAAGAGGTGCAAGACAAGCTGCTCAGGCGGCTTGTAGGGCCATTGAATAAAGAGGTGGCGAGCCCGGAGTTTCTGGACGCCTGGGGTACCGTATGGTCCAAGCTTTACCGAGCGGAATTGCTGACGGATAACGGCTTGTCATTTATGGATCTGAGCGTGATCGGAAGCAACGAGGATACCCTCTTTAATATTCATGCGTTCTATCATGCACAATCCTTTGTGTTCCTAAACCGCCCGTTGTATCACTATTGGCGCGCCAATGCAGCGTCGATCACCTCAAGCTATACCCCAAAGTTGCCTGAGAAATTCGAGAAGTTGTATTCGGCGATGGAAGCTTTTTTGGGTGAAAAGCAGCTTGGCGATGAGTATAAAACAGCCTTTAACAATCGGATTTGTGTGAATATTATAGGGCTAGGCTTAAATGCAATGAGCGAGGGCAAAGCCTCCTCGGCAAGGAAAAAGGTTAAAGACTTACAGCTGCTGCTGCAAGGCAGACGGATGCGGGAGGCACTACGTTCCTTCGAGACAAAGGATAGCCCTTTGGTCTGGAAAGTATTTTTTGTATGCGCAAAACTAAAATTTTCGCTCGCGATTTATTTTATGCTCACGGTCATAAATAAGCTGCGGGTGAGGCAGTCAGGGGGGACATCGAGTGAATCCGGTTCGAATCTTGCAAGTCGTCACCATCATGAATCGCGGCGGCTTGGAAACCATGCTGATGAATTATTACCGGCAAATGGATCGAAGCAAAATTCAGTTTGATTTTCTCGTTCATCGAAGCGAGGAAGGTCATTATGACCGGGAAATCGCGGCGCTAGGCGGGAAAATTTACCGGATGCCGCAGATCAGGCCAGGCAATTACACGCCTTATTTTCGAAAGCTGGACCAGTTCTTCAGGGAGCAAACCGATTACAAGGTCGTTCATGCCCATATTAATGAAAATAGCAGCTTTGTCTTGAAGGCAGCGAAGAAAGCGGGGGTGCCTTGCCGGATCACGCATAGTCATTTGAGTGATCTGGGCATTGATATTAAGCTCCCGTTTCGTTTATATGCCAGAATGGCGATGAAAGATAATCCGAGCAGCTACTTTGCATGCTCCAGAAAGGCTGGCGAATGGCTGTTTGGCAAGCGCATAGCGGGCTCAGGCAAAGTGGTCGTACTCAACAATGCCGTGGATGTTCAGCAGTTTTCCTTCGACCCCGCTGTCCGTGAGGAGATCAGGTCGGAGCTGGCTGCGGGCGATCGCCTCGTAATTGGCCATATCGGACGATTCAACCAGCAGAAAAACCATGACTTCTTGATTGATATTTTCCAAGCTGTTCATGAGAAAGAACCAAGGTCTTTGCTCGTACTGGCCGGTGAAGGACAGCTGCGGCCGCAAATCGAAGCCAAAATTAAAAGGCTAGGGCTGGGGGAGCATGTGCGGCTGCTTGGCGTACGAAATGATGTAGCGAGCCTGCTGCAGGGGATGGATTTATTTTTGTTTCCTTCTTTGTTCGAGGGGCTTCCGGTCGTGCTAGTTGAAGCGCAGGCGGCGGGACTTGCATGCGTGGTCTCCGATGCGATTACGGCCGAGACGGATATTACCGGGAAGCTGCAATTTATCAGCCTAAAGCAGAGCGCAGAGCAATGGGCGGAGAAAATAGTGAAAGGCCCGCGCGAGCGGACGGATACATCCGCAGCCATGCGGGAAAAAGGTTACGACACGTCAACCATGGCGAAATGGTTATCGGACTATTACATGGAACAAGCCGCGGCCGTGATGTAAGAGGGAGTGAAGAGATATGTTGCCAATGTTAACGGTGTTTACGCCTTCGTATAACCGTGCCTATACACTGCATCTTTGTTATGAGAGCTTGAAACGCCAAAGCTGCAAGGATTTCGTATGGCTGATTATCGATGATGGCTCAACCGATCAGACGAAGGAGCTGGTAGCGGGCTGGATTACGGAGAACGATATTCCGATTCGGTACCATTTTCAAGAAAATCAGGGGATGCACGGAGCGCATAATACCGCGTACGAGCTCATCGAGACAGAGCTTAACGTTTGTATTGACTCTGACGATTTTATGGCTGACGATGCCGTGGAGAAAATTACGGCGTTTTGGCTGGCAGAAGGCAGCAGTCAGTATGCGGGCATTATCGGTCTGGATGTGTCTGAGGACCATAAGCTGATCGGCACGAACCTTCCCGAGCAGCTGAAGTCGTCTACGCTGACCGATCTGTACGCCCTGCATCAGGTGAAAGGCGACAAAAAGCTGGTGTACCGATCGGAGCTGACGAGGAAACATCCACCGTATCCGTTGTTTCCAGGCGAGAAATATTGTCCGCTTTCCTACAAATACATCTTAATCGACCAAGAGTGCCCGCTGCTAATTATGAATGAGGTGCTGTGCATTGTAGAGTACCGGCAGGACGGATCAAGCCTGAATATGATGAAGCAGTATCAAACAAACCCGCGGGGCTTTTCTTTTTTTCGGAAGGTTGCCATGGCGCATGCCCCATCCTGGAAAGGCCTGATTCGCGAAGCCATCCATTATGTGTCGAGCAGCCTGATCAGCCGCAACAAGAGCTTCCTGAAGGAGTCTCCGCGCAAAGGCGTAACTTTGATGGCGATACCGCTAGGATTACTGCTGTACGTTTATATCCAAAACGCGAATAAGCGAACACTGGTCAAATAAGACCGCCCTAATATTACAAATGATGATCTTATAGGAGGGGAGGCCCACCATGTCTATACTGTGGCTAACACTGGTTTTTGTATTTATCGTTTCGTTGGCAGCCCGATACTTTTCCGTTCCCGCAGGGATCTCCCCTTCAACGATCATACCGAACAAGTTTCTGGCGATTGCCGCTGCTTTAACGCTTGCTATGGTATCCGGACTGCGAATGAATATTGGGGATACCTTTCTTTACATGCACAGCTACTCCATCGGAGACTTTAGCTGGCAATCGGTGGCGGCAAGCCATGATATTGGCTTTAATATCTTGCAAATGCTGCTGAAGCAGCTGTCGGATGATCCACAAATTTTAGTGCTGACCACTGGCGTTGTGACGAATTTGCTGATCATCATGGTAATTTACAAATATACGAGATTGTTTGAGCTGAGCGTGTATTTATACATAACCACGGGGACCTTTACGGTATCGATGAACGGGATCAGACAGTTTTTGGCTGCTTCCATCGTATTTGCCGCTACCAAGTTTTTACTGGAGGGCAAGTGGAAGTCCTACATTGCGGTTGTCGTATTTGCTTCCTTCTTCCATCAAAGCGCGCTTATTATGATCCCGATATATTTTATCGTAAGAAGAAAGGCTTGGACGAGAGCAACGGCGATCCTTCTCACCCTTGCGGTGCTTATCGTTGTTGGCTTCAATGAGTTTTCCGAGCTTCTGTTTACCGCGATTAAGGATACCCAGTATGGCTCCTATCAATCGTTTGACGAGGGGGGCGCGAATGTTTTGCGGGCGATGGTCTGGATTATTCCGCTCGTTATCGCTTATTTTGGCAGAGATAAGCTGCGGTCGGTATTTCCAAAAGCGGACATTATCGTCAATATCTCGCTCGTAGGCGCTATATTGATGATCATCTCCACGCAAAATTGGATTTTTGCCAGAATGGCGATTTACTTCAACTTGTACCAGCTGATCTTGATTGCTTGGTTAATCAAGGTTTTCCGTGAAAAGGACCAGAAGCTCGTTTATTTATGTATATTAGTTTTCTTTTTTCTGTTCTACTTTTACGAATGCGTCATTGCACTTGGTTTGCACTATCAAAGCAACTATTTAATCTGGCCATTTTAGGAGGAGATACCGATGGAGGCTTCAACAAAAATCCCGCGTATCGTCCATTATTGTTGGTTTGGGCGCGGAGCTAAGCCAAGCAAGATGGAGAAGTGCATACGGAGCTGGAAAAAGCACTTGGCGGGCTATCAATTCATGGAATGGAACGAGGAGAATTTTGATCTGGCTGCCAACCGTTATGTCATGGAGGCGTATGAGGCGAAAAAATATGCCTTTGTCAGCGATTATGTACGCCTGCACGCGCTGTACGAGCACGGCGGTATTTATATGGACACCGATGTTGAGGTGATCAAGACTTTGGATCCTTTTTTGAAACATGAGGCGTTCTCGGGCTTTGAGGACGAGACGTTCCTCCAGTCAGGCACCATGGGAGCAGCGCGGCAACATCCATGGATTCAGGAGCTGCTGGAGGACTATGACAGCAGAAGCTTTATACGGCCAGATGGCACCTATGATCTAACGACCAATACCGCAGTCATCACTGCGATTTGCAAAAACCATGGCCTAATTCTGAACGGGCATCTCCAAGTACTGCAAAACGGCGTGGTCTTTTATCCCAGAGATTATTTCAGTCCCTACGATTACATAAACGGCGGCAATTATAAGACGGATAACAGCTATACCATTCATCATTTTGCCCAGTCCTGGCTTCCTCTTCATGTTCGGGTCAGAGGGGATGTGAAGCGGGTGGTAAGCCGACTCGTCGGTCCGCAGATCATTGCCCGAATGAGAAAGCTATTGTCATCCTCGTAATAATAGAACAATGATCACTTAAATAGGAGCCTGTTCATATGTTGAAACGGATATTTGATTTTGTGACGGCAGGTATGCTGCTTATTATACTTAGCCCCATTATTGTGCTTACAGCATTGCTGGTTCGCATGAAGCTGGGTTCACCAGTCGTCTTCAAGCAGGAGCGCCCAGGATGGCATGGAAAACCTTTTTTCGTTTATAAATTCAGGACGATGACTTCGGAGAAGGACAGCTTGGGGCAATTGCTGCCGGACCATCTGCGGCTGACCGTCTTTGGCAGCTTCATGCGCAAATTCAGCTTGGATGAGCTGCTGCAGCTCGTAAATGTTCTTAAGGGCGAGCTGAGCTTAATCGGTCCGCGTCCGCTGCTGATGGAATATTTGCCGCTATATACGCAAGAGCAGGCGAGACGCCATTCCGTAAGGCCGGGCATTACCGGCTGGGCGCAAATTCATGGAAGAAACGCCGTGACATGGGAAGAGCGGTTTGAGCGCGATGTATGGTATGTCGAGAACCAAAGCCTGGCACTGGATATCAAAATATTGCTGTTGACGGTCAAGAAGGTCATGAAGTCCGAAGGCGTGTCGAACACCAATCATGTGACGATGCCAGTCTTTCAAGGAACGACGAGCAATCAGGAAGGGTAAAGCCATTTTCAAGCAGGGACTGTGCTTGAGAGATGGCTTTTTATTTTGAAAAAAATAGTAAAAGGATGTGTGCGGCGTGTCAGCAAATGAACAAAAACGAATTTATTTATCTCCTCCTCATATGAGCGGCAAGGAGCGTTATTATATCGATCAAGCTTTTGAAACCAACTGGATTGCTCCGCTTGGGCCCAATATCGACGCATTTGAGAAACAAATGGCTGCATATACAGGAGCAGCAGATGCTGTAGCGGTGAGCTCAGGAACTGCCGCTATTCATTTGTCGCTGCAGTTGCTCGGCATTGGGGCAGGCGATACTGTATTTTGCTCTAGCTTTACATTTGTCGCCAGCGCTAATCCGATCCTTTATTGCGGGGCCGAGCCGGTCTTTATCGATTCTGAGCCGGACACATGGAATATGTCGCCTGATGCGCTGCGAAGAGCTTTGGAGGATGCAAACCGTCAGAATAATTTGCCGAAAGCCGTGATCGTCGTACATCTGTATGGGCAGGTATCCAAGATGGATGAATTAATGGAGCTTTGCGGGCAGTATGATATTCCCGTCATTGAGGATGCAGCGGAATCGCTAGGATCGATCTACAAGGGTAAACAAAGCGGAACCTTTGGTCAATTCGGTATCTATTCGTTCAACGGAAACAAAATCATTACCACCTCAGGCGGCGGCATGCTGGTGTCCGATGATGTGGAACTGTTAAGAAAAGCCCGTTTCCTGGCCACGCAAGCCAGAGATGCGGCCGCCCATTATCAGCATAGCAGCCTTGGCTTCAACTATCGGATGAGCAATTTGCTCGCGGGTGTTGGCAGAGCACAGCTAGAGGTGCTGGATGAGCGGGTGGCGGCGAGAAGAGCGGTTTATGAAAACTATGTTGGAGCCTTCGCGGATCGAGCGGGCATCAGCTTCATGCCGGAGTTAAACGAAACGAGGTCGAACCGCTGGCTTACCGCTGTGCTTATCGATGAGAAAGAAACGAATGTAACAACCTCCGAACTGCTCGATGCCCTGTCTGCGGTCAATATCGAGGCGCGTCCGTTATGGAAGCCGCTGCATTTGCAGCCGCTGTTCCAGGGCACGCGTTTTTATTCGCATCTGGAAGGGATATCGTTATGCGAGCGTTTGTTTCAAAGCGGCATATGCTTGCCTTCTGGCTCCAGCATGACCGTGATCGACCAGGTCCGAGTCGTCGATTGTATGAATGAGCTCTTTGACAAAGCGGCAATCAATAGCGCCCAATCGGCGTAAGAAGTGGATTAAAGGTAGCGTTCGCCTTCTGCGCGCGTGCGTATGACTCTTGCAGGCGTACCGTAAGCAACCGAAAAGGCGGGAATGTCGCTTAGAACGGTTGACCCGGCGCCTATAACCGTATGCTCGCCGATGGTTTTACCGTGAATGACGCTCGCTCCAAGTGAAATAACGGAATAATCACCAATGGTTACGCCACCGCCCGTTCCAGCTTTCGGAGCCAAGGTGACGAAGTGTCCAAGTACAGAGTCATGCTCAGTACTTGCTTGGGAATACAATACGCTATGCTCGCCGATGATGGTGTCGCTGCCTACGATGCCGCCAGCCATGACCACGCTGCCGGCTCCAAGACTCGCGCCTTTGGCGATCGAGCTAGACGGATGAATCGCGCTTATGAAAGTGAAGCTGGGACATACCGCTTTTATTTTGGTAACGATAGCTGCTCGAAGCGAATTGTCTCCAATGGCAACAATGCCGCTGCTTGCGGTTTCTTTATTAGCCGCTAGCCAGCCTTCATCACCTAAGACCGGATAGCCGTAAATGAAGGACCCGACGGGTTTATAGCCATCTAGCAATCCGGCAATGCGATATAAGCCGGCTTTCTCGATGGTATCGATAACGGCCTTGGCGTGACCGCCGGCGCCGTATACTACAATGTTTTGCATGTTGGTAGCCTCCTCATAGGTTAATTCTAATCCAGCGAATTCTTATATTCTAGCAGTTTAGCACCTTTTTTTGTAAAAGAATAGAGAACGTATGGAAAGGCGATTGACAGATATTAGGGAAGGTGATAATCTGTACTTGTGTTCGTTTTATAGAACGATAAACAAAATTTTGTTCGTTATTGGCTAATCAGTATGAAGGAGAAATTCATGAATAACGACGTCACTCTACATATAGAAGATCTGTCTGACGAGCTGCGGCTCATGCTGGCTTTCCTCTCGTCAGACGATGAGGCGGATCAGTCCTTCGATTATCAGGAATTGCTGCATAAGGCGGATTGGGATCGGTTTATTGAGCTGGCGAGGCATCATCGGGTGTTCCCGACCGTTACTCGCAAGCTGCAGGAGCTGAAGTCAGCGGAAATTCCGGTCTTTGTCACGCAGATGTTTAACCGTGACTATTATCGGAATACGCTGCAAATGCTTGCGCTTAGCGGAGAGATGGAGCAGCTCGCCAAAGAGTTTACCGAACGTGGCTTGCGTTCGCTGTTTTTGAAGGGACCGGTCATTGCTGCCGATTTGTATGGGGACGTGTCGCTGCGCACTTCTTGTGACCTAGATGTTCTTATACCGCTTAAGGAGCTGAATCAGGCTGAAGCGCTTCTTGTATCGTTAGGCTACGAGAAGGATGAATATATCGTATCGGTCCTTAATGATTGGAAGTGGAGGCATCATCATACGACCTTCGTGCATCCAACGAAAGCAATCAAGGTTGAGCTGCATTGGCGGTTAAATCCGGCGCCCTCGAAGGAGCCGAGCTTCAATGATCTATGGAGCCGAAAGCGCAAAAGCGCTTTGATTAGCCGACCCATCTATTATTTGGGCAGAGAAGATTTGTTTATGTTTCTCGTGACTCACGGTGCCAGGCATGGCTGGTCGAGGCTTCGCTGGCTGCTGGATATCAAGCAGCTGGTCAATCAGAAGCTGGATTGGCCTAAGCTCAACCGGTTGCTGAGAAAACATCACTATTCCCATATCGGAGGGCAAGCGCTTCTGCTTGTGTCACGCTTGTTGTCGCTGCCGCTCCGCGATGAGATGAAGCCGCTGCTTGCGGGAAGAAAGGCGCATTGGCTGGCGGAGGATGCCATGTTCTACGTGCAAAGGCTGATCAACTTGCATACACCGCCGATTCCAGAGGAGGTTAGGCGTTTTCATAAACGATACCTCTTCGCTTTGCTTACCATCCCGCAAAAGATACAGTTTATTTCCAGCTTTCTGTTTCCTTATCCCGAGGATGCCGAGATGCTTCCGCTTCCGAAGCGGCTTCATTTTTTGTATTTCCCGCTGCGGCCAATCCTTTGGACTTGGAGAAAGCTGAGCAGCCGCACTTCCGCAAGAGAAGAGGGAACGAAAGTTGAGAAATAGCCAGAGCAATGCTGCTGACCATCTTGCTTCAAGCAAAGGAACCGATATGAAAAAGCAAATTTTAATCTCGTTATACGATATGGAAATTGGCGGCATTGAAAGAAGCCTAATCAATATGCTTGAATGCTTTGATTACGATACATACGATGTGGATTTGCTCATTTTCAGCCATCAGGGTGATTTTATGAGCCTCATTCCATCAGGCGTCAACTTGCTGCCAGAGATAAGCAAGTACAGTGTGTTCCGCAAGTCCGTCAAGCAATGTTTACGGGAAGGGCACTATGTGGCGACGATGATCAGAATGGTTTGTAAAAATTTAGCCTTTATACAAGCGAGGCGAAGAAAGCTGGTCGAAGGCTCAGGTTATATTCAGATGCAGCTGGCTAACAAGTATACGGCATCCTTTATACCCTCAATCAAAAAGGAATATGATCTGTCCATCAGCTACGCTTGGCCTCACGATGTACTCGCGGAGAAGGTGAAGGCGAGGCGTAAGATTGCTTGGATTCATACCGATTATAGCAAGCTGGAAATCGATAACAAGCTGGATCTGGCCAGCTGGAACAAATTTGATTATATTGCCTCAATCTCCGATGCGTGTACCGAGGCTTTTCTCAAAACTTATCCTTCATTAAAGGCAAAGGTCATGCAAATTGAAAATATTACTTCTCCGGCCTTTATCAAAAAGATGGCAGAGGATCGTCCGGCCGAAGCGTTTCAAAGCGGGGAAGAGGAAGCTTTTCGAATCGTTTCCGTAGGCAGGCTCTCTTATGTTAAAGGATTTGATATGGCTGTAAAAGCGCTTCGGAAGCTTCATGATAAAGGCCTTACCCATCTGACCTGGAATATCGTTGGTTATGGCGGCTATGAGGATGAGCTGAAATCGCTGATTGCTGAGCATAAGCTGGAAAATAAATTTGTGCTGCTGGGCAAAAAAACAAATCCCTATCCCTATATGAAAAGCTGCGATCTCTATGTACAGCCGTCTCGCTATGAAGGAAAGGCGGTAACCGTAACTGAAGCGCAAATATTAGGAAAGCCCGTAATCATTACCAATTACCCTACAGCGACGAGCCAAGTGACAAGCGGAGTTGACGGCATCATTTGTGAGCTAAGTCCAGACGGCATTGCGGAAGCGATTGAGCAGCTATACCGCAGCAAGGAGCTGCGAAGTGCCCTCGTAAGCCATGTCAAGGATAAGGATTACAGCAACAGCAGCGAGCTCGATAAGCTCTATCAAATTATAGTATAGCTCTCGCTTCGAGGAGGAGTGTACAGATTACCATGGGAATTAAAGTGAGTGTTATCATCCCCGTATACAACGCTGAGGCCTACTTGGAGGAATGTATTTTATCATTGCTGCTCCAGACGCTTCGGGATTGCGAGTTTATATTTGTAAATGACGGTTCAACGGATCAAAGCAGCCTCCTTCTTGAGGAGTATCAGAAGAAGGACAGCAGGGTAAAGCTTATCCAACAGAGCAATCAAGGAGTTAGCGCCGCAAGAAATGCTGGGCTTGGGGTGGCTACCGGGCAATATGTCGGGTTTGTCGATGCGGATGATTATATTGAAAAGGATATGTATGAAACGCTGCATCATGCGGCTGTTCAACATAGCTGTGACGTCGTCATCGCCAACTTTAAAAGCGAGATCGAGGGCAGCCAAGTGATCACCTCCTATTCCTTTCCTGTTAACGAAAGGTTGGAGAAAGATTTCATTGCGGCGCAGATTTTGCCTCATTTCCTTAAGGCCGATGATTTGAATACTGCCGTAAACAAAATTTACCGAAATCAGCTGCTTACGGAGCATCGGCTTGCTTTTCCAGCCAATGTGGCGTTAGGTGAGGACGGACATTTTAACATCCTATTTTTCAGTCAAGCTGCGTCCATGGTTTATGTGAATTACACGGGCTATTATTACCGGGAAGTAAACGGCAGCGCAACCCGAAACATTAAAGAGAAGGATTACTTCGGCAAAGCAATCGAGGTATATCAGATGCCACCCCCTCCCATCTACCATCAGATGATCCCCGACAGCAGCATCGTTCAGCTAAAGTCGATACGGCTGATCAACAGTATGATTTCCTACATTTATCTCTATTTGAAGCCGAGCAAGGATATGAAATTTGTAGAGCGATACAGCTACGTCAAACGGATGATTACCAGCAGTCCAGTGAGAGAGGCGCTGCCGCTCTACTTGGAAGAAATGCAGCATTCGTTAGGGCGGTACGAACGGTTTATCTTAGGTATGGTTAGAGCAAAATCGACGCTGGGCCTTATGTTTGCCGTCACTTACAGCAGATTAAGAAATACTTAAAATGAATGAACAATGGAGGAAGCTACATGAAAATTATGATGTTTGCCCATGGCGGCAGCCTCAACCGGGGCTGCGAAGCGATCGTTCGATCCTCGACGAAGCTGATTAAAGAAAAAATTACGGGGTCCAAAGTCTATTTAGCTTCAGAGAAACCACAGACGGATTTGGTTATCTCGGCACTTGACGGGATCTATGACGGCTCGAAATCAAGCATCAGGAAATACTCGCTGGATTGGCTGGTTTCCTCATTTCAATATAAGCTCCGCCAGGATGAAACCTACGCGCTGGGCGTGATTGAGCAAAACATTATCAACCGCATCAAGGATGTGGATGTATGCTTGTCCATCGGTGGAGACAACTACTGCTACGGCGAGCAGCCGAACTGGTATGAGATCGACCGCAGGGTGAAGGCCCAAGGGAAAAAACTGGTGTTATGGGGCTGCTCGATCGGCGAGGAGGATATGTCCGAGCGAAAGCTGGCAGATCTGAAGCTGTTTGATCTCATCGTTGCGCGTGAAACACTAACCTATGAAATGCTGAAGAACAAAGGGCTGACCAGCGTAAGACTGGCTGCAGATCCCGCTTTTACGATGGAGCAGGAGCAGCTTCCTTTGCCGGGTGGCTGGCAGAAAGGCAATACGGTAGGCATTAACTTCAGCCCGCTGGTCTGGAAACGAAATCAAAACTCCCGCCAAGCTGTGAAAGAACTGATCAAGCACATTTTAGCAACGTCTGGCATGACCGTGGCTCTCACGCCTCATGTGATTGAGGGCGGGAATAATGACTATGAGGTGCTTGAAAGCTTTTATGAGGAATTCAAGTATACGGGCCGCGTGATCTTGCTCCCGGATAACCTCACGGCCATTCAATACAAGGGATATATCGCGAGGATGCGTTTTTTCATTGGCGCCCGGACGCATGCCACCATAGCAGCGTATTCCAATTGCATACCGACGATGGTACTTGGATACAGTGTCAAATCCAAGGGGATTGCCAAGGATATTTTTAATGAAGAGAAGCTCGTGCTTGGCATCGATGAAATTTCCAGCAGCACCAAGCTCATTCATCATTATGATGAAATGGTTGGGGAAGAGGAGGATATCAAGCGGAGGTTAAGCCAAGCGATTCCAAAAATTAAGCTTATGTCCTACAAGGCCGTGGACTATTTAAGTGAGCTTGCATGAGGTGCACATGAAAATAAATTTATTGTTTGTCATGCCCAGCTTGTCGGCGGGCGGAGGAGAGCGGAGCTTGGTTAATCTTCTCTCGCAAATGAACTTTGAGAAATACAATGTGGACCTGTTTTTGTTCAGCCATGAAGGTATCTTTATGGATTTGCTTCCGGCGGAGGTGAATGTGCTGCCCTTAAACGAGGAGTACAGCCGTTTCTCGCAGCCCGTTCTAAGCTCTGTTCGCCAACTGATCAGCAGTGGCAGCGCAAAGCTGGCGTATAGCCGAATGATGTTCAGCCTAACTAATCATACGGTGAAAGAGGTCGGATTGAAGGAGCAGGATGGCTGGAAATATCTTTCTCCGTCCTTAAGCAAAATCAACAAAAAATATGACGCAGCCATCGGCTTTCTTGAGAAAACGTCCATCTACTTTTGCGTGGAGAAGGTCGATGCCAGGAAAAAGATCGGCTGGGTCCATAATGATTACGACAAGCTGGGGCTTGATCCGTCGTTTGATGAGGGATATTTCGATCAGCTCGACCATATCGTAACGGTTTCGGACGAATGCTCGAATGTACTGAAGCGAAGATTCCCGAATCAGAGCTATAAAGTAAATGTGATTCATAATATCGTGTCTCCCAAAGTCATCGCTCATTTGGCGAGCAAGGAAAGGGATGACGTTTATAACCGCAAGCAAGGGGAGCTCGTTATTCTTTCTATCGGGCGGCTGCATGAGCAGAAGGGCTTTGAGCTTGCGGTTCATACGGCAAAGCTTCTAAAGGACAAGGGACACAGCTTCCAATGGAATATCATCGGCGAGGGCGATGAGCGTGAGAAGCTGACGGAGCTGATTGCAGTGAATGGCCTTGAAAAACAGGTGAAGCTGCTTGGTCTGAAGCCAAACCCGTACCCCTACATTAAACAAGCGGATATTTATGCACAAACCTCCAGGTTCGAAGGGAAAGCGATTGCGATTGATGAGGCGAAAATTTTGGGGAAGCCGATTCTGGTAACGAATTTTAGTACGGCAAGAGATCAAATTGAAGATGGCATTGAAGGATTAATTGTAGAGATGGAAACGGAAGCCGTGGCAGCGGGCATCAGCAGGCTTATGCAGGAACAGGGCATAAGGAATCGATTGTCGGAGCATCTATCCCGTTTGGAGCTGGGTACGGAGGAAGAAATAGAGAAGCTTTACCGGCTTCTGGGCTAGGAGGGAAAGAATGAAGAAGAAGCTGCTGTTCGTCATGAACAATTTAAATTGCGGCGGCGCTGAGAAATCGTTGATTTCGCTGCTGCAAACGATGGATTATTCTCAGTATGAGGTTGATCTGTTTCTATTTAAACATGAAGGCATGTTTCTAAAGAAGCTGCCTGCTGAAGTGAATATTTTGGAAGCCCCGGCCTTTTATCCGTATTTTGATATGTCAATCAAAACGGCTGTAGTTGATTGCGTGAAGCATAGCCGTTTCCGGATTGCTGCTGCACGAATAGGCGCCGGCATTGTGTATCGTACGGAGAAAAATGCCGCAAGGTCCGAGCAGCGAGCATGGCGCTATCTCTCCCATTCACTTGCAAGCTTAACGAAGGAATATGACGCCGCCATTGGCTTTTTGGAGAAAACTCCGATTTACTACATTATCGAAAAGGTGAAAGCCAAGAGGAAAATCGGTTTTATTCATAATGACTATGACAAGCTGGGCATGGACCCGGACATCGATACTGCTTTTTTTGATCGACTTGACTACCTTGTAACGGTCTCTGAGGAATGTGTAAAGCTGCTTAAGGAACGGTTTCCGCGCTTTGAACATAAGATCGAGCTCATGCTTAACATTGTGTCCCCAGCGGCGATTTTGGATTTGGCAGTCGATGAGCTGAAGCTGCCGAAGTCGGGCTTTACCATCGCATCCGTAGGGAGGCTGAATTACCAGAAAGGTTTTGAAATGGCTGTGGAAGCTTGCGAGCAATTAATTCAGGACGGCTACGACCTCAAATGGTACATCGTCGGAGACGGACATGAGCGAGAGAAGCTGGAGCGGCTGGTCAAAGCTAAAAAGCTGGAGCATGCGCTAATTTTAACTGGCGAGCAGGAAAATCCTTATCCCTACATCAGGGAATGCGACTTATACGTACAAACCTCATTTTTTGAGGGGCGCTGCTTGACGATTACCGAAGCTAAAATATTGAAGAAACCGATCGTTTCCACTGATTTCACCGTTATTTATGATCAGCTCGAGCATGAGCAGAACGGCTTGATCGTTAAGCAGGATGCAATCTCCATCTATGAGGGCGTGAAGCGACTGCTGGATGATGAGTCGTTAAGGCAGCGTTTTGTAGACAATTTGCAGAAGGAAGCCTTGGGAACGGAAGATGAAATACATAAGCTTTATCAATGGATCAGCTAGTTAAAGGGGGTGTTATTATTTTAGTCCAAGTGGTAAGCCTGCTGCTGTTGCTTGCAGCAATTATTATCGTCGCGATCGATGTGATTCCGCTGTTCATGGATTGGCTCGGAAGAATTCATATCGGCCGCTATTCGGATGCCAGGCGCTGGAATTCTTCCATCTCCAAGGCGGGTACAAGATGGCTGAATCATACACCCAAAATTAAAGTAACTGATAACACACGGTTTGTCGTGATAGACATGCTTAGAGGCAATTATACGAAAAGTGCGATTCAGCATTGGCAAGAGGCTGCTCTGCTGCTGGGCCTGGCGGAAGTTGCCCGGGGTGGCCAAAGCAAGCAAACGGAAACGGAAATTAAAACCTATCTGCATGCTAAATTCGACAGTAACGGCGAGTGGAAGCAACAGCCTGAACATATAGATGCCGCCATACTCAGCTATGCCATCATGAAGCTGGACATCATTCGTACCGAGCAGTATAAGGGCGCTTTCGATTATGTATGGGAGCTCATCCAAGCCCATATCGGAGAGGATGGAACGGTTCAATACCGGAAGTCTATGAAGAGCTACCGTTACGTCGACACGATCGGATTCATTTGTCCGTTTCTGATCGCCTATGGCGTAAAGTACGGAAAGGAGGAGTGTATCGAGCTTGCGATCAAGCAGCTCACGGAATATGAGCGCTACGGCATGCTGGATAAGCATTACCTGCCAAGCCATGCCTATCATCTGGACAACACGCTGCCGCTTGGCCTCTATGGATGGGGCAGAGGACTTGGCTGGTTTGCCATCGGCCTCATCGATGCTTGGCGCGAGCTGCCGGAAGGCCACCACTCAAAGCCGATCCTGAAAGAAATGATCAAGAAATTTGCAAGCACGGTGCTGGCTTTTCAAGCGCCGGGTGGCAACTGGACTTGGACGGTTAGCCGGGGCGAGGCAAGAGCCGACTCATCTACTACAGCAACGCTAGGGTGGTTCCTGCTGCAGGCTTCGCAAATCGACGAGCTGGCGGAGTCCTGTGCCGAAGGTGCCGACATGGCCGTCCGTTATTTAATGAAGGTAACCAGGCGCAACGGAGCCGTCGATTTCTCGCAGGGCGACACGAAGGATATTGGCGTATACTCGATGCTCTTTAATATTTTGCCCTTTACCCAGGGTTTCTGCATGAGGATCATCAACGCCCGTCAGTACACAAAGGTCGGATAACCGGATAGGGGATTATCATGAGGGTCAAGAGCTCCTTGCTCAATATCACAGCTGGTATCGGCAATCAAATCATTATTACGATATTAAGCTTTGTGTCGCGAACCGTATTCATTAATAGCCTAGGCATTGAATATTTGGGCATCAATGGCCTATTTACGAGTATTTTAGCGATGCTTTCCCTTGCAGAGGCGGGCATAGGTTCAAGCATTATATATAATCTTTACAAGCCTGTCGCCGATAATGACCGACCGAAAATTATGGCGCTGATGAACCTTTACAAAAAAGCTTATCTAGTCATCGCTGGTGTCGTCTTATTGCTTGGCCTCAGCATCCTGCCTTTTCTGGATGTATTTATCAAGGATACCGCTGTCGAGCATATTACCATTATTTATTTGCTGTTTCTTATCAACACGGTGGCTCCTTATTTATTTGTTTATAAATATTCATTTTTAAACGTGAATCAGAAAAACTATATCGTGACCGCCGTTTTTTCGGTTTCCTCCATTTTATCGGCGTGCGCGAAAATAGCGATTCTCTATTTTACACAGCATTTTATATTTTACCTGATCGTCGAATGCGTAATCTCGCTTACGACCTCCGTCATTTTGGCGAGGATGGTCGATCGGATGTATCCGTTTTTGCGAGAGAAGCTAAGAACAAGCTTGGACCCGGACACGAAAGCAAATTTCATCAAAAATATGAAAGCAATTTTGCTCCAAAATGTGGGCACCTATTTCATATTCGGCGTGGACAGCATCCTGATCTCTACCTTCATCAGCGTTGCCGCCGTCGGTCTCTATTCCAACTATAAAATGCTGATCGATCTATGCCGGACCTTCATTAATCAGGTATTTTCCAATATGTATCACAGCGTTGGCAATTTGGTCGCCAAGGAAAGCGAAGAGAAAATATATCACGTGTTCAAAGTGACGATGCTGCTCAACTTTTGGCTGTATTCACTGCTGGCCATTATGCTATACCTGTTCATCGAGCCGCTTATTCTGGTCTGGATTGGTTCTCAGTTTATTATGGGTCCAATGGTTGTGCTCATCTTAATTCTCGGCTTTTACGAGCGGGGCATGCGCAATTCGATCACCATGGTCAAGACGACAGCCGGCATCTTCCATGAGGATCGGTTTGTCCCGCTATTTCAGGCAGCTGTCAATTTGACGATTTCCTTCCTGCTCGTGCAGCGAATGGGCATTGCCGGCATTTTTACGGGGACGCTGGTCAGCGCCTTGATTTTCCCGTTTTGGACCACGCCATATTTCGTATATAAACGGGTATTTAAGCAGCCGCTCAGGCATTATTTTGCAAGCTATGCCTACTATACGATGATAGCCGGGCTGACGGCGGCAGGAGCGGGTTACGTCAATTCACTATTGCCCTCAGGCGGCCTGCTGTGGCTGCTTCTGAAGGGGACGTTATGCCTGGTGCTCATTAATGCGGTCTATGCGCTTCTCTTTCACCGAACCAGAGAATTTAAATATTTATTTGGCATTGCCGCTGCAATTCTATCGAAAATGCCAAAGCCTACCCAGCTGATTGCTAGAATGACAAAGCGTGACCGGCAGCTGGAGGTTAGCGGAAATAAGTAACCTTTCTGTGACAAGCTACATAATCTGAAACTAACAGGAGGTGAGGATTATGAGTGAGAGAGGAACTTATAGGATAGAGCTAGACCGCTTTAAAATCAGCAGCGTGAGTACGAATGCGGATGAAACCACAAATGGCATCAACGAAGCGATCAGATGGGCGAAGTCAGAAGGATACTCGCATGTCATCTTGCCGAAAGGCTTATACAGCGTCCGTCTGGAACCCAATTATCTCGTTGCGATTACGATGGTTAGCGGTATGCATTTGGAGCTGGAGCAAGGCTGCGTTATTAAGCTGGAGGGCAATTCTTCCCCGAATTATTCGATCATCGAGATGAAAGGACTCTCGGATGTGAAGCTATCAGGCGGCCAGCTGGTAGGGGACAAGAAAGAACATGTATATGAAATCGCTGTTAAGTTCGTGAGAGGCGGAGTGAATGCTGACGGTACGCTGAACAACGATCCCAACTGGATTCGCAGTGAGATTGTGGACCGTTATGCGAACCCAGGTCTGCTTGCGAGCTTTAGGCTATGGAGTATTCCTGGCGTCACCGCTACAGGCTATCAATTCTATCAATACAAGGACGTTATTTCGAAGCAGACCTTGGTAGGATCCCGGACCAATGGTGTTTTCGCGCCAGCGAGCTCGGGAGGCAGAGGCTGGTTTCTGAATGAAGAGAAGGACATCACCAAAAACAATAAGATGATCTTTGCGATTCCGCTGACTACCCCGCTAACGGACGGTCAAATTGCCGGCATCCAGGCGAAGGTCGATAATTCCTTCTACACGCATGAAAGCGGGTACGGGATTGGCTCCTTTGGTTCGAATCATATTGAAATCAGCCATATGGAAATCTCGGATTGTACCGGCGATGGCATCCTAACAGGCTATGAAGGCTATTTGCTTGATCCCGCTGCGTATACGCAGGAAATGATGGGACAGCATGTTCTTATTCATGATTGCCATATTCACCATTGCAGAAGACAAGGGATCTCGATCTGCGCGTCCAATGATACGCATGTCTTCCGCAATAAGATTCATCATATCGGCTATGCCGAGGACGGCGTGACGACGAACTTTAGAAACGGTACCCCGCCGATGTTCGGGATCGATATTGAATCCATGTACGGCGAAACCAATATTCCTTACAAGTCGGCAGCAAGGCCAAACGGCATTGAGCTAAACTATCGGATTTATATTAGAGACAACCATATCTATAGCAATGCAAGAGGGCATTTTGTCAATGCTGACGGTACGAATGTCACGCTGGATGGGAATACCTTCGAAGGTGCCAACGTCGGCGGCATTAGCTCGAATCCGAATTTTCCGAACGTGAAATATACGAATAATACGTTTAAGGGCTGCGAGCTTTGGGTGCAGGGCGATAATTTTGTAAACGGAGCCGTCATTCAAAGCGGAAATTTGAAGCTTCTTGATGTGAGGGGAGCCGTTGTTCAAAACTGTCAAATCAAAGACGGCCTGCTCTATGGATCAAGCACGTACGGTTATTTCGGAACGCCTGCGGTGGATATAGCAACAGGCACATTCACCTTCAAAACAGCACATGGCATGGGCAACGGAGCACAAGTATCGTTTGAACAATGGGTTGGCAAAATACCAACGGGATTAAGTGTAGACAAAGTTTACTATACCGTTAATATCACCTCCCTCAGCTTTCAGGTTGCTGAAACGCTTGGCGGCAAGCCTGTAAGTGTTAAGGATGCCGGAGTAGCCGGATTCCATGTGGGAAGATTCAATTATGGCAGATGCTTCATCTCCAATGTAACTGTCGAGCGCGATTGGCGCGCGGATAATGCGCTGACGCCTAACTTCAATCTTTTGGCCACTGGGGCTGTCATTAAAAATGTAACCGTTAAAAATTATGATGCTGCGGTATTGGTACCACAGGATTATACCGGCCGTCCGAATTTGGTTGAGGGCCTGACGCTCATCGAAGGGTCTGCACGATTTGAGGGAACCCATATCAGCGACAGCGAGTTCGTTCGTGCAAAAACGCCTCTTCTAGGAAGCACGGATATCCAGCTCGGATCGAATAATGCAAGCTTTATGAGACAAGTAACCCTGCGTGGCAGCCTGCTTCAAAATCTCGGTTTAGTGATGGATGGAAACTCGTCCGTTACCGGAACAACCTTCGTGAACGCTGCAATTGGAAAATCGGACAATACCAACAAAGCTTTGATCACCCAATCCTATATGGAAAATACAAAATTGAACTTTAACTGGCTTCGCAAGGAGCAGTCCGTTACGGTTGCGAAATCCGTACTGAGAGGCGTAACCGTTACAGGTACGGCGCCTTATATACGCCTGGTTGACAATACAGACCTAGGCAGTGTTTAGTTTTGAAAATACTTCCCTGCCGTTTCTACTTGGACGACAGGGAATTCATTTTGCATAGATGTTCTTAATAAAGAATTATTTGTTTTATATAATGAATTTGAGAGGGGTTTAACTAATGGCCATTTTAATTACAGGCGGAGCCGGCTACATTGGAAGCCATACTTGCATCGAGCTGCTTGAGGCAGGATACGAGGTAGTGATCGTCGATAATTTGTGCAATAGCAGCCACATCTCCTTAAATAGAGTCGCGGAAATTACGAATAAGACCTTTACCTTCTACAAAATGGATCTCATGGACCGAGCAGGCCTGGAGAGTATATTTGCAAGACATCCAATCGAAGCGGTTATTCATTTCGCGGGCCTCAAAGCCGTCGGAGAGTCGGTGCAGCTGCCCTTGTCGTATTATCACACGAATATGACCAGCACCTTAATTCTATGCGAGGTCATGAAGAAGTTCGAGGTACATAAGCTGGTATTTAGCTCATCGGCAACGGTATATGGTCTACCTGAAGCTGTGCCTATTGCAGAAAACGCAGCGCTTGGAGCAACAAATCCATATGGGCGGACGAAGCTGATGCTGGAGCAAATTTTGCAGGATTTAGCGGCATCAGATGAGCGGTGGGGCGTTTCGATTTTACGATACTTCAATCCGATCGGCGCGCATAAGAGCGGGCGGATTGGCGAGAATCCGAATGGAATTCCAAATAACTTGCTTCCTTACATTTCTCAAGTTGCTGTGGGCAAGCTCACGCAGGTGAACGTCTTCGGCGATGATTATCCGACGCCAGACGGAACCGGCATCAGGGATTATATTCATGTCGTTGACTTGGCGAAGGGCCATTTGAAGGCTTTAGAGAAGATTAAAGCCGGATCAGGCGTGGACATTTATAATTTGGGGACCGGCCGTGGCTACAGCGTGCTGGAGATGATTGCTGCATTTGAGATAGCATCCGGCCAAAGCATCCCATATGCTGTCGCGGAACGCAGACCGGGCGATATTGCCGTATGTTTTGCCGATACGGAAAAGGCGAATAGGGAGCTGAACTGGTCAGCGACGCGAGGCATCGAAGAAATGTGCCGGGATTCCTGGCGGTGGCAATGCTCAAATCCAAGCGGGTATGAAGAAGATTCGTTTGTGCTGCACGAGCTTGCCGCGGGAAACTATCATAAGACGGCGCAATAAATAGACGATTGTAATGAATCTTTAGAAATGCTTAAAATAATTCGACAAAAAATGTAATTATCTCTTATTTTTGTGAGACATGAACCGACAGCATGCGCACTCAGACTCATTTATAATGTGGTTATGAGTAAATGACAAGCATAGGGAGACGTTGAAATGCGTTTTTTATCTGGGCACCTTAAACGCATGGAGTCAGTGGTGCAACCGTCCCAAATTGAATGGGGGACATGGGAAAATGGTACTTTTAAAAGCAGATGATCAACAGGACTTGGATTTGGAGTGGGTAGCATTAATCATGAATGCACGTTCTTTGGGGTTTAGTAAGGAAGACGTGAGGAAGGTTTTGCTATGCCTACAGGAAAGCAAAAGTGACGATATCCAGAATACCGCCGTATAAAAGTGAATAAAGCGCTATTCGCGCTTTATTTTCCATTTATTGAATTCAAGAAATTCCTTAAACTGATCCTTGCTTACGCCGGAGGCCATCGCCTCACGAACTAAGTCAGCCCATTCATTGTCTAAATGACCGGGCTTGCGATCAGTTTTTTCGTCGTTGTTGATGATCTCTTCTACCGTTACGTTTAATACGGCGCCTACTTTTTCGAGAAATTGAATCGAAGGATTTTGCTGGAGCCCTCGTTCAATGGAGCTTAAGTAAGATTTTGCGACGCCTGCCCGTTGAGACAACTCCGTTAGGGAAAGGCCTTTTCTCTTGCGCAGCATCTGAATGCGTTCTCCGATCATAGCGAACTCCTCCGTTATCACATCGTTGTAGACTATTACTATTATAACGAATAATTCTTAATTGCGAAAGCGTGTAAGCTATAACGCACTGTATTTTTTACTATATTACAAAGAAGCTGCTTATTCTGCCTAATAAGTGGATATTTCCGGTCGGGATCATTGGCATATTGTTCTATGACAGGCGTTTAATAAGTAAATTTATGGCATTCTTATAAATCGACAAAACGTTTTTAATAAAGAACAAAAACTTGAATAATTTTGCAAAAAAGCGTTGAAAGGTGATTGACAAAGCTTAATTTCAGGTGTAATATTCAATTATGTTCTTTATAAAGAACTGATTCAACACGGATGTTTTTGTTGGACTGTTCTTCATATAGAACAAAATCACGCTATATCCGGAGGAAACCATGAGCGCCATTGCAGGAACCTATCAGACCGACAAGGCAAGTTTAGCAGGAGAGCATGGCGGCAAATTAATGGAGGCACTATTGCAGTATCCATGTGATGCTGCGCAGGCCTGGCAGGAGGATCCGATTTTTCTGGGCTGCCACAACCAGTGGATCACACCAGAATCAATTGGTGAGCGCAATCCCTGTTACGACTCGGAGAAAGGACTCGTCATCACGGCGGATGCGATTATTGATAATCGCTCGGACTTATTGAATAGACTGCAAGTCGAGCAATCTGCTAGAGGAGCAATCACCGATTCCCAGCTTATTTTATTGGCTTATGACAAATGGGGAGAGGAAGCGCCAAAATACTTGGTGGGAGATTTTGCATTTATGCTCTGGGATCGCAAAAACCGTAAGCTATTTGGTGCAAGAGATTTCTCTGGCGGCCGTACGCTCTACTTCCATCGGAATGCTGAACGCTTCGCATTTTGCACGACCTTGGAGCCACTGTTGCTGCTGCCGGGCGCAGAGCGTTTGCTCAACGAGCAATGGCTTGCCGAATTTCTAGCCATTTCAGGAATGGTAGATACCGTAGATTCGTCTAAGACCGTTTATGAGCAAATTGAGCAGCTTCCTCCCTCTCATCGTATTTCTGTTACCGAAGAGAGGATCGTCGTCGCTCGTTATGACCAGTTGCAAGCAACCCAATCCATCCGCTACAAAACGGATGATCAATATGTAGAAGCCTTCCAGGATGTATTTCAACAAGCTGTATCAGCAAGATTACGAACGAATCGTAAGGTGGGGGCACAGCTTAGTGGTGGACTGGACTCCGGCTCTATCGTGAGCTTTGCTGCGCGGACGCTGCGTCCCCAAAATAAAAAGCTCCATACGTTCAGTTATGTGCCTTCGGATGATTTTGTTGATTATACAGCTCAATATATGATGACGAACGAGCGCCCGCTTATTGAGTCTACCGTTAAATATGTAGGAGGAATCGAGGATCATTATCTTGATTTTAAAGGAAGAGATTCTTACTCCGAGATCGACGGTTTTCTGGATATTATGGAGATGCCCTATAAATTTTTCGAAAATTCTTTTTGGATGAGAGGGATGTTCGAAAAGGCGGGCGAGCAGGGAGTGGGCGTGCTGCTTAATGGGGGGAGAGGGAATCTATCGATCTCCTGGGGCTCGGCGATTCCCTATTACGCCACATTGCTGAAAAAAGCGAAGTGGGTTAAGCTTCTGCGTGAAATGCGGCAATACAGCCTGAATATTGGTTCTGGCCGAGCATTTGTACTTTCAAATGTCAGCCGGGCAGCCTTTCCGATGATTGAGCGACTTCGTCCGGTCATGGAGGATTACCATTATCCTATGGTGATCCATCCTGATTTTGCGAGAAGGACGGATGTGTTTAACAGACTGAACGAGCATGGAATCGATCGCTCGGGCTGGTTCGGCGGCAAGGATATTTATGCTGAACGTAAAAGCCACTTCGAAGAGGTATTTCACTGGAATGCCGGCAATACGCTTGCCACAAAGCTCTCGCTTAGGCATTCGCTATGGAAGCGGGATCCAACGAATGATCTTCGTGTCATCCAGTTTTGCCTATCCTTGCCTGAAGAGCAATATGTTCAAAACGGGATGGATCGCGCTTTAATCCGGCGAGCGACTAATCAGCTTCTGCCCGATGAGGTAAGGCTGAACCAGCGTACTCGCGGGGTCCAAGGCGCAGATTGGGTTCATCGGATGCTGCCGAAATGGAAGTTTTTCATGGAAGAGCTTAGGGTAATGATCGAGGACCGGATGTTTACGCAGTTTGTGGACGGGAAGGTGCTCCGCAAAGCGCTGTCGCAGCTAGGTGAGAGCGCCGAGCCGCGACATGCGGTTGATCCGAACTACAGATTGCTGATGAGGAGTCTTATCGTCTATCGTTTTCTCAAAAATAAAGATATTGAAGGGAGGTGACAACTATGCAAACGAAAAAGCAATGGAACAAACCTGAGCTGGAGATCCTTCATGTACATATGACTGCGGCTTCAACTACGAACGGTCCTCTGACGGATGAGGCCTACGTGCCAGGGAAATATTCAGAAAAACCTCGTTTTACTAGCTAAGCTATTATTAGAATCGTATGGCAAAGAAAGCCCTTATACATGAGGTGTATAAGGGCTTTCTGGCTATAATCATGCAAGTGATGGAGTGAGGACCTTGTCAGCAATACACACCAAAATGGCTTATAAGGCATTTGGCCTGATGATCGAAAGCGAGCTTTCGCTGCCTGAGCTGGCCAGAGTTGAGGACAGCAGGGAGCCTGTTGATGTGAAAGTGACCATCGATTCTTCATTGAAGGATTCGTTAAATCTTGAGCCTTATGATTTTACAGTGGATGGCTCTGCAATTACGGTCATGATGCCAGAGGCAGCGGTGTTTCGAGTGGAGGGTGGAGACCGTATCATTATTTCCCCTCTGGATGGAGCGGATGAGGATTTGATCCGTTTGTACGTTCTTGGCACTTGTGTAGGGGCATTGCTTCTGCAGCGCAGCATTTATCCGCTGCATGGAAGCGCAATTGCTATAAACAGCAAAGCTTACGCATTCGTAGGGCACTCGGGCGCTGGGAAATCAACACTTGCTTCAGCCTTTATAAGCAAAGGATACTCCCTACTGAGCGATGATGTTATCGCGCTCTCTCCTTTTGAATCAGCTCAGCCCACGTTTGTGACACCGGCATATCCCCAGCAGAAGCTATGGCAGCAAAGCCTCGATGCGTTTGGCGTGAAGAAAGAAGAGCTGAAGGCCATTTACGGCAGGGAAACTAAATTTTGCATTCCGGTAGTAACGAGCTTTTGTTCCACAGCGTTGCCGCTTGGCGGTGTTTTTGAGCTTTCAACAACGGATGAGGATGACGTAAGCGTTCAGCTTGTTCCAGCGCTTGAACGATTGGATTTGTTGTTTCGCCATACCTACCGTAATTTTTTGGTCCAAAAACTAGGCATGACGCATTGGCATTTCAACAGCTCCGCCAAGCTTGCGGGCAAGCTGCCTATCTACCAGCTGCGGAGGCCATTGAACCGCTTTACAGCTCCACAACTTGTTGAGCTAGTGTTGAATACGATATCTGCGGAGGTATAAATGATGACAAAAAGCCAGGCAATAACCATACAAGCTCTATTGATGGAGCAACTGATCACGCAGGACCCCAACAATATCGTGAGCGATATGGGTGAGGAGAAAGTGGTTTTAAGTATTGAGAACGGAAAATATTACAACTTGGGTGCAATGGGCAGCCAGATTTGGGATTTGATTCAAGAGCCAGTTACGATTCAGCACGTTGTTGAAGCATTATTGAAGGAATATGAGGTAAGCAAGGAAGTGTGCGAGGAGCAGGTGCTTTCGTTTTTGTCTCACCTGGTAGAAGAACGATTGATTCAAATGAAAGATTAGGTATGCGGTGAGCCTATGGCCAAGTTGATGAGATTAAAAGTATTGTTTTCATTGGATATAAGGACAATTTTATTATTGGTTGAAGCTGTGTTTGATTTGGGCTGGGCCCGGCTCCGCATAGCCTTTCAGCCATTTTCAAAAATCGCTCCTTCACTAGGGCATTATATGATAGAAACGGAGAGCGAGCCGCTCGCTGAGCACAGGCAGTCTCTCTTGCAAGTCCGCTCTGTTATTCACATTGCCAGCAGACATACCCCGTGGGAGAGCAAGTGCTTAGCTCGGGCCATTGCGGGCATGAGAATGCTGGAGAGAAGGCACATAAGCAGCACTCTCTATCTTGGAACCGCCAAAGACGACGCAGGCAAGCTGATTGCCCATGCGTGGCTGCGCAGCGGGGCGCATTATATTACCGGTGCTGAAGAAATGGAACGGTTTACAGTGACGGGCATGTTCGCCAAAGCAGCACAATAATAGTGACAGAAAGTGATGAAGCGATGAATCATCTCCTATATTTCTCGAAAAAACTGCATGCTTTTGGGGGCAAGGCGCTGTATATGAATCTCTTTGGCATGATGCTTGTCGGTCTACTGGACGGTGTAGGCATTTTGCTGATTGCGCCTTTGCTTAGCGTGATCGGGATTGTTAATATCCCGTTAGCCTCCATACCTGGCCTTCATTATTTGGCAGCATTGCAGGAGCTCCCAAGAGCGAGGGCCTTATTTATTATATTAGCTCTCTATATCATGCTGGTTACTGTGCAAGGATTGGTAGGACGTTATTTAAGCCTTCAAGAAATCAAGATCCATACGGGGTACGTCAATCAGATCCGCTTGGAAATTTATCGGTCGCTGCTGCAAGCCAACTGGGGTTTCTTTATCAGAAGAAGAAAGACGGATCTTATTAACTCGTTGACAGGCGAGCTCGCCCGCGTAACGAACGGAGCTTATTTATTTTTACAGTTAATGACATCTGCAGCATTTACAGCCATTCAAATCGGCTTGGCTTTTTTTATTTCAGCTAAAATGACGTTATTTGTACTTTGCTGCGGAATCGCCGTAGCGTTGCTCTCACGAAGATATATTAAACAATCCAGAGTGATTGGAACAGCCACCATGGAGCTCGCTCAGAGCTATTTGGCAGGCATTTCCGACCATTTTAACGGAATGAAAGACATTAAAAGCAATTTGCTGGAATCCTCGCGTTATCGCTGGCTGCTTGATTGGTCAGATAAGATTGCGCATGAACGGTTTGAAAATTCAAGAGTGCGGAGCAATTCGCAGCTCTTTTATAAGATTTTTTCGGCGATTATGATTGCTGTGTTTGTGTTTGCATCGGTCTTGCTTTTTCAAAGCCAAGGGGGATATTTGCTGCTTATCTTGGTAATCTTCTCACGTTTATGGCCACGTTTCACAACCATTCAAGCGAACATGGAACAAATTGCTTCCTGCTTGCCGGCGTTCAAGGTATTGATGCAGCTTCAGCAGGATTGCAGCGCAGCCAAGGAGTTAATGAATGGAGATGAGCTCGGGGGAGAGCATGTGGCGCCGCTCAAGATTGAGCAGCAGCTTGAATGTCGGCAGGTCTATTTTCGGTACGATAAGCAGCAGCCGGACTATACGCTTGAAGCAATTAATTTGAGAATTCCCGCCAACGGAATGACGGCGATCGTCGGTCAATCGGGTGCGGGTAAAAGCACATTAATTGATTTGATGATGGGTTTGATGAAACCAGAGCTTGGGCATATCCTCATAGATGGCAAAGTCGTTTCGGAAGATGAGCTATTCTCGCTAAGAAAAGCAATCAGCTACGTTCCTCAAGAGCCGTTTCTCTTTCATGGGACAATCAAAGACAATTTATTGATGATCGACCCGTCGGCGAGCGAGGAGCACATGTGGGAAGCGATGGAATTTTCTTCGGCAGCCGAATTTGTCCGTAAGCTGCCGCTAGGGCTGAATACGGTCATTGGGGACCGTGGGATCCGCCTGTCGGGTGGCGAGCGGCAACGGCTTGTTCTTGCACGGGCGATTCTGAGAAAGCCATATATCTTGATACTTGATGAGGCGACCAGCGCTCTCGACAGCCTGAATGAAACGAAAATTCAAGAGGCCATCGAGCGGTTGAAAGGATTTATGACCGTAATTGTGATTGCTCACCGTCTATCTACTATTCGAAATGCGGATCAGGTCATCGTACTGGAAAATGGAAAGGTGGTCCAATCCGGAAGCTTCCTCTTGCTCTCGGAGGATAAGAAGGGGCTGTTCAGCCGTTTGCTAGGGAATCAGCTGCAAGTAGCATTGTAGGGAAAACTTGATTATACTGGGTAAAATGACGGATTTCATTTTGCCCGAAATCAGGGTATCCTAACAGGATTGGTTTGCTCATTATCCGAACAGGAGGACGTATTTGGCTATCATACTAACAGCAGCGGCAGCGGTGCTTCTCTTATACCTACTTTTTATTTTACCTACCCAGTGGCTCAAGGTGGAGAGAATCAGTCATCCCATCGGCTTAAACAAGCGTATCCTCCAAATTAGCGATCTGCATGTTGACCGATTGCGCGTAAGCGCAGAGCGAATCCGCCGCGAGATTGCGAAGGCGAAGCCGGATTACATCGTGTTGACGGGCGATTATACGTACAAGGAACGATTTCTTCCGCGTGTTGCGTATTATCTCAAGGTGATCGCTGATAGCGGCATTCCTGTTTATGCGGTCCTTGGCAATCATGACTACGAGCTTCCTCGCTTGAAGCGGCTGCTTGATCTTTTCAAAGCTCATGGCATTCCTGTGCTCCGCAATGAAAATAGGAGAGTGGACGGTTTTCAGCTCGTTGGCATCGATAATGCCAGCACGCATCATAGCCGAATCCTCCCCTCATTCAAAGGGATAAGCGGCGATCTTCCAATCGTCGTGATTACGCATGATCCTAATGTCGTTTTGGCAATCAGGCGACCCTATCACTATTTAATGGCAGGCCACTTTCACGGAAAACAGTTAAATGTACCGTTCTTTTTTGCATTTAAGCCTAAAGGTCCCTTGTCGGTTAAAGGAATTTATAAAGGGCTTCATAAGGATAAGAATGGCGTGTTCTACATTTCCAAAGGAATCGGCCAGGCGGGTGTCAACGCACGGTTTATGGTGAGAAGCGAGATAACGGTTCATGATTTATGATCCGTTGTCTTGTTTTTTTTCAAATATAGGAAAGTAAGTCATTTTGCCATTCTATCTCTATATTTCTCGGAATGAAACGCGCTGCGCCGCCAGAGGACGGTGACATCCGTTTAACCTTGGTTGACAAAGGGATAGGAAGCCGCTTATATTTGTATATAACCAAGTAAACTTATGCGAATATATTATTTTGAATGGCAGACCGTGTATTTTATATTTTGCATGCGACCGTAAAAACGGAGGTGTCCTTTTTATCAAAAAGGATAACCTCCGTTTTTTTTATTCAGAATCGGAGGAGTGGTTAAAATGTCAGAAAAAACGATTGTGTCGCACCCTTTTGAGATTAAGTTAACGGAGAAGTTGGTATTGCTAGGGAATGTAAAAACAATAGAGGATGGAATAAACAAGCCTGTCGTCATTGTGGCGCATGGGTACAGAGGTTTTCAGGATTGGGCTTTTTGGCCGGAAGTAACCGACAGCTTGGCGGAGAATGGCTTTTATGCCATAAGCTTTGACTTCTCGCGCATCACTGCAAAGGAATCGGGACTTGGCGAGACTGAAGTTGCAGAGGCCAGCACTATCTCTCAGGAGCTAGTGGATTTAGAAGTTATCGTCCAACATGTGAAGCAAAGGCTTTTGCCTTTGAATGCGGAAGCAAGCGTCAGCCGAATTGCGCTGCTTGGCCACAGCAGAGCAGGCAGCAGCAGCCTCATATTGGCAGCAGAGGAGCCGGAACATGTGCAAGCCGTCGTGGTATGGAATGGCGGTGGGGCGCCTGCCCGCGCAGCAGCAGAGCAAAATGTCACGCTGCTCCAGCAAATCGTATCTGAGGATGCGGAAGTGAATAAGGAACGGTTCGATGTGCCAGCTCTTTTTCATACTTTGGAGCAGCCGGTGCTTGTCGTTCAGGGAAGCAGCGACAATGAGCGCCTGCTTGCTATTCATGCCAAGCTGAAGGAAGCAAATCCTGATCAAACCTTTGTGACGATCGAAGGCGCGGACCATGTGTTTGGCGTTTTGCATCCTTATAAGGGAGCAACGCTGCATCTGACAGAAGCGCTGAAAGCGAGCGTGGATTTTTTGAAAAAAGTTTATTGATCGTAAGAGGAGATTAAAAAATATGATTGACAGCGAAAACCCAACGATGATATATTATCTCAGGAAGCAAAACATAGTAATCTTATCGGAATTAAAGATTAACTAATTTATGGTTAATCTAGGTTCTGCGAAATAGGATTTCGGACTGAGAGGATGATCGTTGCATTATGGAAAATAATTTATTAACCGCACTCGAAACCAACTGGATAACATTAGTTGTATCGGCAATCTTGCTCGGTGGCCTTTATTATTTGGCCAAAAAACGCGTAGCCTTCGGAACGCGGGTTTTGATCGCGCTTGGCCTTGGTCTACTCGCAGGCATTATCTTCAACAACTACAAGCTGGACACGGAAGGCGTAGGCACGATCGGTTCTATTTATATCAATTTGATTCGCATGATCGTTATACCGCTTGTGTTCGTACTCGTCATTAACAGTATTATTTCGATTACTAACATTGAATTTTTACGCAAGCTGAGCGTGAAGACGATTGGGTGGTTTTTGGCCACAACGGGAGTCGCGGCAATTATCGGACTGTTGGTTGCATCGGCAATCAATCCAGGAGCGGGCTTTGAATTGATTAAGCCTGAAAATTTTGAAGCGCGCGAAGTGCCAAGCTTCTTTAAAGTCATATTGGACCAAGTTCCTTCCAATCCAATTAACGACGCAGCAGACGGCAAGGTCGTACCGATCCTTATCTTTGCCCTCTTTATTGCGATTGCGATCGTTAAAGTAGGCGCGAAAAACCCAGATTCTGTTCAACCGTTTAAATCCTTCATTCAATCGGCAACGGTCATTATGCATCAGGTGGTTAAGTTCGTTCTGCGCTTCACGCCGTACGGCGTATACGCACTGATCGCGGTTATGGCTGCCAAATACGGCTGGGAAACGCTTGAACCGCTCGCTATGCTAATCGCGGTAAGCTACATTGCCCTAATTCTTCATTTTGTGTTTGTATTCGGCGGCTTGGTTACTTTTGTAGCCAAAGTGAATCCGCTCAAATTTTTCAAGAAGGCGTATCCGACGGTTGCAGTAGCTTTCACAACGCGAAGCAGCTTCGCGACACTGCCAATCAATCTGGAGGTTATTACGAAGCGGCTTCGCATTTCTCCGAAAATCGCAAGCTTCGTGGCACCACTTGGCGCAACGATGAACTTCAATGGATGCGGCGGGGTTTGGCCAGCGGTAGTAGCCGTGTTCATCTCTCAAGTGTACGGCGTATCTTTGTCAGCAACGGATTATGTATTGATCGTTTTAGTCAGCGTCATTTCCTCAATCGGTGTTGCAGGAGTTCCTGGACCGGCGTCCATTTCAACAACGGTTGTGCTTACAGCAGTTGGCCTCCCGCTAGAGGGTATCGCGCTTGTTGTAGCTGTTGAGTCCTTGATCGATATGGGTCGTACGGCGGTTAACGCAACAGGTACTACGGTTACAGCACTGCTAGTTGCAAACTCCGAGGGTGAATTTGACCGTGAATCATTTGACCGCGGCGAAGAAGATGACCTGGAGCTTAACCCAGCTTAATTGAAGTAATCAATAAAAATGAGCCCTTGCTGCGCGCCTATTGGCGAAGTGGCAAGGGCTCTGTTTATTTAGGGTTCGTCATGCACTTCAGGAAAAGGATGGCCGTACTCATCCTCTCCAGGATAATCACGAGGCAAGTCGGCATGGAGCGCACGGTTTTCATAGCCAAAGCGGTTGGATGGCCGTTGATCGATCCGCCATGGCGTGCTTTTGCCCAGAGATTCCATCAGCAGGTCAGAGCCATACGGGCCATCGGGAAACTCCTCAGGAATGAGGTCATTGCGCTGCGACTCCACAGTTGACACATCGGTGTAAGGCTGGCGATTCTCTTGAATAAACCGATCCATTAGCAGACTCCTCCTGAAATGGGATTTGACATCCATTTCAGTGTGCCCTGATTAATCGGTAAAATGCACCGTTCCGACAACAAAGTAAAGGAATTGTACGAGCTCTGCAGCCTCTTCTTCCGTAAGTTTGAATGCATATTCAAGATAACCTTCCTCTTCGAGATCATCTGGCCCGATAATCGCTGTTTTGCCGAACTGCAAATCGGTCACCAGCTTCTTGCCGTAGAACCGGCTTGTAGACGTAATGGCCAAATCGAATCGCTTCAGGCTTGGTCCGATAAAGGTAACGTATCTGGTAGAGGTTTCTTCCGTTGAGTCGGACATAAAATCAAAATCAGGCAGCAGCATGTTGTATAACCTCCACTTCATTAGTCCCCTTATTATACAACAATAAAATGCTTGTAATAAAGAAATCAATATGATAGCATGAAAGCAATCGAATCATTGAACGTGAGAGGAAGCACCTTCTCTGCCCTAGGCAGAGAAGGTGCTTTTTTTGTTGTCCAGCACTTTGGCCGATCGTCCCATTTGCTGCCTTGCGCTTCAAGACATTCGCTAATAAATCACCTTATTGGAGGATTGAGCAATTATGCAAATCGTATTCTTAAACACGTTCGAGAAGCCAGGAGACAACCATCAGACGGAAAGCGCGCAGTTGACGATTAGTGAAAGCGGCGGTCTCTGGACTGTGCTGTGGGTGGAGGGGGAGGAAGGCATTGCAGATGCACAGACTTGGTTTGAAGGGACATCATGGGAAGAGATGATGATTGCTTTCAGGCACGGCATTGCGAGGTTTATGGTAGAGGGATATGTTCCAGTTATCGATGGCATGCTGGACGATCGCCGTGCTTCTGCCGGCAGTTTTGTATCGATGCTGCAGTGCTATGGCGAGCTGCATGCAAGTCCCGAGCTCTTCCAAGCGCTGCGAGAGTGGCGCCGTGCGAAAGCGGCTGGTGAGAAGCGTTCGGCTTATTTGGTTGCGACCAATCGTATTCTATGGATGATTAGCGCGTTTGTTCCGAAGACGGAAGAAGAGCTGAAGCAAATTCCCGGATGGGGCACAGCGAAGCTGGCTAGCTATGGGCAGGAAGTGCTTGCTATTACGACACATGCTGAGCGCACGGATGATTTTCCGCTGCAATGGGTGGAGCAGAAGCTGGATTCACAGGCCTATACACAGTGGCTTTATAAACAGAAGGAAACCAAATTCAAAGCTCAGATGGATCGCCAGGTAGCCAAGAAACTTATCTTGACAACGGTACAGCAAGGCGGAACGCTGGAGCAGCTAGGGACGGAGCTGGAGCTTTCCAGACGTGAGCTGATGGATCGGATTGAGCAATTGGAGCAAGAAGGCTATGACTTTGAGCCACTCATTACGCGAGAGCTGGGAGAAGTACCAGAAGAAGAGCAGCAGCTCGTTTGGGAAGCGCTTGCGGAGGTTGGCGATAAATACTTGAAGCCTGTGCTGCAGCAGGTATACGGAACATCAGAGCCTTCTCAGCTGAATAAACCGGTGGATGTCCTTTATGAGCGCCTGCGTTTAATAAGACTGCGTTTTCGGAGAAGCCTCACGAGCACAGCGGTTTAGCTAAGCTAATCCGTAAGCTAAGCTAAACCGCCGGGCTGGCGAAGGCTCTTTAATGGTTAGGAGCCTTCGTAATGCCAGGCTGATCATGCCATACCGTTTCGGCAAAACGGATAACTGCTCCGGAATCACAGTCCAATCCCGTTTCATAGGAGCGATTGCCAATAGCTGCAATGGCCGCTTCACGCAAATGGCGGACATGTATCCGGTCTTCCTTCGTGAATTGAGGAGCTTCATGTGCCCTTAACCAAATCAGAATGGCACTTAATGTTTCAAGCGCGTCGCTCATCGCTTGTTCCCATAATAACCAAACGCTTTCCTGGCGATAATTGATGCCTTCAATGGGATCAAGCCAAGGCTTATCCTCGGTATTTAGGACATCATAGGGAACTGGTTTTTTTCTATATACAAAAGGCTCGATTTGTCCGAAGGTCAGCTTCCGGCGTATGCCTGTTGGATCATGGAACAGACGCTGGGCCGTTGTAAAATCACGTTTAGCCTGATTCCAGTCCTCTCGGTTAATATGCAGTGCAAGATCCTTATAATAGGTGTTCACAATGGATTCGAAAGCGTCCAGAATGGCTGGCGGAAAAATTCCATTTGTATCAATATGCCTCCATACGGGAGTTCTCCACGTTTCGATGCCCCATAGCTCTTTGGCAATTACTGTATCCATCATAATTTCAAATCGTTGATGATCCCATTTGCGAAAACCTGATCTGCTGAATACGTACGGGTGCACATGCCTGTCCAGAATATGATGTAAGACGAAACCTAGCGAATAGAGAATGGAGGAATCAGGACGTTTAGGGCATGCGGGTCTTCCATTGACATTATCCAGCATTTCAACGATTACGTGACCGCAATTTTGGGTATGCATTGCGGTACCTAATCGGTTCAGCACAGCACTTCTCTGCCAAGGAAGGAAACGGTGATAAAATAAAAAATCAGGTCCCTGACATCCCATATTGAAGATGTTTTTTTGCTCGTCTGACTGAATTAGCGCCAGTTCACCAAGCTTTTCAAGCACAAGCTGTCCGAATATCAAATGCGCCCATACGTTAGGCATAGAAGACTCAGCTCCATTCCTATGCAGCATGTTGAGGTCATAGTTCATTGAGAGTAGTTCTTTTGATGCATAAATTTTATTTATAGTATACTTGTCCTAGTGAATTAAGTATAATATAAATTAAACAAGACAAAGCGCGAATTTTGTCGAAAAGGAGCGTATCCTCATTATGAAGGCAGAGTATATTAACCCGTTTCTTGAATCCGCAAAAATCGTGATTGAACAAGTGGTTCAAATTCGTCCTGCGACCGGAGAGCTAGGTCTTAAGGACATCAAGTTTGTAGAGAACTACATTTGGATACAAATTGGGCTCAATGGACAGATGAACGGTGATATTGTATTCGGGCTCAGTGAAGAGGTAGCTATGAAAATGGTTTCTGCGATGATGGGCGGATACGTAATTTCTGAAATCGATGAAATCGTGAAGAGTGCTATTTCTGAGCTTGGCAATATGATTAGCGGAAATGCCAGTACGATGTTGTTTAACCAAGGGGTTCGGGTCGATATTACGCCGCCGAAGGTTATCCAGTCCGCGCAATCAGCAGGTTTCTCCGCTCAGAAGGCGTTGACGATTCCACTGATTATGGAAGGCATCGGAGAGCTTGACATCCAGGTTTTAATCGCATCTTAGCACAGAAATGGCTCCTTAGGGAGCTTTTTTTGCGTCTGCTGTACCAATCAAGTAAACTTGTAAATGGGTGATGTTGGATGTTAAAGGATAAAGTGATTTTCATCTCAGGAGCATCAAGTGGCATCGGAGCGTTAATGGCAATAAGGTTGGCTGAAAGAGGTGCAATTCCTGTTTTAACCGGGCGCAATATCGAGAGGCTGAAGGAGATTTCTGCTGCAATCCAAGGGAAGAACTCCTACTATTCCATGGATGTGACCGATAACGAGCAGGTCAAGCAAACGATAGATGCGGTTATTGCCAAATACGGTAAAATAGATGTATTGCTGAATAATGCCGGTTACGGTCAATTCGAAGATTTTATGAGCATGCCTGTGGAAAGTTTTGAGAAGATGATGGACACAAACTATATGGGAATCGTGCGCTGTACGAAAGCGGTTATTCCCCATATGGCAAAGCAAGGCAGCGGGCATATTGTTAATATCGCTTCGCTTGCGGGCAAGCTGGGTACGGCAAAATCTACGAGCTACACAGCTACGAAGCACGCGGTACTTGGCTTTACCAACTCACTGCGAATGGAGCTGCGCGGGCAGGGCATTCAAGTGTCGGCTGTCAATCCGGGTCCGATCGATACCCCTTTTTTCTCGCTGGCTGATCCTTCCGGCTCTTACGTTAAAAATGTCAGTTGGTTTATGATGAAGCCAGAGTATGTGGTTAAAGGCATTATCCGTCTGATTGAACGGAGAAAGGCCGAGCTTGACCTTCCGAAATCCGCGGCTTTTGGCATTAAATTGTATCAATTGCTGCCGCGTACGATTGATCGTCTGTTCGGTGGTTTATTGAATCGAAAATAAAGGATTAAATGAAAGAGGTTTAATGAATGAGTAAGTACACATGGAATGAAATAGGCATTAATGAGGTGCTGGCAGAAAAGCTGGCATCGAACGGAATTGTAGAACCAACCGACGTACAGGCAGAAACGGTTCCGATTTTGCTTGGAGGCAGCGACGTATCTGCTCGCTCACAGACGGGAACAGGCAAGACGCTTGCTTATTTACTGCCGCTGCTGCAGAAGCTGAATTCCTATTCGAATGCTATCCAAGGCGTAATCTTGGCTCCAACGCAGGAGCTTGCGATGCAAATCGTTCGCGTAGCCGAGATTTATGCAGAGCCGCTAAATATTCGCGTGCAGCAATTGATCGGGGGAGCGGCGCTGAAACGCCAAGTAGAGAAGTTGAAGCTGCGGCCACAACTTGTTATCGGTACACCGGGACGGATACATGAATTGCTTAAAATTCGCAAGCTCAAACTAACCGATGTGAATAATGTGGTCATAGATGAGGCGGATCAGGTATTTCAGCTGGGCTCTACGAAAGAGGTTGAAATCATCCTGCATGGCATGGGAAAAGGACGGCAAATCGCCTTTTTCTCCGCTACCTACCCGGATCAGATGGCTCGCTTTGAGGGGCGTTGGATGAAAGATCCGGTCCGGATTCAGATCACGCCGGAGCATCGCGTCTCGGAAACGATCGATAACTATTTTGTCGTGAGCGACAAGCGGGATAAAACGGACACGGCACGCCGTCTGATCCGTTTGCTTAACCCGTCCTCTGCGCTGCTCTTTCTCAACGATACGGACAACATTGCCAATTGGGAGTCGAAGCTTAGTTATGAGGGCTTTACTGTTGAGGCTTTATATGGGGATGCAGACAAGCAGAAGCGGGCAGCCACGCTTGCCCGTTTCCGTGATGGGCGCTGTCAGCTGCTGCTTGCAACGGATGTCGCGGCACGAGGCTTGGACATTGAGGGACTGCCGCTGGTGATCCAGCTTGATCCGGCCGCAGATGCTGATCATTATGTGCACCGGGCCGGGCGTACGGGCCGGATGGGGAGAGCGGGTACTGTCATCTCGATCGTGATGCCGCAGGAGCTGTTCATTATGGAGAAGTTCCGGAAGCAGCTCGGCATATCCTTAATGGAGCGGACGATGTTCAGAGGCAAGCTCCTTTCAGAGGAAGAGCTGCGGGAAGCAACGCGTCCTTTTGCCGCAAGGCATGAGGCGAAGCTGGCAAATCGTTCTGAAGCAGCGCAGGCACGGCGCCAAGAAAACCGGAATGACGCCTCACGTCCTGAAGCGAAAGCAAAGACTGGTCAGTCGGAATTGGCTAAAGCGGAGGTTTCTGGCCTAGTGAATCCGTTGGCTAAACCAATGGCAAAACCAGTTTCAACACCAGCCGCAAAACCAACTTCTAAGCCGGCTGCAAAAGCTGCCCCGAAAAAGGTAGAACGCAAAAAAGAAGGTAAAAACAAAGGGGCTCCGAAATGGCTGAAAGCCAAGCGTGAGGCTGAGAAAAAAGAATAAAAAAACAATAAAAGACGATAAAAAATATTTATTTTGAAAGCCACCCTCCTAAATCGAGCTTCTTCCGCCGAAACGTATAGGCGAAAGAAAAAAATGCGGCAAACCCCGCAATCGAAAAAGGAGTGTGGCTTTCTTGATGAAAAAACAAACGATGTGGAAAAAGACAGCAATTTCCTCGCTTGCGCTGCTAATGCTTGCAGGCGGAGCGACGTCAGCTTTTGCTGACAACGGTAAAGGCAAAGGACATGGAGGCGACCGAGATGATGATAAAGGGCGCCATGAGGACAAAAACGATAAGAACGATAAGAAAGATAAAGATGATGACCAGTATAAAGTAACGTGGAACTTCAAAGATGAGGACGATCTCAAATGGGCCATGGAATACATTATGCGATTGGCGTCCAAGGGCGTATTTACGGGATATGAGGACGGAACCTTCAAACCGAATCAGAAGATTAGCCGGATTGAAACGCTTACGGCAGCGGTAAGGTTGATGGGGCTTCGCGCTCAGGCTGAATCAGCTGAGGAAATGAATACGGAGCTGCAATTCAAGGATGCCGATAAAATTACAAAAAAATATCCATGGGCAGTAGGATACGTAGCGGTAGCACTAGAAAATGATTTATTTTCTGAAACAGACACAGAGGTGAGACCGGAAGCGAATGCGACTCGGCTTTGGTCTACGATTTTGCTCGTTAAAGCGCTTAAACTGGAAAATGAAGCGAAAGCTTTAAATAATACAAAGCTCGACTTTAAGGATGCGGGTGAAATTCCAGCAGGTTCGGTTGGTTATGTTGCACTGGCGCTGAAGAAAGGTATTATCACTGGTTATACCGATAAAAACGGAAAAACATTCCGTCCAAACCAGCCTGTTACGCGTGCCGAGCTCGCTGCGCTTCTTGATCGGACAGATACTGAAATGCCGGATCATGATGCGCAAGCGATTACGGGCAAGCTGAAGGCAGCTCCTGCTGACGGCAAGCTGACAGTAGTCAAAGCGGATAATACGGAAACAGCCTTGACTATTGATCCGAATGTCTTCATCTTCCGTGAGGACAAAAAAGCGCCATTAAGCGCTCTTCGCGCTGGGGATGAGGTGCTGGTACGCACTTATCTGAATAAGGTCGTGTTCATTGAAGTAACGAAGCCGGCTGCTGCCGTCACCTCCTTCTCGGAGCTTGGCACGATCAACACGCTAACCTTTAATGCACAAGCGAAGCTTGCGGCTATATCGATCTCCCGTATTGAAAACTCGCAAACGCTTGTCTATACTTACAACGTAGATCCGAATGTCGCAATTGCGGGCAACGCTTCGCTGCTGAAGGTAGGACAACCGGTATTGGTTAAGGGTGATAACGGCAACGTAAAGTCGATTGAAATTAAATAAGCTGCGCATGAAGAAGCATCACCGCTGGCGGTGATGCTTTTTTTTGATATTAGGCCGAATATTAGGTATGCTGTTTACTAGCAATAACTAAATCGTAATGTTGAAGGTGATCGGGATGGTTCCTATCTTACAGGTAAATAGTTTAACCGGCGGTTATAGCCCAAGGAGACCGGTACTGCATGATGTCTCTTTTGAGATTAAAGCGGGGGAAATGGTAGGGCTAATCGGTCTGAATGGCGCAGGCAAAAGCACGACAATCAAACATATCCTTGGCCTGATGAAACCGCAAATCGGCGAGGTTAAGGTGAGCGGCGTAACGTTGGAATCAGATACGGAGCGGTACCGCAGTTCTTTTGCTTATGTGCCAGAGACTCCCGTGCTCTTTGATGAATTAACGGTAGAGGAGCATTTGAGATTAACCGGGATGGCTTACAGCGTTCAGGACAAGTCCTATGAAACCAAAGAGGAAGAGCTGCTCACGGAGTTTCAGATGCTGCCTAAGCGCAAAGCCTTTGCTTCCCATCTATCCAAGGGAATGAAGCAAAAGGTAATGATCATGAATGCGCTCCTTGCAGAACCCCCTCTGTATATCATCGATGAACCGTTTCTAGGGCTTGATCCGCTCGGTATCCGCTCGCTGCTCGAGCGACTTGTTGAAGTGAAGCAAAAGGGTGCAGCCATCTTGATGAGCTCGCATATTTTGTCAACGGTAGAAGCTTACTGTGACCGTTTTATCGTTATGCATCATGGCAAAATTGTCGCTTTAGGCACGCTGGACGAGGTCAGGCAAGCAGCCGGATTGGAGATGCGCGGAGGCTCTTTGGAGGATGCTTTCTACAAGCTTGTGACTGGAGGCACCGACTAATGAGCCAGGATCGTAGTATGGAGGCGATATGGCGAAAGCGTGCCAAGGCGTTCCGCGCAGAGACCTTGCCCTACTTTCGCTACATGGGTCAAAGCGGTTTTCCAGCGTTTATGTCTTTAATTCTGATTTCTTGTACCATTGGCTATTTTAAATTGATTCATCATGTGCCTGCCAATTTTCCCGTAGCGGCAGTTGGAGTGATCGCATTAACGCTCGTACTATGCTGGAGTCCGCTCCGCACTTGGCTTGCAGCAGGCGATACGGTATTTATGATGCCGCGTGAGGCTGAAATGTCCAGCTATTTGCGTATTTCCTTCCGCTATACAACGATTGCCTGCGCGGTATTGGCAGCGGCCGTGCTGCTTCTTTATTTGCCAATCTACAATCAAGGTGCTGCATATTACGGAGCTTGGATGCTAGTGGTTGTTGCAGCAGTGTTAAAAGCTGCAAACATTTGGGGCGCCTGGAAAGAGCGGCAGATGACTTGGCCTGGTATGAGAAGGCTCATGCGTTTGCTGCGCTGGATGTTGACGGCGTGTACGCTAACCGCATGGCTTGCCGCGTCTGAACTATGGCAGGCGGCAGGCTTTACGCTGCTGATCGCCAGCCTGTATGTCTTGCTCTACAAGCTCCCAAGCAAACATCAATTCCCTTGGGAGAGACTCATAGAAGAGGAAGGAAAAACGCGTAAACGCTACTATGCCTTCTTTGGATTATTTATTGATGTCCCAACGCTGCAATCCAGTGTTGCCAGAAGATCGTATTTGGCATGGGTGCTTCGGCTCGTCCCCTATTCAAACCGAAACACATTTACATATCTGTACGCGGCTTCTCTGCTAAGAGCGGAAATAGGCGGCATGATGCTGCGGCTGCTTTTTCTCGGCTGCCTCATCATTTATTGGTTTGCAGAAGCGGCATCACTCTCGGGGTATGGCAGTGTCATCGTATTCGTTATATTTATGGGGATAATAGCTGTCCAGCTAGGCGGATTGCGTCATGTCCATCGCTATTCAGTGTGGAAGCATGTCTATCCGCTGCCAGAAGCTCAGCGTATCGAGCAGTATTTGAAGGTGGACCGTATTTCACTGTTCTCGTGTGTGGTGATTCTCTGGCTGTTTGCAGCTATACCACTAGCGGTCGCAGGCGTGTATATGCCTTCACTCATAGCAGCCGTTTTGGCATTAGCTTATCTGGCACTTCGGCCAATGCGCTTGCGCAAGAAGCTTATCAAGGACGAGGAAGAGGAATAAAATGAAAATAACCCCTTGGAATTGCAGTTGTTATAACCTGCTTCTCCCAAGGGGTTATTTCATATTCGTTTAGCGATTAAGCTTGATTAGCAGTCAATTCCGTTACGGCTTTAAAGATCGTGTCGAACAATTCTTCAAGGTTCTCTTCCTCAATGCAAGAGAAAGCGACGCGAAGATCCGTTTCACCAAGTGCAATCGTTCCGATGCCATATTGGTTCAGTAGATGTACGCGTACAGATTCTGCAGTCACGCCGCTGAGTTTCAGGCACATGAAGTATCCGGAGTTGAACGGATAGTAGCCCCATACATCGCCATACCGACCGCTGTCGAGCAGCGTTTTGACACGGTTGGCGCGGCCCTTCATAATATCGTATTTTTCCGCTTTTTGAGCTTCAAAATCCGGCGATGTCAACGCACGCAATACGAAGGTTTGCGACGGGTGTGGACCGCTTGAGATCGTTGCACGGATGATACCGGTCGTTTTTTGCTCCAATGCGCTAAGAACAGTTGCTGAAGTGGAAGCATAAGTGATGAAGCCTACACGGAAGCCCCAGACATATTCTTCTTTTGTAGCGCCATCCACCTTGATTGCAAGTACGCGCGGGTGGAGGTCAGAGAGTTTGGAGAACAGTGACTCATGCATGGAATCTTCAAAGAACAAACCGAAATAAGCATCGTCCGTAACGGCTACGACATTAATGCCTGCTTCAGCAGCATCACGGATCGCAGCAACGATTTCTTCGCCTTCCTGCGCATCAGGCGTGTAGCCTGTTGGGTTGTTCGGGAAGTTAAGCACAACAATCGCTTTTCCTTTGTCTTTCTGAGCAAGCAAGGCCTCACGAAGAGCAGTGCTGTTGAAACGGGTTTGTTCATTGTAGAGCGGGTATTCTACGATTTCGGCACCGCGGCGGATTCCGAACGTCAGTTCATAGTTTTCCCAGTTTTTGTTAGGGATGATTACAGCGTCACCAGCATCTGCAAATAGGTCAGCAACAATGCTGAGTCCATGCGTAAGGGCGTTGGTAACAACCGGATTACCGAAGCCTTTGGATTCCAAAGACGGATTATCCTTAATCATCTTTGTGCGCCATGCGGCGCGCAACTCAGGCTTGCCGCCTGGAGGAGCATATTCATATATATCTTTCGGATTGTAAGCAGATAGCGTATCCTGGATGACCTTAAGATGCATCGGTTGTCCGCCTTCTGTTGCAATTCCGATCGTAGCGTTAAATTTGGTTGCTTTGGTCTTCGCTTCGGCGGACTGGCTGAGAATGCCCTCCTTCGGGAAATAAATCGCTTTGCCTAAGGCTGACAACATCGCATAGACGTTCGGACTTTCCGATTGCAACGTCTCGTTTAACTGCTGAGCAAGTGGGTTCATGGACTTTATTCCATCCTTCCGAAATCATTCATTTGAAATAGGATTAGCATGATGAGCTTGTGAAAAAGAACAAGTCGTTAGCAATTAACGCTTGTCGGGTGCTATTATAACATTTTTTTTGAGCTGCAAACCATTCTCAAAGCAAATTTTTTCGTAATTTTAGGGCAGCTTGCACAAAACTTTGCAGCTGTTGTATGATGACGGCATAGATTTGCACAGGAGGTTGCCCTATGCTGCACATTTCGCCTGATTCGTTCATCCTGTTACCCGCGTTTGCCAAGATCGTATGCGAGCCGGGCTGGAGATGGGCGAGACGCGAGAAGCCGATGGCCAATTTTGATTTATTTTACGTATGGAGCGGCGAGGGGGAAGTAGAAGTCAACGGAACACCTTACGAGGTAGGACCAGGCAGCTGTTTTCTGTTTCGTCCAGGAGACTACACAAGCGCTACCCATAACCCGCAGCGGCCGCTCGTGTTATCCTATATCCACTTTGCCGTCAATGACCCGGCAGATGCGGTGCCGAACCGTTACAGACAATTAAATGATACCGTTGATTTTGAATACATGCTCTCCAGGTATGTGAGGCTGTTCCTGGTAGAAACCTACGCGGCCGAAGAAGAGGCACAGCTTGTTCTTAAGCAGTTAATGATTCATTTGCTAAGAGAGGACAAGCAGCTGCCAGTCGAGAAGAAGGCGAGCAATCAATTGACGGAGGCGATTCATGAGGTCGCCAATTTTGTTCGGCAAAATCCGAGTATCGCTCACCGGGTAGAGGATCTGGCGATGCGCGCCCAGTTGTCGCCGCGGTATTTCTCGATGAAGTTTAAAGAATTAATCGGCATGTCCGTGCAGACGTACATGATCCGCACCCGAATCGAGCGGGCACAGCATTTGCTTATGCATGCGGGTATGAATGTGACGGAGGTTGCGGATGCGCTGGGCTACCGTGATATCTTTTTCTTCAGCAGGCAATTCAAGCAATATACGGGGCGCAGCCCTTCCGAAATCAGGTAGTTGGCTAGTTTAGTTCCATATAGACGAGTTACTTTCAGAGGCAATGCATAAATCTTTCTTGAAAAAAATAACCGCCAGCCTGCAGAAACGCAGGCTGGCGGTTATTTTGGCTGCGGAGAGCTGTATTCAGCTGCTCCCAACTTCATCAAACCTCTCGCTTTATCAGTTGAGCTAGCTTTCCTCAATAAGAGTACCCAACCGCTCGCCCATGGCTACCTTGCTGCCGAGAAGGCCGGCTTCGCGCGGTTGAAAAGTGTCATCTTCCAGTAGCAGTACGACAGTGGAGCCGAACTCGAAATAGGCTAGCTCGTCACCTTTTGCCATTTCAGCTTTTAGGGGCTGCACATACTGAATGCTGCTAACGTTCATTGCACCCACCTTGACGACGGCTGTTTCTCCACCACTATGCTGCATGTATGTGATGAGCCGCTCGTTACGGCTGAGCACTCTGCGCATATGAGTCAAGCCAAAGTCGTTCACCGGATACACTTTTCCTAGTACGTGCTCCCGCTCTACAATACGTCCGCTGACTGGGGTATGGATGCGATGATAATCAGTCGGGCTTAAATAAAGGACAATATAATAGCCATTCATGTAATTAGCGGTCCGCGGAGAACCGTTAAGCAGCTCATCGATCGTATAATCCTGGCCTTTGACATTGAGGATCGTGCCTTTTTCAATCGGTCCGGCACCTGTAATAAGGGCATCTACGGGGCTTGTCAGCGAATCTACTGAAGCATGAACCTCTCTGAATCCTGGCTTTAACCGTCGTGTGAAAAACTCATTTAACGTCTTATATTGAGACAGAGGTTTCTCTGCTTCCTCTGTTTTAATTCCGTATGCCTTGGCGAATCGGGAAATAAAAGGGCGGCTGGCAGCCGATTGCGCAAACTTCCCGGTCATGCTGGAAATCCATTTGCGCGAGCTTAATTCTGTCATGGAACGAAGCAGCCATTTTGTCATGCGTGAACCGTCACGTCCTTTCCTGCTAGGGGCAATGAGTCTCAATACCCAACACACAGTGTGACATATCCTGTTCTATTTTTCAATACGCAGCCGATTTCCTTTTTCTCGCCATGAACAAAACATAGACGGCGGCAACGGCCAAAACAGCTGCACCAATGTAGGCTGCAAGAGTAACTTGCGACGCTTGGCCATCCTTTACTGCAATGGCAATAAAGGACCAGACAAATACGAGAATGTAGGCAGCGTCGTTATAGCCGAAGCCAAATGCTAGCGCAAGCAGGCTGGCAATGACGAGCAGGATGACGGTCCACGTTATATCCGATAGTCCAAAACCATCCCAATCGGATGCATAGAGGACGACCGATACATTAACGATGGTTGCCGTGCTAATCCACCCCAGATACACACTAAACGGAAGGCGAACGAGCAGACTCTCGCCGAGACTGGCCGACGGTTTGCTGCTGCGAATGGCAAGATAAATCGTAATGAGTGAAAGAAGCAAGGCGATCATCACAAACATGCTGCTCATCAGTTTCTCATAATGCCATACGAGTATCCAGGCCACATTCAGCAGGCAGCTGATCAGAAACCATGGCCCTATGTTTTGCACGTTTTTGTTATTGGCTGCTCTCCTTGTGAATTGGTAAATGACGAATCCAATTAGCAGCAAATAAATGAGCGACCAAATCGAAAAAGCATAGGGAGCAGGAGTAATCAGTACGGGATATTTGGCAGATAGCTCTCCTGTTGTTTTACCGTTGATCGGAAGCCATTGCGCCAGTCCGTTAATGATCAGCACGATGGCGAGTCCAATCACATTGATCCATTTTAAACTTTTCTTCATAACAAAACCTCCGTTTCAAAATATATTGAGTTCATAGAAGTGTGATTATGTATGGTCTACTATCATATTTAAACAACCTTACGGTTAATTATTCACATTTCCTCATTTTCAATCGGATTGGAGAGGTTTAGGAGCTGAGAAATTTACCGAACCTGTCACTAGAGGTGAAGGTCAATGATGATGATTATCGGGGCTGTGCTCGCTGTTGGCGCCCTTTTTATCGGTTGGGCAAGCAGAAGGAGCGACTTTGTCAGCCGTTTGTTTGATGTTGTTGCAGCTGTCGCGCTATTTATTTTTTATGTCGCTGCGGCAGACGCGGTTATCGAAACGATTGCGCATGAGACTGTGTTTATGACTGAAGTTCATCGGGTGTTTGAGAATACCATTTTTTTGGTAAGCGGTGCTTATCTGGGGCCATACACGCTCGCGAGAATTGCGATGCTTCCCGCTTATCTATTTGGTAGAAAATAACGATTCGTATGATCCGTGTGAACTTGAATATACGTTTTTCTGCTGTTCATCTAGAAAAAAGGCCGTTCGTGCTTGCGAATATTTCCTTCATTCCAGTATGATAAGAGCAGACCTTGAAGGAGGATTTTCCAATGACTGAGCTTAAGCTTCGAAAGCCGGAGGCTGTAATATTTGATATGGATGGTACGTTGTTTGAGACGGATACGCTGCTTATACCTGTGCATAACCGCGTATTTGAAACGCTCAGGGCGGAAGGGCTTTATATGCATGAAACGCCGCCTGTGGATCGGTTACTGAGCTGCCTCGGGATGCTGTTGGAGGATATATGGCGGCAGGTGATGCCAGATAGTACGGAAGCTGCACGCCAGCGCGCTGATGTGCTGCTTTTGCAATATGAGCTGGAAGGGCTGGCTGCCGGCGAAGGCAAGCTTTATCCCTTTGTGGAGCAGACACTGCGCGAACTGAAGGACCATGGCATCAAGCTGTTCGTTGCGAGCAACGGACTTGAAGATTATGTTAAGGGCGTTGCGGAGCAAAGAGGGATAGCGGAGCTGTTTGATGGTTTGTACAGCGCGGGCGAGTATGCAACCGCAAGCAAGGTGGATCTTGTGGCAAGGCTGCTTCAGGATCACGGTGTGCAGAACGCTTGGATGGTTGGCGATCGCTCGTCTGATGTTGAAGCCGGCAAGGGCAATGGTTTGCAAACCATTGGCTGTGCCTACGCGACGTATGGACGTGCTTCTGAGATTGCCGGGGCAGATGTCCTCATTTCTGATTTCCGCGAGCTGACTCGTTTGCTGGAACAATAAATGAACGGGAGGAGCCATTGTGAATTCTACGAGCTGGAATACGGATCTTATTGTTAACGCTAATCAATTAAGGGAGCTTGTGGGGACGCCACATGAATCCGTTGTCAAAAAGAGCGTCTCCCAATTAGAGGAGCATGTTCGTCATTTTCTGTCTCTGTCTCCTTTGTTTTTCTTATCTACTTCGGATGCAAGCGGGCGCTGCGATTCGTCGCCGCGCGGCGATGATGCGGGATTTGTAAAGGCGCTGGATGATTTTCGGGTAATTTATCCTGAGCGGCCGGGCAACCGGAGAATTGATTCCTTGCTGAATATGCTTGAAAATCCTCAGGTAGGCATGTTATTTATTATTCCTGGTATGCAGGAGGTCCTGCGCATTAACGGCCGGGCATCTCTGACGACTAATGCGGAACTATTGGAACAGATGAATTGGGGCGGCAAAGCCCCTGCACTGGCAGTCATCGTTGAAGTACAGGAATGCTTCATCCATTGTCCACGAGCACTTAAGCAAGCAAGCGTTTGGGATAAGGAACAATGGCCGGAAGCAGAAGCTATGCCTTCGGTTAGCGAAATGTTTAAGGCCCATTTACGAATGAATGGTTATGAAACGAAGTAGGGAGCGGGCGTTACCCTCGGAAGTCCTTGATTTCTGTATACGACTTTGTAAATGCGCGAAACAAGAATTTCATAGTAAACGGCAGGATTTTAATTCTCTGCTGAACAAAAGCAGACGTCGTTGAGGTGTTGCCATCATAGCCCTGCCATTCCTCGAATGAGGGATGGCAGCGTTTCATTTAGCGAATTGGCGTAACCTCCTCGTTTTTTTTAAGAGGTTTATGTTCACGCTTCCATCCCCAACGTGCATGCCCTGGACGTTGTGCTGGCGGAGCTTCTGAAGGAGCATTTCGAAGGAATGGAGTCACTCCAAAGGATTACGTTTGGCTCAACGTTTGACCAGCATTTCGGAAGTCCGAAGGAGACATACCGGTTTCTTTCTTGAACATTCGGTTGAACGAACGATAATTTTCAAGACCGACCGCTTCAGCAATCTCAAACGTTTTGAGATCGGTAGTAAGTAGCAACAGCTGCGCCTTTTCAATTCTCAGCCGCGTCAAATAAGGAATGAAGCTTTCTCCGGTTATCTTTTTGAACATGCTGCTGAAGTAGGGGACACTGTAATTGATGCTGGCCGCAAGTTCTTGCAGTTTGTAAGGATAGCTTAAATCTTCGTAAATACGCTGAATCAGATGTATGATGGATGAATCAATATGTTTCTCGTCAATGGACCGTCGGTCATGCAGTTTACGAAAGCAGGCGACAATGGATTCATAGACAGCACGATAGGTCCGGCTTTGGTCCAGCTTGCTACGAAATTCGGCTTCATTATCCGTCAGTCCGTCAGGTTCTGCCGCAAATTGGGTGCTATCCAAAAATATTCTATAGTAGAGTGATTTGATGTGCTCTGGCTCCCAGTGGTTCTGCTTCGCTTCTCTAAGCAAGGCAGAGCTTGTCTGTTCAACGGGCACTGAAGTCAAATGGCATTCCAGCAGCGCCTGCTTGAGGGCTTTGAGCCAGACGCTTCGCCTTGTCTCGGGCATGGGAGCGTAATGATTGTTTTTCTCCCAATTTGCGAAATCCGAGTGTGCACTGTTGCTGTAGAAAAAAGGGTAGCGGGCGACTGCAAGTCTAATTAATTCGGAGGTTTGCTGAGCGATATTTTGGTCAAAAACGCAATGTAGTACAAACACGTCTATCTTAAGGAAGGTTAGAAAAGCATGACGTATTTGCTCTCGCAGGATTGAGCTGTCTCGAAGCACGGTGGATTGGAAGATAGCGAGGAATCGACCTTTTTCCATTGCAATGGTTTTATTAACCCCAACTCCGTCGAGCAGCTCGCTCAATACATTGACGCCAGCAAACTGCCATAGCTTTAGATCCTCCTGCTTTTTGTCCCGAAACAAGGAGCTGTCAATATCCAGGTCCAGCAGAAACACGTGAAATTCGGTCCGCTCGATACAAAGGGAGGATTGTTGCAGAATACGCAGCAAACCTGTTTTCGCCACAGAACTCCGTTGCATATCAAGAAACAAATTACGTTCAATCTCTAGGATGTTGGAGCGCAGCCTTTGATCGATCAGAAGCTGCTCCTCTCGCGTACGATCTTGTATCTCCATTTGGCGGCACAGCCTGTCTATGGTCTGCGGCAAAAGAGCCGAATTGGACAGGCAGTCGTCCTTCAGCAGGTAGGAGGCTACCTTAAATCGAATTGCCTCTCGTGCGTAATGAAAATCCTGATGACAAGTCAAAATCACGATTTGAGGCATGGTCTCCCCGCTTCTCTCAATCTCATCAAGCATAGTGAGTCCGTTCATCCCCGGCATCGTAATATCCGTTACGATAATTTGAGGTTTGTGCTTCCAATAAAGCTCAAGTCCTTCCCGCCCATCCGCAGCTTCTCCAACCAGTTCGCACAGGCTGCGCTGTGTCTCCTCCAGCATAAGCCGGAATACGGTCCTGGCTGGAAATTCATCTTCTACCAGAATCATTTTTAACTTGCTCACGGGCAGTCTCCTTTCTCGTGGTTTGGGTAAATGGGAACGGCTTGCTCTGAAGCAAGAGTGAAGCGAATTGTCGTGCCTGCGCCAAGCTTACTATGTAGTTCGACTCTTGCCGCTCGGCCGAACATGAATCGGAACCTCAACCATACATTTTGCAAGCCGATGCCTTCCACGCGTTCATCTCGTTGTAAACGAGCTCTAAGTTTCTCCACTTCTTTCTCGGACATGCCTTGTCCGTCATCCTCAACCTCAATGAGTGGGCAACCGAGATCCGGATGGAACGCAACGCGAACAATAATGCGGCCTTCCTCTATCTTCTTGGGAAGTATGCCATGGAAGACGGCATTTTCGATTAACGGCTGGAGACTCAGCCGCGGAATCGGAAGCTTCGCCAGATTGACCTCAACCTCGGTTAACAGAACAACTTGATCTTTGTAGCGCATATTGATCAATTCGATGTAATCTGACAAATAACTCAACTCTTCCTGAAGCGGAACGTACTGGTTTTCATTCTCCATTGAATAACGCAGCATAGACACAAGCCGCCCCATTAACGCATTGATGCGGTCATAGTCCTTAAGTATGGCGAACATACGAATCGTGTTTAAGGTATTGTACATAAAATGCGGATTGATTTGGGACTGAAGCGCCCGTATCTCCAATCTGCGCTTTAAATTTTCGGAATGCTGCTGCTCTGCTAGCAGCTCTTGGATACGGATGGCCATCGTATTAAGCATACGTCCGAGCTCCCCGATCTCATTGTTGGCGTAAACCTCGGAGCTGGCCTCAAAGCGTCCGCTCTTGAAGGCGGCGACCTGTCGTTTCATTGCTCTAAGCGGCCTGTATAGTCGATATCCAAAGCCTGCAATCGTCAGCGAACCGAACAGAATTAACAAAATCAGGACATATGTGACGGTTTGCCGAATCATATCGGCGTTTTTTGCAAGTTCAGCGGACGGGATTTCTGATACTACAATCCAGCGATCGTAAGTAGACGTTTGTTCCACGGAAATGATAGAGGTGCCTATAGAAAATTGATCGGGTTTCCCAAGGGTATGCCATCTGTCCAGCAGGCGTTCAATCCGCAGCTCATCTTCGCTCTTTTCCAGCTTGCTGGTTGTAGCGATTGTCGCCCCTCCTGGTGTAAGTAAGGAAATCGATCCTGAACCCAGCTCGACATTCTGGATTTGTCGTCCATATTCCGTATTGTTTATGGCAATAACGAGCGCTCCCTTAACCTCTTCATAGGGATTAAGTGGAATCCGTCCGACATAGTAGGTCGTTTCTTCAAGGGCAGTATGCAGAGGCAAAGTGTCTTTGTCCAGAAATAATCCAGCCTTGCCCGACGATAGCAAAGCTTCGATAAGCGGCTTGTATGGAGATGCTTCAAGCGTTGCCGGTATATCGGAGGAAGACAGCACCTCTCCGCTTGCGGCAGAATAAACCATCATTCCTTTCAAATTTCCAATTACGGCTGATGTTGTGGACAACAAGGAGATTAGCTCGCGCTTGCGAACCACATCTTTGGAATAGAGTTCGGAAGGAGGGATGAGGGCATTCGGTATGCCCGGCATTCGCGAATATTGTCCAATAATTTCTTGAAGACGCTCCATAGACAATTCAATTCGGTCTATCGCCTGTTTCACAAGCTGGCTGTTCAATTGATTGACCTGTTCCTTGACCGTTGTGCCGGAGATGGAGATGGAGACATAGGACAGGGCCACTAGCGGAATGATGGACAAGACGACCATAATGGCAATCATCTTGACGTAGAAGCTCTTGGTAAGGAAATGAATGAAGGGGGATATCACCTGTGCACCGCCTCTCCGCTTGCCTCGAAATCTATCCTGATTATAGTACAGTTGATCAAGGAGGTGCTAGATGTAATGGCTTACATCATAAAATCGGAGACACATTGAATCGAATTCGTCATGTTGCGAGTTGGACGATATCCATTATAATCGCAATTGTAAGCACAATGGCCGGCCGGCTGAATTTGATAAACGGGGGATTAATATGGGACAAAAAAACAAATGGGCGCTATTTATCCTATCAGTGGCAGTAGGCTCCGCTTTGGCGGGATGCTCCGGATCGGCCAACGAACCGACCGCAACAATGACTTCGGGAGGGGATTCCAAACAACCCGCACAAACGGAGGCTGCCTTGCCAACTTCTATTAAAGCAATGACAATTATATTCGGCACGCCGCCTGCCGAAGAGAATAACAAGGCGAGGGAGGATCTGGGCAACCGGGGAAATGTAGATTTAACGGTTTCCTTCGTACCAGCCGAGGCTTATCAGGACAAACTTTCGGTAGCTATTTCGGCCGAAAATTCCTTTGATCTACTGCTATTCGACCGTGGCAAGGATAATCAGTTCGTCAAGTTGGTTCAAATGGGTGCCTTTCATGACCTGACTCCTTATTTGGAGGGAGCATCCAATCTGAACGAGATTGAAGATGCCGTATGGAGAAATATCAAAGTAGATGACAAGGTATACGGAATTCCAAGACCGCGAGGATTGTATGGAGGCGGAGAAGCCAGCTTTGCCATCCGCAAGGACTGGCTGGATCAATACAGCCTGCCTGTGCCTTCAACACTGGATGAACTTACGAATACTCTAAAAGTATTTCGGGAAAAAGATCCCGTGGGAGGCGGAAAAACGATACCACTCGTTATGGCAGGATTGGATGGCAGCTCATCTCCTGCTCCGTTTGCCGGGATCAGCCCGATTCAATACGCATTTGGGGTACCCTTTGATTGGAAAGTCGAGAATGGCGAAGCGCTTCGCGATATCGAGACGCAGGAATACAAAAGCTTCATGAACTGGATGCGAGACGCATGGCAGCAGAACCTGATCGACAAGGACGCCCCAGTTCTGAAGAACCAGCAGCAGGCACAGGAGAAGTTTCTAGCGGGAACCGCCGGTGTATTCTCGGGCAATGCAACTATGCTTAACGAGTCCAATGTTGCCAAGCTCAAGCAAGCTGATCCGAATTCTGAAATCGTGATTATTGATTTGCTGGAAGGGCCTGATGGCCACAAAGGTGTTTTGATGACGGCGGGTTATTATGGTCTTTGGGCGGTACCAAGCTCGGTGCCGAAGGAAAAGGTGCAAAAGATCGTTGATTTCCTTAATTTTACGGCTTCCGAGGAAAATGCGGTGTTTTCCAAAACTGGAGTCATCGGCGTCCATTCAAATGGTCTCAAGGACGGCGTGCTCGATCAGACGGAAGAACAGAAAAAACAATTTGAGCTGGACAAACCGGACACCTTTATGTTGGAAAATCGTTCGGATCCCTATATTTATGCTAATTCGAAAATGCCGGAAATACATGTGGCGCAGAAGAAATCGCTCGATGCCATCAGCAAGTTCGGCATCGAGAACCCTTTCTTGAGCTATAGCTCTGCTACACTTGCCACCAATGCGGACAGCTACAAAAAAATCAATACAGCTTTGACAAGGTATGTACTCGGAGAAGTTGAGTGGGATGCGGTTCAGAAAGAAATTGACAGTTGGAGCGGCGGGGTTGGTGCGCAAATCAAACAGGAAATGATGGAGCAATACAACGCTGACCATAAATAAAGAAGTGGTATTCGGACGCAACGGAGGCTCTGTTGCGTCCGTGGATGGGGGAGGTTGTTGCAATGTTGGAGAGAACGCGTAGACTGGGATGGCCTGGAAAATTATTGCCTTATTACGTGCTGGCCGCGCCGGGTATCGCTTACTTTCTTATCTTTCATTACACTCCGATGTGGGGGCTATTGCTTGCCTTCAAGGATTACAGCCCTTTCATCGGAATATGGAACAGTCCGTGGTCGGGATTCGAACATTTCAGGCATTTTTTCAGTACCAATGATTTTTGGAATCTCCTTCGCAATACATTGTTGATCAGTTTTTATAATTTAGCGGTTTTTTTCCCGACAACGATTGTTCTCGCCATTATGATGAACGAAGTGGCTCAACGATGGTTCAAGCGTTTGGCTCAAACGGTTGTCTATCTCCCTCACTTTTTATCCTGGGTGGTTATATACGGCATGACCATTACGTTTTTTGGACCATCTGGCGTTATTAATCATTGGCTTGAGGCCGGGTTTGGCATGAATTTCAAATTTCTGATCAGCAACGAGTGGTTTCGACCGCTTGTGGTGTTCCAAGCCATATGGAAGGATGCCGGCTGGGGAACCGTTATTTTACTTGCTGCGCTCGCCGGGATCAATCCCGAGCTATACGAAGCAGCCAAGGTGGATGGGGCCGGCCGCTTTCGTACAATCTGGCATATCACACTGCCAGGCATGAAGTCGACGATAGTCATTTTACTGCTTCTGCAGCTTGGCTCGTCTATGGATACAAATTTTATGCAAATTTTTCTGATGGCCAACAGCTTGAATCTCGATGTGTCCAACGTCTTTGATCTATATGTATACCGCGTCGGCTTGCAACAGTTTAACTACAGCTACGCTATTACGGCAGGTCTGTTTAAGTCGGCGGCCAGTCTGATTCTCGTGCTTGGCGCCAACTATGCAGTCAGAAAAATGGGCGAAGACGGCATCTTCTAGGGAGGTGGGAGCACATTGATAAAGGTGAAGTGGTTCGACACCTTAAACGCGTTTTTTCTAGTGCTAATAGGGTTGTCTGTTTTAATTCCGTTTGTATACATTACCGCTGTTTCTTTTAGTCCACCATCAGAGTCGCTTGGGGGCCGGTTTTATTTGTGGCCGAAGGAATGGTCCTTTGCCGCCTATGACTATTTGTTTCATGCCCGTAACTTTATCAGATCCTTACAAAACTCGGTTGTCATAACGGTGCTGGGAACCTGTGTGAATTTGCTGATTTCCATTACGTTAAGCTACGCGCTGTCGAAGAGGTTTGTACCCGGCCGCCGAATCGCACTGTTGTTCATTTTTTTTACGATGATCTTCCATGGCGGGATGATTCCGAGCTATCTCGTCGTCAAGAGCTTGGGGCTTATCGATTCGTATTGGGCCATTATTCTTCCGGCTGCAACGAGCGCTTTTAACATTATGGTCATCCGAACCTTTTTCCAAAGCTTACCGGAAAGTTTGGATGAAGCAGCTCGGATTGATGGGGCGGGGGAGTTTCGTATCCTGCTTTCTGTTGTGCTTCCGTTATCCAAACCAATTATTGCGACATTTGCATTGTTTTTTATGGTGCAATACTGGAATGAATTTTTTTCTGCCATTATTTATTTAAATGATTCCAGAGATTGGCCGATCCAGCCGTTGCTTCGTCAGATGGTGGCGATCAGCGCCTCGAACATCTCGGCTGACGCTGCTCTGGATGCACAGCTTGCAGTGAGTCTCGGTCCCAATGTGCAGAATGCTGCGATTTTGCTGGCCATGTTGCCAATTGTAGCTGTGTATCCGTTTCTGCAGAAATATTTTGCTAAAGGCGCCATGCTTGGCTCAATCAAGGAATAGCTTCTAAATTTCGAATGTATGGATTTCTTATGCAAGGAGTGATAAAGTGCCTGGTACATTGGAATACCGCCATGTAAGACATGACCCGCGTTACACGCAAGAGCTTATGCCAGATGACTACTTTCTTGCACAGGAGCTGCGGCTGGAGCGTCCAGGGATGGAGGAAGTTGCGGAGCGAATCGAGCAAAGAGATGTGATGGGCGCTCGCGATGCTTATTTGCGGAATATCCGATTTGGAGTAGAAAAACGCTATTATTACGGCTTCGACGATATTTCGACATTATTTGAAGTTGCCCGGACGCATTATCAACATGACGAGGAAGCTCGTCGGGCCATCGAGGAAGCCGATCGTATTACGGAAGGTGATATTCCGCTGTATAAGGAGCGCCGGGCGTCCTTCGAGGGAGGGGTATACGATTGGAATAGCTCTCTTCACGATAGCTCCCAGTATCAGCTGCACCTGGTCCGCTTTAGTTATGTGAAATATCTAGTTCGAGCTTACGGTTTGACCGGCGATGAGAAGTATGCGCAGTGCTTTAATGAAATGATGGATCATTTTTTTAGTGATAATCCGATGCCGATGGACAGCACATTCCGTTGGCATATCTGCACATGGGATCCGTTGTCGACCGGCATCAGAATGTTTACTCTTGCAGAGCCGTTTGTTGTTTTCTTTGATTCGCCCGCTTTCCTGCCGGAAGTGAAGTTAAAGATGATTAAGGCATTTCAGCAGCACGGTCGTTATGTGCGGCAATACCTGGCGGCTAGCGGCAACCATGTGTGCACACAGTTGCGCGGTCTGGTCCAGATAGCTTTGCTGCTGCCGGAGCTTAAGGAGTCGGAGGAATGGCTGAACCTGGCTTTGGAGCAATTGCCGGGCTCCACGCTTGGCAATTTGTATGAAGACGGCGTTCAATTCGAAGCGAGTCCCAGTTACCATGTCGTTGTAATGAGGGATTTGTACGAACTGGTACCGTTGCTCGAAGCGCATGCTCTGGAGGCAGTGCCTTATCGCGAAATGCTGGAGAAGATGTACGAGGTGCTGATGCATCTGATCGCTCCGGATGGTCATTTGGCCAAATTCGGAGATACGGATGTGCACGCCGACAACGAAATCAGCGACGCAATGTGCCTTGGCGCCTATCTGTTTGAGCGAGGAGACTTCAAGTCGCTGGGCGACTCCCGGCTGCCATTTTCTCTATTGTGGCGGCTGGGCCCCACCGCTGTTCACCTCTATGAAGGTCTGATCTCCACGCCGCCAGTGCGTACCTCTGCGTGTTTCCCTATCGGTGGTTACCTGATGTCTCGCCAAAGCTGGGATCGAAACGCCATGTACATGGCAATGCGGGCGGGCGTTGGCATCCATGGTCATGCGCATTCTGATGCACTTAGTCTAATTCTCTACGCCAATGGGAGAGAGATCGTCGTGGATTCGGGATCTGGCGTGTACGAGTGGAACAAGGAACGCAAATATATGGTATCTACACGGGCCCATAATACGGTTGTTGTGGACGGGCAGGATCAGCATGTGCGCAGCCTTCACTGGATTGCGCCTCCGACTGCGGCATGTCGGATATGGAATTATCGGAGCGAGGCACAATATGATTACTTTTACGCAAGTCATTACGGCTACACGAGGTATGATGATCCTGTCATCCACTCCCGGAAGGTGCTGTTTGTCAAAAATCGTTACTGGTTGATCGTGGATCTGTTCGAGGCCCGGGAATGGCATAATTATGAGCAATATTATCACTTGCCCAGTGGAGAAGCCATTGGCGACTGGGACAAACGGCAGTTTCGGACGGCGGAGGCAGGAGCCAATGTTCTTATCGCATATCCTCCTGCTGCTGCTGAGGAGCGGCTGTCGCTGGAGTCCGGTCTTCTGTTCCGTCAAGGAGGATATAAACCAAATCCGGTTGTAAAACGCTCTATGTTCGCTGCCGGCAAATTGGTGATGGAAACACTTGTTGTTCCATTCGGAGAGAGTATTCCGCGGCTTGCAATGACACGGCTGCCTGTGCAGCGGAACGGTAGCGAACTGCCTGCAAGTGAAGCGACGGCACTGCTGATTGAAGGGGAAGAATGGCGCGATCAAATATGCTTGTATCATGGCAATTATCGCGTCACATCGTACCTCAATGCTTCAGGAAGCACGGTCGATCCTGCGTTGCTGCCGGAGCCAGAGCCGATTGGCGAGCTGCTTTTCGACGGAAAACAGTACCGCGATAGTGTGGTGGTACATGTAGGATGACTGACAAAAGAGGCCGGCATCCTTCGGCCTCAGGCCTCCGTTTATTAATAACCAATTTTATTAAAGGAGTGTTATGTTATGAGAAGAAAGTCGGGTAAAGGTCTATCGCTTGTGCTTGTGTTAACGCTTTTGTTATCGGTAATAATGGAAGCGGTTCCATCTTCTCAAACAGCGTTTGCTGCCGAGCAAGCGAGTTATTACGTGTCCCCGGACGGAGACGATAGCCATCCCGGTACTTTGGAACAGCCGTTTAGAACCATTGAGAAGGCCCGCGATGTCATACGTGGCATCAATGACAATATGACGGGCGATATTACGGTTTATATACGGGGGGGGCACTTACCGCGTTGATTCTTCAATCGATTTCGGTTCGGAGGATTCGGGAACCAACGGCTGGAAGATCCGGTATACTGCATACAATGGGGAACAGCCCATGATTAGCGGAGGAGTCGAACTGACCGGATGGACGGCTATCGGCGGCAATATATACAGTACGCCTGTCCCGGCGGGCGCAGATTTCAGACAAGTCTACGTCAACGATCGAAGAGCCGAACTCGCCAGAACGCCCAATACCGGAAGCTATTACACAATTGCTTCCTATGATGAAGCGAATAAGAAAGTGGCGGTTCGGACAGAGGATCTGAACCCTGCCTGGAGCGGATTTGAAAGCACGGTTTCTATGGTTCACCTTAATGAATGGGTGGACAGCATTCTACGGGTCAGTGATAGCGAGACGAGTGGCGAACTGACCACATTGACCTTCAAAGACCCCGAACGAGGTGCATTGTTTGGACGTCTTTATCCGGAGAAGGTGGGGGAGCGACAGAAATATTACTGGATAAACTCGTATGACTTTCTCGATGCAGAAGGAGAATGGTTTCTGGATAAAAACCAGAACACACTCTATTACAAGCTGCGCGCAGACGAGGATATCGCGACGATAAATGTGGTTATTCCGCAAACGGAAACGCTGATGAAGCTTGTGGGCACGTCGACAACAAATACGGTACATGACATCGAGATATATGGAATCGCTTTCATGCATACGAACTGGACGGTTCCGAATAATGGGTATTCGAATGTGCAAGCTGGACTTCCCAGATCTATTGTACGGCCAGGATATATCGAAAGACCAGGCTCACCTGGCGTTTTACTCAAGAATGCAAGCAATATCTCGATTATACGTTCTAAGTTTATATTGCTTGGGTCTACCGGACTTGATATTTATACAGGGACCAGAGATATTAATATAAGCGGAAACATAATCTCAGATATCGCAGGCACCGGAATCATTGTATCCAAATTGACGGAATTCCCCTATGGGTATGCTGATATGTGGAATCCCGTCGATCCGCTGGAGCCTGCGCAATTAATTAATATCGAGAACAATTATATTACTAGGGTAGCACAAGATTATTATGGAGCTGTCGGGATTCTAATTGGATACGCAAGGAGTTGCTTCATTGGGCATAACCAACTCAGCGATCTTCCGTATACCGGCATCAGCGTGGGTTGGGGCTGGAGCAATGCGGACAGTGTGCTGAGCGATAATATCGTAGAAGCGAACTATATGTATAACGTTGTTAATATGATGGCGGATGGTGGTGCCATATACACGCTCTCCAAAAATTCGAACAGTCGGATTCAGGACAATTATATACACGATTTGTATCGCAATAAAGACACGGGTATGACTTATCCGGTTCGAGGTATTTACCTGGATCAGGGTAGCGAAGAGTTTACGATTGTCAACAATGTGGTACACAATGTACCGGAAGTGCTCGGTGGGCATTTGGACCATAATGTAATTGTCCCCAATACCAAGACAGATGCCGAGATTATTGCGGCTGCCGGAATCGAGCCTGCCTTCAGGGATATCATTCCAGGCGTTATTCGTCATGACTCAAATGTCGATTGGGTGGCAGCCGGGAATGATATCGTTAGCCTAAGTGGCACGGTGACGCTGGCGGATCAGGCTGCGGACACGGTAACGGCATCCGTGTACCGTAATGGTACAGAGTTGCTGTGGAGCGCCGAAACGAATCAGGCAGGAGCCCAGTATGATCTATATCTGGAACTGGAACCGGGCGATACAATCAGCTTTGCAGCGGCTAGAGGAGAAACGGCTGCCGATGAGGATGCAATATGGAACTCGCTTATTGTTAGTCGCATCTTTTCACCTCAACTTATCATTACGGACGTGGATGCGGGATTTAAACAAGTCGGTGAAGCTTTGATTGACGACATTACTAGTATTATTACTGTGTTTGTCGAGGAGGATACAAATCTTGCGAGTTTGGATCCCGTATTTTTCTCTCCCCGGGGCACAGTGGTTGAACCCGCTCCGAACGAGACGGTAGATTTTAGTGGAACGGTGGTGTATCGCGTAACTAAGGAAGCGTCTCTGGAACTGGGAGGAGCGAAGCGATACAGAGACTGGAAAGTAAATATAGTGAAAAAAAGCGAAAAATTGAATATTAGAGGTTATAACATCGCAAATTCACTTGCGGATACAGACGGTTGGTATATGTCGACAGGAGGTACAAAAACGGCCGGAGTGGACAGTCTTACGCTGAGCAACGGTTATGCGATCTATCAGGGCGAAACATTTGGAAACGAGCTGCTGGAGTTTAACATGAAGCCAAGTCAATCGGGCTGGCCGAGTATTACGCTGAGAAATCAGAGTGCGACGGCTAGTGGTATCGGCGGTGACAGCGCGAGCTATATTGTCGTCATCCGGCCAGAAGCCATTGAGTTGCACCGGTTCAATCAAGGCGTGCGAACCGTATTTTACGGTAATTTGGATGGATATACAAGTCTGTACGGAGATGAAATCCCGAACACGGTTTTCGATTATTCGAGGGACAATCACGTGCAGGTAGGGGCAATTAATACGGAGGATGGCGTTCGACTAATCATGAACGTCAACGGTCAGAACGTCTTCGATTGTATCGACAGCGAGCCGGGACGTATAGTGTCCGAGGGATATTTCGGCACATATCAGGCAGGCAGCGTCATTAAACTTGCCGTGGCTCCGGCAATTAGAAGTATGAAGGACACGATTGCGAATGCGGACGGCTGGTATGTGTCGACGGGGGGAACAAAGACGGCCGGGACAGGCAGCCTTTCGCTGAGCAATGGCTATGCGATCTATCAGGATGAAATGTTCGGGGATGAACTGTTAGAGTTCAACATGAAGCCAAGCCAGTCGGGTTGGCCGAGCATTACGCTGAGAAATCAGAGCGCCACAGCCAGCGGTATCGGTGCGGCCAGCTCGAGTTATATTGTCGTCATCCGACCGGAGGTGATTGAGCTGCATCGGTTTAATCAGGGCGCGCGAACGGTTTTTTACGGGAATCTGGAGGGGTATTCCAGTCTATACGGAGATGCGATCCCGAACACTGTGTTTGATTATTCGCGAGACAATCACGTGCAGATAGGGGCGATCAATACCGACGACGGCGTCCGGCTTATCCTCAACGTTAACGGTCGGAGCGTCATCGATTGCATCGACAGCGAGTCGGGTCGTATTGCTTCCGAGGGATATTTCGGCACGTATCAGGCGGGCAGTACTATTCGACTCGCCGAGCCTCCGACTATTGTTAATATAAGTGAGACGATTGCAGACGGTGACGGATGGTTCGTGTCGGGAGGAGGGACCAAGACGGTCGGCACAGGAAACGTTAAGCTGAGTAACGGCTATGCGATCTATCAGGGCGAGACATTTGGTAATGAATTGCTGGAATTCAACATGAAGACGAACCGGGCGGCTTGGCCAAGCATTATGTTGAGGAATCAGAGCACTACGGCCAACGGAATCGGAGCATCCAGTGCCAGCTATATTATGATTTTTAAAGCGGAGGGCATAGAACTGCATCGCTTTAACCAAGGGGTGCGAACGGTGTTTTACGGAAATCTGGAAGGGTACACCAGTTTGTTCGGGGACGCGCTCCCGATCACCGCATTCGACTACACGCGGGACAATCTTGTGCAGGCTGGAGCAATAAATACGGACGACGGTGTAAGGCTGATATTAAACGTCAACGGTAAAAGTATTATTGATTGCATCGACAGCGAACCGGGACGCATTACTTCTGCGGGCTATTTCGGCACCTACCAGGCGAGCAATACCATTAGGCTGAGTCAAGGCTTCTATGCCGTCGCTCCCATGTTGGCTCCTTCAACCATGGCAGCAGCATAGTCCATTTATGATTCCAATATCGAAGGAGTGGTTCCAGGGCAATATCCAGTGGGCTGAAAAGGCGGTCTTCTGGCCGCAATTCAGGCAGCCGAAGCGGTTGCGGTGTTGACGTAATAGCCCTGCCATTTCTCGGATGAGGGATGCCAGCGTATCTTTTAGCGAACTCGCGTACTCATCCATCTGCTTGTCAAATTTTATTTTTCTTTTTCGCACAAAAAAAGAGCGGGCTATCCTTTGGATAACCTGCTCTTTTTCTTCATTTTTGGCCTTGCACCTTAACTTAATGACATTGCTTGAGAGGCTGGCGTAGTTATACGCTGCAGCCTTCCAGGTGCTCTTTTCTTAGTCCAACTCGAGATTGGGCTCTTTATCCGTCCGAGTATCGGAGACGGCGGCTTGCTTCTCTTTAGATTTTCTTCGTTTCTTCTGATTATGAAGCCAGAGCGCATATTCCAGCGGCCTGATAATTGCTTTACGGTAAACATCTTTTTCTCCGGCTTGTGCGAAAACCTCTCTGGCTGGCTTCGGGTTAACCTCAAGCAGCCATATGCCGCCCTTTCGGTCAATGGCCAAATCCAGTGCCAGCTCGCAGAGCCTGCCATATTCAAGCTCTAAGTAAGCTGCGATGCCAACCCCTAGTTTCTCCGCTTCTTCCTTCACTTGAGTGACTTTGCTCTCCTCGCGGAGCCACTCCTTCAATAAGGCACTCATCGTTGCGGCATGGCCGCCGCCGTGTAAATTAGATGTAATGCTGCCTGCAGCGCCAATTCTTCCGGCACAGCCGGTGACCTCCCAAGCGCCTTCGCTATTTTTCTGAACGAGCATCCGGTAGTCATGAACGCGTCCGCTCGCAAGCTTGATTTGAATGCCCTGCTGGGCAATGTAACGATTGCCCTTCAAGTTCCAAGGCGCCAAATAACTGCTTAAGGCAGCCGCCGATATTTCCCTTGGCCGTATGATTTTTCGGGATTGGTCACGTCCCTGAATATGAAGCTGACCGTCCCGTCGTCTCTCAATTCGCAATATACCCCTGCCGCCGGTGCCATTAACTGGCTTTAGATAGACCAGCGGGTATTTGCGGATCATCTCAGACACATCCTCGTTGTTCTCGATATATCTGGTCGCAGGTAAATATCCCTTATATTGGGAATCCTTCGAGAGGACGCGGTGAACCGTCCATTTATTGCGAAGCGGGCGATTAAGAAAGGTGAGATGGCTGTAGCGAGAACGGAATTTCTTGAGCTGGTCAAAACGGTAGGTGCGTTGAATGCGGCAGCGGTCGTAAATCATATTCGGAAACGATGTCCACTTACGCGACCATGTTTTCGATTCGGGATGATAGAAAAGGGCATGAATTTTATTTTGAATATAGTTGACGTCCTTAGGCGTAAAAACGAAGACGTTAAGCCCAAGTTTTTGTCCGGCTGACGTCATTTTCTGATAGATGGATCGCTCCTCCAGCAGGCCGGCTTCATTGAGGTACAAAGTCAGAATGCCTAGGACGGGCTGCGTCATTAGCGGTTCCCCTTTCAAAGCGGAGCGTCGGTTTGCCAGTCGGCCCTCTATGCATGGATACGGCTGTCATCCCCAGCCGGAAGCAAAGAGCCATGCTTGCCGTGTTATCCGCAGCCACGTTGCAGGCAAGCTTGCCTAGGCGTGCAATCATCGCCTGAACAAGTGAGCTGCCGATACCAAGGCTTCTTGCTTCGGGGTGAACGACGACCATGCAGGCAGCTTCGCCTAAAGCTTCAGCGAAGCCAAAGCCGCTGATGCGGCTGCCCTGTCTGGCGATAACAGCTACTGCGCCATAGGGCTTGCCGCTGGCAGCTTCCAGCAGGGAGGGATCAAGCTTTCGCAGCGCATGTATGGTAGCTACGGCAAGCCGCTTATCTCCGAATCGAATGGCAAAGCCGATGAGTCTTTTTTGTTCTGCTAACCATGTCTCCGGTGTAAGCAGCTCTAGCTCCACGTTACATGCCTCCCGCTTTCTCCATTTTTCTTTTTGCTAAATAAGATCCGTAATGAAATATTCGTTCCAGCGATTTTTGCCGGATATGCGGCTCATCGAATTTCATGGGTTTGGAATTAGCTTCGAAAAACCACATGTTCCCTTCGCTGTCTACGCCAAGATCCATTGACATCTCGCCAAGCAGTTGCCCCGAGGCGCGCTCGATTTGCTTGGCGATTAGAACGGCGGCATTTTTAGCCTTTATGAGAATCTTACGCGCTTGCTCTTCATTAAATGAATTCACGAGCAGTTTTTCTGGGTCATCGATCATGCCGCCGCGAGGGACATGGGTCGTGATGCTTGACACTCCGGCGATTCTCGCGCCGATGCCGGTAATATCCCACTGCCCTCGCTGGTTTTTCTGAACGAGTGCGCGGAGATCGAATCTTCGATCTTGAAAAGAAGCCAGCTTAATCCCTTGCTGAGCGATATAGGGCTCCCCTCCGCTTTGCTTTTGAATGCGGCTCCAAAGCTTATAGATATTCGCGCAGTTATAAGTCACGCTTTTTTTGTTTTCCTGAATTTTTAGCCGGTAGGGGAGCTGCTTCTCCGCCTGGACCTTAATCGTCATGATGCCTTTGCCGGCTTTGCCGCTCTCGGGCTTTAAATATAGATAAGAATGCTTCTGCATCAGCCGTCCTAAACCCGACACCGTAACGAGGCGGCGGGTGGTTGGAATATACGGTTTGGTCGAATTGGATAATCGAAGCCACTCAAATAAATTCCATTTGTTAAAGAAAGCAGGATTGAACAGCGTTACGCGCGGATGCTTGCGGCAAGCGTCGATCTTTTGCCTGACGGCAGGCAATACTTCATCCTCGCGCAGCGGTATGCGGTTATAGATAATGTCGGGAAAAGGGAGAAGACGCTCTTGCCAGCTGTCTTCGGCTTCGTTATAAACATATCCCTTTAAGCTGCTCTTGGTGAGCAGCAGGTTTTTGACAGTAAGGACATAGACGATAAATCCCATCGATTGTCCAGTACGAATCAAATCCACAAAGTTGCTCCGGTTGCCACGAAAGAGCAGCATGTCATCCTCAATGGTCAAGATCGCAAGGACTGTTCTGCCTGCCCGTGTTTCTCTGAAATCGCTATCCTCTGATAGGTTACTGTCCATCAACTGCTCCCTCCCTGCTTTGGAAGCGGCTGAGGTACATACAATGCTCTAAAATATACGATAGCGACGCGCGCCCTTCCGAGCGGAGCGCAGGATGTTTGAAGATAGAGCGTCCAGGCTTGGCATTAGCCTCGAACATCCATATTTCGCCGTCTTTATCGATCCCAATGTCAAGACCCAGCTCGCCGAGCCGATGTGGGTAGTTCCTTTCTATGGCTTCCGATAGCTTGATGGACGCAAGCTTCGCTTTCTCTAGAACAGTATCTGCTTCCTTACCGAAGGTTTGGTCAAGCGCTTGCTCGGGCGTCATAAGTGAACCGCCATTTTTCACATGGGTGGTTACGCTGCCGCGGCCTGCTTTTTTGGCGCCGATACCGGCGGGAATCCATTCATTCTTGCCGTTCTTGTGCATGTGAAATCGGAAATCGAGTGGACAATTATCGATTTCGACAAGCCGAATTCCTTGCTGTACAACATAATGGTTTAGGTTGCTGCCATGCTTCGCTTGGATCATGCGCATCAGGCTGTTAAAGGTGCTAAACCTTAGTAGTACATTTTGGTTCCCTTTACGATAGCGCGCGAAATAGCCTCGCTTAGGGTGATAGGTCAGACGATAGATGCCAACGCCTAGACTGCCTGCCGTAGGCTTGAAATAAAGAAACTGATGCTTCTCTAGCATTTCCTTTATCTTTTCCGATGACGGACCTGAGACCGACTCCGGCAAATGGACCAGCGCTTCCGGATCATTGTCAAGCAGCTTGTAGACATCCGCTTTGTTGAAGAAGCTCCAGTTGAAGAACGGAATTTTGCGGCGCACGAATCGTTCGCGCAGCGCATTTATCGAAGATGAGGTTTCCGCTTTGCGGCTAGGGAGACGGTTATAGACGACATCGGGAAGTGGAACGATTTTTCGGTACCAGCCGCCTTGTGCATTAAGAAAATAGCCGTTGACTGTTCCTTGCTGCCAGTTGATATCGCTTGGCGTAAAGCCGAACAAGTAGGCTTTATGCTCGCCGGTACGAATGACTTGTTTAATGAAGCCGGTTCGTGGGCCAAAAGGATTGCTTTCAGATCGGGTCGGGTTATCGCTTAAAATGCCGACGAGTGGACCGAGCTGCACTTCATTGCCTCCGGCGTTTAGCACATACACATTGCCTGATTTCGGAACTTTGATTAATTGCCTTACTCCTGCTGAAAGGTACAAGTGATTTCCAGGTCGCTTGAGCTGCTTGATTTCAGCAATAATCACCTCGTTGCCTAGCTTGAGGTGTACCGATTTTTTGCCGGAAAGCTTGAGCTGTTTGAGCAGCGGGCTGGATAAATAGACGATTTTATTCGATTGCTGTGAAAAATGGACGTTACAAGTTGTCAAACTCATCGATGAACCTCCTGAACGTTGAAAGGCCGTAATAGGTTGTCGGGACGTGTTGGATAATGACGGCCGTTTGCGGATTCATTGGCTACTAAGGACGGTGATAAACGCCTGGACAGCAAGGCTGCATATAATAACGGTCTCTCTATTGAATGCCGCTTGGCCAAGGGATCGCCGATTGTACGAAAGGAAGATCGCCCTGGCTTTGAGTTTGCTTCAAGCAGCCACAGAAGGCCGCTCTGATCTATGCCATAATCCAACCCAAGCTCTGCAAATCTGCCGTATTTGCTCTCAAGCCGTACTGCTGTTTGCTTGCTTATTGTATGGATTTGTTCTAGCAAACGTTCGGCTTTCGGCTTGCCATATTTGGCGGAGAGTAGGCTGACTGCAGGCATGGCGCCGCCGCCGCCGTGCAGATTGGATGTCAAGGAGCCTGCATGGCCAGTACGCGCAGCAATGCCGGAGACAGACCAGATTCCTCTGCCATCTTTTTGAATCAGTGCTCTAATGTCGAAGGGCTTGCAATCCTCTCCGCTCAGCTCCAAGTAAGGCTGGATAATATAAGGCGAATGATGGATAAAGCGGGCAACCCAATGTTCGAAATCCTGATTTTCTTCAAATGTGAGTGCAAAAGAATGATTTCGGCGTGTACGCCCTTTGATCTGTATGGCTGAATCAAGCGGACGAAGCTTGATATGGATAATCCCTCGTCCCTGCATGCCTGCAGACGGCTTGAGAATGATGCCCGCAGGGTAATGAGTGATAAGCTCATAGATCTGTTCTTCAGCTTTAAAAGACAGAGTGAGGGGCAGATGCTGACATAACTGCTGATCTTCTATTAGCCATTCGTATACGTCAAGCTTTGCCGGAAGCTCTCCGTTTAGTCTGCGGAACGGTTGAATCGCGGACAACTGCCTCAGCATCCGTCGGCAGTCCGACCGCTCGCTCGCATTTGCGAAGAAACAACGATCGTAGATCAATTCGGGAAACGGAACACGCTGCTTATCCCAACGGCTGCCTATCCATCTATATCCATAAAGCAGCTTCGTTTGCGGTTGAAAACATTCGGCTGTTAAGACATAGACGTCGACACCAAGTGCCTTGCCTGCCGAACAGAGCTCGCGGTAGAAGGCGGGCTCTGGCAGAAGAGGAGCAGCATGGCTATCTGTGGAAGGCTGCTTAACGGATGCGATGACAATGGCGAGATTGACGATGTTAGCCTGCATAGGCGCCTCCGTTAAAAGCCCGATAAAAAACGGGAATATTGAATCATCATGCGTACAGATGGTCGGATTTTATTTTCATTAAGCGGTGTATTGTCGTTTTTGGATGGCTTTGAATTGACCTCCAGCAGCCAGACGCGGCCGCTAGTATCCATGGCCAAATCAATGCCAAGCTCACCGAAATGAGCGGGAATTTGAGTGTCAACGCCGCGTGCAATATTCAGCGCCGCCTGTTGAAGCCGTTGAACGGCATCCTGCCTGCTGATGCCGGGATTGAGATTTGATTTGGCCACGGCATCTCCGACGGTACTCAGCGTACCTCCTCTAGCTAGATTGGACACAAAATGATGATTGCCGGCGGTACGGGCGACAATGGAAGTAATCGTCCATTTACCGGAAGCATTTTTTTGTACAAGGGCACGAAAGTCGACCGGCCGCTTCTGGATTTCGATCAACGTCAGCCCCTGCTGAATTTGGTACTTAACGGTTTTCATCTTAGCGGATATCGTTGAGAACAGCTTGAGCAGGCTTGAATATTGCTGCTTGCGGGAGCCAGCAGCCGTTGCATACATCACTTGATAATTATTCGAATCAATGCGCGTAACTCGAATGATGCCTTTACCCAAGCTGCCGCGAACGGGCTTGAGAAACACGCTGCTATAGCGCGAGCACATGGATTTCAACATCGTGTAATTTCGCAGAGAGTGCGATTCGGGCAAGTAGCGGACGAGGTTTTCCTCTTTCTTCAGCGCATCGAAAACTTCGGTCTTATCCAAAAACTTTTCGTTGAAAACGGTAGTCTGATGCTTCAGTTTTACTTCCTTGATGAATTGCTGTACGCTGGGTCTGTTCTCCAATTTTCTGGAGGTAAGCCGGTTGTTAATCACATCGGGAACGGGCAGCGTGACCTTGAGCCATCCATTTGAATAGATCCATCCGTCAAGGTGGTCAAGACTTGTGCCGATCTGATTCGGCGTGAAAAAATAAACGTAAGCGCCTTGCGCCGTACAGGCTTCTACAAGCTCCCTGCAAAACATAGTAATGGAACCAAACGGTTTATCAGGAAGGTGTGGATAATCCCGACTGACAAGCACGCCGATGAGAGGTCCCAGAACAAGTGTTGCTGTGCCGTCTTTATATTGCAGACGAATCGATGTGCCGTTGGATAATCCCATTTTTCTTGCTAGGCTTTGGCTCATTCTCATGCCATTGTACTTTGCGACAGGGATTACCTTTACGTGCTGCCGAAAGCCACCGAACTTTATAAGAATGTGCTGGCCTTGAGGGATTTTCCATTGCTTCACATAGACTTCGCCTAGCATAAGCGTATCTTCCGGTAGCATGCCGGAGCTGATCACCTGTACGGCTACTTTCGATTTGAGCATCATAAATCTCCTTCCAAGCAGGAGGATGACGATAAGAGGTTAGCGGCCTATAGGTGTTTTGCACGAATTACCTCATCATATGAGGACATCTATCCCTTTGTGAATCCTAAACAGGAGGGAAGCTTGTGTTGTTTTCATTGGCTTTTCCACTAGGGCTTGGCTTCTGCTGCAATTAAACGGTATGATGAATGCATAGATAAATAGACCAAATTTACCGAATGGAGAGAGACGAATGAATGTATATGACAAAGCTTATGAATTGGCAAAAGCATTAAAGGACAGCGAGGAAGCGAATTTGCTCAAGCTTGCCAAGGAAGCGGCTGAAGCGGATGCGGAAGCCAAACGAATGCTGGATGATTTCCGTGAGCGGCAATCCTTCCTGCAGCAAAAAATGATGGCTGGCGAGGAGCCTTCTGCGGAAGAAATGGAGAAGATGAACAAGCTCTACGAGGTCATTACACTCAATCCATTGATTGGTAAGCTGCTTGACGCTGAGCGCCGATTCGCAGTTGTGTTTGAGGATGTCAACCGAATAATGTCCGACGTTCTAAAGTCTATCGTAGACTAGCTGCAGGCATATCCCTTGTCCTTTCCTCATAGAATGGTAGTGCGGACAAGAGCATTGGCCGCTAATGACCGAAGTAGAGGAGCTGAACGGGATGCTAGCTGGTAAGGTTCGTCACGTCATATATTTGCTCATTGCGCTTGCGATGCTTGTATATGCGCTTCCGCGTCTGGAACTGAGCGCACCTTGGAGCATAATGAGCGTATTTGGGCTGGTCTGGATAGGGTTTGCGCTTATCATTATTACCGCACATGTCAATGCGCTGCTGATGAATGAGGAGAAGCGCAAGGAACTCGCGCGCATCAAGAAAGCCAAGGCTCTTCTCTGGGAGCAAAAGCTGCTCCAAAAAGCAACACTTTCACGAAAAGCGAGAGGTTAGTTGCTACAAAAGGCATCAGCCAAGAGGAAGGCTAGAGGATCAGAGCAGACATGCTGCTCTGAGTTATTGTTTTCTAACAAAGAAGCTCCGCCGATTTCTCTTCGGGCGGAGCTTCTTTGTGTTGTATGTCAACCTGTAGAGGAAGTAGTGAAAGGTTAAATATCTTTGAATTGAACCAACTGCTTGACGATTTTGTAGACGGCTTCCTGTTCCTTCAGGCTTAGGCCGTGGATTTGATGAACAATTTTGGTGGCGTAGCCTTCAGGGTCCACATCCGCCAAATCCGGAGGGGCGCTGACATTGACGAGCATCTCCAGCGGCGTTTGCAGCGCGTTTGCAATTTTGCTGAGCACATCGATCGTCGGATTTTTTTCACCGCGCTCGACCTGCCCCATATACGATGCATTAATATCGGCGCGAAAAGCAAGCTGTTCTTGGCTTAGGCCTCTTTTTTTCCTCAATTGACGAATGTTTTCTCCAACCAGCCCTGCAATTTCAGTCATTTTGTCACCTCAGCCTAACGATAAAACTTTGCTTGACGGCCAACAACGCCCTATAGAACATATTAAAAATAGTGACTATAGTCATTGACAAAAAGTTGGGCTCTTTACTATAATTGTGTAAAAAAGTATCATTCTATTAATATCATTACCTGTAAAGGGTCAATTTACCAATTAAACTAAAGATGATAGGATATATTAGGGAAAAATTGAGGCGAAGGGAGGATGGCTGGGTGGTTGATGAATTCGAGTTTTTCAGAAAAGTCCGTGCATATTATAATAATGTTCCCTTCTTGGTTCAATTCACTTATCGATTGTCTCATCGTGTAGACAAGGCAGTTACGGCCCGCGGCTCGTTCAGTTGCCGCGTTAATCCTCATACCCAAATCGTGGAATATGTGCTTGAACTCAAATCGGATACAATATCTAGACCTTACAGCGAGCAGAGCTCGTTTTTGTTTTCAAGCATATATGAGGAAATACCAGCTCAAATGATTGAAATGATGCAATTCCCAATTCAATCCCTGAGATATCCTATACCCATTGAGTATGATTGGCAGGCTTTTGTGAAGTCCGGAGCCGAGGAAGCGATTAACGTGCAAACGATCCAGCAGTTATTTAAGAAGTGGAGATTGAAAGGGCCGGAGGGGCAACAGATCGACGGCAAGCTGAAGGTGGAGCGCGTGCTGCTGCAATGGCAGCTATAAGAGCAGTTTAATGATGGACAGACATGACTTGTATCCCGCTTTCTCCTATAATAGGTTGTAACAATAGAAAGTCGGACGGAGGATATAAGGTGACTTCAATCGGACCAGGCAATGAAACCAGCACGAAGCATGAACAGATTTTGAACTATATTCAAAACCTCAAGATTGGAACAAAAATATCAGTTCGGGCAATTGCCAAATCTCAGGGCGTTAGCGAGGGGACGGCATACAAGGCATTCAAGGAAGCAGAGAGTTCGGGTCTTGTCAGCACGAAGGAACGGATTGGCACGGTGCGGATCGACAGGAAGCGCCGTGAGGCGCTGGATCAGCTTACTTTTGGCGAGGTCGCCGAAATCGTAGAAGGCCGCTTGTTTGGAGGCGCAGCTGGACTGGATAAAACGCTGCATAAGTTCGTTATCGGCGCGATGGAGATTGATGCCATGCTGCGTTATATCGATGAAGGCAGCCTGCTCATTGTAGGCAATCGGATCGGAGCGCATCGCTGTGCACTAGAAGAGGGTGCAGGCGTGCTAATTACCGGCGGCTTTGAGCCGAGCTCGGAAGTGATCCAACTGGCAGATGAGCGAGCACTCCCTATTATTTCCTCGCGCCATGACACGTTTACGGTCGCTTCTATGATCAACCGGGCCATGTATGACCGGCTAATTAAGCGCAAAATTATGCTGATCGAAGATATCGTCACCTTCAGTAAACCAGCTGACGTGCTTAGAATCCGAAATACCATTTCAGACTTTCATAAGTTATCTCGCGAGACGGGCTATTCTCGTTTTCCCGTGATCGATGATCGAACCAAGGTGATTGGGATGATGACAGCCAAGGATGCTGTCGGTGCACCGGAGGATAGCATGGTTGACAAGGTGATGACCAAACAGCCGATTACGGCAGCTCCCAATATTACCGTTACCTCTGCTGCCCATACCATGGCCGCTGAAGGAATTGACTTGCTTCCTATCGTAGATAGACATCGCAAGCTGCTGGGCGTCGTAACGAGGCAAGAAGTACTGGATGCGATGCGTTTTGCAGGCAAGCAGCCGGAATCGGGCGAGACCTTTGAGGATTTAATGTGGACGGGTTTTCTGGCTACTTCAAGCGCAAATTCAGCTGGGCATGATGAGCTGGGCATTTCCTACAAAGGCACGATTACGCCGCAAATGTCGGGCGCGCTGGGGATGGTATCGGAGGGACTGCTGGCCACTTTGATGACACAGGCAGCTCGCAGAATGATTAGGGATACCGCCAAAAGGGATTACTTGCTTGAGAGTATGACGACTTATTTTGTAAGGCCGGTTCAGATCGACAGCGAAATTAGAATCATACCGAGGGCATTGGAAATGAGTCGGAAGTTTACGAAGTTGGAAATCGAGGTCAAGGATGCACAAGGATTGGCCGCCAAGGCAATGCTGACGGCCCAAATGATTGATCCGTATTAAATAGCAGGTATTAGCTTCTCGAAGAGCTGTAGAGGCTGAGATTGCGAAGTCCGGCAAATAGATTAAATACGCCAAGTACGAGAAAGATAGCGCCGATGACGATGCGAAGCGTGGACTCGCCGGACAGAAACAGTTGAACCAAAGCGATAAACAGTAGCATACTGCCCATGCTGATATTCATTTTGGCAGAATGTACGGCTCTTGTTCTCGGATCGGCGGCGCGGCGTGATTTGAAGCTGAATACGGCTGAGAATACGAGTGAAACAAGGATGCCAGGCATGAGCAGCCATTGCATTAGTTGATTCATGGAAAAGTAGCTCCTTTAGGTCTAATCATTATCGTTATCAGATGGACAACAGACAGAGTCTATTGTACCACGAAATACGGCTGTGTGCCTAAGATGGAGGCTTTGTGTAGTTGCGGATCTCGACCCAGACTTGAAGGATATTGTCGACGACCAGAATCGTTTTGACTTCAATTGTATAATCTTTGTTATAAACGTCCATATAGACCCTTTTCTCCAACAGCTTGCGCGCGAATCTCGCATCGGAGTCAATCTCATATATGCTTCGACCAAGAAAGATCTTTAGGTCTTCCTTAATCCGCTTAATCAGTTCAGCTTCAGCCACCTGATCAATTTTTGGCCGGTTTGTGTCCTGCGCGGTTTCCTTCTCAATGCGGGGAAGCACGCTCTTGATTACGGTATGCTGATTCTTGAATTGATTCAAGGATTTGATATCCTGTTCATATTGCTCAAGCTGCACTTCAAGCCCGCTTTTTAAATCAATCAAAGCCTCGAACTGCACCAAATAAATGGAATTATAGATGATTGCTCCGATAATCATGCCTAACATTAAAACCCCAACCATTTGAAGACCTCTCACAAATCGGCCAAACGGCGGCAGACGCATCGCTTAATTGGCTCCCTTGCAAATGAGACGGACAAGCTCCGTGCCTAGATGCGCCCCAAGAAACGCGATGAAAATAAAGCATATTTGCTGCGCTGCCGGAGATAAATGCCCCTCACTAATATTGCTCTCAATGACACGAACAGGATCGATGGACCCGCCTATAGCGGCTACGATCGCCCAAATTTTCAGCCGCACTGCCGTATCCAGCATTGTCGTTGCAGGCGGCAGCAGCATGAAGATCGAGCCGATGGCAGCAAGCGTCGATCCTCCTAAAACCACGCCAAATGCAATAAAGAAATCAAGTCCCGCTTTGGACAAAAAGTAGCTCATGGTATCCCTCCTAAAAATATGATGCATGATGCGCAACCCACAACCAACCCCTATTTACGCTGTTCTAGGGAAGCGGGCCTTGAGATGCCTGTATACACTCCTACCATTCTATGGGCGTGTCCACTGCTAATATGATAAAATAGAGATAACTTATTTGGACGCAGCGGAAAGGAACGGATGCAATGAGCGGCGAGAACCAACAATCATTCGTGCATTTGCACGTTCACAGCGAATATAGCCTACTTGATGGTGCCGCAAGAATCCGCGACCTAACGGCAAGAGCAGCGGAGCTTGGCATGAAGGCGCTCGCGTTGACTGACCATGGGGTTATGTACGGTGCAATTCCATTTTACCGGGCATGCCGTGCGCATGGCATTAAACCGATTATCGGCTGTGAGCTCTATATGACGGCCGGGTCCCGCTTTGAGAAAGGGACACGCAAGGAAAACCCGATCTACCATTTGATCGTGCTTGCCAAGAACGAGACGGGTTATCGGAATTTGATGAAGCTTAGCTCGATTGCCCATTTGGAGGGCTTTCATTATAAACCGCGCGTTGATTTAGAGGTTCTAAGGACGCATTCGGAAGGATTGATTTGCCTAAGTGCGTGTTTAGGAGGAGAAGTATCCCAGCATTTGCTGCATGAACGCATAGAAGAAGCTAGGAACAGTGCTTTACGGTACAAAGCGATTTTTGGCGATGACTTTTATTTAGAGCTGCAGGATCATGGGATGCTGGATCAGAAGAAGGTTAATGCCGAAATGATTAAGCTGGCTGCTGAAACAGGCATCAAGCTTGCGGCGACAAACGATGTGCATTATCTCCAAGCAGAGGATGCCGCTGTGCAGGACGTACTTATTTGTATTGGCACGGGCAAGACGATAGAGGATACCGATCGGCTGCGTATGCTTACTGATCAGATGTATATGAAAAGTGCAGATGAAATGGCGCTTTTATACCGGCATGTGCCAGAAGCATTGGCGAATACGATAGAAATTGCAAGCAAATGCGAGCTGGAGCTTACGCTTGGCCGTGCTGCTCTTCCTGTGTTTCGGCCGGTGCCTGATGCGATGAGCTCATCCGATTATTTAAGGACATTATGCCAAGACGGGTTGACCGCAAGATATGCGGGCTTGTCCGAATGGGCGGACGATGCCGAGTTCAAGCAGAAGGCAGAGGAGCGTCTAGCATATGAGCTTTCTGTCATCGACAATATGGGCTTTAGCGATTATTTTCTTATCGTTTGGGATTTTGTTCGATTTGCCCATGAGCGCGGCATACGGACAGGACCGGGTCGAGGTTCCTCCGCAGGCAGCTTGGTAGCCTATACCCTTCGGATAACTGATGTTGATCCGCTGAAATACAAGCTTTTGTTCGAGCGTTTTCTGAATCCGGAGAGAATCTCAATGCCGGATATCGATATCGATTTCAACGATGAGCGACGAGACGAAGTTATCGCCTATGTTGCGGCCAAATACGGGGATGAGCATGTCGCCCAAATCATTACTTTCGGTACGATGGCAGCCAAGGCTGCGGTTCGGGATGTAGGGCGAGCGATGAACGTTCCATTTCAAGAAGTGGACCGCGCTGCGAAGCTCATTCCGAACCAGCTTGGCATTACGCTTGAGGAAGCGCTTCGCATCAGCAGTGAGCTGCGTGAAGCAAGTGAGCGGCAGCCGAAGACGGCGGCTTTGCTTCAGATGGCTTTGAAGGTAGAGGGAATGCCTCGCCATGCGTCCACGCATGCGGCTGGTGTTGTTATCTCGCAAGAGCCTCTAACCCACTATACGCCCATACAGGGCGGAAGCGAGCAAATACCGCTGACGCAATATTCCATGGAGCATCTGGAAGCGATCGGCCTTCTCAAAATGGATTTTCTCGGTTTGCGGACGCTGTCTATTCTAGAGCGTGCCTTGCAAGCCGTAAAGGACCAGCACGGTAAAATTATTGATTTTCATACGATAAGCGATAATGATCCAGCGACCTATGCGATGTTAAGCCGGGGAGATACGACGGGCATATTTCAGCTCGAGTCCTCCGGCGTAAGGCGCGTCTTAAAGGAAATGAAACCGACGGAATTCGAGGACATCGTTTCGGTGCTTGCGTTATACCGTCCGGGCCCCATGGAATTTATTCCGAAATATATTCAGGGCAAGCATGGATTAGTGACGGTCGAGTACCCGCATCCTTCGCTGGAGCCTATTTTGTCAGATACGTATGGCATCATCGTCTATCAGGAGCAAATCATGCAAATTGCTTCCGCAATGGCCGGTTTCTCGCTTGGCGAAGCTGATTTGCTGCGTCGTGCCGTATCGAAGAAAAAGCGCGAGGTACTTGACGAGGAGAGGGCGCATTTTGTTAAGGGCAGCTTGGCACAGGGGTATTCCGAGTCCGATGCCAATCACGTTTACGATATGATCGTCAGGTTCGCCGATTACGGCTTCCCACGCGCGCATGCGGCAGCCTACGGTGTGCTTGCTTTCCAGACGGCTTGGCTCAAAGCCAACTATCCGGTTCCTTTCATGGCTTCCATGTTGGCTTCTGTGACAGGCAACCAGCGGAAAACTGCGGAATATGTAGATGAGTGCCGCCGTATGGGCATTGCCGTGCTGCCTCCTGACGTCAATGAAAGCAGCGTATCCTTTACGCCTGTAGATAAAGCAGTGCGCTTTGGGCTTGCCGCGATTAAAAACGTCGGTACGCAGGCAATTGAAGCACTTATGAAGGAACGAGGAGAAAGCCCTTTTGAAAGCTTGCTCGATCTTTGTCAGCGCGTAGACCTGCGGGTTGTGAACAAGCGAGTGCTCGAATCGCTCATTCAAGCAGGGGCGTTAGATACTTTGCCTGGGCATCGTGCCCAGTTGCTCGGTGCGCTTGAAGAAACGGTGGAGGCTGCCGTCAAGTGGCGCAAGGAGCGAGAGGAGCTTCAGCTCGAAATGTTCGGGCTCGATGAAGTGCAGAACTGGGATGTAGAGCTGCCGGATATACGTCCGTATACGTCCGCACAGCAGCTTGATTTCGAACGCGAACTGCTGGGGCTTTATATATCGGGCCATCCTTTAGACGGGGCGGAGCAGCAGCTAAGCACGTTAGGGCTCGACCGGTTGGTTGAACTTAGCGAAGCGAAGGATGGTAATATCGCCATCCTAGGTGTAATGATCGTCTCCCTAAAGCCGTTTACGAATAAAAAAGGGCTCGCTATGGGTTTTCTTGAGGTAGAGGATCACATTTTGCGTGTGGAAGCTGTTGTCTTTCCAACGACATGGAAGCGGATCGGCAGCAAGCTGGTCAAAGGCGGTTTGGCAATTATCCAGGCAACGGTACAGCAGCAGGATGATGACTTTAAGCTCATTGTTGAGGACTGCGTGCCCATTGATCTTGAAGATGTTGGGCTGGCTGATCAGGTTAAACGGCTTCAGAAGCAGGCGCAAGCGCGCGCGGCACGCGTTTCCGGAAGCGCAACGCCGGTATCGTCGGGTGGTTCTGCAACGAGGGACAGGACGCAGAGCGGCTATGGACAAGCGGCCCGAGGGGCTGCATCCGTTAAGCAACAGACGAGTCAGGAACCGGCTGTCAAACCTAACAGACAGCAAGTGACGGGAACAAGGCAAGGTGCAGCACATGGAACGGAGCAAGGGACAACACAAGGAACAGGGCAAGGATCAGTACAAGGGACCGTCCAAGGAGCAGCACAGGATCGTTCTGCCCTAGGCGAACGCAAACCGCAGCGCGTCTATATCAAAATCGTGGCAGAGAAAGAAGAACCTGCTGTTCTGGAACAGCTAAAACGTTTATTGGTGGCACACAGCGGCCAGAACGATACGGTTCTCTTCTATGTGCAAGGACAAAAGTCAATCGCGCTTAGCGAAAGCTACCGGGTGAAGCCATCCCCGCAGTTGATATCAGTTATTGAGGAGCTTCTTGGAGAAGGCACGATCGTTGTGAAATAATTGCAGCTTAACTTGCAGTCGGATTCTTGTCTGATACGATCTATTTAAATTAAAGAAGACAGCTGCAAGTGCGTTCCAAAAGAATGTTCTCCTCACGCAGTGATCAAAACATAAATAATTCTAGTTCAAGTAAATTTCCTTCCGAATGCTTCCGGAAACAAATGTATTTCGTATGCACATCAGGGCTTGTTCGCGCATATGTTTAGAGATACAAGCGGCGATGACAATTAAGCTTGCCAGAATAAGTTCGGTTTTCTGGACACGGTCATCTGCTCACGCTAATGTTTTCAAGCTAAACGTACAAGCAGTTACGGGAGGGATGAGTTCGATGACAGGTATCGAGAAATGGCTCTTGAAGCGGGGAGTATCGGTCGACAACGTAACGGAAATCGTGTACACGCTGCAGCGTCCTTACAACGCTGATCTGACGATGGAGGAATGCGAGGAGAGCGTGAGAGCTGTACTCGCCAAGCGGGAAGTGCAATATGTGATGTATACAGGCATTGCTCTTGATGAGCTTGCTGAACGAAAATTGCTGCCTGAGCCTTTGCAATCGATCATGGAAAATGACGAGTCTCTTTACGGCGTAGATGAGACGCTGGCACTCGGCATTACAAATGTTTATGGCATGATTGGATTGACGAGCTTCGGATATTTGGATAAAGTAAAACCCGGTATTATTCGTCAATTGAATGTGAAGGGCGAGCGTATTCATGTGTTTCTGGACGACTTGGTTGCTGGATTGGCTGCTGCCGCATCGGCAAGAATTGCACATCAGGACCCGAAAGCGATCCGATATGATTTGCCGGATTCGCCCTGACTATGGTATCATTATGAGATCATATGGCCTGTTACCGGGATAGCTATGCTTAGTAAGTGAACTTTGCGGTAGCAAAGTTTTCAGGAGGTACCATGATGTGGACGGTCATTTATATCGCACCAACAGCAAAAATCGCAGATAACATCAAGAAGCGGCTAACGGAAGAAGGATTTTTGGTGAAAATCCGCTCCGTCAATCTGTCCAAACAGCAATACGAGATACTAGTTCCGTCTGGCGAGTTGGAGGAAGTTCAGGAAGTATTCAACTCCATTATGCGGCCATTATGATGGACTGCTCTATACTATTGCGCCTTGAGAGGTGTCACACGTGCAAATAAAGGACTTATTTACGAAGAAGAAATATGCGACAATACCTTCGGAACCGCGCAAGCGCGAGGTTCCTGAGGGCTTGATGAATAAGTGCCCAAAATGCGGCACAATTCAGTACAGCAAAGAGTTGGAAAAGAATTTAAAGGTATGTTCCTCGTGCAGCCATCACTATCGGCTAACCGCTTTGGAACGTATTGCTTTAACGCTCGATGACGGGCATTTGTTAGAATACGATGCGGATATGGAATCCGTCGATCCTCTAAACTTTCCTGGTTATGCCAACAAGCTTGAGCAGCAGAAGAGCAAGTCCAGTCTTCGCGAAGCTGTTATTACAGGAGAAGGTGCGATCGGCGGTTTTCCGGTTGTCATTGCCGTAATGAGCTTTGATTTTTTCACGGGAAGTATGGGATCGGTCGTTGGAGAGAAGATTACTAGAGCGATAGAAGCGGCTCATGCGAAGCAATTGCCGCTTCTCATTTTCTCTACTTCGGGTGGCGCCCGCATGCAGGAGAGTATCCTCAGCTTGATGCAAATGGCCAAGACAAGCGCAGCGCTTTCGAAATTTCAAAGCGCGGGTGGTTTGTTTATTTCGATTTTTACCGATCCTACTACAGGCGGGGTATCGGCAAGCTTCGCGAGCTTGGGTGATTATAATTTGGCCGAGCCTGGCGCATTGATCGGCTTTGCTGGACGAATTGTTATCGAACAGACAATTCGCCAGAAGCTGCCGGATGATTTCCAGACGGCTGAGTTTAATTTGCAGCACGGCCAGCTCGATAAGGTCGTACACCGCAAAGATATGAAGCCTACGTTAGCAAAGCTGCTCGATATGCATTGCGTAAGGGAGGAAACATCTTATGGCGGGTGAACTGCCTTTTGAAAAACCGCTCAACGATATGCGGCAGAAGGTTACGGAGCTGAAAACCTTAAGCGTCGAGAAGGGCATTGACTTTACGGAAGAAATTTTGCAGCTTGAGCAGAAATGCAAGCAGCTGGAAGAAGAGCTTTACAGCGAGCTAAGCCCTGCTCAAAAGATGCACATGGCACGCCATCATCAGCGTCCAACATCGCTTGATTTTATTCAAACGGTGTTTACCGATTTTATGGAGTTGCACGGCGATCGTCTCTTTGCAGATGATCTTGCGATCGTTGGCGGTCTGGCTAAGCTTAACGGCGTCCCTGTGACAGTCATTGGCCATCAGCGAGGCAAGGATACTCGTGAGAATATCGCCCGTTTCTTCGGAAGTCCTCATCCCGAGGGCTTCCGCAAGGCACTTAGGCTGATGGAGCAAGCGAATAAGTTCAAGCGCCCAATCATTACTTTTATTGATACGAAGGGTGCTTATCCGGGCAAAACCGCTGAAGAACGCGGCCAATCAGAAGCGATTGCGCGTAATTTGCGGGAAATGGCCGGCTTCGGCGTGCCTATCATTTGTATCGTTATCGGAGAAGGCGGCAGTGGCGGCGCACTAGCTTTAGGCGTGGGCAACCGCGTACTTATGCTTGAAAATGCTATCTATAGCGCGATTTCCCCAAATGGAGCCGCATCGATTTTGTGGAAGGATGCTTCCCGTGCGGACGAAGCTGCCGAGGCAATGAAAATAACAGCCAAGGATTTGCTTGAATTTGGCGTTATTGAAGATATCGTGGCTGAGCCGCAGGGCGGTGCACATAAGGATCTAGCTTTTCAAGCTGAGCAAATTAAAGTCAAGCTGTGGCATCATCTGCAGGAGCTCAGAACGATGAGTTCGGAGCAGCTTATCGAAGATCGCTATAATAAATTCCGTAAGGTGGGCCAATTCAAGATCGTGGAACAGCCTGCCGCAGCTTCCAGTGCTTCTGCAAGCGATGAGAATCATGGTGAAGCAACTGACGGTACGGAGCAAACTCAGCAGCAATTATCTGAAGCAGCGCCAACCGTTCAGTAAATTATATGTAAAATTGATTATTTCACTGTACAAGCAGTGGGGTGTCATGTCAGTATAGAATAGAATATCAGGCAATTTACGGAGGAAACTTAACATGCGCAAAACTAAAATCGTTTGTACGATCGGTCCATCCAGCGAATCGTTGGAGAACACAAAGAAACTAATCAAGGCAGGCATGAACGTTGCCCGTCTTAACTTCTCCCACGGAGATTTTGAAGAGCACGGCAACCGAATCAAAAATATTCGTATAGCTAATGCAGAACTTGGTACTTCGGTAGCTGTTTTGCTTGATACGAAAGGTCCTGAGATTCGTCTAGGCAAGCTGAAGGAAGAGCCGATTGAACTAAATCAAGGCGAAATCGTTACGCTTACTACGGAAGAAATCCTAGGTGACCGCAACCGTGTTCCTATTACGTACAACAACCTTCCAAACGATGTTACTGTCGGATCAACAATCTTGATCGATGACGGCTTGATCGGTTTGACAGTTGAAGAAGTAAAAGGTACGGAAATCGTTTGCCGCATCGTAAACAGTGGTCCAATCAAAAGCAAAAAAGGCGTTAACGTGCCTGGCGTGAAAATTTCATTGCCTGGTATTACCGAGAAGGACGCTAATGATATCGTATTCGGTATCGAACAAGGCGTAGATTTCATTGCTGCTTCTTTTGTGCGTAAAGCAAGCGACGTGCTTGAAATCCGTGAGCTTCTTGAGCGTCACAATGCTGGTCATATCCAAATCATTTCAAAAATTGAAAACCAAGAAGGCGTAGACAATCTCGATGAGATTCTTGAGGTTTCTGACGGCTTAATGGTTGCGCGTGGCGACCTTGGCGTAGAAATTCCAGCTGAAGAAGTGCCGCTCGTTCAAAAAAATATGATTAAAAAAGGCAATCGCGTTGGTAAACCGGTAATTACGGCTACGCAAATGCTTGATTCCATGCAGCGCAACCCGCGTCCAACACGCGCAGAAGCAAGCGATGTTGCGAATGCGATCTTTGACGGCACGGATGCAATTATGCTATCTGGCGAAACAGCTGCTGGGCGTTACCCAACAGAGTCCGTACAGACGATGGCTCGTATTGCTGAGCGCGCAGAAGCGGCTTTGGAATACCGTGAAATCTTCACAAAGCAAGCAAATGCACAACAAACTTCCGTAACGGAAGCAATCAGTCAGGCGGTTGCGAACTCAGCTCTTGATCTACGTGCGAAAGCGATTATTACTTCGACTCAAAGCGGCTTTACCGCTCGCATGGTATCGAAGTACAAGCCTAAAGCTCCAATCATTGCTGTAACGACAGATGAGAAAGTATTGCGTCGTCTTTCCCTTATTTGGGGCGTGTTCGCGGTACTTGGCCCGGATGCCGATACAACGGATGAAATGTTCGAAAATGCGGTTAAAGGCGCGATGAGCACGGGCTTCTTGAGCCTTGGCGATACAGTCGTTATTACTGCAGGTGTTCCTGTTGGCCGTGCGGGTACGACCAACCTGATTAAAATTCACCACATCGGTGAGCTTTTGGCTCAAGGACAAGGTATCGGCAGCCAAACAGCTATCGGTAAAATCGTTGTTGCTCGTACTCCAGAAGAAGCGATCGCAAAAACGACGCAAGGTTCTATCCTGGTTACGATTTCAACGGACAAAGAATATATGCCTGCGTTTGAGAAAGCTGGAGCGGTTATTACGGAGCAAGGCGGTATTACTAGCCATGCTGCAGTAGTCGGCCTTAACCTTGGAATCCCAGTTATTCTAGGCATTACTAATGCGACAGAATTGTTGAAAGATGGCATGGAAGTTACCATCTACGGCGAGACTGGCGTCATCTACCATGGTCAATCAAAAGTACTGTAATTGCGCAGCCGCTTTTAAATGAACCTTATAGTACAAAAGCTAAAGCGATGGTGATCTCACCGTCGCTTTTTGCTAATCATATAGGCTCAGGAGGAATAAGATGCTCGCAGCTTCCACTTGGTGTATGCATCCGATTCGTGTCCGTTATCAGGAAACGGATCAAATGGGTGTCGTGTTCCACGGAAATTATGTAACCTGGTTCGAGATTGGACGTACAGAATGGATAAGAAATGCAGGTTATCATTATAAAGAAATTGAAGAGCGGGGCTTACTGCTGCCTGTTGTTGACTTGCAATGCAAATATGTGCTCCCAGCACGTTATGATGATATGGTTCTTGTGTGCACAAGGATAGCGGATTGCTCGCCGCTTAGGGTTTCTTTTGAATCACAGATCAGACGGGTGGACGCCACTGACTTTCATGCCTCGCAGCTTGCGGCAACGGAACAATTACCAGGAGAACTGCTGGTTGAAGGTGGTACGAAGCATGTATGGGTTAACGCGAACTGGCAGCCGTCCAGGCTAAACAAAGTGATGCCAGAGTTGTATGAGCTGTTGCGTACCAGGTGATTTTTTAACGCAAACTAGGCTTATGCTAACGAAGTAAGTTTGCTTCGCAAACTAAGCTTATGCTTACGAAGTAAGTTTGCTTCGCAAACTTTTAGGAGGTCAAATCATGTCCAAATGGTTGTTGGCTGTCATTATTGTAGTACCATTTATAGAGCTTTGGGGCATATTTCAGGTCGGGAGCTGGATTGGCGGCTGGAATACGTTTTTTATCCTTATTGTAATGGCTCTTGCCGGCGCTTATTTAGCGAAGGCAGAAGGGCGCAAAGTTTGGGGAGAGGCTCAGCGCCAAATGCAGGCCGGACAAATTCCAGGCCAGTCGCTTTTAGATGGACTTTGCGTGCTCGCTGGTGGGCTACTGCTGCTCATTCCCGGTTTTCTGTCAGATATTGTGGGTATCACACTCCTAATCCCCGGGACACGTGCCTACTACCGCCAAATCATGCTGCACTGGATAGAAAAACGGATTCGCAATGGTAATTTTAGAATCGGAAGGTTCTAATATTTACGTGACATTTACAAAAGGTTAACATGGCAATAATAGTTATGCTTCATAATAAAGTGAACATATGTCGTATCCTGTCACTAATGGCAAGCGATTGTGATTTTTAGCTCGCCGAATATGTGAATAGGCGCTGCTTATGTGTAAATAGGATAGCCTGAGCTTCAAGCTTGTGAAGCAGTCTTCAATTCGAAGCTGCAGCGTAAGCTAAGAGAGAAGGTTTACTTAGCATAATGACTCAGGAGGCGTGAGAAATGACCAAGCTTTTGTCCAACTATGTAAACCGCGACTTAAGTTGGATCGAATTCAATCGAAGGGTTCTTGAGGAAGCTCAGGATACGAGCAATCCTTTGCTCGAGAGAGCCAAGTTTCTAGCGATTGTCACGAGCAATTTGGATGAATTTATGAGTGTGCGGGTGGCAGGCATACAAATGCAGATGCGGGCAGGTCTGTCGAAAACGGATTTTACTGGATACACGCCTTCTGGACTGTGGAAAAGGCTCATCAAGCGCGCTACGCAGATGGTAAATGATCAATATCGTACATATCGAGAAGTATTTCGCGGCTTAAGTCGTGAAGGTATATTTATTCGTACTATTGAAGAGCTCAACATATCGCAGACCAAGGCAGTGTCGGACTATTTTCATGAAATTGTATTTCCAGTTTTAACACCAATGGCTGTTGACCAAAGCCGACCGTTCCCACTTGTTCATACGAAAGAATTGTATTTGGCTGTGCTTCTCAGACAAGACAGTGACCCGTCAGAGGAAGAGCCGTTATTCGCAATCGTTCAGGTTCCATCTATTTTACCTCGTTTTGTTCCGGTTCCAGGCAGAGTGAACAGCAAAAAAACAGAGTTTGTGCTGCTTGAAGATTTAATCGAGCAGTTTATTGATACCTTGTTCAATGGCTATATTCCATTCTCCGTCAATCCATTCCGGTTGACAAGGGACGCAGATATTACGCTCAACGAAGAGGATGCGGAGGATCTGCTTGAAGAAATTGAGAAGGAGCTTCGCCGCCGCCGCTGGGGCATTCCTGTGAGGCTTGAGGTTGCAAAGGGAATGCACCCTTATGCGCTTGAAATGCTGACCGAAGAGCTTGAGATTGAAGATAATCTATTCGAAATCGACGGCCCTCTTGATCTAAGCTTCTTGATGAAGTTCGCAGGCGCCGTGCCGGGCAACGAAAACTTACGTTATGAGAAGCTGGAGCCTGTGTATCCAAGAGAATTCGATGAGACCGATGATATGTTCGAGGTGATACGCCAGCGTGACGTTTTGATGTACCATCCGTATGAATCTTTTGATGCAGTTAATGATTTTGTCATGCAGGCAGCCTATGACCCGGACGTGCTGGCGATCAAAATGACATTGTATCGCGTCAGCGGCCAGTCTGCGCTCGTCCAGGCACTTGCCAAGGCAGGCGAGTCAGGCAAGCAGGTGACGGTAGTTGTAGAGCTAAAGGCGAGGTTTGACGAGGAACGGAACATTGCATGGGCGCGCCAGCTGGAGAAAGCAGGCTGTCATGTCGTTTATGGCTTGGTTGGACTGAAGACACATGCGAAAATTTTGCTGGTCGTTCGTCGCGAGCAAGGAACTTTGCGTCGTTTCGTTCATGTAGGCACAGGCAATTACAATGACAGTACAGCGACGTTATACACGGACATCGGTCTATTTACCTCGCATCCTGTCATTGGCGGTGATGCTTCGGCATTATTTAACGAAGTGACTGGATACTCCTCGCCTTACGAGTGGAAGGCATTTGGTGTCGCGCCGTCAGACTTGAAGGAAAAGCTTTACCGGCTGATCGATCGCGAACGGTTAAATGCAATCGCTGGAAAGCCGGCCAGGATCATTGCGAAGATGAATTCCTTATCGAACCAGGAAATGATTGACAAATTATATGAAGCTTCACAAGCAGGCGTGAAGATCGTATTGATCGTACGCGGCGTATGCTGCTTGCGTCCAGGGGTGCCTGGCCGGAGCGAAAATATACAAGTAATTAGCATTGTAGATCGCTTCCTTGAGCATGCAAGAATCATGTATTTCCATAACGGCGGGGAGGAAGAAGTATATCTGTCAAGCGCGGATTGGATGACACGGAATTTGACAAGACGTATCGAGCTGATGTGTCCGGTATTCGATATGTCACTTAGACAGATTTTGATCAAAATGCTTCAGCTTAATATCGATGATAATGTGAAGGCGCGCGAACTGCGGCCGAACGGCACTTACGAGCATATTTCAAGTGAAGATAAGCAGCCGTTCCGCAGTCAGTTTGAGGCAAAAGCTATAGCGTCGTGGAAGGGATAGGGGAAGAAGTGTAATCCAGGCTTGGCGTTACGCCCCATAGCTTCTTGAATTCAGTACCCAGCTCTTCCACCTCTCGTCGCTCGACGGCTAAGGCGCCGCGCGGCTGGATTGGACGAAGCAGCAGTTGGCTTCCATCCAGTTGAACGTTTAACTGGGCAATGGCCTGCGTTTCTGTGCGGTCCAATGCTGCAGAAAGCTGGAGCAAGGAACCAAGCTTATAAATAATAGCAAGGTCGGATTCGTTCAGCAGCTCCTTATATTCGGAAATATGCTGACGGGCCCGGCCTTTGCTTTTGTAAGAGGCAATCGCTGCGGTCATAATCATTTCCCGGTGCGTAAGACCATTAAGCTGTGAATGGATAATCAAATAGAACGAATGCCTGGCGTATTCGTAATAATCGATGGAAGCTCCAATCCGGAACAATTGCGAAGCCGTATCAAGCAGTACTCTAGTCTGAGGCTGCAAGGGATACTCATAATTCAACACATCGAATAGCTCCAAGGCAATGCGGTTTACCTGCAGCACATGCTGCTTGGGGGCGGCCGGATGAAGGGCGCTTAAATTTGTAAGGCTGTATTTTAATACGTCGTCGAGCTTTGGATGGTTAGGAAACCGAGTAGCATGAAACAGTCCATCTCTTAAGCCTGCACCACAAATTCGGTAGTAGGAGGCTTTGGTTGCTCGGAAAAGGACACGCAAGATGGCTACTCCTGGTAAGACGACATCGGCGCGGTCCTTGGACAAGCCAGGCAGTTTGCGCCGTTTGTCGAGCGGCAGCTTGCGCATCTGATGGAACAGCTCATCCACCTGCTCTCCGGTAACGGGATAGTTATGCGTTTGCGGGAATGGGTATCTATAGGCTGCTTGATGCATTTTACCCAGCGCACGGACCGTTCCGCCTACACCAACAAGGGGTAAGCCAGGCGTATCGCCGATCCATGATTCATGCCTGACCGCTTCCGCGACAAAGGTCTCAAGCGCTTTTAAATCATCGTCCTGAAGGGTTCCTTTAGCCACAAAGCGTTTGTTAAGACTGACGCAGCCAAAAGGAAAGGATACGGTGCGAACGATGGCGCGATTGCGGAATAAGGATAGCTCGGTGCTTCCGCCTCCGATGTCGATAAGCAGTCCATCCCGTATTTGAAGCGAGTTGATCATGCCAAGAAAACCGTAGGATGCCTCGTCCTCGCCAGAGAGCAGCTCAATGCTGAGTCCTGTTTCTGTTTTGATTCGATTCAATATTTCGGGCCGGTTATTGGCGTTGCGAACAGCGGCTGTAGCGACTGCTCGAATACTGGTTGTATGATTATGTGTGCAAATCATGGTAAAATGGGTCAGCGTGTCGATCAGCTCGTCAATCGCTGTCCCGGGGAGACAGCCGTTCTCATCGATGCGTTCGCTTAGCCTGGCAGGCCGTTTGCTGCTGTCGGCCACACGATGGGCACCATTTGCTGTCCTCTCGTATACGACGAGCCGGACCGAGTTGGAGCCTATGTCAATAATTCCAATACGTTGTTCTGTCATGTAGCGCCTCCAATACGGCAAATTTTGCTCAGTGAATTCTCTTTTTGACATTTTACCACTATATTCGCTTCTGTAAAAATAGTTTATGCAGCGTCTAAAGTTGGAGCGAATAGGGAAAAATGCAGCTGGAGCATACGATACGATGTGGTCAAACCATAAGCGAAAAAAATATTAATGACGCCGATAAAGCATTTTTATGACGTATTTGTTCACTTCGCTGTCAAAATCATTTATGATTAATAGCGATGGTACAAATTCCGAATCCCTACTATTGTTTATGATACCCAAGTTAAAGGAGAGAGAACGATGACAGCAACTAAAGGTCTAGAAGGAATTGTTGCCGCGGCTTCGTCCATCAGCTCTATTATTGATGGCGTACTGACATACCGTGGTATCGATATTGATGATCTCGCAGCAAACGCTACTTTTGAAGAGGTCGCATATCTGCTATGGTACGGCAAATTACCTAATCGTTCCGAGCTTGACGGACTGCAAAAGCAATTGGATCAATTTGCTGCAGTACCGCAAGGCGTGCTTGATCAAATCAAGCTATATCCCAAAGACACCAACTCGATGGCTGCACTTCGTACAGCAGTATCTAGCCTGGCTTTGTACGATAGTGCTGCCAACGAGATGACTCCTGAAGCTAATCAATTGAAAGCAATCAAATTGCAAGCTCAATTGCCTACGATTATTGCTGCATTTGCCCGTATCCGTCAAGGCTTGGAGCCAGTTGCTCCAAAGCAAGGCGTATCCATCGCTTATAATTTCCTTTATATGCTAACAGGCAACGAGCCAGCTGAAGTAGCCGTTAAGGCGCTTGATCAAGCACTCGTTCTTCATGCTGACCACGAGCTGAATGCTTCGACCTTCGCAGCACGCGTTACGGTTGCAACGCTGTCAGACATTTATTCAGGCGTGACATCGGCAATTGGCGCTTTGAAAGGACCGCTTCATGGCGGTGCGAACGAAGCTGTTATGGTGATGCTCGAAGAAATCGGTTCTGCAGCTAACGTGGAGAGCTTTATTAACAACGCGCTTGCGAACAAAGTGAAAATTATGGGCTTTGGTCACCGCGTTTACAAAAACGGCGATCCTCGTGCAAAGCATTTGCAAAAAATGTCGCGCGAGCTTGGCAAGTTGACAGGCAATATGGAGCTTTATGAAATGTCTGTCAAAATCGAAGAGCTGGTCACAGGTCAAAAAGGCTTGAAGCCAAACGTTGACTTCTACTCCGCTTCCGTATACACGACGCTGGAAATTCCACGCGACCTATTTACGCCGATTTTTGCAATCAGCCGGGTTTCTGGGTGGAGCGCTCATATTCTTGAGCAATACCAAGATAACCGCTTGATTCGTCCGCGTGCCGACTACGTTGGCCCTGTTAATGCGAAGTATATTCCGATCGAGCAGCGCTAATCTCTAAATTAGGATACAATGGGAGAAGTGAACGGGCTGTCGTTCGTTCTACTTTTTCCAAATATAATCATTTATAAAGCACTACATATAAAAGATTATATGGCATTACGAAATAATACCAAATTATGCCTGCATAAGAAGCAGGCCCCATTCTAAGGAGGATTTCATTCATGGCTCAGTTCGAAAAATTCGCGCTTCCAACCGAAGGCGAGCAAATCACAATCGATAACGGTGTTCTTAATGTACCTAACAACCCGATCATCCCTTTCATTGAAGGCGACGGCACAGGCCGCGACATTTGGAAAGCTTCGAAACGCGCGCTTGACGCAGCGGTAGAGAAAGCATACAACGGCGAGAAAAAAATCGCTTGGTACGAAGTATTTGCCGGCGAAAAAGCATTCAATGAATACGGCGAATGGTTGCCAGCTGACACGCTGACAGCAATCCGCGAATACATCGTTGCGATCAAAGGTCCTTTGACTACGCCAATCGGTGGCGGTATCCGTTCTTTGAACGTTGCTCTTCGCCAAGAGCTTGACCTTTACACTTGCTTGCGCCCAGTTCGTTACTTCACTGGCGTACCTTCCCCGGTAAAACGCCCTGAGCTTGTTGACATGGTTATTTTCCGTGAAAATACAGAAGATATCTATGCAGGTATCGAGTACCAAGAAGGTTCTGCAGAAGTGAAAAAAGTAATCGAGTTCCTTCAAAATGAAATGGGAGCAAACAAAATTCGCTTCCCTGAAACTTCAGGTATTGGCATCAAGCCGGTATCCAAAGAAGGTTCACAACGTCTTGTTCGTGCAGCAATCGAATATGCGATCAAGCACGGTAAAAAATCCGTTACGCTTGTACACAAAGGCAACATCATGAAATACACAGAAGGCGCGTTCAAAAACTGGGGCTACGAAGTGGCTGAGCAAGAATTCGCTAACGAAACCTTTACATGGGGCGAATACGACCGCATTAAAGAAGCAGAAGGCACAGACGCTGCTAACAAAGCACAAAAAGATGCAGAAGCTGCTGGCAAGCTAATCGTAAAAGACGCAATCGCGGATATCGCATTGCAGCAAGTTCTTACTCGTCCAACTGATTTCGATGTAATCGCAACATTGAACCTTAACGGTGACTACCTGTCCGACGCTCTTGCTGCTCAAGTTGGCGGTATCGGTATCGCTCCAGGCGCGAACATCAACTACCTGACTGGCCACGCGATCTTCGAAGCAACACACGGCACAGCTCCAAAATATGCTGACCTTGACGTTGTAAACCCAGGTTCTGTTATCTTGTCCGGCGTAATGCTCCTTGAGCACCTTGGCTGGCAGGAAGCGGCTGACCTTATCTATAAAGGTATGGAAGCTTCGATCCACAATAAAACCGTAACTTACGATTTCGCTCGCTTGATGGAAGGCGCAACAGAAGTTAAATGTTCCGCTTTCGCAGACGAAATCATCAAAAACATGTAGTCCAACCTTTATCTTAAATTAGGGAACCCTGTCCCCTAGTTTTTACACTCACACAAAGACAAAGAATGGTGTCCCGCAGGGGACACCATTCCTCTCTTTAGCTCTTGAACTTAGGATGGCGTCGCGTAAGGGACACATTCTGTTCTTCGCTCTTGAACTTGGAATGGCGTCCCGCAGGACGAAAGCGCTCCAAGCTCAAAAGTTGCATGTGTTCGCCGTTCAATCACCTACGTTTGTCCAATTTGCAGGTGTCCAGAGGGCGCAGCGCCTTGGGGTCCTCCCTTGGAAGGGAGGATTTAGGTGGGTTCGAAAACGAACTTAGGAGCTCGAAGGTTTAAGTGGTAAATAGGGGGCAAAGGGGTCTCCCCTTTAATAAAATTTCGGGAGGGTTTACTCAAGATGGCTATAAAACGCAAAAAAATCACGGTAGTAGGAGCAGGTTTCACTGGTGCTACTACTGCACTTATGCTTGCTCAAAAAGAACTCGGCAACGTTGTTCTTGTTGATATTGCCCCGCTTGAAAACCCGACTAAAGGCAAGGCGCTCGACATGCTGGAAGCAACTCCTGTACTAGGCGTTGACGCAAGCATTATAGGTACTTCCAACTACGACGACACGAAAGATTCCGATGTTGTCATCATCACTGCGGGCATTGCCCGCAAACCAGGCATGAGCCGTGATGACCTTGTCAGCACGAACGCTGGCATTGTAAGATCCGTTTGTGAAAACATCAAAGCAAGCAGCCCAAATGCCTACGTAATCATCTTAAGCAACCCGGTTGATGCGATGACTTATGCGGCATTCCAAACGCTAGGCTTCCCTAAGAACCGCGTTATCGGTCAATCTGGCGTTCTTGACACTGCCCGTTACTGCACATTTATTGCGCAAGAGCTTAACGTATCCGTGGAAGATGTTCGCGGCTTCGTGCTTGGCGGACATGGCGATGACATGGTACCGCTCGTTCGTTATTCGAACGTTGGCGGTATTCCAATCGAGAAGCTGATCCCTGCTGATCGCATAGAAGCCATCGTTCAGCGGGCTCGCGTCGGCGGTGGCGAGATCGTTAATTTGCTGGGCAACGGCAGCGCGTACTATGCGCCTGCAGCGTCGCTCGTACAAATGACAGAAGCCATTCTTAAAGACAAAAAACGGATTCTTCCGGTCATCGCATTGCTTGAAGGCGAATACGGCTATGACAACTTGTTCATGGGCGTACCGACAATCATTGGCGGTGACGGTATCGAGAAAGTGCTTGAGCTTGACCTGACTGATGAGGAAAAGGCAGCACTTGATAAATCCGCGCAATCCGTTCGTAGCGTTATTCAAATTGTAACGGGCTAATGAATCGGATGTTAGCAGATTAAATAAATGATTGCGTTTGGGAGGACCCTGACAGAATGCTGCCAGGGTCCTCCCTGTTTATTTTTAGAGGGCAGAAGCTTTAGTTTAGGAGGAATACGGAATGATTGAACAAGCGAAGCAAGCCTTGAAACAGGTGTACGGCTACGACTCTTTCCGGAAGGGGCAAGAGGATATCATTTCGGGCATCATGCATGGAAGGGATACTCTCGCCATCTTGCCGACAGGCGGAGGTAAATCGATATGTTATCAAATTCCTTCGATGCTGCTGCCAGGTACGTCACTTGTCATTTCGCCGCTTATTTCATTAATGAAGGACCAAGTGGATGCTTTGCGCCGGGTAGGGGTTTCTGCGGCATTTCTGAACAGCTCTCTTGGAGCAGCGGAATACCGGGAGGTGATGCGGAGCGCAATGCAGGGCGAGTATAAGCTGCTGTACGTGGCGCCTGAGCGTCTCGACGCGCCGATGTTCCAATCCTTGTCCGAGCAGCTCTCGATCCCTCTGATCGCCATTGACGAGGCTCACTGCGTATCGCAATGGGGGCATGACTTCCGCCCGAGCTACAGGCAGTTGGCAGGCTGGATTGCAAGAATGAAGGATCGGCCTTTGGTAGCCGCATTTACGGCGACGGCCACGACTGAAGTAGCCGCGGACATTTCTGAAATGCTGAAGCTGCGTGACCCGAGTATATTTGTCACTGGGTTTGCCAGGCCGAATCTATCGTTGTCCGTTGTGACAGGCGTGGACAAAAAGAAGTTTCTAGAGAACTTTGTGTCTGGCCGAAAAGAGCAATCGGGCATTATTTATGCCGCAACGAGAAAAGAAGTCGAGAATGTGTATGAGCAATTGACTCGCAGAGGCATCCAGGCCGGTAAATATCACGGTGGTCTATCCGATGTGGAGCGTGCCGAAACACAGGAGAAGTTCCGTTTTGACGACATTCGCGTTATGGTGGCAACCAATGCTTTTGGGATGGGGATCGACAAGCCGAACGTTCGGTACGTGATGCACTGGCAAATGACTAGCGATATTGAATCGTATTACCAAGAGGCAGGCCGTGCGGGCAGGGACGGTGAGGAAAGTGAATGCATTCTTCTGTTTGAGCCGGCAGATATGCAGGTACAGCGATTTCTAATTGAGCAAGGCACAGGGGATACGGATCGTAAGTCGATTCAGCTCTCCAAGCTTCATACGATGATGAATTTTAGCCGGACACAGCGATGTTTGCAGCAATTCATCGTTGATTATTTTGGAGAATCAGGCGTTGAGGCATGTGGAAAATGCAGCAGCTGCCTAGACAAGAGCGAGCCGGTGAACCGGACCGAGGAGGCGAAAATGGCGCTCTCCTGTGTCGGTCGAATGAGAGGGCGTTTTGGTGTAACGATGGCGGCTAAGGTGCTGAAGGGCTCCCGTGATAAACGGCTGCTTGAATTTGGTTTAGATCGCTTGAGCACTTATGGCTTAATGCGGCATTTGCCCGAGAAGGAAATAGCGGATTGGCTGTATTGGCTCGTTGCGGAGGGTTACCTTAAGCTGAGCGAGGGGCAATACCCCGTTGTCTCTTTAACCGCAAGCGCTCTGCCAGTGCTAGAAGGCCGTGAGCCGATCATGCAAAGAGTAAGAGCGACTGTCCGGCAAGCCGCTTCTTCTGACAGCGCGATTTCTTCGCCGTTGTTCGATGCGCTCAAGCAGTGGCGCAAAGAAAAAGCTGCGGTGGAAGGCGTTCCGCCATTCATGCTGTTTTTTGACGCGACGCTTCGGGAAATTGCCAATGCACAGCCCAAAACGACGGATCAATTGCTTGGCGTAAAAGGGATCGGAGCGGCAAAGGCAGAGAAATACGGCGAGGATTTGCTTTCCCTTATCCATTCATTTGCCGGAGATGGCCAAGAGCAAGCTGCGGGAACGGTCTCGACGGTTTCGCGGGCGGGTGCGGCAACGGCCAAGCGAGTGCAAAGTGACGAACAGCCCAGCCACTTAGCCACCCTTGAGCTTTTTCAAGCCGGACAGGAGCCGGAAGAGATTGCAAAGGATCGTGGGTTAAGCAAGGTGACGGTTGAAGGACATATTATTCGCTGTGCGGATGAGGGCGAGGAAGTGGATTGGAGCCGGATCATCCCTGCGGATTACGAGCAATTGATCGTAGATGCCATTGGCGAGTTGGGCATTGAAAAACTTCGGCCGATCAAAGACGCTTTGCCGGAGGAAGTGACCTATTTTTCCATCCATGGCGTAATGAGCAAATACGGTTTCAAATCATAAAAGTGTGAAAATTTCGGGAACGATTCGGGATAAAGCGTGCAAAAAAGTGCATAAAGGTTCGTATCGGGTGCGTTATCATTTGAAAAAAGTTTCGTTTCTGATAAAATATTTAATATAGACGATTTTGGCAATTGCGGATCGTAGAATACGCGTTACCAAAACAGGAGGAGTTAAAAATGTTTAAAGTCATGTTATTTTTGCATGTGCTAGGCGCAGCCGGTATGGGCTTTTATATCGTGCTCCCTATCATGGTAGGCAGAGCTTCCAAGCTCGCTGGGGTTGGACAAGGGGGACTGGCAGAAGGCTTGCTGTCGGCGAATCGCATCGCTCAGTACTTCCTAGTGCTGCAGCTGCTAACGGGTGGTTACCTCATATCGCAAGCGGACTATTCCGTTGCATGGATGGTTATCATCGTACTGCTTTTCCTTGCCGTAGCTGCGCTCGGCGGAATCATTTCCAAGCCGCTGAAACGGGTGGTAGCCTCAATTCAAGAGGGGAAAAGCGCGACTGCGCATATTAGTAAAGCACGCGTAATGAGCATTATTGTGCTGGTGCTGTATATCGCGATTATTTATTTCATGAAATTTCCGATGTTCCAAGGTTAATTTTTTCATAAAGTCTAAAACGCTGTAGGGGGATTTTAACGTGCATGAATCATCACCACAAATTGTAACGTTTGGCGAATCAATGGCACTATTTATGCCGCAGGAGCATAAGTCGATTGAACGCGCCGCAACGCTTGAACAAAGCTTCGGCGGGGCGGAAAGCAATGTCGCAATTGGACTTGCACGTCTAGGTTCCTCTGTAGGCTGGTTTGGCGCATTGGGCGACGATCCTTTTGGCAAAATCATTCTGAAGACACTCCGCGGCGAAGGCGTTGACGTATCTCGCGCCCAGCTTAGCACGGAAGCGCCGACAGGCATGATGTTCAGGGAGCATGTAGCAGGAAGGCTCGCCGTCCATTATTTCAGAAAGCATTCGGCAGCCAGCCGGATGCTGCCGGAGCAGCTTGACGAGAACTACATACGCGGAGCCAAACTTCTTCATGTAACCGGTATCACAGCGGCGCTGAGCGAGGATTGCCGCAGGACGCTGCGCCGTGCTGTTGATATCGCCAAGGAAGCAGGCGTGCTGATCAGCTTTGACCCCAACTTGCGCCTAAAGCTGTGGTCCATCGAGGAGGCCAGAGAAGTGCTCCTTCCGCTTGCCGCGGAGGCGGACTATTTTTTACCTGGCTGGGACGAGCTTAAGCTGCTGTACGATACGGACGACTACGAGCATGTGAAGGCTGAGCTTTCGAAATTGAAGGCTGTATCCATCATCAAAGGCCGTGGAGACACGACGGTCGTATTGAACAATGGACAAGAAGAAAGTTTGCCATTTTATCCGGCTGAGCAGGTCGTTGATACGGTAGGAGCTGGTGACGGCTTCTGCGCGGGATTCCTCGCCGGAATCATGAAGGGTCTATCCCCAGTGGAATCGGTACGTCTGGCAAGCATTAATGGCTCTTTGGTCGTCCAGATGCGCGGAGATTGGGAAGCCCTTCCCGAGTGGAACGTTGTCGAGCAGCGAATGTCCACCAAAGCTTGGGTGGAGCGCTGACGATGGCTGAAGTGAATGGCTCCAAAGGGCAGCGACGCCGAGAGGCCGTGCTGCAGCTGTTGAAGCAGCAGGGACGGGTCACGATCGCGGAAATGGTTGATCGTTTCGGATGTTCAGAGGCGACGGCGCGGCGCGATCTGGAGCAAATGGAAGCGGAATATCCAATCATTCGCACCATTGGCGGAGCGATGTATGATGGCATGAATTCAGCTCGAGATTTGCCTTTTGCTGAAAAAGAGGGCTTGTCGATCTTGGAGAAGGAACGCATTGCTCAGCTCGCAGCCTCTTTAATTATGGAAGGCGACGTCATTGGTCTCTCCGGAGGGACGACGAATTTTCTGATTGCCAAGTCAATCAAGTCCCGTAAAGGGATCACGGTGGTTACGAATGCGGTTAATATCGCGATGGAGCTTGCGGGTAGTGACATTCAGGTTGTTGTCACCGGAGGGATTATGCGTCATAACAGCTTTGAGCTTTGCGGGCCTTTGGGTGAGGGAATGGTTGCTCATCTTCATATCGGTAAAATGTTTATCGGTGTCGATGGCATTTCTGCTGCAGGCGGCATTACGACTTATTCGGAGCAAGAAGCTCAAATCGCCAAAGCACTCATTAAACGCTCACAAGCGGCTTATGCCGTATTCGATCATACAAAAACCGGGCGAACCTCGCTTTTCTCGATTGCTTCACTTGCCGAGCTGCGCGGTGTTATCACTGATGTTCCGCTCACAGCCGAGCTTGCTTCAGAAATCAACGAACATGGCATTTCTGTGCATGTGACGGGTTAATTCAATTAATAAGAGACGGTATATCCACTAGCGGATATGCCGTCTTTTTTTGTGTATTCTTCTTTTATAAGGAGATGACTATCAATACTGGAGGGTGTTAGTATGGTCATAGGTTAGTGAAATGATTATATTGATTTCATGGACAAATGGACAAAACTCGGGTGTGTTGGATATGAGAATTGGCAATGGATGACTTTTATAGAAGAGGGGGGATAGACAATGAAAACGGTATTTTTAGTTCAACATGCATATGAAGTCGGAGAAGATGGAAGGTATGATGAGACTAAACTAATTGGGATCTATTCCTCATAAGAAATAGCAGAATCTGTAGTGGAAAGATATAAAACCCTGCCAGGGTTCAGAGACAACTTAGATACTTTTTATATTGATGAATATGAAATTGATAAAGATAACTGGAAGGAAGGGTTTATTGGTTGTAATGATTCAGATATATAAGTTCAACGAAAGAAATGAAGCCGAAGAGAACCCTTTAATTTTAGAATAGGTGGTTGAATAACCAAGCTAAATATCCGTCTGTGGTCGGAGGTATGGACTTGTCATTTCGGATATGCTAATTTTTGTATAAGAATTTTTTTGATGTGGAAGTGGAGGAGGTTGAATTCAGTTGGATATTTACAAAACGCTGGAAGAGCGTATTTTCCAGTGGGGCATCCAAGTCGAAGAGGTAAGTGCTATCTATATTCTTGGGTCCAGAGCGAGAGTAGAGAGGCCATTTGACGAGTTTTCTGATTTGGATGTAGTGGTCTACTTGTCCAATCCAGATTATTATTTTCAAAATGATGATTGGTTAATAAATATTGGCGAGGTGTGGACGAGTTTTCTGTTTCGAACAGTGGGCGGGGACCCCGAAAAACTTGTTCTTTTTGATAAAGGAGCGCAGGTTGACTTTCTATTCCAGCCTACATCTGATTTCCATCAATTAATCAAGAACGGGAGGATTCCAATCGGATTTCAAAGAGGGGTTAAAATCCTTCTGGATAAGACGGGAGATGGGGAAAAGCTTTTGCCTAAGGCACTGGCCGCACCTGATGAAGTGCCTGTTTCCTATGACGCTTTTAATCAAGCGGTAAGCATGTTTTGTTTTGCAACCCTCTACGTAGCCAAACAAATTTTGCGTAATGAGATATGGGTCGTCAAAGAAAGGGATCGGGATTGCAAAGGGCTGCTGCTCCAAATGATGGAATGGCATGCGAAAGCTCTAAACGGAAATACATATGATACTTGGCACGCAGGTAAGTTTATTCATGATTGGGCTGAAAAAGAGGTAGTTTCAGACTTGAAGCAAGTTTTTGGAGGATATGATCAACTTAGCAATTGGCATGCATTAATCGCTTCTTTTGACTTATTCCGCAGGTTATCTGGAGAAGTGGCAAGCAAGTATAACTATTCGTATCCGGATCCATTATTTTCAAATGTTGAGGACTGGATTACGGAACATCGTCAGTCCCTATTATTGAGTCAATAGAGATACTTAGGCGAGAATATGGCTGATATGAGGTGTGAGCGAGTATTAAAGGGATGGTTCGTTCGATTTTTGCTGCACCGATGCAGAAATTGCACGGAAATGTTTGAAGGAAAAGATAGCTGCTTTCCAAGACAAAGCACCAAAAGCGATGTGTACCGCTCGAGAACGGCTTTGATGATGCAACAGCGATTCTCATCTTTCCTGAGGAGTCCTTAGCCGCAAATTCATGGACATGGCTGCCTGCAATGAATGGCGAAAAAACCGTTGATACCCATTCCGCTAAGCTAGATAAGATTTTACACGCAAATTTGGACTTGACACTCAATCGGCTATTTCCGCCAGATTAGATCTAAAAATAGACCTATTTCTCCAGAACCCAGCCATAAGTTACCCTTTTGAAGCCGCTGGGTTAGAATAGATCTATTTTATAGATCTATTTCATCCAAATTGGATATTTCCGCCAGATTAGATCTAAAAAATAGATCTATTTCTCCAGAACCTAGCCATAAGTTACCCATTTGAAGCCGCTGGGTTAGAATAGATCTATTTTATAGATCTATTTCATCGATTTCGGCTATTTTCGTCAAATTAGATCTAAAAAATAGATCTATTTCACCAGAACCCAGCCATATCCAGTCCAATTTGGGCAGCTGAGCTAGATGAGATTTTACACACAAATCTGGACTTGACTCGATTCGTCATTCCTTTAAAAAACTCCCCCAGCAAGCCATAAGCCTGCTGGGGGAGTTTTTTTATAGAGCTTCAAATACGGAACGTCCTTGTACCCACGTTTGCTGCACATTAAGCTGGGCGTCGGTCCATACCAGATCGGCTTGCTTGCCGATGGAGATCGAGCCGGTACGGTCGAAGAGGCCAAGCTGTTTAGCGGCATTGCTGCTGGCTAGTCGGCTAACCTGCGCGATCGTGAGGTCGGTATGCTCAAGCATGAACCGAACAGCGCCGATCATGGTTAAGCAGCTGCCAGCGAGAGCGTTGCCCTCCAGCAAGCGGGCTTCGTTATCCTTCACCACTACAGCCAAACCGCCAAGGCTGTACTCCCCGTCGGGCATGCCAGCCGCGGACATGGCGTCCGTAATCAGAATGATTTTATCTTCTGGCTTGGCGGCAACCAGCAGCCGTACGGCTCCCGGGTGGACATGAATCCCGTCAGCGATGAGCTCGGCCGCAATCCGGTTATCCGTCAGCACGGCGCCAAGTGTGCCCGGCTCGCGGTGATGCAAGCCGCGCATGGCGTTATAGGTATGGACGGCCTGGGATAGCCCGGCATCGGCTGCGGCAATAACTTCGTCATAAAGAGCGTCCGTATGCCCGCAAGCGGTATTAATGCCTTGCTCAGCAAGCCAGGCAATTGTCTCAAGGGCACCCTCTTTCTCAGGGGCCAGCGTCAGTTGACGAATTAGCCCTGGCCATTGCCCCTCCCATTGCTTCATCCATTCAAGCTGAGGATCTTTGATGAATTCCGGATTTTGCGCGCCTGGCCATTTTTCGCTAATGAATGGTCCTTCTAAGTGAACACCATATAATGCAGCATGTGGCATTTCTTTTCTTTGGTAAGCATCTACGGCATGGAGGACGGCCTCAATGTCTGCTTTAGCAGCGGTCATTGTAGTCGCAAGCATACCGGTCGTTCCTTGCGATGCATGGAATTTCGTAATCGTATGGAAGCTTTCGCTGCTTGCATCCATAAAGTCGGCTCCATAACCGCCATGGACGTGCACATCAATGAAACCTGGCAGCAGGTAGCCTCCGCGCCCGTCTATAACTTGCACTCTATCCATAGCTCTTACCGCTTCTGTACTTGTATCAGGAAAAACGTCTGCTATTTTTCCATTTTTAACCGAAACGCTCCCGGTTATAACCTCATTCTCAAGTACGATGCTTACATTGCGAATAAGCCAGTCAGCAGAATGTTCTGCCATTTAATCCAACATCCTTCCTGCCTCGCGATCGAGCAGTACGATTACGCGTGCATGTGTTTGTAGCAATGAGGCTGGTACGCTTGTGGTAATGGGCCCAGTCAATGCTTCTTTGACAATCTCCGCTTTATCTGCTCCGCGCACAGCAAGCACGATCGTGTTCGCCTTTAGAATCGAGCCTACTCCCATAGTAATGGCATAATTAGGGACTTCATCCATGGAATCGAAGAAGCGGGCATTCGCTTCGCGAGTTTCTTCTTTTAGCTTAACGGCATGCGTGCCGCCAGAGAGATTCACGTCAGGCTCGTTAAAGCCGATATGTCCGTTGTGACCGAGACCAAGCAGCTGAATATCTACGGGCTGTGCTGCAAGCATAGCATCATAGCGTGCAGTTTCTTCTTGAAGGACATCAGCCATGCCATTAGGCAAATGGGTTTGAGGTGCAGGGATATCGATATGGGAGAATAAATGTTTATTCATATAATAAGCGTAACTTTGATCATTTTCCGGTCCAATGCCGACATATTCATCGAGATTAAAGGTCGTGGCTTCCTTGAAGCTGACTTTATTCTCATTGAACCTTTCTACTATTTTGTCATATATACCGATAGGTGTCGATCCTGTTGCGAGACCAAGAACGGCATTTGGCTTTTCCTTGACTGTATTTATAAAAAGCTCAGCTGCGTAAGCGTCTAATTCCTGCTGCGTATCAAATTTAATAATTTCCATATGTGTGCCTCCTAAGGGGATTCGTTACTTTCATTTTATATGAATTCCGACAGATTAACAATATAAAATGATTGTAAAAATCAAATTAATGATTGTAAAAATCATTAATTTGAGGGACAACATATGTGCCCCATCTTAATAGAATAAAAGATAGACATGCATGATTCTTGCTTTCTGTCTTTTCATTTACAGTGTTTGATAGCGTATGTATAATGTATGTATAAGATTTGTACAATATGGGGTGGAACTTTGAACAGGGGAAAAAGCGTTATCGTTATTGGTGCGGGACCAGGCGGACTAGCTTCGGCAATGCTCTTATGCGCCCAAGGCTATCGCGTTACTGTACTAGAGAAACAACCCTATGTAGGCGGGCGGACCTCTGCTTTAAAAGTAGGGGCCTATACATTCGATCGCGGTCCAACCTTCCTGATGATGCCTCATTTGCTTGAGGAGCTATTCCATGCGTCAGGGCGCTGGCTCCATGATTATATTAAGCTTGTTGAAATTAATCCTCTTTACCGTCTTCAATTCGGCAAAACCAGATTTGAGCCTTCGAGAGACCAAGAGCATACAGCAGCCGAAATCGACCGCGTATTTCCTGGAGAATCAAAGGGTTATCTGGCATTTATGAAAGCAGAGGGCGAGAAGTTTAATCGAGTGATGCCACTTCTGCAAAGGCCCTTTGCCAAGGTGACGGACTACATACGCAAAGATACAATTATGGCGCTTCCGAAGCTTCATCTAACCGACCATGTGTATGGCCGGTTATCCCGCTATTTTAAGGATGAACGCTTGCGGTATTCCTTTGCTTTCCAATCTAAATATTTAGGCATGTCCCCATGGGAGTGTCCTGGCACTTTTACTATTCTTTCCTATATTGAGCATGCTTATGGGCTTTGGCACCCGATCGGTGGTGTAAACCGGGTATGTGGGGCCATGAGCGAGGTCATTCAGGAATATGGCGGAGAGCTTCGCCTTGGCACAGGCGTGAAGCAAGTGTTAACCGATCAGCGTAAGGCTACTGGCGTATTGCTCGAGAACGGCGAGACGCTTGTTGCCGATCATGTCATTTTGAATGCGGATTTCGGTACAGCGATTACGCAGCTCTTTGAACCGAGGCAGCTGAAGAAATGGAAGCCTGAGAGACTTACGAAGCTAAAATGGTCTATTTCAACTTATATGCTCTATCTCGGTATCGACCGTAAAGTGGATATGCCTCATCACACGGTGATGTTCGCAGGCGATTATAGTCTCAATCTGAGAGAAATGACGCAAGGCAAATTAAGTGCGGATGCTTCCATTTATGTCCATAATCCAAGCGCAATCGATCCAACCTTGGCACCGCCCGGCAAATCGGCCCTTTATATCTTAATGCCCGTGCCCAATCTCGATGGTGAGACGAACTGGTCCCTGCCGGAAACGCTGGCTGCTATGAGAGAGCAGGTACTGCTCCGTCTTGAACAGGAACCAGAACTGAACGGATTGAGCGGCTGGATCGAAGAGGAGAAGGTTATTTCTCCACTTGATTGGCAGCAGTCCATGTACGTATATAAAGGAGCAGCGTTTAATATGGCTCATTCACTCGATCAAATGATGATGCTGCGTCCTCATAATCGGTTTGAAGATATCGCGAACTGTTATTTGGTAGGTGGCGGCACTCATCCAGGCAGCGGGCTTCCGACTATATTTGAATCGGCTCGCATCAGCGTTAAGCTTTTGTTGGAGCAAGATGGTCGGTCCAAACCGTTCGAGCAGCCGATCAAACGAAAGCATCGGGAGGAGGCAGCGGTATGGAGGTAGCCATAATTGGCGGAGGAGTTGGAGGTATGATCAGCGCGCTTCTCCTGGCCAGAGCAGGCGTAAAAGTGGCCCTATTCGAGCGCCAGGAGCAACTGGGCGGGAGACTTGCCTTCGAGGAGGGGCAGGGGTATCGGATCGACAGGGGCCCGACGATCGTTCTTTTGCCAGAAATGCTTCAATCCATTGCGAGAGAAGCTGGCATAGGAGACGATGAATACGAGCTGCTGCGCTGCGATCCCATGTATCGATTTCATTATCTGGATGGCTCCCAGCTTACGAAATGGACGGAAACCGACCGGATGGCGGAGGAGCTGGATGCCATTTCTCCTGGAGAGAGCAGCGCCTACCGTCGTTACATGCGGGATATGCAGCCGGTGTTTCTTGAAGGCAAGGAATTGTTCCTTGAGAAAACCTTTCTGGAGCGCCGTACCTTCTTTTCCTGGCGCAATATGAAGCTGCTAGCCAAGCTTCGGGTTTATATGAATGTACGGCAAATGGCCAAGAACTATTTTGGAGATCATAGAGTGATTGATGCCTTTTCGCTGCAAACGCTGTATGTCGGCGGACTGCCCTCGGGCTCCCCTTCCTTGTATACCTTTATTCCATATGCGGAGCATGCATTTGGCATTTGGTATATGAAAGGCGGCTATGCCAGCTTTGCAGAGGTGCTGGAGCGGGCGCTTTATCGCGAGAACGTGACTGTATATAAAGGGAAGCGGGGAGCAGTCAGGCAGATTGTAACTGTGAATGGCGCGGTCAAGGAACTGTTGCTGGAGGACGGTACAAGGCATTCGTATGAAAAAATCATATATAATGGAGATTTTCCACATTTGGCTGGCATGCTGCAGGGCATAAAAGAGCCGATGAAGCCACGAGAATTCACACCCTCCTCAGGCTGTGTCCTAGCCTATATCGGAGTAGGCAAGCGCTGGGAAAAGGGGGATTTGCGAACTACGCATCAATTCGTAATGCCGGAATCCTTAACGGATAGTCTTCGGACGATTGCTTCAAATAAGAGGTTGCCGGGAGAATCCGAGCGATTGCCCGCGTATTACATATTCAATCCCTGCGAACTCGATGAGGAAGCAGCGCCTCCGGAAGAAACGGTTCTTTATATTCTCATTCCCGCCCCCATCCCGGTTGAGCCGCATTCTACGTATGACTGGGAAAAGGAAGGCAGCCAACTGGTAGAGCGTGTGCTCAAAGATGCAGATAAGCGATTGTTCCCGGGATTAATCGATGCGATCGCTTGGAAGAAGATTAGAACACCGAAGGACGGTGCGAATGAGGGCTGGTTCCAGGGAGGCAGCTTTGGCATTGCGCCTACCTTGTCGCAATCCGGACCGTTTCGCCCGCAATATGCACCTTACAAAATTAAAGGCCTATACAGTGTTGGAGCTTCTGTCCACCCGGGCGGCGGCGTCCCGATTGTGATGCAAGGGGCTAAAATGTTAGTTAATCACTTGGTAGAGGAGTGGGCAGCTTGGAAAGTCAATTAAGCGCAACGCTCAAAGCATGCGAGCATATGATTCGTGAAGGCTCAACGACATTTTATAAAGCTTTTAGCTTCTTGCAAAGCCCGCGTAAGGAAGCGGTCTATGTCATTTACGCCTTTTGCCGCATGATCGACGACGCGGTTGATGAGCCGGAGAGCTCTCCTTATTCGCTTGAAGAACTCGCTCACCATTTCACACAGCTGGAAAAGGCAGATGGCCATTTCATTTGGCCGGCTTTGCGCTGGCTTCTGGAAAGGTTTCCTGTCACCAAAGAGCCTTTCTTTCGCCAAATGGAAGGGCAGCGGCTTGATTATGAATTGACTCATTACGATACGATGGAGCAGCTTGAAACCTATAGCTATCTTGTGGCAGGCACGGTCGGGGAAATGCTGCTCCCGGTGCTGCATGATGCTCCTGACAAACATGTGATAGCCTCGGGCATTTGGCTCGGCAAGGGGATGCAAATCGTTAATATTGTTCGTGATGTGGGTGAAGATCAGGCGAAGGGGCGGAGATACATTCCGCTGGATCTGCTTACCAAGCATGGCTATACCGAAGCGATGTGGCAGAAGAATATCATCAATGATTCATGGAGAAATGTCATTCAGGAGCTTACTGCGCTTGCGCATGCCTGGTTTGCAAGAGGACTGATTGATGTGAGCCAGTATCCGCGCACCAGCAGCTTTTGTGTAGAGCTGTCTGCCCGTATGTACGAAGCGATTCTGGAGGATGTGGCGGCCCATGGTTACGATGTGTATAACCGCAGGGCGTATGTATCTACGCTTGGCAAAATGGCCATTATGAATCAATTGACATTGAAGCATGGCTTAAGTGTATTGCAGTTGAAATCTAACGCAAGCAGCGCGGTATCATGAAGGCTATCCGTTATTTATTTTGGTGCTGGCTAGTTATTGGCTTGACACTTATGCTGTTCTACAGAGTGCCGGAGCCTCTTGGATTCAGCAATGGTTTATTTCTCGTTTTTTTCGCGCTATATGCCTACAGTTTGGAGCAAAAGGCACTCGGAGGATTTAACCGTACAATTGCGTCACGGGCTTTGTTTGTGGGAGTGTTTACTTTCGTTCTCGAATGGGTCGGCACGGAAACGGGCTGGCCCTTCGGTCATTATGAGTATAGCGGGACGCTGCGGTTCTGGGACGGGGGCGTCCCGGTTGCGATTGGTTTTGCTTGGATTGGCGTCATGTCAAGCGGAGTCATGCTCTCTTCCGCCCGGACAAAGCTGGGACGCGCGGTTCAAGTAGGGGCATTCGCGCTGCTCTTTGATTTGGTGCTGGACCCGGTTGCCTTTGCCCAGCAGTTCTGGATGTGGAGCAAGGAAGGAGCCTTCGGCACCTATTATGGCGTACCGCTGCAAAATTTCATTGCATGGTTTCTAACCGCTGCGCTGCTATCCTATCTTTATCCGCTGAGGCATCAACATACAGGAGCAGCACCCTCGATTTATCGCGAAGGGACAAGACTCTATCAAGGGATGCATCTCATGTTTGGCCTGCTTGCATTCAAGGCGTCCTTATGGGGGCCGCTTCTGACGGCCATTGCAGCGATCCTATGGCTGGAAGGAGGGCTGTGGCTTGATCGAAGCAAGCAAAAGCAAAGCATTTGACCGACTTTTTCTCAAATACAATGAAACTTATTTGCTCCGCAAGCATTTCCGCTATGTCGGTTTTCAAGGCGAGCTTGATCCGTATCCTGACCGCAGCATTCTCTATGTTATGAATCACAGTTCTTGGTGGGACGGGCTGCTAGTTTATGAGCTGTTTCGTAAAAAGTCTCAAAACGACCATTACGTCATGATGGAAGAGAAGCAGCTCCGTCAATTTCAGTTCTTCCGCAAGCTGGGCGCCTATTCCATTGATAAATCGACGCCTCAAAGCCTTATTCCTTCCTTGCGGTATACATGCAGGCTGTTGAAGGAAGGCAAGCGCATCTGGATGTTTCCGCAGGGAGATATTCAGCATTTGGAGCTTCGGCCGTTAACGCTTAAGGAGGGTGCCGCCCATGTGCTGAAGCAGTGTCCGCAAACCGTTGTTATACCGGTAACGGTTTATTACTCCCTCTTTCACCATCAAAAGGCTGAAGTAACGATGGTAGCTGGCGAACCGATTGCTGAAGCATGGGATCAAATGGAAAAACGAGTGATTACGGCACGGTTAGCTGCAGTGTTAGAGGGACAGATGGATACCCACCGGGCTCGCATTATTAATGGCGGCCCAGAGGTGACTGCTGAATTTGAACGTTTAGTGCGGCAAGGAGGATCAACAAGTGAAGCCTTTATGGCATTCAAGAGGAGGATGAGTAGATGGAAATCGTTCTTTGGTCGGTAGCTGCATTGTTGTCGCTGCAGCTGGTATTTGCCGCTTGGAACGTTCGCCAGCTGCCCTTGTTTGGCCAACTCGGCCATTCATCAGGCAAGTTGATACCAGAAGAAGGCGTGCAGCTTTCGGTTCTCATCCCCGCAAGAAACGAGCAGGGAAATATTATCGAATGCTTGCAATCCATTCAGCGATGCTTACCCGCAAATCAGAGTGACAAAAGGATAGAAGTGATCATCTTGGATGACCGTTCAGAGGATGAAACGGCCCGCCTGGTCGAGCAATTCTCAGCGGAGGATCAGCGCTTCCGTCTTGTTCGCGGATTAGAGAAGCCAGATGGCTGGGTGGGCAAAGCCTATGCCTGCCATCAGCTTTCGATGCAGGCTCGCGGTGCTTGGTATTTGTATGTTGATGCGGACACGCGGCTGCGCCAAAGCGCGCTTGAGACGGTTCTGCAGGCAATATCAGGGCAGGCAATAGGTTTCATCAGCGGGTTTCCAGAGCAGCAAACAGGCAGTTGGCTGGAGAAGCTGGTTGTACCAATGATGGGCTTTACGATTGCCTGCCATCTGCCGATCAGGCTCGTTAGCGCTTCTTCGGATCCGCGGTTTGCAGCCGCGCATGGCGGGTGGATCGCAATCAGCAGGGCTACATATGAGGCGGCAGGAGGACATGAGGCAAACGCCGGACAACTCGTCGATGATGTGGCCTTGATGCGGGCGGTCAAGCGAGCCGGCCATCCGGTTGTGCTCGCTGATGTGCGGCAGCAGGTGTCCATGCGCATGTATCATAACGCTTCAGAGGTATGGAGCGGCTACAAAAAGAACATCTTCGCAGGCGTAGGCCGCAGTGGGCTGCTGCTTGCAGCGGTGCTTGCCATTTATGTTCTGCTTTATTTACTTCCGTTCATGATGCTGCTAGTATCTCCGCTATATCCAGCCCTTCTTCCTTCAGCGTTAACTGGCTATTTGCTTGGCATTGCGGTTAAGGCAGTCGCAGACCGCTCTCAAGGTCAGCCCTGGCTGCTTGCCTTGTTCATTCCTTTCAGCATTGGAGCGGTTGTTGCGATCGGAGCGGCTTCTTGGCTTTCAGCCAAATTCGGAACCGGTTATGTCTGGAAAGGGCGGATGTACGAATGAGCGAGGCTAAGCGGAAAAGGGTCGTTATTATCGGAGCAGGGCTTGGCGGTTTGTCAGCCGCCATTCGTTTGGCACATGCGGGCTTTGAAGTGCGTGTGCTGGAGCAGCAGCAGACGGTTGGAGGCAAGCTGCAGCGGGTAACCGCTGAGGGCTACCGGTTTGACCGAGGGCCGAGCACGATCACGCTGCCGCATTTGTTCGCCTCTGTGTTTGAAACGGTTGGCAGAAGGATGGAAGATTATATTACGCTCGAGCGGCTTCGGCAGGCGACCCGAAATGTGTTTGCCGACGGAGCTATTGTTGATCTGACAGCTTCAGTAGTGGAGACAGCCGAGCAAATTGGTTGCTATAGCCAGCAGGATGCAGCTGCCTATGCCGCATTTTGCAAGGAGGCGGCACGGCTGTATCGCCTCGCGGATGATCGTTTTCTTGGCCGGCTGCTGCTGGACGCTCGGGATAAGCTTGATCCGAGACTAGCCGCAGGATTTATGCAGGTTAGGCCGTTAACCAATTTGAACAAGCTGCTGCGGCGATATTTTCAGCATCCGAATACGCTGGCCATGCTGGGCAGATATGCAACTTATGTTGGCGCATCTCCTTACGAATCGCCGGCTATTTTTGCCATGCTTGCACATGTAGAAAGCGAGCTAGGCATTTATAGTGTACAGGGGGGGACTTATGCAATCGCGGAAGCTTTTGCAAAGCTTGCCAAGGAGCTTGGCGTTGTTATTCAGACGGGCGTTCGCGTGAGCCACATTATGGTGAAGAACGGCATATGCCGCGGCGTTGAAACGGAGCAGGGCGTGTTTGATGCTGATATCGTGGTTGCCAACGGAGATGTTCTGTCTATGTACAGCTCGCTTATCAAGCCGGAGCATCGTCCGACTTTCACCAATGAGCGAATTGCCCGTTATGAGCCCTCCTTATCGGGTTTTGTACAGCTGATTGGCATTCAGCGCACCTATGAACAGCTGCTTCATCATACTGTTTTCTATCCGGAGCATTACGAGGATGAGTTTAGCAGCATTTTCAAACATCGGAAGCCGCCAGCAGAGCCGACTATTTATATATGCAATGCAGCCATTTCAGATCAAAATGCAGCTCCAGCAGGTGGAAGCAGCTTGTTTGTGCTGGTAAACGCGCCTTATGTGTCAAAGTCATGGAGCTGGGAGCGGGAAACCGAAAATTATGCTATGCTAGTACGTAGTCGTCTTGCCGGATTTGGTATAGATTGCTTGGAGCAAGCAGATGTAACCATTACATATACGCCAGAGCAGTTGGAGCGTGATACGTCCGCGCATCGTGGCGCGATATACGGGATTTCCTCGAACGGAGCTAGACAAACCTTTTTCAGGCCAAGCAACCGATCCCCAGATATTCAAGGATTGTGGTTTACAGGAGGTACGACGCATCCCGGAGGCGGAACGCCAATCGTTACGCTATGTGGTCAGCTTGTTGCTGAGGAGCTTATCAAACAGTACAGGAATTAAAAAGATAGAGAAGCGCAAGGAGGGCCGCGTCGCTATAAAAGGCGCTGCCCAGATGCGCTTGCTTGGGAGGAACAAGCATGACAGTTGATCAGCAAGCAGCAACCGCGAAGCGCAAGGGCGAGCATATCCGCATTTGCTTGCAAGAGCAGGTAAACAGCGTGGGCATTGATACGGGCTTGGAGAGATATCGCTTTAAGCATAATGCACTGCCTGAGCTTTCGTTCAGTGAAATTAAGCTGGACACAGAATGGTTTGGCAAGAGGCTGGGAGCTCCTTTGCTTGTCAGCTCCATGACTGGCGGAACAGACGAAGCAGGCGCTATCAACCGCCGTCTGGCCATTGTGGCAGAGGAGAGAGGCTGGGCGATTGGACTAGGTTCCATGCGTGCTGCCATTGAGAATGAGCAGCTCGCGGCTTCTTTCTCCATCCGAAAGGATGCGCCATCGGTTCCGGTCATAGCCAACATCGGAGCGGTTCAGTTCAATTACGGCTTTGGTGTGGATTCTTGTCGCAGAGCCGTGGATATTGCAGAAGCCGATGCGCTCGTTCTACATCTGAACAGCATGCAGGAGGTATTCCAGCCTGAGGGGGACACGGATTTCCGCAATTTGCTCTCAGCGATTGAACAGGTATGCAAACGATCCGATGTTCCTGTCGGCATCAAGGAGGTCGGCTGGGGAATCGACGCCGATACCGCTGAAGCGCTTATGGAAGCAGGCGTTTCCTTCATCGATGCGGCTGGCGCAGGCGGAACATCATGGAGTCAGGTTGAGAAATTTCGCTCGCAGGACGAGCTGAGAAGACAAGCTGCGGAAGCATTTGCGGACTGGGGAATTCCGACCGCAGAAAGCGTAACGGAAATTCGCTCGCGGTTGCCGCAGGCGAATATCATTGCCAGCGGCGGATTGCGGACGGGTGTCGACGCGGCGAAGGCAATTGCGCTAGGAGCGAATCTGGCCGGGTTTGGCCGTGTGCTGCTGCCACAAGCAGCTGGAGACAGTCATCAGGTGTCGCAGGAGCAGCTGCTTCAGCAATTCAAGCGAATTGAATTTGAATTGCAGACGGCCATGTTCGGTATCGGAGCGGGCTCGATCAATGAACTGCGCGGGACGAACAGGCTGCTGCTAAAGTAAGGCTGCAGCATAATAGATAAGGCGTGGGAGCAGCTGAAAGGCAGCAAGCACGCCCTATTTCTATTTTGCCACAAAATGCAGTCAGCAAAGGCTTATTTAATTAAGCCCGTACCTTCAATAATAATATTGGCGCGGACCACGAATTTGATGGTGGGGTAAAGGGATTCCCACTTCTTAAAGGCGTCAGAGCCGGGATGCGTTGCCCGGTAGCGGAGACCAAAACCAATGGGATCGACACCTGCTTTTTGAATTTTGCGGAGCAGCTTGACGCAGGATTTGGCATATTCCTTATTAAGGTCCTCTTCGACCGATCTCCACTGAGCGGAATACAAGTCTTTTGGCGCCTCTTCAAATACGACCTTCATCTTAACATCCATCGTTATGGTATCTTCGCCGTTTTGTTTCCCTATACGGAATTTGGAATGGATTTCGGTAATGGCCACGACAAGATCAAGCCCTTCAAACATGCCATGCATGGACGATTTAGTGAAATCGTTAGCAAGCTGGTTATAAAGCTGCGCCTCGGAAGGATTCAGAACAAGCTTCACTCTCTTTTTGTCGAGGAGCGCTGTCTTGTTAATAATGAAGCTCTCCTGATTATCTTTCTTTATGATAGGCATCAATGGATCGAGCCCTTCCTCTGAAGCTCTTCTGGAAAAATCGGACAGTGACTCAACATACGTATATGAGGATTCGGTCCCATCTGCTCCAAAGCTTAAAAACAGCGTGTTGCCTGGATAACGCTCGGAGAGCGGCTTCACTTTCAGCAAACTTTCGGCATCCGGCTTACCGATGGCAATATTGGCTACACTTTGAATGTCTCTTCTTCTCGTCATCCACTCCAAGGCGCCTTGATAGTCACTATTCGCCACCTTCTCGCCGATGATAAAAATTTTGCAATGACCAAAATCAATCTCCTTATCCACATAGGCCTTTAGCATTCGAACACCTTCGGCAATGCTGGGAGCGTCTATGGTTTCAATTTGTGTTTTGGATGCGCCGGGCTCGATTTTCGGGGAGGGGATGGCGAGCTGAAGCGTTATCCGGTAAGGTTTTTTTTCATTTTCCGACTGATCTATGCCGAGGGCAACAACGAAAAATCGTTTGTCGATGTCTTTAAAGCCGCAAGCCCCAAGCATGCAGACCATGATTATGGCAAGGCATATTCGAATGATTACGTTCATGTGGTTTTGGGCCTCCTTCGACTAAGCACAAATACCGTTAAAACAATGATGAACTCAACGAACATTCTAGCTACCAGCCAGTAAGAGGTAATAAACATATTGATCTTCTCGTTTGTTAGAACGAGGTACAACATCGTAAGCATAGCGAAAATACCGACGATTACGTAATTAGCGACCGGTGTCTTGGGGCTGTCGATTTCCGGTTTATAATTGCGGAAACAGCATTTAATAAATTCCATAGCTTGATGCCAGCCACACATGGTGTACACAAGTGTCAAGTTTAGAAAAACGATCAAAAACAGGAACAATACCCGTTCAATAAAGCCATATTGCATAATGAGGGAGTCTGCGGTTACGCTCCAAATGTAGGTGTACTGGTTAACTGCTTCCGTTCCGTGAAAGCCGATCGGCACAAAAAACGTGATTAACATAATGGTTATTCCAAAAACTGGGTATACCCAGCGGAACTTGAATCGAAAATTGGGAGGCAGCAGCCGGTTGAACAATGATAGATTAATATAACCGGTAAAAATAAAGCTCGCGGCAGCGACGGCCGATAGGGTAGGCATGGCGGTCACATAATTAGCGACCACACGAATTGAATCAAAATTTAATTGCGTGCTGCGGACGGCCTTGAACAGGATAAAGATAATGACCGGAGCATTGACTATGAGCCCGATCTCTAACACGAACATGACGGACAGCGTGGAACGAGTCGCCGCATATCCGCAGGCGATAATTAGCATGGACAAGATAATGATCGAATTTGCGTCCGGATTAAAGAAGCGGTTAATTAAAATAGCGTAGGCCACAACAACGATTGACGTTGCAAACCACCACATGACCGCAGAGCAAAACATGCAAATGGAGACCAGCCACTGCGGGAAGTGTTGCTTCAAAATCTCTGGCAGCCCTTTTCCTGGATAGCGGGCCATCGCGCTTGTATACATATAGACAAGAATGGTTCCTATAACAGTGCCGACGATCATTGATGACACTGCGCCGTTGAAGCGGGCTTCAATCAAAATATGCGGAACGAAGAGCAGCAAATTGATAAAACTAACCATAATAAAGTTGTAAAAAACATAGCGATTCACTCTACGTTCACCTGCCCGATATCTCCTTCCAGCGGTCTTAATTTACCGAAAATGCGCATATACGGTTTACCGAAGCTCCTGAGATTGCAAAGATAGGTAATGTAGACAAACAAGCCCACCGCTACGCCGGTGATGCCGAAGAAGATGGATACGGCAATCAGTGGATATTTCAAGAAACGGATTGCAAAGGATAGCGAATTGACCGGGATAACGAAATTGGAAATGGCAACAACGGACGTAACGATAATCATAATGCTGCTCACAAGACCAGCCTGCTGGGCTGCCTGTCCCAAAATAAGTCCTCCTACAGTGGTAGCGGTAGAACCGATATATCGCGGCAGACGGATGCTGGCCTCAATCAGGGTCTCGATCATGAATAGCATAATAAAAACCTCGACAAAAGAGGGATAGGGAACGCCAGATCGGCTACCCGCAATCGAGAAAGCAAGCTGGACACGGAATACCTCCGGGTTATAAGAGACAACCGAAATATAGAGAGCTGGAAGGGTAATGGTTAGCACAATGGAAGTGTAACGCAGAAAGATCAGAAACCGGGTCATCCAATAGGCATCGTAATCATCTTCCATCGCATGCATGAAATCAAAAAAGGTTGCTGGCAAAATAATGGCGAACATATTTCCTTTCAGAAGAATGACGACCTTGCCTTTGGAGATCGCTTTGGAAATGCGGTCGGGCCGCTCTGTAATGAGCAGCGTAGGAAACAGGTGCTTGCGCTTGCCGACGAGCAGCTTCTCTAGTTCTCCGGCGGCGTGCAGCATTTCAACGTTAATCGAAGTCAGCTTGTCGCGAACGGTATCCAGCACACTCGGGTCAACTCGCCGCTGATCAAATAAAGCCAAAATCGGAGTTTTGGACAATGAACCGATCGTATGCTCCTCTACCGATAAATCAGGAGAAGGGTACATGCTGCGAATAAGATTGAGCGAAATATTCAAATCTTCGCTAAGCGCAAGCTGTGGACCTTGTATTGCGCTCTCTACCTGCGTCTGAGGATTCTCGATGCTGATAATGCGGGAGGCATCAAAGGCATAGATGATTTGGTTCGCCTGAATAAGCACATGACCGCGCAGAAGCAGCTCCTGCCACTTGGCGATATCCTCTACTTGGCGATATTCTGGATTTGTATCCAGCTGGCTCTGAAAGGGATAGGCATCCTTAGTGAAAGGGACGATAATAAAATCGTTTATTTTATTCTCTTCGCAAAGCGGGGCGATATAAGCGATTTCAATGGACATTTCGCTATTTTGCAAATGTTCAAATTTCATATCGATGGCTTCGGCAAACAACAAGCGAAGACGTTCATTCATAGCGATTCCCCCTTTTTAAGCATTGATTCCAAGTTGGATGATCTGGATAAGCTTCCATAGTTTGTGTTGAAAACCAAAAATTATGCCTGTTCCATTCCGCTTTGCCAGCATGTTCGAATTCAAGTACAATGAAACATACAGAAATAATGGCAGTGCGTACGCCCTTAATGAAGGAGAACAAGGAATGAAACCATGGTACGAACAGAGCTTCGGCTCCGATTATATGCTTGTCTATAAACATCGTAACTGGGAAGAAGCCAATAAAGAGGTTGGCAAAATGATCGGATGGCTGCAGCTGCCACAGAAAGCAAGGGTGCTTGATATTGGTTGTGGCATGGGAAGGCATGCGCTTGCTATGGCGAGATGCGGCTATGCAGTTACCGGCACCGATTTGTCTCCTGTCCTGCTCGAGGAAGCGAGGTTGCATGATGAGGAGGGCCAAGTCAACTGGGTCCCTGGGGATATGCGAGAGCTGCCGTTTGAAGCGGGAAGCTTTGATGCGACGGTGAACCTATTTACTTCCTTTGGCTATTTCTCGCTAGAAGATGACAATGTTCATGTGCTTCGGCAAATACGAAAAGTATTGCAGCCGGAAGGCTCGTTTCTAATCGATTTTCTTAATCCTATTCATGTGGCCCAAACCTTAGTTCCCCGATCGGAACGTTTAGACGAAGAAACCGGTTTACATATTTTAGAGGAAAGAGCCATTCTGAATGGTTGGGTACAGAAGGAAATTACGGTATATGATCCGCGAAAACAGGAAGAGCAGAGACAGTATTTGGAGCGGGTTAGGCTGTATCAGCGGGATTGGTTTGAGCGGAACCTCGCCCAATGCAGTCTCGGACTAGAAAAGATTTACGGAAATTACGACGGCTCTGCCTATGAGCAGGAAGCTTCGCCGCGGATGATTATGACGGGAAGGGCGCTATGATGATGACTAAGCAGCAAGATGAAGCCAAGGCGGACAAGCCCTCAAAGGCACGGGAGATCGGCAAGGCCATTTTGCAGGAAGGCTGGATACAGGTAAAGGTGCCTGTCCCTTTCTCGCTCAGATGGGTGAACAGCTATTTGCTCCCAGAAGAAAGCGGCTATACGCTGATTGATCCTGGCCTTCGTACGGAAGCGGCCCTTGGCGTCTGGACTGACGTGATGCAGGACCTCGGAATAGAGTGGACGGATATTAAGCGAGTTGTGCTAACCCATCAGCATCCGGACCATTACGGGCTTGCTGGTTATGTGCAGGAAAGAAGCGGCGCACCAGTTTATATGACCCGTAAGGCCCATGCTTATACGGTTAGGCTTTGGGGAATTAAAAGCCGGTTTTCCGAAGAGCTTCAGGCGCTTTATACAGACCATGGCATGCCTGCAGAGCATAGATCGGCAATTGCTGAAAATTTGGAAACGTTTGTGGAAATGGTGACGCCTCAGCCTTCCGTTACCTACTTTGAGCCAGGGAGTAGCATGGCTCTTGGCGGCTTAGAGTGGAATGTGATCGATGCGCCTGGCCACGCGAAAGGGCAGGTGTGCTTTTATCAGAAGGATAGGCAGTGGATGATATGCGGAGATCAGGTGCTTCCCCATATTACGCCGAATGTGAGTGTCGTGCCCGGGGAGGGCGGCGATCCGCTTAATGATTTTCTGGTTAGTCTCGAGCAGTTGAAATCCTATGAAGTGAAGCTTGCTTTTCCGGGGCATCGCGATCCTTTTTCGAATTTCGAAGGCAGAATTACGGAGCTTCAGCAGCATCATGAGCGCCGGCTGGACAAGATGGTGGCCATGCTCGCCGAAGAGCCCCGCACGGCTTATCACATGTGCGAGGCTCTGTTTGGCAGCAGGCTCAATGGCAATGCCCATCAATTAAGATTTGCGATGTCGGAGACGCTTGCTCACCTGGTTTATTTGGAGAATGGCGGAAGGGCTTCCTCGGAGCTTGTGGACGGCGTCTACGTATACATTGCGCACGCTTCTTAGCGGTCACGGAATTCCTGAGGCGTAATGCCATATCGGTCCTTGAACACCTTGATGAAATAGCTTGTTTTCAGATAGCCTACCTTGGCTGCAATTTCATAAATTTTATCGGGCGTTGTGCGAAGTAAATGCGCCGCGGTTTCCATTTTGAGCCGGGACAAATAATCGCTAATGCCTTCGCCCGTCTCCAGCTTATAGATTTTGGACAAATACGAAGGGTTAAGAAAAACATGGGAGGCGATCGATTGAAGCGATGCATCCTCCAGATGGCCAGCCACATATTCCTGCACCTTCTGTACAGTGCTCGAGCGGGAGTGCTGCACCCTGCTGCTCATATGGCCGCGATAGGCATCAATGATTGCCGTTGTCCAGGAACGGAGCTGCTTAATGGTATGGAACTGAGGACCACTAAGCAGTTGATTGAACTCCCCGCCCATAATATCCGCCATCCAGAGCTTGTTCTTGTGGATCGAGAAGCTGAGTGAGCTGACGATCATGAAGTAGGTTTCCAGAATATGCTCATGCGATTCTCCCCAATTAAGCTCAAGCTCCTCGAAGGCAAGCCTCAGCTTCTCCTCGATAGCCTCCCATTGTCCGGCCTCCAGCAAATGGATGAGCAGCGGAGGATTATACAGGTGAGAGAGGGAGTTGGCTTCGCCGTGCTCTGCCTCCTCTGTCAACGTTAACAGAAATCCACGCTCGCTGCCGATTCTCTGCCTGAAGTTAATGATTGAAAAATCATAGGTATCGTGAAGCTCGCGCGGAAATGCCTCCTGCTTTGTAAGGACAAGCGATACCGTTCCTTTTAAATATAGCTTTACGTAATGCTGAAGCTGTGCCGCCTTCTGCTCAACCAGGTGAAGGAGCGGGGGATGCTCGGCAGAACTGGCGTTTTTACTCATAATAAGAAAAATAAAGTAACCATGCTCGTCCTTCGTATGCCAAAGCCTGTACTCCTCGGCAAATATTTCTTCAGCGATATTGCTAACCGCATATTCCAGCAAGGCTCCATCACGGTCCGTCTGTTCATTGAAATAGTCCTCCATCCGGAGCAGCATCATGCAGTAAGGAGAGCCTGCCTGGAATGGAAGATCGAGCATATCGAGCTTTCCCTGCAGCTTCTCCTGGCTGTAAGCCTGCCCTTGCAGGAGGGAGAGGAGCAGATGATTCCGCAATATAGGCAAATTATCCTTCAGGGACGCCAGCGCGCTTTGATGGGAGCTGATTTCCTTCCAATGCTCTTCAAGCTGATCGGCGGCTTTCTTCACGGCCTGCAGCAATTCCTCGTCCTCGGCAGGCTTAAGCAAATAGTCGCTGGCTTGGTGCTGGAGCGCTTTTTTGGCATATTCAAAGTCGTTGTACCCGGATAACAAAATACATTTCACATTGCTCCAGGAAGCGCGAATCTGTTCAATTAAATCAAGCCCGGAGAGTCCGGGCATATGAATATCCGTTATGACGATATCAATGGGTGTCGTATTCATAATCTCTATTGCCTCATGGCCAGAGTTCGCTTGGTATACCGTATCTACGCCAACGGTGCTCCATGGCAGATTGCTTGCCAGATCCTCGACGAGATCCGGCTGGTCGTCAACAATTAATAGTTGATACATGATGAACAGCTCCAATCCTATTATGCATTTGTAAAAGCTCTTACGCTGGACTAGGCAGATGAGGTGGCCCAGAATCTACTATTGCTTCACATTCGGCCAACTGAGATAGACAGCCACGCCCGCCTCGGGACGGATACGGAAGCTGATGGAGGCCTCAGGCCCAAATTGATAGAGCATGCGCTGCCGGATGTTCCACAGCGCGCAGCCGCTGGTCTCGTCAGGCGGATTCATAATTTTTCTCTCCAGTTCCCGCAAGCCCTCTTCCGATATGCCAATGCCATTATCCTCTACAATGATCGTATGGTAGCGGTCATTGCTCTCACCGGAAATCGTGATGATGCCATCCCCGTCAAATCGCTCGATGCCATGCAGCACCGCGTTTTCTACGACCGGCTGCAGTAGCAGGCGCGGAATTTCGATGCCCAGTATCGCATCAGGCACTTGGATGCGGTAGGACAGGTGTTGGATATGGAATTGCTGGATTTCTAAATAGCTCTCTACCAGCTGGAGCTCCTCTTTGAGCGTGGCGGTCAGCTTCTCAACACGAGTCGTATAACGGTAATAAGTGGATAGATGCATCGCAAGCTTCATGACCGATTCCTTCTTATCCAGCCTAGCCAGGCTGCGAATGAGCGCAAAACAGTTGTATAGGAAATGTGGATTAATTTGCGATTGCAGCTGCTTGACGTTTGCTTCGCGTCGCCTGAGTTCCTCCACGTAAACCTTCTGAATCAGCTGCTCTGTATTGGCGGCCATATCGTTAAAACGCTGAAACAAATAGGTGAATTCGTTTTTCGGATTCGCTGTAATTCGTGCGGCATAGTTGCCTTCCTGCAAACGTTTGACGCTTCGGATTAGAAGGGCAATAGGGCGCTGGACATTGCGATATAGCAGGTACCCTGCGAGCAAGCTCATGATCAAGAGCAAGCCGACGGAGCCATAGAACAAACTTTGGCTTTTGACGATTGGCTTTAATATATCCGCCAGCGGAACATAGTCAATTAAATACCAATCAAGCGTTTTCACATGGGCGGAGGTGACAAGGAAATCATTTCCCTTAATCGTAATAATTTGATTGGATGCTTCCTGGACGTTCCCTTTCAAGATTAGCGCCTTAATCGTCTCGGTCATTTCCCGGTCCGCCGTCCGGTTCTTGATCGTCGCCCCATCAGCATGAACCAGAAAGGGGTCCCCCTTGCCCGCCAGCTTGAACGTATCCAAATCTTTAATCAGATGCTCCTCGGGAAAAGAGATTTCAACGATAATGCCGGCTTTCTCGATATCGGTAATTTTGTTCGTAGGCTTGACGATATGCCTAACGAACCGATTTTGCTTCATGCTTTGAATCGTCATTTCCTCGTATTTCCAGGTGCGCGTCAGTATTTTCTTGATCGATTCAAGATCATAGGAAAGATAAGTATTGGTCGATACGAGCTGCTTGCTCGCAGGCGCCGTGATGCTGTACTGCGTATCCCAGCGCTGAGCTACGTTGAGTAGCCGAAGACGCTCCAGAATGCGCAGCTTTTCGTCATTTCGCTGGTAGGAGCTTTCGATCAGATGCAGGTTTTGCAGCTGCTGGATATGAATATCCTCGCTCAGAAGAAAGCCGAGCGTAGATAGTGTAGTCACGCTCCTGTCGATTTCATTGGCAAGGAATGTAATATCCTTTTGCTTCAACGACTGCATTTCCTCCTTAATGACGTCGATGCTTGTCCGAATAGAAAGCGTATACAAAACAATAATCGGAATGAGCAAAAGTATGAATATCGTAATCATTTTGGCAAACGTGTTTTCTCGTAAACGCATGCGTGAACCCTCTCTTTTGATCGAAATTAAGCTAGATAAGTCTACAAAGTGGCATGCTTCCAAAAATCGTGGTCTATAGAACAGGAGAGACTGCTGATAAAATTAATCATACAGGAGAGCTGATAAAACACAAATCAAAATTTGTTTGGAAAGGGGCAGAACAGTGGAAAGTGCGCTAAACGAACCGCTGCAGCAGGGGACAAAACAAACACGAAAGAAGGAAAACAAAACCAGAGAACTATTTAGCCGCACTTGGCCCTTGCATCTTATGCTGCTTCCGGCAGCCATCATCACCTTCATCTTTGCATACGTGCCCATGAGCGGATTAATTATGGCCTTTCAGGATTTCAAGCCGTATGACGGCATGTTCCGCTCGAAGCTTGTTGGGCTGGAGCATTTCCGCTTTATGTTCGAATACCCGGACAGCAAGCAGGTCATTTGGAACACCTTGATTATTTCAGGGCTAAAAATCGTCTTTGGCCTGGTGGTCCCATTCACCTTCGCGATCTTGCTGAACGAGGTTCGGAAAATGTTTTTCAAACGGGTTGTCCAAACGCTCGTGTACCTTCCGCACTTTATCTCTTGGGTAATCCTCGGGGCGATTTTGACGGATATGCTGGGCAGCAAAGGAATTGTGAACCAACTGCTCAACAGTATCGGCATGGATTCGATCTTCTGGCTGGGCGAGGGCAACTGGTTCCGCTTCACCGTCGTGGTCAGCGATATTTGGCAGAACTTCGGATTCAACACGATCGTATTCCTTGCTGCGCTCTCAGGCGTTAACCCTTCGTTATACGAGGCTGCTGAGGTAGACGGCGCCACGCGCTGGAAGCAGACGCTGCATATTACGGTCCCGTCGATGATTCCGATCGCAGTGGTCGTGGGTACGCTGTCGCTGGGCAACATTTTGAACGGCGGCTTTGACCAAATCTTTAACCTTTACAATGCGCTCGTTTACGATAAGGGTGACATTATCGACACGTTCGTGTATCGGACTGCGATATTGAACGGCCAATACAGCTTCGGTACGGCAGTGGGATTATTTAAATCCATCATCGGGCTGGTCATGATCGTATTCTCTTACCGGATGGCCTACAAATATGCCGGCTACCGCATTTTCTAAGAAAGGGAGGAAGGAGACAGAGCATGTATCACAAAACATCAGGCTATAAGGTTTTCTCGGTATTCAATTACGTTTTGCTTGCCGTTATCTGTATTTCCTGCGTCATTCCGCTCGTTCATATTCTTGCCGTAAGCTTGAGCGCGAGTGCGCCGGCAAATGCCAATCTGGTGAAGCTATGGCCTGTAGGCCTTAACTTTGACGCTTATGCCAAGACGTTAAACAACGATAATTTTCATAATGCGCTGTACATGGGGCTTAAACGGACAGCCCTTGGTACTGTCGTTGGCATGTCGCTAATAATCCTGGCCGGCTATGCATTATCCAAGGATGGCCGGATTTTTAAGAGCCGTTCCGTCTACACTTGGTATTTTCTCTTTACGATGTTGTTCAGCGGTGGTATTGTTCCTTCGTACATGCTTATTCGCAACTTGGATTTGATGAACACGATATGGGCGCTCGTGCTGCCTGGAGCGATCAATGTTTTTAATATGGTGCTTCTGATGAACTTCTTCCGGGCTGTACCGAAGGAGCTTGAAGAAGCATCACTCATTGATGGGGCAGGACAATTCCGGACGCTCTGGAGCGTGTTTTTACCGATATCGATGCCCGCATTAGCGACGATTTCACTATTTACAATGGTTACACATTGGAATTCATGGTTTGATGGCTTGCTTTATATTACAGATTATAGAAAATATCCGTTATCAACCTTTTTGCAAACGATTATTGTACAGCAGGATTTTAATAAAATAAATCCGGATGTCAATGAGCTGAAGCATATCTCCCAGCGCACCGTCAAATCTGCGCAAATCTTTATCGGGACGCTGCCGATCCTGCTCGTTTATCCGTTCCTTCAGCGTTATTTCGTGAAAGGCATCATATTGGGAGCGGTTAAGGAATAGCGCAAGAAAAAGGCATCAATAACAAAATTGTGGTCTTTCGGTCATGAATAACGAGCAGTATATTGGTAATAAGCGATATAACATATATCGTAATTAATAACAAAATATAACTTACGGGGGTAAAGGCATGAAGAAGTGGCTTTCGGTCTTATTGGTACTATCATTTATGCTCGCAATTGCGGCATGTTCGGGCAACAACACGAACAAGGGAACAAATTCTCCGGCAACCAACAAGCCGGGCAATGAACCTGTCCAAACGGAAGAGGGCAATAAAGAAGGTTTTGTAGACGGGAAATATACGACACCGATTACATTGACGACGGTTTGGGGACTTAACCAAAACGGTTCCGTCTTTAAAGAAGGCGAATCGATCGAGGATAATGTACATACCCGTCTGATCAAAGAAAGACTAGGCATTGACATTAAATACAACTGGGTAGTTACGAACACGAATGACGCTTACAAAACGAAGCTGCGCCTGATGCTGTCATCCGGCGAGGAAATGCCTGACGTGGTTACCTACCGCGGAGACATGGAAACGGTTAATATGCTGATTGACTCCGGCCAATTTATGCCAATTGGCGATCTGGTGGACAAATACGCAAGCGATACGTATAAAGCAGGTCTTGATCTAGATCCAACGATCTGGCTGCCAATTAGCCGCGGTGGAGAGAAATTGGCGCTGCCGATTCTCGATTACGCTTACAACGCGGACCATGTGATGTGGATTCGTGAAGATTGGCTGACGAAGCTGAATCTTAAAGCGCCAACGACGCTTGCTGAGATGGAAACCGTGATGGATGCATTCGTTAATGGCGATCCGGACGGTGACAGCAAGAAAAACACGATCGGCCTTGCCACGGGCTTCAAAAACGGCTTCGCTAACTGGATGACCGATATCGGTTTTGTGTTCGGCGCGAACGGTACGATGCCAGGCCAATGGAATCTTGCGGCTGACGGTACTCTTGAGCATGGCTCTATCAATCCGGCAGCTAAGGATGCCCTTTCTACTTTGAAAACTTGGCTGGAAAAAGGCTACATTTCGCAAGATTCCGCTTTGCTTGACGAATCGACAGGCTCCGAGCTGTTTACGAAAGGCGAAGCAGGCATTATGTTCGGACCGAACTGGCTTCCAGCTTGGCCATTCCCGGATCTTCTGAACAATGTACCGGGTTCGAAATACAAAGCTTATCCGGTTCCTGCAGGTCCTAATGGCAAAATCGGTTCCGCAGGCGGAAATCCTCCTGCCAATGGTTACCTATTCGTAAACAAAAAAGCAAAAAATCCGGAAGCTATTTTGCACTACTATAACTGGTTCTTCGAAAATATGGCTAACCCGCAGCCGGGCAGCGAGTTCGAGAAGGGCTTCGCGGAAGGCTACGATTACGCAACGCTTCCTGACGGATCGATTACGGCTGATATCGCGAACCACCCTGATCTCTTCCCAGGTCTGAAGGATCAAACGGCGCCACCGCTTTACTACACGCTGACTTATGAAGGCGCTCGTATTCCAACGCTATACGCAGAGACACATGTTAAGCTTGCTGGCGGCGCAGAGGCGGTAACGCCTTACGAGAAGCAAGAGTTCAATACCCGTCTTAAAGAGAACACCGATGCGATGAAAGTTGTCATGGACCAAAAGGATATCCGCATGAAAAACTACTATATGGGACCTTTGACTGAAACGATGCAAAGCAAAAATGAACTGCTTAACAAATTGCTGAACGAAACGTTTAACAAAATTATTTATGGACAACAACCGCTGGAGTCTTTTGATACGATGGTTGCTAACTGGAAAAAATCAGGCGGCGAGCAAATTACGAAAGAAGTCAACGATTGGTACAACAGCGTAAAATAAACCGGCAGCTTTGAAGCGGTTCATTTGCTGGAAGCATGATTAACTAACCGAGCGAACAGCCTGTCACTTTGCAGTTTCATCATTGAGCTGTAAGGAGCAGGCTGTTTTCTTAAAGTGCGAAGTAAGCGTTTCCATTTATTGGATCAAGAGGAAAGGGAGTAGGAGAAGCATGAATAAACGGTTCATTTCGATCGTATTGGTATTTATGATGTTAACGAGCAGCTTACCGGCAGTTGGCGCAGCAGCCTCCTCTGCCGAACCATCGGCAGCGACGCATTGGGGGGAAGCCTCTTTGCAAAAATGGATTTCCAAGGGGATGCTGGGCGGTTATCCGGATGGGAGCATTCAGCCGGATCGCCAAGTGACGCGGGCGGAATTTGCGAAACTGGTCAATGCTGTATTTCGCTTGGGAGCCAAGGGCGAAGGGGCATTCGCGGATGTTGCCTCTGACGCTTGGTACAGCAAGGATATTCTGGCGGTCAAAGAAGCCGGCGTGATCTCGGGTTACCCGGATGGCAGCTTCAAGCCTGATGCTCCGATTACAAGGCAGGATGCGGCGAAAATAACGGCCGAGCTGTTCCAGCTGCAAACGGTAGGGAATGATCCCTTGTCCGGCTTCGCAGATCGCAATCAGGTGCAGTCCTACGCAAAGGAGTCGCTTGAGCGCTTGCTCGCGGGTGGATACATAAAAGGTTATCCCGATCAAACGATACGTCCGCAGAAGGCCATCACTCGCGCAGAAGCGATCGCGCTGCTAGACCGCTTGGCGGCCGAGGTTGTGAATGCGGCTGGCAGCTACGATGGGTTGAACGTTTCCGGCAGCGCTGTCATTAATACATCGGACGTTAAAGTGAACCAAGCGGTCATTAAAGGCGACTTGTTTCTGACGCCGGGCATCGGCGAAGGGGATGTCTATTTAACGGATGTGGAAGTGCTCGGCACGGTCTACGTTCAAGGTGGCGGAATCAACAGCATTCATTTTATCAATTCAAAGCTGAATAAGCTTGCTGTAAATAGAACGGACGGCAAGGTGCGCGTCGTATTGTCCAGCAAGACTAACGTGCAGGAGCTCACGGTCGATACCGATGCGATTATTGAAATCGGAGAAGATGCAAGCAGCGACTCCTTGACGGTAGGTGAGACCGCAACAGGAACCGAAATCAGGGTTCAGGGAAATGTGAAGCAAGTGAAAAACAGGGGCACGGGCACTTTATTGAACGGCAGAAGCTTAAATAAAGGAAGCGAAGCGTCTGTACAAAATGGAGTCGTAAAAGATGGATCTGCGACATCTGGCGGTGGCGGCGGAGGATCAACACCTGCTCCAGAGGTAACACCGAGCCCAACCGCTGCGCCGACGGCAACGCCAACAGCATCGCCTACGACAGAACCAACGGCATCACCAACGATAGAACCGACGGCATCGCCTACCCCATCTCCTACGGCAGAGCCGAAGGATGAGTGGAAGCTCATATGGAATGATGAGTTCGACGGAAGTGGTGACAATGTGGACACCAACGGCGTCGATTTGGATAAATGGGCCTACCAGCTTGGTACAGGGGCACAGTATGGCCTGGACGGCTGGGGAAATAACGAAGAGCAATTTTACCGTGCCGATAATCTTTTGGTTAAAGATGGAACCTTGACGATTACGGCCAAAAATGAAGCCCATGAAGGGAAACCCTATACATCAGGCAGGCTGTATACTCAGCCGACTTTTACTAAAACGTATGGTAAATTCGAGGCACGCATGAAACTTCCTGTTGGAGAGGGCATTTGGCCTGCTTTTTGGATGATGCCTGCGGAAAGTGAATATGGCGTCTGGGCGGCATCGGGAGAGATCGACATTATGGAGGCGCGTGGACGTCTTCCTAAAGAGGTCGGCGGGACGATCCACTACGGCAGAAACTGGCCGAACAACAAAGCGACCGGAGACGAATACGAATTCGGCGAAAATACGGATATAACCGATTTCCATACTTATGGAGTAGAGTGGGAGCCGGGTGAAATTCGCTGGTACGTAGACGGAGGATTGTATCAGAAGCTGAACAATTGGGATAGCTGGGGTGCAAATCAACCTTCCAAATACGCTTTTCCCGCTCCATTTGATAAGCCTTTTTACATGATCTTGAATTTGGCGGTTGGCGGCAATTATGATGGCGGGCGCCGGCCAAATCCATCAGACTTGCCGGCAAAGATGGAAGTGGATTATGTCCGTGTTTATGACATTGCGAGCAGGCCTTACAAAACGCCGGTAGAGCCGAGCTTTGAATCAGAGCCTTATCCTGCGCAATACAAAGAGCCGATTGCAGGCAATTTTGTTCACGATATGGATTACAAAGAACCATTCACAAATATTGCAGAGCCTGATCAGGTATTGAACACGAACTTTTGGAACTTTGTGCACGTGAGTACGTTCCAAGGAAACGGCTCGATTTCGGTTGAACCGTTTGGCGGCGTGAATTTTGCTAAAGCAGACATAACGTCAGGCGGCAATGCCACACACGCGGTACAGCTGATCCAGAACGTGACACTGGGCAAAGGACGCTGGTATAAGCTGAGGTTTGATGCCAAATCAAATGCTAACCGTAATATGACGGTGAAGTTTGGGGGCGGCGAAAACCGCGGCTGGACAACGTATTCAGACAGCTTGGAAGCGAGGCTGTCGAATAGCTTGCAGTCTTACGAGATGTTGTTCCAAATGGGAGCCGAGACCGACACGCTGGCAAGGCTGGAGTTCAACTTGGGGCTGAGCACAAGCCCGATTTGGCTCGGAAACGTAAAGGTAGAGGAAACTACCGCTCCAGACCCTTTTCAAGATAACGATCCGAAAGAGCCGCTGAACGGAAACCATGTCTACAACGGTACCTTTGATCTTGGCCGAGTGGACCGGATGACCTATTGGAATTTATCGGCGGAAGGGGCAAATGCTACAGGCTCTGTTGATCCGGCAGTCCGGGAGCTTAAGGTTGCCATTGGCGATGGCGGAGTAGTGCCAGGAGCGGTTAAGCTGACACAGTCCGGCATTAACCTTTTGGAAGACAATGAATATAAGCTGACATTCAAGGCGAGGGCTGCATCGGAGAGAACGATTCAAGCTGCCGTGACCCGACTGGATGGGACCATTTATGCGGGTCCGGAAACGTTTGCGCTGACAACCGATATGAAGGAGCATACGCTGCTGTTCACAATGGATCAGCCGACCGACGTGCTGGGCCAACTCGTCTTTATGCTTGGCGGCCATCAAGCTGATGTCTATTTGGACGACGTAAAGATTGTTCGCTTGACGAACAACAACGTTGGAGAGCTTGCGCTGAAGAATCAATTTCCAGTTAAAAACGGTGATTTCTCCAACGGGAAAGCTAGCTGGGGCGAGCATGTACAAGGTCGCTATGACGGCTGGGGCTCAAACGCGGCCTTTACACCACAAAACGGCGAATTAAAAATAGCGATTGCCAGCGAAGGCAATAATCCGTGGGATGTCATGCTGATGCAAACGGATTTTGACCTGTTCAAGGGTAATACCTATAAGGTCTCGCTGGATGTCAGCTCTTCGAAAAACCGCGAGATGGAGCTCGTTATCGATGCGAATAACCAGCGGTATTTGTCCGAGAAGGTACAGCTTACGAATGAGAAGCAAACGTTTAGTTATGAGCTGGCGGTGCAAGCGGACATTACGCCATCCTTGAAGCTGCTGCTTGGCAAGCTGGAAGGGGCCGCGGTCATTGGCGCACATGATGTTATCGTTGATAACATTCATGTGGAGCTGAAGGACGCAAGGACACGTGCGTTTCCGCTCCAAAATGGTTATTTTGACGCGGGCATGCAGGGTTGGAGCACTCATATACAAGGGAAATACGATGGTACCTCTGACGCGGTGATCACTGCGGAACAGGGAGCGGCTAAGTTGGCGATTGCCAATACGGGCGCTAATCCGTGGGATATTATTTTGCAGCAGGAAGCGCTTGGCTTATTGAAAGGCAAAACCTACGTTGTATCATTCGCGGCAAGAGCGAGCACGCCGCGGACGGTAGAGGCGGTCGTCGAAAATAGCGCCAATGTCCGTTTCCTTAATGAGAAAGTGCAGATCGATAATGTAACGCAAACCTACAGCTACGAATTTACGATGGAAAAGGATGAGCTGGCAGCGATCAAGCTGCTTATGGGCAAACAGCCGGGCAGTCCGGCAGGAGCTCATGATGTATGGATCGATAATGTTCGTCTAGAGCTTAAGGGCGCTAAAGAAGCAACAGGAGAAAAAGCGCGCAGCACAAATGATATCACGCTGCCGCTGCCTCCCGTGCTTTCGCCAGATGCGTCCGACAACGCGATTGGCAATGATATTGACATAACTTTCATTGATAACGAAGCATGGAGAAACGCGATTACGGATGTTTTTGTGGATGGAACGAGAATATCGGAGCAGGCTTATCAGCTTGCGGCAGGCAAACTGACCATCGATAAGGGGCAATTTGCAACGGCGAAGGCCTATCAGCTGATGATTAAAGCGGCCGGCTTTGAGAATGCGCGCGTAACGCAGGACATTCAGGCTGAAATCATGTGGAGCTTGGTTTGGTCTGATGAGTTTGACGGAAGCGGCACCAATGTGGACACAAATGGTGTCAACCTCGACAAATGGGCCTATCAGCAGGGCAATGGCAGTGAGTATGGCGTCGCAAACTGGGGCAACAACGAGGAGCAATATTATAGAAAGGAAAACATTAAGGTCGAGAACGGGCAGCTGGTGATTGAAGCCAAAAACGATGGTTTTGGCGGCAAACCTTATACGTCTGGCCGTCTATGGACCAGTCCGACGTTCAGCAAGGCTTACGGCAAATTCGAAGCGCGGATAAAGCTTCCTGCAGGTGAAGGGATTTGGCCGGCCTTTTGGATGATGCCGAAGGACAGCGAGTACGGCGGCTGGGCATCTTCTGGCGAGATTGACATTATGGAAGCGCGCGGACGGGTGCTTGGCGAAGTCGACGGAACGATCCATTATGGCAAAAATGCGCCGAATAACAAGGCAACAGGCTCGCAATATCATTTTCCGGAAGGAGAAGACATTACAAGCTTCCATACTTATTCGGTGGAATGGGAGCCAGGCGAGCTGCGCTGGTATGTGGATGGGAATTTGTATCAAACCATCAACGATTGGCATAGCTGGGGTGCGGACCAACCGGATAAATATGCGTTCCCTGCACCGTTCGATAAGGAGTTTTACATTATTCTTAACATGGCGATAGGCGGCAATTACGACGGCGGCCGCAAGCCGGACCCGTCGCTGCTTCCGGCGCAAATGGAAGTAGACTATGTGCGGGCTTATGAGCTGACGGGCCGGCCTTATAAGCAGCCAGTTGAGCCGACGCTCGTGAAGGATACGTTTCCGCAAAATGGGAAAAAGGCGATTGATGGAAATTTTATTTATGATCCTGCCTTTACGAAGGGTGTTAAAGACATAACGGCTGCTAATCCGGATATGGATATGAATAATTGGAATTTCCTGCATGGCGCCGAATTTGGCGGAGCAGGCCAGGTATCGGTCGTAACGAGCGACGGCGCGCCTTTTGCCAAAGTAGATATTACGAGTGGGGGCAACGTGCCTTATTCGCTACAGCTCATTCAATATGTCACGCTCGTGAAGGGGCAGGCGTACAAAATCAGCTTTGATGCGAAAGCCTCCGCGCCTCGCAGCATGAGCGTGAAGTTTGGGGGGGACGCCAATAGCGGCTGGGGCATTTATTCCGACAATTTCGATCCTTCGCTCAAGGAACAGCTGGGCCATTACGAATATCGTTTCCTGATGACTGCTGACACGAATGCTGCAGCACGCATTGAATTTAATTTAGGCCAAAACATCAACGACGTGTGGATCGGCAATGTTCGCTTGGAGGAGATCGATGAGCTGAACGAGCCGGGCGCAGCGAAAATACCGCTGAACAACGGCAATCATTTATACAATGGCGGGTTTGATCTGGGCACGATGGACCGTATGCTTTACTGGAACACTAGCGTGACGGATGCGGCATCTGCGGTTCTTGGAGTCGATCCGGCAACACGCAAGCTGAATGCAGCGATTTCGAATGGCGGAGCAAACGCTGCTTCGATTCGATTAATTCAGAAGGGAATTAATTTGCTCCAGAAGGATTCTTATGAACTAACCTTCGATGCCAAAGCTTCGGCAACGCGCACGCTGGAGGTCCAGTTCAAAAGCAAGGATGGCTCGGTGGTCTATTCCGGACCGCATGCCATTCACTTGGAGACGGCGAACGAGTCTCACAAAATAACCTTTACGATGCCGGCAGGATTGTCTGACGAGGAAGGACAGTTGGAGTTCTTGCTTGGCGGCAGCGATGCGGATGTTCAGCTCGACAATGTTAAGCTGCTCAGAACAACGAACTTAAACGTGGACTTCACGGGCATTGAGCTGTTCCCGCTCAAAAATGGCGATTTCTCTTATGGCCTAAGCGGCTGGGAGCCATTCACGCAAGGCGGAGCAGCGGTGTTCACAGAATCGGATGGAGCGGCAAAAATAGCGGTTACTAATGTTGGCGCCGAAGCGTGGAACGTCATGTTCAACCAGTCCAATCTGAGCTTGGCTAAGGGAATGACGTATGTGCTTTCTTTTGACGCTAAATCGTCCGTCATTCGTGACATCGAGGCGGCACTGGAAAACGCGGCATATGTCAGACGTTTTTATTCCGGGCCACTAGTGCTGTCCCCGACGATGCAGCATTTTGAATTCACGTTCAAAATGGCCGCTGACGATAATGTGGCGCTAAAGTTTTTGCTAGGCAAAACCATGCAAAGCGCGGCAGGCCCGCATGATGTTATTTTCGATAATGTCGTGTTGGAAGTAAAGGATGCGCCAGTGTTGCGTCCGCCGACTTTAATACCGGATACGACTGCCAACCGTGTGGGTCAGCCGGTAGGAATTAAATTTTCAGACAAAGCGGCATGGAGAGAAGCCATTCAAACGATTGAAGTGAATGGCGCAGCGCTAGCCGCTAACCAATTTACGGTACAGTCAGGCAGCATCGTTATTGATCCAGCTTTGTTCACTACGGATAGATCCTATTCCATCAAAATTAAGGCGGAAGGCTTCGGAGATGCCAGCGTAAGCCAAGTGATGTTCGCGGCTGACGGCAATCTGGTGCTTAACGGCGAGATGTCTAATGGCTCTACTAACTGGACATTCTGGTTTGGTGACAGGGGCGATTCGGAATACGTACCTGAGAATGGCGCGGCTCGCGTAGATATTCATTATCATGGCGGGATGCATCCGGAGTGGAATGTGCCGATCAGTTGGTCGACGCAGTTCTCGCAAAGCGGCATCAAGCTGGAGGCAGGCAAAGCCTACGAGCTTAGCTTTAATGCATGGTCAACGGTTAACCGTCCCATCGCGGCTGAATTGACGGGCTATAACAACAACCAAACCGTTCATTTTAATATTTCGGAAGACCAAGCGGCAGTTTACAAAAGAAGCCTGACTCCGTCAGCTAACGTGAATTTAACGCTCAAGTTTTTGCTAGGCAATGTCATTAATGGGGCGAATGTTACGCCTGACGGTCCGCATACCATCTTCATCGATAATGTTGTAATTAGGGAGGTTGTCGCTCCGCCTGCGTTGACCGCAGATAGTACGGATAATAAAGTGGGGCAGCCGATTGAGCTTGCCTTCGCTGATCAGCAGGCATGGCGCGATAAAATTACTCAAGTTACGATTGACAACGTTAATGTGCCACCAGGCAGTTATACGGTGGAAGCAGGTAAGATTAGGCTGGATGCCTTATTATTTCCTGCTATCAAGACCTATGCGATTGCAATTTCGGCAGCCGGGTACGGGATTAGTGAAGTACAGCAGCAAGTGAAGACAGCCGCGGCCAATGTTGCACTGTACAAAGCGGCAACGGCATCAAGCAGCGCTCAAGCAGCTGGCAACGCGACTGACGGTAAATCGGGCACGCGATGGGAATCGGCCGTTTCCGATCCGCAGTGGATTGCCGTTGATCTAAATGGCGTTTACAAGCTGGAGAGCGTCGTCTTGAATTGGGAGGGTGCCTTTGGCAAGGCCTACAAGCTGCAAATCTCTTCTGCCGATATACCGGGTGAAGGCGATTGGAGCGATGTATTTACTGAAAACGCCGGCAACGGAGGCCTCGACAATATTACGTTGAACGGGCAAGAAGCCAAGCACATTCGGTTGCTTGGAAGCGCACGGGGGACGCCATACGGTTATTCCCTATGGGAGTTTGAGGTTTATGGCTCATGGATTAGCGGCGGGGGAGGCGGTACGGACCCGGGCACTGATCCAGGCACTGACCCAGGCACTGACCCAGGTCCAAACCCTGGAACAGGCCCAGTGTCATCGAATTTAGCTCTTAACAAAACCGTGGTGGCCTCGAGCTTTAACGCTGTATTCCAGCCTAGCCTATTGACCGATGGAAGAATGGATACAAGATGGGAAGCAAATTGGGAGGCTAATCAAACGTCTCCATTTTTGCCCGAATGGTTCTATGTTGATTTGAACAGTGTTGAGTCGATCGGCAAGCTGGTATTGACATGGGAAACAGCTTATGGCAAGGCATTGGATATTCAAGTAGCAGCCGAAGGAAGCGATTTATCCGAAAGCAGCGCGGATTGGAAGACCGTGCAGTCTTTGGATCGTGAGCTAGCGGTTGCAGGCAAGTTTGAAGAAACCGTTACGCTGACCAGCAGTGCATCTGCGAGATATGTGCGGATACTGGTTACGAGCAAAGGGCTGCCGCCTTATGGCCCATCCTTGTATGAAATTGAAATTTACGCGTAATTTTATTTTCGAGTATCATGAAGTACTTTATATAACGTTCTTATACGTTAAAAAGAGCGTCCGTGTGCAGGTGAAATGCCTGTTTGGACGCTCTTTTGTTATCCTATTGGACGTAAAAGATCCTTTGCGTAAATGAGTAAGACTAATAATGATGATTTAATGAAGAAAACTAAATATATATTGCGACATATATAAATATATGATACATATTAAATAACGGAAATGAACTCAACAGGTGTACTAATGAATGATTCCGTCATACGAGAGCAGAGGGAGACTTGAAAATGGAGAGAGAATTGGCATTAGAGCTTGTACGGGTTACGGAGCTGGCGGCACTCGCATCCGCGCCATGGATGGGGAGAGGCGATAAGAATAGCGCTGACGGAGCAGCAACATCGGCCATGCGCTCGATGTTCGATTCCGTATCCATTCGGGGCACTGTCGTTATTGGTGAAGGGGAAATGGACGAAGCACCGATGCTCTATATTGGTGAAGAAGTTGGCAGCTTGAATGGGCCAGAGGTTGATGTAGCGGTTGATCCGCTTGAGGGTACGGAGATTGTGGCGAAAGGGCTGAACAATGCCATGTCCGTTCTGGCTGTAGCCGGCAAAGGGCAGCTGCTTCATGCTCCGGATATGTATATGGAAAAATTATCCTTTGGCCCCGCGCTTGTAGGCAAGCTGAGCATCACGGACCCTATGGATGTCACGCTTCGCAAAGCGGCAGAGGCGCTGAATAAGAAGGTATCGGATTTGACGGTAATGATCTTGGACCGCACGCGTCATGAAACAATCGTGAAGGTTTTGAGGAAGGTTGGCGTTCGGATCAAGTTTTTGTCTGACGGGGACGTTGCAGGAGCGATGGCTCCTGCCTTCCCTGAGGCCGGGATTGATCTCTATGTGGGCTCGGGCGGCGCGCCTGAGGGTGTTATTGCTGCAGCTGCTTTAAAGTGCTTGGGGGGCGAATTGCAGGCCCGCCTGATGCCTGCCGACGGCAATGAGTACAATCGCTGCGTGCAAATGGGCATCGAGGACCCTTACCGGGTGCTGACGATGGAGGATATGATCGGAACCGGCGACGTTTACTTTGCAGCCACCGGCGTGACGCCTGGCGAGTTTCTTGGGGGAGTGCAGTATTTCCCGGATCAGCGGGCTGAGACCCACTCTATCGTCATGCGCGCCAAGACCAAAACCGTTCGATTTGTACGCGCTCTCCATTACTTGCCGAACAAAACCTTTTTGAACGAAAAGTGATTTATTTGCCGGATAAAACCTTTTGAATGAAAAGTGACTTACTTGCTGGATAAAAGCTCATTGAACGATAAGTGATTTACTTACTGGACAAATGCATGTTGATCGAAAGGTGATTTACTTGCTAGTTAAAACTTTTTTGAACGAGAAGTGATTAGATGAAGAAGGTTAGTTTGTTTTTCAATGCTTGAATGTGGCTGTTCCGAGGGGTCTTTATGACTTGAGGGGACAGCCTTTTTTTGAAACTACGACAGTATAATTAACTAACAGGATTTTCCTGCGGTTTGTCGAATACATAAGAGACAAGAATTTAACGGGAGTGTTCTCTTATGCTATCAAAAAATCGTCTAGGCAAAGCGTCGAAAGTTTACTTTAAACCCGAATTATCAAATTGCCCTCATTGTGGGGTCAAATTAAAGCGATCTCATACGGCATGGAACAAGAAAATTTCAACGTTGGACGGTGTAATTCATGCTTGGAGCATGGCTTACGCTTGCCCGAACACCAGTTGCCAGCATTCCGGTGTCCCTTACAAGTCGGCTGAAGCAGAAGCGCTCAGTATGAAACATTCCTCTTACAGTTATGACGTGCTCTGTCTTGTCGGCGAACTACGTTTTAAACATCACCGTACTTGCAAAGAAATTGCAGACGCGTTAAACGAACGCGGTGTCGTGACCAGTGAGCGCTACGCTCAAACGTTATACGAGCGCTATCAAACGCTGTTGTCCGCCAGTCTCGACGAACATGTGAGACAATGTATGACAGAAATCACAGCGCAAAATGGCGGAATCATCCTATCCATGGACGGCGTCCAACCCGAGAAGGGGAACGAGATGCTCTATGTCATTCGCGAGGTATTCAGCGGCACGATTCTAGCGGCTCGGAACATGAAGAGCGGAGCGGCAGCCGAACTTCGTACGCTGATCGATCCCATTATTGAAATGGGCTATCCCATCGTAGGCATTGTAAGCGACGGACAGGTCTCTATCCGTCAGGCTTTCGAATCACTCTTGCCTGATGTACCGTATCAGTACTGCCAGTACCATTACTTGAAAGATATTGCGAAGCCTGTCGTAGATGCGGATAGAAAACTCAAAATGGAACTGAAAAAGAGCATGCGCGGCTTGCGGGATGTGGAACGAAAAATCGAGCAGTCTGAGAAAAAGGCAATGGAGGCTTCACAAGCAAACGCAGATGCCTCTCCTAGCTCTTCAAGCGCCAATGTGGAAACAACGCTACTCGCGGAAGTGCAGGTAGCGAAGGGTTATCTGTCCGCTGTCCGCGCGTTGCTTTTAGAAGATGGCGAACCACCACTTCGTCTACCGGGAATGTTGATCTACGAACGTGCCCAAGCCATACAGGCGTCGCTTGCGCGATGCTTGGCTAAAAAAAGAGCCTCATCTGCTCCAGAGCTTGGTCAGAATTTTCAGTAAAATCGGAGATCAGACCTCACGCTATGAGGCCGTATCCCGCTGGTCGAAGCCTGTTGCCCATATTGCGACAGCCTTGGAACCAGACGAAGACAAGACCAGCGAAACGGTTGAATGGGAAATGACCCAAGTATTGAACTGGCTCAAACAGACCTATAAGAAAGAGAACGATTCCCTTATGGTCAACAATGTGACCAACTATTCCCGCGGGTTCTGGAAAGGGCTCTTTACCTGTTACGATCATTATTTCATCCCGCGAACGAACAACGACCTGGAACAATTTTTTCGACGAACGAAAGCATGTCATCGCCGAATCACAGGTCTTCGTAACTGGAATAGCTACATCATTCGAAACGGAGAAATGATTGTTCTTGTCGACGATGCTCTTCGTCAAAAACACGTCATTGCCCGTCTGCGAGCAGTGAGCTATGAAACGTATATGCAGCGCAAAGCACGTTGGAATGAACGCCTATCCGAAGGAGTTCAACGTAGACGATTTAATCGCAATCCACATACTTTTCTACAACAGTTGGAGGCTCAGTGGGATCAAATTGCTTCTGTTTGTTAATTGTGCCGTCGTAGTTTTGAAATATAGGAAAGCATCCTTAGACTATACATTCTCTATATTACTCGGAATGAAACGCGTTGCCCCGCCAGAGGACGGAGACAGCCGTTTCACCTTGGCTATTTAACTTATTTCTTGATTTGTTGCGTATGAGGTACAAGAGAGCTTCGGCTGGTGCATTCCCAACATCGTTTTAGTAAACGAGTAGAACGGTAATATGTCTGTAAATTGGTCGCTGCACGAGTAAATCATTCTATGGGGTCACGGTTGCAGCCAGATTCTTAGATTGACTAAGATATGTATCAGTAAGAATCCGGTTACTAAGGCGAACACTTCATTTCTCCAGATCGATCTTCTCGCTTCGCTTAATCTTCAATTCTTTTGTTCAATTTAACTATATCTCCAAAACCCAGCCATATCCAGTTCATTTGGGGCCGCTGGGCTAGATTAGATCTATTTTTTAGACCTATTTCATCTATCACATCTAACACATCCGTTTCGGCTATTTCTGCTAAACTCACGAGACAAGTAATGACAATGGAAATTGAACATCAGACTAACAGGAACTGGAAAAAAGATTGAGCTAACAGAAAAACTGACTAATGTATGAACGCGAACAAACGATTTACTTACATGCTGTGAAGCAGATGCAGTGACCGAAATTGCGGAGATGATTCGTAAAAGACCTGTAACGGTGAGCACTTCCATCCAATCTTACCGATGAAAGGGTTGGATGGCGTCGTGATGAGTATCTCTACAGGCGCTCCTGAACAGTTGACTCCCGAGCAGAAGATGATATCGAAACTTCCACATGAAGTTGGGGTTCCCGACAAGCGCAATTGGACGCTGGCTCTGGCTACGGCTTATGTCAAGCGTGATTTTGAACGAAGCTGCACCATCACGAGTATGGCCAAATGGCTTCACCGATTGGTTGACCGACTGTGCGGGAGTATGGAATCTTCCTTCCAAAAGCTCATTGAGTCTAAAATCATTAATTGAACTTATATAGATGGAGTTTGTACCGCTATTTTTGAGTTTTTTAAGGTTTTGGGTTGCTTAGATGAAATTTCTCCCGCTAATTCCGGGCAAGTTGCCGGAAATGGCTTGAAATGTTGAATTTAACGGGACAAATTCCCGTTATTTCTTTTGCCCAGCAATTAACGCTAATTTAGCCGGAGAAATTCCAGAAAAAATCTAACCGTAGTCATGGTTGGCTTTCTGAAAAGGATGAACCGCAGCTCATTTTGATATCATCGTAAGCTCTTTTGACATAAAAGAATATAAGAATTGGATGTGTAGAAACGGATCTGCAAAGTAGAGCTATTCGAGCAAAGACGATGTTGAGCAAGGTTTAAAGAGTGGCTATAGGAAGGGAGAGGCATTGAAGCGATAAATAATATATGGTGACCGCAAGTAGAACACGATTTCAGAAAAATTGTCCTGCTTGCGAGTCACTTTACGAATTTTTTTGGTAATGGTTGATAGCATTCAAAGTTACTGTCGGTAAGCTATTATTGCTAAAGATGCAAATGCTTGTAGGGACAATTGCTAACGTATCCTGTTAGTTGCCGCCCGGAATAAACTTTTTCAGCCATGAGCCGAAGCTTGCCGGATTGCGGGTTTGGATTAGAACGACGCCTTCCCCGCGGAAGCGGCAGACGAGTCCCTCACCGCTCGTAATACTGGAGAGCCAGCCCTTGGCTGCTTTCTCTATCGTATAATTCATATAGCCAGGCCAAGCGACCAAATGGCCGTTGTCGATGATAACTTCTTCCCCTGGACCCAGGTTCACGGCATGAATAGCGCCATAGGAAGACAGGAAGACGGTACCTTTGCCGCTAATTTCTACGATAAAAAAGCCTTCGCCGGAGAGAAGTCCTCTACTGAGATTTTGCATTTTCGTATTAACCTCAATACCGCTCGTGCCTGCAAGGAATCCATCTTTTTGTACATACAGCTTATAAGAACCATCCAGCTCAATTGCTTCAATATCGCCTAATGAAGGAGGAGCAAGCTGAACCTCGCCCCCGCCTCTTACCGCCGTCATTTCTTGAAAAAAGAACGTTTCCCCGCTCAGCATTCTGCCGAGTCCCCGCATGAAGCCGCCGTCGGTCGTTCCTTTAAGGTCGATGCTTGGCGACATGGATACCATGGCTCCCATTTCAGCCTTGACGCTCTCGCCAGGATTCAGCCTGACCTTAAGCATAGCGAAGGCGCCTTTATAGAATATGTCATAATTCATGAAATGAACCTCCTAAAGGGTTTGCGAAGCAAAGCCAGCTTCGAAAGCATAAGCTTAGGGTTTGCGAAGCAAAGCCTGCTTCGAAAGCTTAGACTTAAGAATTTGCGAAGCAAGCTACTTCGAAAGACGTCCTAGCTAATCCAGCGGAGGCTGTGTAACACCTTCGCGCTCTGCTTGTCTGCGATGAGCCATCCGACTTGCAGCCGATGCAGCGATAGCCCCCACGATATCGTCTAAGAATGTATGGATTTCGCCGTCGGATTTGTCGTTGAGTTTAACGAGAATGCCGGGCTTCAGCTTATCTACATAACCGAAATTCGTAAACCCGATGCTGCCATACACATTGACAATGGACAATGCCAAAATTTCATCGCATCCATAAAGACTCTCATCGTGCTTGATCATGTCCTGCAGCGGGGCCATTAGCTTGCCTTCCTCGGCGAGGATATCAAGCTGGATGCCGGTCAATACGGCGTTTTGTACCTCGCGCTTCGATAGGACGGCATCAATATGGACGATACAATCCTCAGGAGTTAAGCCAGGGAAATAGTCTTTTTGCAAAAAATGCACAAGCTCGGCGATAGCCAGCTTGGTTACTCCGCGTTTGAGGAGCCATTCGTCTGTCGCCTCAGCCACTTTGCGGCTGTTTAGGCTGTAAATTTCGGGATTGGACATGTTTTTGTTCCCCCTTAGGATTTTATGGACAAAACTGGTCTAAAAAAGGGAAGGGCTCGTATACATAGTACTACAAATAAGGAGTTGTACAAAGCCGCCAGGCAAAACTTGATTAGGGAGGAAAGGTCAATATGGTTCAAAAAAGATGGATTAGGGGTGCTGTTCTTTCTGGAGTGTTGGTTCTGCCCATTCTTACCGCTGGCTGCGGGTTGTTCTCGCAAGAGACAAGCAAGTCAATCGATCCGCCGCAGGTTGAGGTAAAGGAAGGCGTGGATGGCGCAGAAACCGGACAGGTTGTGCTTCCCGGCGGAGATACGCAAATGACGGTGTATTTGGAGGATCGCAATGGCTATTTGGCTCCAATTTCCCTGCAAACAACACTGGGCACAAATGAAGTAGCTGCGCAAAAGGCGCTTGAAATGATGGTAGAGAACGGAGCGTACGCGAGCCAGCTGCCTGAGGATTTCCGCGCGGTCATTCCGCAGGGGACTCAGATTAAATCGTATAAATATGATAAGGAACAAAAGCTCGCCACCGTTGAATTTTCCGAGCCCTTTGCCAGCTATAATCCACAGGATGAGAGAACAATTGTAGAGGCAATCACATGGACACTAACCGCTATGACCGGAATTGAAGGGGTTGAAATCTGGTATGAAGGGGCCAAGCTTCCTGAAATGCCTCAAGATGGCTTCCCGCTTGACGATAAATTGACTCGCGCAGTTGGAATTAACATCGAAGCTGCCGAAGGTGTGAATTACGCACAGTCGACACCGGTTACGCTCTACTTCTCAGCACAGACGCTCAGCGATGAGCAGTATTATGTTCCGGTGACTCGCCTTGTTGCCCGTTCGTCTTCTCCTACACAAGCGGCTCTTGAACAGCTTATCTCGGGTCCGCTTAACAAAAAAGAACTAACCAGCGTTATTCTCCCTGACGTGCAAGTGAAAAACATTGTGCAGGACGGAGATGTCGTCACGGTTGATTTGGAGGATGAGGGCTATCAAGGTGGCCAGAAGCTTCCGGCAGAAATGCTGCAGGCGCTTGTGCTGTCGGTGACGGAAAATTCGAATGCGACAACGGTACAAATTAAAGTGAACGGTGAGTCCGATGTCGTCGATACGGCGAACAATTCCTACAGCGAGCCGGTAGGCAGACCACATCATGTAAATGCCATCAAATCTTGATGTTAACACTTCAATAGTAAAGAATAAGCCGCCCCAAAGGAGATTCCTTTGGGCGGTTTTTTTCTTTTTATAGGCCTACAGATGCAATTCGACTTTTACTTTGTTAAAATAGGAAGGATTGTTGGATGGGATGGAGCATTTTTCTAATAATACAATGTTTGACTCGGGAGGAAATGAGCATGAGAAACGACGGTCGGCAACCGAACCAGCTTCGGCCGGTAACCATAACGACAGGTGTGAATAAATACGCAGAGGGATCAGTACTCATTGAAGTTGGAGAGACAAAGGTCATCTGTACAGCAAGTATTGAAGAGCGGGTTCCCCCTTTCATGAAGGGGCAAGGAAAAGGGTGGATTAATGCGGAGTACGCGATGCTGCCACGCGCAACACACACACGGAACATCCGTGAAGCAGCCAAGGGCAAGCTCACAGGTCGGACGATGGAGATTCAGCGTCTAATTGGGCGGGCCCTGCGCTCCATCGTCGATTTGCAGGCGCTAGGAGAGCGGACGATTACGCTCGATTGCGACGTTATTCAAGCCGATGGCGGGACTCGTACGACGTCGATTACAGGCGCGTTTATTGCACTGGCTATCGCCGTGAACAAACTGACAGAAAAAGTACAATTTGCAAGATACCCCATTACTGATTTTTTGGCGTCCGTAAGCGTAGGCGTTATTCAGGAGAAAGCTTTGCTTGACCTGAATTACGAGGAAGATTCCAAAGCCAAGGTCGATATGAACGTCGTTATGACGGGCGGAGGCAAATTTGTTGAGGTACAGGGAACGGGTGAGGACGCTCCTTTCTCGCGGGATGAGCTCAATCAGCTACTGGCGCTCGGAGAAGCGGGTATCTTGGAGCTTATTGGCAAGCAGAAGGAAGTGCTTGGACCGCTCGGCGCCCGTATTGGAGGTTAACACATATGGCCAAGCATTCGGTGCTATCACATGATGTGATCGTCGTAGCTACGAAAAATACCGGTAAAATAAAGGAATTCGCTTTCGCGCTTGAGAAGCTGGGTAAAAATACGGCTAGCTTGCTCGATTATCCGCAAATCCCGGACATTGTCGAGGACGGCAATACGTTTATGGCTAACGCACGCATTAAGGCAAAGACGACGGGTGATGTGCTGGGCGTCCCCGTGCTTGCGGATGATTCAGGACTGCGCGTCGTTGCATTAAACGGAGAGCCTGGCGTTTATTCTGCCCGCTATGCAGGCGAGAAGGCTTCGGACAGCGATAATAACACAAAGCTGATCCGTGAGCTTAAGCACTTGCAAGGGAACCAGAAGCTTGCTGATTTAGGTCAATTGCCCGATGGCTCGCAGAAGCTGAGCGATGCTCAGTTCGTATGTGCGTTAGCTCTGTATGACCCGGCAACTGGCTTGTTTGTTGAAGCGGAGGGTACGGTCGATGGCGTCATTACTGATTTGCCGCATGGCTCAGGCGGCTTCGGCTATGATCCATTGTTCTGGCTACCTGAGCTAAGCCGTGGTATGGCCGAGCTGTCCAAGGAAGAGAAGCAGCAGATCAGCCATCGCGGTGCAGCATTGAAGCTTCTGCTGTCACAGCTGGAACAAGCATAATTAAAATAAAAAAAACAGCCCCTCTCTGATAGCCGATTAACGGACTCAAGAAGAGGGGTTGCTTTTTTTGTATCCTATTTTAATGCCGGCCATGTAGAGCTAGCCAATAACCACTCTGTATTGCTTCAGCCAAAGGTTGACTTGATACAAGTAGGCAAACAACTGAGGGCCAGACATCAATTGTCCAAACCAAGGAATATTCGATTTGGCGGAATCCGACTCCGCAAGCTCTCTGACCTTTTTGACATTAATCAATGGAAGGAGAGGGGAACTTGGATCATTCAGCACGTCTAGCAGCAGTCCTTTGACGGCAGCCAAATAATTTGGATTATGCGTTTTGGGATACGGACTCTTTTTGCGTGTCAGGACGTCCTCAGGAAGCACGCCGCGCAGCGCCTTGCGCAAGATGCCTTTTTCCCGGTCGCCGGAGGTTTTAATTTCCCAAGGGATATTCCATACGTACTCTACAAGGCGATGATCGCAGAAGGGAACACGCACTTCAAGCCCTGCAGCCATGCTCATGCGGTCTTTGCGGTCCAGCAGCGTAGGCATGAAGCGTGTAATGTTTAAATACGACATTTGCCGCATCTTGCGCAGCTGCTCGCTTTCGCCATCCAAATGAGGGACCTCGGCTATCGCTTGCGCGTATCGGTCTCCGATGTAGTCCAGCGGCTTGATCCAAGAAGCGACGTCGGGAGCAAGCAGGTCTGCGCGCATCGCTGATGCCAGCGACCATGGGAAAGTATTCGCGTTCAGTGCCTCTTCCCGGTGAAACCAGGGATAACCGCCGAAGATTTCATCGGCCGCCTCGCCGGAAATGGCTACGGTGGCATCCTTCTTGATCTCATGGCAGAAGAGCAGCAAGGAAGCATCGACATCGGCCATGCCAGGCAAATCACGGGCCAGCGTAGCGGCCTTTAGCGCTCCCACTAGTTCTGGCGTATCGAATTGGATTGGATGATGTATCGTGTCTAGATGCGTGGTCATTCTTTCGATCCAGGGCGCATCGCTGTTCGGCTGAAAGGCGTGGGCTTTGAAATGCTTGTCATTATCAATATAGTCCACGGAATACGTGTGGACATTTCCTTGACCGTTATCATTGTAATATTGCACGGCAAGAGTCGTCAGAGCACTGGAATCCAAGCCGCCCGAGAGCAGCGTGCATACCGGAACATCTGAAACGAGCTGTCGCTCCACGGTATCCTTTAGCAGCTCGCGCACACGTTCTGCCGTTTCATCAATATTCTGCACATGGGGACTGCTTTGAAGCTGCCAGTACGTAACCGTCTTGACGCCTGAGCGATTGACCGTGATACAGCGTCCTGGCCTCAGCTCACATATCTGCTTATATACCCCATGCCCGGGCGTGCGGGCGGGACCCAAAATGAAAATTTCAGCAAGTCCCTCAGCTCCGACCTCAGGCCGTACCGCCGGATGAGCGAGAACGGCTTTCTGCTCCGATCCGAATATAAACAAACCGTCCTGCGTGCTATAAAATAACGGCTTTACGCCAAGCCGGTCGCGTGCGAGGAACAGCTCTTGCTCGGCAACATCCCATATGGCAAATGCGAAAATACCATTAAAACGCTCCACGCAGCCTTTGCCCCATTCCATATAGGCGACCAGAAGAACCTCGGTGTCACAGTTTGTCGTAAAAGTTCTGCCCCTGCTTTCCAATTCCTTGCGCAGCTCGAGCGCGTTATACAATTCACCGTTATAAACAATGACAAATTTGTCGTCACCGGTATGGCGGATCATCGGCTGAGCTCCGTTCTCCGGGTCAATGACGGATAAACGCCGATGTCCCAAGGCGCAATGCGCTGATATCCACGTGCCGGAAGCGTCGGGACCGCGCGGTGCAAGGGTGTCAGTCATCGTTTCTAAGCTCTCACTATGCTTAGTCAGATCACGGTTCCAATCGATCCAGCCGGTAATTCCACACATCGATCTCATTCCTCTCTTTTGCTGTCTCAAAGTAGCGATAATATCAGTTATATGCGAAAAAAGGGATAAAATGTCTGTCCAACAGGGGATGCTATAGGAAGCTGCAAAAGTGAAGCAGGTAGGGAAGGAGCATGAGGGTAATGGCAGATTTGGAAGCAGGCGGTGAACGCAAGCCCTATTATGTATCGGTTCAGGCCGGGCAAATATTAGAGGACCCTCAAGCAGCAGCTTATGAGCTTGTTGTAAACCTGAATGAGGAGGAGCATATCAAGCTGCGCGAGCTGTTTGACGAGCTTTCCAGTATGGATGAGGCAGAGATGTTTCATTTCTCGCATAGTCCTTTTGGCGCGGCAAGCGACAGCCAGATTAATGCAGGGTATGATGGACTCATCCAGCAAGTATACAAAAAGCTGTATGAGCATGGCACAGATGAAACCAAGCGTCATATTGAATCGATGCAGCTTCTCTGACCCGGTTCAGAACGAAGGAGGATGTCTCGTCAGTGAAAAGGCTGAGAGGCATCTTTTTTTACGAATCCAATAGTGCTGCGCTTTCATTTTCTTGCTGCATTCTAATCTATTAAATCAACTTTAAAAGTGATATACTTCTACAAAAAATGGTGGAGGGTTTTACTTTTGCAAAAGTTAGTTTTTTTCGTTGGAGTCGCAGGCACAGGCAAGACAACAGTAGCAAGGAAGCTGGCGGAGCGCATTTCTGCAGCATTTTTGGACCGGGATACGATTGGCGGCAGATTTGTTGAAGCTATTCTTGAACTTAACGGACTGGATAAAAGAGACCGTGATTCAGCCTATTACAAAACACATTTGCGTGATCTAGAATACGATACGGCCAAAGATGTATGCATTGAAAATTTGGCTGCTGGGCAGAACGTGTTTATGATTTCGCCCTTTACGGCAGAACTGAAAAATAAGCAATGGATTGAAGAGGTAGTCGAAGCGGCAGGCTTGACGCTGCAAACGGTGGATGTGAAGGTCGTCGTTGTGACCCTACAGGATATGGAGCTGCAGAAGAACCGCATTGTTGGGAGAAAGACCGAGCGTGATCAGTGGAAGCTGAACAACTGGGGCGATTTTGAGAAGCGAATCGAGTTTGTCCCGCAAATCAACTGGGAAATACCTAGCTCCTCTGTACTTATATTTGATAACAGCGGCGAGCTTACCGATGAGAAATCAGAGCAATTATTCCAATTTATTTCTGAAAAGCAGGCAACCTTGTCGGTTTAAACGAATGGGCATCGTTAAATAAACAAGGGGCGGTTTCTTGCGGTTATTTACTGCAAGAAACCGCCCCTTTTTCTTTCTGGAAAAAGACGTAATGCTCTGAGAAATGTGCTCTCAAGTGCGAAATGAAGGCTTGCGAAGCATCGTTATGTTCAATGGATTTAGGAGTAATGATCCCATGTGTCAAGGTGATGTCATAGCTGTAGGGCAAAGAGACAAGCGTCCCGGCAGCTAGCTCCTGAACGATATTCGAAGCGGGTACGAAAGCAATTCCCATACCACATGCAACCGTCTGCTTAATTAGTTCGACACTAGAGAAAGTTAGGTGATCCGTAAGGGATACATCGGCTTCCTCAAGTACGGAACGCCCATAAGTATGGTAAATGCACTGATCTCCGAAGCTGATCAAGGAGCAGTCATATAAGGAACTCCACCCGAGCCGTTCGAAGTGCTCCCATATGGATGGTGAGCAAATGAGCGTGAGCTTCTCTTCCAAAAGAGGCATAAACAGAAGATCCTCGCGATTCGGCGGTTTGGGCACAATGCCTAGGTCGATGCTTCGGTTTACTACCTGAGCAGTAATATCATTTTGCAGGCCGGGAGTTAAATGAAGCTTAATCTTGGTAAATTGGCCGAGCTGAAGGAATTGATAAGCAAAGGGAGCAAGCTGCAAGCCAGCTTCCGTGAGCTCCACTCCGCGAGGCAGCCGGTGAAACAGTTTTTTGCCACTGGCATTCTCCAAATGGCGGATATGAGACGTTATCGTTGATTGGACATACCCAAGCCGATCCGCAGCACGGCTAAACAACAAAAAAGCCACCGACTAAGGTGGCTTAAATGGAAGTATTAATGGCGTCCCGGAAGAGATTCGAACTCCCGACCGACGCCTTAGAAGGGCGTTGCTCTATCCAGCTGAGCTACCGGGACACAAGAAATAATATAACACATGGTAATATTTTATTGCAAGCTATTTTTTATATTTATATGCTTTTTATTGAATTATATGAATTATAGACGGTTCATATGCGACATTTGTTTTTTCTTTTGCTTGTACATGGTATAATCGATCGCAAGATTGAACGAATCAACAAACGGCGTGACCATAAGGCGGTGTTATCATTACGACTCCCAATGACACACAAGGCGACAACAAGGATAACGTTTACTTGTTCCCTAGCATGCTGGACCATTATCAGGTACAGTTAACCCGTATGCTAGAAGCGGAGCAATACGGGGAGGCCAAGGGATTGCTGCGCTTTTTGCTGCAATGCCAGGGCGAGGATGCGCGCCATTATGAAGAATGGGACAGCCTTCTGACATGGCTCGACATGGCTTTCCCTGAGGACGGACATAGTGGGGACGGCACCGGTTTTCTCGTGGCGGCGCCTGATAAGGAAGAGGACGAAGCTGCGATACGCGAGCAACTGCTGAACCCTCCCGATCAGGACGAAGCCTACGTAAATCAGGTGATCTACATTATGCAAAATCATCCGATGATCGATCAGCAAATACTTGCCCTTGAACGCGCTGCTTATATTCAATCTTCGGATCTGAATGAATCCATCAGGAACTGGCTGGCTACCCAGCAGGTTCACCCGGTCGTTCAGTTTAAGGCGCTTCAATGCCTCCGCAAGCGGGGCGCGGAAGGCTCGCTGGTGCTTGAGAGGCTGGGAGAGACCGTAGAGCTTGAGTTAGACGCCACGCCCCTTTCTATGGACGATTTTCCATCGCCGGTCAATCGGATATTGGAGCGGACGGAGCAGGTTGCTGAGGTTGATGATCCGACCTTGCCGCATTTTGCCAGAGAGCTTTGGAAGGAAAGTTTGCAATTTTTGTATGGTACGGCGGCTTATCATTGGATGCTGAGGGAAGACGAGGATACGGTTGATTATTTTGCGGCTGCGCTGCATTTGACGCTGCTTCTTACCGTTTACGGCTCGGCGAACGATGACGATATTCGTGATACATACGGCATTACCGAAGGTTTAAGATTCCGTTATGAACAAGCATGCAAGGCGCTCAGGCAGGTGGCTGTCCTACAGCAATCGGGCGATGATGAACCAGAGTCTTGATAATCTGGCCCAGCTTGTTTATAATAGAATGGTTTATGAAACGTGATAACTACTGATGCATGAGCATTTTCGGAGGGGAAGGCATAAAATGAAAGCAACTTGGGAAAAAATAGACAAGAACATCGTGTCGATCGACGTGGAGGTTGAAGCGGAGAAAGTCACTGTCGCTCTTGATCAAGCATTTAAGAAAGTCGTTCAAAAAGTAAACGTACCTGGATTCCGTAAAGGTAAAGTGCCGCGCGGCATTTTCGAATCCCGTTTTGGAATTGAAAGCCTGTATCAAGATGCAATTGACATCTTGCTTCCAGATGCTTATTCCGATGCAGTCAAAGAGCATGATCTTGAGCCGGTTGACCGTCCAGAGATCGATGTTGAGCAATTCGCAAAAGGCGAAACGTTCAAGTTCAAAGCAAAAGTTATCGTTAAGCCAGAAGTTACTCTTGGCGAATACAAAGGCTTGGAAGTTGAAGCGGTTGTATCCGAAGTTACAGAAGAAGAAATCGCAGCTGAGCTGGAGCGTTTGCAGCAGCGTCATGCTGAGCTTTCCGTTGTTGAGGAAGGCGCTGCAGAAAACGGCGACATCACAGTAATCGACTTCGACGGTTATGTAGACGGCGAAGCATTCGAAGGCGGAGCAGGGGAGCGTTATTCACTGGAGCTTGGTTCCAACTCGTTCATCCCAGGCTTCGAAGAGCAAGTAGTCGGCATGCAAATCGGCGACTTCAAAGATGTTGAAGTAACATTCCCAGAGGCTTACCATGCAGAACACCTTGCTGGCAAACCAGCTGTGTTCAAAGTGAAGCTGCACGAAATCAAACGTAAAAGCCTTCCAGCTTTGGACGATGAGTTCGCCAAAGATGTTAGCGAATTCGATACGCTTGAAGAGTACAAGCAAGATCTTGTTGGGAAATTGAAAGAGCGCAAGGACCAAGAAGGCGAGCAAACTCGTGAGACAGCAGTAGTTGACAAAGCTACAGCAGCTGCTGAAGTTGAAATTCCTGAGCCGATGATCGCTACTGAAATTGATTACATGCTCAAAGATTTCGAAAACCGTTTGAAAATGCAAGGAATGAACATGGAGCTTTACTTCCAGTTCTCCGGACAAAGCGAATCGGTTCTTCGCGATCAAATGCGCATAGATGCAGAGAAACGTGTTCGTAACAACCTTGTGCTTGATGCAATTGCTAAAGCAGAAGGCATCGTTGCTGGCGACGAAGATTTGAACGAAGAGCTTGAGAAGCTGTCCAAATCTTACAACCGTCCTACGGAAGAGCTGCGCGACATTTTCGAGAAAAACGGCAACTTGAACAGCCTGAAAGAAGATATTTCGCTTCGCAAAACAATCAAGTTCTTGCTTGAAAACAGCAAGACTGTATAATCGTTCACATAAGTATAATTAAATAAATGGTTTGACTCAGGATAAGGCACGTCATTGGTACGTGCCTTATTTTGACCCTACATATGAAATGTGTTTGCCTTGGAGGTTAAACTCCGTACATATCGAACGGCCGTCGTCGTATACTGTTAGTACTTGGAAAAATGACATCATAACAACGACGTGTTACAATAAGTAAGTAACCAAAGTCATAAACGAAAAGAGGTTGGTCGCATGAATCTAGTACCGATCGTAGTCGAACAAACGAATCGCGGGGAACGTTCTTACGATATTTACTCCCGTTTGCTGAAGGACCGCATTATTTTCCTTGGGAGCGCAATCGATGATGATGTAGCAAACTCCATCATTGCACAGCTGCTGTTTCTGGCGGCCGACGACCCAGAGAAAGACATACATCTGTACATTAACTCTCCTGGCGGCTCCGTGACCGCGGGAATGGGTATTTTTGATACGATGCAATATATTAAGCCTGAAGTGTCCACGATTTGCATGGGCATGGCAGCAAGCATGGGCTCGCTACTTCTTACCGCTGGCGCCAAAGGCAAGCGTTTTGCGCTCCCTAATGCGGAAGTTATGATCCATCAGCCGCTTGGCGGCGTTCGAGGTCAAGCCTCCGATATCAAGATCCATGCGGACTGGATTTTGAAAACCAAACAAAAGCTGAACCAAATTTACGTAGATCGCACCGGCCAGCCTTATGACAAAATCGACCGCGATACCGACCGTGACAATTTCATGAGCGCGGAAGAGGCTCTTGCCTACGGTTTGATTGACAAGGTGATTACAGCACCGGTATCGACGATTTAATCGAAGGGGTGATTACATGTTTAAATTCAACGACGAAAAAGGCCAGTTGAAATGTTCGTTCTGTGGCAAATCGCAGGATCAAGTACGTAAATTGGTTGCCGGTCCCGGCGTCTATATATGCGATGAATGTATCGAGTTGTGCACTGAAATTGTTGAGGAAGAACTCGGCAATGAGGAAGAGCTTGATCTGAAGGATATTCCGAAACCGAAAGATATCCGCGCTATTTTGGATTCTTATGTTATCGGTCAGGAATTTGCGAAAAAATCGTTGTCTGTAGCGGTATATAACCATTACAAACGGATTAACTCTGGAAGTAAAATTGAAGACGTCGAATTGCAAAAGAGCAATATTTTGCTGTTAGGTCCTACTGGATCAGGCAAAACCTTGCTTGCGCAAACGATGGCTAAAATTTTGAACGTTCCTTTTGCCATTGCAGATGCAACTTCGCTAACGGAAGCGGGTTATGTCGGCGAGGATGTTGAAAACATTTTGCTAAAGCTGATTCAAGCTGCAGATTACGACGTAGAAAAGGCTGAACGTGGAATCATCTATATCGATGAGATCGATAAAGTTGCCCGCAAATCAGAAAATCCCTCAATTACGCGTGATGTTTCTGGCGAAGGTGTTCAGCAAGCACTATTGAAAATCCTTGAAGGTACAGTAGCTTCTGTTCCACCGCAAGGCGGACGTAAGCATCCACATCAAGAATTCATTCAAATCGATACAACAAACATCTTGTTCATTTGCGGTGGTGCGTTCGATGGCCTTGAGTCATTGATTAAACGCCGGATCGGCAAGAAAGTCATTGGCTTTAGCTCTTCAGGCGAATTGCAGAAGGATTTGAAAGCAGGCGAATACCTCACGATGGTATTGCCGGAGGATCTGCTCAAATTCGGCTTGATTCCAGAGTTTGTAGGACGTTTGCCAATCATTTCTACACTGGAGCCGCTTGATGAGCCAGCACTTGTTCGGATCTTGTCCGAGCCGAAGAATGCACTTGTTAAGCAGTATCAGAAGCTCCTTGAGATGGACAACGTCAAGCTTGATTTCGAACCAGCTGCTCTCGATGCGATCGCGAAAGAAGCAATTAAGCGTAATACAGGAGCTCGGGGACTGCGTGCCATCATCGAAAGCATTATGCTTGAGGTCATGTACGAAGTGCCATCGCGCGATGATCTTAGCACCTGCTTGATTACTGAGCAGACGGTTCAGGAAAAAATCATGCCGGAACTTACAGCTAAGAAAAGCAAGAAAAAGGAAGAGAGTGCGTAAACCCGCGCTCAAATATAAGAGGCTATAGGATTGCTCTTATAGCACGGCTTATATTTCACCGCGAAACGGCAGCCGCCCCTTCATCATGGCGGCAGTCGTTTGCGCTTGACTACCGTCATTGTTTCCACCCAGCCGTGCGGTTTTTTGCCGCCAGTCAAAGGGTGGACTTTGACGTTAATGGGAGAGATAAGCATATGTACTTACGTCAAGATACGGTACCGGTCAAAGTCGGCAATCTTACGATTGGCGGCAGCAATGAAGTGCTTATTCAAAGCATGTGCACAACCAAGACTGCGGATGTCGAAGCGACCGTTGCCGAGATATTGGGTCTTGAGGAAGCCGGCTGCCAGCTTGTGCGGGTTACGGTCAACAACAAGGAAGCTGCAGAAGCGATTAAAGAGATTAAGAAACGCATTCATATTCCGCTCGTTGCGGATATCCATTTTGACTATCGACTTGCTCTGCTAGCCATTGAGAACGGTATTGACAAAGTTAGGATTAATCCGGGCAACATTGGTCGCCGGGAGCGGGTAGAAGCCGTAGTAAAGGCTTGTAAGGAAAAAGGCATTCCCATCCGGATTGGTGTAAACGCTGGTTCACTGGAAAACCATCTTCTAGAGAAATACGGTTATCCAACGCCGGAAGCGATGGTCGAAAGTGCGTTGTTCCATATTGGAATTCTCGAAGAGCTTGATTTCCACGATATTATCGTATCTCTTAAAGCATCGGATGTGCCTATGGCGATTGCAGCATACTCCATGGCGGCGAAGGTCATTAAGTACCCCCTCCATTTGGGTATCACGGAAGCGGGTACGCTGCACACGGGCACGATCAAGAGCTCAGCTGGTATCGGTGCATTGCTTGCCCTTGGCATCGGCAATACGCTTAGAATTAGTTTGAGTGCTGATACGGTTGAAGAGGTTAAAGTTGCCCGCGAATTGCTGAAGACGTTTGGTTTGATTACAAATGCAGCTACGCTGGTGTCTTGTCCGACTTGCGGCCGATTGGATATTGATCTATTCTCTATTGCTAACGAGGTAGAAGATTACATTGCCAAGATTAAAGTGCCTATTAAGGTGTCTGTGCTTGGCTGTGCGGTTAACGGCCCTGGTGAAGCTCGGGAAGCGGATATCGGTATTGCAGGCGCGAGAGGCGAAGGCATGCTGTTCCGTTATGGAGAGCTCATTCGCAAAGTGCCTGAGGCTGAGCTGCTGAACGAGCTGAAGAAGGAAATTGATGAAATTGTGCGTGTGTTTGAAGCGACTGGTGAAATTCCTGGGCGCAAGCATCATGCGCCGGCATAATGAGGGAAAGAGGCTGATTTGCGTCTAAGTAGACGCAAATCAGCCTCTTTTTTGTTTCTAAATGAAAGACATTCAGCGCCTCTTAATCTAATTGCATAGTTTTCGTAAAATAAGGGAAAATAATGTTTACAGCGCATGAAGTGGCTACGAGCAAAGGCGGGGTGAAGTTGGAGCGCATAAGTCTGAATCAGCTTGGATCTATGATCGTGTTGTTTTTGATTGGAAGCTCCTCTTTGTTTTTGCTTGCGAGCGATGCCGCCAAGGATGCATGGATTGCTGTTTTTGCAGGTATGCTGTGCGGTTTGGTTTTGCTGTGCGGAGTAAACCTTGCTTTGTTTAGACTAATGCCTGGCAAGGATTTAATTGAGATCATATTCGAGCTATTGGGAAAGCCAATAGGATACGTCATTTGTTTATCTTACGTCTTATTCTTTTGCTATGAATCGATTCGCAATGTACGAGAGTTTGGAGATTTAATGATCATGTATTTGCTGCCACAGACGCCGTTGGCAGCGTTAATGCTGATCATATGCCTGCTTGCAGTCTATACGGTCTTTCATGGCTTGGACGTTTTTTTTCGCATGGCAGAGGCTATTTTACCTATAGTGATTGGAATTTATATCATCCTCTTTACACTTATTGCAGGCTCTGGTCTGCTTCATCTTGAATATTTGACGCCGATTTTTGATGATGGCTTTCAAACCGTTTGGCGTGCGACTTTCCCGGAGCTCATCTCCTTTCCATTTGGCGAGTTGATTCTTTTTTTGATGTTTTGGAAGTACGCTGCAAAGCATGGCAAGATGACGAGCCTGGCGGTCAAATGTTATTTGTTCTCCGGATGCTTTATCACCATTACCAATATATTTATTTATGCAGGCTTGGGGAATCTGGCTGGGACGGTAGCCATTCCCCTCATGCAGTTAACCAACCTAATTGAATTTTCACAGTTTTTGGAGCGTATTGATCCATTTGTAGCGCTGCTCTTGTTTACAGGCGTTTTTTTTAAATTGACTGCCTATTATTTTGGTGCGGTGCTTGCCTTGTCAAAGTTCATTAAGCTTCCAAGCAAGTACATCATTATGATTGTTGGCGCCGTCATTTACTTCGGGTCCTTTATGTTCAGAAATTATTTGGAGCAGGTATGGTTTGGCTTCCAATATAATGTGAAATATCATTTTCCACTCTTTCAAATCGTAGTGCCGGTGCTTTTGCTCATGCTGGCAATTATCAGAAGAAGACGGAATGAAAAGGTGTTTGCAGAATGAAAAAAGAGCTTAAATTAAGCATTGACGCCAACTCCAAGGAGCCCACGCCGCTATCTAGGGAGCTGGAACAAAATATTAAGTTGGTCACTGATGAGCTGGGAACAGAGCCAGATATCATCATCAGACAGCTGCATTTGTACAAAAATAGCAAGGCGGCACTGCTCTATATTGCCGGCATGACAGACGCTAATGTTGTCAATATGCTTGTCATGAGCATCGTTTCAGAACCGCCGCTTGGGAGTGAGGGACAAGAGGAAGAATCCGCTTTTCAAACCTTAATGTACCGGTCGTTAGCCATTGGCGGCGTTCAGAAGCTAGAGAGTATTGATGAAGTGCTGCTCGCCATGCTCGAAGGAAACACAGTTATCATGATAGATGGGTCGGTTGAAGCGATTGCCGCGTATACTTGCGGCGTGGACAGGCGAGGGGTGGAGGAGCCGAGCACGCAGACCGTTGTCCGCGGCCCCAAAGAAGGCTTTACGGAGAGCCTCCATACCAACACATCGCTTATTCGAAATAAGATTAAATCGGCTAATCTACGGATGGAGTACCGCATCATTGGGCATCAGACACGTACGACGATCGCTGTCGTCTTTATGAAAAATATAGCCGAAGAAAAAGTTGTACAGGAAGTGCGGAGAAGGTTAGATGCGATTGATACGGACAGTATTTTGGAGAGCGGATATATTGAAGAGTTTATTCAGGATAAAACCTTTACTCCGTTTCCGCTTCTTCAGAATTCCGAGCGGCCAGATGCGGTTGCGGCAGGACTGCTGGAGGGACAAGTGGCAATCATTGTCGACGGGACCCCGTTTGTGCTGCTCGCACCAGTCACGTTTGTTAAGTTTTTTCAGTCCAGCGAGGATTATTATCAACGATATGATATCGCAACCTTTCTGCGGATAATTCGTTTTGGATCTTTTTTTGCATCGATGCTGCTTCCGTCTCTTTACATTGCGATAACGACCTTTCACCAGGAAATGCTTCCAACCCAACTGTTAATCAGCATTGCTGCTCAGCGGGAAGGGGTGCCGTTCCCTGCGCTTATCGAAGCGATGATTATGGAGATTACTTTTGAAATTTTAAGGGAGGCAGGCGTGAGGATGCCTCGGATCATCGGTCCCGCGATTTCGATCGTCGGGGCTCTCGTGCTCGGGCAATCAGCGGTGCAAGCAGGGTTAGTTTCGGCTGCGATGGTTATCGTGGTATCGTTTACGGCCATTGCCAGCTTCGTTATACCGTCTGTCAATATGGGGACGGCGGCACGTTTGATCCGGTTTGCCTTGATGATATTGGCAGGTACCTTTGGCGTGTTCGGCATCTTAGCGGGATTGATGCTTCTTTTGACTCATTTGTCGGCGCTCCGCTCATTCGGCCTACCCTATTTGACTCCGATATCGCCGCTCGTACCGGGCAATTTAAAGGATGTTTTCATTAGGGTTCCTTGGTGGGCGATGAATAAGCGTCCGGCTGGTCCCAACCAGAAGCCAAGTGTGCGTCAAGGGGAGCCTAGCAGCCTCACGGACAAGGATGCTGATTCCGACAAGAAAGGCAGTGATGTCGAGTGAAGCAGCGCATTTCGAGCCTGCAGGCGATAGCGATTGTAGTCAATGCAATCGTTCCAAGCTCTATTTTGTTTATCCCGAGTTATGTGATCCAAATATCCAAACAGGATGGCTGGATAACAGTTCTACTCGCTCTCGCTGCTGGTCTTTTGTTTGCCTATGCCATCGGTAGCGTTGCGCGTCACAATGACCGATCTTCGCTGATGGCCTGGTTGGAGAGCAGCTTCGGGAGATTGGTTTCGTCCGTCATCGGACTTTTGCTGTGCGCTTATTATTTCATAACCGCAGCAACGATGATTAGGCAGTTCGCGAATTATATGTCTGAGCAAATTATGATGAACACGCCTCTATTTATGCTGGTAGGCATTATCGTACTCGTATCAGTATACATGGTATCGCAAGGAATTGAAGCTATGGGCCGTGTCCATTTTATCGTATTGGTGTTCGTTTTGGTGTTTGTCGCAATTAACATTGTGCTGTTATGGGGGCAGTATGACTTCAAGCAGTTTCTCCCCATCCTTGACATTGCACCTGTACGCCATATTCCGGCTGGCATCATGCCGCTCGGCTGGCTCTCGGAAATTGCAACGCTGCTGCTGCTGCTTGTCCCTTTTTTGGAAAATAAAGCATCAGCGATTCGCATAGCCGTATGGGGAACACTTCTCGCTGGCATCATGATCACGCTTATCACAGCAGTGACGATAGCGGTGTTCGGTACCAAAATCATCGGTGCGTTGGCCTATCCTGCCTTTGCAGCCATTGGTACGGTTGAAATAGGCCAGTTTGTGGAACGTGTCGACGTATTGCTCCTTTCGGCGTGGACGGCATCGATGTTCGCGAAGGTATCGGTCTTCCTCTTCGGTTTTTTCCATGTCCTCTCACACACTTTTAGAATGAAGTCGCATCTAAGTTTGTACGTCGCAGGAAGTGCGCTAGTCATTGCTACGGCTATGTACTCATGGCCAAGCAATATTGTCGTTGCCGAGTTCAGTTACACGACGTTGAGCTTGTTTTTTTTAATCAGCAATTACGGTATATGCTGCATTCTTTGGTGCGCTCTTCTCTTCAGACGGCGTAAATCGGGCACAGGGGAGGCAGGCTTGTGAGAAATCCTCGATTATTAGCTTTGGGGTTTCTTTTTTTACTTTGCACTGTGCTGCTCTCGGGCTGCTGGAACAGGATTGAACTTAATGAGCTGGCCATTACCTCTGCGACTTCGATTGACCGTAAGGGGGAGGATTGGGTCGTCTCCTTCCAGGTCGTTATTCCTTCTTCCATTTCCTCGGGGATCGGTATCACAGGCGGAGGAGCAGGCGCGCCAGTCAACGTCTATTCAACGGTTGGCAAAACGATAAGGGAAGCTAATTCTAAAAGTTTTTTCGAGAGTCCGCGAAAGCTTTATTTTGCACATAACCGCGTCATTATCGTTAGTGAAGAGACGGCAAGACGCGGACTAAATCCGATGCTGGATGTTTATTTGCGCAATACAGATGCCCGTGAAACGGTAGATGTGCTCGTTACGCCAGGCAGCTCTCGAAAGATATTGGAGCAGATGATGCAAATCCAGAAAATTTCCGGCGACGGCATAAGGGAAATCAATATTTTGGAAGCGAAGCACACCTCCGTTCTTCCTGAGGTTAAGATGTATCAGCTGGCTATGAATTTGGCTAGCGATTCCGCAAGCGCGCTGCTGCCGGAGGTTTATGTTTCCGGAAATTCGGATGCTTCCTCTTTGAAAGTATTCGATAGCACAACCTTGCCAGCGAAAATAAAGCTGGGCAGGGTTGCCGTGCTCAAGAAGGACAGAATGGTAGGCTGGCTGTCCCGAACGGAAGCGTTAGGCGTCGCTTTTATCCGGAATGACGTAAAGAACACCGTACTAACGTTTGGTTGTCCCAGTAATCAAGCGAATAATTTAACCGTCGTAGTAGGACCTTCTAGAACTGAACTAAGGCCATCGCTGAACGATGGGCAAATGAATGTAAAAGTACATATTAAAGGGAGCGCCGTGCTAACGCAGTCAGATTGCGCTACCGTTGATTTTTATAACCCGAAGGTTGTTTCGGAAATGGAGAATGCTGTTGAGCAGGAGATTTTGCGTTATACGGATTCAGGCTGGAAGGCGATTCAAAAGCTTCATACGGATGCCGTGGGCTTTGCGGATATGGCTCATCGCAAATACCGCAAAGGGTGGCGTACATGGAAGAAGGATTGGGATGCCGTATTCTCCGAAATAAAATTGGAAGTTTCTGCGGATATTACGATGACCAATGTGGGCCTCAGCAATCAACCGCTCAATGTGAATCAACTAAGGGAAGGTAAGTAGCGGAAGGAGGCTATGGATTTGACAACAATCGCTATCGCATGTACTCTCATCGCAGCCATGTGGCTTGGAATGAAGCCGCTGATCAAAAAAAAGCAATATCAGAGCTGCGTAATCTATGCCGTCATGTCCGTATGGGCGGTGTATTTATTTGCTTCCGGAAGCTATGGCTTGCCACCAGTCACGCCGGTATCCATAATGTCCGGCCTACTTATGCCGTTAAAACAATTTATAAACCTCATGAGTTGGTTGACTTGACGGGAGGGCTTCCTGAAAAATAACATTCCCAGCGGTTATTACCAGTTTATAGAGGCAATACTATTACGTAGGCATGCATATAACGGATCGTTTGAATATACGAGCTTTACTAATTTACGGCTTCGGCCGTTTACGCTTGAAATAAAGGAATGGACGAAAATAACTGTCCATGCCGCCTTTATTTCTACGCGAAACGAGCCTTGCCAACTTTATGGCTTCGGCCGTTTACGCTTGAAATAAAGGAATGGGTGATTATAACTGTCCATACCGCCTTTATTTCTACGCGAAACGAGCCTTGCCAATTTTATGGCTTCGGCCGTTTACGCTTGAAAGGAGCGGGTTGCTAATGAGTTTAAGTGTTGTGTTAATGTTGATTCAAGTGTTTTTTGCTGTTGTTATTGGCTTGTATTTCTGGAATTTGCTGCGCAATCAGAAGACGAACCGCTCTGCCGTGGACCGCGAATCGCGTAAGGAAATGGACAAGCTGCGGAAGCTAAGAAGCATATCGCTGACCAAACCCCTGGCGGAGAAAACAAGGCCGCAAGCGATGCAGGACATCGTAGGGCAGCGTGACGGCCTGCGTGCCCTTAAGGCAGCGCTTTGCAGCGCGAACCCTCAGCATGTTATTATCTATGGTCCGCCGGGCGTAGGGAAGACGGCAGCGGCTCGTGTGGTGCTCGAGGAAGCCAAAAAAAATCCATCTTCGCCATTTTTGCCGGAGGCCAAGTTTACGGAGATCGATGCCACTACGGCGCGCTTTGACGAGAGAGGCATCGCTGATCCGCTCATCGGCTCTGTGCATGATCCGATTTATCAGGGCGCTGGCGCAATGGGGGTAGCTGGCATTCCTCAGCCTAAGCCAGGCGCGGTAACCAAAGCGCATGGCGGAATTTTATTTATCGATGAAATCGGTGAATTGCATCCGGTGCAAATGAATAAATTGTTAAAGGTGCTGGAAGACCGCAAGGTATTTCTGGAGAGCGCCTATTACAATTCGGAGGATTCCAACATTCCGGTGTATATTCATGATATTTTCCAAAATGGCTTGCCTGCCGATTTCCGTTTGGTTGGAGCAACGACGCGCTCGCCGCAGGAAATACCGCCAGCCATTCGTTCACGCTGTATGGAAGTATTCTTCCGACCGCTGCTCGCAGAGGAGATTGGGTTGGTAGCGGAAAATGCGGTTAAAAAAATCGGATTTGCTCCTTGCCCTGAAGCGATTGATGTGGTTAAGCGCTATGCAACAAACGGGCGCGAAGCGGTAAATGTCATTCAACTCGCTGCAGGCGTTGCATTATCGGAGAAGCGAGACAGCATAAGCGCAGGTGATATCGAGTGGGTCGTCAACAGCAGCCAAATTCCGCCCCGTCCAGACCGCAAGGTGCCGGAGGCGCCGCAGGTGGGCTTCGTGAACGGCTTAGCCGTGTATGGCCCGAATATGGGCACGCTGCTTGAAATTGAAGTTAGCGCGATTCCAGCAGCGACAGGCAAGGGGCAATTCACGATTACCGGCGTGGTTGACGAGGAGGAATTAGGCGGAGGCTCGCGCACGCTTAGAAGAAAAAGTATGGCAAAGGGATCTGTGGAGAATGTGCTGACTGTTCTTAGACGAGTTGGCCTGAATACACAGGATTATGATTTGCATATCAACTTTCCCGGCGGCACTCCGATTGACGGACCGTCTGCCGGCATTGCAATGGCAACGGCGATTACGTCGGCAATTAAAGGCATTCCGATTGACAACAAGCTGGCGATGACCGGCGAGGTTGGCATACATGGGAACGTAAAGCCGGTCGGCGGCGTATTAGCTAAGGTAGAGGCTGCTTTCCAGGCTGGTGCAAACACGGTAATCATACCGAGAGAGAACTGGCAGGCAATCTTTGCTGATTTGGAAGGCCTCAAAGTCATTCCTGTCGAGAAGGTGGAAGAAGTGTTCAAATATGTGTTTCCTGGTGAGGAACAGTCTCCATCACGCATGGAAGCCCCGTTTGGGACCGATCTTTTTATCGCTTCAGGGGTTCCCTATTTGCAGGCTGAATCCGTAGAATGATAAACTAGGGTAGACGTTAACATTTGGAGGTGCTGGTGTGGGACCTAATAAATCGAAAGGTCGTCGGCTGCCCTTGCTTCCGCTAAGAGGGCTACTCGTTTATCCCAGCATGGTGCTCCACCTTGATGTGGGTAGGGACAAATCGGTTCGGGCGCTAGAGCGCTCGATGGTCGAAGATCATATGATATTGCTTTGTTCACAGTCTGAAGTGAACATTGAGGAGCCGACGGAGGAAGATATTTATAAAGTCGGTACAATCGCAAAGGTAAGGCAAATGCTGAAGCTGCCAAACGGCACGATCCGCGTATTGGTGGAAGGCGTAAGCCGCGCGGAAATTTTAGATTATTTGCCGAATGACGAGTTTTACGAAGTATCGGTCAAAGAATTGCCGGAGCAGGAAACCGATGATCCGGAAGTGGATGCGCTGATGCGCTCTGTGCTAAGTCAATTCGAGCATTACATTTCGTTATCGAAGAAGGTCACGCCTGAAACCTATGCGGCAGTATCCGATATCGACGATCCGGGCCGCCTGGCGGATGTGATCACAAGCCATCTCTCGCTTAAAATCAAGGATAAGCAAGATATACTTGAAACGGTGGATGTCGGTGAGCGGCTGGAGAGATTGCTTGATATTCTGAACAACGAGCGTGAAGTGCTTGAGCTTGAACGCAAAATAAACCAGCGCGTCAAGAAGCAAATGGAAAAGACGCAAAAGGAATATTATTTGCGCGAGCAAATGAAAGCGATCCAGAAGGAGCTTGGCGAGAAGGAAGGCCGCGCCGGCGAAGTCGAGGAGCTGCGCTCGCAGTTGGCTGAGGCAGGCGTACCTGATCAGGTGAAGGAAAAGATAGAGAAGGAAATTGACCGTCTCGAGAAGATGCCTTCAACCTCGGCAGAGGGCGGCGTCATCCGCAATTATATCGATTGGCTGCTGTCCTTGCCGTGGAACAAGACGACGGATGACGACTTAACCTTAAGCAAGGCTGAAGCTATTTTAAATGATGATCATTATGGCTTGGAGAAGCCGAAGGAACGGGTGCTCGAATATCTGGCTGTTCAGCAACTTGTCAAGCAATTGAAAGGCCCTATTCTTTGCCTTGTTGGGCCGCCGGGCGTCGGGAAGACATCGCTCGCGCGTTCGATTGCGAAGTCGCTCGGTCGCAAGTTCGTACGCATCTCGCTTGGGGGCGTGCGCGACGAAGCGGAAATTCGAGGCCACCGCCGAACTTATGTAGGCGCTATGCCGGGAAGAATCATTCAAGGCATGAAAACAGCAGGCTCATTAAATCCCGTATTCCTGCTTGATGAAATTGATAAGATGGCTCAGGACTTCCGAGGAGATCCAGCTTCAGCGCTCCTTGAGGTGCTGGACCCGGAACAAAACAATACGTTCAGCGATCACTTTGTTGAAGTTCCGTTCGATTTGTCCAACGTAATGTTCGTAACAACGGCGAATGCGATGCACAATATTCCTCGTCCGCTCCTTGATCGGATGGAAGTGCTGTATATCCCAGGATATACGGAGCTTGAGAAGCTGCAGATCGGCACGCGATACTTATTGCCGAAGCAGAAGAAGGAGCATGGCTTGACAGAGGAGCATCTCACTGTAACAGATGAAGTGCTGCTTCAACTGATCAGAGAGTACACACGGGAGTCCGGCGTTCGGAATTTGGAGCAGCAAATTGCGGCGGTTTGCCGGAAGGCAGCGAAGTATTTTGTCTCCAAAGAAGAAGATGGGGCAGTTGAACCTTTGGATCTCACAAGTGAACTGTTGAAGGAATGGCTGGGGCCTGCAAAGTTCCGTTACGGCCTAGCTGAGAGCGAAAATCAGATCGGCGCTGTGACAGGTCTTGCATGGACAGAAGTAGGTGGCGATACGCTCGTCATCGAAGTTACGATAATGCCGGGTAGCGGAAAGCTCACGTTAACTGGTAAACTAGGAGATGTCATGAAGGAGTCGGCTCAGGCCGCATTCAGCTATACCCGCTCCAAAGCAGTTGAGCTTGGCATAGATCCTGGCTTCCATGAGAAAAATGATATTCATATTCATATTCCCGAAGGTGCCATCCCGAAAGATGGGCCATCAGCTGGTATTACGATTGCAACAGCACTTATTTCAGCTCTCACGAACCGCTACGTAAATAAGGAAGTGGCGATGACGGGCGAAATAACACTCCGAGGACGTGTCCTGCCTATTGGCGGCTTAAAGGAAAAATCGCTAGCCGCGCATCGTGCAGGCATCCGGACGATATTGTTGCCGAAAGAAAATGAACGGGATTTAAGGGATATTCCCGATAGCGTACGACATGATATGCAATTTTTTCCTGTCAGTCATATGGATGAAGTGCTGCAGCATGCGTTGCTTCCGGTTCAAACGGAGGAGAAGGCAGGTACAACGATTTTATGAAAATTACACAAGCAGAATTCATCATCAGCGCAGTAAAACCACATCAATACCCGGAGGACGCCTTGCCAGAGATTGCTCTGGCAGGGCGTTCGAATGTCGGAAAATCTTCATTGATTAACAAATTGATTTTACGCAAAAACTTAGCAAGAACAAGCTCCCAGCCAGGTAAGACGCAGCAGCTAAACTATTACCGTGTCAATGAACTAATTTATTTGGTTGATTTTCCCGGCTATGGCTATGCCAAAGTATCGAAGACGCAGCGGGCGCAATTCGGCGAGATGATCGAGCGGTATATTCGTGATCGAGAGCCTTTAAAACTTCAGCTTCTAGTTATCGACATTCGTCATGAGCCGTCTCAGTTGGACCAGCAAATGTATAAATGGCTGAAGCATTACGAGGTGCCAACCTGCATCGTCGCGACGAAGGCGGACAAAATTCCAAAATCGAAATGGGACAAGCATATCAAAATGATTAAACAAACGCTTGAAACAGATCCAAGCGATTCCGTTGTTTTATTTTCATCGGAATTGGGTATTGGAAGAGAGCAGCTTTGGGAAGTCATTACAGAAGCGATTGCTACATGAGGTAGCAAGTGCAGCAAGTTATTATATAAAGCAGAGGATACAGTGAAAAAGTCGGCATTCCTCGTGAATTCTTCCGTTATTTTGTGGAATATGCGAGAATATCGGGGCTGGACGACAGGAATAAAATGTTGAGATCACGTATAATATACTTAAGCAACAAGACCAGAATGACTAGACCAAAGCGTGTAAGTTCAAAGAATTGAGGAGATTTTTATGGCTAAGCGGCTAGCCACAGAGTATGTAAATGCCAAACTGCAATTGACGAATGAAGAGATGGCTGAGTTTATCCGTTTATTTGAAGAGCAACAAATCCGCTTACAGGTGCTTGTGCTCGACAATGGAAATCAGGAGCTCGTTCTCGAAGATGTGGCAGGGAGGGAAGAAGTCCGACTGACCTTTGAACGTCAACAAAACAATTATGTCTGCGTACTAACTTGCCGTCTTGTGCAACCGAGGCTGACCAATGCCATGCGAAAAGCGATATCTGCTTTCCGCGGCAACGCGATCGTCAACCGAATCTACAGTCATTATACGATGATCTATCATTATAAGAATGGTTCCGTCCACCAAATTGTTGAAAGCTCTAAGACGGGCGACCGTGTCGTGTTCGAATTCAAGGATACGCTTGGTCAATTGGAGCGGGTGTTCCGCAGTCGTCTGATCGAGCGTGAGATCGGCTTACTGGGCAGTGCAGTCAATGAATTGCTGGATCTTCGCAACCAGACCATGGATGCTGAAGAGATTAACAAAATTGACGAGCGTTTGTCGGATTTGACTCGCAAGCTCTTCATACTGGAAGCATAACCAGTATTGGGGAAACGGAAAAAGAGAAGCTGCTTTTGCAGCTTCTCTTTTTTTTGCTAAAATTTATTATGCGCTGCCCTGCAACTTTTTTTGTTTAAACTTAGTTTATAAAAAGGTAATAAAATAGAAAGCAGCACAGATGCGAGACACAAGAAGGAGATTGATCATGATGGGCCAGACTAAACGCTTTAAACAATTTGCTATAGGTATATCGTTTGCGATTGCCTTATCCTTGACCGCATGCAGCAACAATGATGCCAATGCGGATACAACAGCCCCTCCATCCTCAGAGGCGCCTACTACGCAGCCAAGCGCGTCACCGAGTGCAGAGCCGACTAAAGCGCCTGAGACGACGGACAAGCCAAGCAGCGCGCCAGAGAATGCTAACGGAGGCAATGAAGGCAGTGCTGAGGCAGGTCAGTTGATTGGCTCTATTTATAATCTAGCGAAGGAAGGGAAGGTTTCGGGAAGCGAATACCCCGCCCATGACTCCCTATATGATGATATTGAAAAAAGCTGGGGCAAGGCAGATACGAACGAATCTGCAGGTAATGGCATTTATGCTACCTATGATAAAAAAGGAATTACTTTCGGATATAACAAAGGAATGCGTGTTTTTGACGTAAGATCTTATTCCGACAAACTGAATGCAATCACGCTTAAGGATTTGGAGGTTGCTCTTGGATCTGCGGATGAGAAAACCGTCAATGGCACCGATAGTATTTACACTTACAAAGTGAATAAGCAATATGAGCTGAAATTTGTCATTTCGGAGTCAACCCAGAAGGTTGATCATATTTCTGTATACAGCCCGGACGATGCTAAAAATAATATGGCAGGGTAAACAAGTCCACTGTTACGGGATAAGCTTGCACGTCATACATTGAAAACGGGGCTGAGATGGGGCAGCAGATTTATCTTTTTTGAAAAAACTATTGCAATTATCTCGGATAGATGTTATTTTTATTCTCGTTGAAAACATTGTTGATGATAATAATAGGAACCAGGATTCACTCAGGACATAGTTATGTTGCGAGAGATTAATCCCTCGAGAAGTGAATGACGTAGGTCCTAGCGGATGAAATTTTTCAAACATTTTATTCCTAGGAAGGGGGAACCGGAAGATGGAATACTCAACTTTCGGAAGACACGTTGCTGTTGATACTTGGGGTGTAGATTTTGACTTATTGAACAGCGCTGAATTTTTGCAATCACATATGGTAGAGGCTGCTGAAGCATGTGGTGCTACTGTATTGTCCGTTCAAGCGAAACAATTTGATCCTCAAGGCGCAACTGTGCTCGTGCTGCTGTCGGAGAGTCACCTCTCGATTCATACGTATCCTGAGAGAGGCTTTGCCGCGCTGGACTGTTATACCTGCGGTGAAACTGTAGATCCTCAGCTTGCGATTGATTACATGCTTGCTGTACTGAAGCCAAAAGCGACTTATGCGAAGAAGCTTGTACGCGGTATGGGCGAACTGCAAGTGGAAGAGCCGAAAATGAAACAAACTGAGCTCGTCTAAGAGCTTTAAAACTTATCGATCATAGCGAAATAACCATGGATTTCATCCATGGTTATTTCTTTGCATGAAAAGGGAATAATGAGTCTGTACTTTTCAAATATTATTCATAAATGAACATTATCTGAATGTCGAACTATGCTATAATAATCGTTGACATCAATGGCTAATACGCACTAGAGAAGGAGGCAGGTGACCGCGCATGCACATTATCGCAGTAGGACTGAACTACCGAACAGCTCCCGTAGAAGTAAGAGAACAGTTTGCGTTCGCGGAAAGGGATTTGCCGGAGGCATTAACACAGCTCATTCAGACACAAAGCATAATGGAATGTGTCATAGTAGCGACCTGCAATCGTACCGAGCTTTACGCAGTAGTAGACAGGCACCATCTATGCGGGCATTACATTCGGAGCTTTATGGAAAAATGGTTTAAGCTGCCTAGACAGCATTTTACCAACCATTTATATATGTATGAGGACGAGAAAGCGATCGATCATTTGTTCCGCGTCACTAGCGGTCTTGATTCGATGGTTATCGGTGAAACGCAAATTTTGGGACAAGTCAAAAATGCGTTCATGCTTGCACAACAGCAAAAGACCACAGGTACCGTATTCAACATGCTGTTCAAGCAGGCCGTTACAATGGCCAAGCGTGCACACTCGGAGACGACGATTGGTGAATCAGCTGTTTCGGTCAGCTATGCGGCGGTTGAACTTGGCAAACGGATTTTTGGTCAATTCAACAAAAAAACAGTGATGGTCATCGGCGCTGGCGAAACAAGCGAGCTTACGGCCAAGCACTTGTACGCCAATGGCGCTGACCGTGTCGTGGTCGTCAACCGGACCTATGAGCGTGCAGCGAAGCTGGCAGATAAATTCAACGGCCTAGCCTGGTCGATGGAAGAGGCTGCCGAGAAGCTGCATGAAGCGGATATTATTATTAGCTCTACAGGCTCGGACGGCTATGTGCTTACGCGTCAGCAGGTGGCTTCTGCCATGCAGCGACGCAAAGCGAAACCGCTGTTCATGATCGACATTGCTGTTCCGCGCGATCTGGACCCATCTATTGCAGCGGTGGACAATGTGTTCCTGTATGATATCGATGATTTGGAGGGAATTGTGGAGAGCAATCTGGAGCACCGTCGCCAAGAGGCAGCTAAGATCGAAGCGATGATTACCGAAGAGATCGATCTCTTCGAGCAGTGGTACAAGACGCTTGGCGTCGTGCCGTTGATCAGATCTCTACAGACCAAAGCTGCAGGCATCCATGAGGAAACGATGAACAGCCTGACGAATAAGCTGCCTGACCTTGGCGAGCACGAGCTTAAGGTCATTCGCAAGCTTACGAAGAGCATCGTTAACCAAATGATGCAGGACCCAATTTTGCGCATTAAAGAAATGGCGGGAGAGAAACGAGCGGACGAGGCAATGGATTTGTTCGTAAAGCTGTTTGCGCTGGAGGATGAGCTTGCCAAGACGCGTCAAGCCGAGCTTGAAGCGGCAACAGATACTGTCGCTGCAGCCAAAAAGAAAAACGTTCAAACCCATGCAGCCGCGGCGGTATTAGCATCTATTACAAGCTAGAGGGCCGCAATGTGGAGGAACTATGGTGACGCAAAACTTTTTATACGATGCGATACTTTACGTCTACGCCCTGAGCCTACTGTTTTATTTCTCTGACTTCATGAATGCAAGTCAGAGAGCAAAACGGATGGGTACAGGGCTGCTTATTTTTGTTTGGGTACTGCAGACTGGTTATCTGGTTTCCCGGGTCATTTTGCATCTGCAAATGACTACAGTTACCCCCTTTGAATACTGGCTTGGGTTCTCCTGGCTGCTCGTCACCATATCTTTAGTAATCAGTCGATTTATAAAAATTGATTTTATTGTTTTTTTCGTCAATGTGATCGGCTTTGCGGTGTTGGCTTTGAATCTGTACAGCAATCCTGGCAAGGGCGAATCGCTTGAGCTTTGGAAAGCAACAAGAGAGCTATTATACATTCATATTAGTTTAATTTTATGTGCGTATGCGGCACTGACGCTAGGAGCGTTGTTTGCCGGAATGTACTTATTTTTGCATAACCAGCTCAAAAGAAAACGGTGGACAAGCGTTGTGCGCAGATTGCCAAGCCTGGATACGATCGAGCGATATGGAGACCGGGCAGTCATTGTCGGCGTCCCGCTGCTTGCTATGTCTCTGGCGATCGCAGTGACCTCTTTGCTCGTTGAAGGAAGAGCAACTCTACTCTTAGATTGGAAAGTGTTATCTTCCTTTGCTACCTTGGTCATGTACGTGATTTACGTTTATCAGAGAGCGATGCTGAGGCGGCCGGGATTACAGCTGGCCCGACTGTATATTTTTTCATTCGGACTGCTACTTTTGAATTTATTGTCTAATTATTTCTCCTCATTCCATTAAGGAATGCGACGAATAAGCAGGGGGATCTGACAAAATGAATGGATTTTATCCGATCGTCCTGCAGCTAAAAGGAAAAAAATGCGTCGTCTTCGGTGGCGGCGGAATCGCGCAGCGCAAGCTGCTAGGGCTCCTGGAGGCTGGAGCCGATGAGATATGGGTGATTAGTCCGGCCTATACACCGGTTATTGAAAACCTGCTTGCTGAAGGAAAAGTTCGCAGTCGTCGCGGTGAGTATACGATTGATGATCTCCGAAGTGCCTGGCTTGTTTTTGCAGCTACGAACAATAAGCAGGTAAACGAGGAAATAGCGGCGGATGCCCAAAAGCTTGGGCTCTGGGTAAATGTTGCTGACGAGGCCAGCAGCAGCTCTTTCATATCCCCTTCCGTCGTCCGGCGAGGGGATTTGCTGCTTGCCGTTACGGCCTCGGGAGCAAGCCCTGCGTTATCGATGCGAATTAAACAACAGCTTGCCGCGCAATACGGAGCGGAGTATGAAGTGATGCTGACGCGGCTGAGGCGGTTGCGTGAGCTTGTGCGCATCAGCATCACGGATGAGCGGAAAAGAACGACGATTTTAAAGCTTGCGGCTGATGAAGCCGGCCAGCTCGGACATAACGACTTTGACCTTGATGAATGGCTGCAAAGCCTTCTTCATCGAATCGACAGGGGGCATACATAATGGCAGGATCAGATCAAGGAAAACGTGTGATTGTGGTAGGCACAAGGCAAAGCGCGCTTGCGTTGACGCAAAGCGGGCAAGTGATTGACGAGCTTAAGCGAATTAGCGAGAAGCATGGTTTTGATTATACGTTTGAGGTGAAAAAAATTGTAACCAAAGGCGACCGCATTCTCGACGTAACCTTGTCCAAGGTGGGTGGAAAGGGTTTGTTCGTTAAGGAGATCGAGCAAGCGCTTGTAGATGGAGATATCGATTTGGCTATTCACAGCATGAAGGATATGCCCTATGAGCTTCCTGAAGGATTGATCAACGGAGCGATACCGAAGCGCATTGACCCACGGGATTGTTTGATCATGAAGCAGGGCGCGTCACTCGATGATTTGCCGCTTGGGGCTAGGGTTGGGACAAGCAGTTTGCGTCGCTCTAGCCAGTTAAAAAATGCGCGTCCAGACCTGCAGCTGGAATCGATTCGCGGCAATATTGATTCCCGCATACGCAAATTGGAAACGGAAGGCTTTGACGCCATCGTACTGGCGACCGCAGGACTTACCCGCATGGGCTGGCAAGACCGCATCTCCACGAATATTCCGGTCGATATTTGCTTGCCTGCTGTCGGACAAGGCGCGCTTGGCATTGAGTGCAGAGAGAATGATGAGCAAATTCGTGAGCTTCTGAATTTAATTAATCATCATGAAACAGAGTTGACGGTTCGAGCAGAGCGAAGTTTTCTTGGGTCTTTAAATGGCGGCTGCCAGGTTCCGATTGGCGCATACTGCGTCCTTGGGGATGAAATCGAAGACAAGAAGGGGACTAGACAGCTCGTCATGACGGGCATGGTCGGAACACCTGACGGCGTAACTCTTCTGAAAGAAATTAAGCAGGGGACAGACCCCGAGCAGCTTGGACGGGATGTCGCTGCAGCGCTTGTCGCCCGCGGTGCAGATCGGATATTAGCTGAAATTGGGGGATGACAGGTTTGGATAAGGGGAAGGTTTATTTGGTTGGTGCCGGACCGGGAGATCCGAAGCTGATTACTGTACGAGGATTGGAATGTCTGGAAGCTTGTGATGTCGTTGTCTATGACCGTTTAGCCAGTCCAAGGCTGCTGCGCCATGTGAAGCCGGGAACGGAGAGAATTTACGTCGGCAAACTGCCTGACCGTCATACGATGAAGCAGGAGGAGATCAATCAGCTCCTCGTCGATCTGGCGTTGGAAGGAAAGACGGTTACCCGCCTTAAGGGCGGGGATCCAACGATTTTTGGTCGTGTAGGCGAAGAGGCGGAGCTGCTCTATGATCACGGAATTGAGTTCGAGATTGTGCCCGGCATAACCTCAGCGATCGCTGTGCCTGCGTATGCTGGCATTCCGGTAACCCACCGCGATCTAGCCTCCTCATTATCGATTATTACAGGGCACGAGAGTCCGGACAAGCTGGACCGCTCCATTCATTGGGATAAAGTAACAAATGCAACAGGAACACTTATTTTCCTTATGGGTGTTGCCAAAATAGGCTATATTGCCGGTCAGCTTATCAAGCATGGCAAGCCGCCTGAAACGCCGGTTGCCTTAATTCGCTGGGGTACGAGAGTGGAACAGCGGACGGTAGTCGGCACGCTGGAGACGATTGAAGCGATCGTCAGAGAGGCGAACTTCAAGCCTCCGGCCGTTATCGTCGTTGGGGAAGTTGTGCTGCAGCGTGAGAAGCTTCAGTGGTACGAACGCAAGCCATTGTTCGGTTTGCGGGTGCTCGTTACTCGCGCTAGGGCGCAAGCGAGCGAGCTGGCAGATCAAATTGAGCTGCTCGGCGGCGAGCCTTGTGAATTTCCTGTCATCGAAACGATTGAACCATCAGACCCTGCCGTTATCGAGGCCATGAGAGAGCAATTAGAGCAAGCAGAAAAGTATAACTGGCTCATGTTTACCAGCGTAAACGGAGTGGAATATTTTTTTGGTTGGCTTCGCAAATTTCAAATCGATGTTAGGCGTTTTCACGGAGCCCGGCTCGCTGCCGTTGGTCCGAAGACAGCTGCTGCGCTAGCACAGCGAGGCTTAGTGGCCGAAGTGCTGCCGGTGAAGTTCCATGCGGAGGGTTTGCTGGAACAGCTCAGCTCACAGCTGCGTGCGGGTGAGCGCGTTCTGCTGCCTCGCGGTGATCTTGCGCGTGAGGTGCTGCCGCGTGAGCTTAGGGCGCTTGGACTGATTCCAACGGAAATCGATGTTTATGAAACGGTTCTGGCTGATGTTCAGGATGAGCTTGCGCTGGAATGGATTCGCGAGAAAGAGATTCATATGATTACGTTCACGAGCTCATCAACCGTAACGAATTTGCTGGAGCTGTTAAAGCGCAAAGGGATATCGGATCCCGTTGCTATGCTTTCAGATATCCCGATTGCAAGCATCGGGCCGATAACGACGCAAACCGCTGTCGATGCAGGGCTAAAGGTTGAAATTGAACCAGAGGATTCTACGCTAGATGGGTTGCTTCAGGCTATTGTAGAATACCGCCAAAACCATCGGCCACTACAGTAAGGAGGATGAATAAACGATGATTTTTCCAACAGTGAGACATCGCAGATTGCGCAGAACGTCTGCGCTAAGAAGTCTGGTAAGAGAAACGGTGCTTGGCGTAAATGATTTTATTTATCCGATCTTTGTAACGCATGGTCACAATATAAAAGAGGAAATCCCATCCATGCCGGGCGTGTACCACTTGTCGCTTGATCTTCTCGAAGAAGAGATTCGCGAAGTTGTTGCTGCGGGCATTCAATCGGTGCTGCTCTTTGGCCTTCCAGAGCATAAGGATGCGCTTGGCACATCCGCGTATGCTGCAGATGGAATCGTTCAACAATCTATTCGAGCAGTAAAGGAATGGGCACCAGAGCTTGTTGTCATTGCTGATACCTGTTTATGCCAATTCACGGACCATGGCCATTGCGGCATCGTTCATGTCCATGAGGAATCGGGCATTGCCGAAGTAGATAATGACTCGTCGCTTGATCTGCTTGTACAAACCGCTGTATCGCAAGCGGAAGCGGGAGCGGACATTATAGCTCCTTCGAACATGATGGATGGGTTTGTAATGGCGATTCGACAAGGACTGGACGATGCCGGCTTTAGCGATATTGCCATCTTATCGTATTCCGTCAAATTCTCTTCCGCTTATTACGGACCATTCCGTGATGCTGCCCATTCTGCACCACAGTTCGGGGATCGCAAGACTTATCAAATGGACCCCGCTAACGTAAGAGAAGCGCTTCGGGAAGCCGAATCAGATATTGCAGAGGGTGCAGATATGCTGATGGTTAAGCCTGCAATGGCGTACCTCGATATTTTGCGTTTGCTTAAAGATAAGTATAATTTGCCCGTTGCCGCTTATAACGTAAGCGCCGAGTATTCGATGGTGAAAGCCGCTGCAGCGAATGGCTGGATTAATGAGCGTGAAATCGTTCTGGAAACGTTGACGGGAATGAAGCGTGCCGGTGCGGATTTGATCATAACGTACCATGCGAAGGACGCGGCGCGCTGGTTAAAAGGGGAGGAATAAGCAGATGAGTGAATCGAACCTTAGAAATGATGCCCGTTCAGTAGAAGCTTTTGCGAGAGCCAAGAAGGTTATACCCGGTGGAGTGAATAGCCCGGTTAGAGCGTTCAAATCGGTCGGCTTAAACCCTGTATATATGGAACGCGGGGAAGGCAGCCGCATTTATGATATCGATGGTAACAGCTATCTTGACTATGTGGCGTCTTGGGGGCCGCTCATTATGGGACACGCTCATCCCGAGGTCGTCGAGGCGATTAAGCGTACGGCTGAGAAAGGCACCAGCTTTGGCGCCCCTACGGAGCTAGAGACGTTGATGGCTGAGCTTGTATGCGAGCGCGTGCCATCTGTTGACATCGTTCGGATGGTGAATTCCGGCACGGAGGCGACGATGAGCGCCTTGAGACTGGCTCGCGGCTATACGAAGCGCAGTAAAATTTTGAAATTCGAAGGCTCCTATCATGGACACGCTGACAGCTTGTTAATCAAAGCTGGTTCCGGCGTGGCGACGCTTGGCCTGCCTGACAGCCCAGGCGTGCCTGAGCACGTAGCATCGCATACGATAACTGTTCCTTATAATGATATTGAATCGGTTAAGGTTGCATTCGAAAAGTTCGGCGAAGAAATCGCTTGCGTGATCGTTGAGCCGGTAGCCGGCAATATGGGCGTTGTGCCGCCTTTGCCTGGATTTCTGCAAGGCTTACGCGATATTACGACGCAATATGGTACGGTTCTTATATTTGATGAGGTTATGACAGGCTTTAGGGTTGGCTACAGCTGCGCGCAAGGGCTTTATGATATTAAACCTGATTTGACTTGCTTTGGCAAAATCATCGGCGGAGGCTTGCCTGTCGGCGCTTACGGCGGCAAGCGCGAGTTAATGGAAATGATCGCTCCAAGCGGTCCAATCTATCAAGCGGGTACGCTCTCGGGCAATCCGCTTGCTATGGCTGCGGGCTACACCACGCTTAAACTGCTGACGCCTGAAGTGTATGAGCAGCTAGAGCGCCAAGCGGTCAAGCTGCAGCTCGGCTTTGAAGCGAATGCGCTGAAGCATGGCATTCCGAACACGATTAACCGTGTAGGCTCCATGGTATGCCCTTTCTTTACGGATACGTTCGTCATTAACTTCGAAACGGCAAAAACGTCGGATCTGGAACGGTTCAAAGCGTATTTTGCCTCCATGCTCGATTTGGGCGTAAGCATTGCTCCTTCGCAATTTGAAGGCATGTTTGTATCGGCAGCTCATAGCGATGAGGATATTCAAGCGACGATTGAAGCGCATGATATCGCTTTTGGCCGGTTGTAATAGGGATAGGTATTGCAGCGTTTAGAATGGGGGAAGAACATCATATGGACAAGAGGCTAGCACAGAGGAACGGACAGTGGCTGGAGCTGGATTGGCCGGCTCTTGGCACCGCAGCCTCGGAAGCCATTGGTCCCCAATCGGAGAAGGATTCGGCAGAAATGCCCGAGCATGCGCAGCCGCGGGCTGGCAGTCATCCGCACCAAGTGCGGCAGTGGCTGCTGGCCCGTTCCTTGTTTCCGGCCAAGTGGATCAATCGGTTATTTTCAATTGGAGGCATCCGTTGGAATGGTGAGCGGCTGCAATTGTTGGCGTATCCGAGCGTCGACCAGCGAAATGATGCCACGTACCGGCTGGCATTAATTCCGGCGAAAGCAGCAGCGCCTCAGGTGCTGTATGAGGATGATTTTTGTATCGTCTTCGATAAACCAGCAGGTATGGCTGTGCACGGCTCATCACCTTCACAGAGCGGAACCTTGGACGAAGCGGTGGCAAGACATATGCTCGGACAGGGAGACCCGCTGAACGTACGGCATATTCATAGACTTGATGACGACACTTCGGGTCCTGTTTTGTATGCCAAAAATGATCTGGCCCAGTGGAAGCTTGATGAAGCGATGAGAGCGAAAGTGATTGACAGACATTACATTGCAGTTGTTCATGGCAGACCAGCTAGTCCAAGGGGGACGATTTCGGCTTCAATTGGGAAGGATCGTCATCATTCAGCAAGGCGCCGGGTTTCGGAAAACGGTGAGCACGCAGTTAGCCATTATGAGGTTATTGCCGCCAGCCGCCAGTTGTCAATGCTTAGAGTCAAGCTGGAGACTGGACGAACGCATCAAATAAGGGTGCATCTTAGCCATATTGGACATCCGTTAGTTGGTGACAGCCTGTATGGGGGGGACGCCCGGATGCTGGCACATCAAGCGCTGCATGGTGAAAAGCTGCTGTTTCCCCATCCATGGACAATGGAACAGACCGAAGCTTGCTCGCCTTGGCCTGTGTGGCTGGTTCAGCTTTCAGAAAACATGCAATCTCAGTCAAAATGATAGTCATGCTCTAGCCAAACCTACCATATAGATAAGTAGTGAATGTAATGTTAGACCAAGCATTCAGTATGAGAGGGGAGGATTTAGGCGTGTCGGATCAAACGAATGGTTTACGCTTTGACGTGTATGAACGCGTCCATTTGCCTGATGATGTTGCGGCAATTGATGAGCTGGAGGAAATTGAGCTTGTTCCCCGTATCCAGGTCATAGACCAGGGGGACCATGCCGTACTAAGAGGACAGTTGCTGCTCAGCGGAATATACAGGAGTCAGAACGACCCCGAAAATTCACAGACGCTTGAGCACTGGATTCCCGTTGAAATTACGCTGCCGATGAACCGCATTTCACGTCTGGATGATATTTCGATTGACATCGATAATTTTGACGTGGATTTATTGTCTGCCCGCACGTTAAACATCACAGGTGTCCTATCCTTAAGAGGGATTTCCGCACAGCCCGTTCAAGAACCGGAAGAAAGCTGGAGAGAAGAGCCCTTTACCGTCGTGCATCAAAGAGAAACTTATGAGGAGCAGCCTTCAGAGCAGCAGTATGGCCAATACGCCAGCTTTGAACAGCCCTACATACCGGCGGTAAATGATTTTGCTGTACAACAGCATTTTTCTGATGAGCAGCTGTCGGAACTGTCAGATGAAGCGGAAGCTACGGTAACGATATCTGCTGCTGGTTCCGATTCGGGTTGGTCATCCTCTCAGATGTTCTCATCTCCTATTCAGCGAGCCGAGGAAGAGGAGGAAGTAGATCGGCAGCATGAGGAGCGCGAAATTACGTTGGCCTCCCAACAAGTCAGTGATGAGGGCTGGTTAGCCACGTCGTCTGTCATTGCAAATGCTTCTCCGGTTTTTATTGCCGAAGAAGCGGCAATCGAGGATTCCGAGTCGTCTCAGCAATCCATTGAACAAGAACGGACAGAGCCGGATACAAATGATAGTACGTTTACAGCGCCTTTCGAACCGGTGATTGCGCTTAAGCCGGAGCCGGAGCAGCAGGAAATTCGGATAGCGGTTGCTGGCAAGCAGCCTCAAGAGGGCACAGTGGCTCCGCCTGATGTCGGTATCCTTACGCTGCTTCAGACGAGCAGGCGGGAGCAGGCTGCCCGTGAGGCGGCCGAGCAGGTTGTTGCCCAGCAGCGTGCGGATGAGGAAGCGAAGGTGCAAGCATCTGGGGATGAGATTGAATGGAAGAACCTTTTCCTTGGCAAACGCTCTGAGGATGAAGAATTCCGCAAGATTCGGATGTGCATTGTGCAGCGGGACGAGACGCTTGATCTCATCGCCACACGTTACAGTTTGAATCCAAGAGAAATTCTGGTTTATAACCGCTTGGATGATTCCGGCGTATCGGAAGGACAGCTTTTGTACATTCCATAGGCCGATTAAGGATCATAATGCCCTTATTGCTCAAAAAAATGAGCGATAGGGGCATTTGTTCGTGCTGCTTGGTTGACTAGGAAGTGGAACAAAGGTATGATTAAACATATATGCGTTATAACGACATTGAAGGGGAATAGTACGCAGCGAAGCCTTCAGAGAGTGGAACCGTTACGCTGAGAGGTTCTGCAGGAAGTGACTGCTACGAGTCGCCCCGGAGTTGCCTGAACCAAGTAGGAGCAGCTTATGCTCTACCTAATTCGGGCCGGCCGCAACCGTTATCTGTTTGAGTGTCATGCGAATAGCATTTGCATGGAACAAAGGTGGTACCACGGAAGCTAAACCTTTCGTCCTTTATGATAAGGGCGGTAGGTTTTTTTTGTTTTGTAGATCGATTTATGGAGGATGGAACGAATGTCAGAAAATCAAACAACAACTGCAATGCCGACAACCTATGATCCGAAGGCAGCTGAGCAGAAATGGTACGATTACTGGATGCAGGGAAAATTTTTTGAGGCAGGCAAACGTCCGGATGCACAGACCTATACGATTGTCATCCCGCCTCCTAACGTTACCGGAATGCTGCATATCGGGCATGCGTTAGATTTTACCTTGCAGGATATATTGATCAGAACAAAGCGGATGCAGGGCTATGATGCGCTTTGGCTGCCAGGTACAGACCATGCAGGCATTGCGACTCAGACCAGAGTAGAGCAGAAACTGCGCGAGCAAGGAATCTCTCGATATGATCTTGGCCGGGAAGCTTTTCTGGAGAAGGTATGGGAGTGGAAGGACGAGTATGCGAACACGATTCGCGACCAATGGGCGAAGATGGGCCTATCTCTCGATTATTCGAGAGAACGGTTTACGCTCGATGATGGACTGTCCAAAGCGGTACGTGAGGTGTTTGTTCGTCTCTATGACAAAGGGCTTATTTATCGTGGCAAAAAAATTATTAACTGGGACCCGGCAGCACGGACGGCGCTCTCGGATATTGAGGTTGAGCATAAGGAAATCAATGGCCATTTGTACCATTTGAAATATCCTCTCAAAGATGGCTCTGGATTTATTACGGTAGCGACTACGCGACCAGAGACGATGCTTGGCGATACGGCAGTTGCGGTTCATCCCGAAGATGATCGTTATAAGCACCTGATTGGGCAATTGATCGTGCTTCCGGTTGTGGGACGCGAGATTCCGATTATAGCCGACGAATACGTAGACAAGGATTTTGGTTCAGGCGCTGTGAAAATAACGCCGGCGCATGATCCGAATGACTTTGAAGTGGGTGAACGCCACAGCCTGCCTCAAATCATCGTAATGGATGAGACTGGTACCATGAATGCTGAAGCCGGTCCTTATCAAGGCATGGATCGCTTCGACTGCCGCAAGCAGCTGGTACAGGATCTGCAGGAGCAGGGCGTATGCGTGGAAATTGAGGATCATGTACATCAGGTCGGACACAGTGAGCGCAGCGGCGCCGTTGTTGAGCCATATCTTTCAACGCAATGGTTCGTTGCCATGAAGCCTCTTGCAGAAGCGGCGATTGCTGCTCAGAAGGCGGGCAAAGGCGTAAACTTTGTACCAGAGAGATTCGAGAAAATTTATTTGCACTGGATTGAGAATGTTCGCGATTGGTGTATTTCACGTCAGCTATGGTGGGGGCACCGTATCCCGGCTTGGTATGATGAAGCAACGGGTGAGATGCATGTCTCACGCGAGGATTTGGCTGGTGACCACCTAAGTCAGGACAATGACGTGCTGGATACTTGGTTCAGCTCTGCGCTGTGGCCGTTCTCTACGCTAGGCTGGCCGGATCAAACCGAGGATCTGAAACGTTTCTATCCAACAGATGTCCTCGTGACCGGTTATGATATTATTTATTTCTGGGTTGCTCGGATGATCTTTACAGCGCTAGAGTTTACGGAGCAATCTCCGTTCAAGGACGTGCTCATTCATGGCCTTGTTCGCGATTCCGATGGCCAAAAGATGTCCAAGTCGAAGGGCAATGGCGTTGATCCGCTTGAAGTGATCGAGAAATACGGCGCGGATGCCATGCGTTATATGATTTCGACAAGCAGCACGCCAGGTCAAGACTTGCGTTTCCGTTGGGAGAAGGTCGAGCAGGCCCGCAACTTCGCGAACAAGATCTGGAACGCGTCGCGCTTTGCGCTGATGAATCTGGAAGGCGTGAAGGCAGAGGATATCGATATTACGGTTAGTCTTGGCACAGCGGATCGCTGGATTCTGCACCGTTTGAACGAAACGGTTCGTGACGTGACCCGTTTGATTGAAAGCTATGAGTTCGGCGAGACCGGACGTATTTTATATAACTTTATTTGGGATGATCTATGCGATTGGTACATTGAATTCGCAAAGCTTAGCCTATATGGTACAGAAGAAGCAGCCAAAAAGGCAACACAATCTGTGCTTGCTTATGTACTCGACCGCACACAGCGCCTGATTCACCCGTTCATGCCGTATATCAGTGAAGAGATTTGGCAGCATTTGCCGCATACGGGCGACACGATTACTCTAGCGGAATGGCCGGTGTATGACAAGGCGCTTGAGGCACCGGAAGCAGTGAAAGAGATGGAACTGCTGATGGAAATGATCCGTGCGGTGCGCAATATCCGTGCAGAAGTGAACGTTCCGATGAGCAAGAAAATCGAAATGATGATCAAACCTTCGAGTGAAGCGGAGGCTGCGATTCTCTCTCGCAATGAAGAGTTTATTAAGCGTTTTTGCGGTACGTCTAAGCTGGAGACAGGCTTGCATGTCGGTGCGCCTGACAAAGCGATGACCGCCATTCTGACAGGAGCAGAGCTTTATCTGCCGCTTGCTGGCTTGATCGACATCGCGCAGGAAATTGCACGTCTGGAGAAAGAGCATCAGCACTTGAACACCGAGGTGGAGCGGGTAGAGAAGAAGCTTGGCAATGAAGGCTTCGTTGCGAAGGCACCGGCTAAGGTTATTGATGAGGAACGTGCCAAAATGAATGATTATGCAGATAAACGCGAGAAGGTATTGGCTAGAATCGCCGAATTGCGTGGCTAACGCTGCAAACACGGAAGAAGGATCGATAAGAATGACGGATCATACGATAGAGCAGCGGCCATCCGTGCCGCTGCAATCCTACCGCGAAGCGGTAGACTGGATAACAGGGCTTATTCCGTTTGGCATTCGCCCGGGTCTGGAGAGAATCGAGAAGCTGATGGAGCTTCTTGACAATCCGCATCGGAGACTAAAATTTATTCATATCGCGGGAACGAACGGCAAAGGGTCAACCTGTGCTTATTTGACTAGCGTTCTCTTGAAAAGCGGATATGATGTCGGTACATTTACGTCGCCGTATATCACCAAGTTTACTAACCGTTTCCAATATAACGGCATGGATATTGACGAAGAAACGCTGCTCCGGCTTGCAAATGAGCTGAAGCCTCAGGTCGAAGCGATTGCAGAGACAGAGCTTGGCTCTCCGACTATGTTTGAGGTGTCCACGGCGCTTGCAGTACTGTTCTATGCCAAGGTTACCTATCCTGACTATGTCGTTTGGGAAACAGGGCTTGGCGGCCGTTTGGACGTGACCAATATTGTGCAGCCGGTCGTTACGGTGATTACGAATATCGGTCACGATCATATGGATCGGCTAGGCGATACGATTGCAGCTGTGGCGAGCGAGAAAGCCGGCATTATCAAAGCGGGCATTCCTGTGATAAGCGCGGTTGAGCAGCCGGATGCGATCGAGGTCATCAAGCGCACGGCAGCCGAGAAGAAGAGCACGCTCTATTTGCTGGGCGAACAGTTTCATATTGAAGCACTGTCGGTTAAGGAAAATGAGCAGACATTCCGCTTCCATAACTTATTCCGCAGCATTGAGCCGTTGACGATCACGCTTAACGGCGCGCATCAGCGTACGAATGCAGCGGTTGCTGTTATGACGTTGGAGGTACTTCGTCAATATAATGCGCTGGTCGTCGAGGATGATGCTTTGGCGGAGGGCTTACATGCTGCGGCTTGGCCGGGACGTCTGGAGATGGTATCGCAGCAGCCTCGCATTCTGATTGATGGGGCACATAATCCTGAGGGCGCTGAAACGCTCGCGGAAGCATTAAAAAATACGTATAAGTATGATCGTTTACATCTTATGATGGGTATGCTGGAGAATAAGAATCATCAGGATGTTCTTAAGCATATACTACCAATAGTGGATACGCTTATTGTGACCGAGCCTGATTTTCGCATGAAGAAAGAAGCGCGTGCTTTAGCCGATTTAGTGCTGGAAATGAAGCAGCAGCATCCCGACCAGCATGCTTTCGAACTGATAGTCGAACAGAATTGGCAAACCGCATTACAAAAATTACAACAGTTAACCGGGGAAACAGACCTTGGGGTCGTAACAGGCACGCTTTATTTAATCGCTGATGTTCGCTCCCGCATTTTGTATAACTCGGATTCTGAAAAAGGTTGGTGAACCGTCTTTGAATACGGCAGAACACGTTCATTTCATCGGAATCGGCGGTTACGGAATGAGTGCCATCGCCCGCGTTATGCTGGAGATGGGCTATAAGGTGACTGGGTCCGATGTCGCGCGTCAAGAATTAACAGAGAAACTTGCTGCAAATGGTGCCAGCATCTATATCGGGCATCAGCCTGAGCATGTGAACGGTGCGGATTTGGTCGTTTATTCTACAGCACTCTCTAAGGATAACGTTGAACGGAAGGCAGCTGAGGAGCTTAACATTCCTGTCCTGCACCGCTCACAAATGCTGGCGAGATTGATGAACGCAGGCAAGGGAGTTGCAGTTGCAGGCGCACATGGCAAGACGACAACCTCATCCATGATTGCTCTTGTTATGGAAGCATGCGATGCTGATCCGACCTATATTATCGGTGGCGAAATCGTTAATGTAGGTACAAATGCAAAAGCGGGCAAGGGAGAGTACGTTGTGGCTGAAGCGGATGAAAGTGATGGCTCGTTCCTCCACTATCACCCTACGCTTGCGATTGTGACTAATATCGAACCGGATCATCTTGAAAATTATGACGGCGATTTCGGCAAGCTCAAGGCTGCTTATGTGCAGTTTTTGCAGCAGGTGAAATCGGACGGAAAAGCTATTGTATGCGCGGATGACGAGACGGTTAACGAATTGATACCGCTAGTGTATAAAGGCAATATCGACAAATCGCAATTAGTCACCTACGGAATTGACGGCGAGGCTGATTATAAAGCTCAGGATATCGTGCTGGGGGATCGCAAAATATCCTTTACCATGTCGCATCACGGTACGGAACTCGGTCATGTGGAACTTTCGGTTCCCGGACTTCACAACGTGTATAATGCGATGGCGACGATCATTACCTGCCTTGAAGCAGGCTTGTCCTTTGATAAAATCGCAGTTGCAATCCAATCCTTCAGAGGAGCGAAGCGCCGGTTCCAGGTGCTTGGCGAAGTAAACGATATTTTGGTTATCGATGATTATGCTCACCATCCGACCGAAATTCGAGCAACGATCAGCGCAGCCAAAGCAACGGGCAAACGCATTATAGCGGTATTTCAGCCACAGCGCTATACGCGGACCTTTTTCTTGTTCGAGCAATTCAGCCGGGCGTTTCCTGAGGCGGATCAGGTTATCATTACGGATATTTACTCGCCAGCAGGAGAGCTTCAGATCGAAGGCGTGAATTCACACAAGCTGGTGGAGCTCATTAAGAGCAACAGTAATATAAATACCGAGTACTTGCCGACGAAAGAAGAGGTACTCGCCTACTTGACTGAACGGGTCGCGCCAGGCGATCTTGTCATCACGATGGGAGCAGGAGACATTTGGAAGGTAGCAGATTCGCTGGCCAAATCGTTGAAAGCAAACCAATAAACAGCTAGTGCCCGATTGTTTCTTCATTGAAACATCGGGCACTTTTTTGTTTTTGCAGCAAAGATTGGGGTTGAAAATGTAGTACATAAAATCATATAGCAGGAGGTTGATAAGTGTTAAACTGTTGATGGATGATAATAGAATGTCTGTGGGCTAGTCTTCGCATGTGCCGTCTGGGGCAAAAAGATTGCAGGGAGGATAAAACACAAATAAATGCTACTTTTTTTCAACGAATCAAAGCTTTTATGCTCGATTACCTTTTGATATTTGCCTATTTAATTGCTCTCTTTATTTTAAGTGTATTTTTGTTTCCATCATACGATATGGCAGCCAAAACACAGGTGGTTAAAGTCAATTCTAAACCTTTTGCAGGATAAAGCTGGGATAGGGTGGTGGAGTGCATGTCTAAAGGATTAGAACTGAATGGTTTGTTGGAAACAAGTAACCAGGAGCATATGGAAGCTGAGTTGCTGAAAATGAATTCCTTGATTTCGAAGATGGACACAGGTGAGCAGTTAGGATTAGCTGGAGAGTTATCCAATATTGGATTGAGAAGGTTATACGCTCTAATGAACCACACGGTGATGGTTCAGGGTGCAAAGGAGCATCTTGCCTACGCTTATTTCGTAGATAGGATCAAACAGCAGGGACTGGATGATGATCTCTTAGCGGAATTGCTTCAGGCTTATTCCGAGACGGAATTTATAGCGATAGCAAGTATACTAATTGATGCTTTAAAACGTGATGTGATGACGGTGTTTCAGCTAGTGGCTGCGGAGAAAACAGTTTTTGATCAGACCTTTTTGAAAGAAGCAACCGCATTTAAATATAGGGAGGCTGCTAAAGCAGGCTTGCACTTAAATAGAGAAGATATAAAGATACTGCTGAATCTGAGAGCCTATTCAACCTTAGCTTTTGTGTTAGACGAGAAAGCGGTTGCCCAAGCCGCATTAGACTTATTGCATGAACCCATTGACGGCGAGAAGGACAAAAAAATGAAACGAGCCTTATTCCAGAAAGCAAACCGTTGAACTGGCACCCCGCACCCCGCACCCGCACCCCTTAACTTTACGGCAAGTAACTGAAGAATGTTATGTCGAGAATTGCTGGATGCTTCGCTCAGCTGTGGCGTTGCAAGGAATCAACAGAAAAAAATCCTGTTAATAGCCTTCAGTTGTTGGAATGTATACGCTTAACGGGAACATATCCACTAGCGGTGCATTAAACCTGTAATAGTCTTGTAGGCATCTAAGTTTGTTCATTAATTCACAAACTTTTAAGTTTCAAATGTTTATACTACGCCAACTTAAAGCGTGTCCCGTAGGGACGAAAGCGATCCATAAGCAAAAGTAGAAATGATGCTACCTTGTCACTAAAATGTTATTCCAGTTGCGGGTGTCCAGAGGGTGCAACCCTTGGGGCCCTCCCTTGGAAGGGAGGGTTTGGGTGGGTTCGAACGCCTTAGAAGGTTGGTTTGAATTGAACGCCTTTAAAGGTTGGTTAGATTTGAAGGTTCAGCAGAAAAAGTGACACTTCTCCACTCCCGGTCTAAATCTCTTAAATGTCTCATAGAATAATGCTAGATGAAAGGGACAAGGAGTGGATGATATGACGCAAAAAAATCGTATAACCTACCGTTTTGACAGGCATGGGCAGACCGTGAATAAAGAAATCGACAGCTTCAATGACCTACAGGAGGCTTCCGAGCAAAAAATAAATCCACCGAGCAGCACGGCACATCCTAACAGTAAACCAGCGAAAATAAATGTCATACCCTTATATCCGTCCACCGATCAGCACGCAATTAGCGAAGTAAGTCCTTGGAACAGCCCGTTTCAAGAGGACATCGTCGCTCTGGAGCAGCTAATCCGCAATACGGACAGTACCCCATCGAATTCACCACTATCTGCACCTAAGCCTGTCGCTGCGCCTTCTTTGCCTAAGAAGGCGATAAAGCAGGACAAACCTCGGCAGCCGGTAATGCAAGAGTCATTTTCTCAGGAGGTTGTGCCACCAAAAGAAAAGATCATAATCGCTTCCCAAAAATTAAAATCAGTTCGTTCCGAGGCAAAGGAGGGGGCTGCGTCAGCCGGTGGGAATGACATTCCCGTTCATGAAGATTATCCCCCGGTGCAATCCTATGAAGAGGAGTTTTTATACGACGAGCCGAAAAGAAGCAAAGCCCAGTATTCGAGAATAAAGAGAATCGGAGGAACGCCTTCTTGGTTTAATGTGTTCTTGTCGGTTACTGCCGCGCTTGCTACAGGAGCGTTATTCGGCTATTTACTTTTATCTTTGTTTACAGGAGCCAGCATTTGGCCTGGAGGCTCGGGTGAAAATCCGGATTCGCTGCCAGTGAACGGCGGTATAGTTACGGGCAATAAGGACGATGGCAGCAATACGGAAGCTGGGAAAGGCACGGAACAAACCGGAACGGAAGCGGATAACCCGCCTGCAGCTAAGCCGAATTCAAATGCAGCGATGGTCAGTCTCAAAGGACTGGATCAAACGTATTTCATGCTTCAGTTTGGCGTTTTCAGCAACACGGAAGGGAGAGACGCTGCGCTTGCACAGCTGGCCGAGAAGGGACTAGCGGGTGCTGCTCTGACCAGCGCTGCTGATTACCGCGTATATGCAGGGCTTGCGGGCAATCAGAGCAAAGCAAAAGCGATCCGCGCGCTGCTTCCTGATCTGGATCTTTATATCAAAGAAATTAAGATAGCAACGCCTACGCATTTTCCTTTTAATGGAGAGCAATCGGTGGCACAGTCTTTCTTTGATCAAACGGCTTTGCTCGTCCAAATGTTGGATGAATTAACATTGGCTCAGCTGGAACAGCCTTCGTTAACAGCCCTAAGCGAATCGGCTGCAGCCTCTTGGAAGACTGAACATCAAAAATGGACCGAAAATGCAGCAACCGTGCGAATAGGTATAGTTGACGCGGCGGGCAAGGCTTATCTGGATAAAATAAATCAAGCGGTTAATAAGGCTGCCAAGGCGATGACAGAGTACAATTTTAAACCCTCGCATACCCATTTATGGTCTGCACAGATGGGAGTAATGGAAGCGATTCTGACACAAAAAGAATGGTTTGAGACCATCAGCGCATTGTAAACGAATAGCATCATGCGTATAATGGACGTAGGTGTCATTTCATGGCGAGAGGCGTTGAAAAATGAAGAAAAACGGCTGGATTCTTCTCATTTTTATCATATTTGGCTTATTAGCTGGCGCACTGGTTGCGCGATGGCTGGCTCCAGTTCAAGGCATTTCATTTTTGACGAAACCGATCGAAGCCTCGTGGTCTCCTGCCATAGATTTATATGTTCTAAGCTTCAACCTGTCATTACATCTTCAATTCAGTTTATTTAGTTTGATTGGAGCAATTATTGCCATTTGGTTATACCGCAAAATGTAACGCAGCGGTTATGGATCAATGGAGGAAAGCACGAAGGAGCGCAGCATTTATTTTATGAGAGATAAACCATTACGCAACGAAGCGATAAGCGAGCTTGTGCTGGCCTCTTCGTCACCGCGCCGGAAAGAACTGGTCGCAATGCTGGACCTTTCTTTGCCGGTTTATATTTTGTCTACGGATACGGATGAAACTGTTGAAGCGGACTGGACACCTTCGGAGGTTGTGGAGAAGCTCAGTCTGCGCAAAGCCAATGCGGCATTAAAATTGCTGCAACAAAAACAGGAACATGAGTCGTCTCTAATTATTGGGGCAGACACGATCGTCGTACTTGACGGCGAGGTGCTTGGGAAGCCTGTTGATGACATGGAAGCGATGACGATGCTTGGACGCCTGCAAGGGCGCTCGCATCAGGTTTATACAGGAATTGCCTGTGTACTTTCTTCGAGCGGGGAAGCCATAATTTCGCATCGGATGACCAAAGTGAAAATGAAAGCACTCAGCAGTGACCAAATCGCTAGATATGTTGCTACAGGTGAGCCCCGCGACAAAGCAGGCGCATACGGCATTCAAGGACTAGGTTCCATATTAGTGGATGAAATTGATGGCTGTTATTTCAATGTGGTCGGACTGCCGCTATCGCTGCTGTCGGACATGCTGGGTACTTACGATATTTCGGTTTTCTAATTGGGAGTTAGTTTGCATTAAATCGGATGAATTCTCAAAAATTAGGCAGGATAGGTATGACCAAATTTTTTTGAAAAAGGCGGGATTGGACATGGAACCGCAATCGTTGACTTTGCGTGATGTCCCCCATGAAGAACGTCCAAGAGAGCGCATGATGAAATATGGGGCGGAAGCACTGAGCCATGCCGAATTGCTTGCTATCCTGCTGCGGACAGGCACGCAAAAGCAATCCGCTGTGCATTTGGCTGGTACCATTCTGAAGCAATGCGGAAGCTTGCGCAATTTGCTGGATATGAGCATGGAAGAGCTGACCGCTATTCGAGGGATCGGCCCGGCCAAAGCGATTCAGCTTCGCGCGGGCATTGAATTAGGAAGAAGGATTACGCGCAGTCGAGTGGGAGATGCGGTAACCGTTCGTAAACCTCAGGACGCAGCGGATTTTGTAATGGAGGAGCTCCGGTATTTGAAGAAGGAGCACTTTGTCTGTTTATTTCTAAATACCAAGAACCATATCATTGCCCGTGAAACCTTATCAGTAGGTACGCTTAACGCATCGTTGGTTCATCCCCGTGAAGTATTCCGTGCAGCCATTCAGCGCAATAGCGCATCGATTATTTGCGTCCACAATCATCCTAGTGGTGATCCAACGCCAAGTCCAGAGGATATTGCATTAACGAAACGCTTGGCGGAAGCCGGTCAATTAGTTGGAATCGAAGTGCTTGATCATCTGGTGATTGGTGACAGCCGCTTCGTTAGTTTGAAGGAACAAGGTTATATGTAATATAATAAAGTGATGTGGCAATTAGAAGGGAGCAACAACATGTTTGGTGGTTTTTCGAAGGATTTGGGTATTGACTTAGGCACTGCAAATACGCTGGTATTTGTCAAAGGAAAAGGGATTGTAGTAAGGGAGCCTTCTGTGGTAGCCCTGCGTACGGATACAAAAACAATTGAAGCTGTCGGTGAGCAAGCCAAAAAAATGATCGGTAGAACGCCTGGCAACATTCGTGCGGTTCGCCCGATGAAAGACGGGGTTATTGCTGATTTCGAAACGACGGCAACGATGATTAAATATTTTATACGCCAGGCCCAGAAGCAGCGCTCTTTGTTTCCGCGCCATCCTAACGTCATGGTATGCGTTCCGTCAGGAATTACAGCGGTAGAGAAACGCGCGGTAGAGGATGCAACAAAGCAGGCTGGAGCTCGCGAGGCCTATACAATTGAGGAGCCGTTTGCGGCCGCTATCGGGGCGGATTTGCCCGTTTGGGAGCCGACAGGCAGCATGGTCGTTGATATCGGCGGGGGAACCACTGAGGTTGCTGTTATTTCTCTAGGCGGAATCGTTACTGCACGTTCGATTCGCGTGGCTGGCGATGAGATGGATGAGGCTGTCATTCAGTATATTAAACGGCAGTATAATCTCATGATCGGTGAGAGAACATCGGAGCAATTGAAGATGGAAATCGGTTCTGCGCTTCCACTGGAGCGTTCGGAAACCATTGAAATCCGTGGACGTGACCTGGTTTCTGGCTTGCCGAAGACGCTTCCGATTACCTCTGACGAAATTACAGAAGCGTTGATGGATACGGTAAATGCGATCGTTGATGCGGTTAAAGTGACGTTGGAGAAATGTCCGCCGGAGCTTTCCGCAGATATTATGGACCGTGGAATTGTGCTAACAGGCGGCGGAGCGCTGCTTCGCAATCTGGACAAGCTGCTTCAACGTGAGACGGGCATGCCTGTCATTGTGGCTGATAATCCGCTTGATTGTGTTGCAATCGGTACAGGACGCTCGCTAGACAACATTCATTTATTCAAGACAAGAGGCTCATCGTCTCGTGCTAGACGCTAAAAATCGATTAATGGGAATCGGATATGGAACGGGCAGGTGATCGAGCTGTTAAAGCTAATGCGAAATAAGCGTATGTTTATGCTTATGATCGGGTTTATTTTGTTTATAGCGGTCATCGGCTACTCGCTTAGCGATCGCAAGGAATTGTCTTGGCCTGAGAAATTTCTCAAGGACTCAACCGCATACGTGCAGCAATGGTTTTACAAGCCCGCTGGTTATATAGCGGGCTTCTTTGAGGATATTCGAAATATGAAAACGATCTATGAGGAGAACGAACAGCTTCGTATTACGGCTGCTGCATACTCCCGCGATAAAATTAAATATAATTTTATCGAAAAAGAAAATGAGCGGTATAAAGAAGAGCTCAGGTTCACCAAGCAGCAGGAAGAAATGTTCAATTACAAATATTTGATTGCACAGGTCATAGCAGTCAGCAATGACGCAAACAACCGGACACTGAGCATTAATTTGGGCTCGAAAAACGGCATCAAGCCTAACATGGCCGTAACCACAGTCAAAGGCTTGATAGGCATCGTACGTTCCGTAACTCCGTTTACCGCGTCGGTAACGCCGATCACGGAGCTAAACGAGACATCGCAATCGTTTAATCCAGTAGCTGTAACGATTCTGGGACGCGTAGATGAATCATTCGGGATTTTAAGCAATTATAATAAAGAGACGTCCAGACTCGTGATGACGAAGATTGCGGAAGACGATAAAATGGAGTTTCAGGATACGGTCATTACTTCCGGACTTGGGGGTGTGTATCCGAGAGGCCTCGTCGTAGGTACGGTAGAAAACAAGCAGCTTGGCGACTTTGGTCTAACCTATACGGCTACGGTAAAGCTCGCGGCGAGTTTTGACCATCTAACTGAGGTGTTCGTCGTTTCGGTTCCTGAATTGGAGGAGGCCGAGCAATGAGTATGAACCGAATTGTCCTGCTCATGTTTCTTGTTTTTATTCTTGAAGGAACCGTGATGCCATGGATCATTCCTGCTGGTTTTGGCCACCGGATCATGCCGCACTTTGTATTTGTTATCGTTATTTTCTCGGGGCTGTACAGCAGAAGGCATTTGGCACTGCTCTTAGGCGTAAGCTTCGGCATGCTTCAGGATATTGTTTATTTTGGCCATTTGCTAGGCATCAATGCTTTTTTTATGGGCTTGATGGGCTATTTTACAGGAGTGCTGTTTGAGCGTCGGCGTTCGACGATTATGATGGCAATTTCGGTGGTCGGCTTTGCGTGTATCTTGTACGATAGCGTTATTTATTTTATTTACAGCGTGTTTCGTATTACGAGCGAGAGCTATGCGTGGGCACTTATCGATCATATTCTTCCGAGTTTGTTTCTTCAGCTTGCCTTTGCGCTGGCTTGTTATGTGCCCGTTAGAAAGCTGTTTGAAGGACAGAGCAAAGCGACAGCAGAGAATGATGAGGAATAAAAAATGGTCGGCTTGCAGGAATTTGCCCGGCAGAGCAAGAATCCATTAGGTTGGGGAGGGACGAACGTGACCGAGAGACAGCATATTATAATAAAGGGTGTAAAAGAAGGTCTCGTGTTCCTTCTCGACGATAAATGTGAATTCGCGGCGCTGCTTGATGAGCTTCAGTACAAGCTGGAGAAAACGCATCAGCAGTTGCTCACTGGGCCGCTCGTTCATGTACATGTGAAGCTGGGCGCAAGACAAGTGACTGATGACGATAAGGATCGGATTAAAAATGTAATCCGGGCACAAGGGAATTTAATGGTCCAGTCCGTGGAGTCTGATCCGCCAAAGATAGATTCCCAGCAGGACCAGCAGCCTAATTTGCAAGTGCTTACGTCTATCATACGCTCTGGTCAAACCTATGAGCATGACGGAGATTTGCTTTTGATCGGCGATTTGAATCCAGGCGGCACATTATTGTGTACTGGTGATATTTACGTCCTAGGAGCTTTGCGAGGTACTGCTCATGCAGGCATAGGAGGGCGTACGGACGTTATTATTGCGACCTCACTTATGAAGCCTACTCAGCTTCGCATCGCAGACGTGATCAGCAGACCGCCTGAGGAATGGATGACCGGTGATGCTGCTATGGAGTTCGCTTTCTTAAGTGAAGGCCGAATGCAAATCGATAAGCTAGCGCAATTATTCCGCATACGGCATAATCCTATAATGTTTAAAGGAGTGTAGAGCATGGGAGAAGCGATTGTTGTAACATCAGGTAAAGGCGGCGTTGGCAAAACGACCACCTCGGCAAACCTGGGTACCGCGCTAGCTTTGCTGGGCAAGAAGGTATGCATGGTCGATACCGATATCGGCCTTCGCAATCTGGATGTGGTCATGGGCCTTGAAAATCGGATCATATATGATCTGGTCGATGTAGCCGAAGGACGCTGCCGTTTAAATCAAGCGCTTGTGAAAGACAAACGCTTCGATGAGCTTTATATGCTTCCTGCCGCACAGACGAAGGATAAAGATTCGGTTACGCCTGAGCAGGTTCGAAATATGATTTTGGAATTAAAAAAAGACCATGATTATGTCATTATTGACTGCCCAGCTGGAATCGAGCATGGTTTTCGCAACGCGATAGCTGGTGCTGACCGTGCTATCGTCATTACAACGCCAGAAAATGCTGCTGTTCGTGATGCCGATCGAGTGATTGGCTTACTCGAGCAAGAGAAAATTCCAAGCAAGCTGATCATTAACCGCATTCGTCAAAATATGATGAAAACCGGGGAGATGCTTGATATTGATGAAATTTGTCAAGTGCTTGCTGTTGATCTTGTTGGCATCGTACCTGATGATGAGAAGGTCATTTCTGCAGCAAACAATGGAGAACCGACGGTGATGAATCCGGCTTCTCGAGCCGCTATCGCCTACCGGAACATTGCGCGCAGAATCTTGGGCGATATGGTGCCACTTATGCTGCTTGATGAGAAGGCGGGAGCGTTCAAACGTTTCCGTAAGTTTCTGGGAATAGGATGATCGCGATTTGCTTAATAAACTAAAGAAACTGGACTGGGGAATTCTAATTATATTAGTGTTCCTCATGGTTATCAGTACGATTGTCATCCATAGCGCAACGGCTAATTTTCCTTTATATGCCGGAAATGAAATCAAACAGCTCAAATTTTACATTGCAGGCTTTTTTCTTGCGATCGCTGCGACTTTGTTCGATTACCGGATCGTGTTGAAAAGCTGGCATGTCCTATATGGCATTGGCATTACCTTGCTGCTGCTTGTCTACTTTTTTGGAGCTACGATCAACGGAGCTAGAGGCTGGTTTGTTATTTTCGGAGTTTCCTTCCAGCCTGCAGAGATGGTCAAGCTGGTGCTGATTATCGGAATTGCGTATCTAATGGGTCGGCGGCAAGGGGATCGCTTAACGCTTACTCAGGATATTATTCCGATCGGGGCTTTTTCTTTTATACCGTTTATGCTCGTTATGATCCAGCCGGACTTAGGGAATGCGATTATTTACCTTGTTATCGTGCTCGGCATGCTATGGATCGGGAATGTGAAATATTCTCATGTTATCGCAGGCCTAACGGTTGTTGTAGCTGGATTAGTGTTGTTTGTCACTTTGTTTAATATGTTTAATTCTGAAATTTATGATTATTTGAATGATAAAGGCATGAAGCATTGGCATGAGCGGATCAATACCTTTATTAATCCAGCCGATGCTTCGGCAGATGCGAGACATCAGTCCGAAAATGCTCAAATCGCAATTGGCTCCGGCGGACTGAGCGGCGATGGATATTTGCAAGGAGATATGAAGAACGGCGGCTTCGTTCCTTATCCGTATTCTGACTCCATCTTTGTTGTCATTGGAGAAGAATTTGGATTTCAAGGGGCGGCCATATTGCTTCTCCTATACTTTTTGCTCATCTATCGCATGATCATCATAGCATTCAAATGTTATGATTTGCGTGCCTCGTTTATCATAATTGGAATAGTATCAATGTATGTGTTTCAGGTGTTCCAAAATATCGGGATGATGATCGGCATTATGCCGATTACGGGAATCACGCTACCTTTTATCAGTTATGGAGGTACTTCACTACTGATTAACTTGCTCTGTATCGGTCTGGTATTCAGCATTAAGGCACATCAGGAAGTCTATGAGCTTGCCGATTAAGGCAAATTGAAAAGCTGTATTTGAAACGGTAGCCATCCGTTTCAAATACAGCTTTTTTTCAATATGTAGATGTTTATAGGTTGTGCATGATTCCGCATACTTGTCTTATTCTCTACATATTCATGTAGTAGGATACAAGCTGTCGCGATGGCGACGGGAGCGGGAGGAGCGTCCAGATGAGTACAAAGGATAATAGCAATCATCGCAAAGAGAACAATATAAAAAAAATGCAGGCCCCTCAATCATCAGAATTAAAAGCAGATGATTTTTATTCAGAGCCGCTTGCTCCGCAGCAGCATGAGTATTTTCATGAAGAGGAATGGGAAGAGCCCGACCCGGAGACGGTTTGGAAAAGCAATCCGAATCCGTGGGCAAGCTGGGGGGAGGATGAAGGATTAGGAGGGAAAAGGAGCTACGTGAAGGCTGTTGATCTCACGAATCGAAAAGATCCGTCACATGAGCGAAGCCGACATACACTCCGCAAAGAGTTTACATGGAAGCTTCTGATTGCAGTGCTCTTGTTTGGTGCTATATATACGTTGTTTCAATATGAAAATGAGTATACTCGAGCAGGACAAGCACTGGTGAAGCAGGCACTTGTGGAAGAGATTGATTTTGCTGCTGCCGCCGCATGGTACAAAGACACCTTTGCTGGCGCGCCTTCCTTTATTCCAATATTTGAGGACAAAAGCGAAACTGCTGTAGGTGCGGAGGGAACGGTTAAGCTTCCGATCTTTGCGCCATTGCAAGAGGGATCGCTTGTACGTACCTTTGCAGAACTGCTTAACGGGATTGAGCTGGCAGGTCAATCGGAGGAGCAAGTTGTGGCTGCTGAGACAGGGCGTGTGCTCGACTTGTCTGATCAAAGCGATAAGGGCTCAACAATCGTGATTCAACACGCCAATCAAAGGATAACGGTTTACGGTATGCTCGGCAAGACCGAGGTGAGCGTAAATGATTGGGTCGAAGCAGGTGATCCGATCGGGAGCCTACTGAAGTCTGAGGGCACACAGCCTAGCCTGCTTTATTTTGCAGTGAAGCAAAATGGTCTGTATATCGATCCAGTGGGCGTGATACCGCTTGATTAAATGGAAAGGAATGATTTGGTCCGTCCATCCGCTCTTTGTCATCATTATGTTGGGATCGGTCATGACTGGCTATTTTGCTGAGTTGATCACGCTGTTCTTGCTGGTGCTGGTTCACGAGATCGGCCATGTCATCATGGCACGAAGCTTTGGTTGGACGATACGCGAGGTAAAGCTGCTGCCCTTTGGCGGAGTTGTTGAGGTTGAGGAGGCGGGCGGCCTTCCAGCGAAAGAGGAAGCGCTCGTCGCCATAGCTGGCCCGCTGCAAAATGTATGGATGGGACTAGCGGCTTGGGCTTGCGGGCAGCTTGGGCTATGGGACCCGGTATGGGCGGAATATGTATGGAAAGCGAACTTGATGCTAGGCTTGTTCAATTTGCTGCCCATACATCCGCTCGATGGAGGGAAGCTGCTTCAGGCAGCCTTAAGCTATGCTGTCAACTATTATAAAATGCTCATTTGGTCTGCCCGCATCAGCATGCTGTTCAGCGTGATCATGATCCTATTCTCGCTTCTTCCTTGGTTATTGGATAAGGAGGGCGTTCAGCTTAACCTCTTAATCGTTGGTATATTTCTTGTCATGACAAATTGGACGTATTATCGGAACGTTCCTTTTATCTTTTATCGTTTTCTAATGTATCGGGATCGGGTAACGGTTCAGGCATTAACGCTTGGGCATGTGGCAAGCCCCATTATCGTAAGCGGCAAGCAAACGATCATCTCGGTAGCAAGGCTGTTCCGGAGAGAGCAGTACCATCTGATTTATATGGTGGAAGATCGCGGCAAGGAGGTAAAAGTACTGCCCGAACAGAAAATTGTCGAGGGCTGCCTGTCGGATAGCAATCCTAATCGTGCAGTATCCGAACTTTTCAGTTAAAATAGATGAAAAGCGTACTGGCAGGTGATACTCGGGTATGAAGCAAATGTTGATGCATGTACAGGGTGAGATGCTGCAAACCGCAGTGCTTGCGAATGGCCGCCTGATTGATTTTTTTATGGAAAAGACGAAAGCAAGCAGTTTGGTCGGCAATGTGTACAAAGGCCGTGTCGTTAACGTACTGCCTGGTATGCAGGCAGCATTCGTAGATGTTGGATTAGCCAAAAATGCTTTTTTGTATATTGACGAGCTGCTCCACCCGCATTTAGAGAAGCAACCCACGCAAAAACCGCTCATTCAAGAGCTTGTTAAACCCGGACAAGAGCTGATCGTACAAGTGATGAAGGAGCCGCTGGGCGGCAAGGGTGCTCGCGTGACTACCCATTTCTCGCTGCCTGGCCGCTGGCTGGTTTATATGCCAAGCGCAGATTATGTAGGTGTATCCAAAAAAATAAGCACCGAGGGCGACCGTTCAAGGCTGCGCGCCATTGGTGAAAAACTGAGGCTGGATGAGGAAGGCATCATCCTTCGTACGGCCGCTGGCAGCGAAAGCGAGCTATCCCTACATAGCGATGTTGAACAGCTCAGAGAGCTGTGGCAGGGGATTGTGGAACGGAGTGCAGATGCGGCAGTGCCCTCGGAGCTGCACCGTGAAGCAGGTTTGTTAAGAAGAGCGGTTCGCGATACGTTAACGATGGATATGGATGAACTATGGATAGATGACGACGAACGATTCGAAGAAGTGTCTGCGCTGCTCGAGGAGATGACCCCTCAGCTTCGCAAGCGGCTGAAACGCTATGAACATAAGAAAGGCCAGCCTTTATTCGATGCTTACCGGGTAACCGATCAGGTCAGAAAAGCTTTTGATCGCAAAATATCGTTGGAATGCGGTGGGCATCTCATTTGGGAGGAGACGGAAGCGCTGACGGTTATCGATGTGAACACCGGAAAGTTTACCGGCTCATCGGGTCTGGAGGACACTGTTTTTCGCACGAATATGGAAGCAGCGGATGAGATCGCGAGATTGCTTAGGGTGAGGGACGTAGGCGGCATTATTATCGTTGATTTTATTGATATGGGATTAGACAAGCATCGGGAGCAAGTGATGCACAGGCTGACGGAAAAGACACGCAGCGATCAGACCAAATGTACGATTTTAGGCTGGACTAAGCTGGGTTTAATAGAAATGACACGCAAAAAGGCGCGCGAAACGGCTGTTCACCAGCTGGCGGAACGCTGCTCTGTCTGTGGTGTGACTACTAATAAAAATGAAGCATAGCTCTAGCTAATATAGGACGGAATGAACCCGCGATGTCGCGGGTTTTTTATATTTTTGTAGCAAAATGCACTGAAAAATATGTTAAAATAAAGAAATTTGAATTCGTAATTAAGACTAGGGAAACAGGTGAAGGTATGAATCGTAAAAAAACGTTAACCGTACTCATCGCATCGCAGATTGTCTATCTTATGTTTATCGCGGTATGGCTTTTTGTCTCAGCCATGTCCGTTATGATGTTTGACAGCGCGGACGCGACGGGAGATGCATTAACCTGGCTGATTTTTATTTATATTCTTTTGTATCCGGTAGGTGTGCTTGCGGCATTAATCGGAGGATGGGTTCTATTTTATCGCCGGAGATATAAGGGGGCTTTGATCTGGAGCGGCGTTCCACTGCTCTGGGTACTGCCTTTGCTTGGCTTCTTGGTCTATGCTCAATTTTAATGGCTGCAAAATAAATTATCGTTTTTAGGGCTGGAAGAATTGATATAGCTTGCATAGTGTGGTACACTCTTTGGGTGTCTGTCTCGTACCCGGTTGGGATGAGATGTACAAGTACCGCTCCGATTGGGTAAATAAGCGTATGCGGCGCAGGCTGCAGACCACCTGAATTAGGCGAGTCTTCGAAAATAAGGAGGTGCACCAACTATGTTCGCAATCATCGTAACAGGCGGAAAGCAATACAAAGTTCAGGAAGGCGATGTTATCTACATCGAAAAACTGGATTCTGAAGCAGGCGAGAGCGTAACGTTTGATCGTGTTTTGGCGGTTTCTAAAGGTGACGGTCTTGTAACTGGAACTCCGGTAGTATCCGGCGCTACAGTAACAGGTAAAGTCGAGAAACAAGGCAAATCCAAAAAAATCATCGTTTACAAATACAAAGCCAAAAAGAACTACCGTCGTAAGCAAGGTCATCGTCAACCGTTCACAAAAGTTACAATCGAGAAAATCCAAGCGTAAGAGGAATTTCGATGATAAACGTTACCTTTGTACGGAGAGCCGCTGACAGACGCATCGTATCTTTTGCAGTCGAAGGACATGCTAAATATGCGAAGCCCGGCAAAGATATCGTTTGCGCGGGCGTATCGGCCATTTCGGTTGGTACCGTTAACGCGATCGAGGCTTTGGCAGGAGAAGAGCTCCCCGTCAAGATGAAGAACGGCTGGCTTTCGTCGGATATTCCGGCGCTGGCGGACGAGGCTTCTGACGCGCGGATGCAGCTGCTGCTGGAATCGATGGCGGTTATGCTTGACACTATCGCAAAATCATACGGCAAACATGTCGTCATTCAAGAATTGCTTCACAATCCTTTATAAGGGAGGGAATAACTATGTTGAAACTGAATCTTCAGCTTTTCGCTTCGAAGAAAGGTGTTGGTTCCACGAAGAACGGACGTGACTCGCAGTCGAAGCGCCTTGGCGCTAAACGTGCTGACGGTCAAACCGTATCCGCTGGAAGCATTTTGTTTCGCCAACGCGGAACAAAAATTCACCCAGGTACTAACGTAGGCATCGGGAAAGACGATACGCTTTATGCAAAAGTAGAAGGCGTAGTGAAGTTCGAACGTTGGGGACGCGACCGCAAAAAAGTGAGCGTATATCCAGCTGTTCTTGCTCCGGTAGCTGCAGCAGTAGAAGCGTAAAACAAACGTTATATGCACCAAGCCCCGGCCTGCATCGCTAGGCCGGTTTTTTTTATTTCGAGGTTAATGACCGTGGGACAGCAGCATGATATACTGGATAAGCTAGGAAATACAGAGAAAGTAGGTTTAATCGATGGGGCGCTTAACAACAGCTAAATATTACGCGGCGGCATCCATAATCTTGCCCTGCGCTGCTGTACTAATTTGGCCTACTAAAGTGTGGTTAACTGCTGTCTTTCTCGTTTGGCTTATAGCTGCTGCGACATACTGGGTGAGAACGGAACGGAAAGAGCATGCGGAGCGAACGGCTAGGACAATTCACTCGTTGCAAAATTCGGGAATACGTACGCTCAATCATCATCGTCATGACTGGATGAATGATCTGCAGGTTGTGTTTGGTTATATCAGGCTCAAGAAGCTGGATAAAGCAGCGGAGTATGTGGAGAAAATAAGCGAACGGATGGCAGTGGAGAGCAGCATCTCCAAGCTTGGCGTTTCATCCCTTATTAGCTACATTCAATCGTTTCGTACGCTATCGAACACGCTGGAGCTGCAGGTCGTCATTAAAGGCGATATCCATTTAAATGAAATAACGGCAGATGCCGATCAAATAGCCGAAACGCTCATTCATACGATTAACGCCTATCGGTTTGCGGCGAAGCCTGGCTATGGCAATGCTGCTGTTCTTACGCTGGAGCTGTCGCTTGACGAGGAAGCGCTGTACGCAGCCTTCTATTATGACGGTGAACTGATGAATGAGCAGCAATGGAAGCAAAAAATACAACAGCAGTTGGAAGGCGCGCTAATGCAGCCGATCAACTTCGAGCAGCCATATGCAAAGGTGCTGCTGAGGGCGGAAATGCGCGCATGAACGGGGGCACAACATGTTTGTCGATAAAGCGAAGATATTTGTAAAAGGCGGCGACGGTGGCGATGGTATCGTCTCTTTCCGCCGTGAGAAGTATGTCGAGCAGGGCGGTCCTGCCGGCGGCGACGGCGGACGAGGCGGAGACTTGATTTTCCGAGTGGATGAAGGGCTTCGTACGCTTATGGATTTCCGCTATCAGAAGCATTTCAAGGCAAACCGCGGCGAACGCGGTAAAGTAAAAAGCATGCACGGTGCAGGAGCTGAGGATACGATCGTTCGCATCCCGCCAGGTACGGTCATTGTTGATGACGATACGCAGGAAATTATTGCGGATCTAACGCGTCACGGGCAGGAAATCGTTATAGCGAAGGGCGGACGCGGCGGACGTGGCAATATTCGCTTCGCTACCCAAAACAATCCGGCTCCTTACATTTCGGAGAACGGCGAAGAAGGCCAAGAGCGCTGGGTCGTGCTGGAGCTTAAGGTAATGGCAGACGTTGGTTTGGTCGGCTTTCCAAGTGTAGGTAAATCTACGCTTCTCTCGGTTGTTTCGGGCGCTAAGCCGAAGATCGGCGCTTACCACTTTACAACGATTACACCTAACCTGGGTGTTGTTGATGTGGGCGATAGCCGAAGCTTCGTTATGGCCGATCTACCCGGCTTGATTGAAGGGGCGCATGAAGGTGTCGGACTAGGCCATGAATTCCTGCGCCATGTCGAGCGGACACGGGTTATCATCCATGTTATCGACATGTCTGCTTCGGAAGGACGCGATCCTTTTGAAGATTGGGTGAAAATTAACGAAGAGCTGGTTCTCTATAACGAGAAGCTTGCTGATCGTCCGCAAATTATTGCAGCGAACAAAATGGACATGCCGGACTCCGCAGAACAGCTGGAGCTGTTCAAGCAGCAGCTTGCCGAAGTAAGCGGCGACCGCCAGTATGAAATTTTGCCGATCTCTTCGCTCACGAAGCAGGGGGTGCAGGAGCTGCTTTACAAAGCTGCTGATGTTCTGGACACCGTGTCGGAGCAAGTGGAAATTGAGGACGTGAAGGACGTTGCCGAACGTAAGGTGTACACCTACGAGAAGCGCGACGAAACGACCTTTGCCATTCATAAAGAAGACGAAGTGTATGTCATTGTCAGCGAAGGCATTGATAAGTACATGAAGCGGATGAATCTGACGTCTTACGATGCGGTTATGCGCTTTGCGCGCACGATGCGCAAAATGGGCGTGGATGCGGAGCTTCGCAAAATGGGCGCCAAAGACGGCGACATGGTTCAAATCGGCGACTTTGCGTTCGAATTTTTCGAAGGCAGCGATTACAATCCAAATGGCTAGGAAGCACAAGCCTATATGTACGATTGAAGACGGCGAAAGCCGTCTTTTCTTTTTTTGCCTATTGCCCCAAGCTGTAATATTCGATATAATGTCCACTATAGGTGAACAATTGTCTTTTTGAGGAGGACGAATAGTGACTAAACGTTATTATGTCGTTCGGGAGGACATTTTACCGGAAGCGATCATGAAGACGATACAAGTGAAAGAAATGCTTAGCAGAGGCGAGGCGGCTACCGTACATGAAGCGGTGGAACGCGCGGGCCTTAGCCGAAGCGCTTTTTATAAGTATAAAGATGGCGTATATGCGCTGAATGAGCTGGAGCGCGAACGTATTGCGACGATTTCCATGGATTTGGAGCATCGTTCAGGCGTACTCTCCAATGTCATCAGCATGGTTGCCAGTGTTGAGGGGAATGTGCTGACGATGAATCAAAGCATCCCGCTGCAGGGCTTCGCCAACGTCGTCATCTCCGTCGATATTTCGCAGCTTTCCGGAGAACTGTCATCGCTGGTCGAATTGCTCCGCAGCCAACCTGGCGTACGCAAGGCCTCGGTCATCGGGCAAGGATAATAAAGCAAATAATGGAGGGTATATATGAAGCCAGTTAAAGTAGGTTTGTTGGGTCTTGGTACAGTTGGAACAGGTGTCGTCCGCATTGTCGAAGGGCATCAGGAGGATTTGGCAAGCCAAGTCGGCTCGCCGATCGTTATTGAAAAGGTACTCGTTCAAAATAAGGCGAAAGCACGGAATATCGCTATCGATCCGGATAAGCTGACAGAGGACCCTTGGGATATTATCCGTCATCCCGATATCGATGTTATCGTTGAGGTGATGGGCGGCATTGGCCTGACGAAGGAATACATTTTGGAAGCTTTGTCTCTTGGTAAGCACGTCGTGACAGCCAATAAGGATTTGATGGCGCTGCACGGACCGGAAATTTTGGCCAAAGCGCAAGAGAATCGCTGTGACGTTCTTTATGAAGCTAGCGTCGCGGGCGGAATTCCGATTATCCGTACGCTGGTAGAGGGGTTCTCTTCCGATCGGATCAACAAAATCATGGGTATCGTGAACGGGACAACAAACTTTATTTTGACAAAAATGAGCCAAGAAGGCGCTTCTTACCTAGATGTGCTGAAAGAAGCACAGGAGCTTGGTTATGCGGAGTCTGATCCGACATCGGATGTCGAGGGACTTGACGCGGCACGTAAAATGACGATTCTTGCCACCATCGGCTTCCGCGCCAACGTTGCGCTTGAGGATGTATCCGTGCAAGGCATCTCTTCCGTAACGAAAGAAGATATCTTGTATGCGAAGCGACTCGGCTACGAAGTGAAGCTGCTCGGCATCGCAGAGCGCCAGGATGACTTGATCAGCATCAGCGTACAGCCAACAATGGTCAAGCAATCCCACCCGATCGCATCGGTCAACGGCGTATTCAATGCGGTTTATGTATACGGCGAGGCGGTAGGCGAGACGATGTTCTATGGCGCAGGCGCAGGCGAGCTGCCAACGGCAACGTCGATCGTATCCGATCTGGTAGCCGTTGTGAAGAACCTGAAGCTTGGCGTAAACGGCATGCAAGGCAGCTTGGCTTACAAAGAGAAGAAGCTGAAAACCGATGAGCAAATCTCTTCTAAATATTTCTTGCTGCTGAAAGTAGCTGACCGCGCCGGCGTTCTCGCTCGCATCACGCAAGTTTTCGCGGACTTCGAAGTAAGCTTGGAATCCGTGCTGCAGCAGCCGACGCCTTCGAATCCTGAAGCAGAGATTATCGTCATCACGCATGATGCAAACAAAGCGGCTATTCAGAAGGTGCTTGCAACGTTTGAATCGCTGGAAGTCGTTCACAAAGTGAAAAGCGTCTACCGCGTAGAAGGGTAAGCCCATGAATAATCGCAGAGTAGTTGTAAAGATTCCCGCAAGCACGGCAAACTTAGGTCCAGGCTTCGATACGCTGGGCATGGCACTCTCCTTATACGCCTGGATTGAGCTCAGCGTGGCTGAGCAGACACAGTTTCAATTTTATGGCGATCAAATGAAAGGCTTGCCGAAAGACAAGTCGAATCTGATTTATAAAGTGGCTCAGCTCGTCTTCAAAGAGGCGGGCGTGGAAATTCCTGAGTTGTCGATTTCCATGCATAGCGATATTCCGCTGACGCGTGGACTCGGCAGCAGCGCATCAGCGATTGTAGGCGCTCTGGTAGCTGCCAACGCGCTGATCGGCAGCCCGTTATCCGATGATAAGCTGTTTCAAATGGCAACGGCGCTGGAGGGGCATCCTGATAATGTAGGCGCATCGCTGTTCGGCGGCATTGTTGTTTCTGCCTGGGACGGGGAGCGTGCGGATTACGTGCGAATTGAGCCTCATGAGAGGCTGAAGACGCTGGTTGCGATCCCGGCATTTCAGCTGTCGACGGAGAAGGCGCGCCACGCGCTGCCGTCGCAAATTAGCATGGCAGACGCCGTATTCAACGTCGGCCGCAGCTCTTTGCTCGTGGCTGCGCTAGCTAGCGGCGAGCTTGGCATCATCCGTCATGCGATGAAGGACAGGCTGCACCAGCCTTACCGTGCAGCGCTCATTCCGGGCATGACTGCGATTTTGGAGCAAGCGGTTGATCATGGCGCGCTCGGCGTAGCGCTAAGCGGTGCAGGGCCGACGCTGATCGCGTTTGTTGAAGAGTCTGCTGCAGCCGATACTAAACGAGCAGGAAGCGGTTTGGAGCAGTTTCTGCTTGATACGTTGAAACAAGAGGGAATTGAGGCGAAGACGTTATGGCTTGCGCCATGCAGCAGCGGTCCGCAAATTATAGTTGAGGACATTTCCAGCCAGCCAGCAATTTCGCTTCCGGATCGAATTAGAGGAGAGGTTAAGGTATGAAGACGATAGCAGTACTGCCAGCCGGCTCTGTTTCGGACGAGGCGGCAAGGCATTTTTTTCGCAAAGAAGAAATCAATTATAAACATCATCGGCTGATTTCGGATGTGTTCTTGTCAACCGTGAATGGAATCAGCGATTATAGCATCATTCCGATTGAAAACACGATTGAAGGCTCGGTTAGTTTGCATATGGATTGGCTCGTGCATGAAGTCGACATCCCTATACAAGCAGAATGGGTGTACCCTTCAATTCAAAATTTGATTGGACGCCAATCGGAGCTGACGGATGATACGGGAGCAATTGATTATTCACGAATCACTAAAGTCATCAGCCATCCGGTGGCGATTGCGCAGTGCTTGCAGTTTTTGCGCACGCATTTGCCGCACGCCGTTACGGAGCATGTAAGCAGTACGGCCGAGGGCGTTCGGATTGTTCAAAACAACCCAAACGCCGGCTGGGCAGCAATCGGGACGATGACTGCCGCCGCCAACGAAAAGCTGGACGTTATTGCAAGTGAAATTACCGACCACGATAACAATTACACCCGATTTCTGCTAGTTGGCTCAGAGCCGTATAAGGCACGCCAATCCGACAAGATAAAGACGAGCATATTAATAACGCTGCCTGAGGATTATCCAGGAGCCCTTCATCAGGTGCTTGCGGCATTTGCTTGGAGGAAGATTAACCTATCCCGCATTGAGTCGCGACCGACGAAGAAGAAGCTCGGCAACTACTATTTTTTCATCGACATCGATATGGCGCTGGATACGGTGCTGCTGCCGTCAGCCCTTCAGGAAATCGAGGCGATTGGCTGTCAGGTTCGCATACTAGGAAGCTATCCTAGCTTTACCGAATTCAAAAAATAACGTGAAATATACAATTGCTTGAAGAGAAGTCGGGTTCACCTTTAGGGTGAGTCCGGCTTTTTTACTATTTTTTTTGTGAAAGTGGAGACACCTGCCCATATTCTGCATAGGATGTAAGGATTGATAATAGGCATTAGCAGTGCCATGTTATTTAGAACGTGACAGGAGGTTAACGGCGAGTGAAAATCCATATTGTAAAAAATGGCGAATCCTTATACTCCATCGGACAAAAGTATAACGTTTCGCTGGAAGAGATTTTAAAGCTGAATCCGGGCATCACGAATCCGGACGTCATTGAAGTAGGCCAGAAACTGAAAATTCCTTCAAGCCATGCAGGAGGCGCGGGTGGAGGAATGGACATCATGCATCAGCATGTCGTAAAGCAAGGGGATACGCTGTGGAAGCTGTCGAAAGCGTGGGGCGTTCCGCTTGCGGATATGATCAAAGCAAACCCGCAGCTCAAAAATCCGAATGTGCTGCTGACGGGCGAAGTAGTAAACATACCTAAAGCGGGTCAAACGATGCAAGAGGTGCCAGGCATGCAAGGCACGGCGCTTGGAACAGGTCAAGGCGGCAACCACGCCCTGCATCCTTCTTCGATCATGCAGGGAGTTCAGGGTTGGGTCGGCAAGCTTTCTACCGCTCCGAATTCAGGCAAAACGTCTACTGCGCCAATTGCAGGCAAAACGCCGACGGCACCTATCGAGGGCAAGACGCCAACAGCCCCTATAGCACCTGTCGCGCCTGTACAAGAGAAGAAACCGACTGCTCCGATTGTAAAACCGGTCACGCCTGCGCCGCTTCCGGCTCCCAAAGCAGCAGCTGTTGAGCCTGCGAAAAAAGCATTGCCGATCGAGAAGCCTGTAGAGAAGAAGCTTAAACCCATTCATTCCGAATATAAGCCTAATGTCGATTTATTCAAACAATATGGCGTGCCAGCAACAGAAGCGCTATCCTTGTATGATTTGCCAAAGGCTCCTGAGTCGGTATCGCCGTTCACACAACAGCCTATACACAGCGGCTACGGCTACAGCCAGCCACAGGTGAGCCCGGCACAAATGGGCTATGGCTATGGGCACAACCAAGTAAGTCCCGCGCAAATGGGTTATGGGTATGGTCAGCCACAGGTAAGCCCGGCACAAACGGGGCACGGCTATGGCCACCAGCAAGTTAGCCCAGCGCAAACCGGACATGGCTATGGCTACGGAAACTGGCAGCAGCCTGTACCTTTTGGCAATACCGTAAGCCCGCTAGGTGACAGCCATGATGCACCATTTGAATGTCCACCGGGCACGGTTTTTGTGGGCAGCTATCCTTCCCCTAATATGACGCTTGGCGCTGGCTCCGGCTGGGGCTATGGTCATCCAATGGTAGAAGGAGCGCAAGAAAACAGCCAAATGGTGGCAGGCGCTTCTACACTGCCAAATCAAGGCTGGGTATCGCCGCTTGCGACGCAGCCAAACCAAGGAATGGTATCGCCGCTTGCGACGCAGCCAAACCAAGGAATGGTATCGCCGCTTGCGACGGCGCCAAACCAAGGAATGGTATCGCCGCTTGCGACGGCGCCAAACCAAGGAATGGTATCGCCGCTTGCGACGCAGCCGAACCAAGGCTGGGTATCGCCGCTTGCGACGCAGCCAAACCAAGGAATGGTATCGCCGCTTGCGACGCAGCCAAACCAAGGAATGGTATCGCCGCTTACAACGCAGCCAAATCAAGGCTGGGTATCGCCGCTTGCAACGCAGCCGAATCAGGGATGGGTGTCGCCTTTAGCAGAACAACCGAATCAAGGATGGGTTTCCCCGGAAAGTATGCAGCCAAGTTTTGGGTACGGTTATGGTCATGGAGCGGTCTCACCGGCTGGCATGCAGCCTCATAGCGGATATGGTTACGGATATGGAGCGCAAATGCCATATTCACCATATCCAAGCTGGCCGCAAACCGCAGGCGTTTCTAATCAAGATCAATCGGATTGCGGATGTAAAGGCAACCGTTCAGATCCTGCCTCAGCAAAGCTTTCCGAAATAGAGGCGGAAACGCCAATTGCGACGAAAACAGCCGTAAAGCGCAAAACTACCAAAAAAGCTGTTATCCGCACTATAACTAATCGCCCTAACAAAAATCGTGGCAATCAGCCGTGGTTAAATCGTTAGAATAAGCAATAAAGCAGTCCCAAAAGTCGCTTGCGGCACTTGGGGCTGCTTTTTTTCAAAGATAAGATTTACTATGTTTTTCACAATAGAGCAATCTTATATCTCTGCCTTACAATCACGGTTCAGTCAGAATTGCAGCATCAATACGCCGATACTTATTACAGAAGTCAGCAAACAAACTATTATAAAAAGCAATCAATTTGAATATTTATGTAACACTGGCGCATACTATCAAAAAATATAATGAAGGGGTCATCCCCATGATGGTATTCAGCCTTTGGAAAAATTTAAAGAAACGGCTTCGAAGAAATCGACGCCCTACGTGGTCGCTTGGCACCATATGGTTTAGCCTGCTGCTTGGCGGGCTTGCTGCTATAAATGCCGGGCATGTACTGGCGGCGCCGGCGCTTGATGAGCAGCAAAGCAGCGTTATTAAAGCTTTGGAGCAGCAACAGCAGCCTCTCACCGTCCAGCTCAGGCGCGTCTATCTTTGCGGAGAAGAATCCAAGCCGCTTGGCCGAATGATGAATAAGCAGGTGCTGCAGCTATTGCATGGCTATTCGAATTGGAAAGCCGAACTGAATGAACAACAGGGTACCGTAAATGTTGAGCTGCACATTGAAGATTTGTCTGAGCATTGCAAAGCAAATGCTTACATGAGCGTGGACAAGAAAGGCAATCTTGCTCTGTTTGACGGGGTTCCCAAAAAAGAGAAGGTGGTACGCACCTTTTTTCAGCTAGATATCCACTACATGGAGAGCAGTTTGCCGCAGAACAAGCTGGATGAGCTTTCCAAGGGAATACGCATTAGCGATATCGATGAGTATAACAGCGTGCTGTCAACCTTTAGCGACTATGCCGCCCAGCCAAATCAAAGGGTAATGAAGCCGACGTACTAGGGCGCTTCTGGTTAGCATCAAGTAATGAAAAATTAGATGATTAAGTAAAGAGGCCGTATTGCTACTTGCGGTCTCTTTATTTGTGTCCAATGACTGAAATATCAAACGCGCGTTCTCATTCACGCCAAGTTTTGCTATAATGGATAAAGCAACTTTACGTTCATGCGGTATAAACCTTTTTTTCTATGAAACTTCTTTTGAGGAGATGTCCGTTTGCGCGTTCTTGGAATTGACCCTGGTTATGCAATCGTTGGATTTGGATTTATAGATAAGATTGGCCACAAGCTTACCCCCGTGCAGTATGGAGCAATTCAGACGGAAGCGCACACAGCGCCTGAGCAGCGGCTGCTGCAGGTGTATGAGTCTGCGGGTGCTTTAATGGATAAATACAAACCGGATACGGTCGGTATAGAGAAGCTGTTTTTTAACCGGAATGTAACGACAGCGTTTGATGTGGCACAGGCTAGAGGCGCTATTATATTAGCTGCGACGCAGCGCGGACTGCCCATCGGAGAATATACGCCGCTGCAAGTGAAACAGGCGGTTGTCGGCTATGGCAAAGCGGAGAAGAAGCAAGTACAGGAAATGGTGAAAATGTTTCTGAAACTGTCGGCTGTGCCTAAGCCGGATGATGTCGCCGATGCGCTCGCAGTCGCGATTTGTCATGCACATTCCGTCGTACTGAACCAGAAAATCAATGAGGTGAAGCGTTCGTGATCGATTTTTTAAGAGGCACAGTTGTCCATTTGGAATCCGAATATATTGTTTTGGATGTAAGAGATACAGGCTATCGCATATTTACGGCAAACCCCTACGCTTTTGCTAAGAAAGAAGAGCCTGTCACCGTATATATTCACCATAACGTCCGTGAGGACGCTATTTTATTGTTCGGTTTCGAGTCGAGAGAGGAACAAACGTTGTTCCGCAAGCTGCTGGAGGTATCTGGCATCGGACCAAGAGTTGCCTTAGGCATCTTATCTGGAGGTCGCCCGGACGCAGTCATTGCAGCGATCCAACAGGAGAATATCGCCTTTCTCACAAAGCTACCAGGGATTGGGAAGAAGACGGCACAGCGTATGATCTTGGATTTGAAGGACAAGCTGATTGGCGCTGGACTCGACGGCGGACTGCTTACGGCAGCAGGCGTGGCTTTGGATCTTACGTCGAGCCGAAACTCGGGGCAAGGGGCAGGAACGGCGTGGCAGGAAGCAAGGGAAGGCCTTGCTGCTCTTGGCTACACCGCTCCGGAACTGGACAAAGCGTGGAATGGATTACAGCATAGTGTAACGGCTGAGGAAACGGTAGATTCTTTGATGAAGAGGGCGCTGCAGCAGCTGTTTAAAGGCTAACGGAGGGAGATGAACGCTAATGGACGATAGAATCATTTCCGCCAACCTGATGATGGATGACCAGACGGTGGAGCTAAGCTTGCGTCCCCGCTATCTGGCCGAATACATTGGGCAAACGCAGGCCAAGGAAAACTTGAAAATTTATATTGAAGCGGCAAAGCTAAGGAAAGAAGCGCTTGATCATGTTTTGCTGTATGGGCCTCCTGGACTTGGAAAAACAACGTTGTCGAACATTATTGCCAATGAGCTCGGAGTCCATCTTCGTACGACATCCGGGCCAGCGATTGAACGGCCCGGCGATTTGGCAGCGCTGCTTACGAATTTGCAGGAGGGCGATGTGCTCTTTATCGATGAAATTCATCGCCTGCATCGTACGGTTGAAGAAGTTCTATATCCGGCAATGGAAGATTTCGCGCTCGACATTATGATCGGCAAAGGTCCAAGTGCTCGTTCGGTGCGGCTGGATTTGCCGCCATTCACCTTGATTGGAGCGACAACGCGGGCTGGACTTTTATCGGCACCGCTTAGAGACCGCTTCGGCGTTGTCAGCCGTTTGGAATTTTATACGGTGGATGAGCTGGCGTTTATCGTGGCGCGTACAGCGGAAATATTAGACGTTGGCATCGTAGGAGAAGCGGCTTCGGAGATTGCGATGCGCTCGCGCGGGACCCCGAGGATCGCCAATCGATTGCTAAAGCGAGTACGTGATTTCGCTCAGGTTCGCGGCGATGGCGTCATTACGCATGATATCGCTCGTTCCGCACTCGAACTGCTTCAAGTTGATCCTATGGGCCTTGATCATATCGATTTCAAAATGCTGCAAGCGATGATGACGACCTTTGCAGGCCGACCGGTCGGTCTTGATACGATTGCAGCAACGATAGGGGAAGAAAGTCAGACTATCGAAGATGTGTATGAGCCATATTTAATGCAAATAGGATTTTTGCAAAGGACGCCTCGCGGTCGTATGGCAACGGATAATGCCTATCGGCATTTAGGGTTTCCGATTCCGGGGAGGTAGCCTCTATGAACGACACAAAGCAAAGCGGAGCCGAGCGGCTCTATGTGATTTATGACGGATATTGCAATCTTTGTCTGGCTTCCGTAGCTAGGCTGAAAGAGCTGAGATCCAATGCAGATTTGCAATTTGTGCCGATTCAGCAGTTGGAGGCTGAAGGCGAAGGGCAGCAGCTTATTCCAAATATCGGCCAACTGAAGTATGCGGAGCTGTACGAGAAAATGCATGTCGCTGACGAAAGCGGACAGCTCTTTGCTGGCGCGGATGGCGTAGTTCGCGTTTTGAGAACCGTGAAGGGTTTGCGCCGGCTAGCTTTCTTTTACCGGATACCAGGCATGAGAAAGATCGCCGACCGGATGTACCGTTATGTTGCAAACCGGAGATATGAGTGGTTTAGCAAGACGGAGCAAAGCTGCTCGGTGAATGGCTGCGAGCTGCCACAACGCAGAGGGGAGAACAACAAACATGGGAATTAAGGGATCGATTAAGCGATACATAGTTACGGCAGTAGCCATTGTGGTGCTGGCTTCCGCTTGGACAGGCTCTCCGTCACAAGCAGCAGTACCACAGTTGGACAATATTCGCGTCGCCTTATTTATGCAATTGCCTGGGAAATATACGGAGACGACTGCAGCAGCTACATTCTCTTCTACGGATGGTTTGAGCATTGGCGAGAGACAGCCGGGAGGCGTGAGTGCTTGGTTTAATATAGAAGGCGCTGCCTCGGTCCGGTTTGCGCTAGACAGCTACAAGGTTAAGGTGTTTGAGTCAACCAATTTCGGTTCAGCGTTGGCTGTTTTCAAGAGGCTTCAAACGCTGAAAGGAACACCATATTTGACCTCATTGTCCAAAAATGGAGCCATCTCCTATCAGGTCATAGAAGGCACGTATAGTACAGCAGCTACAGCTGCAACTGCCCAAACCAAATGGAATGGCGACAGCGAGCTGATCAAGCTAAGCGGCAGTTATAAAGGGGTACTTCAAGGGCCGTTGCATTTGGAAACGGGAGCGTTAGCCAGCAAAGAGGCTGCACAAACGGCTGCCAATGACTTTGGGGCTGTTGGCCTAGACGCATATGTAGCTGTTCGTTCATCAGCCAGCGGGTCGGCTAGCTATTCGGTTATGGTAGGTGCTGCTATAACAGATGCTGAACTGCAAATTGTTAAAACAGCAGCTGCCAAAGCAGCAGGCGGCAGCGCATTAAGTGGCGCTGATTCGAAATCATCATATTTATTATTGCGAAATGACCACTCGGTCAGCGCCAAAACGGAAAGCAGCATGGAGCTTTATATGTTTGCAGGGAGCGACACGAAAGTAGCGATCTCTCCCGCAGGCGCAGCACCTATAAAGCTGACGGAAAGAAGCAGCCGCACCTATCGCGGATTGTTTGAGCTAAGCCTATTGAATGGGCAGATGGCGGTAATCAACGAGCTGCCATTCGAACAATATTTGTATTCTGTTGTAGGAATAGAGATGTATCCCACATGGCCGGCTGAGGCATTAAAAGCCCAAGCTGTCGCGGCACGTTCCTATGCCTTAAATAAAGGCTTTGGCTTTCAAATCGCGCATGTTGTAGATACGACTTTAAGTCAAGCTTATTACGGAGTCACCTCTGAACGTCCATCAACGATTGCCGCAGTAAATGATACGGCTGGTGAAGTAGCGATGTATGGCGGCAAAGTGATCGAGGCGCTATTCGCGGCAAATGGTGGAGGAGTAACGGCAGACGCGAAAGAGATCTGGGGGAATTCAATTCCATATCTGCAACCTGTAAAAAGCCCGGATACTTCTTCAGAAGCCGGTTTATTAAGCTGGTATCGCGTCGTGCTGCCAAGCGGGGCCATCGGTTATATCCGTGAGGATTTATTAGATGAGACTGCACAAAAAACGGCAGCAGGAAGCTCGATTATGCAAGTAAACACGAATGCTTCAAAGGTACGCAAGCACCCGCTTATTCAAGATGCTGTACCGGTCATCGCTCAGGTGGATAGCGGAACGCAGGTCGTTGTACTGGAGAAAACGATTGAGTCTAATGCGATGAATTGGGTGAGAGGCCCTTATACAGCACAAGAAATGCAGACTACAATTAATTCGAAAGCCAAGACAGCGATTGCAGGTCCTCTGAAGACATTGGAAGTCAGCCAGCGCGGAGCATCGGGACGCGCGACTGAAATATTGGCCAACGGGCAGAAAGTTTCAGTTAGCTACCCGGATTCATTCCGTGCTACACTCGGCGTACAAACCTCACTTCCAAGTACCTTGTTCCAAATTGAGGAGACAGCTAAGGTTGTGATTCTTGGAGCAGGTGCGGCATCGCGGACGAAACCGCAGGATGCTGCCGCCATTTACACGATCAGCGCTGGAGGAAAAGTATCCGAGGCAACGAATGCAAATTTGTTTATCCAAGACGGCAGTCAGCATTTGCGAGCAGCCACAAAAGAGCCATCTTTCCGTTTCGTCGGTTCAGGCAACGGCCATGGCGTTGGTTTATCGCAGTACGGAGCTTTAAGCCTTGCCCAGCAGGGGTATGACTATCAATATATTTTGAAATACTACTACAAAGATGTAACCATCGCTAAGGAATGATTATACGAGATGAATGTAGAATGGTTTGATTTTGAATTGCCGGAACGGTTGATTGCACAAACGCCGCTGTTGGACAGAACGGCTTCCCGGCTGTTGACTTTAAATAAGCAATCCGGAGAAATCGCACACGAGAAATTCACGGATCTGGAGCAATATTTGCAATCTGGAGACGTGCTTGTTTTAAATGATACGAGAGTGATTCCAGCCCGTTTAACAGGAATGAAGAGCGATACTGGCGCCAAAATCGAGCTGCTGCTTCTAAAGCAGCTTGAGGGCGATCGCTGGGAAGCGCTTGGTAAGCCGGCTAAACGATTGAAGGTAGGTACGGAGCTTTCTTTCGGTGACGATGGCGAGGGCAATCCGCTGCTGCGCGCCGTCATTGAGCAGGAAGGCGAAATGGGCGGACGTACGATTCGTTTTGCTTATGATGGAATCTTTCAAGAGCTGTTGGATCGATTAGGGGAAATGCCTCTGCCTCCTTATATTAAGGAAAGGCTGGAAGAGCGTGAAAGATATCAAACGGTTTATTCGAAGCATGCCGGTTCTGCGGCTGCACCGACTGCGGGTCTTCACTTTACGGACGCATTTCTGGAGAAGCTTCAGGCAAAGGGAGTCAAGCTGGCCTATGTTACCTTGCATGTGGGGCTAGGAACTTTCCGTCCGATGTCTGTTGAGCTGGTTGAGGATCATGAGATGCATGCGGAGTATTATGAACTGAATGAGCAAAATGCAGCAATAATAAATGAAGCCAAAAACATCGGCGCACGTATTATTGCAGTAGGCACGACTTCTTCCAGAACGCTAGAGACGGTAGCAAACCGATTTGACGGTGGTCCTATTGAAGCTTGCAGCGGCTGGACATCGATTTTTATTTTTCCAGGATACGAATTTAAGCTGGTAAATGCACTTCTCACGAATTTTCATTTGCCCAAATCAACGCTCGTTATGCTGGTAAGCGCACTTGCTGGACGTGATGCCGTTATGCGGGCTTATGAGGAAGCGGTTGCCGAGGAGTATCGTTTTTTCAGTTTTGGCGACGCGATGTTTATTTACTAATTAGGAATAGGAAGCGTGAATTGTGGCTGTAAAATATGAATTAATCAAACAATGCAAGCAATCAGGAGCACGTCTAGGGAGAGTCCATACTCCCCATGGCATTATTGAAACGCCAACGTTTATGCCGGTAGGCACGCAGGCTACGGTCAAAACAATGAGCCCAGAAGAGCTGAAAACGATGGATGCTCACATTATTTTGAGCAATACGTACCATTTATTTCTTCGTCCCGGGCATGAAATCGTAAGAAATGCCGGCGGGCTTCATAAGTTTATGAACTGGGATCGTCCGATCTTGACAGACAGCGGAGGCTTTCAGGTTTTTAGCTTGAGCGAAATGCGTAAAATTACGGAAGAAGGCGTACATTTCCGTTCTCATCTAAACGGCGACAAGAAATTTCTATCTCCCGAAGTAGCAATGGAAATTCAAAATGCTCTCGGATCCGATATTATGATGGCTTTTGATGAATGTCCCCCGTTCCCGGCGGAGCATGAATACGTCAAAAAGTCGCTGGAGAGAACTACTCGTTGGGCAGAACGCTGCCTAAAGGCGCATGCAAGACCGCATGACCAAGGACTATTCGCGATTGTTCAAGGCGGGATGTACAAAGATTTGCGTATTCAAAGTGCAAATGATTTGACTTCCATGGATTTCCCGGGGTATGCTATTGGTGGACTGAGTGTAGGCGAGCCTAAACATCTGATGTATGATGTGCTTGATTATACCGTACCCATTTTGCCAGCCAATAAACCAAGATATTTGATGGGAGTTGGTTCCCCGGATGCCTTGATTGAAGGCGCTATCCGCGGCATCGATATGTTCGATTGCGTTCTCCCAACTCGTATTGCCAGAAATGGGACAACGATGACAAGCCAGGGCCGATTAGTTATCCGTAACGCAAAATACGCCGAAGATTTTGGTCCTTTGGATCCAGAGTGCTCCTGCTATACATGCACGAACTACTCAAGAGCGTATATTCGGCATTTAATTAAAGCGGATGAAATCTTTGGCATGCGATTAACGACGTATCATAATTTGCATTTCTTGCTACAACTCATGCGGGACGTTCGGCAAGCGATCATGGAGGACCGGCTATTGGATTTCCGGGATTCCTTCTTCACGAGCTACGGCCTGTTCGATAATGAGAAAGGGTTTTGAAAGGAGGGATTTCGATGTTGCAAGCAGCAGGTGAAGCAGGATCAACAAATATCCTACAGATGATTTGGCCTTTTGTGCTTATGTTCGCGGTGTTTTATTTCTTGCTTATTCGTCCGCAGCAAAAGAAACAAAAGCAGCGTACTTCCATGCTTGGTCAGTTGAAAAAAGGCGACAAAATTTCAACCATTGGTGGATTGCATGGTACGGTCGTTGAGCTGAGTGACGATACGGTTGTTCTTCGTGTCAACGACACAACTAAAATGACATTCGAGCGCAGCGCAATCAATACAATTATCAACTCCGCACCAGCGGCGGTTGATTTAGAGAAATAATTTCAAAGAAAGCGGCTGACATGTTAACATGTCAGCCGCTTTCTTTGTGTTTTTTTGTTAAAATATAAGAATTTATAAGTTTGTTAGCTTATAAAGGGCTTATATTTCACCGTCAAAGCTACTTCAGCGTTTAAAGGACGCCGAAGGCGTTTTTGCTTGTCCCTGCTGTTATTTTTTCATATTGACGCCAATCATGCCACCGAAGGCGCCTGTGAGAAGAGCGGCGCCAAGAACGACAGCGCTGTGAAGCGAGATCGGGGCATTCGATGCCAGAAAACTGATCAAAATGACGGCTGCCCCATACAATAGTCCAAGGATAGCGCCATTGTACCAGCCTTTGCTCTCCGAACGGCGGCCAGTTGTAAAGCCACCCGCCAGCGACGCAAAACCATGAATTAAAAGGGCATTGGTAGCTAAGCTGCTTTCCTTCATGTTAGTAAAGTGCAAAAGCAGGGAGAGAAGCAAGGCGCCAATTGCTAACCAAATGATTGAGAAAAGAACGCCTGCAAGTAAAGGTGAAGCGATTAAAGGCGGTTTAGGAGCTTGTTTCACGGAACTCATCAAATTCCCCCCAACAAAAGGTACGTATTACTTATCCATATGGTCAAGCTTGCCGGAATAGTACAATTATTGATACACATTTCTTTAATCGTGTACAGTCTTGCGGGATTGCCATATATTCGTGTAATGCGGTTAAGTATGATGTGATTGCACGTAGGTCAGAATAGCTGTACGGACAAACGAGACTGACTTCAGCTCGTATGAAAAGTCGAGGAGGCGGTTTCCTTTGGAATTTTGGAGCCTGTTAATCCGGACAGTGATCATTTATTTCGTTGTGTTTCTGATCATGCGCTTTATGGGAAAACGCGAGATCGGGAAGTTATCCGTATTCGATTTAGTGATTTCGGTCATGATTGCGGAAATTGCGGTTATTGTCATTGAAGATATGGAGCGATCCATGTGGAGCGGCATTATGCCAATGGTCATCCTATTGCTTATCCAGGTGGGCAGTGCCTATATGACAATGAAGAGCAGAAGGCTGAGATTACTGTTTGATGGCAAGCCCAGCGTTATCATCGACAAAGGAAAGTTAAACAGTGATGTAATGCGCAAGCAGCGCTACAATTTGGATGATTTAATGCTGCAGCTAAGAGAAAATAAAATTAGTGCTGTATCGGATGTGGAATTTGCTATTTTGGAGACAAGTGGAAAGCTTTCTGTCATTCCGAAAGAAAATTCTGCTGCGGATGATCAAGAGGGTGAAGAGCAGGGCAAAAATAGTGCAAGTGAAAATGGCCACTTGAAAGCATACAATCAAACGAAAATAATTCCTTCTAAATACCGTTTTGAAATCTTGCCTATTCCGTTAATCATGGATGGCAAGGTGCAGGATGGAAATCTGGAGAAGCTGGAGAAAACGAGATTTTGGCTTAAAAATGTGCTACAGGAAAAAGGAGTTACGGATTTTAAAGACGTGTTCTTCTGTACTATTGATCATAAAGGCAAATTGTTTGTAGATATGATTGAAAAAAAACCACGATAAAGAAAGGGCGTTGCCTTTCTTTTCGTGGTTTTGTATTGTTTGCTTCTGTGACTATTTAAACCAGCCTCCGAATAAGGGAATGCGTTCCAAGTCATGGCGATCAATAATTTTCATAACAACCATGAGCATTAAATAAACGAGAGTGCTGGCGGCAGAAGCCACGATAAGATTGATCCACTCGGCTGGCAGCGGATTCTGATTCATTGTAAATTGGGCAGCAGCTCCCATGATGACCATGGCCGTGCCTACTTTAATGAAATCAGCAAACTTCATGTGAAAGCCGATGAAACGAAGAACGCTAATGCCATGCAGTACAGTAACAAGCACAATATTCACATTGATGGCAATCAAAGCGCCATAAATGCCAAAATCAGGATCGGAAGCGAGCTTTACGATCAGAAAAAGCTTCACGATTGCACCAATAAGCGTATTAATAAGTGCGGTGCCTGGTTTATTCAGAGCTTGCAGGGCAGCTTGAAGCGGTGCTTGCAAATATATAAAGATGCCTACTGGAGCAATGAGTTGCAGCATAGGTGCGATCTCAGCATGGGCATACAGGAGTCGACAGATGGGCTCAGCGAATAAGGACATGACTACAACAAAAGGTGCCCCTGAGACTAAGGCAAGTCTCATGGATTGATGCAGCCGCTTATGAATTAAGGAATGATCGCCTCGTGCTGCGGCTTCCGATAGGGATGGAACAAGCGATACGGCAAGCGAATAGGTGAGAGCGGTTGGAAGCAGCAGCAGCGGTACAATCATCCCCTGTAATGCGCCATATTGTGCTGTTGCAATTCCAGTGGCGATACCAGCAGCTGCGAGGCTTCTAGCGGTAAGAATCGATTCGAGCAAATAAGAGAAGGAACCAATCATTCGGCTGCCAGTGACTGGTATAGATAAGGTAAGCAGCTTTCGCAGCACTGGAAAATTCTTGGATGAATCCTGGTCTGGTGTAATTGAAGAATCTTTTTTGTTCAAATATTTATCACGGTAATACTTCCAAATCAACACGGCAAAACCGCCAATTTCCCCAACGACGGCACCCAGCATCGCACCAGCAGCTGCCCATTCCAATCCGTATGGAAGGAATAGATAAGCAAAAGAAAGAGAAGCAATGATACGCAATACGGTCTCTACAATTTGGGACACTGCAGTAGGAATCATATTCTGTTTCCCTTGAAAGTAACCCCGGTAGACGGAGGATATTCCTATGATCATCAGCATCGGCGTCATGACCAAAAAAGTCTGGTATACGCGCGCATCTGGCAGAATGTGGGAAGTGATCCATTTTGCGCCGAGCAGCATAACGGCTGTCATTAGGACACCGAGTACGGCGACAAGTCCCATGGCTGTTCGGAAAATGTACTTGACGCGTGCGGAATCACCTTCGGAATCGGCCTCCGCAATCCATTTTGCGACCGCAAGGGGGATGCCTCCTGTAATGATCGTCAGCATAACCGTAAGAAATGGATAACTAAGTTGGTAGATGCCAACGCCTTCGGCGCCAATAATGCGCGGAAGAGCGATCCGCGGCACGAAGCCGAGCAGCCTGTTGATTATACCAGCGGCAAGCAGAATCATAGCGCCCTTTATAAAGGTTTGCTTCGTTTCCTTCGTCATAATAAAATACCCTCTTCTCTTTCATATAATTACGAATATGCTCCTGTCCCGATAGAAGGACGAAGCTAGTAGACAGGCTTGTATTAACATGTTTATGCGCAGCATGTCCGGTTCCATGTCAGTCATTTTAGGAATAAGGGATAAGCCGGCAGGAATATGCGGATAACGTAGCGAATACTTACAAAATACAAATGGGCGAAAGATTACCTTAACGTCAAAAACGTATGAGGGCATATGCTTGTAGGAGGCGCCGTATGGCAGACGAAGAGTTAGTCCGGGTGATTGAAGAGCTTTGCAACAGCAAGGCAGAGGAATTTCATCTCATTGGCTATGAGCATGTAACGGGGCAAGAGGTGTGGGAATGCGTAAGCGAGAAATACAACAAAACAGGCCAGCCCGAGCTCCACGCATTAGTGAATGACATTTTATCGCTTAAGGTTATGAAATTTATGAATTTCATGACCATTAGTGCATATAAAGGAACCCAGTTCTAACCAGTGGGTTCTTTTTTATTGTTTTTTTTTGACTCGATTTTGCCGCATCTGTATAATAGGAATATTGAGATCATAAGGGGGATTTAGACGTATGTTCGGGAAGAGAATTTTTGCCTTCCTTGCGATCGTAGTCATTATGTTTGGCGTTATCGCTTGGACAAGCCCATCGCTAGTAAAAGATGTTAGGCTAGGCCTGGATTTAAAAGGCGGATTTGAGGTATTGTACGAAGCGTCGCCGCTAGAAGGCGGAGAAGCCGTTACACCGGAATCATTGAAGGAAACTGCAAGAAGCTTGGAATCACGGATCGATGAACTCGGCATTGTAGAGCCGGAAATTACGACTGAAGGCACTAACCGGATTCGATTGCGCCTTGCTGGCGTTGCTAATGAGGATGAAGTAAGAAACATTCTCGCAAAACCAATCAATTTGACGTTCCGCGGGCCGGACGGGAAAATCGAGCTTGACGGCAGTGACTTCAAGCAAAACGGAGCAGGTATCGGCTACGATAACCTAAGCAAACCGTTTGTTACCATTGAGCTGAAGGATGCCAAAAAATTCGAAGAAATTACGACTCGTCTAACTGGTCAATACCTTGCGATTTATCTGGATGATAAAGAGCTGTCCAAGCCATCCGTCAACTTCCCAATTACGGGCGGATCAGCACAAATCTCTGGTAATTACACAGCAGATGAAGCTAAAGATCTAGCCAATATGATCAATCTCGGCGCTCTTCCACTGAAGCTTACTGAAAAATATACGCAAAGCGTAGGCGCGAAGCTTGGTCTTGCGTCCTTGAAAGACACCGTTGAAGCAGGTATTATCGGAACAGTTATCATTTTGGTATTCCTTGTTATTTTGTTCCGTATTCCCGGAATTGTTGCGGGTATTACGGTCATTACTTATACGTGGCTTTTGATCGTAGTTTTCAATTTAATGAATGCGACTCTCACCCTTCCTGGTATAGCGGCCTTTGTGCTCGGGATCGGGATGGCTGTCGATGCCAATATCATTATGTATGAGCGGATCAAAGAGGAAATTCGCAGTGGCAAGAGCTTGCTGTCCTCCTTGAAGGCAGGCTCGAAAAACTCGTTCCGCACAATTATGGATGCGAATATTACGAACATCATTGCAAGTGCCGTATTGTATTACATTGGTAATGGTGCGATTCGCGGCTTTGCACTAACGATGATTTTCAGTATCCTCGTTAGTATGCTGACGAACATCTTCTTGTCACGATTCTTAATTATGCTGCTGATCAAAAGTAATCTATTCACAAAACCTAGCTACTACGGCGTAAAGGAGGCAGAAATCCGTGAACTTTAAAACAAAAATTCGTTATGATTTTATAGGCAACCGCAATAAGTTCTTTCTGTTCTCGATTGTGTTGACTGTAGTGGGTATCTTGTCCTTGCTTTTTTTCAGCTTGAACTTCGGGGTTGACTTCAAAGCGGGTACAAATATGGATCTATTGGTAGGCAAGGAAGCAACACAGCAGGAGGCCAAGCAGATCCTGGTGGATACGGGGATTGATGGCATCACGCCAACCGTAGGCGGAACAGGCAATGAACGGGTATCCATTCGTTTTGACGAAGTACTCACGCAAGCGAAGATCGTTGAAATTCAAGACGGCTTCAAGGCTAAATACGGTGACCAGGTTTCGGCCGAGGTCAATGTGGTTTCACCAGATATGGCACAGGAGCTTGGCATTAAGACGATTTGGGCGATATTGATTGCTAGCGTCGCGATTATGATCTATGTAATGATTCGTTTTGAGTGGCGTTTTGCAGTTGCGGCGAACATTGCGATTTTATATGATGCCTTCGTTGTTATCGCGTTATTCTCGATTTTCCGTTTGGAAGTGGATCTGCCCTTCATCGCGGCTGTGTTAACAACAATCGGCTATTCGATTAATGATAAGATCGTTATTTTTGACCGGATTCGTGAAAATCTTCGGTTCGGCCAATTTAAAAACCGCGATCAGCTCGCTGAGATGGTAAACGCAAGTATTTGGCAGACGATGGCACGTAATATTTATACGGTACTCGCAGTACTCGTTGTTGCTGTATGTTTGTTCATTTTCGGAAGCGAGTCGATCAAGCTTTTCGCCCTTGCAAAAATCATCGGTCTGACAAGCGGAGCTTACTCATCCATTTGTATTGCGAGCCCGCTCTGGCTGCTTCTTAAAGGAAAACAAAAGCCAAAAGCTGTCGTTAAAACAACGGCATAATCAGTTGAGAAGTAGAAGCACATGCTTACGAAGTAGGTTTTGCATTCGCAAAACCTTGTAGGAGGTAAAAATGTCAACCACACAGCGATATGCAAAGGCTGAGTCCGCAAGTTTGACTGGCTTATGGGGGAACATGCTGCTGGCACTATTCAAAGGCGCGGTAGGTTGGTTGTCAGGAAGCAAGGCGCTGCTGGCAGATGCATTTCGAACAGCTGCGGAGGCGGCGGCGGGTGTTGCTACAATATCTGGCTTAAGAGCAAGCTATCAGCGTAAAGCAGTAAGGCCAAACGCTCAGGCGGATGCTGAAAATACGAAAGGGGAAGCGGCGACGACAATTTTATTGTCTGTCGTCCTTCTCATCATTGGGCTTGAAATTGGCATTTCCGCTGTAAGGGATATTGCAAATGGTGTCAATAGCGCCCCGCATTGGAGTGCTGTTGCAGCGATTGCCCTTTCTCTACTATTGCAGCAGCTTTTTTTTCCATCAAAGGAGAGAATGATGGGGCTTTGTTGCTCAGCGGCAGCTTTAATTGGCGCGAGCGGCGCTATTTTCGGAAAAATGCTGTCTGTTCCTGCGCTCTATTATTTTGATCCGGCAGCAGCAATCGTGATTGCCATTATCGTTGTTATTAGCGGGTACCGCATGGTTAGCATTTTGGTAAAGAAAGAAAGCAAGAATGAAGCAATCGAAGATAATCCTGATGAGCTGATGCAGCTTGCTCAGCGTGTAGAAGGTGTAGTTACCGTCCAGTCTCTACGTGCCAAAGAGCATGGTCATTACGTGATTGCAGAAATCGTCATTAGCGTTAATCCGCGAATTTCGGTACTTGAAGGGCAAGAGATTGCAAAGCGGGTAAAACAGCTCGTAATGAAACGTTTTATACACGTCACGGATGTATCCATTTATGTTGAGCCTTACGATCCCGGTTATCCGTATAAGTCCAATCATGATCCTAATCAGGAGCATATGCCGACACTGCTGCAATAGAGCTCTGCAAACAGCAGGAAAGGAGAAAGCATTATGATTCAAAGGAAGACAAGATGGGCTGTTGCGCCATGGTCTAAGGACGATGAAGACAAGTCAAAACAACTAGCGTTGCATTTAAAGGTGTCCCCGCTTGTTGCCAGACTGCTTGTGCAGCGTGGCTTCGGTGACGCGGAATCGGCGGAACGCTTCCTGCGAGGGGGGCAAGAGCATTTCCATGACCCTTATCTCCTTCTGGGAATGAAGGAAGCCGTTGAGCGAATACAACGGGCAGCTGTAAACAAGGAGAAAATTAGAATCTATGGCGATTATGATGCCGATGGCGTTTCGAGTACATCGCTTTTAGTGCATTTATTCCGCACCCTAGATTATCATTTTGACTATTATATTCCTCATCGGGCTTTGGAAGGCTATGGGCTAAATAAGAAAGCGATCGAGCTCGCAGCAGAAGAAGGTATCCGCTTAATTGTTACGGTAGATACCGGAATCAGTGCGGTTCAGGAAATTGAGTATGCGAAGGAATTAGGCATCGATGTTGTCGTGACCGATCACCATGAACCGCCAGAACAAATTCCTAGCGCATGTGCGATAGTGAATCCAAAGCAGGCAGGATGTACTTATCCGTTTAAAGGATTGGCGGGCGTGGGGGTTGCTTTTAAGCTAGCGCAGGCGCTTCTTGAGCGTCCGCCGCTCGAATGGGCGGATATTGTCAGCTTAGGAACAATAGCGGATTTAATGCCACTTAAGGATGAGAACCGCATTTTTGTGAGATATGGACTTGAACGAATGCGTAATCACGCGAGCACAGGTTTTCGCGCTTTGGCGGAGGCAGGAGGCATTGAGCTGGAGAACCTCACGGCATCTAATATAGCCTTTGGCATGGCACCTCGTGTAAATGCAGCTGGAAGACTTGATCATGCCAAACGAGCAGTAGAGCTGCTTACAACAGAGGACTACGACAATGCGATATTGGCAGCTATTGGACTCGATAGCTTGAACAAGGAAAGACAGCGCGTTGTGGAGAGCATTGTGAAAGAAGCCGAGCAGCAGTGGAAGAACAAATGTGAATCGGCAGAGCAGGCAGGCCAGCCTTCGCCAGCTGTAATTGTACTGGCAGCAGAGGGCTGGAATGTCGGTGTCATAGGCATTGTGGCCTCGAAGCTGCTCGAGCGTAATTATAAACCTGTCATCATACTCGGCATTGATGCACAATCGGGAATGTGCAAGGGATCTGCCCGCTCTATTGAAGGTTTTGATCTTCACGCTGCGCTTACCGCCTGTGACGAGCTTCTAGATCATTATGGCGGGCATCAGGCGGCAGCAGGCATGAGCCTACATCGCGATCGCTTGCCGGCATTCGAGGAGCGTCTTAGCGCGCTTGCTTTGGAGTGGCTTTCCGCAGATGACTGGGTTCCTAAAACAGCTGTCGATCTTGTCTGTTCCGTGGACGAAGCGACTCTCGAAACGATTAATGAGCTTTCGCAACTGGAGCCTTTCGGTATGGGAAATCCTTCTCCGAGATTAATGTTTCAGCAAGCGGTACTAGCAGACCGCCGGAGCATAGGCAAAGAATCAAAGCATCTGAAGCTGTCCTTAGGCAGCGGACGAAAATTGCTCGATGGCATTGCTTTCAACATGGGAATGCTAACGGATCAGCTGAAGCCGGGCAGCAAAATTGACATTATCGGCGAATTGTCGGTTAATGAATGGAATGGCCAGCGCAAGCCGCAGCTCCAACTGCATGATATCCATTTCGACCCTTTGGCATCGGAGTTTCCTGGTCGAGAGCACTTTGGAAAAGTGTATCAGCAGCTTAAACTGCTTGGCGAAGCGCCATTGGAAGGAATCTGTACTCGATTATCCAAGCAAACTGGGTTATCCTTAGAGACGGTTGAGCTCATGCTTGATGTATTTGAAGAGCTTCAGTTTATTGAACGAAGTAACGGAATGATGATTGCTGCCGCTTCGCCTCAGAAACGGGATTTGGCCGCATCGGCACGTTACATAGAAGCAAAGCAGCAATTCGAAGCATCACAACTGTCTGTGGCAAGTGCAAAATCATAATGATAATGTTGAAATGGAAAGGGTTGACAGTACGTGTCTAACACACAATACAACTTCAAAGATTACATCCGGGTTATTCCAGATTTCCCGCAGCCAGGTATCCGTTTCAAGGATATTACGACACTCCTGAAGGATGGGGGAGCTTACCGCGCGGTAATCGAAGAAATGCGCGCAGCTGTACAGCACATGGAAATTGATGTTATTGCTGGACCGGAAGCCCGTGGCTTCGTTGTCGGCGCTCCGCTTGCTCTAGCGCTTGGCGTAGGTTTCGCTCCTATTCGCAAAAGCGGCAAGCTGCCGGGTGAGACGATCACAGCTAATTACGACCTTGAATACGGAAACGATCAGCTGGCTATGCACAAAGATGCAATCTCACCAGGACAACGAGTTCTGATTGCAGATGATTTGCTCGCAACAGGAGGGACCATCGCCACTTCAATTAATCTGATTCGCCAGCTTGGCGGAGAAGTTGTCGGCGCAGCATTCCTAATTGAGCTGAACTACTTGCAAGGGCGCGAGAAGCTTGATGGAATTGACGTTTTCTCCATTATGACTTACGAATAAAGAAACAGCATAAAAACCTGTCAAAACGGACCGCTAGTCCCCTTAATCGCGCAATGCGAGAAAGGGGAGGCGGTTTTATTTTATAATAGAAGGTGTTCAGTAGTTGACGAGGTACTGCTATTACAGGCATAATATTATAAAAACTCGGAAAACGCATGAATGGGATCTGCCAGGAGTGTAAACAGAAAGGGACGTTTCATGGGCATTGAGCATTTACTCGAGAAGGCATCCGCCTATATGAAAGAGCAGGACCTTATACGCATCCAGGAAGCCTATGACTTTGCGGAGCAAGCCCATCACGGACAAGTACGGAAATCGGGAGAGCCTTATATCCTTCATCCCGTAGCCGTTGCTGATATACTTGTGGATATGCAAATGGACGTGCTGTCGATTATTGCAGCATTGCTTCATGATGTCGTTGAGGATACAACTGTTGATTTGCAGACGGTTCGCGCAAAATTTGGCGAAACCTGCGCGATGCTTGTAGATGGACTTACGAAACTCGAAAAAATTCAATTTCGTTCCAAGGAAGAGCAGCAGAACGAAAATTACCGTAAAATGTTTGTCGCGATGGCCCAGGACATTCGCGTTATTTTAATTAAATTAGCTGATCGTCTGCATAATATGCGCACACTCAAGTTTCAATCTGAGGAAGCACAGCGGCGAATTGCTTACGAAACGCTAGAAATTTTTTGCCCGATCGCGCATCGTCTCGGTATTTCCGCGATCAAGTGGGAAATGGAAGATATTGCGCTTCGGTATTTGAATCCGCAGCAGTATTACCGGATCGCCAATCTGATGAAGAAGAAGCGTGCGGAGCGGGAACAGTTTATTCACGATGTCATTTCCCGCATTACGGAGAAGCTTGAGGAAATGGGAATTGAGGGCGATATTTCTGGTCGTCCCAAGCATTTATACAGCATTTACAAGAAAATGACCGATCGCAACAAGCAGTTTACAGAAATCTATGATTTGCTGGCGATTCGCATCATTGTTGATAATATTAAGGATTGTTATGCCACGCTAGGCATTATTCATACGTTATGGAAGCCGATGCCGGGCCGCTTCAAAGACTATATCGCGATGCCGAAAGCGAACATGTACCAGTCGCTGCATACGACGGTTATCGGACCTAATGGAGAGCCGACGGAGGTTCAGATCCGTACGTGGGAAATGCACCGTACTTCGGAGTACGGTATTGCGGCCCACTGGGCCTACAAAGAGGGTTCACTCGTCCCAGGAGGCAACTTCGAGGATAAGATGTCTTGGTTCCGTGAAATTTTGGAGCTTCAGCACGAGGCGCGGGATGCATCTGAGTTCATGGAATCGCTCAAAATGGACTTTTTTGCCGATCTTGTATTCGTCTTTACACCAAGCGGAGAGGTCATCGAGCTGCCCGCTGGCTCCGTACCGCTAGATTTTGCATACCGCATCCATACGGAGGTAGGCAACCGGACGATCGGCGCCAAGCTGAACGGACGAATCGTTCCGCTTGACCATAAGCTGAAAACGGGCGACATTGTCGAAATTTTAACATCTAAGCATTCCTATGGACCTAGTCAGGACTGGGTGAAAATTGCTCAATCCTCTCACGCGCGCAGCAAAATACGCCAATGGTTCAAGAAGGAACGCCGCGAGGAGAACGTGGCCAAAGGGAAGGATATGCTTGAGCGTGAGCTGAAGCGGCTTGGCCTAGAGCCTTCGGCATGGTTGCAGGACGACAAATTGCTGGAAGCCGCTGCGAAGTTCGCTTTTAATGATATCGAAGATATGATGTCTGCGATTGGCTTTGGAGGCATTACGGCGGCGCAGATTTGCACTAAGCTTACAGAGAAGATGCGCAAGGAAGCAGAACTCGCTAACCAGCTGGAGCTGACTAGTGAAGTGAAGGAAATCAAATCGCATGGCAACCGGAAGACGAGGCCGAATCAGGGCGTAACCGTAAAAGGGATCGACAACCTGCTTGTCAGGTTCGCACGCTGCTGCAATCCTGTGCCAGGTGACTCGATTGTCGGCTATATTACTCGTGGCCGCGGCGTTTCCGTTCATCGGATGGACTGCCAAAACATTCCGTTCGGCGAGCAAGGGGAAGAAGGCGAACGCGTTATCGAGGTGGAGTGGGAAGGCTCCATCGAGGCGAATTACAGCGTGGACATCGAAATAACGGGCGGGGACCGCAGAGGACTTCTGAACGAGGTGCTTCAGGCGGTATCCGAGAGCAAAACGAACATTTCGGCTGTAACCGGCCGTACGGTGAAAAATAAAATGGCTTTAATTCATATTACCGTGCTGATTCGCAATATTGAACATTTGAACGCAGTGGTAGAGAAAATAAAGCGCGTGCAGGAAATTTATTCCGTTCAGCGGATTATGCAATAGCCGCTTCGTTTTGTTGTCGCAGCGGGTGAAATAAATATCGGAGGTACGAGGCAGTGAAGGTAGTTGTACAGCGCAGTAAACAGGCAAAGGTTGTCGTTGCCGGCGATCCTGTAGGCGTTATCGATTTCGGACTTGTGCTGCTGGTCGGGATTACCCATGACGATACCGAAGCAGACGTTAAGTGGATGGCGGACAAAGTAGCTAATCTTAGAATTTTTGAAGACGAGTCAGGCAAAATGAATCATTCTGTAATCGATATTGGCGGTCAGCTTCTATCGGTATCACAGTTTACGTTATATGGCGATTGCCGCAAAGGCAGGCGCCCCAACTTTATGAGCGCAGCCAGGCCGGAACAGGCAGAGCTGCTTTACGATCAATTCAATTCTGCTCTTCGCGCGTTGGGCCTCGTAGTGGAAACGGGACGTTTCGGGGCCATGATGGAAGTTGAGCTTGTAAATGACGGACCGGTAACGTTAATTTTGGAGAGCGGTGCTTAAGCCATCGCATGTGGGGAAACAATATACAGGAAGCCACTAAAGAGCAAGGAATATTGCGCTGGCAAAATGCTATATTGGGGGAATGCCGCACATGCACCAATCTCGCAAGGAGCAAGGCATCGAACGTGCTTCCAGAAGGCTGCTGCATCCGGATCGCAGAGAGGCCAAGGTATTTGCCGAGCTGGAGGAGGATATGGAGGCAGCGGAGGAGTGGATCGGTTTTCCACAGCCGCCCCGCCGAGACCATGCCGGCCATTGACTGAAGCAAGAAAGCACCGTCCGCGCAAACAGCCCGGGCGGTTTTTAGCTTCTTAAAGGCTCAATTTTTGTTGTTTCCAAACCATACGTAAAAACGCTTTCGAAATTGTAACATTACTGTAATCAATCTCTAACTTTCTTTTAACATCATTAACCTATAATAAACCTCGACCCCCTTTTTAAAAATATATTTTACTTTTGGACCTACAAACTGGTTTTGTAGGTTTTTTTCTGTCCATTTGTTTGGACTTACTGTGGGGTTTAGTTTGGCCTTGACTTTAACCATTCGGACAGGTAAAATTAATTCTCAGTATGTTAGTTTTTAAATAACGATTCAATGATGGGATAAAGTAATTCTACGCGCTATACCCAGAGAGGGACGCCACTTGGCTGCAAGCGTCCTTATATCGGCAGAATGAACAGACCTCCCGGAGAACAAACGGTGAACCACTGTAGGAAGCAGGCAATAGGCCTGCGGATGACGAGTAGTAGCCGGATTGCGGATGACGGACGTTAACCGTCTTGGAGCGGGCTCATGCATCGGATGCAGGCTCGAAATGTGGGTGGTACCACGGGAGATACACTCTCGTCCCTTTTGGCGCAAGCTATTAGGAACGGGAGTTTTTTGCGTTTACCGAAGTTTAAATGAATGATGACGGGGCAGGAGGGGTATTCAATGGCATTTCAGAAAATGCCGGGCACGCAGGATATTTTGCCCGGCGCGGTGGAGAGATGGCAGTTTGTCGAGCAGAAGGCTCGGGATATTTGCCAGCGCTACAACTTCCGCGAGATCCGCACGCCGATCTTCGAGTCCACTGAGCTGTTCCAGCGCGGTGTAGGCGAGACGACCGACATTGTCGAGAAAGAAATGTACACCTTCACGGATCGTGGCAACCGCAGCCTCACGCTGCGTCCCGAAGGAACGGCAGGTGTGGTAAGGTCTTACGTGGAGAACAAGCTGTACGGAGAGCCTGACGTATCCAAGCTGTATTACATCGGACCGATGTTCCGGTATGAGCGTCCGCAAGCAGGACGTTACCGCCAGCTGCATCAGTTCGGTGTCGAGGCGATTGGCTCGGTTGACCCTGCAATCGACGCCGAGGTTATCGCGCTTGGATACACGTTTTATACGGAGGTTGGCCTAAAGGGCGTACGCGTAGAGATTAACTCCGTAGGAACTCCGGCAGTACGTGCGGTATTCCGCGAGCGCTTGTTGGCTTTTCTTGAGCCGAAGCGCGAGCTGCTCTGTAAGGACTGCCAATCGCGGATGGACCGTAATCCGCTCCGCGTGCTCGACTGCAAGGTCGACCAGGAGCATTTTACAGATGCGCCTTCGATTCTCGACAGCTTGGACGAGGAATGCCAGATCCATTTTGACAAGGTGAAAATGTATTTGACCGATATGGGCATCCCGTATGAAATCAACCACCGGCTCGTCCGCGGACTTGATTATTATACCCATACCGCATTTGAGTACAAGGCTGAAGGAATCGGCACCATTGATACCGTAGGCGGGGGCGGCCGCTATAACGGGCTTGTCTCGGAAATTGGCGGTCCGGATCAGCCTGGTGTAGGCCTAGGACTTGGACTTGAAAGAACGATTCTACTGCTTCAGCATCAAGAAACAGAACTGCCTGTTTTTAATCGAATCGACGTGTACGTGGTTGCACTGGGCGAAGCCGCTGAGCGTGAGGTGACGAAGCTCGTTTACCAGCTCAGACAGCGCGGCATTCGCGCGGAACGCGACTATCTAGGCCGTAAGATGAAAGCCCAGATGAAGTCCGCAGACCGTCTTCAGGCGCGTTATACGGCGATCCTTGGTGACGATGAGCTGGAACGCGGAGAAATCGCACTCAAAGACATGACGAAAGGCGAGCAGCGCGTAGTTGCGCTTGATAAGCTTGCCGATGAAATCAGCGGTTAATATTTATCCCATAATTAAATCTAACTAATAGAGGAGCATGAAAACAATGTTGTTAAAAACACATCACTGCGGCCGCTTAACGAAAGCGGACGTTGGTCAATCTGTTATTCTAAACGGCTGGGTACAGCGCCGCCGCGATCTTGGGGGCGTACTCTTTATTGATTTGCGTGACCGTTCAGGAATCGTACAAACGGTATTCAACCCGGATTTCTCCGGCGATGCGCTAGCTATTGCTGACCGTGCGCGCAATGAATTCGTTCTGGCTATTCAAGGTACAGTTGTAGAACGCGATGCTGAAACGTACAATGCAAACCTCGCAACAGGCGAGATTGAAGTTCGCGTAACGAAAATCGAAGTAATGAACGCAGCAAAAACGCCTCCGTTCCCGATTGAAGACGGTGTTGAAGTGGATGAGTCGCTTCGCTTGAAATACCGTTACCTGGACCTTCGTCGTCCGGAAATGCAAAAAACGTTGTTCCTTCGCTCGAAAGCAGCTAAAGTGTTCCGTGATTTCCTTGACGGAGAAGGCTTTATTGACGTTGAAACACCGATTCTGACGAAAAGCACACCAGAAGGCGCGCGTGATTATTTGGTACCGAGCCGCGTGCATGAAGGCGAGTTCTTCGCATTGCCGCAATCACCACAAATCTTCAAACAGCTGTTGATGGTTGCGGGTATTGAGCGCTACTACCAGATTGCCCGCTGTTTCCGCGATGAGGATCTTCGTTCAGACCGTCAGCCGGAATTTACGCAAGTCGACATCGAGACTTCCTTCTTATCGCAAGATCAATTGCTTGCTTTGATGGAAGAGCTTACGGCTAAACTGCTTAAAGATACAGTAGGCGTAGAACTGGAGCTTCCGTTCCAACGCATCACTTACGCAGACGCAATGAACAAATACGGCTCAGACAAACCGGACCTTCGCTTTGGCCTTGAGATCAAGGACATTACCGATATCGTATCCACAAGCGATGTGAAAGTATTCGCAAGCGTAGCTGCTGGAGGCGGCGTAGTTAAAGCGCTCAACGCTAAGGGCTGCGCAAGCTGGAGCCGCAAGGAGCTCGACGACCTGCAGCCGTTCGCGGCACGCTACGGCGGTAAAGGCCTTGCTTGGATTACGGTGAAGGACGGGGAATGGCGCGGTCCAATTGTGAAGTTCCTGAAGCCGGAAGAGATTGCTTTGCTGACCGAGCGTCTTGAAGTTGAAGACGGGGATTTGCTTACTTTCTCTGCAGACAAGAAAAAAGTCGTTGCAGACGTTCTTGGCAACCTTCGCTCGAAGCTCGGTAAGGATCTTGGCCTGATCGATGAGTCCAAGTTCAAATTTGCTTGGGTTGTAGACTTCCCACTGCTTGGATGGGATGAGGATGCGAAGCGTTATGTAGCCGAGCACCATCCGTTCACGCGTCCGAACGAAGAAGACCTTCATTTTTTCGATACAGATCCAGGTCAAATTCGCGCTCAAGCGTACGATCTTGTTCTGAATGGTTATGAGGTTGGCGGCGGTTCGATGCGGATTTACAAGCGTGAAGTGCAAGAGCAAATGTTCAAGGCGCTTGGCTTCAACAAGGAAGAGGCGCAAGAGAAATTTGGCTTCTTGCTTGATGCATTCGAATACGGAACGCCTCCGCATGGCGGCATTGCGTTTGGTTTCGACCGTCTTGTTATGCTATTGACAGGCCGTACGAACCTGCGCGAGACGATTGCGTTCCCGAAAACAGCAAACGCGACGGATCTGCTCAGCGATGCACCTTCCGAGGTTGAGCTTTCGCAGCTGGAGCAATTGCATATCCGCACGGTCATTAAGCCTAAGCCTGCACCTGCAGCGGCAGTTTCAGCGGCAGAAGCAACAGATAAATAAGGAAACAACGCTAAGGAGGCGGCAGCCAGATGCTTCACCAATTTTCTCGTACGGAGCTGGCTATTGGGCCAGAGGGGTTAGCGCAAATGAAGGGGAGCACGGTTGCCGTGCTCGGCATTGGCGGCGTCGGCGGAATTGCCGCGGAGGCGCTTGCGCGCACCGGCATTGGCCGTATCATCCTGGTTGACAAGGACGTAGTCGATATTACGAACGTCAACCGCCAGATCCATGCGCTGACGACAACGGTCGGCCAGCCGAAAGCAGAGCTGATGCGCGAGCGAATCAAGCTGATCAACCCGGAGTGCGATGTCATAGCCTTGCGTATGTTTTATACGGAGGAGACGTTTGAGCAATTTTTTGAATATCCGCTTGATTACGTCGTTGATGCATCCGATACGATTTCCTATAAGATTCATTTAATCAAACAATGCTTGGAGCGTAAAATCCCGATTATTTCGAGTATGGGTGCAGCGAACAAGATGGACCCAACGAAATTCCAGGTTGTAGACATTTCCAAGACACATACCGATCCTTTGGCGCGTGTCATTCGGACAAAGCTGCGCAAGGAAGGCATCAAGCGCGGCGTTAAGGTCGTGTTCTCGACGGAGCTTCCAATGAAACCTCGCGAGGATGTAACCAAGAAGATTGTGCCGGCCAATGCGCCGGAAATTCGTAAGGCCAAGCAGCCTCCAGCGAGCAATGCGTTTGTTCCGCCTGTCGCTGGTCTGATTATGGTCAGCGTCGTTGTCAATGACCTTCTTGTCTCTGGCGGCATCGAGCTGTGAACGAGGGGCTTGTCAAAAAGCTGAGATTGGCGCCGGATATGAAGGCGCTCGTACTCAATCCGCCTTCTGAGCATTATTTGACGGAGCTTGGATTAACGTCGGATGCATCGGTTATCGAGGCTGACAGCCTTTATGATTTCGCGCTGCTGTTCGTTATGAATTTATCTGAGCTTGCAGAGCTTGCACCCGCAGTTATACAGGCTTTGAAGCCTGATGGCTTGTTATGGATTACGTATCCGAAGGGGTCGTCCAAAATAAAGACGGATCTGAACCGGGATACGGGCTGGAGGCTCATGCTGACGTTTGGCGTGGAAGGCGTTGCGATGGTAGCGTTGGATGACACTTGGTCATCCATGCGTTATCGTCCAGCCGGAACGGCTAAAAGCGGAGCTAGTCGCCGTTCCTCTTCAGAGGCGGCAGCCGGAAGGACCGACTCTAAGCCGCGGACAGCTTCAACCGCAGCCGTGGAGCTAGAGTTGCCGGAAGACTTTGCAGCCGCTTTGCAGGCATCTGCTGGGGCAGAGCTTTTTTTTCGCGGCAGCTTGACTGCGGCTAAGCGCCGGGACTTTATGAAATGGATTACCGATGCGAAGCGTACGGAAACACGTGCCAATCGGGTGGCTGCAGCGATTGACAAGCTGGAGAGAGGCTTCAAATCTCCATTTGACAAGTAAGATTTAAACCAATAACCGTACCGGCGATAAAGCGGAATGCGCTTTTTTCGTTGGTACGGTTATTTTGTGCTTCCCTGTCGCAAAGGGCCTCCACGTCAACAGTTCTTTCAGAGTAGCGGTAGACGTGGAGGCTAGTTCTGGCGAACAAATGTGCGGATATGCTATGATTAAAGGAACAGAAGGCAGAAGGTTGGGCAGAACAATGGACTTATTTTCCTATCAAGAATCGGAGTTGCCTCGCGCAAGGCTGCTTGCGGACCGCATGCGTCCGCAAACGCTGGATGAATATATTGGGCAGGAGCATATCGTCGGAGCTGGCAAGCTGTTAAGAAGGGCCATTGAAGGCGATCAGGTATCCTCTATTTTGTTATATGGCCCCCCGGGCTGCGGTAAAACGACGCTCGCACATATTATTTCTTTGCGTACAGCAGGCGAGTTTGTAAAGCTGAACGCGGTGGATGCGTCCGTAAAGGATGTTCGCGAGGTCATCGATCAGGCACGTACTAATAAAGCAATGTACGGTAAGAAGACGATCCTTTTTTTGGATGAGGTACACCGTTTCAATACGGCAAGGCAGGATGCGCTGCTGCCTGCCGTTGAACAGGGCATCATTATTTTTATTGGGGCGACAACGGAAAATCCATTCCACCATGTCAATGGGGCTCTTCTGTCGAGATCGACGTTGTTCCAGCTCGAGTCGCTTGGAGAAGGGCATGCGTATGAGGCAATGAAGCGGGCGCTGGTCGATCGTGAACGCGGGCTGGGTTTTATGGATTTGCAAGCGGATGAAGATGCGCTGCGTCATATCGCTGCTATGGCTGGCGGGGATATCCGAAGGGCGTTGAATGCCTTGGAGCTGGCCGCTGTGACCACGCCGTCAGAAATGGATGGTTCGGTGCGCCTAACTCTTGAAGTGGCTCAGGAGTCCATACGGAAGCCGTCCATTCGTGCGGATCTGTCCACGCAATATGACGTGCTGTCGGCGTTTCACAAAAGCGTGCGGGGCTCCAGCGATGCAGCTTTGTTTTGGTTTCTGTACGCGGTAGAGAAGCTGGGGATGGACCCGATGACCTTTATCCGCCGATTGATCGTTGCGTGCAGCGAGGATATCGGACTTGCTAATCCGCAGGCGATGATTCAGGCGGTTACGGCGATGGATGCCTACCACAAAATCGGCTGGCCAGAAGCAAAATACAACATCTCACAGGCGATTTTATTCGCGGTAGAGAGCCCGAAATCGAATGCTACCGCTATGGCGATCGGCAATGCGGAAGCGGCAATTGAACGCGCAGGGGGCGCCGAGGTGCCGCTTCACTTAAGGGACACCCACTATAAAGGGGCTCAACAGCTAGGACATGAGGGTTACCAGTATCCGCATAACTTCCCCAATCATTATGTAAAGCAGCAGTATCTGCCGAATACGCTTGGCAGCATGACGTTCTACAAAGCGACCGAGCAAGGCATGGAAGACAAGATCAAGCAAAACCAGCAAAAGCGCCGTAACCAGTAAATTCAGTGTTATTGCGCAAAATTATGCCTACAGGAAAGCTGTATAATTTCAACTAATGATTCTAGATATCATTAGTTTCTGAAAGCAGAATTCCATACAGATGCATTGTCAGTCAAGGATAGCCCATTTATAATTGGGGATTCCCTCCAGAGTTAATCGTCATTTGTACTGGCGTGTTCAAACAGAAGTTGGTGGATTTCGTCGTTCATTCTTCTTTTTTTTTTGAGTGAGGAAACCGTTCGCGTACGAACTTTGTTTGCTTGCCCTCATCGGCAGCTTCCAGCGTATACATCGGTCTGGTAAACCAGGAGATCCAATCGGTGAAGCCATTTGGCCATACTCGTGATAGTGCAGCTTCGTTCAAAATCACGCTTGAAATAAGCCAGAGCCAGCGTCCAATTGTGCTTGTCGGGAAGCCAAACTTCATGTGGAAGTTTCGATATCATCGTCTGCTCGGGAGTCAACTGTTCAGGAGTGCCTGTAGAGACATCTTCATGAAGCCATCCAACCCTTTCATTAGTAAGATTGGATGGTAGTGCTCATCGTTACAGGGTTTTACGAATCATCTCCGCAATATCGATCACTGTATCAGCTTCACAGTATGTAAGTAAATCGTTTGATCGCTTTCATACATCCGGCAACTTTTCTGTTAGCTCAGCCGTTTTTCCAGTTACTGTTAATCTGCTGTTCGATTCCCATGGTCATCACTTGTCTGGAAAATTCAGCAGAAATAGCAGAAACGGATGAAATAGATGAAATAGATGTGATAGATGAGATAGGTCTAAAAAATAGATCTAATCTAGCTCAGCGGACCCAAATGAACTGGATATGGCTGGGTTTTGGAAAAATAGATCTAATTTTTAGATCTAATCTGGTGAAAATAGCCGAAATCGATGAAATAGGTCTAAAAAATAGATCTAATCCAGCCCCGAGGCCCCAAATCAACTGGATATGCTGGTTTTTGGAGAAATAGATCTAATTTTTAGATCTAATCTGGCTAAAATAGCCAAAATCGATGAAGTAGGTCTAAAAAATAGATCTAATCCAGCCCCGAGGCCCCAAATCAACTGGATATGGCTGGGTTTTGGAGAAATAGATCTAATTTTTAGATCTAATCTGGCGAAGAAAGCCGAAATCGACGAAATAGGTCTAAAAAATAGATCTAATCTAGCCCCACGGCCCCAAATGAACTGAAAATGCTGGTTTTTGGAGACATAGATAAGTTGAACGAAAGAAATGAAGGATATGCGAAACGAGAAGATCGATTTGGAGAAATGAAGTGTTCGCCTTAGCAGCCGGATTATTACCTTTACAGGTTTTAGTCAATCTAAGAATCTGACTGCAACCCTGAATTCATAGAATGATCTACTCGCGCAGCGACCAAAACGAGAAACTTTAGTTCATCTTATATAGATCTAGATTAATTCGAATGATTGCTGCAAATGCGTAAAGTAGCAGGAAGCGACGACTACCAAAAACAGCTGAGCAGGATTAGCTGAACGGTGCCTACAAGAGGTTCATCGTTCAAGCGCTTCTGCCCAGCTGTTTTTTGTAATAAATATGGAACTGCTTGAATCATTTACGCAATAGCGAACATGAGTCCGAAATAACCGAATATGGCCGTCAGAAGGCCCATAGCAAATGCAGGGATCACTTTGTTGACCCGGTACATCCATACTAATCCGCCTGCCATCACCGCGGCTGCAGCAAGCATCAGGATGCTCTCGAGCGGCAGTGTGAATTTTAATGCAATATCAGGACTGAAGCTGCCTTTGTAGATGGCGGTAAATAAAGGTGATGGTGATGCGGTTTGAAGCGTTTCCTTTACGTTATGCGGCGGGGCTTGTTGGCCAAGCACGCCAGTTGCGGCCAGTACGAGCAGTGCAATAATGCTTTCCGCTTTCAGCCACGGTTTTGGATTAAAAGAAGAGCTGCTGTCTGCCCATTTTTTGTAGCCAAATCCGTTGGTGTACGCGAACAGCAGCAGCGGTAAAATGAATAAATGCTTAATCAGGAGCATTTGCCCGTAAGGGAGCATCCAGGCATTGACGTACTCAGGCGTAGTGAACGTCATGAGCACAAAGCCTGCAAGCAGCGTGACAAGTACGCAAACGATGGCAACCGGAGAGAACCAGCGCAGAAACGCATGCCAATGGGCGTTGTCCTTCGAGAACCAGCTGGCAACGAGCAATATCCCAATCCATACGCTCACAGCCAGAAAGTGGGCTGCGTGCGTAACGAGTCCTTTGAACCCGTAAAGCGCGGAAGCATGACCGGCATAACCAAGCCACACAATTAGCAGAAAGGTGACGAACAAAGCCACCTTGGGCATATGCTTGTCATCGCGGAATGCTTTGAGACCGAGAAGGAAGGCTAACCCGGCTGAACCAATCGTTGACCATATCCATGCCTTACCGGTATTAATATCAAGCAAAATGCTCTTCAGTATAGAGCCATAAGTCATATCAAAATCTTTGGCAAAGACGAGCGCGAGCTTATGAATCGGAACGTAGGACAGGATAGGAATGGCAATTGCGCATGCGAGCAGCAAGCCGTTCGGTACCTGCACGGTCGGTCTCCGATCCTCCGGCACGAGCCGAAGGATGAAGGAGCCGGTTAAAATCGCGAAGCAAACATAAAGCAGCCCTTCGCTGATATAAATCATTATTTGCGCCTCCGAAGCATTAATACAACAGCAGCAATGACAATAATGGTTCCGATTATAACCGCAGGAGTGTAATTCGTATCATCACTGCTTGCAGCGGATTCGTTGCCGCTGTCTGGGGCTGCGCTAGCTTCAGGGGAAGGCGATGGCAATTCGGTAACTGCAGGTGATTCCGTTATAGTATCCGGCTCGGCTGTCGGCTCATCAGTTACGAGAGGCGCTTCCACCGTAAACGAATAATCACCTTCCACGGAATGGCCGTCAGCGCCGATAATTGTCCATTTTACGCTGTAAATGCCGTTAGGCAGAACAGACGGCACAGAAGCGCTCATCGTCATGCCATCGACCTCCGTTTTACCTTTTTCCATTTCTTCTCCTGCCGCATTCAGCAGTTTGAAATTGCTGAGACTTTCTATTTTGGTATTAAAAGTCATCTCTATGCGCTCTGGCGTGACGGCAGCAGTGCTATCTTGTGCGGGAACCGCGCTCTCCAGTTTGGAATGGGCTAATGCAACGCTAGGTACAAGCCATAGCATAGCGAGACAAATCAAAAGAATTCGTTTCATTGTTGTAATCCTCCTACAAAGTTTATGGACAGCCATGCTTCTTAGCTGATTGCATTATAACAGATTCCATCCGGTGTTAGCTTGCCATTAAATGATCAAATCGTTGCGGCTTTATGAACATTTCTAGAAGATCTCTGCTCCGCTGCCACAAAAAAACGCAAGCAGTAGCTCGGTTTCTGCGTATAATGGCTAACCTATGAAGAATACACATAATTACAGACTTGCGAACGTCTTACTTTTCTTCCTATTAATCGACGCGGCGGCTTGGCATCTAGGGGAGCACTTACATCACACAAAGATCGCCGTATCTTTGTTCCAAAAGGAGGTGCACCTGCCATTGCACCAGGCACGCTTGGTTAGTCAGTGGCAGGGAATCGTTGAGCGACCCATTACCGAACGGTTTAGCTTTGGCGCTTATTTTATTGTTTGTTCTGATGAACGGTTTTTTTGTCGCTGCGGAGTTTGCGATGGTCAAAGTCAGAGGCAGCCGAGTCGATTCCCTAGCCTCAGAGGGGACTAAGTGGGTTAAATTAGCATCTCCTATGAAGGGGAATTTGGATGCCTATCTATCTGCTTGCCAGCTTGGGATTACCTTTGCCTCGCTTGGTCTTGGATGGATCGGGGGGCCTGCGATTGCCGTGTTGCTTGACCCTTTATTTGGTTTTGTCGGTGTTCATCATGAGGCTTTCATCCATACGATTTCTTTCTTGATTGCCTTTGCGATCATTACCGTGCTTCATTTTGTGCTAGGTGAATTGGTGCCCAAAACAATGGCTATCCGCAAAGCAGAAACGGTTGCGCAGTTTACAGCAATGCCGCTGCTCTATTTTTACAAGCTGATGTATCCTTTTATCTGGCTCTTGAATGCGGCAGCTAACCAGCTTCTCCAGAGGATTGGCATCGAGCCTGCAACCGAAAAGGATTCGGCCCATACAGAAGATGAAATCCGGATCCTCATGAAGGAGAGCCACAAAAACGGACTAATCGACAATACGGAGCTCACGCTCGTTGACAATATTTTTGATTTTACAGAAACGAACGCCCGCGAGATTATGATTCCCCGAACAGAGATGATATGCCTGAACACGAGCCATACGCTGCAAGACAACAAAAGACTCGCCTTGGAGCAGATGCTCACGCGGTATCCGGTATGTGAAAATGACAAGGACAACATTATAGGTTTTGTGCACATCAAGGACTTGCTTAAGGATACGGGTCAGAGCCTGCATGATATTAGGCAAATTACGAGACCGATCACGACGGTTCCCGAATCAATGCAAATTAGTACGCTGCTCAAGCTGATGCAGAAGCGCAAATCGCAAATCGCCATTTTGATTGATGAGTATGGCGGAACTTCCGGTTTGGTCACGCTTGAAGATATTATGGAAGAAATCGTAGGAGAAATCCAAGATGAGTTTGATGAGGAGAGGGAGCAGCTTGAGAAACGGGAGGATGATACGTATTCAATCAGCGGCTTGATGCTGATCGAAGAAGTAAACAGCTTCTTTGGCCTCGCTATTGAGACGGATGATTATGATACGATCGGCGGATGGATTTATTCGAAAATCGATATTCCGCCGCTTCATAACCAATCTGTCCATTATGCTGAAATATGCGAATTTATCATTGAGGAGACCGATCATCTGCGTATCTCTAGGCTGATTGTTCGTATGCTGGTCCGAAGGCCGGAGGGAGAGCAAAGATGGGGCTGAACCAGTCATGCGGCAAATAAACAAGGCTGTCACTTGCATCAGTTGGATGCGTGACAGCCTTGTTGTGTTTGGCTTCCTATATTAAGCTTGCTTTACTGCTCCGGCCGCTGCATTAATCTTCTGGACGGTTTCAATCGTACCGCCTCCGAGGCAAACCTCGCCGTCATAAAGGACGACTGCTTGTCCAGGCGTAATGGCCTTCTGCGGCTTATCGAATACGATATGAGCGCTGCCGTCCTCGCCTACCGATACGGTAACGCCTTGATCTGGCTGGCGATAACGGAACTTTGCAGTGCAGCGTAGCGTCTCGCCTACGGAAACCATCCAGTTCATGCCGCTTGCCGTTAAGCTCTCCGAGTAAAGGCTAGGATGCTGTTCTCCTTGCACGACATAGAGAATATTGCGTTCTAAATCCTTATCGGCGACGAACCAAGGCAGGCCAGAGCCCGATCCGCCAATGCCAAGCCCCTGGCGCTGTCCAAGGGTGTAATACATCAAACCATCGTGCCGACCTTTCTTCTCGCCAGTCTCAACGTCGATCATATCGCCAGCTTGAGCTGGCAAATAGCCGCTTAAGAAGGTTTTGAAGTTGCGTTCCCCGATAAAGCAGACGCCCGTGCTGTCCTTCTTCTTCGCGGTATACAAGCCGGCTTCTTCGGCGATTCGCCGCACTTCGGGCTTCGGAAGATGCCCAATCGGGAACATCGCTTTCGCAAGCTGCTTTTGGTTTAGGGCACTAAGGAAATAAGTTTGATCCTTATTGGAATCCACGCCGCGCAGCAGCTTCGTCACGCCATCTTCGCTGCGGTCGACACGAGCGTAATGCCCTGTTGCCAAATAGTCCGCGCCAAGTTCTAAGGCGCGCTGTAGAAAGTCGCCGAACTTGATCTCACGGTTGCACATGACATCCGGGTTCGGCGTCCGACCGCGCTTATATTCATCCAGGAAATAAGTGAATACCTTGTCAAAATATTGCCGTTCAAAATTAACGGTATAGTAGGGAATGCCGATTTGCTCACATACGCGGCGGACATCTTCCGAGTCCTCCTCCGCTGTACAATGACCGAATTCATCGGTATCGTCCCAGTTTTTCATGAAAATACCGACAACGTCATAACCTTGCTGCTTCAGCAGCAGGGCAGTGACAGAAGAATCCACGCCGCCTGACATGCCGACGACAACTCTTGTCGAAGATTTTGGTTTTTCCATCCTAAACACCACCTTGCTCGAATCAAACAATTATTATTGTAACATAGGCTGAAAAGTTTTTCATGAAGATGTCAACCTTTTTGCACACGAGTCCTGCAGGATATGTTAACATATAAGTGAAATGGGAATACAGAGGTTTATAGAGCTAACGGACAAGTCATAAAGAGATAAAAACAATAAAAGAGGTGTCACTTTGAAAATATCGACGAAAGGCCGTTACGGCTTAACAATCATGATGGAGCTCGCGGCTAAATTTGGGGAAGGCCCCACTTCGCTTAAGAGCATTGCTGAACGAAATCAGCTTTCCGAACACTATTTGGAGCAATTGGTTGCACCACTGCGAAATGCAGGACTGGTAAAAAGTATTCGAGGCGCATATGGCGGCTATATCTTGTCTAAAGACCCTGAATCCATAACTTCAGGCGATGTTATTCGTATTCTGGAAGGTCCGATTTCACCAGTAGACTTTACGGAAGAGGATGACCCGGCGAAGCGTCAATTATGGCTGCGCATTCGCGACAGCATTGCCGAGGTGCTTGATTCGACAACGCTGGCTGATCTTATCAATTTTGAAGATGAAGGCAAGCCCGATAGCTACATGTTCTACATTTAGATGGCTTTCTACGATTAGGCGAAAATTATTTTCTGTCATCCATTTCGAGCGGTCAGCCATTGCTGACCGCTCGATTATGTTTAGGAAGCACGCGAGATTTTTTACATGTTTTCTGAACCATTTTGCTCCGCAACCGCCAGCGAAGCTCTCGTTTATCATGCGGCTGTATATGAAAGATGTTTGTGCTATACTCTTGTCAATGAAAACACGTAGATGTTCTACAAATAAAGGAAGCTGAGCCTATGAGAAACCATTATTTTGATCATGCCGCCACTACGCCCATGCATCCCGAAGTCGCTAAAGCGATGCTCGCGGTTATGCAAGGACCTGGCGGCAATTCGTCTAGTATGCATGCGTTCGGAAGGGCGGCCAAGCACCAGCTTAACCGGGCGCGTGATTCGATATCTGCAGCCTTGGGCTGCAAGCCTGCTGAACTGTTATTTACCTCTGGAGGTACGGAGAGTGACAATGCCGCATTGATTGGAGCAGCACGCGCGCAGCGCAAACGAGGCAAAACTCATATCATTACGTCGGCAGGCGAGCATCACGCCGTGCTTCATACCTGTGAATGGTTGGCGAAGGAAGAAGGATTCACGGTAACGGTACTGCCTGTTGACTATACCGGACAAACTTTCCCAGCGCTTATACAAGCGGCGATGACGCCCGAAACCGGCCTTATCAGTATTATGCATGGCAACAACGAGGTAGGCACGCTGCAACCGATCGAAGAAATCGGGCAAATCGCCAAAGCAAGCGGTGCGATTTTTCATGTGGATGCGGTCCAATCTTTGAGCTGGATGGACTACCGCCTGAATGAACTCCCCGTCGATTTGATGAGCTTCTCAGCTCATAAAATTAACGGACCGCAGGGTGTTGGCGCTCTTTATGTCGCCGCAGGGACGCCGGTAGACGCTATCCAGCATGGTGGTTCCCAGGAGCGCAAACGCCGTGCCGGTACGGAGAATATCGCGGGTATCGTTGGTTTTGCGGCTGCTGTTGACATTTGTGTGAACGAGCGGGAAAATAAGCAACCTTTTATGGACAAGCTTCGTAAGAGATGGATAGAGCTGCTCAGAGAGCATGTTGAAGTGCCTATGATCATCAATGGCAGCGACCAGCATTATTTGCCTCATATCGTAAATATCAGCTTTATCGGTGTGGATACAGAAACCATGCTTATGAATTTGGATATGGAAGGCATTGCCGCTGCAAGCGGTTCTGCTTGTACATCCGGCGCATTGGAGCGTTCGCATGTGCTTCGGGCAATGGCATTGCCACAAGAGCAAATTGATTCTGCTGTAAGATTTAGCTTCGGTTTGGGGAATACTCTGGAGGAATTAGAAGATGCCGCACAAAAAGTTGGAACAATCGTGAGGCGTATTCGTAATAACTACTAGGAGGAATCCGGCTAAGCGTGATTAAACTTCAACGGCTTATTGGACTTCCCGTCATCGTCATCCATTCCGGCAAGCTTGTTGGAAACGTTAAGGATGCTTGGTTCGACGAGCATTGGCAGCTGAAAGGCCTAATACTCGATTGTCCCAGGTGGTTTGTTTCATCTGTCAGAATAGTGGAGTGGCCCCACGTGTTATCCTGCGGTGAGGACGCCGTTATTATCGCAAGTGAAGCAGAGATCGTTCGGATGAAGTCGAAGCAAATGCTGCGCTCTTTTTACACAGGTATAGTGAAATTAAAGGATTTACCCGTTATAACGGTACAGGGCGAGCAACTTGGCCGAGTGTCCGATGTTTATTTTTACCCAAAAGAGGGTACACAAATAGTAGGCTACGAGCTTACGGACGGTTTTGTTTCGGATCTGATGGAAGGGCGCAGATGGCTGAGAGCGCCGAGTGATCCGGAAAACGTATTACTCGGGGAAGACGCGATTATTGTTCCTGCTGTCAGTGAAGCGGAATTGGAGCCTGTCGCAGCTTCCAATTTCAGAGAATAGGGAGAAATGAAAGATGATGAGATGTCCGAACTGCAATTCGAAAGATATCGGAAAAATCGGTTCCCACCAGTTCTATTGCTGGGGCTGCTTCATTGAGCTGACGGTTAACGGCGAGAAAATGTCGGTATACCAAGTGGAAGAGGACGGCACGTTAAGCTCGCTTGACGACCTGTTCTTCGAAGAGGAAATTACTCAGGTACATGTCAACTGATATAATGGAAGAATATTTACGAATATGGAAAGACGGTCACTGGCCGTCTTTTTTTTGCTGTTCGAGGATGAATTATACCGCTTTTACATATACTGAACTAGTTCCGCTTGTCCGGCTTTCTTAGCCTAGCGGGATAAAGAATGTTCGGGGGTGAGGGCGGTGGAGCGATTTACGAAGAGCCGTCTGTTTGTATGGCTGATCTACCTCATATTAGGGTTGCTCGCGATTTATTTGATGCTGCAAATTAAGCCGCTCATTGTGAATGTTTATATTTTTCTGAAGGCCGTGCTGGCTCCATTCATTATTGCCATGATTATTTCTTATGTCCTTAATCCAATTGTAACGATGCTGCATGATCGGAAAGTGCCAAGAACGATAGCGGTGCTGCTCATTTATGCTGTTTTTTGCGCAATGATTACCGTGCTGCTCGTTAATTTAATTCCGATGTTCATAGAGCAGGTGCAAGAGCTGAACAGGCATGTTCCGGAGCTGTCCATGCGCGCCCAAAATATCGTGACCGACATTAACAATACCTCCTTTTTACCGGAGAGCATCCGTGGCGGGCTTAACAAGTCTCTTGTTCATATTGAAAAAAAGCTGTCGGAGAGCCTGTTCAACTTTGTCAACAATATCGGATCAATGGTCAATGCGGTGTTTATCACATTCATTATTCCGTTTCTCGCCTTCTATATTCTAAAGGATTTTGATGTGTTTGAACGGACGGTCATCACTTATGTGCCGAAATCGCACCGCAAAAACACAGTAAGGCTGCTTAAGGACATTGATACAGCCCTTGGCAGCTATATCCGAGGCCAGTTCCTGGTTTGCATCATCGTAGGCGTTCTTGCTTATTGCGGATATTTGGTTATCGGCATGCCTTACGCCCTGCTGCTTGCCGGTATCGTGGCGATCACGAATGTCATTCCGTATCTGGGCCCCTTCTTCGGGGCTGCTCCCGCTTTGCTGATGGCGTCCACGGTTTCCATAAAGATGGTCATATTTGTAGGCATCATTAACGTACTTTGCCAAATACTCGAAGGCAACGTCATTTCTCCGCAGGTGGTCGGCAGGACACTACATATGCATCCCTTATCGATCATCTTCGCCCTGCTTGTCGGCGGGGAAATCGCGGGGATCGTAGGGATGATTTTGGCCGTTCCGATTTTTGCGGCGTGCAAGGTCATTATTCAGCATATGTTCGCGTATTACGTGCGGAGAAAGATTATTTGACAGGCCGTTGGGGTCTGGCTATAATTTTAAAATAATCAGCTGTAATTACATAGTTGTAAAAACGTTGACGAAATGAAGTAAGCCATTGCCCGTTAGCCAGAGAGAAAGCTTCTTCGCAGCTGATCCGCAGGGATCGCGATGCGTCGGTTGAGAAAGCTTTTATGACGAAGAGTGGCCGAAAGCTATTTTCGGAGTGTGAATAAACTTCATCGGTTGGACCCGTTATCGTCTAATGAAGGCGATTGTGCTTGCTGCTTGCAGCTGCGCAATAACCAGGGTGGTACCGCGAATCTATTCGTCCCTGTCTATGACAGGGGCGTTTTTTGTGTTTTATCATTTAAAGGGGGCAATTAATAATGAAAGCTAGTGAAATTCGGGCAAAATGGCTTGCTTTTTTTGAAAGCAAAGGCCATAAAATTGAACCAAGCGCATCGCTCGTTCCGCATAATGACCCATCCTTGCTATGGATAAATGCAGGCATGGCGCCACTGAAGTCGTATTTTGATGGACGTGTCGTACCGGAAAACCCGCGGATCACCAATTCGCAAAAATGTATTCGTACGAACGATATTGAGAATGTTGGCAAAACTCGCCGACACCATACGTTCTTCGAGATGTTGGGCAACTTCTCCATTGGCGATTACTTTAAAGAAGAAGCGATTACATGGGCGTGGGAATTTCTTACCGAGCCGAAATGGATCGGCTTCGATCCGAACCGCTTGTCGGTAACGGTATACCCTGAGGATAAGGAAGCTTTCGCTTTCTGGAATACAAAAATCGGTCTGCCTGCTGAGCGCATCTACAAGCTGGAAGAAAACTTCTGGGATATCGGCGAGGGCCCATGCGGACCTTGTACGGAAATTTTTTATGACCGCGGCGACAAATACGGCGACCTTTCGGATCCGGAATGCTGGCCAGGCGGAGAGAATGAGCGTTTCCTTGAAGTATGGAACGTCGTGTTTTCGCAGTTCAACCACAACAAGGATGGAAGTTATACGCCGCTGCCGATTAAAAACATCGATACAGGTGCAGGTCTGGAACGGTTTGCTTCGATTTTGCAGGACGTAGATTCCAACTTTGATACCGATTTGTTCCGTCCAATTATCGACCGTACTTGCGAGATTGCAAAGGTAACCTACAAAGCGAACGAAGAGCATGATGTGGCGCTTAAAGTCATTGCTGATCACATTCGAACGGTAGCGTTCGCAGTTGGTGACGGCGTTATGCCTTCTAATGAAGGACGAGGCTATATCATTCGCCGTTTGCTTCGCCGTGCCGTGCGTTATGGGAAAACCATTGGCATTGACCGTCCATTCCTGCATCAGCTGACAGCGATTGTCGGTGAGGTAATGGGCGTTTACTACCCAGAGGTTGTCGCCAAGCGCGAATTTATTGAGCGTGTCATCCGCACGGAAGAGGAACGCTTCCATGAAACGCTCTCCGATGGTCTGGCTATGCTGTCCGATCTTGTTGCAGCAGCTACCAAAGCAGGCAATAAGGAGATCAGCGGGGAAGATGCATTCAAGCTTTATGATACGTATGGCTTCCCGTTTGATTTGACGGAAGATTTTGCATCGGAGAACGGGATGACGGTTGATCGCGAAGGTTTTGATGCAGCAATGGAAGCGCAGCGCGACCGTGCGCGCTCGGCTCGCCAAGACACGGGCAGCATGAAGGTGCAGGGCGGACCGCTGGGTGATTTTACGATTAAAAGCGAGTTTGTTGGCTATAATGAACTGGTAACTGAAGTGAAAATTATAGCTATCGTGCATGGAGACAGCCTGGTGGAAGCAGCTGCTAACGGCAGCAAGGTTGCTGTTATTCTGGACCGAACGCCTTTCTATGCAGAGAGCGGCGGCCAGATCGGTGACAAAGGCTTGATCAGCGGCGAGGGCTTTGCACTTCAGGTGGAAGATGTAACTAAAGCACCGCACGGCCAAAGCGTCCACCATGCGGTCGTGATTTCCGGTTCTGTGCGCTTAGGCGAGACAGCAAAAGCTGTTGTAACCAAAACGGTTCGCGATGATGTTATCAAGAACCATACAGCCACACACTTACTCCACAAAGCGCTCAAAGAAGTGCTTGGAGACCATGTCAACCAAGCAGGATCGCTTGTTGAAGCAGAGAGATTGCGGTTCGACTTCTCTCACTTCGGCAGTATTACAGCTGAGGAGCTTGTGGAAATCGAACGCCGCGTGAATGAACAAATTTGGCTCGGTACAGCCGTGAATATAGAAACAAAGTCACTCGATGAAGCGAAGGCTATGGGCGCGATGGCTTTGTTCGGCGAGAAGTATGGCGATGAGGTGCGGGTTGTTCAGGTTGGAAGCTATAGCCTTGAGCTGTGCGGAGGCTGTCACGTGGGCAATACGTCGCAAATTGGACTGTTCAAGCTGCTTAGCGAGAGCGGAATCGGCTCAGGCGTACGAAGAATTGAAGCCGTAACAGGCAAGCATGCGTATAACTATTTGGAGGGTCAACTGGAATTGCTTAAGCAATCTGCAGTATTGCTGAAATCAAACACCAATGACGTGCCAAAACGAATTGAGTCATTGTTTGGCCAAGTGAAGGAACTCTCGCGTGACAATGAATCGCTGCAAGCGAAGCTGAGCCGGATCGAGGCAGGTTCCCTTGAGCAAAATGCAAAGACGGTTAACGGAGTTACCATATTGTGCGCTAAAGTCAATGCGCCGAACATGGACGCGCTTCGCGGCATCGTCGATGAATTGAAGCTTAAGCTTGAGTCCAGCGTAATCGTGCTTGGAGCGGTCTCTGAGGACAAGGTCAACCTTGCAGCGGCTGTTTCTGCGGATCTTGTCAAAAAAGGTTTCCATGCTGGAAAAATCGTAAAAGAAGCTGCCGTTCACGTTGGTGGCAGCGGCGGAGGCCGTCCAGATATGGCCCAGGCAGGCGGAAAAGATATCTCAAAGCTAGATGAAGCTTTGAAACTTGCGGAAGAACTGGTTCTTAGTCAAACAAATGTGATATGATATAAATGTATATCCCACTGAAAAGCGGTTTGGAAAGCGAGGTGCTGGCGATGAGTTCCATGGACAATACAATGAAATTTAACGTGAAGGCGGAGGGGGTTGAATCTTCTCAAGACATTCTGCTATCGGTGCATGAAGCGCTTCTAGAGAAAGAATATAATCCAATTAACCAGATCGTTGGGTATTTGCTGTCCGGAGATCCCGCGTATATTCCGCGGCATAACAACGCCAGGAGTTTAATTCGCAAGAAGGAACGAGACGAATTAATTGAAGAGCTTGTCCGGTTTTATCTAAACCACAAGAAACAATAACAAAGCAGGCAGGAGCCGGACAAGACATGAGATTGATGGGGTTGGACTATGGTGACCGCAATATTGGCGTAGCGGTCAGCGACGCCTTTCGCTGGACCGCGCAAGGTACTGGAGTCATTGAACGCAGACGCGATGGAAGTGAATTTGACCGCATTGCAGATTTGGTTAAAGAGCATGAGGTTAGTGAAATCGTTGTGGGTCTGCCTAAGAACATGAACGGTACCATCGGTCCGCGTGGCGAAATTAGTATGGAATTCGCGGAACAGATTAAGCAGAAACTAAACATACCTGTTCACCTTTGGGATGAAAGGCTGACAACGGTAGCTGCCGAACGAACGCTTATTGAAGCGGACGTCAGCCGGAAGAAGCGAAAGCTCGTAATCGACAAAATGGCGGCAACGCTTATTTTGCAAAATTATCTCGATTCTATAGCGAAAAGGTGAGGGTAAACATGACAAAAGAAGATCTGGAATTCGAAGAGCCGGAAATTATTTATATCCCGGATGAAGAAGGCAACGAAGAGGAATTCGAAGTCATCATGAAATTTGAAGTTGATGGTTCCGATCAGAAATATATGATGGTTGTTCCGGTCGCTGGCGAGAATGACGAGGAAGATGAAGTATACGCTTTCCGTTATGAAGAAGAAGGCGATGATCTGAAGCTCTACACGATTGAAGATGAAGAGGAATGGAACATGGTCGAGGAAACGTTTAACACGCTCCTTGGCGAGATGGAGGAAGAAAATTAATGTCTGGTACTGAGCATGAAGCGCCAAAAAAGCTGAATAGCTTAAGAGACGCTTTCGGAAACGAAATTGAACTGCAAGCCGATGACGGCAGCGTGGAAGTATACGATATCAAGGCTGAATTTCAACTTGGAGATCGTGTGTATGCCGCCCTTCAATCCGATCCGATGCGTGGCGAAGAAGATGTCGAGCTTTTCCGCGTCATTCAGGTTGGCGGAGAGCCGCAGCTGGAGAACATTGAAGATGATGAAGAGTGGGAAGCGGCGTCGGAGGCTTATGATGATTTGCTGTTCGCAACCGATGAGCGCCCTTAATAGAACCACTATAGTTTAGCAACGAAAGAGCGGTGTACAACCGCTCTTTCGTTCAAATAGAAGGCTTTAGTGGAGTTACACGATGAAGATATTTTCTATTTCTACGATAAACGGATACTGTCCTTTTGCAGAGGGCGGCCAAGCCGTTTATTCTTGCATGTAAGCATCTAATCTTACAAAGATTGTGAAATGATTATCCTAATATAAGTAAGCTGAACCATCTGAGACTGGTTTCGGCTGTCTTTGTCTGTGAAAATGGATAAAGTACAAATGAAGGAATATAAAAAGGGGGTCTAAGGTTGGACAAGTCATCGCAGCAGCCAGAGCAGCGCGACCAGTATTCATCGTCTGGTCCGAAGCGAAGCCGCATTACATTATGGGTCATTTTAAGCTTGCTAGGCATTATGATCATTGGAGCAGGGAGCGTAGCCTTTTACGTATGGAACAGCTTGCAGCCAACAGCTGCTGGGGAAATACAAAAGTTTGATATTCCAAAAGGTACGTCGGCAAATGAGGTTGCAGAATTACTTGAACAGCAAGGACTCATCAAAAACTCATTTATATTTAAGTATTATTTGAAGCTGAATGACCAAGGTTCGCGATTTCAAGCGGGACAATATGAGCTTAGCCCTGGAATGGACAAAGATGCGATTATCGCAAAGCTGAATGCCGGTGACACGGTAGCTGCGGAGACGATTCGCTTCACAATACCGGAAGGTTTCACTGTATTGCAAATTTCGGATAAGCTTGCAGCAGAGAAGCTTATTAATAAAGAAAAGTTTTTGAGTTTGGTTGCTTCGACGCAGGCATGGGGCGATGCCGAAGCTGTACGCTCTATACCGGAGAGCGATAAGCTGCACCAGCGCCTCGAAGGGTATCTCTTCCCTGAAACGTATGAAATGAAAAAGGAAAGCACGGAAGAGGATATTATCAAACGGATGATATCTGAGTTTGATCGGAAGCTGGCTATGCTGCCTGAAGGCTGGATGGATGTGCTGGAAGAGAAAAAAATGTCTTTGCATGAGCTGCTGACGATTGCCTCGTTGGTGGAGCGTGAGGTGGTCGTAGACGAAGAGAGAGCTCTTGTGGCAGGTGTAATCTATAATCGCCTTGCTGATGGAATGAAGCTTCAAATTGACGCAACCGTGCAATATTCCCTTGATAAGCCCAAAGAGCGGCTTTACGAGAAGGACCTGTTGGTGGATAGCCCTTATAACACGTATAAAGTAGAAGGCTTACCGCCAGGACCGATTGCCAGCCCAAGCTTCCATTCGATAGAAGCTGCTTTGTATCCTGAGGATACGGATTATTTCTTCTATGTGACGAAAAAAGACGGAAGCCAGTCGCATTTGTTCGCAAAAACGTATAAAGAGCATTTGAGAAACATCGAGAAGAGCAACCAGACCGCTGGCTAATTCTTTATTCGGTCAGTGATACAGCTCTAGGCAATTGAGGAGGATTAAGCATGGCTTACAAGCCGGAATTATTGGCTACGGCCAGATCGCTGGAAGAGCTTGAGCGGCTCATAGCCGCGGGCGCCGATGCTTTTGTTATCGGCGAGGCCCGTTACGGCATGCGGCTCTCAGGCGAGTTCAGCCAGGATATGATCGTACAGGCAGTAGAAATAGCAAAGCCAAAAGGAGTGCGAATCTACGCATCCTTAAACAATTTGATGGACAACGAAACCGCAGACTGCCTGGACGATTATGTCGCTTCACTTGCTGAAGCCGGCGTAGATGCCATTGTGTTCGGTGATCCTGCTGTTCTTATGGCGGCAAGGCAACATGCACCTGGCATTGCGTTGCATTGGAATGCGGAGATGACTTCGACTAACTTCGTCACTGCGGAATATTGGGGACGCAGAGGCGCATCCCGCTTTGTGCTCGCACGCGAGCTGAATATGGAGCAGGTGATCGAGACAGCGGCAAGCACGGCCCTTGAAACTCAAGTTCAAGTGCATGGAATGACGAATATTTATCATTCAAAGCGATCGCTTGTAGACAGCTATATGGAACATCAGTCGGAAACGGACAGGCTGCCCCGCAAAGACAAGGACCGCGGCTTGTATGTGATGGAAGCGGAGCGCCAGGATGAACGATACCCGATCTATGAGGATGCAAATGGCACCCACATCATGAGCTCTGACGATATTTGCATGGTCGAAAATTTACATGAGCTAATGGAGGCTGGCGTAACCAGTCTCAAGATTGAAGGAATAATGAAGCCGATCGAATACAATGAAATCGTTGTTCGCGCCTATCGGAATGCGATTGACGCATACACAGCTGATCCGGACGATTATTCGTTTCAGGAGGAATGGCTCGAAGCTATTCAGCAGGTGCAGGACCCTAATCGCGAGCTTAGCTACGGATTCTTTTATAAAGAGCAGGTCTACTAATCTATTCAGTTGAACTAAAAGAACATGCTTACGAAGTGAGTTTTGCTTCGCAAAACTTTAGGAGGTGCACAGCTATGACAACAACAGATAAGGTTGCTCCGCGTTACCAGGGAAAGCGGCACCGCTTGGACAAGCCAGAGCTTCTTGCTCCAGCGGGTAATCTGGAGAAGTTGAAATTTGCTATTCATTATGGTGCGGATGCGGTATATATCGGTGGGCAAAAATACGGCCTGCGTTCCAATGCCGACAACTTCAGCTTTGAAGAGATGAAGGAAGGCGTAGAATTCGCCAATCGTTATGGCGCCAAAGTATTTGTGGCAACGAATATTTATGCGCATAATGAGGATGTTGAGGGCTTGGAGGACTATCTTCGCTCATTGCAGGAGGCAGGAATTTCTGCCATTATTGCAGCTGATCCTGCCATTATCGAGACAGCGCAGCGTGTAGCTCCGAAGCTGGAGGTGCATTTGAGCACCCAACAATCGACACTTAACTGGCAGGCGGTTCAGTTTTGGAAGGAAGAGGGATTACCACGGGTGGTTCTGGCTCGAGAAACGAGCTTTAAGGATATAGCTGAAATCAAAAAGCATGTAGACATCGAGATCGAAGCGTTCATTCATGGCGCAATGTGCTCGTCCTTCTCTGGTCGCTGTGTGCTATCTAATCATTTTACCGATCGGGATTCGAACCGGGGCGGCTGCTCGCAGTCTTGCCGTTGGAAGTACGATTTATTCGTAGATGATATGCCGCTGTATCCGGAGGATGAAGATAAATTTACAATGGGCTCCAAGGATCTATGCATGATTGAGTATTTGCCTGAGCTAATTGAAGTTGGGGTAGATAGTTTTAAAATCGAAGGGCGAATGAAGAGCATCCACTACGTAGCAACGGTCGTAAATGTATACCGACAAGCGATTGATGCCTATTTCGCAGACCCAGAGCATTTTGAATTAAAGCGAGAATGGGTGGAAGAGATTAACAAGGCAGCTAATCGGCCTTTGAATACAGGCTTTTTCCTGGATGTACCTGGAGCGGAGGACCATATTTACGAACCGGAGGAGAAGGCGGCACCTTATGATTTTGCGGGAGTAGTGCTGGAGTATGATGCGAAGTCTGGATTTGCCACTGTTCAGCAGCGCAATCATTTTAAGCTCGGACAGGAAATTGAATTTGTTGGACCGCAAGGCACTTTCTTCAAGCAGACGATTACCGAGATTACGGATGCAGAGGGTGCTTCGCTGGAGGCAGCACGCCATCCGCTTCAGCATATTCGCATAAGGACGTTAAAGCCTGTAAAGCCAATGGATATGATGAGGAAGAAAATAGGAAAAAAGTAGAATAGAGCAGAGGCATGACTAGAGTCTTATTTTTTCTAAAAAATAAGGCTCTTTTTTTGTTTTTATTCTTATGAAATGACTAGTGTCTGTCGATATAAAATAATATACTGTAAATACACTATTAATACATATTTCGGCAAGATTCGCTAGCTGCATATGCACTATTTCAGACTTACAATATTGAAGGCGGTGTCTTACCCAATGAAAAATCCAGAAGAACAAAAAGCGAAGAAGTCGAAGCAAAAACAGCCGATTGGGCAGGGGAGCTCAGCGGTTAGCGGGAAGTCTGATTTAAATTTGAAAGCGCAATCAGGTTTGAAGGCTTTAACAGAAGCGGCAAAGTCAGGACTGAAGGGAACGAAGATGTCCAATCCTATCAAGTCAGTAGGCTTAAAGCTATTCTTAATTATTTTTTGCAGCATTATTGCATGTGTATTGACCGTAGGTCTATTGGCATATTCGAAGTCAAAGTCCATCATTGAAAGCAAAGTTTCCGATGCTAGCTTTGAAACGGTCAAGCAGGTAGCCAATAATCTTGATGTCATCTATAAGACCTATGAGGATTTGTCGCTGCAAATCTTAATTGATAAGGATTTCCATGAAATTGTACGGACGATGCTGGAGGCAAAGGATGATTACACACAGTTTGAATCCTCACGTAAATTAAGCGACAAAATGCAAAACTACAGTATGGGCAACAATACGATTGTCTCCATGATGCTGTTGCCAGTGAATCCTAAGCTTAGCACTGTAACTGCGGGCTCAGCTACAAGCAGCAGCGCTGAGAAGCTGATGCAATCGGCGTGGTTCAAGAAAACCATCGAAAATGCAGGCAAAACCAATTGGATTCCACCGCAGCCTGAAGGTTTATCGAATCCATCAAGCGTAGTTACGATTGGACTAAGCCGTCTAATTAAAGACACGACTTCAAGTGAAGCGTCTTATGTATTGTTATTAGAAATTCCTGCGGAATCGATTTCCGAACGTTACCGTGATGTTAATCTCGGAGAAGGCAGCCAAGTAGCGCTTGTTGACGAGAAGGGCCAATACATCACCAATTCGGATATTACCCTAATCGGCAAGGCAGCAAATATTACTCTGCCGCAAGAAGGGAACAAAGCGCAGCAGGACTCCGTGAAGATGACGACAACGGACGGCGAAGATGTGCTGGCTGCGTACAAAACATTCTCGACTATGGACTGGAAGCTAGTTGGAACAGTACCTGTAAAAGAGCTTGTGAAAGACGCTAAGGCGATCCAGAATATGACTTGGTTGACGGTGCTGATGGCAGCTGTCATCGCTATCGCAATTGGGTTTTTAGTCATTATGACGATTGCTCAGCCATTAGTTAAGCTCCGCAATTTGATGACAGAGGGTGCGAGCGGAAATCTTACGGTTCGTTCCGTCATGAAAAAACGGCAGGATGAGATCGGCGAGCTTAGTGAAAGTTTTAACCTTATGATGACGCAAATCAAGAGCTTGGCCATTCAGACGACACGTTCTGCTGAAGAGGTTTTGGTAACGGCAACCGAGTTAAGCGATGCCTCTAGAAAAACGGCGATTTCCGCTAAGGAGATTGCGGTTGCTACAGAAGAAATTGCAGGCGGTGCGACGAGTCTCGCGGTTGAGGCAGAGCGAGGCACTGATTTGACGGGACATATTGATGTTCAAATGAAAAAAGTAATTGATGCCAATGAACAGATGGTCAGCTCTGCGCAAGAAGTGGAGAAAGCGAGTCAGCAAGGTACGGCCTATATGGGCGTGCTTATTCAGAAGACCGGCATGACGGAGGAAATGACGCGCTCCATGGTCGAGAAGGTAGATGCGCTGAAGGTGAGCACGGGCTCTATCGTTAAAATTTTGGATGTGCTTAATAATTTGACGAAGCAAACGAATATTCTATCGTTGAATGCTACGATTGAAGCTGCACGGGCTGGGGCAGCAGGCAAAGGGTTTATGGTTGTTGCTGATGAGATCCGTAAGCTTGCAGATCAATCCCGCCAGTCTATCGATGTAGTTGGACAAATTACAGAAAAAATCAGAGGCGAAATCGACGAGACGGTTCTTGTGCTATCGGATGCTTATCCGCTCTTCCAAGAGCAAATTGGCTCCGTTAAAGAAGCGAACCAAATATTCTTGACGGTATCGAGCCAAATGGGCGAACTTACAGAAAAGCTTGATTTGGTAACCGATTCGATTGGTCAGCTGGATCAGTCTCAAGCTGTATTGTCGGATGCGATGACCAACGTAAGCGCAGTAGCCGAAGAGTCATCAGCTACGTCAGAGGAAGTCGCGTCTCTTAGTTCGGAGCAGCTTAGCATTAGTGATGGCATGGTAAGGCTGTCAGAGAAGCTGGATACGGTGTCCCGCGAGTTGAAGGAATCACTCTCCCAGTTTAAAATTGATTAACAGAGTATAGACGGGTATAACTGTATAATAAATAAGTTAGAGAGCTGTTCAGGACAATTGTGCTGAATGGCTCTTTTTTTTGATTAGGGAGGGAGGTTTGAAAGGATTTGGTTAAAGGCGATACTGAACATATATCGAATGGAGCGATGAGAATGTAGGCGTCGAGTATGCTCTGGCACGAATGAAAAGGGGCTCTATCTTCATGGTGAGGGAAAATGCTTAAACGGATATGGATTGCCGCTTGTTTGATTACTTTGATTATGGTTGTTTTTATCGGTCGGCTTGCGTGGCTTCAGCTCATGCCGGTTAGCTCTTCTGCATCGGTGCTTACTCCGCAGGCAAGCCGTGGCGGCTGGCAGCGGCTCTCGGTGCTGCAGCGCCAACGCAATTTGGTGCTGGATTCGGGGCGGGGCGATTTTTATGACCGTTACGGAACACCGGTTACCGGAGAAACTTATTTAGCTGCGGCTTTGTTTCCGATATTGCGTAAGGCGCGCGGCAGTGATGAGGGACTTAAAGAGTTAAGCAGCGTTTTAGGGGTGACTGAGGAACAGCTGCTGCAAAAATGGGATGCAGTGCGAGAGCCTGTCTTTTGGAAGGCGGAAGGTGAGCTTCAGCCTTTACGTCTTACGGAAGCTCAAACAGACAAAATAAAAAGGCTGAACCTAAATGGAATTCGTGTGCTTCCTTATCGCAACCGCTATTTGCCGGATTTTGAAGCGAAGCATTGGATCGGTTTTACGAGTCAGCATCCCGAATGGCTGCAAAGGGAATACGCGAATGAGCTGGCGGCGGGCAAAAGGAAGCTAGCGGAACAGGTGGGTGGCTCCGGCCTCGAGAAGTCGCTGGATAAGCTGCTGCATGGAGTAGGGCCGACCTCGGTCTCTTATTTTATGGATGGGAAAAATGCGCCGATGCAGGGTCTGGATATGCGGATTACGCAGCCTGGCAATCTCTATTACCCACTCAAAACGATAACGACCATTGATTTGAAATTACAAAACGAAATCGAAGTTTATTTGGACACGCAAGGCTTGCAAGAGGGGGCGGTTGTTGTGCTGGATGCGAATAATGCGGACATCATTGCTATGGTGTCTCGACCGAAGCTTAAGCCAGGACAGTTCATGACGGCAGATGGCACCGAATGGGAAAATCATGCGCTGAGGGCGGTTGCGCCGGGTTCTGTATTCAAGCTGGTAACCGAGGCAGCTGCGCTAGAGACAGGGGTAGTCAGGCGGAAGGAGACGTTTCTATGCAACGGGGAATATGGCAAGTATGGCCTGTCCTGCTGGAAGGAAGGCGGACATGGGAGGCTGACGCTTCAAGAGGGACTGGCACAGTCGTGCAATATCGTATTTGCGACGATTGCAGAACGATTGAAGGCGACAGAGCTGCAGCGAACAGCAGAAGCGCTGGGCATTGGTTTACAGGCCGGCTGGCATCGTGATCAGGCATTGGGCCCGTTTGGTGGTCCGCTGCGTCTGCTGGAGGAAGAGGAGGCAGGGCAGCTATTCGCACCGGTGCCAAGAAATTCGATTGGAAGGATGGCTGGCAGGAGTGAGGCTGGGGATGAGCGTGAGCAAGATGTGCATGAACAAGAGTTTGGGCAAGGACAAGGGCTTGAGCATTCTGTAAATGTAAGCTCAGCTAACGGCAGTATAAGGAGCGGAGCCGGGGGTTCAGGTGCTGCGAGCGCAAATAAGCGCGGCGGAAAGCTGGATGGTGCGCGAAAGGCGAGGGACCGGGCAGCGATGCTGGCAGCGGTCGATGGCGGAGTGCTCGCGCAAAGCGGCATTGGGCAGCGTGATGTTAGGATGACGCCGCTTCAGGCGGCGAATCTGATTGTAACGCTGCTGAATGGAGGGCGCGTTATGGAGCCGCGCCTCGTTAGTGAAATCCGCTATGCCAACGGCCAGCGGATGGTGAAGCTCCCCGTGCAGCGGGCGCAAACCAGCGGCCGGATTAAACCGGCCACTGCTTATGCGCTGCTGCGCGGCATGCAAGCGGTCGTCGACCATGGGACGGGTCGATCGATCCGCCAAGGGCTTTGGCGAGTGGCCGGGAAATCCGGCACCGCCGAGACGATTCGGGCCGGGTCCGCCCGCAACCACCAGTGGTTTGCGGGCTACGGCCCGGTCAAAAAGCCGCGCTACGCCATCGCCGTGCTCGTGGAAAACAAACCGCCTGGCAGCGCCAACCAGGCGACCAAGCTCTTTCGCGGCGTCATGGACATCGCCGCTCGTAACGATGGCAGCCATCGGGTAGACCCTAGCTGACCCGCAGCATGTCACACACAATGAAAACGTACATGATGCAACAAACAGCCTCCCGGTGCAAAGCCGGGAGGCTGTTTGTTGCATCGTGCATCTATATAAGTTGAACTAAAGTTTCTCGTTTTGGTCGCTGCGCGAGTTGATCATTCTATGGGGTCGCGGTTCTCCAGTCGATCTTCTCGCTTCGCATATCCTTCATTTCTTTCGTTCAACTTATCTATATCTCCAAAAACCAGCATATTCAGTTCATTTGGGGCCGCTGGGCTAGATTAGATCTATTTTTTAGACCTATTTCATCGATTTTGGCGATTTTCGCCAGATTAGATCTAAAAAATAGATCTATTTCTCCAAAACCCAGCCATATCCAGTTGGTTTGGGGCCTCGGGGCTGGATTAGATCTATTTTTTAGACCTATTTCATTGATTTCGGCTATTTTCGCCAGATTAGATCTAAAAATTAGATCTATATCTCCAAAACCCAGCCATATCCAGTTGATTTGGGGTCGCTGGGCTAGATTAGATCTATTTTTTAGACCTATCTCACCTATCTCACCTATCTCACCTATCACATCTATCTCATCCGTTTCTGCTATTTCTGCTGAATTTTCGAGACAAGTGATAACCATGGAAGTCGAACAGCAGATTAACAGGAACTGGAAAAATGGCTGAGATAACAGAAAAGCTGCCGGATATATGAACGCGATCAAACGATTTACTTACATGCTGTGAAGCTGATGCAGTGATCGAAATTGCGGAGATGATTCGTATAAAACCTGTAACGCTGAGCACTTCCATTCAATCTTACCAATGAAGAAAGGGTTGGATGGCTTCGTGATGGATGTCTCTACAGGCGCTCCTGGACAGTTGACTCCCTAGCAGACGATGATATCGAAACTTCAACATGAAGTTGTGCTTCCCGACAAGCACAATTGGACGCTGCTCTGGCTGCGGCTTATGTCAAGCGTGATTTTTAACGAAGCTGCACCATCACGAGTATGGCCAAATGGCTTCACCGATCGGGTCTCTGGTTTACCAGACCGATGTATACGCTCGAAGCTGCCGATGAGGGAAAGCAAACGAAGTTTGTGCGCGAACGGTTTCCTCACTTAAAAAAAGATTAATGAATGATAAGATTCACCAACTGCTGTTTGAAGACGAGAGTATGGTCCACGATTATTTATGGAGCAAATCCCCAATTATAAACGGACTATCATTGACCGAATGTGCTTCCGTATGGAATCTTCCTTCCAGGAGCATATTGAGTCTAAAATCATTAGTTGAACTTATATATAAGTCGAACCAAAGAAATATAGATTTAGCGAAGCGAGAAGATCACTTTGGAGAACCAGCTTAAAGAATGATCTGCTCGCGAAGCGATCAAATCGCAAATGGTTAGTTCAACTTAAATAGGAGTGATTTTTTCGTTTTACTTAGTTTGTCTAAGCGCGCAACTAGTAGTGAATTTGTCATTTATTTCATGTTTGTATAAGTCTTTCATTGGAATCGCCTAAACATTGTTACATTCTTTAGCTGCTGAATAATGGCCTCAGAAAAAATAATCCCGCTCGACTTTGCTAATTCTGAGGGCGAAGCTTTCGTACCATTCCGATTTGCCGCGCTCTTGCGCGACTTGATGGGCGGCATTTTCCTTCCAGTTTTTGATGGCATCGAGTGAAGCCCAATAGGAAACCGTAATGCCTAATTGCTCATCACGGGCCGATTCTATGCCAAGGTAGCCGCTCTGACGGGATGCCAGTTCGACCATTTTGTCGGCCATTTGACCATATCCCCGGTTTCCCTCCGTGCGCTGTGAAGAGAAAATAACCGCGTAATACGGAGGCTTGGGTGTGTTTGCAATTCCGCTCATGTCGTATAGCGCCTCCAATGATCAGGTTATTTTCATTAAACAAGCGGGGCAAGCTCCAGCAGGAATTCCTCGCTGTTAACTTGCCCCGTTTGTTTGGCTTTTTGTTATATCTTCTTATCCTCGCGGCTCTCTTCATCAAGAGGCGGAATTTTGGCCGCAGCGCTTCCGCCTGATGGGGTGTCGAACTCTCCCAGCGGTGCATGAATCCAGCGGTGAAAATAGCCTTGATCGTACAGCGCCTTGAGGAGGATCATGAGTATCGGCGAGAGAATAACACCGGCTATGCCGAACAACGATAGCGAGACAATCATGAAGGCGAGCATCGTAAAGGCAGATACGCCAAGCGAATCGCCTGTGATTTTGGGTTCAAGGATTTGACGCGTCAGCACAACGACTAAAAATAAGACGGAGAGCCAGATGGCGAGCGATACCTTGCCTACAATGATCAAATAAATAATCCAAGGAATGAAGATGGTGCCTACACCAAGCAACGGCAAAATATCGAAAATGGCGGATGCGACCGCGATGACGAAGGCATTTTCTACTCGAAGCAGCAGCAAAGAGATCAAGATAACGACGAAGGTGATACTGATCATTTTGGCCTGCGCCTTGATGTAGAGAGCAATGCCCTTGAACACGTTGTTACGCAGGAAAAAGAAAGCAGATTTGAACGTATTCGGCGTTTTGTCCTCCGCTGTTTTCTTCCAGGTCGTAATTTCTATACTTAAGAAATAAGCTAATATAATCCCGACGACAAAGTTAAAGATGAAGGTCGAGAATGAAGAGACATAGCCTACAATATTGTGCAGCACAGTCTGACCAAACTTGACGAGCGTAGAGGAGGCTCCTTCAATGAGGTCCTTGGAACGTTGAACGAGATCCAAATCAGCAGGCGTCGTTCCGAAACGCTGTTGAACTTCTTCCGTGATATTGGCAATCTGCACGGCAAGTAATTTCTGATATTTGGGGAAATTATTATAAAGCTCAGTGCCTTGTTTCGTTAGCAGATAAGCAGCGCCGGAGAAAGCGGCAAGAATGAGCAGCGTGAACAAAAGAACAGATATGCCGGATGCGATCGATTTTTTCATTCCGAGCTTGTTCAACCGTTTTGCTAGCGGCTCGATGCACAAGAAAATAAGAAAGGAAAAAAATATAGGCGTTGCAATTCGGTACAAATAGCTGAAGGAAAACATAATTAAATAGACAGTTAATGCGATGAGGGCGATGTCAAAAGCAGTTCGCCAGTACTTTTTATAAAACGGCAGCATAGTGTTTCCCCTTCTTTTTCCATAATCATTATTCCATAAAGATTGTACTATAGTTTTTAAAAAGATGCCTATTTTTTATTGCGTTATGCTACAATTAAAGCTACTGTTGTTGTTTTGTACCGCTATCCATTCGTCGACTAAATCATATAACGGTGGGGAAAACAAAATGGAGAATTTACTCTTATGGGGATTATACGTGGCATCCTTCTATGCGTTTCTTCCAGGTCTCATCAGCCGTACATTTGGGTTTCGGGTATTCAAGAAGGGGCGCGTGGAGAAGGAGATTTCCCTTACCTTCGATGATGGTCCCGATCCTGTTTATACGCCCAAGCTGCTTGACTTGCTAGCCCGCTACAATGCGAAGGCAACCTTTTTTATCGTTGGCTCGCATGCAGAGGGACAGGAAGAACTGCTGCGCCGGATGAAGGATGAAGGCCATAATCTTGGTATTCATAATTACGTTCATAAATCGAATTGGCTGATGCGTCCTCGAACGGTGAAACGTCAAATCGAGCGTACAGTTGCTATTATTGAACAAGCAACAGGCATACGGTCGACTTATTATCGGCCTCCCTGGGGAATCATAAACGTTTTTGATTACGGAAACCTAGGTTACTTGCAAATTGTATTATGGTCTGCGATGTTCGGAGATTGGCGAATTCGATTGGGCTCGGAACGCTTGAAGAAGCGGATGCTTAAGAAGCTTAGACCAGGCGAAGTCATGCTGCTGCATGATTGCGGAATGACCTTCGGGGCAGACAAGGATGCGCCGCAAAATATGCTGATTGCACTCGAAGCTTATTTGGAGGAAGGAACGAAGCGAGGTTTCCGGTTTGTCGGCATCGAGGAAATGATGAAGCTGACTGAGGCTGCTCGCGCCGCGTATTCTCCATTCTGGAAGAAAGCAATGGTATCGCTTTGGCTGCTATGGGAAAGAGCCTTTCATGTCATGTTCCGTTTGAAAACGGTAGGCGATGTGAAGGATGCTGCATTCCATTATCGCGTAACAACATACAACGGAGAAAATGTTGAATTCGCAAAGGGCGGACGAGTGGAAAAAGGCGACCGCGTTGCAGAGCTGCATTTTGACAACAAAAAATTGTCTTCGATTGCAGCCACCTCCAAATCCCCAGTTGCCACTGGCATACGCATGCTTCGTGAAGTAGAGCAGGCGCTTCCGCTGCTTGCGAACCAGCTTGCTGCAGATCATGAAGCAAATGATATAAAAGCGGTATACGGCGTAACGATGATTCATCGCGGTGCTGATCGGTTGGGCTTTGAAATTTTTCAATTGCCTGAAGGATGGTTTGCTAGATCGACGCGTATTTATTTGCGCATTTTAATTCGAGTGCTGACGAACACGAAGCAGAATGCCAAGGGGAAGAAAAAAAGGGATACGATCTCGCCTCGTATGCTGCTCATGCCCGTCAATACGATTAGGCAATATGCGACGGTTCAACTGAGCAAGGTGCAAGAGGAAGCGGAGCGATTAACTGATGTTGTAGAACGAACAATAAGCGCAGCAGCCGACGAAGCTGCGCAGCTAGGTACGAAAACAACAGCCATATAATAAGGTTTGATCTAACAGCTGTTCAAGACCAGTTCTTGAACAGCTGTTTTTTTTTTTTTTGGAGCTACAGTTAACCAACTTAGTGATTTCTATAGCATTTTCGATGAAAAGGTTTTCCTTTTTGACGTGAAAAAGTTATGATGATGACACAATGCTTGCGAGGAGGGAACTCTTAATGGGGGAGTCAGCAACAGACGAGCTGCTCATCCAGAAAATTGCAAACCGCGATTCCGCTGCCTTAGAACAGCTATATGACCGCTATGAGCGCCAGATTTACTCCTTTGTTTATCGGATCGTTAAGGACGCTATGGCGGCTGAAGAGGTCGTGCAGGAATTGTTCATTCGGGTATGGAATTCGGCAGAGCGTCTGGATACAGGCGAAGCAGCCGGGAAAATCAGCAGCTGGATGTTTACAATTGCGCGCAATTTATCTGTCGATTGGATAAGAAAACAAGGAAGAAAGCCTTTAGAAGCTTCTGAGGAAGGTGTGCTGGAGAGAGTAGCCGCATTCAAATCCACAGAGCAAGAGGTTGAACATAAAATGCTCGGCGAGCAAATGCAGGAAGCGCTTCGCGAGCTGAACGAGGATCAGAAGCAGGTCGTTGATCTGATTTATTTTAAGGGATACACGCAGCAGGAAGTAAGCTTAAATCAGGACATACCGCTAGGAACCGTCAAGAGCAGGGTACGGCTTGCTTTAAAACAGCTCCGAAAGCGATTTGAAACGACAAGGAAGGAGGGGGTATGGCCATGAGGCTTTCGCGTAAAGGAATTTGTGAAGATGTTGAAGTCTATTTGCTGGGCGGCTTGGACCAAGAGGACAAGCTGGAATTTGAAGCGCATTTGCCGGAATGCGAAGAGTGCAGGCATATGTTGGAGGAGTTGTCCTCGGTGATCAATGTGCTGCCGTTAACGGTTGAGCCGGTACAGCCCCCTTCGGGAATGAAAGCAAGAATTCTTGCAGCAGTTGCGGATGCCGATCAGGAGAAGCACTCGGAGCAAAACTCTCAAAACGCTCAAAAGGCACGAAGTTCGAGTGCTTTAATAGCTGACGGCTCAAAAGAAGCTCCGACTGAGCGTAAGCCTGCTGAATTTGATTATTCTGAAAGCCGAGTTGGCAAGCGAATGGTGAACAAGCCTAAAGGAAAAAGGTGGTTAATGCCAACGATTGCCGCTGCAGCAGCCGTGCTTCTCCTCGTCTCTGCTGGGCTGTATCAGAGGGTGAATCATTTGAATGGAGAAGCGGATACGCTGGCAGCGCAAGTGCAGGAGCTACAAAGCCAACTTGCCGCCATTGATCAACCTCCTACAGGGACACAAGTTAATCATGTTGTAGCTTTATCTCCGACCATACCCGATATTGTCGCACAAGGACTTGCAACCATCGTGATTGATGATAAAGGGATGCACTTGATCGTACAGGCAGAAAATTTGCCAAAGCTGACAAAAGATGAGGCTTTTCAAGTATGGCTGCTGAAGGAAGGAAAGCCGGTGAATGCCGGAACATTCCTGACGCAAGAGGGAACAGGTGCGCTTTATTATACGTTTGCGCCAGATGAGTATGATCAAATTGCGATTACCCATGAGCCGGATGCCAAGGGCTTACAGCCACGTGGAGAAATTGTACTTGCGGGCAGCTTGCTGCCAGCCTAATTTAGTTGAAAAAGGAGTGTCGGCTATTTACAGCCGACACTCCTTTTTGATGGAGAAGACTTTAAATGGTTTACATAATAAACTAAGCTTTCTATTTCTACGAGAAACGGCTTGCCCCCTCTTACTGAGGAAGGCAAGCCGTTTTTTATAGCATGAATACGGATTACATTTTCATAACGCCGCCGGTGCTGGCGGAAGTTACAAGATGAGCATAACGCGCGAGGTAGCCGCGTTTAATTTTGAGCTCGAAGCCTTTCCATTCGGAACGGCGTTTTTCGAATTCTTCATCGCTGATCAATAGATCCATCGTCCGGTTATTCATGTCGATCTCAACGATATCGCCATCTTGTACGAACGCAATTGGGCCGCCTTCGGCTGCTTCTGGTGAAGCATGGCCGATGCTGATGCCGCGGGATGCGCCGGAGAAGCGTCCGTCGGTAACAAGTGCAACCTTAGCGCCAAGGCCCATACCAACGATTTGAGATGTTGGAGCGAGCATTTCTGGCATTCCCGGGCCACCACGTGGTCCTTCGTAACGGATGATGACAACATGGCCTTCTTTGATCTTGCCGTTTGCAATGCCGTGAAGCGCCTCGTCCTGGGAATCAAAGCAGATAGCAGGTCCTTTATGGTAACCGCCAACTGATTTGTCTACTGCGCCAGTTTTGATGATGGCGCCGTTAGGAGCAAGGTTGCCGAACAATACAGCCAGTCCGCCGCGAGCGGTGTGCGGATTGTCGATCGTGTGAATGATATCGGTATCTTGAATTTCGCAGCCAATGACATTTTCACGAAGCGTTTTGCCGGTAACTGTAATGCAATCGCCGTGCAAAGCGCCTTCCTTCTTGAAGAGCTCGTTCAGAACAGCGCTGACGCCGCCTGCATTGTGAACATCTTCAATATGGTAATCCGAGGCTGGAGCAATTTTCGCAAGATGCGGCACGCGCTCAGCCACTTCGTTAATACGCTCAATCGGGTATTCGATGCCAGCTTCATGTGCAATTGCAAGCGTGTGAAGAACCGTATTGGTAGAACCGCCCATCGCCATATCAAGTGCAAATGCATTATCGATGGTATCTTTGGTTACGATATCGCGCGGTTTGATGCCGAGATCGATGATTTTCATAAGCTGACGCGCTGCGTCTTTAACGAACTCTTTGCGTTCTGGAGATACGGCAAGGATTGTACCGTTACCAGGCATAGCAAGTCCCATGCCTTCAGCCAAGCAGTTCATGGAGTTAGCTGTAAACATACCTGAGCAAGATCCGCATGTCGGACAACCGAACTGTTCAAGCTCCATCAGTTGATCATCATTGATTTTGCCGGCTTGGTGAGCGCCAACGCCTTCAAATACGCTGGATAGTGAGATGGAACGGCCGTCAGAGGTTTTGCCAGCTTTCATTGGGCCGCCGCTGACAAGCATGGTTGGAATGTTGACGCGAAGTGCGCCCATGATCATGCCTGGTGTAATTTTGTCACAGTTTGGAATACAGACCATACCGTCGAACCAGTGTGCATTAACGACAGTCTCAATGGAATCCGCGATAATCTCGCGGCTTGCCAGTGAGTAGCGCATGCCGATATGACCCATTGCGATCCCATCGTCAACGCCGATGGTATTGAATTCAAACGGCACGCCGCCTGCTTCGCGAATAGCTTCCTTAACAAGCTTGCCGAACTCCTGGAGATGAACGTGACCAGGTATAATATCAATATAAGAGTTACAAACCGCAATAAACGGCTTGTCGAAATCTTCCTCTTTCACGCCTGCGGCGCGCAGCAAGCTGCGGTGCGGTGCGCGGTCGAATCCTTTTTTGATCATGTCTGAACGCATTCTTTTGGCCGCCATGTAAGTGCCCCCTATGTGCATAATAAAATATAATACTCTCGATTTTAGCACAACGGACAAGCGTTGGCTATAACGTGAGACCGTGTGTCTGGTTCCTGCAATGGTTAAAAAAACATTAAGAATTACTTAAACATTATGATTTTACATGAAACGGCAGGACATGCCCTTGGATATTCATGTATAGTATGCTCAACGGACACAATGAAAAGAACAGTTTTGGGACGAAGGAGGCCGATTTCTAATGGAAAGACGGGTATTAATTGTAGATGACGAGCGGGAGATCGCGGATCTGATTGAAATATATTTGAAAAATGAGGGGTTCGTTACCGAAAAAGCATATGACGGTATGGAAGCACTTCAGGCCTATGAGAAAAATCCTTTTGATTTGGTCATATTGGATATTATGATGCCGAATATGGATGGGCTAGAAGTGACGAGGCGGCTCAGAAAGGATCAATCCGTTCCAATCTTGATGCTCAGCGCTAAGGCCGAAGATATGGACAAGATTATGGGACTGATGACTGGTGCTGATGATTACATGATCAAGCCGTTTAACCCGCTTGAACTTATTGCCCGCATTCGTTCCTTGCTGCGCCGTTCTTATCAATACAGTGCACAAGCCGAAAACAGCAGCACCGCTAGGTCGGATAAAGAGCTGCGCCTCGGACCGCTGCGGATCGATAAGCTCAGCCATACGGCGGAGGTTGATGGCAAAGCGCTTCATTTGACTTCAACCGAGTTCGGGATTCTTCATTTGCTGGCTGGACAGCCGGGCAGAGTGTTCAGTGCAGAAGATATTTTTCAGCAGGTATGGAAAGAGAAATATTTTGATTCCAACAATACGGTCATGGTTCATATCAGCAAGCTCAGAGATAAGCTGGAGAAGGAGCTCGGCGATAAAATGATCGTGACGGTGTGGGGGGTTGGTTATAAAATTGAAGGATAATTTGACCCGAAAGCTTGTTGTCCGATCGTTTGTTTATTTTTTTCTTAGTATTTTGCTGGCTGCTGTATCAGTAAGCATGCTTGTGCCTATTGTTCTGTGGATTGTTACCCGTGTCGGCCCACTTCAAAACTTAGTTTATTCTGTTTTTTCTGGTTACCACGAGGAAGCTGTATTAGGATTTGGAGTTTTGTTGTTCATCCTATATTATGCTTTTTTCCAATGGAGCATTTTTCATTCTTTTGGCCAAATCAATGATACCGTTGGTCGAATTGCCAATGGATCATTGGCTTTGAACCATAAAATCGTTATGCGTAGAAGTCATCCACTCAGCTCGATGGCGGCGAATGTCAATAATCTGGCTGGACGTCTCGACGCCGCACTCGAAGAGGAGCGGAAGGCAGAGCAAACTAAAAACGAGCTGATTACGAATGTATCGCATGACCTGCGAACGCCGCTTACCTCCGTGCTTGGCTATCTGGGCCTAATCGAACAAGACCGCTACCGCGATGAGGTGGAGCTGCGGCATTATGTTCAGATTGCTTACGATAAATCACAGCGCTTGAATGTGCTGATTAACGATCTTTTTGAATACACCAGAATGCGCCACGATACGGCTGCTTTGAAGGTAACGAGTTTTAATCTTGTTGAAATGCTGGGACAACTGCTCGTGCAGTTTCGGCTGCCGCTGGAAGAAGCGGGTATGCACAGCAAGATGGTAACGAAGGAAACGACTATTATGGTCAAGGCCGATGCAGCGAAGTTGGTTCGCGTATTTGAAAACCTTATCGCCAATGCGATGAATTATGGCAAGGACGGCAAACAGGTGATTGTAACCGTACAGCGCGAGCCAAATGCGGCTATTGTAGAGGTCATCAACTTCGGTGAGCCCATTCCAAGCACCGATTTGCCTTACATCTTTGACCGGTTTTATCGGGTGGACAAATCTCGTACACAGTGGTCGGGTGGGTCGGGTCTAGGACTTGCTATTGCAAAAAGCATGATGGAGAAGCATGGAGGCACGATCTCGGTATCGAGTGATATGGATCAAACGTCATTTCGGGTTTCTGTACCTATTATTCAGTAATAATTAAGACTTTTTTATGGTTTGGTTACGGTCTCCTTAAACTGCTGCTCCTATACTTGGTTGTATAGAAGAGAAGTGAGAGGGGACCGTTTCTTATGATGGAGAGAACATATGCGAGAAAAGCACCGCAGGCTTTGAAGTTTTTGTTGATTGCGGCAGGAGCCATAGCGGTTATCTTTTATCTAATTTCATTAAAAGGCAAGCCTGCGGTAACGGAATTGCAGCTGGATTCAAGCTCGGCTATTCTCATCGATTTGGAAACGGGCAGCGTGCTATATGAGAAAAATGCAAACGAAGCGCTGCCGCCTGCAAGCATGTCGAAGCTGATGACAGAGCTGATTATTTTAGATATGGAAAGCTCTGGTCAAATTAACTGGAGAGATCTGGTGGTGACAAGCGTCTACGCCGCTGATGTACCGGGCTCGCAGATTGGATTCGTGAAAGGCGAAACCTTTAGCGTAAAAGAACTATTCGAAGCGATGGCCGTACATTCCGCTAATGATGCCGCAGTGGCGCTTGCGGAGTATGTTGGCGGGAATGAAGCGGATTTCGTCGTCATGATGAATCAGCGGTCGCAGAAGCTGGGCTTGTCTAGCCAGACGGTATTTGGCAATGCTACGGGGCTCAGCAAATTCGATTTGCAGCCGTTCGATTCTGCGGCAGCGGAGCGGGATACATTAATGACCGCCAAGGATACGGCTTCTTTAGCCGCCTATCTATTGAAGAAATATCCGGAAGTTCTTGATGTGTCCCGTCGCAGCAGCGTAAAGCTGGCTAACAGACCTGAGAGGCTTCCATCCACAAATCTGATGCTTAGCGGTATGCCATTTGCGTTTCCGGGCAATGATGGCTTGAAGACGGGCTACACGACGCAAGCTGGATATTGCTTTACCGGGACGGCTAAACAGGAGGGGCGGAGGCTTGTTACTGTTGTTATGGGAGCCGATACGCCGGAGAAACGTTTTACGGAGACGGATAAATTGTTCAAGTATGGCTTTCAAACGGATGGTTTGCAAAGTTTTATCGGACATATCCAAAGTAAACTAGGGATTCAAGTCGGATAGTAATGGGAAAATTAGGACAAAATAAACAGAATGACGTCGAATTATGTCGATTAAACCCACCTATTTAATAGTGTAAGCAATGTGTGAAATCTAGCATGATCTACAAAAGATTATGCTAGATTTTTTGTTTTAAAATATAAGAATTAACCAGTTTGTTAGCTTATAAAGGCTTATATTTCAAAGTAAAAGCTACATCAGCGTCTAAAGGACGCCGAAGCGTTTATACTTGATGTCATAAAATATAACGCGAACTGATTTACTTACGATAATTAGCTGTCTATAATGAAGATATGACAGATCAATGAGGTGAAGACATGCAGTTAACTGAACGTGAAAAAGAAAAGCTGCTGATTACAATCGCTGCAGATTTAGCTAGGCGGCGAATGAATCGCGGTGTGAAGCTTAATTATCCGGAAAGCGTTGCGCTGATCACCTCTGAAATTATGGAAGGCGCGCGAGATGGAATGACCGTAGCGCAACTGATGGAATTTGGGACCCAAATTTTAAAGGCGGAGCAGGTTATGCCTGGCATCCCTCAAATGATTCACGAGGTTCAAGTGGAAGCCACTTTCCCGGATGGGACGAAGCTGGTTACCATTCACGATCCGATTACAAGCTGACATCAGGCAGCAAGACATAGACTAGATTAAGTAGACAGGTCCTTTACATAAGAGAGGAGCGCCATTTCGGATGATACCAGGCGAATATCGAACAGTTGAAGGAGATATTGAGTTAAACGCCGGACGCCAGACGCAGCAGCTTATTGTCGTTAATACTGGCGACCGTCCTGTACAGGTAGGCTCTCATTTTCATTTTTTTGAAGTAAATCGGGCATTGAAATTCGATCGCGAGGCCGCTTATGGCATGCGGTTGCATATTGCAGCCGGAACGGCAGTCCGTTTTGAACCGGGCGAGGAGAAGCCGGTGACGCTTGTTGAGCTTGGCGGGGCGAAGCTCTCCTATGGGTTGAACAATCTTAGCCAAGGAAAGGCAATAGCCGGAGCGATGCCGGAAGAGGTGAGAGCGCGCCTTAAAGCATGGGAGGGAGGCACGCAATGACGAGGATGGACAGGAGAAGTTATGCTGCGATGTTCGGGCCAACAACAGGCGATGCTGTGCGGCTGGCGGATACGGAGCTGTGGGCTCAGATCGAGCATGATTATACGGTATATGGTGATGAATGCAAGTTTGGCGGGGGCAAGGTCATACGCGACGGAATGGGGCAATCAAGCGGAGCCCTTCGGGATGAGGGCGTGCTGGACACGCTCATTACGAATGCGGTCATCATTGACCACTCCGGTATTGTCAAGGCTGACATCGGCATCAAGGATGGGTTTATTGTCGGCATTGGCAAAGCGGGCAACCCGGATATTATGGATGGCGTTCATCCGAATATGATTGTCGGCGCAAGCACCGAGGTTATTGCGGGAGAAGGCAAAATCGTAACAGCAGGGGCGATTGACTCGCATATTCATTTTATTTGTCCCCAGCAGATCGAGACGGCACTGTCTTCCGGCGTAACGACCATGATCGGCGGCGGTACAGGACCGGCTACGGGTACCAATGCAACGACAGTTACGCCGGGCGCATGGCATATGCGGCGGATGCTAGAGGCGGCAGAGCATTTTCCGATGAACATTGGTTATACGGGCAAGGGTAATGCTTCTTTTACTGCACCGCTTATTGAACAGATTGAAGCGGGCGCGATCGGGCTGAAGCTGCATGAGGATTGGGGTACGACGCCGGCAGCGATCGATGCGTGCTTGCAGGCGGCGGACCAATACGATGTTCAGGTCGCAATCCACAGCGATACGTTAAATGAAGCGGGCTTTGTGGAAGACACGCTTGCTGCCATTGGCGGACGCACGATCCACACGTATCACACGGAAGGTGCCGGCGGCGGACATGCGCCTGACATTATCGTTGCTGCAGGCGAGCTGAACGTGCTGCCATCATCGACGAATCCTACGCGGCCGTTCACGATCAATACGATAGAAGAACATCTCGATATGCTGATGGTCTGCCATCATTTGGACAGCAGCATACCGGAGGATGTCGCTTTCGCTGATTCTCGAATCAGGCCGGAGACGATCGCTGCTGAAGATATTTTGCATGATATGGGCGTATTCAGCATGATCAGCTCGGATTCGCAGGCGATGGGCCGGGTGGGCGAGGTCATTATCCGCACCTGGCAGACAGCTGACAAAATGAAGAAGCAGCGCGGTCCGCTGAAGCCGGACAATGAGGAGAACGACAACTTCCGCATCAAGCGTTATATTGCAAAATACACAATAAATCCGGCAATAACCCATGGCGTATCGCATCTGGTAGGTTCGCTGGAGCCTGGCAAGTTTGCTGATCTCGTCATTTGGAGCCCGATGTTCTTTGGCGTGAAGCCGGATCTGGTTCTTAAGGGCGGCAGCATCGCCTTTGCCCAAATGGGTGATCCCAATGCGTCCATTCCTACGCCGCAGCCGGTATTTGGCAGGCCTATGTTCGCTTCCTTCGGGAAGCTGGTGTTCAACAGCTCCATTACATTCGTGTCCCAAGCAGCTTACGATCGAGGGATTGCGAAGGAGCTTGGGCTTCAGAAGCGAATTGAACCGGTCAAAGGCTGCCGGACCGTTACGAAAAAAGACATGATTCATAATGATGCAACGCCTAAGCTAGAGGTCGACGCAGAAACCTACCATGTGCTGGTGGATGGTGAGCATGTGACGTGCGAGCCTGCAGAGGTGCTGCCGATGGCGCAGCGTTATTTCTTATTTTGACAGCAGTTCCTGCCTAAGCAGACAGGAGGGCATTGAAGATGAAGGAACAAATGAGATGGCTGGCGATGCAGCAGCTGCTTGATTCCGCTCTACCGATCGGCGGATTCTCCCACTCGTTCGGTTTGGAAACGTTGGTGCAAGACGGCAGGATGAACCGCTCCAGTCAGCTATATGCTTATGTGTCTGCCATGCTGCTGCAAAGCTGGGCGAGCTCGGATGCTATGGTCATCAAGGCCGTTTACCGTGATGCGCCCGCAGGTGACTGGGAGAGGCTGTGGGCTGTGGAGCGATTGGTGCACGTACAGCGTACCGCTTCGGAAACCCGGAGTGGTGTTGAAAAGATGGGTAAGCGGCTGCTGCAGTTGGCATCTGCAATTCATCCGCAGTTGGACTGGGTGCCGCTTACGGAAGCACATCGCGGCGGCAAATGCTTCGCCTCCCATCCGCTCGCCCATGGCTATGCTTGCTGGCAGCTAGGCGTATCGGAGGAACAGGCGATTCAGGGGTATTTTTACACTTGCATAGTAACCTGCATCAACAGCGCGCTTCGCCTGATGTCGATGGGACAGACAGAGGGGCAGTCGTTAATTGCGAGGCTGACGCCGCTCACGGAGCAGGCGCTGGCGGTAGCGGCGGAGCTTGAACCTGAGGAGGCGTATGCCAACATGCCGATGGCTGAGATGGCCATGATGCAGCACGAGCGATTGTACTCGCGTTTATTTATGTCTTAACGATATATCAACAACTAAATGGAGGAATGACAAATGTGCCAAGGACAAGGACATACGCATCAGGAATGGGAAAGCCCGGCAATCGATAGCTCAAGGCCAATCCGAATCGGGATAGGCGGACCGGTCGGTTCCGGCAAAACAGCGCTTGTCGAAAGATTGACGCGCGAGCTTCATGAGAAATTCAGCGTTGCGGTCATTACAAATGATATTTATACGAAGGAAGATGCCCGGATTTTGTTCAATACAGGCGTTCTGCCGGAAGAGCGCATCATTGGCGTAGAGACAGGCGGCTGCCCACATACCGCTATTCGTGAGGATGCATCGATGAATTTCGAAGCGATAGAAGAGCTTGAGAGCCGTTTTGACCACTTGGACTTGATCTTCATCGAGAGTGGCGGCGATAATCTAGCTGCTGCGTTCAGCCCGGAGCTTGTTGACCGGTTCATTTATATTATTGATGTTGCTCAAGGTGAGAAAATACCGCGTAAAGGCGGTCCTGGCATTATGCGCTCGGATTTGCTCGTTATAAATAAAATCGATCTTGCTCCTTATGTAGGCGCGAGCCTAGAGGTTATGGAAGCTGATACGGTGAAAATGCGCGGAGATCGCCCGTTTGTCTTTTCTAATTTGTTTGGCGGCGAAGGCGTAGATAAAATCGTAAGCTGGCTGACGCATGAAGTTGCGCATGCCCGGGGTACGGAGCACTCTCATGTGGTCCAGTTCACGAGTGTCACAGCTGATAACCGTCACTCCGCTTCTTAATGGAGCGCGTGCAGGCAGCAGTGAGGGCAGGAGCGGAGTATGGAGATGCGCGAAGCAGAACTTCCGTGCTTCGAGCTTCCTTCGCGAGCCGGCAAGGGCAGACCTTCGTCAGCCATAAATTTCATACCGCGCCTATCAAGATCGCCAAGGCTTTTCCGCTGAGTGGCCAGCTTGGCATTATCGTTATGGACGTCTCGCCTGGATTGCTAGATGGGGATCGTTACGAGCTGGACTGGGTCGCGGAGCCATCTTCTCATGTCATGATTACGAATCAGTCGTATACGAAGGTTCACCCAAGCACACCAAGCAAGGGCTCTTCCATGAGACAGACCTTTATTCTTGATGAAGCTGCCGTAGTCGAGCATATGCCGGAACCTATCATGCTATATAAGGATGCTGCGCTGCATAATGAGACACAAGTTCACTTGCAGGCAGGCTCTGTGTGGCTGCAAGCGGATGTGCTGTGTCCCGGACGGACACTGCGCGGGGAGCGGTTTGATTACCGCTGCTACAGCAATTCACTCTCCGTGCATTATGGCGATGAACTGATCTTCTCACAGAGACAGCGAATCGAACCTGCCAAGCAAGCGCTTGCGGCACCCGGCTGCTGGGGTGAGATGACTCATTGGGCCACCTTTTATATCTTCTCAGACCTTGTGAACAGCAACCACCTGGAGCAGCTTCAGAAGAAGCTAGATAGCTTTGCAGCGCCGGATGGGCATGCCGTTATTGCCGGCGCGTCAATGACTCACCGGTTCGGCATCGCGGTATCCGCGGCCTCCACGGCGGCTTGGCCGCTTCAGCAGCTTATGAAGGAGCTGTGGGCAGAGGCGCGGGCTGGGCTGCTGGGCAAACCGCCGCTTCGTTTTTTGCAAGGCTAAAGCCGGAAATCCCGAAAGCCATAACGGTGGGTCAACTAATAGCGGTTGGTTGGCCTATTCGTGTTTCATTTGGCTGGGGCTGAAGGATTACTTAATAATATTAGTTAATCTTATAAATGAACGCTATAATAAGAAAAGACAAGATAGCAGAATTATAAGATAGGTTGGTGATCATCAATTGGAAACTTCAAGTGCGGAAAGGCAGGATTTAATGAGGCGTCTGGACGAAGCCTTTCGTCAGGTACGAAGACAAATCAATTCTGAATGGAACACCTACAACGTGCATGGACTAGGAATGACGCATGGAAGAATGCTCATTATATTGGCACAGTCAGGCCCTCAGAAGGCTTCCGCGCTTGCGGAGCTGCTTCTGATTACTAGTGGAGGCGTTACGGGGATTGCTGACCGCTTAATTGAACTTGGTTATGTAAAACGGGAGCGTGGTGAGAAGGATCGGCGCGTGGTGATGCTTGAAATTACGGAAGAAGGGCTCAAAAACGTAAATCTCATAGAAACGGTGAAGGCAAAATTAATGCACAGGCTGTTTAGAGGCATGTCGATTGAAGATATGGAGCATGGTGTCCAGCTCTTTGAGCATATGAACAAAAATATGGAATCGGATGTTACAAATTCGTGACTATTTTCATATTTCATTATTATTGCATGTGATTTTAGTGTAGAATAAACTAGAAATTTGTCGAATCGAAATAGGTTGACAAATTCCGATAAAACAACTAGGATTAAGAGGAATTAATACATTTAATTGTTTAGGGGAGATTACGATGAAGAAGGCAATTGCTTTGGCGGTATCGTTATTTCTGATGGTTGCGATTGTCGCAGCTTGCGGATCTAACAAAAATGATGCAGGAAACGCAGTGAATAACGGCGCTGCGACGAATAATACAGGCGACAAGGCGGAAAAGAAAAAAATCGCACTCGTACTGCCTGAAAAAATCGGCGTAAACAAGTTTTTCGTATTGATGGATGAAGGCTTCAAAAAAGCAGGCGAGGAATTTGGCGCTGAAGTGAAAACAATCGAATCAACAGACCCTGCCGGATTCGAGCAAAACCTTCGTGCAACGGTAGCTGAAGATTATGATCTGATTATTACGGCAACATTCCAGGCTGAAGATGCTCTTAAAAAAGTAGCTACTGAAAACCCGGACAAGCCATTCGCTATTATCGATACCGTAGTTGACCTGCCGAACGTACGCAGCGTTAACTTCCGCGAGCATGAAGCTTCCTACCTGATGGGGGCACTTGCAGGATTGGCGACGAAAACCAACATCGTTGGCGCTGTTGTTGCCATGGATGCTCCACTTCTTAGCAAATATACTTCTGGCTTCGAACAAGGCTTGAAGAGCACAAACCCGGACGCGCAGTTCCTGATCAACTATGTAGGAAGCTTTACGGACCCGGTTAAAGGTAAAGAGCTTGCCCTGCTTCAGCAAACTAAAGGAGCAGACTTTATCGCAGGTATGGCAGCAGTTGGCGATAACGGAGTATTCGAAGCAGCGAAAGAAAAGGGCTTCTATACTTCCGGCCAAGATACAGACCGTACAGATGAAGACCCTGAACACATCGTACTTTCGCAATTGAAAGGTACAGATGCCGTAGCTTATGAAACGGTAAAAAGCTTTGTTGAAGGCACGTTCGCTTACGGCGTGGCAGATTACGGCTTGAAAGAAGATGGCGTTGGCTTGACGTTCGTTACAAAAGACAGCGCAACTACGCTTAGCCCGTTCATCGGCCAAGACAACGTGGATAAAGTTAAAGCTATCGCTGATGATATTAAATCTGGTAAGATCGTAGTAGTAAATCCGTTAGCTCAATAGAATGACCTGCCGGCTGCTACTTTGCAGCCGGTTTGCTTATTGCTTAGAAGCTTCCTCCTGTCTCGGGGGGAAGTGGTTTTTTTTGTTTTAAAGGCGACGAAAGGAGAGGAGCGTTGGTATGTTGCTGCAAATGGAGAGCATTACGAAATCCTATGGGAGCGTAATCGCGAATAACCAAGTTCATTTTTCGCTGAAACGAGGCGAAATCCATGCGTTGGTTGGCGAAAACGGAGCTGGAAAAACGACATTAATGCGCATTTTATACGGCATGGAAAGCCCTACAAGCGGGGAAATCTTATTAAACGGCAAACCGGTTTCATTTGCGAGCCCAGCGGATGCGATCAAGCATAAAATCGGGATGGTCCACCAGCATTTTATGCTGTTCCCAACCTTTACGATTGCTGAGAATATTGTAATCGGGCGCGAGCCCTCCAAGGGAGTGGGCTTTGATCGCAAGGCCGCAGCTGCGGAAACCGAGCGTCTCGGCAAGCTATATGGGATGCCGATTGATCCTTGGAAGAAGGTTGCGGATTGCTCGATGGGCATGCAGCAGCGGGTTGAAATTTTGAAGGTTCTGTATCAGGGAGCGGAAGTCATTATTTTGGATGAGCCGACCGGTGTTTTGACGCCACTTGAGGTGAAGGAACTGCTGGTTGCTATTAAAGGGCTTGCTGCGCAAGGAAAAAGCTTTATCTTAATCAGTCACAAGCTTCAGGAAATTATGGAGGTTGCTGACCGTGTGACTGTCCTGCGCGATGGCAAATTGACAGGAACAGTCGAAGCAAAAGACACGAATGCAGAACATTTATCGCGGCTCATGGTGGGCCGAGATTTGGTACATATATCACGCTATCAGATTAGTCGCGGCAAGCCGGTGCTTGAGGTTTCCAACGTGACGATCAGAGGAGTGAAAACGAAACCGCTGCTCTCGGATGTCAGCTTACATGTGAACGAAGGTGAAATTGTCGGCATTGCCGGGATATCTGGCAATGGGCAATCGGAGCTGATCCAAGCCATCTCAGGTTTGATGAAGCCAGAGGCCGGGACGGTCAAGCTGCTTGGAGAGAATATGACAGGAGCGTCGGTTGGAGCAATTCGCTCGCGAGGGCTTGCCCATATTCCCGAGGATCGCTATCAATGGGGCGTTGCAAAGGATGCGACGGTGACGGAGAACGGTCTAATGGGACATGCGATAAAGCATCAAAAATATGGTGTTTTAAACGGAAAAGGCATCCGGCAAATGGTTGGGGAATGGGTGACGAGATTCGGAATCAAGACAGGCTCGTTATCCACTAGAGCCCAATATTTATCGGGCGGGAATTTGCAGAAGCTGATCGTAGCCCGCGAGCTTGCGCAAAAGACGCCATTCATCATTGCGGCTGAACCGACGCGAGGTGTGGACGTTGGAGCAATGGAGATCATTCACGGCGAGCTCCTCAAAAAACGGGAAGAGCGTGGCGCCATTTTGCTCGTTTCCTCTGAGCTTACCGAAATATTGAAATTGTCAGACCGCATTTTGGTCATGTACGAGGGGAAAATCGTAGGCGAGCTTGAAGCAGAATCGGCTACAGAGGAACAAATTAGTTTGTTAATGGCAGGAGGAAAAGCGGTTGGATAAGCTAGTACAATTCGGACGCGCGCTGCTGCAGCCGCTTTTGGCTATTATCGTAGGCCTCGCTGCCGGTGCAATTGCCATTTCCATTGTCGGAGGCTCCATCGTAGAGACTTACGGCGAGATGTGGAAGGGAGCTTTTGGCAGCTTTTATTTTTTCACCAATACGTTAAGCCGGGCAACGCCTATCATTTTGATCGGCCTTGGCGTGGCGCTAGCTTTCCGGGCCGGATTTTTTAATATGGGCTCAGAGGGGCAGATGGTGCTGGGCGCGCTTAGCGCTGCCGTAACGGCTATTTATCTTCCAGGCCCAGCTTGGTTTAAGCTGATTGCTGCTATTATTGCCGGAATTATCTCCGGCGGGATATGGTCAGCCTTCGCAGGCTGGCTGGATGCCAGATTCCGCATGAATCTGCTTATCACGACTTTGCTTCTCAATTATATTGCGACCTTATTCGCAGGCTACATCGTATCGTATCCCCTTAAGGACAAGACGGGGTCTGCCGCAATGGCTCAAACGGTCATGCTTGACCAGAGCGTATGGCTGCCGAAACTGTTCAAGGGCATGAGCGTTCATGGAGGCTTTATTATTGCCGCAGTATGTGCAATTTTACTGTTTCTGTTCATGCGTTATACGGTTAAAGGCTACGAAATTCGCATGTTAGGCGGCAATCCATTGTTCGCAAGCTACGGCGGCGTGCAGCGCGGCAAGATGATGCTGATCAGCATGTTTGTCAGCGGAGGCTTTGCTGGGCTTGCCGGTACTGTGGAGGTGTTAGGCACACAGTACCGCTATATTGACGGAGCTTTGACGACGCCGGGTTATGCCTGGTCGGGCATCATGGCGACGCTGCTTGCAGGCTCCCATCCGCTCGGGACAGCAGTTGCTGCTATTTTAATTGCAGCTCTTCAGACCGGCGGCATGGGCATGGAGCGCAATACGGACGTGCCGCTAGAAGTATCCAGTATCATACAAGCTGTGCTGATTCTGTTCGTATCGGCTAAGTTCACCTATTCGTTTATTAAACGCAAGAAGGCGGGGTCATAAGATGGACATTTTTCTGGATGCCTCGCTGTTTGCGACGACGCTCCGTATGGTCACGCCTATATTGCTTGCTGCGCTTGGCGGAGCGATCTGCGCGCGGGTTGGCTTGTTTAACGTAGGTTTGGAAGGCTTAGTCTTGATCGGAGCTTTCTCGGCGATCGTAGGGAACCACTTTACTGGCAATGTATTTGCCGCGGTGATGTTCGCCATTGTATGCTCGCTCGTCTTTTCAATATTATTCGGTTTTATGAGTATTCAGCTTAAAGCCAACGTCATCGTTGTCGGGATTGCGCTCAACTTTCTGGCGCTCGGCTTAACGACCTTCTCGCTTCGTGCGATCTTTGATGTGAAAGGCGCATACTACAATAAGGATATGGTGGGCCTTCCGAAGTGGGATATTCCGGTGATAAAGGATATTCCATGGGTAGGCGATGTGCTGTCCGGCCATTCGCCGCTCGTCTATTTGTCAATCGTGCTCGTCATTGTACTTCAGCTATTCCTGTTTAAGACAGTGACTGGTTTCCGCTTGCTGGCTTCAGGCGAAAATCCGACCGCAGCCAAAAGCCTTGGGATCAAGGTCTCGCGTATCCAATACGGTGCAGTGCTGATGTGTGGCGTATTATGCGGGCTTGCAGGCGCGCAGCTGTCGCTTGGCAATGTTACGATGTTCACAGAAGGCATGACATCAGGACGCGGGTTTATTGCCCTCGTCGCTACGATGCTCGGACAATCGAATCCGCTCGGCGTTGCGGCTTCAAGCCTGCTGTTCGGCTTTATGGACGCGCTGAGTATCCGCCTTCAAGGCTTCGCATTGCCTACGCATTTTACGATGATGCTGCCTTACATCGTAACGATTGCTGCGATGCTGTTCTTCAAGGATAAAGGCTACATGCAGGAAGCGCGCAAGTCGAATGAAAGCTCGCGTTAACAAGAAGTGGATTTATGAGATGTAGTAGGAAAAGCAAGGCTGGAGGAGGCTGACACGATGCATAAAAAAGCAGATCGCCTAAAAAAGGTTACGTTGATTAAACAGGCGGCAATTTCACCAGAGCTAGCCCACCGGGTACCGCCAGGCCAGACGCTGACAGAACGGTTTCCGATTTTGCACGAGGGGGATGTTCCTCAGTATGATCTAAATAGCTGGTCGCTTCGCGTATTTGGTGAAGTGAATGAGGAGCGCACGTTCAGCTTTGAAGAGCTGCTGGCGCTTCCCCAAACGAAAACCCAATGCGACATTCACTGCGTCACCCGCTGGTCCAAGCTGGATACGGATTGGGAAGGCATCAAATTCAAGGATTTGCTGCCTTTGCTGGGCGTAAAGCCGGACGCAAAGTTCGTCATGATCCATGCGGACGAGGACTACGATACGAATGTTCCGCTGGAGGACCTGCTGCATGATAACGTGTTGCTTGCGCATCGCTATGATGGCGAGCCGTTGACCGACAAGCACGGCTGGCCGATGCGCCTGCTCGTTCCGCATTTGTATTTTTGGAAAAGCGCAAAGTGGATTACGGGCATTGAATTTATGAAAGAGGACCGCGAGGGCTTCTGGGAGCGCAATGGCTTCCACAACTATGCCGACCCGTTTCTAGAACAACGCTTCAGCAGCGAGGATAACATGATGCCTGAAGATGAATGGATAAAGAAGGAGTTTGATTAAACAAATGCTATCTATATTGCAAGTTAATCCAGAAGATTTGCCGGCTTATGCCGTTGTATGCGGTGACCCGCGCCGAGCGGAGATGATCGCTCAGAAGCTAACGGACGTGAAGGAGCTTGCCTTTGCGCGCGAGTACCGGACATTCGTAGGAGAATATGAAGGGGTCAGGCTTGCGGTTGTCAGTCACGGAGTTGGCTCGCCTGGTGCGGCGGTATGCTTTGAGGAGCTAATCCGTGGCGGAGTGAAAACACTGATCCGCGTAGGAACGGCTGGCTCGTATTCCGCAGATCACCCTGCTGGAAGCTTGGTTGTAAGCACCGCAGCGGTTCGTGCCGAGGGCTTAACGCATCAGCTGGTGCCTGCGGGTTTCCCGGCGATTGCGGACAGCGAAGTAACAGAAGCGCTGTATGCGGCTGCTCTTGAGAGTGAGGGCATCGTTAAGAAAGGAATTACCGTTACGCTTGACGTTTTCTTCTCGGGCGTTGTCGATATTCCTCATCGCCAATACAAGCAGGCGGGAGCCATTGCCGTAGAGATGGAGATTGCAGCTTTGTACGTGATCGCAACGCTTCGCGGAGTTCGTGCAGGTGCTATATTGGCATTGGATGGCTACGCAGACGCGGATTTGGCCGGCGAGTACGATCCGCATACGGATGTTGTTGCCAAAGCGGTAGAACGTGAGATTGAGACGGCGCTGCGCGCTGTTGCAAGGCTTGCATCGGTATAATCAAGTCATCTGGCTGGCAAGGGAGGAGACATACCCGTGAACCGCACATTGTTTAAGCAGGAGTGGCTGAAGGGTGATTTGTACCCGCATGTTTTCGCTTATTATTTTAAGCAATGGTCCGATTATACGATGGCTTTCCATTCCCATGATGCGATTGAAATTATGTACGTCATCTCAGGAGCCTGCGGAATTGAGTTTGAAGCGACAGTTAAAGCAGCTGCTTGTGAAATGACACTCAAGAAAGGCGACTTTGTCATTCTTGATGCTAATGTTCCGCACCGGCTTACCGTTGACGAGCGCGGACCGTGCCGCATGCTAAATGTTGAGTTTGATTTCAGGGAGCGCCCAACGGCGTTTCCTTCCATGCGCCAGCTTGCTTTGGAGGACGAATTTGTGGCCAGATTGATCACAGAGCCGTCCTCTTATTTGTTTTTGCGTGACCCGAGCGAGGTCTATCAGGTATTGAAAAGTTTGGTGCTTGAGCTGGATAGCCGCGGCAAGCGCATTAATATGAAAGCAGAGCTGTTGTTTGCGCAGCTGATTCTCGCAGTAGCGAGGCTTCATAACGAGACGGGAACGCAAGGCATCAATCCGGCTGAGCTTTATGTGAAGCAGGCGATCGAATATATCCACCATAACTATGACCGTGATATCCAGGTGAAGGACGTTGCGTCAGCAGTCAGTCTGCATCCGGGCTATTTGCACCGGGTATTCCGGGCGCAGCTTGGGAAAACGTTAACCGGTTATTTGACTGAGCTGAGGATGGAGAAAGCGAAAATGCTGCTGCGGGAGACCGATGTGGCGATTGCGGATATTTGTGATTATGTCGGCGTCGGGAGCCGGCAATACTTTCATGCGATGTTCAAAAAATATACGAATCAGACGCCGATCGCTTTCCGTAATGCGGTTGACACTCAAATTCTCGATAGCCGCGGCTTGAAATATGAATAACAAAAGTGACGATTTCTGACAGTAAATTAGTTAGTTGGTCACAATTTTGATAACGCTTCCGATTAATCGTTGCTACAATGTAGAGGAGATGAAACGACTCTATAAAACGACAATCGGAGGCTGATTGGCATGTCTGCTTTTAAAATTACATTTATCGGTGCGGGCTCCATCGGGTTTACGCGCGGCTTGCTTCGCGACCTGCTTGCAGTACCTGAATTTCAAAACATCGAGGTTGCTTTTACGGATATTAACGCCCATAACCTAGAGATGGTAACTGCGCTTTGCCAGCGGGATATTCAGGAGAACGGCTTGTCGATTACTATCCAGTCGACGACGGATCGCCGTGAGGCATTGAAGGATGCCAAGTACGTAATTTGTACAATTCGTGTTGGCGGTCTTGAGGCTTTTGCAACGGATGTTGATATTCCCCTCAAATACGGCGTAGACCAATGCGTAGGCGATACTCTGAGCGCAGGCGGGATCATGTACGGCCAGCGCGGAATCGCTGAAATGATAAATATTTGCCGCGATATTCGCGAGGTTGCTGCTTCGGACGTGACCCTGCTCAACTACGCAAACCCAATGGCAATGATGACTTGGGCCTGCAATAAATATGGCGGTGTAAGAACAATTGGACTATGTCATGGCGTGCAGGGCGGCCATTGGCAAATCGCCGAGGCATTTGGGCTGAAGCAAGAGGAAGTCGATATTGTTTGCGCGGGCATCAACCATCAGACCTGGTATATTCAAATTAAGCATAACGGCGAGGATTTGACGGGCAAGCTGCTGGAGGCATTCGAGAAGCATCCCGACTTCAGCCGCACGGAGAAGGTTCGCATTGATATGCTGCGCCGTTTTGGCTATTACAGTACGGAATCCAACGGACATCTTAGCGAGTATGTGCCTTGGTATCGCAAACGTCCGGAGGAAATTAACGATTGGATCGATCTGAGTTCATGGATTAATGGAGAAACAGGCGGCTATTTGCGCGTGTGTACGGAAGGCCGCAACTGGTTCGAGACTGATTTTCCTAACTGGATGAAGGACCCGGCTAATGAATTCAAGAGCGAACTTCGCAGCCATGAGCATGGCTCGTATATCATTGAAGGACTGGAAACCGGCCGTGTTTACCGTGGGCACTTTAACGTGGAAAATAAGGGCATTATTGCAAACCTGCCGAATGACGCTATTATTGAAGCGCCGGGTTATGTTGATCGCAATGGCATTTCGATGCCTACGGTAGGCGATCTGCCGCTTGGGGCGGCTGCCGTGTGCAACGTAAGCATCTCGGTACAGCGCCTTGCAGTTGAAGCAGCCATTCATGGCGATGACAAGCTGCTGCGCCAAGCCTTCATGATGGACCCCCTTGTAGGGGCAGTTTGCAATCCGAATGAAATTTGGCAAATGGTAGATGAAATGCTGGTGGCGCAGGCGGAGTGGCTGCCGCAATATACGGATTCGATCGCAGCAGCCAAGAAGCGTCTGATAGAGGGTCCCTTGCTTCCTACGCGTGATTACGAGGGGGCTGCACGCCTCAAGGTAAAGACCGTTGAGGAGATGCAGAAGGACCGGGAAGCCGCGAACAAAAACGCGGGCGAATCGGATAAGGGCAAGGAACGCGTTTAGCGCGGCGCGTATTTAAGTTCGATCGCTTCAAGCTTGGTCCCAGGCGGACTCCATGCCGGCGGTCCGAATTTCTTAAGGTAGCCCAACGTGTCCACGTAGCCTTGAACGGATTGCTCCTCATCCATCTTGCGGAAGATTTCCCAGCAGGCAATGACGTCGTTGAGCGCACGGTGGCCGCCGATCAGCGGAATGCCGTAACGGTCAGACATGTCCTTTAATGTATGAGGATATACATGCCGCGCGCGGCTTATGGTCAGCGTATCGATAAAGCTGTTCGAGAAGGAACGGTCCGCGATACGGAGCAGGGAATGATGCAGGAAGCCAAGGTCGAAGGCTGCATTGTGCGCGATGATAATGTTGTCACCGAGCATCCGGTTCAAAATGCGGAACGCTGTATCTTCGTCCATGCCTGTTGCCGTCATTTCATCCGTAATGCCGGTCAGCTCCGTTATTTTAGCGGACAGCTTGCCGTCATAGCGGACGAGCGTACTGAATTCGCTTGCGATCTCGCCGTTAACGCAGCGGATGGCAGCCATCTCAATGACGCGGTCCTTCTTCGGATCAAGTCCGCTTGTTTCAAAATCGATGACAGTATAAGAATGAGAAGCCATTGATGTTTCACCACTTTTTCTTGTAATAAGTTAAAGTCTCCAACTAGATTGATTCTAGTATGATTCGACAAAAAAGGTCAATAACCTTTAATGAGGTAATGGAAACGCCCGATGGACTGCTTTCTTCAAAGCGGTTTGCGGGCGTTTTGATATGATATATATAGGGTTAAATAGCTATGCTACGTTTTCAAGTAGAGTCTATGACCTTAATCAAGCGAACAAAGGATAAAAACAGCGAATAGGATTTGTTTGCTGCTTCAAATGCAAGCTAAGCGGTTAATTTGAAGGAGAGAGCGCTTTCTTGCGGCGGGGATATCGGGATTTCCTATGATAGAATAAACACAGAGAAAAGATTATCTAGATGCTGGTCAACGGGGGAGTCAGTAAATGAGGATGAGGTCGGAATTTTGGAACAGATTTAATCTTTTCAAAAACAATGCGCTTCCTCCTGAGAGCAGGCTGAGCAAGGTAGCCGTTACTGCTCTTATCATTCATTGCTGCTTTCAGTTTGGCGCTTCGATGTCAGGTTTGTTTTTGAATTTGTATTTATGGCGGTTGACGCAGGATTTAACGGTGAATGGCATTTATAACATTATTGTGTTCATCCTGACTCCGCCGGCTTTTGCCCTTGGGGGATGGATTGCCAAGCGAAAGGACCGCATGGTCACGTACCGCCTAGGCATCGTGATGATCGCTATTTTCTATTTGATGGTCGTCATCGCCCAGGAGCATGTTGCCGAATATTACATATGGTTTGCAATATTTAACGGTATTGCTGCAGGGTTTTATTGGACCGGATACTTGGTTATTCAGTATGATGTGTCGACTGAGGCGAACCGGATTCGGTTTCTCGCGATTAATATGATCGCGTTTAATGCTTCCGGATTAGCGGGTCCTGCGCTTGCGGGATTTATTATCCAGCGCAGCAACGGGCTGCAGGGTTATATTATTATTTTTACGCTGGCCTTCATTATGTTTCTGATTGCAGCGTTCGTAAGCTTCCGGATACCGATGATTGAATCCCATCATAAAGCGTATCACTTGAAGCTGATGGGACTCGTTATGAATAAAAATCGGCGCTGGATGAAAGCATTATACAGCTTCTTCGTATTGGGTCTATTCCAAGGCATCATGCTGTTCCTGCCCAACATCATGCTGTATCAGACCGTCGGGCGAGAGGACTGGGTAGGCTATCTGGGCGTGTTTTTCTCCTCCCTTACGGTCGCAACCGGCTATGTCATATCCAGGAAGGCTCAGAAGGAGCAGGTCCGCAAATATGTGCTGCTCTCGACGACGGGAGTCGTGTTCGGCTCTGCACTGTTGCTTTTCCAAGTGGAGTTTTGGTCGGTGGCCGTGTTTATGATTTTGTTCTCGATTTGTAATCCGCTGGCGGTCAATACACTGACGTCTTATTACTACCGGTTAATCGGCACGCTGCCTCTTAAAGGACAACTGCGCGTGGAATCGGTTGTAATGCGGGAGCTGTTTCTGAACGTTGGGAGGGTGCTGTCGATCAGCCTGCTTATTTTTCTAGCGAAGGATTTGGAATCGGTATGGTTGCCCGTGGTACTGTTCGCTATGGCTGTGCTTCAATATGTATCCGTAGCGCTGATTAAAGAAAAACAGAACGTAGAGTCATGACGTTAAAAAGATGATGATAGACGCAAAAAACCTCAATCCCATTAAGGATTGAGGTTTTTTGCTGTTATTTTTTATCTGTATTGGTGTCGTTGCCCTCGTGCTCTTCGGACTCGCTTGCCAGCGGTTTGCTTCCATCCGGACTTATGCGGGATTGGCGCATGTACGCTCCCTCTCTGATTTTAACAACTTCCCCTTGTATATCGGGTTGTTTGTCATCCGTTTTTTCATTTCTTTGTGTGGTGAATTCAAATAAATTTTGCGATTTAATGGCCTTCGTTCGTTTGACGAAGTTCGAGTAGTGATTTCCAGAATCGTTGCTCATATCTTCACATCCTTATTTTGTTAGGCATTTGATTTTCATATTGGAACAATAGATTCAATCTTTGTAGTGGGTGGCTGCGCGGTCTAGCGATCTACATCTCTAACTTTACACTAATCTAAGCAGAATGGCGATTCCGACCGCTGAATATTAAGAAAAACTTTAAGAAATCTTTATTGTTACCTTATGTATGCCGTAGGCGTCTTCTTTATAGTAAGAAGCATGGACGACGTTCGGATAACGCCGAGACAGAAGGGGATGCAAAATACATGACGACAACACCTGTTATTGAGATCAGAAATCTATCCAAAATATACGGGGACACAAGCACAAACCAGGTTTACGCTTTGAATAACATGACGTTTATGATGCAACAAGGAGAATTCATCGGCATCATGGGTGCGTCCGGCTCTGGGAAAACCACGCTGCTTAATGTGATCTCTACACTGGATACGCCTTCGGAAGGCACCATTTCGCTCACGGGCACGGATATTACAACGATGAACGCAAATGAGCTTTCGGATTTCCGTGCGCAGCGTTTGGGCTTTATTTTTCAAGAGTTTAATTTACTTGAACATTTGACCATCTACGAGAATATTGCTTTGCCGCTTTCGCTGCAGGATGTGCCGGCGGATGAGATCAAAAGCAAAGTAAAGCAGGTCATGGAAAAACTTAATATTACCGCGCTTGCCGAGCATTATCCAGCGACGGTCTCCGGCGGCCAGCGGCAGCGAACGGCAGCAGCGCGTGCCATTGTCCATAAGCCTGCGCTGCTGCTCGGTGACGAGCCTACAGGTTCGCTGGATTTGAAAAATGCGGTCAGTCTGCTGGAGACGATGAAGCGTTTGAATGAAGCGGACCGGATCTCCATTCTGATGGTGACCCATGATGCATTCAGCGCAAGCTACTGCAGCCGCATTCTGTTTATCCAAGACGGGGAGCTGGTGAAGGAGCTTCACCGGACGAGCAGCAGGGAATTATTTTATAAGCAAATTTTGGATGTGCTTGGCGATTACGGTTCTGCGGCAGCGGCAGCAGGCGCTGCGAATGAAGCGGGCCAAAGGCACGATTCAGAGAGGCACTGAGGTGAGGGAATTATATGCTGATTAAACTTGCCATAACGGGCATGAAGAGCAAACTTAGGGACTATATTGTGCTGCTCGCAGGGCTTGTCATGTCCATATCGATTTTTTATATGTTTCAGACGATGGCTTGGAACCGCAGCTTTACGGAGGAAAATGCGGTTATTAATTCCATTCAGCTTGTTTACGTATTGGGATCGTTTCTTCTCTCATCGATTACGCTATTTTACATTTTATATGCCAATGGTTTTTTGCTTTCGCTTCGCCAGCGTGAATTTGGGTTATACATGGTCCTTGGCGCGCGTAAAAGCAAAATACGCTCACTGATGTTCATCGAAACGTTTGCGGTTGGACTAATCTCGTTGGCAGCGGGTTTAGCGATTGGTTTTGGGTTGTCTGCCCTTGTAGGGCGGCTGATGGCAGGACAGCTTGCTGTGAGCCTAACGGCTTACCAGGCGGTGTATGGTCCGGCGATTCTGTTTACGATTTTGTTTTTTACTATTCTTTTTGGTTTGTCTGCGCTTTGGAACCAACTAAAGCTGGCCCGTTTGCAGGTGCTTCAACTTATTCATGGACAATCGCAGGCAGACCGGCTTTGGAAAAGCAGTGGTTGGAAATGGGTATTAGGCATCGCCGGGCTAATCGCTTTGGGATTAGGCTACTTTTCCTTGACCTTTATGGAGCAACTGCGGGAAATCGGGTTGTTTACGGCCACGATCATGACACCACTGGGCACGTATTTTCTGTTTATGGCCTTGCTGCCGCCATTTGTAGCCATGCTTAAAAAGAGAAACCGCTTGCGCGGCATAAAAGCCTTCACTTTCGGCCAATTGAGCTTTCGTATCAATGGTTTAACGAAGCTTCTGGCAACCGTAGCGATGCTGGTCGCATTGGGTGCTGGCGCTATTGCGGGAGGGATGGCCTTCGTTAATGATGCGAAAATCAAAAGTCAGGGCTATAGCGTCTATGACACCATCGTGACTGACCCGTCTCCGGAAGAGGAGGGAGTGCTTGCTTCCATCCCTTTTGCTGAGAAGCTCAACTATCGTTATAAGGTAGATGGAGTGAGGCTTTATTATGCCAGGGATGATCTTGAGACTCAGCCCCCGCTTATCGAGGCTAGTGATGGCCGGGGAAATGGCGGGCAGTTCAATCGAATGACCGAACCGTTGCCATCCGGAACCGAAGAAGACGAAACTTCCTTCAGCTCGGAATGGCAAAGCTTCATTTGGAAAATATCGCCTGATCCGCTGCTCGAATACCAGATTGTCGAGGAAGCAGCGTTCATAGCGATTCCCGTTAGAGAGCAAGCTGTAACGATTGGCAAAACAGACGATTTCCTTGCTCATCGCTCAGCGTGGGCAGCGCTTGATGAGCTGAAGTCAGGCAAAAATAAAGACGAGTACATGACTTGGAGCAAGTATCAATATTATCAACATACGCTAGGCAGAGCGAGCGGGACCTTTTTTATGGGTTTTTTCCTCGGTATCGCGTTCTTGGCTATGATGGCAAGCTGCCTGATGTTCAAAGTGCTCTCCGGCGCGTCCAAGGACGCTCAGCGTTATAGCATGCTGAATAAAATTGGCGTTAGACGTGAGAAGCTGTCTCGCTCCATTTACCATGAACTCTTCCTTGTCTTTTTGTTTCCGGGAATTGTAGGGCTCCTGCATGTGCTGGTCGGAATGAGGCTGTTCGCGTTTATTCTGGTTGAGCCGTATTACAAGCTTTGGATACCGCTAGCCTTATTTGGTGCTATTTATTCCGCGTATTATCTTTTGACGGTGAAGCTCTATCAAAATTTGGTGCTGCCAAGCTGTAAGCTAAAGCGTTTCTACAGAGCCTACAAATAGGAGCGCCCCCGAATGCAGATCCTGTATAGCAAAAAGGAAGGGGCGATTGATAGCCATTTCGAAGCTTTTGGTTGGTATAGCGCTTCCTAACTCCATACCGATTTGGGTGACGGCTGCGGCCTCTGTTCCTTGCTCTGATACATCTATAACCGTTTTATGGACAACTTGGCTAATGAAAAGCTTGTCGACGCCACTCGTTTCGGCTAGTTCACTGAAATCTGCTTGCTGTGAGTCAAAGGGTAAAGCCATGCCCATAGCGCTTATGGTATCTGCCAGATTATAATGGCTTTCCAGCTTAAATTTGGGCAATGCTATTTTGCCGGACATATGTTCCATGCGCTTGGTCCAGAAATCAGGCTGCGCGAGCAGCTCTTTGGCAAGAGCGGATTTGTCTGTCTCTAGCTGTGGCAGGATAAGGAGCATGCCCATTTGGCCTTTGCCGTAAGGCAAACGGATGGACTGATAGGTATCGGTTTCCTGATACTCAAAAGAGCCGCCTTGATGCATGAAAGGCACTTGAGCGAGGCTGCCGTCTGCATTCGTAAAATCGTCCTCTTTGGTGTTTTCTGGCTTAAACGGCGTCTGCCACGTCCCGTCAAAGTATAGGGCATTGATTAGCATGAGCTTCGTCAGCTTCGGTACCTGCTCATCTAGAATGGTAGGGATAAGCCCTTCCGTCTGCTGCTTAACCCAATCGTTAATTTCCTTGCGTACGGCGGGAGTAGCTAGTTCCCGTTCATGGAGCTGTGCTGCGTAGGCTGCCGTTACACGGTCAAGATATGGCTTGCGGAAAGGCCAGCCTTTCTGCAGCCAGAGGGAGTTGGCCATCGTTAGTTTAATGTCCGGGCCTGGCTGTAGGAGCAGCTCTCTCAGCTGCTGCTGCCCGCTATTAAGCGCCTTTTCGGACAAACCTTCGATATGCAGCACTTTCGACATCTGATCGCGCGTCGCGCCAGCTGCTCCATTCACGGTCATGGCAAATGCTTGCATGATGCTCACTGGAGAGAGAGCAACATTATTTCCAGTGTCCTTTGCAAGGAGTTCACTGGCGAGCTCAAGTCCAAATCTATTTGATGCTTCCACAACCTGCGTATCTGATTGCTCGGCGAGCCGGGCGCGTTCCTGTATGGTTATGGTCTTTTTCTCTGGCTGCCCACATGAGGTTATTAACAGTATTGTAGTTATGGCAAGTAGTAGTGATTTGCTGCTTTTCATATCGCTATCCCCCATTTTATGGAAACATTATCTATTCAAACGGTTTGTCAGCTGGAAAGGTTGCGAAGGAGGGGGAGGTGTGTTTGCGGGTTACTATTTCAATTAGATCAGATTGAATTTTTGAAATGAAAACGAAAAGACCTATGGTAAAGAGTAATAGCTCTTTACTATAGGTCTTTTCTATCGGATTGTTATTTGCATGATAATGCTTTGTCATTCGACCCAATCCACAAGAGTGGGATGCTCATCGAGAATGGATTTGTATTGTTCGAGCCAGCCAAATTTTCCTTCCGGATCAAGCCGTATGTATCTATTGTATTTCTCTAAGCGATCCTTAGGATTAGCCCAACCCATATGTTTTAGCCTCAATGCTGATATTTGATTGGGTAAACTATATATATTGTCAGGATATCTTCCACAGTGTTGTGCTGTTTCCAGCCATTTGTACTCAAAATCGGGTTTGTAACGAAGTAAAAATGGTCGATAATAATGATGGGCCTGCCAGTAATGATCTTCTCTATAACTTGTCGAACTCCAAAAATCATAGAGTCGAAAGGAATACAAGTCCACTTCTTCCTGCTCGATTAGCGAACCAACTTCATCCATGAATTGAGCTTCAAACAACTCATCTGCGTCGAGATTCAGAATCCATTCAGGTTTTGTAAGCAAGGTTTCTTCCCATTGTTGTTTGCGGAGAGAGATTTCATTATTAAATTTGGAAGTTGTGTTGCGCACTAATTGGACGGGCAAATCCTTTAAGGCTTCCAAACAGATATCAATAGTATCATCGGTGCTGCCGTCATCAATGATAACGGCATTATCTATAAATGGTCTGTGCTGTTTCAATGCTTGTTTTAAATACCTTCCACTTTCATTACGAACGATCATGGATAGAGTAAGTCGAGGTTTGCTGTGTCCCATAAAATGGTTACTCCCCTTTTTGAATTCGTTGGTAGAGGTAAGCACGATTAGATAAAATCCTCTTGTCATTTGGTATATACTCTGCAGCACGCTCATTCTCCTGATACGCAAGCTTGTAGTCACCCAGTCGATCATAGCAGACACATAGTTGCAGATGAGGAAGCCAAGTCCAGCAGGAATGAAGCAGCAAAGCACTTGAATCAGTTGGCATGTCAAGCTCGGTTGCTAAACGATACCAGCAAATAGCTTCCTGATAACAATTTTCCGATAAATAGAATTGTCCCATTCGGCAGCAGTTTTCAGCGCGTGGTAGAGCATATGAAAAGGATTGTGTTGCTTTTAGTTTAGCCTGATTTAAGCGTCCCAGATTAAAATAACATTCCGCTGCACGGCCGCACGCGCCAATCTGATCCTCAATCCAAACCTCTGTAAATTCCAATAGTTTCTCATATTGAATAGCAGCCGATTCCCACTCGCCATGATCGAATAGTTCGTTCGCGTAATAATAGGTATCTCGTGGACTCAAAATGACATTGCTGCTCATCTTCGATTGATAGATTTGAAGATTACGGGAAGAAGAGTTATGTACGCGGCTATGAGTTACAGCAATATCGCTATTTATAATCGTGCCCTGAACTTGTAAATATTCATGTACAATGCCAATCCATCGAAAACCATTTGTGCGACGAACCAGCCGATTGCGACGCAAGCTGCTTGTCACATTTCCATACTCATCCCGATTTAAATGGTAATGCATCGACACAGAATCAGCATGAAGAGGCATAGCGGAAAACAATTCACTTAATTTCTCACGATCCTGTTGCAAGATCACATCGTCTGCATCCAGCCAAAGTATATATTCTTGGGTAGCTTGGGTAAAGGCATAGTTACGTGCTCGGGAAAAATCGTCAACCCATTGAAAATCAAATATGCGGCTAGTAAAGCGAGCGGCGATTTCTTTTGTTTTATCAGTCGAACCAGTATCAACAATATTAATTTCATGAACAAGATCAGCTACACTGCTCAGACAGCGCTCGAGCGTTTCTTCTTCATTTTTGACAATCATACAAAGGCTCACGGTTACAGGCTGTTTAAAATTTAAAAGCAATTCAGTAAGATCGGCTCCCCATTTATTGATCCCTGCTTGTCGGTTGGCTTCTAGTTGTTTGCTATACCAAGAAGGGTTGTGCTCGAATAACGGGGGAGGCGAAGTAAAATGAACGAAGCTTTCCTTTGAGATATAAAGATAATAGCCTTCTTTTAACGCGCGGTAACATAAATCATCGTCTTCATAAGATTCCAATGCAAACCTTTCGTCAAATCCACCAAGATGTTCGAACATTTCCTTGCGGACCATTAATAAAAAGCTCAGCAGTCGTGTCGTTCGTTCCGAAGCGCCTTGAGGAGCGAGGGCAGCTTTGCGATCTGCGATTGTCATCTTTAGTACTGTGCCGATGTCGGTAGAAATATTTTGGCTTCCGCTAATCCCATTGCTAAGAGGGCCAGTTATGGCAGCACGGGGATACTCGTCAAGAGTTTTATTTAGTCCTTGCAGCCATTGTTTTGTTACGATTACATTATCCCGAAGGAAGACAATTCGTTCATTAGATGCCAAAGAGGCTCCTAAATTATAGCCAGCCGCAACTCCTAGAATAACTGGTGTTGTTATCATTCGAATAGATGTATCCATTTGCTCTTCAAGCAGATTTGTAATAGCTGCGGAGTTTCCGTCATTTACGACAATGAGCTCATAAGGGAGCCTCGTATGTTTGATAATGTTAGTTATACAAATTTTTAGTAAAGGTGCATGTTGTGCAAGTAAGACTATTGTAGTAGCTCTCATTCATGCCTCCTGGTACAGTCATAGTGATATGACTAGTTTAAGTATTATTGAATCTCTATCGAATAAAATAAACTGCCCGCGTTGATTACATTATGTTTAATGTAATCTTCGCAGGCAGTATTTATTTTTGACCAATGACTAAAGCTTAGAAAGCTTTTTAGCTGAGCTTAATAATCGTCATAGAAGCGCCATCAGCAGAAGGGGTGAGTGAAACAGCAGCTAGAGCACCAAATAGCTGTAAACTTAGAATATCACCTGCATTAAGATTAACAATAAATGAATTGCTGTAATGGTCACTTGTGGTATTATTTTTTATAGCACTTGCTGTTATTTCTGAACCATTATTCATAACCCTCGTGTTTAACATAATTGCATTAGTGAGATTAATGTCGTATTGAATGAAATAGGTTCCGCTCTGGATGATGGTGAAACTATCCATATTATTATAGTAGACAGCAGAACTAGTAATTATCCCATCGGTCATTGGAACATTCGAACCGCCTAAAAGAACCGCGATTGTGCTACCGCTAGTATTGCCTGCGTATGCATAACCGGAGCTGCCTGAACCCGTAGCTCCAGTAGATCCGGCAGGTCCAGTAGCGCCGGTAGCCCCTGTCGCCCCAGTAACGCCGGTGGCCCCAGTAGCACCCGTAACCCCAGTAACGCCGGTGGCCCCAGTAGCGCCGGTGGCCCCAGTAACCCCAGTAGCACCCGTAACCCCAGTAGCGCCGGTGGCCCCAGTAACCCCAGTAACCCCAGTAACCCCAGTAACGCCGGTGGCCCCAGTAACCCCAGTAGCGCCCGTAGCGCCGGTGGCCCCAGTAGCACCCGTAACCCCAGTAGCGCCGGTGGCCCCAGTAGCACCCGTATCCCCAGTAGCTCCAGTAGCGCCTGTGGTACCAGTAACGCCCGTAGTGCCAGTAGCGCCTGTGGTGCCAATAGCGCCCGTGGTGCCAGTAGCGCCCGTGGTGCCAGTAGCGCCCGTGGTGCCAGTAGCGCCCGTGGTGCCAGTAGCGCCCGTAGTGCCAGTAGCGCCCGTAGCGCCCGTAGTGCCAGTAGCGCCCGTAGTGCCAGTAGCGCCAGTAGCGCCCGTAGTGCCAGTAGCGCCCGTAGTGCCAGTAGCACCCGTATCCCCAGTAGCTCCCGTAGCGCCTGTGGTACCAGTATCACCCGTGGTGCCAGTAGCGCCCGTGGTGCCAATAGCGCCTGTGGTGCCAGTAGCGCCCGTGGTGCCAGTAGCGCCCGTGGTGCCAGTAGCGCCCGTGGTGCCAGTAGCGCCTGTGGTACCAGTAGCACCCGTAATGCCAGTAGCGCCCGTAGTGCCAGTAGCTCCCGTGGTGCCAGTAACGCCAGTATCACCAGTAGCTCCCGTAGCGCCAGTATCACCTGTGGCTCCATTATCACCAGTAGCACCTGGTGTACCTGGTACTCCAGCGGACCCGGTAGCTCCAGTTGCACCAGGTACGCCGGCAGAACCCGTAGCGCCTGTTGCGCCAGTAGCTCCGGTTTCTCCTTGTTTAGTAAGCTTTTGTAGTTGAGCTGAGAATTGTTCTTGTGATAAAACTTTATCGGTTACTTCTATCATTTCTGCATGATTTCCGTTAATAATCATGGAAATGGATTGTCCAACACTTAACTCGGAAAGTTCGATAGAATTAGCTTTTTTCCCAAAAAACAAAGTTTTGTCGGATAAATTGTATGTAACAGTCTCATTACCTGATTGAATAACAAGCTTTCCATCTCCAATGGAAGAAATGACGCCAAAACGGACCTTCTGTGAGACCTCCGAAGAATCAGTAAGTAGATAGGGAAGTGTAGCATTCAATATTTTGGCCATTTGAGCACGCGTTACGTGACCGAGAGGTTTGAATTCTTGATTTGGAAATCCTTCCACAATTTTTAGTTCGTTTGCAATATTAATCGAGTTAAGGAGTTCTGACGAGATTTGGTTTTGATCCACAAAGGAAGCTGGAGAACCGATTAATTCATCCAATTGGTTAGCTTCTTTAATTGCCCTCACAATGAGCTGGGTGACCCATTCTCGCGTAGACGATTGTCGGCCCCAAACAATTCCATCAATGGCTGTAAGTTCGGATTCATTAATTAGCCCTAGTTCTATACCGAGTTTAACATGCGCTTGTGCCCACTGGTCTGCTGGAAAGCCCGAAGCATCTGATTTTAATAGATTTTCTGCATCCATGAGACGGAGCGTCATGATTAGAGCTTCTTGATGTGTCACGTCGTCTTGTGGACTAAAGGCCTGATCTCCCCGCCCTTGTATGACTTCTAGTAAATTCATTTGTGTAATTTGCTTTTGAGCCCACGGTACATGTTGAAGATCGTTAAACAGATCTTTGGCAGACGCAGCAGCCTGAGCTGCATTTGATAAAATTAAGGTGGCACTAAGGCCTGTCATTATGGCACGTTTTTTGTTTTTCACTTGCTCATTTCCCCCATTAATAAGTGTTTTAGACTAATCAAGTTATTGATTACCTTCTCTTGAAATACTCGAACTTGCTTTTAACTACGGCTGTTATAATACATTGTAATTCTTACCAAATATCCGTATTCGACAATTGGTGACAATTTCCTGCTAACTTTAAATATGAATATGACTAAAATATGGACGATTTATGAAATTCATAGACGAAAAAATTATCTGTTTTGTTGAATAAACGTATATGTTATATTGATAGCATTCTGAACAGAGTAAGGAGATTGACTGTAATGGTGGTTAAAAGAGTTACCGCTTTTTGCATAACAGTATTTCTGACACTTATTCTTATTGCATTTACAATGTCTGATATTGTCGCTCAGGTGCGGCTTGGCTTGGACTTAAAAGGCGGCTTTGAAATTTTATATGAAGCAGCAGCGGTAGAAGGTGGAAATGAGGTTACTCTGGATAATTTACGGCAAACAGCCAAAAGCTTGGAGAAGCGTGTTAATGCGCTTGGAACTGCCGAGCCTGAGATTTGGACAGAAGGAACTAACCGAATTCGGGTCCGGCTAGCAGGTGTAGATAATGAAGCGAAGGTAAGAGAGTTGTTGAAAAAACCTGCGGAGTTAACTGTTACGGGACCAAATCATTCTGTTGAGCTGATAGGTACCGATTTCATAGAGGGTGCAGCTAAAGTTGTTTATGACGATATGAGAAAGCCTAACATTCAAGTGGAAGTTAAGGATAAGGCTCGCTTGGAAGAAATATCTACTAGATTGTTAAATCAGAAAATAAGTTTTAATCTGGATGATAAAATACTTACGGATCCTGTCGTTTTGGCTGTTATGACCAATGGATTGTTGCGAATAACGGGGAACTTTACTTTTGATGATGCGCATGAACTTGCGGACATTATAAATATGGGTGCTCTTCCTCTACAATTGACAGAGAAATTTAACCAATCAGTAGGTGCATCGCTAGGCAAGCAGTCGCTTCACCAGACGCTGCAAGCAGGGGCTGTCGGCTCCGTACTTATTTTTTTATTTATGCTTATTTTTTATCGAATTCCAGGTTTAGTCGCAAGTTTGACGCTCATTACATACAGCTGGCTTCTATTATTATGCTTCAATTTACTGCAAGCGACGATGACTCTGCCAGGTATCGCTGCTTTTGTTCTGGGCATCGGTATGGCAGTGGATGCGAATATTATTACCTATGAACGTCTCAAAGAAGAATTGAGGACGGGAAAAAGCTTGCTGTCATCCTTAAAAGCAGGTTCTAAACATTCATTTCGTACAATTATGGATGCTAACGTAACTACGTTAATCGCTGGATTCGTGTTGTTCTCATTGGGCTCCGGCTCGATCAAAGGTTTTGCTATAACGTTGATTTTGAGCATAGGACTTAGTATTTTGACTAATGTTTATTTCTCTCAATGGTTGCTTCGCATGCTTATAAGCTCAAATCTCTTCAGAGATATCCGTTGGTTTGGTGTAAAACCTGAGCAAAGGACGAATCGGAGTGAAGCGGTTGAACTTCCAACGCTTCATCGTTCCTTCGATTTTGTGAGCCGGACAAAAATGTTCTTTTGGACGTCCATGATCGTGACTATTTTAGGGGTTATAAGTCTTCTCTATCAAAATATGAACTATGGAGTTGATTTTAAAGCAGGCACTGCGCTTGATATCATATTGCCGGACCCAGTGAGCCAAGAGGAGGCTGAAGCGCTTATACATAGGGCTGGATACGAGCCTTCCATTTTAACAGTAGGCGGTTCAAATCAAGATCATGTTTCCATGCGATTCGATGAGGTTTTGAATCCAGATGGTCAGGATTCTTCGAGGATAATTTCCAGTTTTTCTTCCGTTTTTGGAGAGAAAATTGGCAAAGAAGAGAATACGGTAGATCCCGAAATTGCAAGAGAGTTCGCTGGTAAAGCTGCTTTTGCCGTATTACTCTCTAGTTTAGGTATTCTATTGTATTTATGTTTCCGTTTTGAATGGCGTTTTGCCATGGGCGCGATCATTGCATTGCTGCATGACGTATTTTTTGTAATCAGTGTATTTTCTTTTTTTCAACTTGAAGTGAATCTCCCTTTTATTGCGGCAATGCTGACAATCATCGGTTATTCCATTAATGATACGGTTGTCATTTTTGATAGAATACGCGAAAATATGCGTTTCACACGTGCAAGCACTGCCGAGGATTTAACCCGTATTGTGAATATAAGTATTAATCAAACCTTGACTCGTTCCGTAAATACAATTGTATGTGTATTGTTTGCTTGTATCGCGATTTTGATCTGGGGCAGTGAATCCATTCGATTATTCTCTCTGGCAATGACGATTGGACTGCTAGTAGGGATGTATTCTTCCATTTATATAGCAAGCCAGATTTGGCTAGTGTTAAAGAAACGTGCTCTAAGGAGACAAAATGTCTCTAATAACTCGGGAGAAACACAATATTATATGACTCCATTACAGACGAATTACGATGATAATTAGAATGGAAGGGACATTCCGATGATTCGAATGGTAAAGAGGATTTTTGAAGATAACAATGAACGTGAAGTGCGTCGTTTGTCTAAAATAGCAGCAAAAATTGATTCCATGGAATTTAATATCTCCAAGCTGGATGATGATCAGTTAAAAGCCAAAACAGCAGAATTTCAAATGCGACTAAGTAAGAGAGAACAGTTGACTGATATACTTCCTGAAGCATTTGCTGTGGTTAGAGAAGCATCTAGGAGAGTATTGTTCATGAGACCCTTTACCGTACAAATCATGGGTGGGATAGCGCTTTTTGAAGGCAAAATCGTTGAGATGAAAACAGGAGAAGGAAAGACGCTGGTCGGAACGCTCCCGGTATATTTGAATGCGCTGGCTGGAAATGGCGTCCACGTCGTAACGGTCAATGATTATCTTGCTCAGCGTGATAGCAGGGAAATGGGGCAGTTGTTCCGGTTTTTGGGTCTTAGCGTAGGCTGTACGCTTAATGGCACTGGTCTTGAAATGAAACGGCGTGCATATGCTTGCGACATTACTTACGGAACATGCAGTGAGTTCGGATTTGATTATTTACGCGATCATATGGCACTTTTTGAGGATCAGACCGTACAACGTCCCCCTAATTATGTAATTATTGACGAAGTAGACTCTATTCTCATTGATGAAGCTCGTACCCCGTTAATTATTTCCGGAAAAGCTCAGAGATCCACTTATCTCTATAATAAGGCAGATCGTTTTGCTGGTCGTTTGGAAGAGGATGATGATTTCACAATCGATTCCAGGATGGAAACCATTGTTCTTACAGAAGCTAGCGTTAGGAAAGCGGAGCAGGAGTTTGAGGTGGACAATCTCTTTTCGCAGGAGCATATGCTTTTAAATCATCATATCAATCAGGCATTACGTGCTAGGCATATGTTAAAAAGAAATGTGGATTACGTAGTGCAAGACAATGAAATACTCATCGTTGATGAGTTCACTGGACGCTTGATGCTCGGACGTCGTTACAGTGATGGTCTCCATCAAGCGATTGAAGCAAAAGAAGGGCTTGATCTTCAGAACGAAAGCATGATGCAAGCTTCAATTACGCTTCAAAACTATTTTCGCGTATATCCAAGGCTCGCGGGAATGACAGGTACAGCTAGGACGGAGGAAGGGGAGTTCAAACATGTCTATGGACGTGATGTTGTTGAGATTCCAACAAATCGGCCTAATATCCGCAAAGATCATCCTGATGTCATCTACAAAACAGTAAATGGAAAATACAAGGCTCTCATTGAGGAGATTACACGCCGTCATAAGTGTGGACAACCCGTGTTGGTTGGGACAGTGTCGATTGAAGGCTCAGAGTTTATTTCGGCCGCACTTCACGAGAAAGGAGTAAAGCATAGAGTACTTCATGCTATGCTTCATGCGGAGGAAGCCGAAATTATCCGGAACGCCGGTCAGCGCGGTGCCGTTACTATTTCCACAAACATGGCGGGGAGAGGCACAGATATTAACTTGGGCGATGGTGTACCGGAACTCGGTGGTTTGCATGTGATTGGGACGGAGCGACACGAGAGCCGTAGAATAGACAACCAGCTGCGTGGGCGCGCTGGAAGACAAGGAGATCCAGGTTCTACGCAATTTTATTTATCAATGGAAGATGGACTAATGCGCAGGTTCGGGTCGCAGCAGTTAACGGATATGTTAGAGAAATATGGTTTTTCAGAAGAATTACCGCTCGAAGGAAGCTTAATTAGTCGCAGTATTGAATCGGCTCAACGTATTGTGGAAGGGGCCAATTTTGAATCTCTTAAGATGGTTTTGCAATATGACGAGGTGGTTAATCGGCAGCGAGAGAGAATATATCGAGATCGAGAAGAAATTCTTCAGTCAGACCATATTCGAGGAATCGTAATTGCAATGATTAGATCGCTTGTTGAGCGAGTAGTCGATAAGCATTGTCCAAGTGAAGAAATTCCAGAAAAATGGGATATATCCTTATTAGCTGATTATGTGAACCTTGTTTTATTTTCAGATGATCAAATTTCTTCCTCACAATTGTGGGGAAAAGAAAAGGATGAAATCATACGCTTTTTTATGGATATGATCATAGACGTTTATGAAGAGCGTGAAACACGAATTGGTAAAATCGCAATGCGACAATTCGAAAAGTTTATCGTGCTGCGTGCGGTTGACAGCAAATGGATAGATCATATTGATGCGATGGACCAGCTGCGTCAAGGTATTCTATTAAGGGTTTATGGAGGCAATGATCCGCTTCAAGAATATCAGTTCGAAGGACATGAGATGTTTCTCGACATGGTAAGGAGGCTGGAAGAGGAAGTATGCCGCTATATTATGAAGGTGAAAATTTCTGAGAACGTACGACCTGCTCATGCAGGATAATCCTTTCGGGTAATATAAATTGCTAATGAGGTAGAATGATGAGCATTCCTAAAATTTTAATAGGCAGCCCTATCCGGCAAAACCCTGCCATTTTAAAGCTTTTTCTGGCATCGCTCCACCAAATGGAGAAGCAGGGCATGAAGGTGGATTATTTATTCTTCGATGACAATACCGATTCGCATTCCTCATTTATATTAAATGAGTTTGCTTCTACAGAGCAAAATATTAAGATTCTCTCTGTTTCACAAGAACAAGATGAAGTGTATCAGTGTGATGAATATATGCATCATTGGAGGGAGTCTATTATCTGGAAGGTTGCCGGGATGAAAGACAGAATCCTGGAGATAGCGAGAGAAGAGCTGTACTCGCATGTTTTTTTTGCTGACTCGGATCTCATTTTTCATCCCGAGACATTAAAGGTTCTTCTACATACAGACAAGGATTTAGTATCAACCGTTTTCTGGACGAAATGGCAGCCTGAAACAATTGAAATGCCCCAGGTTTGGTTGCATGGAGAGTATGATCACTATCCTCTCATTCGGCAGAACGCACAGGATAATGAGCAAAAAGCAATACAAGCCCAACGGTTCTTTTTCAAGTTGAGAAAGCCCGGCTTATACGAAGTAGGGGGATTAGGAGCGTGTACCCTGATTAGCAGAAGCGCGCTTTTTAAAGGAGTTAGTTTTGCTGAAATAAAAAACTTGAATTACTGGGGGGAAGACCGCCATTTCTGTGTGCGAGCTGCTGCATTGGGGCTTAGCATGTTTGTAGAGACGAGCAGACCAGCCTATCATATTTACCGAGAATCGGAGCTTGCGGGTGTCGAACGTTATTATGAGAGTTGTTTAAGGGGCCCTGACGAAGCTTCAGCTGCTCCTCCAACTGAATCTATAAATCACTTTTATCAACAAGCAATGGAACTATTATCTTACGGATATGAAGCAGCTGCGATGGAAGAATTCAGGTTATATATTAATACAGGAGCAGGGGTTACGGAGAATCGTGTTCGGGTGATTTTGGAACTGGATGCCTACTATGGCAGGTGTGGGCTGGTACAGCAAGGAAGGGTTATCCTATTGGAAGCAGTAAAAACGTTGAGCAGAGCAGAACTATATTGTAGGCTCGGTTCAAAATCTATGGATTTGGAAAGTTGGACCGAGGCGGCAGCATGGCTAAAGGCGGCAATTGCATTGCCACGTCCGGAGAACTGGGAGGCGTCCTCTGTAGCGGAGGCATGGACGTGGTTGCCTTATATTCAGTTGTGCGTTTGTTATGTAAAGCTGGGTGAGAATAAATTAGCTTTCGAGTATAACGAGAAGGGGTTATCCTATCATCCAAAGCATCCAACTATGCTTTCCAATCGAGATATGCTTGTTCGAATGCTAGCATAAAGGAGCACTTAACAGGGTTTTCTCCTATAATCAACTGTGTCAGAAGTAACTTTGTTAAAACATAAGTCAGTGCATTTATAAGTGAAAAGAGCATCTCCTTGTTCGCCAGTTTTGTTGGCGCGAGGAGGGCTCTTTTTTTGTCTCAAGAATTTTTCTGAAAGTAAGAAAATGGTTCACTAAGGTAAGAAATTCGTCCGCTACTTCATGACGAGATTCCCTCATCCGAGGACCGCTGTCCCTCTCGCCAAGGCCGCATATCCCTTTACACTGAAGGAAGAAAGCACAGCCGCAGCAAGCCTAGTGTAAATAGCAGTAAGCGCTTACTGCGAAAGGCTGCGGCCTATGCGGGGCAACCATTTCAAGCAGGGGGGATCACATGAAGACGGTCATCCGTCCACAAAGCTCATTGTCGCGCAGCAGCGGCAGCTACATTCCGGACCGTTACCGGCTGTTTCTATTCGCGCTTCCTTTTCTCGCTCTCATTCTGGTGTTCAGCTATTTTCCTTTATACGGCTGGCTCTACGCCTTCTACAATTACCGTCCGGGTTTTTCATTATTCGATACGCAGTTCGTCGGCTTGCAATGGTTCCGCTCGATCGTGTCCAATCCGACTCAAACACAGGAAGTGCTGCGGGTCATGCGAAATACGCTCGCCATTAGCGGACTCGGGATTATAACCTCGGTATGTCCCGTCATTTTCGCCATATTGCTAACGGAAATCAAAACGACCTGGTACAAAAAAACGGTTCAAATTTTTACGACGCTACCTAACTTCATCAGCTGGGTGCTCGTCTATGCGATTGCTTTCATGATGTTCTCGGTCGATAATGGCGTGGTGAACAAGGTTATGATTGGACTCGGTCTTCAAGATGGCGGGGTTAACTACCTGGCTTCCAGCGATTTTATTTGGATCAAAATGACGCTTTGGGCGCTCTGGAAAGGGCTCGGCTGGGGTGCCATCATGTATATTGCGGCAATCGCCTCGATTGACCAGGAGCTGTATGATGCGGCGAAGGTGGATGGAGCAAACCGCTTTCGCATGATCTGGCATATTACCGTACCGGGCATTCTGCCAACCTATTTTGTCCTGCTGCTGCTTTCCATTGCGAACCTAATCAATAACGGAATGGAGCAATACTTTGTCTTCCAAAATGCGCTGAACCGCGACACGATTGAGGTTCTCGATCTCTACGTCTACAATACCGGCTTGCTTGGCTTCAACTTCTCGTTCGCAACGGCAGTCAGCATGCTGAAGTCAATTATTAGCATTGTTTTATTGTTTTTCGCCAACCGTTTGTCCAAGCTTGTCCGCGGCGAATCGATCATTTAATCGAAGGGGAGGAAGCGCATGCGCTCGCTTAGACAACAGCGGTACGGCGATTTGTTGTTCAATGCTTTAAACTATACGTTTTTTGCAGTCTTTATGGTTCTCTGCCTGTTCCCGTTCTATTACTTGTTCATCAATACGATCAGCAGCAATGATCTAAGCTCAAGAGGACTCGTCACCTTTTATCCGAAGGTGATTCATTTTACGAACTATATTGAAGTGCTCCAAGTGAAAGGACTCTCTCAGGCAGCGCTGATTTCGGTCGGAAGAACGGTCATCGGGACGCTGCTTACCGTCATTGCCTCGGCTTTTCTCGGTTTCCTATTTACGAAACAGAAGATGTGGGGCAGACGGTTTTGGTACCGCTTCGTCATTATTACGATGTATTTTAACGCAGGCATTATCCCGTGGTACATCATTATGATGAATCTGAATTTGACGAACAATTTCCTTGCTTATATTTTGCCGTTTATCGTTTCGCCGTTTTATGTCATCTTGGTTAAAACATTTGTAGAATCGATCCCGGAGGTGCTTCAGGAGTCGGCAGAGATGGACGGAGCAGGGTATTTGACGGTTTTCTCCCGAATCATCTTTCCGCTTATTACGCCGATTGCAGCGACGATTGCGATTTTTGCAGCGGTCAGCCAGTGGAATTCATTTGTGGATACCTTGTTTCTGATGACGGACAGCAAATATTACACGCTTCAGTTCGTGCTCTACAAATATTTGAACGAATCGACCTCTCTGGCAGCCATTATAAGAAATTCGCAGGGCTCGGGCGGAACGATCGATTTGACCAATATGCAGACGGCGACTTCTGTGCGAACGACGGTATCGATGATCGTTGTGCTTCCGATCCTATTCGTTTATCCGTTTTTCCAGCGTTATTTTGTGAAGGGCATTATGATTGGTGCGGTTAAAGGGTAAACCCATATATCAAAGTGACGACCTCTGCCTGGAGCATGAAGGGAGGTGAGCGGAGCAAACGTCTGGGAGAAGGGCAATTGTTCCAAATGAGTACACCTAATCCAAAGCAAGTACGATTGAATGCGTATTTTTCTAAAAAAAGGGAGGCCACCGCATTGCTATCCATCCGTAAATCCTTGGTTGTCTTGTTGGCGCTCGTGCTAGTAGTAAGTACGGCAGCCTGTACGTCGAGCAATAACAATAATAAGACGAAAAATCCTGATAGCGGTACCGCGACAAGCAAGCCTACGGAAGGTACGAAAGATCCGGAGCCCGAAGTGAAGGAAGAAATCACCCTAGACGTTTTCTCCATGCTCTCCAACTTCTCCGGTGAGCAGACCGGCTGGTTTGCGAAAGTGATCAAGGATAAATTCAACATTAAGCTGAACATTATTGCCTCTAATCTGGAGGGCGGCGGAGATACGAAGTTCGCTACGATGATGGCTTCAGGCGATCTTGGCGACCTTGTCGTGTTCGGCGATGACGGAGAGAAATATTTGACTGCGATCGAAGCGGGCATGCTCGTCGATTGGACGAAGGACGGCTTGCTTGATAACAAAGGGAAAAATATTCTTAAATACGCGCCGAAGGCCATTGAAAAGAATAAAGCCAACTTTGGCAAAGGCTCCAGCGTATACGGCATCGGCTTCGATGTCGGCGATGATAAGCCAGGCCCATCAGAAGCGAAGGATTTGACGTATCACCCGAACCTGCGCTGGGATTTGTATGAGAAGCTGGGTCGTCCAGCGATCAAGACGATGGAGGACTATCTCCCCGTGCTGAAGCAAATGCAAGAGCTGGAGCCAAAAAGCGCAACCGGCCGTCCAACGTACGCCTTCTCGATGTGGGCAGATTGGGATGGCAATATGATGGTCGCAGCCAAGGCATGGGCCGGCTTGCACGGTTTCGATGAGGGAGATGGATTCAACCCTGGCGGCTTCTCGCTCGTATCCGGCGACAAGGAAGAAATTCAAGGCGTGCTCGACGAGGATGGCTACTATCTTCGCGGCCTCAAGCTTTATTACGATGCGAATCAAATGGGGCTGGTTGATCCGGATTCGATCACTCAGAAGTTCGATGACGTTGTGAATAAAATGAAAGACGGCCAGCTTCTATTTACTTGGTTCCCTTGGCTGGATGATACCTACAACACAGCTGAGCATTTGGCAGAAGGCAAAGGCTTCGCGCTCGTGCCATTCGACGAGGAGCGGACATTCTCTTACGGTTACGATCCTTATGGCGGCCAACGCGTATGGGCGATTGGTTCCAAGGCGAAGCATCCTGACCGCGTGCTGGAATTGGTCGATTGGCTTTACAGCCCAGAGGGCATGATGATTTCCACGAATGGACCAGAAGGCTTAACTTGGGAATTAAAGGATGGCAAGCCGGTGCTAACCGATTTCGGCGTTCAAGCGCTTCCAGCTAATGATTCTCCTGTAGCGGCGGAATTTGGTGGCGGCTCGTATAAGGATGGCATGAATCAGCTTAATAATACTTCCTTTAAAAATACGAACATCAACCCCGATAACGGCGATCCGTACGATTACAACCTATGGAACTCCGTTCTGGAGAAATCGCCATCGAAGCTGGAACAAAGCTGGCGCGATGCAATGGGCGGAGCTTTGACGGCTAAGGAATATTTGGAGAAAAACAACAAGCTGTCGGTTCTCAAGATGATTTTCACTGGTACGCCGCCTGAGATTAGAAGTCCGGAGCTGGAACAGAAACGCGGACAGGTCGCAGATGTCATCAAGCAGTATTCCTGGAAAATGGTGTTTGCCAAAAATGAAGCGGAATTCACGAAGCTTCGTGGCGAAATGATCGATAAGGCGAAGGGACTTGGCTACGATGAAGTGCTTGCCTTCGGTATCGAGCAAAATAAAAAGGTATTCGAATACCGTAAAAAGTAATTGGCTTACTGCTGGATAACAGCAGGAGACGACCCGCCTATGTGCGGGTCTTTCTTTCTCCCGCTTGGTTTTCTCGTTGCACAATACGAGATCAAATTGTAAGATTAGAAAAAAAGAAAGTTTTTTCCAATCGTTAAAGGACAGAGCTTCGGCAAGGAAGCAGGTGGGCAGCATGGCTTTACAATCGGTCTCGCAAATGCGTCATCGCACAAAATCGCTTAGACGGACGCTTATCCTCTATCTCATGATCGGCTGCTTGCTGCCGCTGATACTGGTCGGCGTTCTTACCTATTTCTCGATCTATTCCATTTTGGCGAACAAAATTCAAAGCGGGATCAGCGCAAGCCAGCTTCAAGAGGCCGTCAGTCTTGAAAACGCTATCAACAATCTTGATTTTGCATCCAAGCAGTTTGCGCTTGATGGGCAGATTGTGGAGGAGGTATCTACTTTTATTTTGGAGAAGCAGGTATCAGCTAAGTCACAAATGATGAGCTCCATTAACGAGAAGATCAATTTAGTCAATTTTACGAACCCCTATTTAGGGCTTACCGCATATATCATGCCAGAAGAGGATGACCCGGTGCTGTTTTCCAATCTTAGCATGAATACCACAATCGACATCGATGCGCTGCCGGCGTTTATTACCTACAATGGTGCCAACTATTCCGGCCCGCATAAGACGTTATACAGCACTAGTGAAAATATCGTGTTTTCGGAACGCCGAATTGTACGTGTACAAGGCGATAAACAGGTCTATATTTATTTGGAAACGAACTATAATTTATTCCGAGACTTATTGAAGCAGCAGTCTTATGGAATGAAGGTCGCCCATTTGCTCGTAAACGAGCAAGGGCGTGTGACGTACATGGAGGAGACGGCTTTGCCGGAATATATCCATCAGGCAGCGGAAAGCGGCTCATCACTTCCTTATGAGGAGCTCGAAGGTTATCATTTGTTCCGCTATACCAGCAAACAGGGCTGGACGTTGATCACGACGGTCAACAAAAGTGTGTACAACAGTGAGATCTATTCTTGGTTCAAAAAAATGATCATATTAGCCCTGTCCACGCTCTTGTTCGCAATACTGTTAGCTTGGACGATATGGAAGCAGGTATATGGGCCGCTGCGCAAGGTTAATGTGGAGATTGTTCGTTTAGCTGAGAACCGAACAAGTCCAGTTACGTTTACTCATGTCGAGGAGTTTGATTTCTTGCTAACCAACTTTCAAGAAATGAAGGATAAAATTAACGGGCTCATTACGGCTGTTACGGAAAACGAAAAACAAAAAAGCCAATTCGAGATTGAGAAGCTGCTCAGTCAAATTAATCCTCACTTCCTGCATAACACACTAAACACGGTTCAGTGGCTGGCAAGGATGAATGGACAGAAGGAGATTGATAAGCTCGTCACCTTGTTAGTTAAGGTGCTTCATTATAATTTAGGCAAGCAAAGCTTGATCGTCACGGTTAACGAGGAAATTGAGGCAATGACGAATTATATGCAGCTGCAGCGCATTCGATACGATTATGAATTTGATTTTCAATTGGACGTGGATGAAACGATGCTGAGGGTTGCTGTTCCCCGTTTTTTGCTGCAGCCGCTCGTAGAGAATGCGATCTACCATGGCATGGGTGACCGAGCAGGGAAAATTGTAATACGGATTGCACCATTTAGCGTGGGTCAAATGCTGCTTTGCGTTGAGGATAATGGCTCGGGCATGGCGCCAGAGAGGATCAAGCAGTTGTTGTCGGGGGAGGGCGAGGCGAAGCGGACGGGCCTTGGAATAGGACTCTCTTATGTAAACCGCATGCTGAAGCGTTTCTATTGCGATCAAATGGAGTTTCGTATCGATAGCGAGTTGGAGGAGGGTACACGGGTGTCAATCCTTATTCCGCAAAAATCAAAGGAGGACTTTGATGATTAAAGCGATCGTTGTAGATGACGAGCGGCTGGTGCGCAAGGGCTTTATTTCATTATTTGATTGGTCTTCTTACGGTATTGCCATCGCCGGTGAGGCAGCGGATGGGCGTCATGCGCTCGAACTGCTAGAGCAGACAGGGGCGGAGCTTGTGTTTACCGATATTACGATGCCGGGCATGTCCGGCTTCGAGCTGATCCAGCTCATTAGGCAATGTCATCCGCGAGTTCGTTCCGTCGTGCTCACCTGTCACCATGAGTTCGACTATGTACAAGAAGCGCTTCGTCTTGGCGCGATTGACTATATCGTCAAAACGTTACTGGAGCCGGATAACGCAAACGACGTGATGCGCCGCATTGTGGATCGTCTAGGCTGGGATCAGCATACGCAAAGGGACAATGCAAGGGGAGTGGACAAGGAACGGATACCGGCAGATGAAGGTCTGCTATTGTATGCCTATCTGCCGGATGCGGACAGCAACGAGCTGTTTCGGTTGTCGATTACTAAGCGAAATCCTTTGCTGGAGCTGACAGGCATGTGGGTGATTCCCTTGATCCATTCCGTATCTGAGCAGGAATTGCGGCGTGAGCTAGCTCTAACATTAGGGAGAAGCTGGCGCTCGGTGATGCTGTCAGGGCTGCTGAATCAGCCATTGGAGGAGCTAAAGCGAAAGCTCGAGCAAAGCATGCCTGTATATATCTTTTACAATTACAAATCAGCTACGGCAGAAGGTTGGGCTTGTGTTGAATACGCGCAATTGGTTCAGCTCGCACAGTTAAAGACAAAGCAACCCTCGGTAGAGCCTTCGGATGGCTTGGAGCTGAAATGGTCGTTATATGCAGCGGATTGGGAGCTTTTTCTACGGCAAGTAGAGGAGCAATATGTATTGCCAGATAAGCTTGCACAGTTCGGAGCAGCGCTCTGCAGGGATTGGGGCAGGCTGCTGATGAGTGAGAAGGATGCAGCTTATTTGCAGGGGGATATCGATGGGCTGCTCAGCTGGGAGGATTGGAAAATATGGCTGAGACGTTTCTCTGACATGGTGCAGCGCCGGATGCTGGAGCTCGGCTTCTCCAAAGAGGTCATGTATTGTTTAATTCGTGCGATCCTATTTATGAAGGCGGAGGCTAGTGTCAAGCTGAATCAGACGGATGTAGCGGATCATGTGAAGATGAGCCGAGGTTATTTCAGCCGCTGCTTTGCAAAATTCGCGGGAGAGCCATTCGGGGCCATGTTAAGAAGCATGAGAATTGAACGGGCAAAGCAGCTGCTTATCGAATCGGAGCTTCCTGTTTATGAGATTTCCTATTTGGTAGGCTTCGAGGATGATAAATATTTCAGCAAGCTGTTTCGGGAAAATGTTGGTCAGCTCCCAACGGAATACCGTGCTGCTGCGGCTAGATCTATTCGCTAAGAGGTTAATCCATGAGGATAAGGAGGATCATTCATTGAAAAAACTAGGAGCCCTGCTGTTAAGCCTATTATTCCTGTTGAGCGGATGCACCGGAAATGGTGATTCTCCTTCATCCACAAAAAAAGACCTTCCGCAGTCAGATGCTTACGGGAAATATGAGAAGCCGGTAACGGTGAAAATTGGTTTCAAGGTTCCTGAGTCTACTTTGTCGGGAGGAAACACGAACGATAATAATCCGATCTCGCGTTATTTTGAGAGTATGACCAATATTAAAGTTGAGCATTCTTGGGAGGCTAAGGGCGAAGAAGCCTTCAAGCAAAAAGTGAATCTGGCCATTGCGAGCGGTGATTTGCCGGATGCGATGGTGGTGGACCGTGATCAGTTGAAGAAGCTGATGAAAAACGATATGATTGCGGATTTAAGCCAGGTGTATGAGCAGTACAGCTCGGAGCTGGTCAAAGCGATTTACGAATCGACAAATGGGCTTGCGCTTCAAGAAGCAACGTTTGATGGAAAGCTTTACGGACTATCGAACATAGCCATAAAAGCGGATTCTACCTCCTTGCTCTGGTATCGTCAGGATTGGCTGGATAAGCTGGGACTGTCCCCTCCAACAACAATCTCGGAAATCGAGAAGGTAGCGTTGGCGTTCGCTCAACAGGACCCGGATGGAGATGGCAAAGCAAATACGGTTGGTCTTGCGGGAGATAAAACGATTCTTTATGGACAGAAACCGAATATGAATGGCTTTGAAGCGATTTTTCATTCGTTTTATTCCTTTCCGAAAAATTGGGTAATGGGCAGCGACGGTGCTGTCATCTACGGTTCAGTCATGCCGGAAACGAAGCAGGCTTTATCTCTTTTGGCGGATTGGTATAAGCGCGGAGTAATAGATCCCCAATTCGTTCTCTATAAGGAGACGCAGGAACCGATTACGTCTAACAAAGCAGGCTTGTTTTTTGGCCCATGGTGGATGCCTTATTGGCCTTTGTCTGATTCTGTTGCCCGGGATACGAAGGCGGAATGGCGAGCCATTACGTCCCCTATTGGAGTGAATGGCCGCTTTGTGACGCATGCGGCTCCGGTAACGGATCGGTACTTGGTCGTGCGCAAAGGTTTTGAGCATCCGGAAGCGATCATAAAGCTCCTTAATATGTTTACGCGTCTGGAACGAAGACAAGATCCGAATGAGGAGCAGATCAAGATGATGGATGATTTTGCTGCCCAATCCGGCGTTCAATTGCGTCATTATTACCCGTTTGATTTGCTGCTCGATTATTCCAACGCGATTGAAACCCGCTATATGGATTTGCAAAAGGTGATGAGCGGTGAGATGAGTTCGGCAAGCCTCGATCCAGACACGCTGCAGCTATATGAAATGACTGTATTTGAAAATGATAATCCAAAGAAAAACATGGATGCGTGGAAAGCGTCAAACGCTTATAAGTACGGTGCCAAAGCGCTTCATTTGTCAGAGGTGGAGGAGGTACACAGCGTTTTCTTTGGTTCGACGGCGACAATGGATGTAAAGTGGGCAGAGCTTGAAAAGCTTGAGAATGAAGTGTTTCTTCAAATCATTGTAGGCGATCAGCCCATTGCTGCCTTTGATGGTTTCGTCAAGCGATGGATGGAGCTCGGTGGGGAACAAATTACGCAGGAGGTAACGGTTAGCGCAACGGGGAGTTAGGGAGGACGGGTGTGCCATTTGAATTGAAACAAGGAAGTGGCAGCTAGGGCGAATGTAAGCCCTGACTGCCACTTCCTTGTTTTTTTATTTGCTAGAGCCGTTTGCGTTTGTAAAAGACGACGAATGCGCAAGAGAGAAGTAGGATTACGATAGCAATTCCGGCAGTTGCCGCTTCTTTCGGACTGCCTTGGGGCTGAGTGTTTTGGGTGCCTGGCCCGCCGAAGCCGCCACCACCCATGCCACCCATTCCGCCGCCGAAGCCGCCTTGCCCGTCCGGTGGTTGACCGCCGCCAAAACCACCCTGCATGCCGCCACCCTGTTGGTTAGGCATTTGCCCGTCCGGTGGAGCCATGCCGCCATCTCCTTGAGGGGCTTGCCCATTAGGGACAGTAGTTCCAGCGGATCCTTGCCCGTCATCTGCCGTATTTCCATTTGGTGTAGAACCAGCCGCTGGAGGCGTACCTTGTTCGCTATTAACATCAGTATCAGCAGCGGTTTCGATGACAGTTGGGTTTACGCTGCTATTGAAATCAGCCTGCTTAGCCGTGGTAGATAAGCTGTTGTCTGCTTTAACTCCCGCGGAGGCTTGATCCGCTTGCTCGTCAACTGCCGCCGCAGCGTTCGGAGCCGCTCCGTCGGTTGACTGTGTATTTTGCTCGTTATTTGGTTGAGCGTTTTCTTGATTGTTTTGACGGTTGCCGCCGAAGCCGCCACCGCCCATACCGCCACCGCCCATACCGCCACCGAAGCCGCTGCTGCCGCTGCCTGAGCCGTCGCCGGAGGAAGGAATGGTACCGGCAAGCTGCTGTGCAATCGAGCTGGTTTGCGTGGCATTAAACGAAATGACCTGCGTCACGCCTTGCTCATATTGCTCATACGTGTAGAAGGATGATGGGTCTGCTTTCACGTAGGGGGAGATCAATTCCTTAATTTCCGCAATACGGGCTTGGAACGTATCGTCAGCCAAGTAACCCTCCAGCATATCGGTCACGATCTCATGGTATTTTTCTTTGTAAACATCGACCTTGAGCAGCTTGTCGATGAGTGGACGGTCAGCTAATGTTCCTGTCGTTGGCTCATCGATTAATACCCCTGAGCCGCCAAAGCCGCCGAAGGACATATTGTAATCCCATGGCAAAACATTAAATAAGCCATCGTCCTCATACAAATAATAATTATGCTTTTTCTCAGACAGATAGCTGTCAAAATTACCGGCTACTGCGTTTAATGCGATAAACTTTAATGCTTCATCCACGTCCAGCACACTTTCGTAATCGGTACCGTTGTTAAGCTCATCGACCATATCGAGCAAAATATCGTCATTGGATTTGTCTGATTTCAAATCAAGGCCAGTGTAGGCGTCAATCGTCTCAAGCCAGTTCAACTCACTGCCGTTGCCGCCATTTGCTTTGTACAGCGCGCCATAGGCATTGCCAAAGTTTCGTTCAAGATAGGCGTCGCCTATTTGCTCAATGGCCAAATAAAAGCCCCATAGCTCATCGTTGACATAGACGTTGACATACGAGAACTTTGGCGTAGGCAGTCCCATTTGCTCCGCCAGTTCATACGAGAGAAATTCACGCATGTAGGAAGCGTCGCTATAATTGTTGTTCAGATTGATTTTGCTGATGCCTTGAATGGTCTGATTGACATATTCATCGAATGAAATTTTAAAGCTGTACCGATCGGAATCCGTCATATTGACCACGCTGTTCAAGCTAAGATTGCCTTTTGTGCGAATCGCGACGTTGTCAAAGGTTTGGCCGTTGTATTCGACGGAAGCTTGCTTGTACTCCTCAGCACTTGCATTGTCCAGCATATTCTGGAAATCATCCTTGGCAATCGTAATTTTGACGTCGATGACTTTATCCTTTGGGAACACTGTTTCATCAAGCTTCTGCTCATCTGCTGATTTCTCGCCTGCGCTCGCCGTTGTACCCGTGCTGGCGAGACCGAAGGATGTACCGCCAATGGTACACCCCGTCAGTCCGAATATCAGGAGGATGGAGCAAAAGCAAAGCAATACAACTTGAGCTTTCGCTTTCATTAGAGCACCTCCTGATTATTAAGACACATAATCCCCGCTGTAGCTGATCAGCACGGCATTGCGAACGCCAGCAAGCTCGGTTAATTGATTGACGAACCGGCCTGTCTCGTCGCGAAGACGGATTTCAAGCGTCATTTCAATGTTGCCTTGTGTCACTGTTTTTTGTTTCACATTGTAGCGTTTCACGAGTGTTCCAATTTGCTTGTGAACGAGCTGTTCGGTTGCATCGCTGTCACAGTTGACTACGAGCAGGTAAGGGGTTTCAACCGAACCGCCTTTGACGAAGAAGAAGAGGATAAGGCCGACAACGATCGAGCCGATAACTGCCAAAGTGTAAAATCCTGCGCCTGTTACGATGCCTGCAACCGCCGCCCAGAACAGGAAGATCAGATCGGTTGGGTCTTTAATCGGCGTTCTAAACCGGACGATAGACAATGCGCCAACCATACCGAGCGAGAGCACAAGGTTGGAGTTGATCGCGATAATAACCATTGCTGTAATCATCGTCATGCCAATCAGCGATACGTTGAAGCTCTTAGAGTAAAGCACGCCGCTGAAAATTCGTTTATAAAGCAAGTAGATGAAGAAGCCTAGCAGGAATGCGACGCCTAACGTGACCAATATTTTGGAGATGCTGATGCTCGAAGTGAAGTTATCCAGCACCGAGTTTTTTAATAGATCGGCGAAGCTTGACGTTGTTTCGGTAGTTGCGGCAGCTGTTGTAGTGGTTTCCATTTTTAATAATCCTCCCAAGTGTTAAATTTCAAATGTTTGCGGCAAATGACGTATTTCGAAGCGGATTGGCGATTTAAGCCTTCCAGCTGCAATGCGATTTTGATATAAGCGGGAATGTAGGCATCGTATTTGACCTCCAGAATGATCAGGTCGTTATCGAGCGCACGAATCGGCTCCAAGCTTTTGTCAAAAATATCGACGGCGTGCAGTCCCGTTCGGAGTTCCTTGTCAAAGGTGATCCGCACATTGCCGTTTTCGCAAACATAGGGTTCACGGACATAATCGACAATGACTTTCGGACGCAGCAGATTATTTTTTATTTCGTCATAAATCTCATCAAGAAGCGGTTTTTTTTGCTCTTTCAGCACTTCATAATCGCCGGCCATCAGCCTGTCGTACATTGCTCTGGTAAGCGGTTCCTTCAGCTTAGCGATGTAATCCCGAAACTTAATTTTTTTCTCAAAATGAATGATATTGTCCTGGCCGTTATAGATCCGAATCCGGTACTTGCTGCGGTCACGAATGCCGCCCAGTTTCTCATGCAGCGCCTTGTTGTTGATATCATCAAAGTACAAGCTTCGAATATGGTACTCGCCGGTAGGTCCCACATGCTTGTCCTGCTCCATCAGATCTTTTAGCCTCTGTCGTATAATGAAGTATTGATGATAATTAACGAAAAATTTCAATTCATTTCGGTAGGTTAGATTTGTATTCATTTCACACCTCTTTTCTAGTTCAACGCCCCTTGTTGCTTACAGATGTTATTCTACTGGCCTTTACTTATTCTTAACTTAAGGCTGGCTGAAAGATTGCTGAATGCGCCAACTGCGCGTTATTTGTTAAGATAGCATGAAGAGGAAGGGAGAGTGGCAAGCTTGAAAATGCGAAAAGACATGCTCGCACTGCTGGTGTGCTGTGCTTTATTAATTGTAGGAGCAGTGGGAATGGAGTGGCTGAAAGCGGAAAAGGAGAAGAAGCCGATAGCCATCGTAACGACTTTTAAAGATGATCCCAAGACAAGCCGCGCTTTCACTTGGCATAACCAAAATAGGCAGGCAGCGGCTATCTTACAGGTTATAGAAGGCGATGAAGCAGTAGACTGGGATTCGGCTAAGGTCATGACCTTTACAGGTACGACAGAGGCGTTTGACTTGGAAGCAGATGTTGTGCAAGCTGCGCATAAAGCAGAAGCCACCGGGCTTGAGCCGGGAACGACCTACACCTACCGCGTAGGCAGCGGAGAGGAAAAAGAGTGGAGCGACAAGGCAACGTTTAAGACGGAGGCAGCCCATACGGAGGCGTTTACGTTCATTAATGTGACGGATTCGCAGGGCGTCACCGAGCAGGATTTTGAGCTGTGGGGAAATACAATGAATCAGGCGTTTGCAACGTTTCCTGACTCGGCATTCATTGTTCATAACGGTGATTTGACAGAGGAGCCGACGGATGAACAGGCATGGACGAATTTGTTCGCCAATGCGAGCAAGTGGGTGACGCGGGTTCCGTTTATGCCCGTAACGGGCAATCATGACGAGGTAGACGGGGAGGCAAGCAACTTCGTTTCGCATTTCAATTTACCCGTGAACGGGGAAGCGGATTCGATTGCCGGAACCAATTATTCGTTTGATTATGGTACCGTTCATTTTGTGTTTTTGAATACGGAATCGAACATTAAGAAGCAGACGAAGTGGCTTAGAAGCGACCTTGAAAATACGAAGCAGCCGTGGACGGTCGTCGCTGTTCACCAAGGCCCTTACGGTGGCAACACGAATAAGAAAGTGAAGGATTGGACGGAGCTGTTCGATGAGTTCAAGGTGGACCTGGTGCTACAAGGGCATAACCATGAATATTCACGCTCGTATCCGCTGCGGGACGGCAAGATTGTTGGCGACGGAGAGGCAGCCGTTAACAATCGGGAAGGAACGGTTTATGTGGTGACGAATGCGTCAGGCCAAAAGTTTAATGAGAAGAAGGAAGATCAATTTTATCATAAGGTCCATTTTCAAAATGAGAAGCAAATGTTTGCCGGCATAACCGTTGGCGGAACAACGCTGACTTATCAGGCTTATGATGTGGATGGATTAATGCTGGATGAGTTTGTGCTGCAGCATTGATTGGAGTTGAAGCATGAGTTAGTTTAACCATTATGCCGGAAGGGGATTATTTTCATGGAGCATTATGCTAGAACAAGCCTTGCTTTTCTTCGGGGCAATGGCCTATAATGACGAAGGGAGATAATAGCATGTGCATGTATTTTTAATGAAGGGGGAGTTCACATTGGGTTTTGACATTGATCAGCGTTCGATTGGCTTTCTACTTACAAGAACCAGCATTGCCAATAAGAAAGTGTTAAGCCGGGCACTCCTACCATATGATATTACTCCAGAACAATATGGCGTTCTTAGCCGTTTATTCCGAAAAGACGGGATATCACAGAAACAGCTGTCGGAGCTGATTGTTCGCGATCAGACAAGCATTGGCAAAGTGCTGGACAAGCTGGAGCGGAAGGCGCTTATTGTTCGTCAAGATGATCCAACGGATCGTAGAGCTTTTTTGCTTTATTTGACGACTAAGGGAAGAGAGCTGGCTGAGCTGCTTGTTTCCCATGTAGAGGCCATTCATGCAAAGGCATCGGAAGGGATTGCGGAGGAAGACATTGATGTATTTGTGAAAGTCATCAATCAATTATATCGTAATTTGAAGTAATCTTTTTTTGATAAATAGATGCATATGCATATATGTCATATGATACTATATAATTGATTTTGGAGGTTGAAGAAGTGAAAGTATTTAAACGTTTTTTAAAGGCGCCTACTACGCCGGTGGGTTTGGTTTTTGGTTTGGTTGTGCCCCTCTTGTTTGTGATCGTTTGGATGACTGGGTACAATGGGGCGACCGACCGGATAGACCAATTGCATGTTGCTCTAGTTGCGGAAGCGAGTACACAAGGTGCGGACATTGCGGATCGCATCGCGTCCAATGCTCCTTTTTATGCGGAAAGGTTCTCATCGCTGGAGGAGGCACAGGCGAAAATGAACGAAGGTGCGCTTCATATGGTCATTAGCGTTCCTACAGAACTGGCAAAGGATGTGCGAGATGCTGGCAGCGGAAAGCTGGTCTATTATGTAAACCAAGCGAATTCCGATGTAGCCAAAAGCATGATGGAATCCGTTGCCGATCAGATTACCCGTGAAGTGAGTGGAAATTTGACCGGCGTAACCGAGCTTCCGGTGCAGGCCGAGATCATTAAGACGAATCCGGTCAGCAACTTCTCAACGTCAATGCTGCCGATGATTCTTGGATTTATCACCTATATTGCAGTAATGACGATGAACATTCAGTTAAATTTATCTTCTCTGAAGCTGCAAAGAGAATACGGCAAGTGGGAAATTTTCTTCGCAAGGCAAAAGCTTTATGCAATCATCGTTGTTCTGTTCCCGCTGCTAATTACCGGAGCGGCGATGCTGTTTGTAGAAGTCCATAGCTCGTTTCTTGCGATGTGGGCGTTTCATACGGTTGTTTATCTGACTTGCATTTGCGTGACACAAATGGGATTCGCCCTCTTCGGGCAAGCAGGGCCCTTATTCAACGTAGCGCTGGTTCCGCTGCAGCTGCTGACAGCTGGAAATATTATACCAGCGATTATGCTTACGGGGTTCTATCGCGAGCTCGGACATTTTCTGCCAGCGCCTAATGCTATCCAAGGATACACAAAATTGATTTATGGCAGCGGCGGCTCCATTTCCATCTATGTGATTAACATGCTGGTCATTTCGGCAGTATGCTGGGGAATAACGGTGCTGGTTCTGGCATTGAAAGGGCGGGCTGCCAAGGTGGAGCTGTCGCAAACAACACCTCTTATCTAATCAGTTCCATACAAAAGAAAGGTAAAGCAAGAAATCGGCAGCTGCTGATTTCTTGCTTTTTTTTGGTGTTTTTTAAATAGTGCTATTAAACCATTAATCACGTATGTATACTTGGGATTATGGAAGTGACGGTGATGAAATGAAAAAGCTAAAAATCAAACACAAGCTTTTTGTTTTTATTTTTCTCGGTGCGACGGTAACGAGCTTGCTTGGGTTATTGTTTGTCCATAAATCACAGATGCTGTATGAACAGCTTATTTATAAGGAAACCACAGATAAATTTTTCTTATTTTCACAGCGAATCGAAGAGAAGCTGAAGGCAATCGATAAACTGTCTTTGACGATTATGACGAACCCTGATGTACAGCAGCATCTTAAAACGATACAAGAAAATAACGGCAGCTTTGAATCGTTTGAGGCGGCGAGCAAGCTGAAGCAAATGTTGTTGAAGTATCAGCAGACGGATAGCTCAGCTGCTTCGATTCTAATTGTTGATGCTAACGGAGGCAAAAATAGCGTTGGCGTATTTCCTTCCCAGGTCGATGACAAGCAATTGCAAGAGCTAGTGCAACTGGCTGCCCGCAATGAAGGAGCGAGCTCATGGGTCGGAGGCAGTTCACAAGCGAATATGTTTATTGCCAATCGGGAGATTAGAGAGATAAACCAGCTCAGCTTGCAGCCGATTGGTACGCTTATCATTACCATTCCAGCAAGTGAGGTCGTTTATGCTTCGCCTGCCGAAAAGTTGAAATATGGATCGTCTCTGTTGATCCAGACGGGGGACGGGATTATTTATCAGGAGCTGAGCCCATCCGATTTACCTGCACTTCCGAATGATCGTAGTGAGGAATATAGTGTGGTCAGCTTGAAAGGGATAAAGTACCTAGCGGCATACTTCAAGCTTGAGTATACAGGGTGGACGTTCATTCATCTGATTCCGTATGGATCGATTTTCAAAAATGTCACGGTAATGAAGAGTATCTTAATCCTGCTGTACGTGCTGGTTTTATTTCAATTGCTATGGCTCGGCTGGATCTTCTCCCGCACCATTACAAAATCCATTGAACAGCTTTCTCTTAAAATGCTAAGCGTGGAAAAGGGGGATTTCGGGATTTCAGCAAGCGGAGCAGAGCTTCAGCAGGATGAAATCGGGCTGCTCAACCGCAATTTTGATAGGATGACGGATCGGCTGAACACGTTAATCAATGAAAATTATATTAAGCAAATCAAGCTCAATGAAGCGAAGTACGATATGTTGAAAGCAAAGCTGAACCCTCATTTTTTGTACAATACGCTGGATTCAATCAACTGGATGGCTCGGATGAATGGCCAAATGGCGATCTCGGGCATGGTTAAGGCGCTCGGCAATATGCTTCGCATTACCGTTAATACGAAAGAAATGGTTACATTGGGAGAAGAGCTTGGCCATTTGCAAAACTACATAGCGATACAGCAGTTCCGTTTTGAGGAGCGTTTGGTTTACGAAGTGAACCTGCCCCCTGATCTCCAGCATCTGTTAATGCCGAGCATGCTGCTCCAGCCGATTGTAGAAAACTGCGTGAAATATGGGACAGATGCTGAGACGGGTCATTGTATTATATCGATCCGAGCGGAAGTGAAAGATCGGAGACTTGAAATATCCGTACGTGATCAAGGCCCAGGCATTCCATTCGATAATCATTGGCAACCAGGAACAAAGGAGCAGCTTGCCGAGAGTACGGGGATCGGGCTGCGCAGCATAGACGAAAGGCTGAAGCTGCTTTATGGCGATAGCTTTGGTATTGTGCTGGAGGCAGCAGAAGACAGAGGAATGATGGTGAGACTTGCGGTTCCCGTCTTAAATCAGAAATATGCCAATCAAGGAGGAGAGACAGAAGATGAGCGAATTCAGCGTATATTTGGCCGATGATGAGCGAATGATCCGTGAGGGCATTAAGCAATTGGTGCCGTGGCATATGCTTAACCTGCGCTTTCTAGGAGCAGGCTCTGACGGAAAGGAAGCTTACCGCGATATTACGGAGCTTAAACCCGACATTGTGATTACGGATATCAAAATGCCTGGAATGGGCGGCATTGAGCTGATAAGAAGAACGAAGGAGGAGCTCGGCGAGATTCATTTCATCGTGCTATCCGGTTATGGAGAATTTGAGCTGGCTACACAAGCGATGAAGCATGGCGTAAAGCATTATTTGCTTAAACCTTGTGACGAGACCGAAATTATTACAGTGCTTAAGCAAGTCGTACACGATTTGCAAGAAGACAAGAGCAAGCGCCTACGTATCGAGGAAACGGACAAAATCCGTATTTTGAACATGCGTTCAATTGAGGAAATTCATCACTATCTTCAATACGAAGCCTTAGAGGATTCTACGCAGCATGGAGCTGCATTCGGGAATGCGGGCAGGATTCTTATCGACCGTATGATGCAGACGGTACAGGAAAACCTTGCAAATGAGGAGCTTTCTTTGTTATGGCTTGCTCAAAACCATTTTTTTATGAATGCCGAATATTTAGGAAAAATATTCCGCAAGCAGACGAATCTTAAATTTTCACAATTTGTCACGTCCTTACGAATGGAGTACGCCAAACGCTTGATTACTGGCTATCCGGATATGAAAATATATGAAGTGGCTGAGCAGGTGGGATTTGGCAAGGATCAACAATATTTTGGCAATGTATTTCGGAAAACGACGGGCCTAACACCGCTGGAATATCGAAAAACGAAACAAAGCTAACCCATATCGGTTTTTTACAAAAACGTATCGGCTATTTTTATTTTGCTTTTTAACAAATAAGAGTAAACTCAATTTAATTCCTACTATTCACATGTGAAAATAATATTTGGAGGTGCGGCAGTCGCATGTTATCGACAGGCCTGACAGATCGGTTCGTACGTAACGAACGGGAAGCGAGTATTATCGCGATAACAGACCAACTGGCGAGTATATTTGCCGAAAGATCGGCGAAACACGACCTCGAGGGCTCCTTTCCTCATGATAATTTTGCAGATATGCGGGAGCGCGGTTTCTTAAAGCTTACTGTTCCTAGGCAGTATGGCGGCGAAGAAGCTTCCTTATATGAGCTGATGCTCGCATTGGATCATTTAGCACGGGGGGACGGCTCGACGGCGCTTGCTACGGGCTGGCATCTCGGGCAAGTGATGCAGCTTCGCGTCAGTCGTTCCTGGCCGGAGTCCTTATTTTCCAGCTTCTGCAATGAAGTCGTAAGCAAAGGCGCTACGATCAACCATTTCGCTAGCGAGCGTGCGACGGGCAGTCCGAGTAGGGGAGGCAGGCCGGAAACGGCAGCCACAAGAACACCAGAGGGCTTCATGATTAGCGGGCGCAAGACGTACAGTACGCTCAGTCCGGATGTGTCGTACTTCACCTTGTCCGCATGGATGGAAGAAGAAAACAGGGTTGGCGAGTTTTTGATCCCAATGGGCCCAGGAATCCACATCGAGGAAACCTGGGATACGCTCGGCATGCGAGCAACAGGCAGTCATGATCTTGTGCTGAATGAGGTATTTGTGCCAGAGGGAGTATCATTGCAAGGGACTGAAATCAAGCCTAGGCCTGGAACCGCTTTTGATGGGGGGACACTGCTGCATATTCCAGCCTGCTATATCGGCATAGCACATGCTGCCCGAGATTTTGCGATTAGTTTTGCGAAGAATCACCGTCCAAACAGCTTGCCGGGGCCGATCTCCGAGCTGCCAGCGATTCAGCGCCAGATCGGCGAATTAGAGGCAGAGCTGATTACAGCCCGTACCCTTTTATATAGCGTCGCAGAGCGATGGGACCGGGAACCAGAGGGACGATCCGAGCTTAAGCCGGAGCTCGGACTGGTTAAATATGTGGTGACCAATGCAGCCGTGCGCATCGTTGATCTCGCGATGCGTATCGTCGGCGGGGCCAGCCTATCCCGCAAGCTGCCGCTTGAGCGAATGTACCGCGATGTAAGAGCCGGATTGCATAACCCTCCAATGGATGATATCGCGCTTAACGGACTAGCGCAACGAGCATTGCTGGAGCGGTAAGTCTATTGAAAAAGGATGGGAACCGATGCGGAGTATGAAGATGATTGGCTTTTCGGCGGGAATGCTGCTCATTTTCGTATTATCTTCTTATGCTTATTCACTTGATTTGAAAGGCCACAACAAGCCGCTTAATGGCCTAATTAACGAGCAGATCGTTACGTTAAGAATGACCTATTGGGCAGGATCGCAGCTTACGATCGACAAAAACAATGCTGTCATCGAGCGCTTCGAGAAGGCATATCCGTGGATAAAAGTTCAAGCCAGCTATTATTCGGGTGACGCCTATGACGAGCAATTAATGGTCATGGCAGCTGCGAATAACCTGCCTGATGTCGTTCGTATTGATTATGCCAACATGGCCAGGTACGCGAAGAAAAGCTTGTTGCTGCCTCTTGATGACTATATTTCTCGTCAAGTCATCGATCTCGAAGGCGTACATCCGGTGCATAATGCAGGAGCCATGCTAAATGGCAAGCAGTATGGCCTTAACATCGGCAACAATGCGCTAGTTTTATTTTATGACAAGGAACTGTTGAAGCAAGCAGGAGTAGAGCCTCCGAGTCGCAATTATACATGGGAGCAATACGAGAGTGATCTTCGCGCCATTCGAGATCGTACCGGCCATTATGGGGATACGCATCTGACGCAGCATCATTTTCGGGTGTGGCTGCGAGCCAATGCTGCAGCCTTTTACAATGAAGACCAGAATGGTCTAGGTTACTGGGATGACCAGCTGTTTATCGATTTTTTTAATAAACAGTTAAGTTGGCAGAAGGAAGGCTTACTTACGCCGCTTAGTACAGAGCTGGAAACTCGGAATTTGGAGGATGGTCCGTTTCCGAAGGGCCAGACAGCATTCGGAGGTTTTACCTATTGGAGCAACCAGATTGATATTGTAGAGAAGCAATTGGGCAAACAGGTTGGGCTTGCTGCATATCCCGGAGCGGGTATTCATGGCATGTATATCAAACCCTCCTTTTTCCACTCGATAGCCAAATCGTCAAAGCACCCGGATGAGGCTGCGTTATTCATTAATTATTATACGAATGATTTGGATGCAGCAATCGCTCTAAACGCTTATTTTGGCGTCCCTTACAACCCTAAGGTGATTGCTGGTTTGAAGGAGACTTTTACTGTCACACAGCAAAATGTGCTGAATTATTTATCGGATGTCGAGCGGTACGGAAGCCTAATTGACCCGCCTGATCCTATTGTAGGGCCAGAGGTTAATGAATTATTTAAATCCATTAGCAATGAAATTTTGTTCGAACGGATTACGTCTGAGGCTGGCGCAGCAAAGTTCCGTGCGGAGACCAATGCCATCTTAAGCCGTAATCCGTTATGAGAAGGAGAGAGAATTACGATGCGTTCAATTAAAAAACGGTATTCAGCTATTTTATTGCTCTTAGCTATTGGCTTAACCGCTTGCGGAGGCGGCAATACGAATAATGCCTCTACTAACGAAGCGAGCAACACCCCTAAAACGAGTGCGTCTGAAACAAAGGAAGCTTCATCCACTGAGCCAGTTACGATCCGCGTAAGCTACTGGGCCGGAACCCAACTGACGATTGACGCTCATGACAATGTCGTGAAGTTATTTGAAGCTGCGTATCCCAACATTAAAGTGCAATCTGAATATGCGACGGGAGCCGATTATACAGATAAAATTCTTGTGCAAGCGGCATCGAAGGATTTGGCAGATGTCGTACGCGTGGATTATTCGCAAATCAAAAACTATGTGAGCAAGGGATTGCTTAAGCCGTTGGATGAGTATGTAGTGGATAAAACCATCGATTTGGAGGGAATTAACCCACTGCATACCGATGTGGGCAAAGTGGACGACAAGCTCTACGGCGTTAATATCGGCAACAATGCGCTCGTCCTATTTTATGATCCGGATAAGCTGAAGGAAGCAGGCGTAGAGCCGCCTTCCACATCAGATTATACGTGGGAGCAATATGAGAAGGACTTGCAGACGGTTAAAGATAAGCTGGGCATTTATGGCGATACGCATTTTGGCCAATCCCAATATGAAATCTGGCTTCGTCAGCATGACGCTAAGCTGTATAATGATGCGCAGGATGGCCTTGGCTATGAGGATGACGGCTTGTTTACGGAGTTTTTTGAAACGCAGCTGAGGCTTCAAAAGAAAGAACTGCTTACGCCCGTAGCTGTTGAGTCGGAGATTAAGGCACTTGAGGACGGACCGTTCCCGAAAGGCAACTCTGCCTATGGCGGCTGGGGTTACTGGAGCGGGAGCCACAGTGCCGTCGTTGAGAAGCAGTTAAATAAGGTAGTTGGCTTCTCGTTGTTCCCAGGTCCAAGCAAAGGTGCTTACATTAAGCCATCCTTCTTCCATGGCATTTCAAGCAACTCGAAGCATCCTAAGGAAGCAGCTCAGTTTATCGAGTTTTACACAAACAATATTGAGGCAGCCAAATCGCTAGATGGTTATTTCGGATTTCCTTATAATCCAAAAGTGCTTGCAGGCGTAGAATCAGAATTTACAGATACGCAGAAGAGAGTACGCGCGTATTTGGATTTGGTTGAATCGCAAGGCAGTCCGATTGATCCGCCTGCTCCTGCAGCCGGAAGCGAAGTGAGCACCTCATTCAAAAACATCGCGTCGGAAATTTTCTATGAGAAACTGACGCCAGCTGAAGGCGCAAAGCGTTTCCGCCAGGAAGCAAATAAAGCATTGAAAAAGTAACCATGTATTCGCTATATGCGGGTGTCAGCGGCCTTCTCATCCATGGGAGAGAAGGCCGCGTTTATGAAGTATGCAAATGGATGAAAGGGAGTTAACCTGTGAAACGCACCTCTAAACAATGGCTGCGTAATCCCGACTTGTATGCCGGATACGCATTTATTTTTCCATGGCTGCTTGGCCTATTTGTTTTTTCGTTATTTCCTATTTTTTTTTCGTTGTATTTATCGTTTACGGATTATGACATTTTATCCGCACCACAATGGATCGGATTTGAAAATTTCAAGGAAATGTTTACGGATGACCCGCGTTTCGTGAAATCAGTGAAGGTGACGCTGCTTTACGTTGCGGTGTCTGTTCCGCTCCGCCTTTGCTTTGCACTGGCTGTTGCCGCTTTGCTTAATATGAAAATAAAAGGGGCTCGCGCACTTCGTTCTCTTTATTATTTGCCAACGCTGATGGGCGGGAGTGTAGCCGTTATTGTGATGTGGGGGCAGCTCTTTGGCATAAATGGAGCGTTCAATTCGTTCATGCGCTCGATTTTTGGAATTGAAATATCGATTTCTTGGATTACCGACCCTTCAACGGCGCTGGGCTCTCTGATTGCATTGTCCGTATGGCAATTCGGATCGGCGATGCTGATCTTTCTTGCGGGTCTAAAGCAAATCCCAGCGAGTTTGCTGGAAGCCGCATTGGTAGACGGCGCTTCAGCTGCCTATAGATTCCGCCGGATTACACTGCCTTTGCTTAGTCCGGTAATCTTTTTCAACCTAGTGATGGGAATCATCGGCGGTTTTAAAGTTTTCTCGGAGGGCATGATTTTAACCGGCGGCGGACCGCATGACCAGACACTATTCTATGTTATTTATTTATATGAGAACTCATTCCGTTTTCTGCATATGGGCTACGGCTCTGCTATGGCGTGGGTGCTGTTGCTTGCAGTCAGCATACTGACGGCGCTCGTCTTCCGCTCGTCTTCGCTCTGGGTGCATTACGAATCGAAAGGAGAGAGAGGAGCATGAGTGCGATATCAAAAAAGCGATGGGGCAACCTTTCGCTTAGCGCGGCTGTGTGGGGATTTGCTATCGTTATGATTTATCCGCTGCTTTGGCTGCTATCGAGCTCACTAAAGCATACGACAGAGGTGTACTCGCAAGCGCATAAGCTTATCCCTGCTCATTTTTACTGGGAAAACTATGTGTCCGGTTTTAAAGGTTTTGCAGGTCATTCTTTTTTCTTGTTTTTTCAGAATTCACTATATGTGACTATATTTTCTGTGGTTGGCACCGTTATTGCTTCCACCATGGCGGCGTATGCATTTGCAAGAATACGCTTCCCAGGTTCTACTTTCTGGTTCGCCTGCATGATGCTGACGTTAATGCTGCCAAGCGAGGTACTTATTATTCCTCAGTATATGCTGTTTAACAAATTGAATTGGATTAACACGTTTTGGCCTTTAATTGTCCCATCTTTTGCAGGCGGAGCATTCTTTATATTTTTGCTTGTACAGTTTATGCGAGGCATTCCTGTAGAACTCGATGAATCGGCACGAATCGATGGGTGCGGCCGTATCTTGTTTTTTGCTAAAATCATGCTGCCATTAATCGTTCCTGCGATCGTAACAACGGCTGTTTTCAAATTTATTTGGACCTGGGATGATTATTTTGCTCCGCTTCTATATCTCAATTCAGCGGAAATGGCCACCGTATCGTTAGCCATTAAAAGCATGGCTGATCCGACGATGGAAACGGATTGGGGGGCGCTGTTCGCGATGTCCGTATTGTCGCTCGTACCGGTTATGGCTGTGTTTATCGCTTTTCAGAGATATATTGTTGAAGGGATAAGCACGACAGGACTGAAGGGATAGACTAAAATGCCCAGTACGAAGTGCTACTGGGCTTAGATAGACGCATATGGTTATGGTGCGTGATATTTGTTTTAATGCGATGGATTGCGCTCATTGTTCCTAGCTGGATGAATAGGCAGCAAAATGCGAAAGCTCGTTCCAGAACCAGGCTCGCTGCTAACGTCAATGGTTCCTTCATGTGCATCTATGATAGATTTAGTAATTGCAAGACCTAGCCCTGCGCCTCCGCTTTTACGTGTTCTGGAGGACTCGCTCCGATAAAATCTTTCGAACAGATGCGGCAAGTGGGCCGCTTCAATGCCATTTCCATTATCGGTCACGATCAGCTCTGCAAGGTTGTGCTCCTTCGCTATTGTAATCGCGATGATACCAGTCTCAGAGTCGGTATGCTGCACGGCGTTAAGAAATAAATTAAGCAGCACCTGCTTCAGTTTGTCGGCATGGAAGAAGCCGGTAACCGGAGACGCAATGGTTATCTCAACTTTACGATGCCCGGCAAGCAGCTGCAGCTGAGGCTCCATTTCGTGCAGCAGTTCGTCCAGACGGGTATCAGCCAGCTGCAGCTGTGGGTCTTGATCCAGCTTAGCTAGTGACAATAAATCCTCGACGAGCTTATTGATTCGCCTCGATTCCAGCTGCATGCTGTTTAGTGCACGATTGAGCTGCTCGGGATTGGCAGCAGCGCCGCGCAGCAAAACTTCCAGAAAACCATGAATGGAAGTGAGCGGCGTACGGAGCTCATGGGAGGCATCGGCTACGAACCGGCGCATTTTCTCAGTTGTTTTGCGCTCACTCTCGAAAGACACATCGAGTCGCTCAAGCATGCCGTTAAAAGCATCTGACAAGCGATCGATTTCTTCTTGGCCTTGACTTGCCGGGATGCGTTTAGTCAGATTTCCTGCATCCGTCTGCTGTGCGGCCAGCACGACGCGGGACAAGGGCCTCAACGTTCGGCGGAGCAGCGGCAAATACAGGGCGAGACCGGCAGCTAGCGCCAGTACGGATAACCCGGCAAAAATGGCTAGCTGTGTCAGAAGAAGCTGCTTTAGTGAATTTGTTTCGGTACTCGCTTGAATGATGCCTTGTGAACTGCCTAGCGGGCCAGCTAGCCTAAAAACAACAAGCTGCTCGATTCCTTGCGTGTTATTGATGATTTTGTAATCGGTTTTCTTATGTCTACGAAGCTGCGCTTGAAGCTGTTCATATTCCTCCGTGGTGAGGATCGGGGCATTGGTCCCGTTATCCTTCGATACCTCGGATATGGTTCCACTCGAATCAATATAAAGGACAGATAATCCCGGCTGATAAAAGATGGGAGAATCCCGGCGGCCTTTTTGCGGCCAGTCGGAAGGTGCGGAATCGTCGGAATCCATAGAACTATTATGATTTGCCGGCGGCTCCGGGACTTCTCCATTCGGAAACCAGTCCATCGGCATGGACATGATTTGAGCATTTAACGATTCGGCTTTATTTTGAAAGACAAAATCCTTCATGATGATGTATTGCAGTACGCCGATGAGCAAGAATAATGCGGCTAAGATTAGTAAAGAGCGATTCAATAGCTGGTATCGAAGCGATCGAGGGGCAAAAAGTCGGGCTGGTGAACCTAATTTCCATCTGCTCATGGAAAATCCATCCGATAACCCGAGCCTCGAAGTGTTCGAATTAAACGATGCTCCTTGTCATTCAATTTATCTCTAAGAGAGCGAATGTACACCTCCACGATGTTTTCTTCTCCTCCAAAATTGTATCCCCAAACCTTGTCCAAAATAAGTGATTTACTGAGCACGACACCATTGTTCATAATAATGAACCTTAGCAGCTCGTATTCGGTTGGCGACAATTCAAGCACTTGGTCTAAATAGAGAAGCTCCTTGCGCCGGTCATCCAGCCGGAACGGTCCATAGCTTGCCTCGCCAAGCAAATGGGGGAACTGGTTGCGTAGCCTTGCTCCAATGCGCGCAAGAAGCTCACTGAAGCTGAAGGGCTTGACCAAATAGTCGTCGGCACCAAGCGTTAGGCCTTTGACGCGATCTTCAATCTCATCCTTGGCTGTCAGCATGATGACGGCGATGTTGTTTCCCGTTGCTCTTAGTGCTGCACATACCTCAAAACCGTTCAATCCCGGCATCATGACATCTAAAATGACAACTTGAGGCTCGAAGGAAGCTGCCTCAACGAGTGCTGCTTCTCCGTCATAAGCGACTCGGATATCAAAGCCTTCATTGATAAGCCCTAGTTCAAGAAACTGTACAATATTCGGTTCATCATCAACAAGTAATATTTTAATCCCTTTAAAGGATGTCAATTTCATTCCTCCTTCACGTCTGTCATTCTATTATCGGCCTTTTGAACAAAAGATGCACCTTGTTACATTACAATTCAGCAAACATTCAGCAGGGACTTGCATGGCTCATAGGAAATAGGCTGTCCGTTTTTTGTTGTTTTTTTGGAATGAATTTTGAAAGTTGGGGATAGTAAAGGGGGAGCTTAAAACTTAAACCAAAAGGATGGTGTATTTTGCATGCAACAGGACAAAGAAGTTTTAGCATCAAATGGAAAAAGCAATAAGATAGGAAAATTTGCTGCAAGGTACATAGGCGTAGCGTTACTTGCTATTGCGCTCATGTTCAGCTTGCCTAACACAGGGCATGCGATTGGAAAAAATGCTAAGGGGCCCGATGTTTATGTTATTCAAGGAATGCTTAAATCGTTAGGCAGCTATTCTGGCCCAATTGACGGTTATTACGGTGCTTCAACCGTTCGTGGAGTGAAATATTATCAGAAAAAACATGGTCTAAAAGCAACGGGTGCCGTGGATGCTAAAACGCTACAATCCATTTCATACTCGTATTCTGATCTGAAGGCATCTGCGAAGTCACGCAGTCAAGCCAAAGCGAAGGGCAATGCGAAGAGCTTGGGCAAAGGCGCTGGTAATGGCGCAGGCGGCGGCGCAGGCGGCGGTGCAGGCGGCGGAGCTGGAGGCGGCGCAGGCGGCGGAGCTGGTGGTGGCGCAGGCGGCGGAGCTGGTGGCGGAGCAGGTGGCGGTGCAGGCGGCGGAGCTGGTGGCGGTGCAGGTGGCGGTGCAGGCGGCGGAGCTGGTGGCGGTGCAGGCGGCGGAGCAGGTGGCGGTGCAGGCGGCGGAGCTGGTGGTGGCGCAGGTGGCGGTGCAGGCGGCGGTGCAGGCGGCGGAGCTGGTGGCGGTGCAGGCGGCGGAGCTGGTGGTGGCGCAGGCGGCGGAGCTGGTGGCGGCGCAGGCGAGAACCAAGGCAAAGGCGGAGGATTTGGCGGAGGCCAAGGCGGGAACCAAAGCAAAGGCGGAGGAATCGGCGGAGGCCAAGGCGGGAACCAAAGCAAAGGCGGAGGAATCGGTGGTGGCCAAGGCGGGAACCAAAGCAAAGGCGGAGGAAATGGCGGCAATGGTAACATTGGCGGCGGACAATCCGGCAATCAGGCTCCAAACGGTGGACCGTCTGGCAATCAAAGCAAAGGCGGAAATTCTTCCGAGAATCAAGCTCCGAACAGCAGCCAGCAATAGGCTTCTGCAAGGATGACAAAACAGCCGAACAGGGTCAATATCCCGCTCGGCTGTTTTTCTGTTTACATGTATATACATCTATAATCACTTTCATAATTAATGGTAAAAAAGGAATGTGCAGTAATTATCCTTTGGTAGGATTTAGCGATAATTAATCTAATGATGTGGGGAATGTCTATTGATCAAAAAAATAATGCCTATCCTTTTGTTGCTAGCAACGCTATTCTAAGTTACCCTTTCAAGCCGCTCGTGCTGATGCCTTCAACAATATAGCGCTGGAAAACAAAAAAGACAATAAAAACAGGCACGAGTGATAAGGTTGACATGGCGAACATGCCGCCCCAGTTGTTCAACGATTCTCCATCAAGAAACAGCTTGAGCGCAAGGGACACGGGGTAAAGATCAGGCTCATTCAAATAGAGCAGCGGATGAATGAAATCCTCCCAAGTCCAATAAAAGGAAAAAATAGCGGCGGTCATGAGGGCCGGGACGATGAGCGGCACCATGATACGGAAGAAGATGCCATATTTACTGCAGCCATCGATTTTGGCGGCTTCATCGAGATCAGCAGGGATGGTCCGAATAAACTGCATGATCAGGAAGATGAAGAAGGGAATGCCGAAAAATTGCGGTACCACGAGCGGCTTGAACGTTTGGAGCCAGTTGAATTCCGAGAACATAATGTACTGCGGAATGATCGTTACGTCGCGCGGCAGCATGAGCGTCATCATCATGCAGCCGAACCAGAAGCCTCGTCCCAAATAAGGAATACGGGCAAAGCCATAAGCAACAAGCGCCGAGCTGCAGACTGCGCCAATGGTCGAGAGAATAACGATGATGAATGAGTTTTTAAAAAAGGTACCAAAGGTGTTGCCGGCGAAGCCCTTCCAGCCCGTCACGTAGTTGTTCCACTCGAGCGTGCTTGGAATAAGGCTGTACGCCGTCGAGAAAATTTCATCATTTGGCTTAAGTGAGCTGACGATCAGCCATAAGATCGGATAAATCATAAGGAGAGCGAGGCCGCCGATAAAGATGTGGTAGCCATATCTGCTCCACCATTTAGGTGATAATGCCATATCAGCGTTCTCCTTTCGATTCGTAATGCACCCATAGCTTGGAGGTTTGGAAGATCACGAGCGTGATGATGCCGACAACAATGAGCATGACCCAGGCCATAGCTGCGGCATAGCCCATTTCGTAAAACTGGAAAGCCCGTTTGTAAAGGTAAAGCGAATAGAGCAGGGTAGAATCAAGCGGTCCGCCCTCACCGCGAGATACGATGTAAGCTGGCGTAAAGGTTAGAAACGCGGAAATCGTCTGTAGGATCAAATTAAATAAAATGATCGGGCTGAGCAGCGGGAGCGTTATTTTGAAAAAGCGACGAACAGCATTGGCACCATCTACGCTGGCCGCTTCGTAATAATCCTTCGGAATGTTTTTGAGGCCTGCCAAAAAGATAAGCATCGAAGAGCCGAACTGCCAAACTGACAAGGTGATCAGCGTCCATAGTGCGGTATCCGGATTTCCGATCCAAGATGTATCGGTATCAATGCCGAACACTCCCAGAGCGGAGTTCACAAGCCCTTGATCGCCAAACACCTGCGTCCATAAAATAGATACAGCAACGCTGCCGCCAATGAGGGACGGTAGGTAATAGGCGGAGCGGTACAGGCCGATGCCGCCGATGGTTTTGTTCAGCAGGAGAGCGACCATTAATGCGAAAGCAAGTCGCAGAGGCACGCTGGCGATGACGTAGTTTAACGTAACAAAGACCGATTTCCAGTACTTTTCATCGTCCGTAAACATTTTTTCATAGTTGGCCATACCGACCCAGCTTGGAGACTGGAACAGATTATAATCGGTAAATGAGTAATAAAGCGATGAGAGAATCGGATACAGGATGAAGACTAGAAATCCTATAATGAACGGGGCGGAGAACACATAACCGACCACGTGGTTGTTATCCTTTAATTTCGATAGCATGGCTTCCACCTTCCACTCCAAATGGTTTGCAAGCCGGCCTCTCGGCGGCTGCAGTTAAACAGGAAACGGGCCCACTCGCGCGGACCCGTTATTCATGGGGCTGCTATTTCTTGTTTGCTGCTAAAATTTTATTCGCATCGAGGCGGAACTTGGCAGCGCCATCCGCAACGGAGAGCTTGTTGTACAAAATTTGCTCAGCGGTATCCTTCAGCAATTTATCAACCTCAACTGCGCCAATCGGGTTCGGTGGATTCATTTGACTGCTGTTTTGCTCAGCCCATGCCACGTAGTCAAATACTTTGGTTTGCTCAGGTGTTAATAGCGGTTTGAGTGCTTCTTTAACAGCTGACGATACCGGTACGCCGCGCTCACCCATAATAATTTTGTTGGCTTCCACATCGTTTACCCAGAAGCTAATAAATTTTGCTGCTTCATCTTTTACTTTCGAGTTTTTGGAGATGGAGAAGTACATGCTTGGTTTAAGGAACAAGGCTTTGTTCTCGTTCCAGCCCGGTACCGGCAAAATTTCGAACGGACGCTTCGCAACCGTGCTGGAGAGAATATATTGGTTCGACCAGCCCCATGTGCTGACAGCGTTCCCAAGTTCAAGCTCGCCATCTTCCGGTGTGCCTTTCTTCTGGGCCAGTTTATCGAGCGACAATAGATTGCCATTATCGTACCAGCCTTTGTACATATTGTAGAAATCGATAAAATATTTGTCATCGTCATAACCTAGGCTTGTGCCATCGGCTGCATACATTAGCTGGTTCTTGCCACGCAGATAGAAGGGAAAGAATACGTCATGGCGCAAATCCTGCGTCAAAATTTTTCCCTGCGCTTTCAGAACAGGGCCAAGGGCGGTAAAGTCATCCCATGTCCAGTCCTGTGTCGGCATGGTGCCGCCTGCTTTTTCCAGCATATCCTTGTCGATAACGGAGAGCAGGGCGTTGGAGCCGAGGTTGAAGGCAAATAGTTCGTTGCCGATTTTACCGCCGGAAATTGCAGCTTCACTGATGTTGGAGATGTCGATTGCACCGTTTTGTGTGTATGGAGTCAGATCCTCCAGCTGCCCAAGCGAGCCGTACTGCGAGAGGTAGGAAATATCCATTTGAATAATGTCAGGAAGATTGTTTGCCGCAACCTTTGGAGCAAGCTTCTTCCAATGATCGTCAAAGGATGCATACTCCGGCTCGATGGTTACATGTGGATTAAGTGATTCATAAAGCTCGATGACCTTTAGCGTGTAGTCATGCCGCGATTGACCGCCCCACCAGGCAATCTTCAGGGTAACCGGCTCTTTTTTGTCATCTGTGGTTGGCGTCTCTGTTTTGACAGGCTCGCTCGGAGCATTTGTAGCATTGCCTGCTCCTTTATTCCCATTACCCCCGGCACATGCTGCGAGACTAACGGATAAAGCAAGCGTGAGCAGAATCGTTAAAACTCTTTTCATCGTTTTTATTCCTCCCCTTAGTACGTTGAATGTTATGGCTGCTCTCTCAGTATGCGTCTGCCAAGGAGAAAGGTTAAGACAAAAAACAGGAAGGAATGTTCAAAAAATAGAAAAGTTTAGGTTAGTACTTCATATACTCAGAAGGCGTGCAGCCCATATATTTTTTGAATACCTGACTAAAATATTGCGGATTATCACCATATCCGAGCCGTTCGGCCAGCTCGAATATTTTAATGTCGGGATCAGTGGCGATCCATTCGGTTGCTTGCTTGATACGCAGCTTAAGAACATAGGTCGTGAATTTTTCGCCCGTTTCTTTCTTGAACAGCTTGCCAAGATATTCGGGATTAATGAATAGCAGTTTGCTAGCGACAAAGGTTAAGGATAGATCCGCATTGCCTAGATACTGTTCGATAATATCAATGGTTTGGCGCACGAACGCAATATATTTGACCTTATTCTGCTCGTAGCGGGCATTCGTTATGGCACGAACAGCATTTTCAAGCACGGCTTGAATAGCATGAAGAGCATTCATCTCGATAATCGAAGGGATATTGCGGTAATAGTCCTCGACTGCGCGGGAATCGGCAAGGCGAATTAAAGAGACATATTGCCCGATCACATAAGATTTAGTTTTGACGATGTCAAGCTGGGCCTCCTTCAGCCTGTTGAAAAATTCGGAAAGCGCATTCTCGGCATCCTTCAAATGGCCAGAGCGGACAGGCATAAGAAGGCGGTCCTCGTCAAAGTGGAACTGGTCAAGTCGTCCATCGGCCATAATCGCCGTGTCCTGACGTGTAATAAGCCCTCCTTCATCCAAGTAAAAGCGATAGTTTAAACATTGCAGCGTCTCCTGGTAGAGGCTTCTCGCCTCGAAGATCGGTGCGGGCTCGCTTAACGCGATAGATGCGTCCATCTTGTAGTAGCTGCGGAAGGTTTGTCTGATGTCGTTAATTTTCCGGTTCAGCTCAATGATGTCAGTCGGATCTTCCACGAGAACCAGTACATGATCACCTAGGGTTGTGGCAAGCAAGGTCGTGCCGATTATTTCCTGAGCAATATTTTTGATTGCGAACAGCTGCTCAAATTGTGCGTCTCCTTCAAGCTGGAAGAGGAGCAGGCGGACAGGCTTATCTGCCGAATATTGGAAGAGGCTGCGGTAGTAATCCCAGTCGCGTCGGCCATACATTTTGTTTGTCACAAATTCCTTCAGCACCTGCTCCTTGACATGGGGCATAACCTTCTCAAGGCGTTCCTTCACGCCACTGACAAAAGCCTCGCGTTTCGCATCCGCTTCAAGCTCATCTACAATCTCGGCAAGCGGACCGCCGATCTTGATCTCATTCGTAGGCTTGAGCAAGTAATGCTTGACGCCATACTGCATCGCTTTGCTGGCATATTCGAATTCCCGAAAACCTGATAATACGATAAACCTGACATGAGGATGAGTCTGATGTGTTTTGGCAACTAGCTCTAGCCCATCCATACCCGGCATCCGAATGTCGGTGATGACGATATCTGGTTCTTCAGCCATGATGCTTTCATAGGCTTCCAAGCCGTTTCTGGCCGTCGCGGTGAGCGAAGTCCTATAATAGCTCCAATCCACCATTTGCGAAATTCCGTCCAAAATAATTCGTTCATCATCCACTAGCAGCACTTTGTACATGGTTTAATTCCTCCGTTTCTCCTGGCAGCATCAATGTGATTTTTGTACCATGGCCAATCTTGCTGTCAATGCGAAGGCCGCAGGACTCGCCGAACGCGATTTTTATCCGTTCGTCAATGTTCAAGAGACCTATGCCTTTGCCGTTCGTTTTCAGTCCGCCCTTGCGGAGCTGCTCCAGCGTATTCGCTGCCATGCCCGGACCGTTATCTTCCACAGTCAGGAAGAAGCCTTCGTTGGTTTCTCGCGCACGAATCGATATCGTACACGCGCCGATGCCTGGCTCCAACGCGTATTGAATGGCATTTTCGAGCAGTGGCTGAAGGGACAGCTTCGGCACTCGCCGATTTAAATATCGATCAGGAACGTCAAGCTGAAAGATTAACCGCTCCTCGAACCGATATTTTTGGATGGTGACATAGCTTTTAATAATTTCAAGCTCCTCGGACAAAGGCAGGATCGGTTCCTTTAATTCAATGGAATGGCTTAACAGAAAGCCAAGTGATTCCACCATATGCGAAATTTGCGTTTGTTTATTCACCCTGGCCAGCCAGTTGATCGATTCCAGCGTATTGTAGAGAAAATGTGGATTGATTTGTGCTTGCAGCGCTTTGAATTCGGTCTCTTTGAGCAGCAAACGGTTGGCATAGCTTTCGGTGATAAGCGAATTGATTCGTTCAACCATGATCCGAAATGTGCGATGAAGGAGGCCAATTTCGTTCATTGCCATCGATTGCTGCTCCGGAAGATGCAGATTCGCTTCTGCGAAATTCCCTTTCTCAGCCATCTTCATGCGCGCCATTAAATCCTCGATCGGCTTCGTCAAGCTGCGCGAGAATCGAATGCCGAGAAACACAACGAGCACAAAGATGAAAGCAAACACCGCAATCACAAGCTCACGAATGAACAAGATATGCTTGAAGATTTTGTTGTACTCCGTAATGTTGATGTACGTCCAACCGGTCTTGGAGGACTGGTTATACGATACAAACTGTGATTTGTCATCTAGCGTTTTTGTGAAATAGCCGGTTGATTGACTTGTGGAATGAATAATTTCAGTAGGGTCGAACATGGCATTGCTTGGGAATACGAGCTCGGAGCCTGCTACGATCATAAGATTACCCTCGGCGCTGTCTAAAGCCATTTTCCGCACAACCTCATTCATATTGATACGTGCTACGATGGTTCCTAAATATTGCAGGTCAAAGTTGGTATTGCGAAAAGAGCGGATTTCCCGTGTCAAAATTAAAGCGTTGTCCTCCTCGTCCGGAAAAATCCATGATGTATCGCCTTCTCTCTCACGAGCTAGCTGCATCATACGTGCCTTCTTGATTGGGCTGAACGTTATGAGATTACCGGCGTCATGCTCGGTGCCGCGCGAGTCGAACAGCTGCATCGAAATGATGGAGGATTCAGGACCTGCGAAATAAAAGAGCCGATCAAGCACAAGCTGCCTGAGAATAAGGCGGTCATAGTCGGTTTCGCTATTTTTGATAGACAACAACAAATTTTGAAATTGAATGTCGGTAATCATGTTGTAGGAAATTTGCTCAAGCCGATTGAGCTCAGTTTCGATCGCAGAGGAGGAGAGATTGAGCACTTGCGAGGATTTCTCGTAAAGCTGCTCTTCATAGAGGTAGAATGCGTATTGCTGCACGATCGTCGTAAACGCAAAGGTCAGTGCGATAATGAAGGTAATGAGGAAGGTTAGCTTGGTTTTGATCTTCATATGCTTATAAGCATTAAACCATGCCTGCATAAGCTGTATTCTCCTTTCTGGCAAGGAATGTCTGTAGTATGTCACCGCAAGAAAGCGCTGTCAACAAAAATGAGCTTGAAATAGCAGCTCATTGCTTCCCATTTTGACAAAAATCACAAAATAAATGCACTTCATTCTAAAAAAACCTACATACGCTATTTTTTTTCGTATGCTACGATAATTCATATTTGAAGACATCGCTAATTTTCAAATAGGAGAAATCAGGTATCCACCAAGACAGAGAGAGGCTGATCTAAGCGTATGATAAACAATCCGATATTAACCGGCTTTAATCCGGATGCATCATTTCTGAGGGTAGGCGAGGAATATTATATGGCGACCTCCACCTTTGAATGGTTTCCGGGCGTTCAACTTTATCATTCCATGGATCTGGCGAATTGGGAGTTGATTCCTCATGCGCTTCAGCGTACCTCTCAGCTAGATCTTAGAGGAAATCCGAGCTCAGGCGGCATTTGGGCGCCAGCGCTTTCTTACGATAACGGCATTTACTATTTGCTCTATACCGATGTTAAGGCGCGCAAAGGCGTTTTCAAAGATTTGCATAATTATCTTGTTACATCGGAGAGTATGAACGGCCCTTGGTCCGAGCCCCTCTATATGAACGGCAGCGGCTTCGACCCTTATTTGTTCCACGACGAGGACGGCACCAAATGGCTTCTCAACATGCAATGGGATTTTAGAGATAGCCACAGCAGGTTTGGGGGGATCGTGCTTCAACAATATGATCCCACTGAGCAGCGGCTAATCGGTCCGGCCAAAAAGATTTACGAAGGCACGGACATCGGCGTCACGGAAGGGCCTCAGCTGTTCAAGCGAGGCGGCTACTATTATTTGCTTGTTGCCGAAGGTGGTACGGGCATTAATCATGCGGCTACGTTAGCACGCTCCAAGCATATTGACGGTCCATACGAAACGGATCCTTCTTATCCGATCATGACGACGCGCGGGGCTCCTGAGTACCCCCTGCAAAATGCAGGGCACGGGATGATCGTTGAAACACAAAGAGGCGAGTGGTACATGTCCCATATCTGCAGCCGCCCGTTTTCTGGCACGAAGCTGAATCCGCTCGGCCGCGAAACTTCGCTTCAGCGACTCCGCTGGACAGAGGATGGCTGGCTGCGCCTCGACCATGAAGGAAGACTGCCAGCTTTGGCCGCTCCAGCTCCGGATCTTGCGCCGCATCCATATCCGGAACTGCCAGCCAAGGATGATTTTGAAGCGTCAGTGCTTGGTCTACAATACCAGACGCTTCGCGTCCCTGCGGAAGATATATGGCTCAGCTTAAGCGAACGTCCCGGTTATTTGCGTCTTCGCGGACGGGAATCGCTTCATTCCTGGCATCATCAAAGCATGGTAGCGCGCCGGCTTCAGCATTTCAACTGTACAGTTGAGACACATATGGAATATGAACCGGAGCATTTTATGCAAATGGCGGGACTCGTCTTTTATTATGATGAGCAGGATTATTTTTATTTGCGAGTTACGCGTGACGGAGACAACGGGCGCAAGCTCGGCGTTGTGTCCTCGAACAGCGGCAAATACTGCGAAGACAGAACGAGCGAGCTTAGCGTCGATGACTGGGACACTTATTATTTACGGGCGGAGGTTAATGGACGGGGACTACAGTTTTTTGCTTCGCCTGACGGCATGGGGTGGCAGAAAGTTGGCGGCGAACGAGACATGGGCGTGCTTTCCGACGAATACGGCGGCAAGCTAGGCTTCACGGGGGCCATGATTGGTTTATGTGCACAGGATATCAACGGTTCAAAAAAACATGCGGATTTTGATTATTTTTTATATCAGATTGGTTAGTCATACCAGCTTATTTACGTTGTTTGCTATGGATAGACAACAAGGATACGCAAAGCAAAATAAATGAAAAAGAAAGTGGGATCAAACCATGCTGCAGGCTAACGATCAACTATGGTTAAGCAATGTTATTGATAAAATAACAACGAAGATGGACTGGGTAAGCGAGAAGTCCAGAAATAAAATACCGTACACAACGGTTAACGGAGTGCACGATGATCGTAATGTTGATAATCCTTCAGACAATATTACGGATGGCATCAATTGGTGGACGAATGGGTTCTGGGGCGGCATGATGTGGCTGATGCACCATGAAACCGGCAATGAAAAGTATAAAGCTATTGCCAATATTTCAGAAGATATGCTGGATGAATGTTTTCAGCAATATGACGGACTGCACCACGATGTGGGATTTATGTGGCTCCCGACGAGCGTAGCCAATTATAAAGTAACAGGCAAAGCGGAATCCAAAAAAAGAGCGATGCACGCTGCCAACCTGCTGGCAGGCCGCTTTAATCTGGCGGGCGGTTTTATCCGCGCATGGAATGATCTTGGGGAGCAGGATACTCGGGGATGGGCGATCATCGATTGTATGTTTAATATTCCACTTCTTTATTGGGCAACGGAGGAGTCAGGGGATCCCCGGTTTATGCAAATTGCGATGAAGCATGCGGATACCGCTATGTCTGCTTTTGTAAGGCCGGATGGTTCCGTTAATCATATCGTTGAATTCGATCCTTTTAATGGCGGCGTGGTCAAAACGTATGGCGGTCAAGGCTATGAAGAAGGCTCTTCGTGGACAAGAGGACAAACTTGGGCATTGTATGGCTTTATGATGAGCTATATTCATACGGGAAAAGAAGAATACTTGAATACGGCGAAACGGATTGCACATTATTTTATAGCTAATATCCCTGAAAGCGGCATTATTCCGATTGATTTCAGACAACCGAAGGAGCCCGCCTACGAAGATTCGACGGCCGCGGCTATTGCGGCATGTGGATTGATTGAAATCGCCAAGGTGGTAGGCCCGCATGAGAAAGACGTTTATGTTCAAGCGGCGCTGAAGCTGTTGAAAACATTGGATGAATCCCGCAGCGACTGGACCAAAGATTCCGACTGTATTTTAATTAACGGTTCGTCAGCGTACCATAATAAGGATCATCATACCGCGATAATTTATGGCGATTATTATTTCATAGAAGCTATTTTTAAGCTTAAAGGCAATGATTTATACCTTTGGTAGGTGATGAAAACAGAGGCAGCCCGGAACATGTGTTGTATGTTCCAGGCTGCCTCTGTTTTTTTTGAATTAGAGTAAGAAATATAGCTGTAATAACGGTCATAACAAGCTTAAACAGTTATAGGTAAAAGCGGCTGGGGCATCCTATTTTAAGGGGAAAAGATACCATCAGCCAAACCGAGATCAAGTAGACGGTTCATCGTTAACTTCTTAAATAAGCCGCATATCCGCCTTAAAAAACTTCATTTCACGTGTCGACTTTTGATGATAATCTTAGAACATGGAACGGGGTTGAACAAGGGTGGTGCGCACATCTTGCAGGTAGTTCCTCTAAAAAACGCAGATACTAAAGGGAGGTCCAAGTAAATGGCTAATCAACCATTACTGAAATTCGCTTCAATTATTATGGCTTTATCCCTAGTTCTTACGGCATGTGGTGGAAACAACTCTAACAACGGCAATGCGGGAGCAGGCAACAGCCCGGACAACACGGGTACGGCTACAGATGCTCCGAAGGAAGTCAACTTTACAATTGCTTATGCAACAGGAGATCCGTCAACGAAAAAAGCAATTGAAGCTACCATCGATGCTTTCACTGCAAAAAATCCGAATATCAAAATTACGAATTATAGTGAAACAACATCCGCTGCATACTTAGATTGGCTGAAAACAAAAGATGCTGTCGGCCAATTCCCTGATCTGGTCGAAATGCGCGACACGAAAGTGTTCGCAGATGCCGGCAAAATCGTGGAGCTGCCTGAGGATCTTCGCAGCTTGTTCAAAACGTTGCCGGAATATAACGGAAAAATATATAACGCTCCAATATCCGGCGGCACTCCTCAAGGGATCATCTACAGCAAGAAAGCGTATGCTGACGCTGGAATTACCGAGTTGCCAAAAACCTATGACGAGTTCCTTGCTATCCAGGAAAAATTGGCAGCTACCGGCATTTCACCGATTGTAGTCGGAGGAAAAGATATTTTCCATATGGGCTTCTGGACTAATTTCTTTATCATGAACGAAGTGTACTCAAAAGATCCGGATTGGAACTCGAAGCGTACAGCGAAAACAGCAAGCTTCACGGATGCAGGCATGGTACAAGCGATGACCGATTACAAAGATTTATTTAGCAAATATGTAGATAAAGGCTGGCTCTCTACGGCAGACAATCAAACGGCTTCCATTCTAGTATCGGGCAAAGCAGCGCAGCTGTTCTCCGGTCCATGGATGTTTGGTCAAATTGCGGAAGCGGACCCGAACTTTGAATTTGGTTTCTATGCAATACCGAACCGAGAAGGAAAAACGGTTGTTCTAGGCCTTCCAGGATTGGCAGGTTGGTCATTGTCAGCAGAAGCGGCAAAAGACGCAGATAAAGTAGAAGCGATGAAAGCGTTCATTAAATTCTTCTTTGATCCAGAGCAATACGCTCCATACCTAGCGACTGTTAATGGACTTCCATCCACAGCGATAGAAGTATCCTATGAAACAGGCGAGCAAATGAAAGAAGTGCTCCGATTGATTAATGACGAGACGGTCATCAAGTCGCTCGCGATTAATAACTGGTACGGCGAAAATGCCATTCCACCGCAATTCCGTAACTGGTTCTATAAGCTTCTTCAAGAGCTGGTGCTGAAAAACGGCGATGTAACGGATTATATGAAGCAGGCTGACACCGAGTATGACAGTAATGTCAAAGCCAATTTGCAGCAATAAGCGGCTTTAGACCGGATGACAATCAAAGAGCGACCTCTGCCAACGCGGAGGTTCTCTTTTTATCAAACCTTAGCAGGAAGTAGGAGAGAGCCATGATTGCCAAGTCAAAGAAAAAGAAATGGACGAATTATGCAATTTGGTTTATATTGCCAGCGTTTATCGTATATACGGCTTTTGTCATCGTACCTACTCTCAGCAGCGTGTATCTGAGCTTTACGGCTTGGAACGGAGTAAGCGAAAAGATTCCATATATCGGGCTCGATAACTTTGTTGAAATTTTTAAAAGTCCACGGGTCCACAATGCTTTAAAAAATACGTTGATTCTAGCGGTTTCATTAGTTCTCTTAGAAAATATTGTCGCTTTGGGGCTAGCTATATTGGTAGATCAGGTTCGCTGGTTCCGTAATTTGTTCCGCAGTATCTTCTATTTTCCGGTATTAATGTCGGGTATTATTATGGGTTTTATATGGATGATTATTCTGAATTATAACTTTGGCGTTTTGAATCAATTGTTGGAAATGACAGGTCTCGGTTTCCTGAAGACAGATTGGTTAGGCAATCCGGATTTTGCATTAATCTCGATTATTCTATCCACCGTCTGGAAGGCAGCTGGTTACTATATGGTGATTTACCTGGCAGGACTTCAAGGCATTCCGCAGGAATTAAATGAAGCGGCCAGCATTGACGGTGCCAATCGCCTGCAGCAGTTCCGCCATATTACGTTTCCTTTACTCGCTGGTGCTACGACCGTTTGCGTTATGTTATCAATGATCGGGTCACTCAAAGTATTCGACCAAATCGCGGTTATGACAGATGGCGGTCCGGGCTTTGCTACAGAAACGTTGACCTATATTATCTATAAGGTCGGTTTTGGCGAATTGAGACAAGGCTTTGGTACGGCGCTTGCCCTTGTTCTGTTCATCCTCACTTTGGTCATCTCCTTGGTTCAAATTAAAGTGCTCCGCAAAAGAGAGGTGCAGATGTAAGATGAAAAAAGAAGTCAAGCCGATTGATGTTATTACATTTGTTATTACGCTGCTTATAGCGGTCGTGTTCGCCTTCCCGATTTATTTCAACATCATGTCCGCATTCAAAAGCAATGCAGAAATCATGAAGGATGCGATCTCTTTTCCGAAGGAGCTTTACTTAGAAAGCTTTAAATATTTGCTGACGGAAACAAAATATCCGGAAGCGATGCTGAACAGCACCATTCTTACAGTAAGTTCAATCGCTGTGATGGTGCTCGTCATTCCAATGGCCGCTTATGCCATCGAGCGAACAAACTCGAAATGGACAAACGCCGCGTTTACTTATTTTCTCTTTGGAATGATGATTCCGTTTCAAGTTTACATGATTCCATTGTTTAAGCAGCTCAAAATGATCGGACTTTTCGGCACGCTTACGGGACCCGTTCTGCTTTATATTTCCGGATCGATTGGATTTGGAGTCTTGCTCTATACAAGCTTCCTGAAAGGTATTCCCCGTGAGATCGAGGAGTCGGCAGAGATTGATGGCTGCTCAAGAACCGGGATCTTCTGGAAAATCGTATTTCCGCTGCTCGGACCGGTTACCGCTAGTATGGTAGTGCTTCAAGGACTCGGCATTTGGAATGACTTTCTGATGCCTATGATGGTTCTGCCAGCAGGCCAAGCCAAAACGATGATCGTAGAGCTGTTCTACTACGTCGGCGAGTTTTCATCACGCTGGGATATGATCTTCGCCGGTACGACGATGTCGTTGATTCCGGTGTTGATTGCCTTTCTTTCCCTGCAGAAGTATTTCGTCAAAGGCGTTTCGTCTGGCGCAATTAAAGGATAAGATCGGAATCATACTAAACGTAATAACCGAACAGCCGGAAGCTCCTTTTGAGGAATTTCCGGCTGTATCTTTTGCAGCGCATTCGTCATGCTTGAGTTATCGCCATCGGAAGTTATGATAAGATAAGTACGGGATAGCGTTTGTTTAGGGGGGAGCTTGCAGATGAAGATATGGCGGCTTAGATGGAACAGCGTATTTGTAAAATTTTCGGTAGCCTTTATTTTAGTGGGGCTCATTCCTTTATTCGCGCTCAGCTACTTTTCCGTTCAAACGTTTACAGGGCATGTTGAGAGGTATACGAATGATAATTTGCGGCAGATGGTTCTCTACATTAGCTATAATCTTAATTCAGCTTTTAATAATTACAATGAGATCTCCATGCTGATGTACACGGGACGCTATGATGGCATGCAGGACAGCTTCGCTGACAATCAGACCCGTAACGTCAATGAACTGGAGCAAATCAACACCGTACCGATCGATGCTTTTCTTAAAATGATCATGTACAGCGACCGTTATATAACAAGCGCTTATTTTGTCCGGACGAAGGACAACAAACTGTTCTATCAAACGAAGGAAAATAAAGTAGTCATTCCTGAGAAGCTTCCCGTGGAGGATTGGCTAGGCACGATGAAGGATGCTCCTACGGACTTGATGATTTATCCGACACATGAGGATTTTTATATATTCAATTCGCAGGACAATGTCATTACAATTGGCCGTAACTTAATTGATACTTCAGGCACCTTGTTAAAGGAGCCCAAAATCGTAGGCACCTTGTTTTTTGATGTCGATGCCAAAGTTGCCGACCAGTTTCTGCGAGAACTGAATTTAGGGGAGCAGGATGAGCTTTACGTACTCGACAACAACGAACGAACCTACTTCAGCAACAAAGAACTAACATCTATTCAAACGCCGATCTCTACCGAAGCAGATAAGGGCAAGCTTATTTTGAGCGAGGAAATTCCTTTCTTAAAAGGACAATTGCTGGTTAAATTTGAGAACGAAGAAATTTATAAGCAGCTTGGGACGACCAGCACAGCCGTATATATAGCGATCGGCATTTGCTCGCTTGTTCTTATCATCATGGGTACCTGGTTTTCAAGACGACTTGCAGCGCCGATTCGAGGGCTGATTAAACAGATGACCAAGGTAGAATCCGGCAATTTGGAAATTCAGATCGAAGTGAAAAGCAATGATGAAATGGGCAGGCTCGCTCATGGCTTCAATCGGATGGTAGATCGGCTGAAAGCATTTATTAATGAGGCGTACGTCGCTGAGATCAAGCAAAAGCAAACCGAGCTTAATGCGCTGAAGAGTCAAATCAGGCCCCATTATTTGTATAATACGCTGGAGGTTATTCGGATGAATGCCGTTCACAGTGATGCGGATGAGGTGGCGGATATGATACTCTCGTTATCGAATCAGTTGAAGTACGTCATTGATTACGGCGAGGATTGGGTTACGATTCAGCGTGAGCTAGATCATCTGAAAGATTATTTCTATATCATTCAGGTTAGGTTTGAGAATCGATTCGAACTCCGCTGCGATATTTCAGACCGTATCAACAGGGATTGGTCAATCTTAAAGCTTTCCCTGCAGCCGATTGTCGAGAACGCTATTCAACATGGTCTTCGCCCAAAAGGGAAAGGCACCGTTCAAATTTCTATCGAGCGTATCGAGGATAAGCTGGCCGTTACGGTCTATGATGACGGGATTGGCATGGATACGGAAGAGCTTGATCGTTTGAATGCCATGCTGGAGGACGCGGTGGCTCCTTCCAAAAATGTCGGTATCAAAAACGTACATGAACGAATCAAATCGGTTTGCGGGGAAGGCTACGGCATTTCGATAAGCAGCCGCAGGCATGTAAGCACTTCGGTGCTGATGCTATTTCCGGTAAAGGAGGGGATAATGCATGATACGGCTCATACTGGCAGATGATGAACCGATTATTATTAAAGGACTGCGAAAGCTAATCGACTGGGAATCTTTCGGGATGGAAATTATTGGACATGCGTATGACGGGAATGAGCTGATGGAGCTAATCGAGGAGCTGAGCCCCGACTTAGTCATTAGTGACATTAGCATGCCTCACCGAACGGGCATCGACATTATTAAAGAAATTAAACAGCGCGGATTGCCGGTTAACGTTATTTTTATAAGCGCTTATCAGGAGTTCTCATATGCTAGGGACGCGGTAGCATTTGGCGCTATCGATTATTTAGTGAAGCCTGTCGTCAAGCAGCAGCTCGAGAGTGTGCTGGACAAAGCTATTTCCCTTATTACCGAGCATAATGAGGAGCAGAAGCGCAAAGGGAAGCTGCAGCTCCTGGAACGAAAGAGCCGGCATGAGGAGATGCAGGAAGCGCTAATCAGGCTAACGGAAGGGAGCTTGTCTCCGGGGACAAAATCGTTTCAAGAAACGGAAGCGCAGCTTCTGGGGCCTCTCTATACCGCAATGATCGTGGAGGTTGAGCGGCAGAAGGAAAATTCAAACCGCTGGACGGACAAAGAAAACAAGCTGATCGAGTTTGCCATTGGAAACGTGCTGCAGGAAACGATAACGGAAACGGACATCGGGTATGCGTTCATGAAGGGGAAGCAGCATGTGATTATAGCCAGCCACAAGGAGAAGGACGAGACGATTATGCTGGCCGAGGATACGCAAAGCAAAATCGAAACTTTTCTAAAGTTAAAGGTTTCCGTTGCTCTGAGCCGGCCGGTAAGTGATTTGATGAAGCTTGCAGAGGCTTTCCGTGAAGCGGAGCATGCGATGGAGATGAAATATTTTGTAGGATTAAACCGCGTGTTGCGTTACGTGCCGCCAGCGCAGCCGCATTCCTTTGACAAGGAGCTTTATGATTTGCAGTGGGACGTTATCCGCAGGATGACGGGCAAGCCTTGGCTGGAGGTTGAAGTTGCGCTGGGCGTCTGGCTTGCTACGATTAAGAGAGAAACGTACGGCAATCGGCCGCTTGCAGTATCCACCTGCTTCTCATCGGTATCTTTTATTATCCAAGAGCTCGCCAAATCAGGCGTGCGTCTATCTGAACGTGCCTTGGATAAGGGGGAGCTGCAGCAGCGGTTGGATTCCTTCGAGACCTTTGACACGATGGGTACGGAAATTACAGGCGTATTCGAGAAAACGTATTTGGAAATGGACGGTGACTCCGGTAATAAGGAGAAAATCGTATTGGCTAAAATCAAGCAATTTATCGATGAGCACTACAGCGAGGAAATTACACTGGAGTCGATGGCGAGCATGGCGTTCATGAATCCATACTACTTCAGCAGCTTCTTCAAGAAGCATACCAAGCAAAATTTCAAACAATATGTGACCGAAGTCCGGATGAAGCATGCCACAGATATGCTGAGTCTGACGGACTTAATGGTCTACGAGATTGCAGAGAAGGTGGGTTATAATAATGCCCGCCATTTCAGCGATATGTTCAAAAAGACATACGGCAAGCTGCCTAACGATTATCGGCAGGATGCGAAAAAAATATAGCGAAAATGTTTGTTATTATTATCTTGATTTTCCTATAAGTGCTGTTCCTGAAGGCTATATCCTGGGATCAGTGCTTTTTTTTGTATTAAATTGTATAGATTTTTGTATGAAAATGGGAAGTTTATTGCATCGACCCCAATGCTACACTTCGTTACATTTGAATTAATCTATGAAGTGGGGTGAGTACATGATTACAATTTGTTTTCTAGAAGACCAAGGACTTTTCCCACAATTGCATTGGGAAGCTGCGGGTGGACAGCAAGAGATTACGGTTAAACTGCCGATAACGGCTCATTATTTAGATCAGACGACAGTCACGATGAACTATCACCATGTTCGTCAGCTTTCAGCAGGGGAATGGCAGGCTGAAGCTGAATGGACTCACGCAGGATACGCCTTTACCGTCAGCGACCGTTGGGCAGCAGTAGCTAATCGCGTTACACTGCATCGAAGTCTCAAAGCCGTTGAAACAGAGGCAGAAGCAAAGCCAAATGGATTGCAGCTTCAGCTTCGGGCAGGATTGGTAGATACAGGAGAATGGCGGTTTTGTGCGCCTGCAACCCATTATTCGGAGCCCGGAACGTTGGCTTCGTTCACCGAGGCCAAATCCTATATGGATGACCGCTTGACGTATCCGGTTATGATTGGCTACCGCCCAGAAAGACTGGAATCCGTTTCGCTTGGCCGGATTAAGCTGCCAGAGGTGACGAATAAGCCACGACGGACGGCTGCAAAGGAGAATCGTTATTTGCAGGAAACGGAAGTGGGATCACTTGGTTATGCGGTGGAAGGAGGAAAGGAGCTGTTTCTGGAAGCTTATTGGCCCTATCATGAAGGCGACCGCAGCGTTGCGCTGAATGCGAATCGAACGCCTGTATCCGCGTTTTATCCGCTCGAAGGGGACACGCTGGAAATGGAGCTGGCTTATGACCTGCGGATAGGCAGTGCAGAACATTTCGCAGACGCGGTGTATTCCACTTTCAAAACGTATGCCGAGCTGCAACAGACCAAGCCGGCAAGGCTTCCTTTCACCCTTGTAAAATCAATGGAATACCGTAATGTTTCCTTGCGCAGCAGCTACCGAGAGCTTGCGAATGGAGTGGCAGGATTCTTTTTCCACTTTGATCCTAGACATGGTTACTTATCCGAACCTTCAGGCTTTGGTACATCGTTTAATAATATTCCGCATGAATCTTACACGCGCATTTTGGAATATGGTTTTACAGGGCGGCAAATTAATACGGCATACTTGCTTGCCAAGTCCGATGGCGGCGAATGGTTGGAGAATGGAAGAAAGGTTACCCAGTTTTTCGTTGACCGGCTGGCTACCTCTTCAGGTTTCCTCTATTCCTTATTCGATATCGAGAAGGACAAGCCGTTTGCTTCCTTCGGTGAACCGGGCGCTCCTAAGCTTCATTATATTTCTCATGGTGATATTCCGGGAAACTATCTGCGTACGATGGTAGAGCCAGCGTTCGACCTGCTGTTAAACTATCAGCTTTACTCATCGCAAAACTGGGAACAACCTTCATGGTGGGAAACAACTGAACGGTTTGCACGCTTCCTGCTGGACCATCAGAACGATGATGGCTCATGGTACCGTGCGTATGAGCCGAATGGCAAACCGCTTAAAAATGCAGAAGGATTTGGCCTTAACGAGTTTTCATCGAAATCGGCGAGCTCGATTCCTATTTTATATCTAATTGCTATGGGGAATGCTTCAGGTGAGCTGGGGCGGCCATACTATGATGCCGCAAGAAGAGCAGGAGATTATGTTCTAACGACCTACGTGCCACAGGATTTCTACGTGGGGGGCACACTGGACAATCCGAACGTGATTGATAAAGAAGCTGCACAATATACAATGGCGGCTTTATACGGCTTGTATAAACTGACGGGGGAAAAAAGATATTTGCAAGGTGCGGTCAGAGCAGGTAAAATATTCATCTCTTGGAATTATATTTGGAATGCTCCTCATTTTTCGGGCACAGAGCTTGCTAGAGTACAGTTTCAAACGGTTGGCATGGGCGGCATCAATTCTATATGGGGGGGCGGCGTTGTCGATATTTACTCGCTGTTTCACTTAGAAGAGCTGGACGGCTTAGGCGCTGAAGCAGGAGAGCCGTTTTTCCGCTCCATGGCACAATGGATTGCGATTGGTACGCAGCAGCTGCTGTCCCACCCGGGAGACTTAATGGGCTTTACTGATTTAGGCATGCAGCCGGAAGGCTTTGGCATTTGCAACCAAGGCATTGATGAGGGGATGATTGGCAAAGGTGATATTTGGGGGACTTTAGGCTGGATTTATTCTGCGGGAATCTATGGATTAGGCAAATATTTGGACAATAGAAACGAAAACTGATTTGAATAGAAGGGGAGGAATTTTTGCATGAAGAAAAAATGGATAGGCGGAGCTGTATCATTATTGCTTGTACTGTGTCTTGTCATTTCAGGCTGTTCAAGCAAGAATAGCGAAACGGCAGGGGGCGAGGCGGCATCCGATGAGAAACAAGTGGATCTGACACTGCTCAGCAGCTGGAGCACGGATACAGAGCGAGGTAAAGCGCTGCAAACGGTAGTCGAGAATTTCAACAAGAAAAATGAGAACAAGATTAAAGTTAATGTGGATATTAACCCGGATTGGCCTGCGCTGCAGCAGAAAGTCAAAACGATGATTGCTGCGGGCCAGACGCCAGACATCTTCAACTATAACTTTAACCCTAACGATCTCTCCCGCCAAAAGTCAGGCAAATTGCTGAATTTGACGGAATATATGGATGACGCATGGAAGTCGCGTTTTACGGAGCAGGATTTGCAAGCGATGACTGTGGACGGGGAATTGACATCGATTCCGTTTGAGAAAGCGGGCATTCTGTTTTACTACAACAAGGATTTGTTTGCCAAAGCGGGCATAGAAGCATTCCCGACGACATGGGATGAATTTTTTGATGTTTGTGAGAAGCTGAAGGATGCGGGCATTACGCCAATCTCGCTCATGACAGCCGATGATGCATGGCATGCGACTAACGCCTTTTCGTACTTAGCAGCAAGCTTGGGAGGTACAAGCGTATTTGATGCAGGCAAGTCTCTCGATACGCCTGAAGTAGTGAAAGCAGCTGAATATATGAAGAAACTCTTCGGATACACGACAGCTGATGCGCTAGGCGGCAACTATTCGGTCAGCAGCAATAACTTCCTTACTGGCAGCACGGCTATGATTATCGATGGTCCATGGCTGATTGGATCCATTAGTGAAGAACTTTCTCCTTCCATTGCAGTTGCAGCTAGCCCAACGTTTGGCGATGGCAAGGTACAGCCAGGTTTTACCGTGACGGACACTTACACCCCTTGGTCATTGGGCAAGACGAACTCCAAGGAAAAAGAGGAGGCTGCGGTTGACTTTCTCAAATACATGACTTCGGAAGAAAGCTCCAAAATCTTTACATTAGAAGGCAGTATTCTGCTCTCCACTAAGCTTACTTTAACGGAAGAAGAAACAACGCAAGCCGGACCTATTTTAGGTGAATACATCAAGACAAACAGCGAAGCACCAGAAAGCATTGTCAATCTGGTCCGCAACCTTAAGCCAGCAGCAGCATCCAAGCTGCCAGCGCTTATTGAAGGCATGATGTTTGACCGCTATACACCAGAACAATTTGTTAAACAGCTGCAAGCGGCTAACCAATAAGATGATGGAGGGGAGGGAAACCTCTCCTCTGTTTTTGAAAGGGGCATGTGAACGATGACATCTAGGCAAATCTACCTCTATCTGGTTCCGGCCTTGCTGTTTACGGTTGTTTTTTTTATCTTTCCTCTTGCGTATGTATTATTCGTGAGCTTGCAGGAGTGGGATGGACTTAGCGGCATGAATTTTGTCGGCCTTGATAATTTTCGATACCTCTTCGAAGATGCTGCCTTCAAAACAGCAATGGTGAATACGATGTATTGGATTTTAGCGGGAACTTTGCTGCATACTCCGCTAGGTCTGCTGCTTGCACTCCTATTATTTAGTAAACCGAAAGGCTGGAAATGGTTGCGGACTTTGTTTTTTTTGCCGAATGTCATCTCCACGACAGCACTTGCCTTTCTATGGTACTTTGTTCTGCATGTCAGTCTGGGATTAGTCAACAACTCGCTCAAGGGTGTCGGTCTGGAATCCTGGGCACGCCCGTGGCTGAGCGACCCCAGCATGTCAGTCTTCGCAAGCATGATTCCTTTTGTCTTATATATAGGTTTCACTATGGTTATTTTCTTAACGCAGATGTCGACGATTTCACAAGAGTTTTACGAGGCTGCTGAAATCGACGGTGCGACGAGAGCGCAGATGGATTGGCATATCACCGTGCCGCTGGTGAAAAGCGCAATTGGCATCAATATTATTTTCAATACGGCATATTGTTTGCGCATGTTTGAGTACCCGCTCTTAATGACGGGCGGCGGTCCAGCCGATTCCTCTATTAATATGTCTCTATTCATCTATCGTGAGATGATCTCGGCTAATCGCTATGGCATTTCCATGGCTGCCGGCTTAATGACGATAGTGATGGGGACGATTATGATGGGCATCGTTTTTGGCAGCTTGCGCTTGTCGGAGAGGAGGAGACCACGGTGAAAGTGTTGCGCTGGATATGTATACTATTGTTTATGATGGTTACGTTAGTCCCTTTTGTATGGCTCATTCTGTCATCCTTCAAAACGAATCAGGAATTATTTTCGGCACCGTTTGCGCTGCCGGATAAATGGATGATTGAAAATTATGAAAAAGTACTGACGAGTCATCCGATCCCGCATTATTTTCTGAATTCCACCTTTATTGCAATTGTTTCAACCTTAATTGGTGTTGTGCTAGCCACTTTAGTTTCGTATGCTTTTATGTATTCTTTCAAATTTAAGGCAGGCTGGTTGCTGATCATTACCTTTGGAATATTCATTCCCACCAATGCGTTCATCGTTCCATATTATTTTATTGTGAACTGGTTGGGATTTTACGATACGCTGTTTGGTGTAGCTCTTGTTTATGCCGGAGTTTCTCTGCCGCTATGCATATTAATAGTCAAAACCTATATGGACTCGATTCAGAAAGAACTGCTGGAAGCTTCCTTTATAGATGGAGCAGGCGTGCATCGCTCCTTTATTAGCGTCATCCTGCCGATTTCTTATCCCGGAATGACAACAGCAAGCATTTTTCTAATAATAACGGCATGGAACGAGCTGCTATTTGCATCTCTACTTACGCAAAGCGAGGGAACGCGTACTCTCCAAGTGGCCATTCGCTTCTTCTTATCGACATTTTCTGCTAATTATCCGGTTGCTTTTGCGGCGATGGTGATAGCAGTCATTCCAACTATTGTCATCTATTCGCTGCTAAGCGAGAAAATAATAAGTGGACTAACGGCAGGTGCCGTGAAATAATCGATCTGAAAAGATAGCTTGAGGAGGATTTGCAGCATGAGGGTATTGATAGTCGATGATGAGGTTGTTATCCGAGACGGACTTCGTACATTAATAGACTGGAGAGAATCTGGTTTTAATGAAGTACTGGATGCCAAAAATGCATCGGACGCAATTAAAATCATTGAATATAAGAAGCCCGATGTGGTACTGACGGACATTTTTATGCCGGGCATGTCGGGCCTCGATTTTGCCAAAATGATTCGGGATCAATATCCGGACATTCGTTTTGTCATTTTGAGCGGGTATGAGAAATTCGAATATGCGAAGAGAGCGGTAGAAATAGGTGTCGCAAAATATTTGGTTAAGCCTATATTTCCAGAAGAATTAAAGGAAACCATGGAAGAGCTAAGGGATGAAATACTAGTAGAGCATCAAGCAAAAAATTGGAATGAGATGGCCCAAATTCGCTTGGATGAATATAAGCCTATCATTGCGGAAAAGTTTTGGAGCGACTTGCTCTCTGGCACATTGTCATCTGCTGGAATGATTCAGGGGCGAGCGGAGACTGCGGATATTTCACTTGTTTATTCTTCTTATACTTGTCTCGCAATCGAGATTTGCAATGTGGAGAGTCTCATGGAAAATGAGGGAGAGCGGGAGCTTTGGCTGAACCGATTCTCTATTCGTAAGGTTATTGAGGAGTTGAATACGGATAGCGTCGTTTATATTTACGATCATTCCGAAGCGGTATTGCTTTGTGTGATGGCAGGTTCCGCCAGTACGGAAGTTTGGAAAAAAACAGCAGATACGATCAGACGCACGCTTAAAATCGAGATCAATATTGGCGTAGGCAGCTGCTGCCATGATATTTCCGAGGTCTGGGCTTCTTCGCTGGAAGCTCTTGATAGTGTGAAATATTTGGCTATTTTGGAGCAGACAGGTTTCATTCGGTTCGAGGATATCCCCGCTTGGAAGAAGGATCATGTGGAATATCCTTATGATGAAGAGAAGCAATTGCTTGAAATTTTGCGTTACCGTGATCAGATTAATGAACAGGCGATGGACACTTTCATAGATATGGTCATGCAGCAAAATCCGTCGCCGCAAATGCTGCGGCTGACTTGTGTGCAGCTGCTTGGAGCGGTCTATCGGCTGGTTGACGAATATGGCATTGATTCGGTTCCAACCTTCAATCAAAGCGTATCCCGCCTAAACGCTCTGTCTTCCTATACGCGGATTCAAAAGGAATTTATTGCGCTATTTACGGATATTATCGCTTGGAGAAAAACGCATCACGCCAGCTTTGTGAGCCAGTTGGTTGATGGAGCTGTGCAAATTATTATGAACCGTTATCATGATGCGAATCTAAGCGTGGCTTCTATCGCGCAAACGGTTTGCATTTCGCCTAACTATCTATCGCGCATTTTTCATCAACAGATGGGCAAGACCTGCGTGGAATTCATGACAGAATGTCGTTTGGAAGAAGCGAAGAGGCTACTTCAGTTAACTAACCATAAAAACTATGAAATTGCGGAGAAGGTTGGTTATGCCAACGCTCATTATTTTAGCTCCATGTTCAAAAAGAATGTCGGCTTGTCTCCAAGCGGATATCGCGATTACCATCAGGAGACAGAAAGCTGATGCGGACGATCCGCTCGCAGATGATGCTGTTTTTTTCCCTGCTTATTCTCATTCCAATCATCATAAGCTGCACTAACTTGTATTACTCGCTGCAAAGCTATTTAAAGGAAAGTTATATGAGGCAGCAGGATCAATCGATTAACAATTTAGCTTCCGAACTCAACGATTGGCGATTTCAGCTGGAGGAGCTTTCTTTGCTGTTATTTGGCGATAAGCGAATTCAACAATTTCTAATTCACCCCAATTTGGAACGGTCAAGAGAGCAGCTTCAGAGAGCCATCGAATTTAGGCAGGCTTTGCAGACCTATGGAGGAACGCGCAAGGTTGAATACTCCATTTATATTGCCCGTATGAATGGTACGATCTATGGGGATGGGCTCGTTTCAAAATACGACAGTTATATCAATTCCCGAAAGGCTGAAGCAGCGAAATACAGAGGAAAAGCTGTATGGGAATACGTGGACGAACTGGATACCGTCGTATTGTATCGGCAAATTAACAATAATGAAGTAGATTTGCAAAAGCCAATCGGTTATCTGTTTCTGTTCATCGACACTAGCGATCTAGAAAAAACGATAGCCAGATACAAGGTAGATAATTATCAACAGTATGCGGTTTACAATAACGATAGAACATTTGAAATTCGAACGGATACGAAGAAGGGTCGCGAGTTGGTTCATGATTTTAAAAACCAAGGCAACGTGCTCTTGCACAAGGCGTTTGAAGACAGCGAAGATTATATCACGTTTGTAGAGCCGCGTTCCGATTGGACTATCGTATCCTGGATCTCGAAAAAAGATATTTTGCGGCCTGCACGCGATTTGTTTTTTGGCATTCTATTTATCGCCTGTGTGCTAATTTTGTTTTGCGTGTTTATGGTTCTATTTTTATCCCATCGCATGACTAAGCCATTACATAAGGTCCAACAACAAATGAAGCTGATAGGGGAAGGAATCTTTTTATTTAAAATGCCTGTGGTGCGAAATGACGAAGTAGGCGAGCTGGCGACGGCCATGAATAGAATGTCCGATGAGATATTAAGTCTTATTCAGAAGAACCGGGAAGAGGAAGCTAAGCGCAGACTTCTTCAATTGCAGACGCTGGAATATCAGATTAACCCGCATTTCCTCTACAATACGCTTGATTCCGTTAACATGCTGGCACGCAAGCACAAGGACCCCATTATCGCCGATATCGTCACATATCTCTCTCGTTTGTTCCGGATTGGCCTGAACCAGGGACGCGAATTAATTACGGTGAAGGAAGAGGTCCGTCATGTCACCTACTATCTGAAAATACAGGAAATCCGATTTGCCGGCCAACTATTCTGGGATGTGGATATGGATGATCAGCTAGCAGAGGTCAAAATGATTAAATTTATTTTGCAGCCGCTTGTCGAGAATAGTATCAATCACGGCATACGTAGACGTGAGACGCCTGGACATATTCATATCCGCGTATCAAAGGATGAAGAGTTCTTTATGCTCGAAGTGGAGGATGACGGCATTGGAATCGCACCCGAGCATCTGGAGCGCATTCGGCAATCGCTTGAGGAGGATGATAGCAACGAGGAGCGGGATCATGGTTTTGGCCTGCGCAATGTTCATCAACGGCTGAAGCTGCATTACGGTCTTCCTTGCGGGCTTCAATTCAAGAGCGTAGAAGGAAAAGGAACGACAGTAAGCGTAAAATTACCGATAAAATAGGAAAAATGAAGACACCATCCTGCTGACAGCTACTTATACAAAGCTCAGAGAACAAAAGGAGGCTCAATATCATTTTTAAAGCCTACTAAAAAGTTTTCTGTCAGAAAAAAAGTACGGCCTCTCAAGAAAAGTTGAGGAGGCCGTACTTTTTTTATTTTCATACAGATCAAGAACTACCACAAGCTGGGCTTATTGGACTTTTACTGGAAAATACGATATGATTCTATCGATTCGTCTGTTAGATTACTAGTTTAGGCTCGAAAGGATGAGGGATAACGTGAGATTAAAGGCAAAAACAGCAATGCTTATTGGAATTCTAATGATGTTTGTGATCGGAACGTCTATGCAGGCGTTTGCCTATGACGCGCAATTAAAACCATATCGTGATGTGCCTGCGACAGATTGGGCAGCAGAATCGATTTACCGGTTAGTCGCTTTAGGCGTCGTATCCGGATATGAAGATGGCACTTATCGCCCTAATACAGAGCTTACTAGAGAAGCGTTCGTCAAGTTGCTGGTCGAATCGGTGAAGCCGGTCATTAGTGAAGAGAAGAAGACGGTATTGGCAGATGTGTCGAAGGATCGCTGGTCCTATAGCTTCATTAAGCAAGCCTATGATGCCGGATGGCTGGACTTGCTCATAAAGGATGGTAAGTTTGCTCCTAGCACAAGCATTAAGCGTGAGGAAGTAGCGGCTTTGACGGCATTCGCGCTGCTGCAGGACAAATCGGCCGAAGAGAAGCAGCAGTGGCTGGCTGCGGGCTGGCTGGATGCACACAAGGCAGTAGCCTTTGGTGATGCGGATCAAATCGACAAAGCGCTTGCTCCATATGTCTTGAGGACGTATTCGGATGCCATTATGCAAGGGGACAATAAAGGCCTTTTTCTACCGAAAAAGCCATTAACGAGACGCGAGGCAGCGGCCATTGTGGATCGGATGATCGGCTTCCGCAGCAGCGCCCATTCGCTAGAAATTTCAGCCTTTTATGCCGCTGGCAGACCGTATAAGAAAAACGAGCGTTTCGCTTCCGCTGACGAGGTGATCTTCGACTGGGCCAAGCTCGATTATCAAGGCGAAGGCCAGGCAGCGGTCGCTCTAGCGCTGCCTAGCGACTGGAAGCAGACGCTTTCTGCCGCAGAGGCTAGCGGATCGACCAAGACGCTAATGATATTTGCAAATACGACGCTTCAGAAGCTGGGGCCGTTTCTACTGGATGCTGAAGCACGTCAGGCATTCGCCACGTCGCTTGGCGAAGTTTATGCCGATCCTTCCTACGACTTCGACCGTGTTGCTATAGATTTTGAAGGGCTTGTGCCTGCAACGTACAAAGAGCCTTTGATAGAGCTGCTTCTTGCTGTGAAGGATAAGCTGGGCAGCGAGGCGGAAATGACCGTTGCTGTACCGCCTTCCTATTATTATGCTGGTTACGACTACAAGCGGATTGGCGAGCTGGCTGACCGCGTAGTAATGATGGCTTATGAATTTACGCATGAAGAAAGTGGGCTGCCGTCTGCGCCATTGACGCTGGTAGGCGATTCCGTGCGCGATGCGCTTGCTTATATTCCGGCTGATAAGCTGCTGCTAGGGATATCGAAGCAGGCGAATCAATGGACGACGAAAGAGGATGGGACCAAAGAGTTTTTTCGCTCACCTGCAATTGCAGCAGTGGAAGAGCGGATTGCTCAGCCTGACACGACGTCAGTCATGCAGCTGCCTTATTTTTTAAATCAAATTACTTTTAAAGATACGAGAGGCTCGCATCTGCTTTGGTACGAGAATACGGACAGTATCCAAGCGAAGATGCGTTTGGCAAAGGAGCTAGGCCTGCGGGGCGTAGCCGTCTGGCAAATGAATCAGCTTACGGACAAAGACTGGTCTATGATCTCTACGTTTAATCAGTAAGGCTTGCCCATTACGAAATCGTTTCTATTCGTAAGAAATGATGTTGTGCATATCTTTTTAAGAGAATCCGGCACTTGAGCCTCGCAGCAGCTGCGAGGCTCTTAGTTTTATACCCACATATCTTAGTTTCGTCCATCGTCAATCGGTGAATGCGCTTTTATAATGAAATTGACGTTAGACGAATGCGCTATCCGGAATAAGCAGCGCGGTATTCGGTAGGGGAAAGACTGGTTTCTTTGCGGAAAAATTTCGTGAAATGATTCGTTTCTTTAAAGCCGGTTTGATCGGCGATTTCCTTGATACTGAAAGAGGTTGTCGTTAATAGCTGCTTGGCGCGTTCGGTTCGTTTGCGGCTGACATATTTTAGCGGCGGAATACCGAAATGTTTTTTGAAATAGGCGCTAAAATAATTCGGGTGCAAATGGAGGGCTTCTGCCATTTGATCGATGCTAATGCTTGTATGAAGACGACTGTCCACATACTGTTGGATGACGTTCAAGCGATTAATTTCCTCGGTGCGGTGTTGAAGCACTTGAATAGGCACCGCTTCGAGAAAACGGCTAACGATCTCTAGCAGCGCCGACTTCTCGCGAAGCCGCGCTACAATGGTATTTTGCTCATGCCAACCAATCATTTCTCGAAACAAATCAATGAGCCTATCAGGATCTTCAACGTCTAGGCAAAGAGGAACGCCAATCCACTGAAACAGGTCGAAGGGGCCGGCCATAATGTTGAAGTGGCACCAATATTTTAAATAGGGACGATTGTTTAAGGTGGAGAAGGATACCCTCGTATGTGCGGGAACGAGAAATAATTGTCCAGGCTTCGGATAATAATCTTTGTCACCGATTTGAATCCAGCCTTCTCCCTCACAAATGTAATACAGCTTATTGAATTCGGGAACGGTATTGCTCTCGCTCCAATCGTGGGAGACTTGCGTTTTATGCGTAATCAGCAGTTGTAGCTGCAGCGATTGCAGCAAATCAGATAATGCGTGTTGTTCGCTTTTTTGAATCACCTGCGGGCACCGCCGTCCAAGTTTTTAGTAGCAATAATACTATAGTAATGGATTGACTGCGCAAATAAAAGATCAGTAATCGAAAAGGAGATTCGTATATGAAGCTGCAAACGGAAAACCGCTTATGGTACAAGCAGCCTGCACGCATTTGGGAGGAAGCTCTTCCAGTAGGCAACGGCAAGCTCGGAGGCATGATATTCGGAAATCCTGTGCACGAGAGAATTGCGTTGAATGAAGATAGCGTATGGTATGGCGGTCCGCGTGACCGAAATAATCCGGATGCTTTGCCGCATTTGGAGGAAATTCGAAGTCTGCTCAAAGAAGGACGCTTGCAAGAAGCGCATTCGTTATCCGCTATGGCTCTCTCGGGTGTTCCGGAGACCCAGCGTCATTATATGCCGCTTGGCGATTTACAATTGTCTTTCCGTTACAAAGACAATAGTGAAGTACATGCGTACTCGCGGGAACTGAATTTAAAAAATGGAATTGCAGCAGTGGCCTACAGTAAAGGGGGCACGACCTATCAACGTGAAACCTTTGCAAGCTTTCCTGATGAGGCGCTTATTAGCAGATTCACAGCAGATCAGCCGGGAAGTATCAGCTTCACTGCTCGACTAGTGCGCGGACGGAACCGTTATTATGATGAACTAGTCAAAGCAGATGAGAACACGATCGTTATGCGTGGGATGTGCGGAGGGTCAGGAGGCTCAGACTTCCGAACGGCCTTGCGAGCGGCAGCTGTTGGAGGGACGGTTACAATTATCGGCGAGCATCTTGTTGTTGAAGGCGCAGACAGCGTAACACTCATACTGACAGCCGCGACGACGTTCCGTCAAATCGATCCTGAAGCCTATGCCGTGAATACGGGAGCAAATGCAGCGTTAAAGGAATATGAAATATTAAAGATTCGCCATATCAAAGATTTTTGCGTGCTTTCGGAGCGGGTGAATATTCAATTATCAGCCGCTAGCTCTGATAATGACGGATTGCCAACGGATGAACGGCTGAGGCTTGTTCAAGAAGGCAAGGAAGACATTGGTCTGATGGCACTGTACTATGAGTTTGGCCGATATTTGCTTATTTCGAGCAGTCGGCCGGGGTCGTTGCCAGCTAACCTGCAGGGTATCTGGAATGAACAGATGCTGCCGCCTTGGGATAGTAAATATACGATTAATATCAATGCGCAAATGAATTACTGGCATGCAGAATCCGGCAATTTGGCAGAATGCCATGAGCCGTTGTTTGAACTGATTGAGCGTATGCGTGAACCGGGCAGGGTAACGGCCAAGGCGATGTACGATTGTGGAGGATTTGTAGCCCATCATAATACAGATATTTGGGGAGATACAGCTCCGCAGGATATTTATTTGCCAGCCTCCTATTGGACAATGGGTGCTGCTTGGCTTTGCTTGCACCTATGGGAGCATTACGAGTATGGGTTAGACCATGTATTCCTTGCGCGGATCTATCCGACCCTGAAGGAGTCGGCGCAATTTTTTGTTGATTTCCTCACGGAAACGGATGAGGGCCTTCTTGTAGGGAATCCTTCCGTATCGCCGGAAAATACGTATATTTTGCCAAATGGCGAATCCGGAACGCTTTGTATTGGGGCGTCCATGGACAGCCAAATTTTATATGAATTGTTTACGGCCTGCGCCGAAGCCGCAAAAGTTCTGAACATTGACTCTGTAGAACAGCTGCAATGGGAGCAGTTGAGAGCACGATTGCCAGAGCCTGCAATAGGCAAGCATGGTCAAATTCAAGAATGGATGGAGGATTACGAGGAGGCAGAGCCTGGTCATCGCCATATCTCTCATCTGTTCGCGCTTCATCCCGGCAAGCGATTCACGGTAAGAGGAACGCCGGAGTGGGCAGCTGCATCAAGAGTTACGCTTGAGCGCAGGCTGGCGAATGGCGGCGGTCACACGGGCTGGAGCCGAGCTTGGATTATAAACTTCTGGGCAAGACTAGAGGATGGCGAGAAGGCGTACGAGAATGTGCAAGCGCTGCTTGGACACTCTACGCTTCCGAATTTATTCGATAACCATCCGCCTTTCCAAATTGACGGCAACTTCGGCGGAGCGGCCGGCATGACGGAAATGCTGCTTCAAAGCCATGCTGGGAGCATTCATTTATTGCCCGCTTTGCCTGCGGCATGGACAGCTGGCGAAATCACAGGTTTGCGAGCGAGAGGCGGCTTTGAGGTTGATATCCGCTGGGCTGCCGGGAAGCTGGTTGAGGCGCATATTCGTTCAAATGCAGCGAATAACTGCGTTTTACAAGCCGAGGGTTCGTTTGTTGTGACGAATAATGGTCTGGAAATAACGGATTTGATTCAACAAGATGGGCTTCTAAGCTGGACGGCGATGGCTGGCAGTGAATATGTGATTTCCGCAAAATAATAATGGTAACAACGTATGAGCAACAGGGATTCTATCCAGTTAAGTGGATAGAATCCCTGTTTTTTTTTCGAGTTTGTTGCTACTGAAAGAAGCAAGCTTCTTTCAGTAGCTTTTTTTCAATATAATAAAGCTCGCGGATGACAGTTCTTTATGTTTTTGCTCAAGAATGCTCAACATTTGGTAATCGGTATAAGCCTCTAGATGCTGCATAATATCCCGATCCTGGATCGTCGGAACGACATTTGGCTCGTTGGCGCCTGTAATTCGCGTATACAAAATGACGTAGCTCGCTTGGCACGAGAAAATGTCGTCTAGTGTTTTGCGAAAATCGTTATTGTCAGTAATATGATAAAGGACATCCAGACAAACGACGAGTTCGCTCGATAAAAAACCATGGTTTACGAAATGCCGAGGATTGTAGGGGAGAAAGCTTTTGGTGAGATCTCCGGCAAATCTTTGCGCACAGATGTCGATGGAGGAATTGGCGACGTCCAAGCCTAAATATTGCCCGTATTTCATGAGGGAGATTTGATTCCCATCTCCGCATCCGAATTCAATGACTTTCTGGATGCTATGTTCTTCTATAAAGTCATTAATGATCTCTGCTTTAAAGTCAGCCAGCACACCGTACGAGCCGCTGCCTGATGTACCGCCTTTGGCGTAATTGTTTTCCCAATAGGACTTATAGTCAAATATATTGTTATTTTCTTCGGACATATCGATCGTCTGCCTCCTCTAAGTCACATTTTTCGTATCAACCACCAGTATATGTCCATCGGCTTCCGTCAGAACCAGGAAAATGCAGGAAGGATAATAACGTACATTTGAAGAAATGGAGTATGAATCGATTGCTGTAGCGCTGTTTCAATGGACGTTAACCGAGTGGGTCACGTTTATCTTTATGTCCTTCATGTGGCTTGCTGTATTCGTTTTTTTTCTAGGTGCGATGATTTTGTCTCTATTGGCCCTAGTACTCAAACGATGAATGAAGCCATTAGCTATTCAGTTGATAGCTTTGCTTCTTTTTTTCTTTTTTCCATTCAATGAGGTCGTTATTAACTATGACTTTTCTAAGCATTTGAAAGATAGAGAATTAGTCATCCAGATGATCGATTAACGGCCGCCTAAGGAATGGCCTATAACAGTAACTGACTGTCCCCATAAGTATGTAGGAGGCGAATAGTATGAACTATGAATTTAACAAAGAATGGTTAATTCTTAAATTTGAAGAAATCCGTAAACGGATCCTTAAAGCGGTTGACCAGTTGGATGAAGAACAGTTGAACTGGAGTCCGGATGAAACGAGCCACAGCATCGCAGTATTAATTTTTCATTTAAATGGTAATATTCAAGAAAGAATCGTGAAAGGTATTTTGCTGCAGAAATCGGATCATAACCGCGCGGATGAGCTGGTGAGCAATTATGTTCAGAAGAAGATGCTGGAACAAACGGTACAAGACGGATTTCAGCTTGTCATCGATACGATTCGTAGTCTTTCTGATGAGAGGCTTATGCAGACGCAGCAGGTGAGAAGCAGGAAGAGAACGAACCTCGATATGCTGCATCAGTGCGCTGCCCATTATTCCGAGCACATGGGACAAATTTTTTATATCGCCAAGCAATGTTTGAAGGGAAACTACAAATCCACCTCGATATAACGGGGGAAAAAGAGCGGCTGCGCATCAGAAACAATGCTCCATTGTTTCATACCCTGTAGTTATGGGATAATTACTTAGGTAAAGATCACCAGGAATGGAGCCCTAGCTATGAATAAATTCAGCATTAAGAAAAAGGCGGATCTTGCGCTGCTTTTTTCGGCTATCGGAATACTTGTCGCTTTTCCCTTTCATGATTCGTTTGTCGGAGGACTGCTGTTCTCGTTGTTCAGCGCCGCCACGATTGGCGGTTTGGCCGATTCCTTTGCCGTGAGCGCTTTATTCGGCAACCCTTTGAAGATCAAATGGCCGTTCTGGATGGGGACGAATATCATTTCCCGCAACCGCGAGCGCTTGATCGGCGAGCTTGTGAAGATGGTACAAAATGAGTTGCTGACCATTCCGAATATTCGGGAGCGGCTTGATGAATACAATATTGCGGACGTTCTCGTCACCTATTTGAAGCAGCATGGCGGCGAAGCGGGGATAAATGATATTTTGCAGCAGGTGGCCGATGATGTCATTACGACGATTAATTTGCAGGAGTTGGCTAAAATTGTACAAACCTTCCTGCTTGAGCATGCTGACTCGATTCCGGTTGCGGATATTGCAGCGGATGTTGGCGATTGGACGATTAAGAACGGCTATGATGACCGAATCATCGAATTTATTATCCCGGAGCTGATCAAGATCGTAAAGTCGGCTCCCTTTGGCTCCGTCATCAGTCAGATCGTCAACTCAGCCATCAAATCCTATGAAGGTGACCAATTTAGACGCAAGCTGATTGATGCAACTGCCGGGCTGGAAGCTGCCAATATTAGCGGCAGGCTGCAGGAGTGGCTTGTCTCTTTTTTGGAGAAATTCCATTCCGAAGAACATCCGCAGCGCCAGCAAATGAAGGCCTATATCATCCAGTTTGTTACTAGGCTGCGTACAGATGAGTTGCTGCGTAGCCAAATTGAAACGGGTAAGACCAAGCTTTTGGCTTCCGTGAAAGCGGATATTAAGCTGGATGTGTATATTCAGAAAGGACTCGAATCGCTGCGTCAGGCTGCAGCCGCCAATGCGGAAGGAGAGCTCGCAAGGTATCCATGGATCAAGGAGAAAATAAGCGAAGGCATCCGTTATGTGGAAGGAAATAACGAGCTGCTCTCACGCCTAGATCAATACGTGAAGACCACTGTACTGAAGTGGATGGAGCAGAAGCATTCCTATATCGGTAAAATGGTAAGCGACAAGCTCAGCAGCTTCTCCGAGCAGGAACTGATAGCGCTTGTGAAAGAGAAAGCCGGGCGCGATCTGCAATATATTCGCATTAACGGGATCGGCATCGGCGCTCTTATCGGCGTAGTGCTGCATTTGTTGACCTACTGGATTGGAGGGCAAGCTTAAATGGCAATGAGAAAAAAAGCAAACCGCAGCTTGATTTTGTTGGCCGTCTTGTTCATTATTGCCGCTTGCTGCTTATATGTTTTTCCAGAGCAATGGTGGACGCGCATGCTGCTGTATACGACAGAGGCGGGCCTAGTGGGCGCTTTAGCTGATTTGTTTGCCGTTACCGTGTTGTTCAGGCATCCGTTTGGCTGGAAGTGGATTCCCCATACCGCGATTATTCCCAAAAACCGCGATAAGCTGATTGAAGGCGTGGCCAATATGGTGGAGCAGCAGCTGTTAAGCAAGGATTTGCTGCAGGAGAAGGTCAAACAAATCTCGCTCGTTCAGATCGCGATTGCCTGGATCGACCGCCGGCCAAGCGGCATGCTTGCCGAGCAGGGCTGGACGTTAGTCTCGGGGCTGCTCGCCAAGCTGGACATGAAAGGGCTAGCCGTTGTGTTAGATGATAAAGCCCGCCAAAGCCTCGGAAAAATGAATTTATCCCCCTACGCGGGCAAAGGTCTGAAGTGGGTGATGGATCAAGGGAAATTCCAGAGCTGGGTCAGTCAGATCGTAGAGCTTGCGGCTGAGCGGGCAGCGGACGAGGATATGAAAATTGTAATTCGCGAGCTGCTTGGCAAGGAAAAGGAAAAGTTTGTTAACCAGGGAAGCATTTTTTCCAAATGGCTCAAAAAAATGGCAGTCGAAATTGCCGAATCGACAAATGCGCTAAATCTTGACGATGCAACGAATGTGCTGTTTAACGATCTGCAGCTCTTAATTCAAGATTTGCGCAATCCGCAGCACGAGCTTCGCGTTTTGCTTGAACAAATGGTGTACCAGCTGGCTGACAGCTTGCAAAGCCGCGAGGATGTCTCAGCCGCCGTGAATGAGTGGAGGGATGAGGTAATAGATAAGGTTTCACTTCTGCCTTCCATTGAAGCCTTGCTCGGAAATTTCAGGCAGCTGCTGATTCAGGAGCCAGAACTGAAGCTTGCTGTGCGGGAGAAGCATTCCGTTCATCAGGCCGACATCAAAGAGTTGATCAATCAATTCATCGCTTCCTACTGGGAGTGGTTCAAGGCGAGCGAGGAGACGAAGGGCTGGCTGGAGCAATACGCCCAGAAGTTCGTCCATAAGATGATCGATACCGAGCATGCCATCATCGGCGTTATCGTTCGCAAGACGCTGGACAGCTTTACCGAGCAGAAGCTGGTGCACTTTATCGAAAGCAAAGTAGAGACCGATTTGCAGCGCATTCGGTTGAACGGCGCGTATATCGGAGCCGCGCTTGGCGCAGCCTTCTACCTGCTTCTGTACGGCATCTACGAGCCTTTGCTGAAAATGCTATAGCCTATATAAATTAAAGCCTTCATCATTAGCGTGCCTAATGATGAAGGTTTTGTTTATTTATAAATAGCCCATAAAGTTTGCTTTTACCCCCGTGCAATCCAAAATAGACTCAGGTAGTATGAAGATAAGCTAAGGATAAAATCTAAGCATTCTATGATTATGCAAGAGGGGAAGATGTGAGGATGCTGCGTGCTCTGATTGTGGACGATGAATTCGAAATCCGCGAAGGTTTGCGTAACCGCTTTCCTTGGGAAAGTTATGGAATTAATGAGGTGCTTGTGGCCGATGATGGGGATACGGCGCTTATGCTGGCGCTTGATATGCGGCCCGATCTGATTGTCACGGATATTAAAATGAACCGGATGTCAGGACTCGAATTTTTACGAGGTTTAGTAGCTGTGCAGGATTACAAGCCGGAGGCCATCGTTGTCAGTGGTTATGATGATTTTGAACTGGTCAAGCAAGCGATGCAAATCGGTGTGCTGGATTATATTTTGAAGCCGATCAACCTGGATGAGCTTGATCAAATCGTCCGTAAGATGACGGATAATATTCACAAGAAGCGAATGGATCAGCACAATGAGCAACAGCTGCTTAACCAGGTGAAGTTCGCTATTCCAAAAATGCGAGAGGAACTGCTTCGGGAGATCGTGGAGCAGGAGTATGATCCGTCCCGGATAGCCAGAAGGCGCCATCGCTTGCAGACGCTGGATTTGGAGTGGATGGACTGTCAGCCGATGACGCTGGTTGTCGTGGAAGCCGATGATTTGAAGGCTATTGAGAACAAGCATACGAATGAAAAGGATTTGGTGCTGTTCGGCATTGGCAATGTCGTGAGCCAGACGCTGGAGGAGGAGTATCCGCATCCTTTCGCGCTGTGCATGGATAGCTGCTGCCGCTGGATCGTTATTTTCAGCTGCACCCGGCCGGAGCATGCGGAGCTGAGCCGCAGCATGGCACAGCTGTGCATTCAGCGCATTAATGATTTTGTTAAGGTGAAGGCAAGCGCCGGCATGCGCACGACACCGTGCACATTCGAGCATCTACATGAAATGTTCTCGGAAGCTACGACCGTTCTGGAACAGAAGGCAGTTTATGGCGGCAACCGTTTATTTACGGAGCAAGGACTATTCTATGAAGGGGACGGGGCGGAGTTGTCGCTTAGCGAGCCCGAGGAGGTGCTGGATCTCGTTAAATATGGAACGGACGAAGAGATTACCGCTGCGATGGACAGGTTTGTGGAAATGGTACAGGGCTGGCGCATGAGCCAGCTGCGGGACATTCAGCAAAAAATATTCGAATGGCTGTTCGAAGTATTTCGAAGGGCCGCGGCTGCGGGCATTCCGAACAAGCACTGGGGCAACAACCCAATTGCGGTATGGGAACAGTTGGAACAATACGATACGCTGCAATCGCTGCGCGTCCAGACGGAAATATTTCTTCATGCGATAGCTGCCGATTTCCGCAAATTATCTGCATCGCCAAGTCAAATCGTATCGGAAGCAGAGAAAATATTGCATCGTGATTATGCAGAAAGTTTGACGCTTCAGAGTGTAGCGATGGCGGTGCATGTTACGCCCGTATGGCTGAGCAAGCTGTTTAAGAAAGAGAAGCGCAAAACCTTTTTGGAATATTTGACGGAAATTCGCATCGAGAAAGCCAAGGAAATGCTGGGGGACATTAAATACAAGGTATATCAGATTTCATTTCAAGTGGGCTACAAGGACCCCGTCCATTTCTCGAAGCTATTTAAGAAGCAAGTAGGCTGCACGCCGAAGGAATACCGCAGGCAAAGAGGCATCGCGGAGGAGTAAGAGCTAACAAGGCATAACCGACATACGAACTTCCCTCTGCACAGGAAGAGGCAGTCTCCAAGGTGATTATTGAACCCCCTTTGGCAGCTGCCTCTTTTTCGCTAAATATGGAAAATGAATTTCAATTGTGGTTCACGTCAGCCAGATAATCCGACGGTTACAATTTTGCAGCCTTCTACCTGCAGCGTATGTTTGATTGGTTCGGAGCCTTCATCCTCCATGATATTGCTTACATACGTTTTGGAGGCGGTGTCTGGGTGAATGGCTAGGCTGGTTCCCGTAGCAGCGAGATTGTACCAGCGGGCCATCCGGTCGCCCCGTTCCTCATTGATCTTTAAGCTGGAGAACGCAAGCTGGTCGCCGCTCCATTTCAGGAATTCCTTTGTAAGAGGGAGTTCGCCTTCGTGCAGGCCCGTGCCAACGGTTGTATGCGGAATAGGAAAACGATAGGCTTCACGGTAGGCATCGAAGCGCTCGGTGGAGCCATCATAAGGAATCAGCATCCATTCGGCCTCGTTGGCGCCGAGGCACTGGGCTTCAGGTGTATGGAACACGCCCCAATCTCCAAGCTCACCGACAGAGCGAAGCAATGTGACGGCAATGGTGTTTCTGCCATCCTGAAGCACCTCATATTCGTTTAATCCTTTGCCTGCGACGGTTAAACCTCTTTGCCCGTCGTGGAGGTCGATGAAGGACTGCATATGCTGGCAGTTGCTCGGATTTTCCCATTCCTTGGACGGTACATTTTGACGTTCGGCCACTTCAAAGATGGAGTCTGCAAAATGGGAGTCCGCTGCAGTATCCGTTGGGAGCAAGACGCGCACGCGATGATCCTTGGACTGGTTTTCTATGCGGGCATGCACATGAACGCCCTTGCCTTCGCGCTCTAGACTGAGGCGAGTAACGATGACCAGCGGTACAAGCGTGTCGGATCTGCCGGCTTTCCGCTGCCGGAATTCCAGCATCGTCCTAACTTCCTCGGCGAGCAGCTCATCGGCGCTTTCGGGAATCATAAGGCGATGAACGATTTCAATGGCAGCGCGGTAAGGTGTATCCTCAAGGATGCGAATGTCCGCGCGTGATCCTGAAGTGGTTAATGCGGCGTCCTCGACAGGCTGTTTGAAAATATATTCATTTCCAATATCGCCGACGTTTTCGTAATGCCCGAGATTGGCGAAGAGCTGGTTGCTTCTTTTATCATATAGCGCATAGCTTCCGTCCTCGGCCACCGTTAGCTTGAGATATCGGTTCTCCATCGTATGATGGGCGGTCAGCAAGGAAGCTGCGCTTGCAGACGGCGCATGCTCTTCCACCTTACTTGGAATCCACGCGAAGCTGCCATAGCCCATGGCAGGCAGGAGTCCGGTTTCGAAGGTCAACTGAATAACGCGCGCCATGTAAGGCTGACGGAACCTGTCATTAGGGAGCTCATAGCCGAAGCGAACGCCAAGATCCTTGGCGGTGCAGTCAAGCCTCACTCCTTCTGCATTGGCCAAATAACCATGCGCATGCGTCCGATCCTGAACCAGTCCGGCGATGGCTACCGGATCTTCGCTTTGATCGAAGAAGCGATGCGACCATTCGACTTCAACGGAAATGACCGAAGAACCCTCATAGCCGCTCGTATTGAAGACGATGAAGGGAGCAGCTGTCTCGCTAAGGGAAGAGAAGCTGCTGGTATTGACTTTGGCGCTTATGAATTTGGCGCTTTCCGAAGTTAGCGCCTTGCCGACCTCCATGCTCTTGGCAAAACGTGTTTTCATTTCCTGGTACACCTCGTCGACGCTGCAGCCGCAAATGCTGTCATGGGGGTGATTTTGCATAAGCGTTTTCCAAGCATACTGCATAAGGCCATGCGGGTAAGGCTTGCCCAATTGATGAGCGAGCGTCGAGATCGGCTCGGCCACCTTCTCCAGCAGCGTTTGGTTCTGCTGGTTCAGCTGCTTGATATAGACGCGGGCAGAAGCGGTATTGACGAGCGAGTACCATCCGTCGGTTTGTTGGCCGCGCAGCTCTCCCTTTGTATGGCTAAGCCTCGAAGATTGCTCTGCCTGCAGGGCGGATACGTAATCATCAAAGTTGGAATGAACGAACTCATAATCGGGATATAGCTCCCGCGCAACGCGAACCGCTTCGGACAGATTCGTCTGAATGGGCTGGTGATCGCAGCCGTTCATGAGCAGAAGCTGCGAGGTGGAGGCGTATTGTTCTACCCTTGCCAGCCGGTGGTCCCAGTATGCCTTCGCTTTCCCGGGATCAACCGGAATTTCCATCCCGTTGTTGTACCAGTTGGCGAACAGGATGCCGAGAACGCTCGAGCCGTCCGGCGCTTCCCAAATGAGCTCGGAGTAGGGCGATTCAAGGCCAGAGGAATCCTCCACCCGGTTGTTAAATCCGGTTGCCTTCACGCCTCTTCCGAATACGGCGGTATCAATGCCCGCTTGCCTGAGCAGCTGCGCGGCCTGGCCCATATTGCCGAAGGAGTCCGGGAAATAGCCAAGCTTTGAGATCGGCCCGAATTTCTTGGCATCCCGATGCCCGATTTGCAAATTTCGGACATTAGCCTCGCTGCTAGTCAGAAATTCGTCCTGCAAAATATACCAAGGTCCCAAAGAGAGCTTGCCTTCATCGCATAGCCGCTGAATTTGGTCGCGCTTCTCCGGGTAAACCTGCAAATAATCGTCCAAAATAATCGTTTGTCCATCGAGATAAAAGCTTCGGAAATCCGGATCGGCTTCGAACGTAGCAAGCAGCGTGTCCATCGTTTCGATTAGCTTAACATGGTGGGCTTCGTAAGGCATATACCATTCTCTATCCCAATGGGTGTGGGAAATGACATGTACCACCCGTTTCGATGCAGTCATCGTGGTTCCTCTTTTCCTTGATAAGGTTTAGGTATTACGAGACTAGTTTATGGAATCTGCATCCTTCTCGCAATGAGAGAAAGATAAACTTTAAGGGGAATTATTGTCCCATTGCAGCGGAGAAAGCCAAACCCGTAGCAATGCTAAAGCTATGACTTGGAAATACCTATTGCAAGATGGAGGGATACAGCGTTAAAATCGAGGACAAGATTACTTTGCGGAGAGACTGTCCTAGTGGAGGGAAGGTGCATTTACGATGAATAAAGTATCCCTGCGGCTCGCCTCATCCTTCCGCAACCGGATGATTCTCATTTTTTTTATGATTATTATCGTTCCGTTTCTGTTGTTCGCCTATTACGCTCATATCAAATCGATTGAAGGCATTTCGAATACGAATACGAAGATGTCCATGAGCTATCTGCTCCAAGCGAGAAAAAACTTTGAGATTTACTTGAACAAGCTGAATGAATCGGTGAATGAGGTCATCGGAAACAAGAGCCTTCAGGATTTGCTCGCGAAGGAGCCTTTGGACCGGGCAGAAGAGGAAGCGTTTACAGTGAATTTGCTGACGGTGCTTTACCACGCTACGCCGGTTATTGATGCTTTCCGGGTGAAGGTGTATCCCATCAAACCGACGAACTACCCTTCCTATATGAGAACGATTGACGAATCGGTCCGCATTGGTGACCAATATTGGTTTCAGCGCTCCAAATCGACAGTCAGTCCCAATTGGTACCTGACGATGCCGCAGCATGGGAAATACGGGAAGCCGCTGCTCTCCTATGTTAAACGGTTCTCGGGGATTTACGATCAGAAGCTTCGGGGAATTATTGCTACGGATTTGTCGGAGGATTATTTGCGCCGGTATTTCTCGCCGTCCGACCAGTTGAAGGATCAGAAGATGCTGCTGGTAGGCGATAAAGGCATCGTACATTATGATTCGTCTATGAATGAGTGGACGGGAGATCCTTTTCCGTCGGCGTCATTTATTTCTTATATGAAGACCGGCGAGGACGGAGCCAAATCGATCACGGTTAATGGAGAAACCTATTTAGCGACCTACGTGAAGATGGCGACGTACCCTTGGACCATTGTAAGCCTGACTCCTCTTCACGAGCTGACGGGCACGATCGACGAGATTAACCGGGTGATGTTTATTTTTCTGATTATTTATCTTGTTTGCTCCATCAGCGTTGTGATGTATATTACCGTGTATTACACACAGCCGATCGCACATCTGGTGCGGTTAATGAGAAGATTGGAGGCTGACAATCTGCATTATTTGCTTCCTTCGTCCTCGCGCAAGGATGAGGTGGGATGGCTTTATCGAGGGGTAAGCAGTCTGGTGCTGCGCATTGAAGGGCTGGTGAAGGAAGCCGCGCGCTCGGAACGAAACAAAAAAGCGCTGGAGTTCCAGGTGCTAAGCCACCAGATTAATCCGCATTTTCTGTATAATACGCTGGAGTCGATCCGGTGGAAGGCGGAAAACCATGGCCGCAGCGATATAAGCGAGATGGTATCCGCACTGGGGAATCTGCTGAGATTAAGCCTCAATCAAGGCAAGGAAATTACGACGCTGCGCAGGGAAATCGAGCAGGTTAAGGCTTATGTGTCTATTGAGCAGGCGAGAATGGGCCAGGTCGTCCGTATTTTATATTCCTGTGAGGAAGATGCACTGGATATGCCATTTCTGCGACTTCTGCTGCAGCCGCTGGTGGAGAACGCCATTCAGCACAGCGTGCGGGACAATTTTGACAAGGGGAAAATCATGATCACGGCAAGAAAAGAAGAGGATGATCTTGTTATTGTGCTTGCTGATAATGGGAAAGGCATCCCGAATGCGGTTCTGGAGCAGCTGGAGAAGCAGGAAGAGCCGAGCGAGAAGGTTTCCCATGCGCGAAGAGGCGTCGGGCTTCGGAATGTGAATGACCGGCTCAAGCTTTATTTTGGGGAAGCCTATAAGCTCAAGATTGAAACTGGACCGGAAAACGGTACAAAAATTACGCTGAGGCATCCTATCCTGAAGGAAGGGCAGGATCTGGATTCGATTGGCAATGGGTGAAGTTCGAGTATTGAAGGAGGAATTACCTTGATAAACAAACGTACCAATACATTTGTTATAAGTATACTCCTGATGCTGATGCTCGTTCCCACCGCGTGTACGTATCAGGGAATGGGGAAGAAGGAAGTGGAGCCCGCTCAGAATAATCCCGCTTTAGGCAAAGCCCCCGTTACCCTTAGGCTGCTGACCTGGGCAGATGTGAGATATCAGGAATTGTATGACAAATTCCATGAACGGTATCCTTGGATAACGATTGAACCGATTCTCATTGAGGGCGGGGATGATGGGATTATGGATAAAATCGTTGCACTGGAGGCTGCCGGAACGCCAGCGGATTTGACGTGGGTCGTTGGAGATCTGCTGCGGTACGAGCAAGCAGGGATGCTTGAAAATTTGAAGCCCTACATGGATAAGGACAAGTCCTTTCAGGAGAAGGTGCTGCCTGACGGCTTCTTCGATACGATGGCCTTTAATGGCCGCCGGCTGGCCGTCCCGTTCGTTGACGTGCCGATGTGGATTGTCGTGAATAAGGATTTGCTGGCGAAGCATGGCGTAGACATGCCGACAAATAGCTGGACGTTCGATGATTTTCGCACGATCGCCGAGCAGGTAACCGATCCCTCTGCAGGCGAGTATGGCCTGACGACAAGCAGCGATTTTATTATGAGGCTGCTGCCTATGAAGGCCGCCGCAGATGGGCACTCGGCCAATCTGGCGTACCTGAACGAGAGACTGACGCAGAGCGTGCTTGCTTCACCCAATGTGATGGGAGATGTGCGCTGGCTGTCGGAATTCGTCTCGAAGGACGGCTCCATGCTGTCTTGGGCCGATTCAGCGAAGCAGGGAGATGTCGTAAAGCAATTCATTAACGGCAAAACAGCCTTTGAGGTCGGCGGAGACTGGCTGCTGCCGAGCCTGCAGAGGGAAGCGAAGTTCGAGTGGGATGTTCTCCCGTTTCCGCGAGGCAAGGCAGGCCAATATTCCTTCCACATCTATGGACCGCTTGCCTTATTGAGCGGCTCGCAGCATAAGGAAGAGGCTTACAAGTGGATCAGCTTCCAATTTGAAATAGAAGCGCAGAAATGGAAAATTGAGAATGGCGCCAATGCGTCTGTCATTGACCCGGAGCTGACCGCCTATATTGATCAAGTGCCGTTATGGCAGGGAAAGAATATAGAGGCCGTCAAAATGACGAAGGACAACGGGCTTGTATTGCCAGGCGCGACGATACCAGGCTTCTCCGAATACGACTGGGTCAACGTCATTAATGACATTGTGTTTCAAGGTGATGACCTGAACCGCATTATTGCGAGTACGGAAGCTTGGAACAAAAAAACGCTAGAATTGCGGGAGAAATGGAAGCGCAAGCGATAAACGAAGGAGGCCGTCCGCGCAAGGACGGCTTTTTTTTGCGGAAAAGGATGAATGAATAGAGGAGGATAAAACAAAACAACAAAGGATAAGAATGGCTCATAGTAAGCCTGTAGGGGCTCCATTAGAATAAAAGTATCACATTTGGGAAAGGGAAATCGATATGAAATCTAATGGAGTCATTCGGGAATTACTTAGAAATCGCACCCTGCTGCTTATGTTCCTGCCTGTGGCGACGCTCCTCTTTCTCTTTAATTATTTGCCGCTCGCCGGCCTTGTCATTGCCTTTAAGGATTTTGACTTCGCCAAAGGCATCTTTGGAAGCGATTGGATGGATCCACTGCTGAACAACTTTGACTATTTGTTCTCCTCCTCCACCGCATTCCGGGCCATGAGGAACACGATCCTGCTGAATGCACTGTTTATTACGGTAGGGCTATTGTTTGAAGTAGGTTTTGCTTTGCTGCTCAACGAGATCAGGAACAAATATTTCAAGCGAGTCACGCAGTCGCTGACCTTTCTGCCATTCTTCATCTCATGGATCGTTGTAGGCGTGTTCGCTTACAATCTCATGAATTTCGAAAGCGGAGCAATCAATCGGTTGTTGGAAACGATTGGCATGCAGCCGATCGACTTTTATAGCGAAGCGGGTTTGTGGCCGCTCATTCTTACGATTGCCGTGCGGTGGAAGGTGACGGGATATGGCACGATCATTTATCTGGCTGCCCTAACGTCCATCGATAATTCGTATTACGAGGCAGCATCCATTGACGGGGCCACCAGATGGCAGCAGATCCGGTATATCAGCATTCCGATGCTGCGGCCAACCATTATTATTTTGACCTTGCTTGCTGTCGGACGAATCATGAATGCGGATTTCGGCATGTTTTACGCCATGGTTGGCGATGCCTCTCTCTTGTTCCCAACGACTGACGTTATTGATACCTTCGTTTATCGCAGCTTGCGCAAGTCGGGAGATATCGGCATGGCATCTGCGGCGGGCTTCCTGCAATCGATCATTGCCTTCGTGCTTATTATCGGAAGCAACTATGCAGCTCGCAAAATAGACAAGGACTCTGCGATTTTCTAACTAACGTCATATCACATCAAGGGAGGACCATCCATATGGTAGCCAAAAAGTTTTCAATCTCACAGTTTATTATTATTGTAGCAATCTCCCTGTTCAGCCTGTCCTGCCTGTTCCCGTTTATTATGGTCATATCAGGCTCGCTCAGCACGGAGAAGGACATTATGGATTATGGCTACACGCTTTGGCCAAAAAGCATTACGTTTGATTCCTACCGCATTTTGTTTCTCGGCTCCAACCGCATATTTGACGCTTACGGCGTCAGCCTGTTCGTGACGGTGGTCGGTACCGTACTGTCCCTGTTCGTCACGAGCATGGGCGCTTATGTCATGGCGAGGCGATCGTTCAAATACCGGAACATCTTGTCGATCTACGTTATTGTCACGATGCTGTTTAATGGCGGCTTGGTGCCATGGTACATCATTTGCGTTCGTTATTTGGATCTGAAGGATACGCTGTGGGCGCTTATTCTGCCTATGCTTGCGAATGCTTTCAATATGTTTCTCATTCGCAACTTTATGCTCTCCATACCCGAGGATATGAATGAATCGGCCAAAATGGACGGCGCCGGCGATTTCAAAATCTTTTATCGCTTGATTATGCCGCTGTCCTTGCCAGTGCTTGCCACCGTAGGGCTGTTCGTGGCCCTGAGCTACTGGAATGACTGGTTCCTTGGGCTTATGTTCGTCGATAAGCAGGAGCTTCAACCGCTGCAGCTGCTGCTGCGAACGCTGATCTCGAATGTCGAATTTTTGAAGAGTTCCAGCAACGCATCAGCCATGCAGCGCATCTCGGCGCAAATTCCATCGGAATCGATCAAGATGGCGCTAACCGTTGTCACGATTGGGCCAATCATATTCTTGTATCCGTTCGTTCAGCGTTTTTTCGTAAAAGGCTTGATGGTTGGTGCGGTAAAAGGATGACTACCTCGGCTAAAGCCGTGTAGTATATAAATCACATACTAAGGGGAGAGGTTCAGATGCAAAAAAGAAAAGCAAGACTGCCGTTACTCATTGCCGTCATTATGCTATTCGGCGTTATATTGGCAGCATGCAGCTCGAACAACGAAAAAACGACAAACAATGGTTCCGCCACAAACGCACCTGCCGGTGAAACCGGAGAGAAGCCGGAAGAAGAAGTGACTCTCAAGTTTTATTTTGGAGGAGACAAGAAGGCGGCTACGGACGAGGTATGGTCCAAGGTTAGCGAATATGTCAAGGCGAAGGGTCTAAACGTTAAGTTTGATATCAACTTCATTCCGTTTGGCGATTTTAAAGAAAAAATGCTCGTGATGGCTGCTTCCGGCGATAGCTGGGATATGAACTTCGACGGCGACTGGCTGTCGTACAAGCAGATGGCTGCGAAGGGCTCCTATATGGCATTAAATGATCTGCTGCCAGAGTTTGCGCCTAATCTTCACAAGAAATATGAAGAGCAAGGGACGCTTGCAGCTGCAACAGTGAACGGCAATATCGTGGGTCTTCCATGGACGATGAAGATGAATGAGCGTAAGTTTACCGGCTGGCGCTCTGACTTGGTGGAGAAAGCGGGCCTTGATATTCCTGCTGGCTCGATCAAGACGATTGAGGACGTTGACCGCTTGCTTCGCGAGTTGAAAAAAGCATATCCAAACGAAAGAATTTCCCGGACGCCGCCCGTTTCCCTCATTATGATTCGTGATGAGTGGGTGGATCTGAACTTCCACGGCCTAGGCTTCTATTTGGCTGATGATAAAATTACGGTGCAAGCGGTTGAACAGCAGCCGTTCTACTTGGAAGCTGCCAAGCTGGCAAAGGTTTGGTATGACGACAACCTGATCAACAGAGATGCGATGATTGATAAATCCGATGAGGCGGCAGAATGGAGAAACGGCAAAAAGCTGTTTACGGTTACCTCACATGAATGGGTAAGCGCAAATCCTGGCTTCTCCGATCCTGCTTTCAAAATGGAATCCGCAGAGCTTTATCCGGACAAACGTTTCGTTAACCGCACGGCTCTTGCCAACGTGGTTGCGATCAACCGCAATTCGAAAAACCCGGAACGTGTGCTTCGTTTGCTGGATATGATCGAAACGGACAAAACGCTTTATGACCTGGTCCAATACGGTATCGAAGGCAAAACCTATGTGTTGAACGGCGAAACAGCGGAATATCCGGAAGGCATGGAAACGACGACGAGCAACTACATGGAGTGGGGCGGCCAATGGGCATTCTGGAAACCGCAATTCATGCGTCCGACAATGACTTACGGACCGGATTTCTGGGTGAAAGAAGCCGAATTCGCAAGCCAGCCTAACAACGTGAACTCGCCGATTGATGGTTTGTTTATCGCAGAAGACAATATGAAGAACGAAATTGCCAAACGCGATACTGCGAATGACGAATTGAACCGTCCGATTGAATTCGGCGTGGTGAAGGATGTCGAGAAGGCTGTAGCTGATTATATCGAGACGCAGAAGAAAAACGGCCTCGATGTCATCATCGCTGAAACGCAAAGACAAATCGATGAATTTCTAGCTACCAAAAAATAAGCATGACTCGAGCGGGAAGCCAACCTAATGTAAAGAAGGAAGGCTTCTCCTTTTAAAGCGTAATGTAAGCGAATACATTTTGTTTTGTTGGTTATGAGGCTGAGCGATGGCCTGTTAATCAAAGCAGTCCTACACGAGCAGAAGTGGCAGTGCTCCTGTATCGTATGTACAACCAGCAGCCTTGAAACGCGAGCCTGGTCCTCCGGGACCAGGCTCTTTTTTTGCCCATATGATGAGGAATGGAGGAGGTGGTAGGATCGAGCGAAAAGAGCGGGCAGCAGCTGCGCAGAGGGCTTTGGAGGAGGATGTTACATAAAGAAGCTTTGGCCTGAAGAAGTCTTTCTAACCACTTCATTTGAGGAGGGCATTTATGTTGGCTAATGGGAAAAGACATTTGTATCTGATTGTTTTTCTGGCAATCGCACTGATCTCCACACAGCTATCGCTTTATCCATCCAAGGTGTCGGCAGCTACCAATTTAGCGTTAAACAAAAGCGTAACAGAGAGCAGCCATACGCAGAGCTACGCGGCTTCAAATGCAACAGACGGCAGTACCAGTACCTATTGGGAAGGGGCGGCGGGCAGCTATCCAAACTGGCTGCGGGTCGATCTGGGCAGCAGCCAAACTGTGAACCAGCTTGTGCTGAAGCTTCCGCCTTCATGGGGCGCACGAACGCAGACATTATCCGTGCAGACCAGCAGCGACGATGCAAGCTATAGCACAGCCATCGCGTCTGCCGCTTATGTTTTCAGCGCGGGCACAAATACGGCAACGATTAATTTTACGAACACGAATGCTCGCTATATTAAAGTAAATATTACAGCGAACACAGGCGCAACAGGCGGACAGATTGCCGAGCTGGAAGTGTATGGCCCGACGGTTGCTCCTACACCGACTCCGTCACCTTCCGCATCGCCTTCGCCATCCGCGACGGCTGGACCTGCTTCTTTCTCAGCCTTTGCTCAAACGCCAGCTTCGAGCTATAGCAGCCAGTTTGGCATCCAGCTAGAGGGGTCAAGCGAGGGTGGGCAAAATGTTGCCTATATTGATAATGGCGATTACATTGCATTTAACAATGTCGATTTCGGCAGCGTGGCTTCCACCGTTTCGTTCCGGGTTGCCAGCCAAACCAGCGGCGGCAATATCGAAATTAGGCTGGGGAGCGCAACAGGCACGCTGGCTGGTACGTGCGCCGTTACGAGCACAGGCGGCTGGCAGTCATGGACAACCAAAAACTGTACGATCACTCCGGTAAGTGGAGTTCAGCAGTTGTTTCTGAAATTTACGGGAGGTGCGGGGAACTTGTTTAATATAAACTGGTTTAAGTTCTCGCCTGCATCGACGGGCGGAGATGTCGTCGGCAAAATTTTTGCCGGCTACCAAGGCTGGTTTACAGCAGGAGGGGACGGCTCACCGCTTAACAATTGGACGCACTGGTCGAAGAATAACAACAACCTGACGGCTAATTCCAATGTCAACTTTGAAATGTATCCCGATTTAAGGGAATACACGAAGCTCTATCAAACGAACCTCGGCAATTTAGGAAACGGCCAGCCTGCGAAGCTGTTCTCCTCGTACGACCAGGAAACGGTTAATAAGCATTTTGAATGGATGCAGACCTATAATATCAACGGAGCAGCGCTGCAAAGATTCGGGGCGGATGCGAACTATGCGCCGAATAACTGGAATCAGAACCGCGACAGCGTAGCTGTCAAAGTAAAGAATGCAGCAGAGTCGTACGGCCGTAAATTTTATGTGATGTACGACATTACGGACCTGAATGCGAGCCAATGGGTCAATGCCGTAAAGACGGACTTCACCAACAATGTAGTCGGAACGATGAATTTGACCTCCTCGTCCGCTTACGCGAAGCAGAATGGCAAGCCTGTCATTTGCATTTGGGGCATTGGTTTTACCGATCGTCCAGGAACGGCAGCCGAATCGGCAGAGCTGATCACTTGGTTTAAAAATCAAGGCTACTACGTCATCGGCGGCGTGCCTACGCACTGGCGCAACGGCAATGAGGATTCCAAGCCTGGCTTCCTTGATGTTTACAAGTCGCTGGATATGCTCTCGCCTTGGTTTGTCGGCCGGTTCAGCCAGTTGTCAGGAGCAGACCACTACAAGACGAATCAGTGGGAGCCGGACTTTGCTTTTACCCAAGCGAACGGAATCGTGTATCAGCCAGTCATCTGGCCGGGCTTCGCCTGGAAAAACATGAAAAACGGACCGGTCAACGAGATTCCGCGGCTGCATGGCGACTTTATGTGGCGGCAAGCTTATAATCTGAAGAGTATAGGCGTAAATACAGGTTATATAGCGATGTTTGATGAGTATGACGAAGCGACAGCCATTGCCAAAGCAGCAGAAAACAGCTCTATGATTCCGAACAATCAATATTTCCTCACCCTTGATGCCGACGGCGTCGCGGTGTCCTCTGATTTTTATTTGCGGCTAACCGGCGATATTAACCGATTGTTCAACAACGAGATTCCGTTGACGGTTAATCACCCGACTAGCCATCAGTAATGTTGGTTTATCAAACGGAAAAAGGCGTTCCCCTAGCGGGATCGCCTTTTTGGCCTATATAATAGAAGAGTGGAGTAGGAGAGGAGAGAGAATGATGAGAGAAATCAAGCATATCATTTTTGATTTTGACGGGACGCTGGCGGACACCTGGCCGGTCATGTTCATGGCTTGCGCAGGCGTATTTGAAAGGCATGATAACCGCAAGATAACGATTGAAGATATTTATAAGGTCGCTGGACCGACGGAGCTCCAAATCATTGAGATGCACCTGAGCAATCGGGATAGAGTGGATGTGGCCGTAAGCGAATTTCTGGCCGATTATGAGCAGCACCATGAGGAGCTTGTCGAACGCAATGTCGAGATTGCGGAGCTGCTTCGAGATTTACGCCAAGCGGGGCTTGGCATTGCGCTGTTTACAGGGAAATCTCGGCGCACGCTGGATATATCGCTGGATAAGCTGGGATGGGAAATTACCTTCGACCAGATCGTTACTGGCGATGATGTGGCCAAGCGTAAGCCCTCTGCCGAAGGAATCGAACAGATTTTGAGCGGGCTGGGCTGGTCGCGTGAGCATACGGTATTCGTGGGCGACAGCAACGACGACATGTTAGCCGGACAAGAGGCGGGAATGCGGACCTTTGCGGCGCAGTGGATGTCCATCGTGCAGGACAAGCATTACCGTATCGAGCCGGAGCGGGTCTTTGATCGTGTCGAAGCTTTTAAACAATTTGTTTTGGAGCAGCTCGCTGTCCGCTAAGGTCTTAATTGTTCCGGTGAGCCGAATAGCGAGTTTAATTCGGATGCTAGCTTGGTCCCAATTAAAGCAAACATTGTATAGGGCAGTCCCTTGAGCAGATTAGCTGCTAGCGGACCTGCCTTTTGTTTTGCTTGAGAAGTTCTGAGATGCTGTATTTGGTTTATTTGTATTTTTCATCAACATTTAAACTTTAATCTATATCTACATCAAAACGTACATCTCCTTATCAGTCTCAATTCCGATCTCAACCTCAACCTCAACCTCAACCTCAACCTTAATCCCAACTCGATGGATGTGGCGAAGCGATTTTTTGTACGAAAATGATTCTAAGATACGCTGGAATCCATGCCTGTCAGAGCAAAGCTGCAGCGAGTATCCGGTCGAATAATGGGGAGTTCCGTCGATAGGTGTCGGACGTTTCCCGGACGCCTCGCCAATCCTGAAAAATGGCGCACATTCTGAAGAATTATATATTGAATAAGGAGGTGGACAACCCTAGAATCGTAAGAAAAAGGAGTTGTTGCGCTATGGACCCCATGCTGAAAGTAGACGGCAATACCTGGAGCAAAGCGCAGTTCGCATCGCGGATGCGGATGATCGGAGAACTGGAGCCTTGCCGCTCGCCCGAAGGGCACCGTTACGCGATCCGGCTGCGCGATCCGGTAGACATCTTGGCTGCGGTAATCTACTTCCGCGAGCATCATGCCTCGGCTCTGCTGCTTCATGGAGATACGCCGAACGATGAAGCAGCGGCGATGGCGGCGAACGCAGGATGCCGGGCATTGCTTCTAGACTCGCCTATGCAAGCGCTCTCTTTACAGTTTCCAGAACACGGGGACAGGATACCTGGATATGGGGCGAGCCGCTCAACGTTCATTAGAACACTGGCAGAAATGGAGCGGCAATTTGAGCCCTCGCTGCTGCAGTTCAGTTCAGGTACGACCGGCGATCCAAAGCTAATCAGCCGGGCTTGGTCCGATATCGCAAGGGAGACGGTAAGCTACAATAGCTCGCTTGCGGCTGCAGGCGGGGAACCCCCGCTTGTACTTGTGCCGGTGTCCCATTCATACGGCCTAATTACGGGCGTGCTGGCCGCTTGGGCAAGAGAAGATATCCCGCACGTCGTCCATACCCGGAATCCGAAGGCCGCATTGCGCCATATCCGTGATAACCCGGACAGTATCGTCTACGCGGTTCCTTTCTTATACGGACTTATGGATTCGCTTAGCAAAGGCGAGGTTCGTTACCGGAAGGCAATCAGCTCCGGTGCTCCGTTGACCGAAAGCATGCTGGAGAAGCTGAGGAGGGCGGCTGGTGAGGTATGGCAGCAGTATGGCTGCTCCGAGATCGGCTGCATCTCCCTTAAGGCAGGGCCGGTGCGTCCTGACGAGGCGGGGCGGCCGCTGGCTCATCTGCATGTAACGTCGGAGAGTCTCCCGGAGGAGCATGGCGAAGGCGCAGCCTCATCCGAAGTCACCGCGGGTGAACTCGTGGCAAGAAACGGTACGCAGGTAGTGAGGACGGGGGATATAGGCGTCATAACGGCAGGAGGCGAACTACGGGTGCTGGGCAGGCTGGACGATCTGATCAACGTGTCGGGGCAAAAGGTTATGCCTAGCGAGGTAGAGAGGGCAATTGCCAGAATAGATGGCGTGAGGGAGGTGGTCGTGTACGGAGCTGCGCACTCCGTGTGGGGAGAGACAGTCAAAGCAATGATTGTGGCCGACGGAAAGATCGGCGCGGAGGCGGTACGGGCGGAGTGTTCGAAGCTGCTGCCTGGCTATAAAGTACCGAGCGCCGTGCGGCTCGTGGATGAAATCCCGCGCAAGACGTCGGGAAAAATAAGCAGAAGATGGCTTCGTAAATGGGAGGAGGAACAATAATGGAACGCATTAGCATTGTTGAAGGGCTGCGCAAGATTATCGTGGAAGAGCTTGATGTCGCGGCGCCTGCTGAGCTAAACGAAACGGAAAGGCTGAACGAGGATTTGAACCTGGATTCCATTATGATTCTTCAGCTTGCAGTGTATATCGAAGAGTATTTTGAAGTATCTTTTCCCGAAGAGGACGTCGATCCGAGCGTGTTCGCTACGGTCGGAAGCTTGACTGATTTTGTTGTCGCCCTACAGAAATTGGGAGCAGCTCTCCTATGAAGCAGGTGAATCTGGGGATTGCGGGCTTTGGTCGCATCGTCGAGCTAACCCATCTGCCGCTGCTGAGGAAAATGCAAGAATACCACATCACCGGTGTATTCGATCTGACGCCGCAAAGGCGGGAGCTGGCGGAGCGCAGAGGCTTGACCGCTTGGGAAGGGCTCGACGAGCTTATGGACGGCGAGACGGACGCGGTACTGATTGCGACGCCTCCGCGCAGCCACTACGCAATCGCGTCAGAGGTGCTGCGCCGCGGCAAGCATGTGCTCATCGAGAAGCCCGTGACCGTCAACGCGGAAGAAGCGATGCTGCTGCGGGAGCTATCCCATAAGCATGGCGGGATCGTCACCGTGTTTCATAACAAACGGTTCGACCCCGCCATGGCAATTCTGAAGGAGGTGCTTCAGAGTGGCGTGCTTGGCAGGATACAATTCGTAGAACGACGACATCATCAATTCGGCTCCGGTGCCTCGTTTGGCGTGCAGTCCTTCCGGCCTTCCTGGAGGGACGAGAGCGCCTACGGCGGAGGGGCGCTGCTGGACTGGGGCGTTCATTTAATAGACCAACTGCTGCATCTCAAGCTAGGCCCTCGAACAAGCATGACTGCGATGCTCCATCGCCTGCGCCTCGGTAAGGGAGACGCGGAGGATTGCGTGACGGCTCATCTTGAGCTGGATAACGGCATTCTGCTTATGCTGAACATCCACTTCGGCTCCCACGCGGCTGACCCGCAGTGGATCGTCGGTGGGGAGTTCGGAACCCTTCGGATCACAGGGCAGGGCGAAGCCGTCCTGCAGTTGGTGAACGGGCCTCCTAACCTGCTTCCCTCCTCGAATTCCGGCAAGAAGAGTTATCGGGGAGACATGGACGCGGTGCGCCATATTTATGGCTCGTTTGCTGCCAAGCTGTTCGGAGAGGGCGAGCTTGCCGTTACGTTAGAGGAGGCCATCGAAGGCATGATCGTGATGGACGAAATAAGAGCATCTGCCGCACAGGGAGACTTAGGGCATCGCTTGGCTGCCGGAGATAAGCACCTGTCACAGGGAGTAGTTTAACAAGGGGGAAAGGCATGGGAATATTGTTCGCGGGACCGCAGTTGGAATTTGAACAAATTAAGGAAGCGTGGTTTGCCGCAGCGGGACAATTGGCCGCGAAGGGCGTATTCGTCGGCGGGCAGCCAGTTACGGAATTCGAACGGGCATTCGCCCGATATTCCGGAACGGCTCACGCGGCTGGCGTCGGCAATGGAACCGATGCGCTGTTCCTGGCGCTCAAAGCGCTCGGCATAGGGCCTGGCGACGAGGTAGTCACGGCCACCAATACGTTCGTCGCGACCGCCGAAGCGATTCATCATACGGGAGCGACGCCGGTGCTTGCGGATTGCGACTTGGGAAGCTATCTCATCGATCCGGAGAGTCTGATGGAGAAGCTGACCCCGCGCACGAAAGCCGTCATTCCCGTACATCTATACGGTCAGATGGTGGATATGTCGCCATGGATCTCGCTTGTGCGAGAGCGGGGAATCGCTGTCGTAGAGGATAGCGCCCAAGCTGCGGGAGCGAGACTGGGCGGCATGCCTGCCGGCAGCGCAGGCGATGTGGGCTGCTTCAGCTTTTATCCGGACAAAAACTTAGGGGCGCTCGGCGATGGTGGAGCTATCGTTACCTCGGATGAGTCGCTGCTGTCGACCGTTCGCAAGCTTCGCAATCACGGCGGGGAGACGCGGTATACGCATGATATACCAGGCTACAACAGCAGGCTGGATGCCTTGCAAGCGCTTGCGCTTAGTCTAAAGCTGGAGCGGCTGGATGAGTGGTCGGCGCATCGTAGACGGATAGCGGGGCTTTACGAACGTTATTTGGGTGAGGTCAACGGTATCGTACTGCCTGTGCACCGCGGCGATGACAGCCATGTGTTTCATCTGTACGTAGTGAGATTGCCTGTGGAGGCAAGGGAGAGCGCTCGGCGTTATTTGCAGAAGAAAGGCATCTTGACCGCGGTGCAATATCCGCTGCCTGTACACCTTCTGCCGGCGTTCCGCCATCTGGGCTACAAGCCGGGAGACTTTCCGGTCGCGGAGTTCTGTTCGGAGCGCATTCTGTCTCTGCCCATGCACATCGGCATGAATGAGGAGGCGGTACTTGAGGTGGCGGAAGGGCTAATAGCGGCGCTTGCTTCGCCTGCTTATCGGTGTTAACGGCCCGTTGTCATGTGATAGGGGAGCCGAATACGAGCATGGGGAGTGTGAATGGTGATGGCAGGCATAGAACGGGAAGAAGAACGCAAAGGCATTATTAGATGCCTGCGGGAAGACATTGGGGAGCTAATCGATGATTCCGGGCTTGCGGGACGAATCGGTGAGCATGACCTGCTGGAGCTTGCTGGCGTGGATTCATTTGTCATGATTAATTTGATCCTTCGCGTGGAGCAGCGGTACGGATTGACGCTGGCCGACGGAGAACTGCAATCCGAGGTCGTCGGGACCTTGGGAGGACTGGCGGACAGCATATGCACCAAACGAAAGGAGGATAAGGCATGAACGGCCCGCCGATTCATTGCTTATTGGATTGTTTGGCGTATCTTGTACGGAACCGGACGGATATGGACCCGCGTCCGATCTATCTGGGCGTCTGGAATGCTCCGTTCATTGGGGATGAAGACGGGTTTTCCTACTATTCGGAAGAAATCGATCCCGATCTCGATCTGCGGCGGTTCGAGCAGTTGTATGGACCGTGCCTCACACGCTGGCTAGAGCCAGAGTGGGAGAAGGAAAGGAAGTTCGCGCAGCTGGCTGAGGAGTTGGCGGAGGCGAGTGAGACGGTATCCGTTATTGTGCTCGTTGATCTGTATTACATGCCTCATTCCGCGATCTGCTACGGACTGAAGCATATGCCGCACATGCTCATCGTGGAGCTTGGTCAGGACGGCGGTGGCTTTCGGGCGGTGGATCCCTTCTTCGATTGGGAAGGGGAGATCGCACGTTCGGTGCTTTTCGAAGCCTTTACTTGCGGGGGACTGAGCTCCGGCATTACGATTCGCCTGGACAAAGCATCGGAGCCTAGCCGCATGCTTGCAGGAGAGGCGTTCCGCATGCATTTCGACTTGGGGACGAGTCCGTTGATACTGGGCGTGGATGATTATCTGCGCCAAATCGAGAACGGTACCCCGAACTATACGGCGGTGAAGCTGTACGCCAGCATAGGGCAGGTAGGGGTCATTGCGAAGCGCTGGAAGGGACTCGGGGAGGTGGCCCGTTATTTTGCTGACACAGGCGGCGGGGATGGAGCGCCTGTTCTGGAAATGCTGGATCAATTGCTCGTCAAATGGGAAAATATTGTGCTTGTCATCGTGAGGCTGGGAGTGCTTGGCAACCATGCCAAGCTGACTGATGCGCGGGCGAAGCTCGCGAAGCTGGCTGAACTGGAGCACGACATTCAGGGGGCATTGTGCACGATGTTCGAACGATGGGAGGCGACGGGGCATGAGCGGGTCGGATAAGAAGCTCCGTATCGGTTATTCTTCCGGCTCGGCGAGAATGGTGAACGAGCGGGCAATTGATTCCAACTGGGTTCGTTACATGGGCCAGCATGCGGAGCTGGTGCCGATTCCCCCGCTCGCCTTGTACCGCCTCTTCGGCGGCTCGGTTGAACGATTCGTTCGGGAGTGGCCGGAGTCGCTGCAGCGTATGTCGGACGGGCTTTCGGAGTTGTGTAGTCACTATGACGTGAAGACCTTGTATCTAAACATTTCCGCGCTTGCCCCCTACCTGTTTATGGGCAGGGCAGCGGGCGGCATCGATCTCGGCTTTTTGTTTATCGCACATTCGGTGGCATCCGAGCATTGGCTGCGGCAATGGCTGGCCATTGCCCCGTTCCTGAGTGAACGGGACGTTCTGCTATGCTCTACGCCGAGCAGCAAAGATGCATTGTGCCGAATCTCTCCTCGTTACGAGCTGGCCAAGGTTATACCGCTGGCTATAGAATCAAGAGCCTGGCGTGAGGTAGAGGAGGCACTCGGACGAAGAAACGGGCGAAGGCTGCTGTCCATCGGCCGGTTGGAGGACGTAAAAAACATCGAGCTGCTGCTGCGGATGTTCGCTGCTGTGCTGGACGTATTGCCGGATGCCAGTCTTACCGTCGCTGGGGAGTATACAGGTAGGGATAAGGCGCAAATCGAGGGTTACGAAGCGTTGATCAGGGAGTTGGTCGCGAGCCTTGAATTAGACCGTCACGTTATCTTCGCAAACGCTGTTGAAGGGGAAGTAAAGGAGGCTTTGTTCGCGGAATCCGATCTGCTCGTCAACGTCTCGACTGATCCCGGAGAGACGTTCGGCTACAACCTGTTGGAAGCGAAAGCTTGGGGGGTACCGGCCGTGTGCGCAGGCTGGAATGGATTCCGCGACGTGGTGAACGACGGAGAGGACGGCTTGCTCGTTCCTTGCGAATGGGATGGGCCATACCCTGTCGTGGACGAGTGCCAGGCGTCGAAAGCAGTCCTAACGCTGCTTATGGACGACGGCTTGCGGACGCGCATGTCCCGGCAGGCTGCGACATCGGCGGAAAGGTACGATAACCGGGACATATTCTCAGCAGTCGTCCGTGAGATCGAGCTCGCCGCGGGATCGGCAATCATCGAACCGGAGCAGATGAACGTCGTCGCGACGATGGGACAAAGCCTGCCGCAGCAGGCGAAGCTGTACCGATTGGAGCATTTGCAGCAGCTGCCATTCCATGGGCAGTCACTGCTACGAATTGTAACTTCTCCATCTGAAACGCCGCTTACGGAATGGATGCCGCTCGTCAAACCGATTGCAAGCCATTATGCGGGGAGGACTGCTTATGCAGAGCATTAGATTGTTTATGCGTCTGACGCCTTATGTCCGGATTCGTTGGCCACTCACGGCGGCCGCATATGCTTGTGCCTTGTTGAGCTTAACCTGTCAGCTTGTGCAGCCTTACCTGTTCTTGGTACTGATCGATCGGGTATTGACGGGGGGCGAAAAGGAGCTGCTTGCGCCGCTGCTGCTCACTTCGGGAGGACTCGCGATTGGCTCCATGCTGCTCGGGACCGTGCAAGCCGCCATGTTCCGATACTTGGGCATCCGGCATACGCTGGACCTGCGGGAAGTCATTCTGGCACATCTTCGCCGATTGCCAATGGCTGAGATTGAACGGCATGGCGCGGGCAAATATTCCGCGTTAATGGGCATGGACACCGCGACGATGGGCAACTTTTTGAACCATGTGGTCAAGGAGCTGCTCTCCCAGTGGTACACGCTGTTGTTCGCGCTTGCGGTCATTTTCTACCTGGATTGGCAGCTTGCGCTAGCGGCACTCGCGGTTATCCCCATTCTGCTGGCGATTCCCCGGATGTTCCGTTCGCTTATTATGCGCCATACGGGCGCGGTCAGGGCGCACAACGAGGAGATCGGCACGTATTTGTACGAGAGCATAGAGGGCTCTCGGGAGATTCGCATTCACGGGCTGGAACGATGGGAGCAGGAACGGAACGAAGCCCGCTATCGCAATCTGGTGGGAGCAAGCGTAAAAGATACGCTGTACCGGGTGCTGTCAGCTCATGCAGGCTCGCTCGCGGTAAGCGGCATCGTCGTATTGGTCTACGGCTTCGGCTCCGGCAGGGTAATGGACGGGACGATGACGATTGGCATGCTCGTCGCTTTGGTTCAATATTTAAACAATGCGCTTGCCCCCGTGCAGGCCATGAACCATTTCGTGGGGGAGCTCCAGGGCGGGGAAGTGGCCATGAAGCGAATCGAGGAATTTCTCTGCTCGCCAGAGGAGCCGTTGCCCCGCGAAGGCGCTGCGGCAGAAGAGAAGGGACAGTCTTGGCTGCCAACTGTCGAGGGTGAGGGTCTGACGGTACTAGGCGGAGGACAGACAATATTGGACGGTGTCGACTTCGCTCTGAAGGAGGGGCAGACGGCCGCGTTTGTCGGAAGAAGCGGTTCGGGCAAAAGCACATTATTCCGCGCGATCCTCGGCTTCATGCCGGTAGAGACCGGCGTCATCCGGCTCGGAGGCGTGCCGCATACCGCATGGTCAAGAGAATTTCTTAATCGTCGTATCGGGGTAGTGTTCCAGGAGAGCTTTCTGTTCGCGGGCAGTATCCGCGATAATATCGCGATCGGACGGTTGGATGCAACGGATGAGGAGATTTACGAGGCTGCCAGAAAGGCGGACTTAGGCTCCTGGATTGACAGCCAACCTGTTGGGCTGACTACGTTATTAGGCCATCGGGGCGACGGATTGTCGGGTGGACAGCGGCAGCGGGTCGCCATCGCCAGAGTATTCTTGCAACAGCCAGAGGTACTAATCTTGGACGAGCCAACCTCGGCGCTTGATCGAGGGACGGAGGGACAGGTATTGCAGGCTTTGGCCGAGCTGATGAAAGGGAAAACGACGCTGATGTCCACGCACAGGCTTCAAACCGTGGAAGAAGCCGACATGATCTACGTAATGGAAGCGGGGGAAGTGACGGATAAGGGCAGCCATGCCGAATTGTTGAAGCGCGGAAGCGCACCTTACCTTGCGATACTTAGCCGCCAAAGCCGTATCTCGGAAGCGGAGGAGCTTGAAGGCGAGACAGTGCCTTCGGATTTGACACTTGAGTTGTCCAAGAGGGAGATGCCTGCATGAGCGCGATACCGATTTCGTTTGCGAAGTGGCTGCAGGATACCGCCAGGCCGGATCGCGGCATGTTCTACGATAGGGATGGTGAACGCCGATATAAGGGCTTCGACGAGCTTTACCGGGAGGCGCTACTTATGGCGGAGCGTCTTCGATGCCTGAAGCTTCGGCCGCGGTTTATCGCGCCGATCTGGATGACGTCTTCCCCTGCGTGCTTCCGTGCCATTATGGCCGTCGCGCTGGCAGACGGCATACCGGTCCCGCTGCATACCGCTTCTGCTATTGCGGAAATACCAGCGATATTGGCCGATCTGGAGGCCGAGCTTTTCTTCTATAGCTCGTCGCTGCTCTCGGCTTCGCGGCTGTCAGAAGGTTGGGCCGTGCTTGCGGGACACGGAGCGCTGCTTATGGATGGCGAGACGGGCGAGGTTTGGAATACCGCGATGCAAGACAGGGCACGCGAGCTTCCAGAACGAACACGGCAGTATGTACCGCCGCATGATACGGCGTTTATCTTCATGAGCTCGGGCTCCACAGGTAGGCCTAAGGGCATAATGCTGAGCTTGCGCAATATTTGGTCTAATGTTGTGTCCATTAAGCAGAGTTTGGAGTTAGGCGGAAGCGACAGCGTGCTCATTATGAAGTCGCTGGGCTACTGCTCGACGGTAACGGGCGAATGGCTGCTTGCGCTTCATGCGGGAATGAACATCGCTCTCGCGCCAGGCTTGACCCACCCGTTGCAGCTTATTTCCGCGATCCGAGAGTATCGGCCTACGTTTCTATGTACCGTACCTGCTGTCATGCTGCCGCTTGCTAAATCCGTCAAGTGGCAGGCAGAGGATTTTCAAAGCCTGCGGAAGCTGATTGTCGTCGGTGCGGCGATGCCGCCCGATATACTGCTGCTCATGCAGAGCAGGCTGCCAGCCACAGACATCATGCCATGCTACGGTCTGACGGAAGCATCGCCGCGCGTGACGTATTTGCCTTCGCGCTGCCTTACGGTCAAGCCCGGTTCGGCGGGGAAGGCCGTGCCCGGCGTTGAGCTTGCGATTTACCATAACGGTCAGCCTTGTCCGCCGGGCGAGACGGGGGAGGTCGTTGTCAGGGGCGATAACGTGATGCTGGGTTACTATAACGACGAGAAGCGTACGGCAGAGGCGTTGACGCCGCTTGGATTGCGGACGAAGGACGAGGGATGGCTGGATGAGGATGGCTATCTGTATTTGACCGGCCGATCGGACTATGCGTTCAACGTAGCAGGGCACTTGTTCCATCCGGAAACGCTGGAGAATGTTCTGCTGTCGCATGCCGCTGTGGCCGAGGCTGCCGCGGCGGGCATGAAGGATGCGGCAACGGGAAGCCGACCCGTCGCATTTGTTGTCCTAGAAGAGGGGGGCTCCGCTTATAACGATGCCAAAGCCGTGACAGAGCTGCTCGAGTATTGCCGGGAACGGCTTCCCGCGGCAGGAAGACCCCGGGACATTATAATCGTCCCGGCGCTGCCACGAACGAAGACAGGCAAGCTGGACCGGAGAACAATTCAAGCAAAAGTTGAGGAGGGGTACGATGATCATGGAAGAAGAGAGAGCTCCGTTGCAATTGATGGTCATTGACATTATGGCGGGGCTGCTGAGACAGCGGCCGGAGGACATCCGGTTGGAGCATTCGCTGCTAAACGATCTGTATTTGGATTCGCTGCATGTGCTGGAGCTGCTTACGCTGCTGGAGCAGAGGTTCGGCTTCGAAACCGATGCCGAGGACCTGCAGCCGCATGTGTTCAGCACGGTGGAATCCGTTGTCACTTTCGTTCGCGAGAAGGCTGCTTCATGACAGGAAGTACGATACCAGAACGACTGGAGCGGGCCGCGGCGACGGCGGCCATGCAATATCCATTTTATCGGCGGTTTCAAGGTGCTGGTGCATCCTTCCGCGATCTGCCCATTATGGACAAGGCGACGATTAACGCCAATCGGGTGCTGCTTGAGCTTCCCTCCCAGGAACCGCTGATCGTCTCCCATACCTCGGGCAGCACGGGCACGCCGTTCCGCTGCGTGAAGACGCGGGAGGAGCAGCGGGCGCTGGGGCTCGCGATTCAGCGGAGCAGGCGGCGTGCAGGCGTGCCGACAAACGGCCGTATGCTGCTCCTGGGCAATGCCTTGCTAGCGGACCGCAGAATGGTGACGCTGTACGGCAACCGGATGATGCAGGAAAAGCCGCATCTGATTCAGGGGCGCTGCTCTGGGCTGTACGAGCTTGCCATGCATGTGGAAAGAAACGGGTTGCCGATAGCTGACTCGCTCGTCGCCTTGCAGAACTGGGGTGAATACTCGCAGCCGGGACAACGCAAAGAGATCGAGCGCGTCTTCGGTGTGCCAATGCTGGACTATTACGGCATGGAGGAAATATGGCTTATCGCCTTCGCGGGCATGGACGGTGTGCTTCGCATCGACGAATCGCTCGTATATGTGGAGGTGCTGGACCCGATCACGCTGCAGCCCGTCCCCGAAGGCGAGACAGGGGAGCTGGTTGTGACTTCCTTCGTCATGAACAGCTTGCCCTTCCTGCGCTACAGGACGGGGGACATGGGGAGAGTTAGACGTGACGAAGGCTCCGACGTGCCGATCCTTACGCTGATGCCATTCCGGCAATCTTCCATCAAGCTTCCCGGCAGAGAAGTTCAGTCCGCCGTACTGCGTTATCTTGATGGGTTCTACAAGTGGCTGGCGACAGATATTGGCGTCAGGCAGTTCCAACTCGTTCAGGAGTCGCATTATGAATTCCGGCTCCGTATTGCAGGTAGCCAAAGCAGCGACGCGGAGCTGGGAGAAGCGGCGGACAAGCTTGCGAATTTGCTTAAGAAGGTGCTTCTGGCAGACGAATTGCAGATCGTCGTGGAGCATGTAGAAGAGATTCAGGCTCATCCCGTCAGCGGGAAGTGCCATCCCTTCGTCAGCCATGTGTCCTGATTTCGTAATCTCGTTTAATCTAACTATTGAGGAGGAGGAAGACGGACATGGTTACAGACGTTTATCGTCCCGAAAGCCCGGCTGGGTTAGCCGCGCTGGAATGCACGGCATCATGCATCGTAGCGGCGCTATCGCTTTCCGGCGGCGATCCACGCTATTTTCTGCTGGGATACTGGCATATCGGATATTATGACGGCATGCTGATGTCCGTTCGGAACATGAAGTGGATTGATTTGCAGTTCGAATACGGTATCCGCTTCTACCTGACTTCGGGGAGCGCCGAGGCGGTCAGCTCGCTGCTCGATGAAGGCGGAATGGCGATCGTATTATGCAGAGCCTCCAAGCTGCGTTTTTTCCCGAGGTCCATGCTGGGGTTCGAGTCGGCCGGCTTCTACCATAGCATTCTGCTCCATAGACGGGTTGACAGAGAAGAGGAGGGCCGTTATGAGGTCGTGGACCCGGTAGCTGGCTATGCAGGAGAGATGACAGCGGCGGAGCTCTCGGTAGCCAGCGTGAGGAGGAATGAGCTGGTGTATTGCAAGCTGGCTTGGGACGCTGCTTACAGCCGGCCCTCTCGAGAGGTATCACTGCGCAAGGAGTCGGCTGCGATTCTGAACGGTTATCGGAGGGAAGCGGGCAGAGCTTTCCAACTCTTCTGCGCCGATGTTACAGCCAGTGCCGATTGGGAAGAAGAACGGCGCAGAACGTGGGCGGAGCAGAACATGATCGCGCTCTCCGCCATGATCCGGATGCGAGGCCTCGTATGGCAAAGCTATCGGGAGCTTGGATCATATTCGGAATGGGAAGCGGAAGAAGGCGCCCGAAGAGCGGAAGATGTGAGGCGGGGCTGGATGAACGTTAACCTGCTGCTGGCGAAGCTTGGGAAACGCCGGCCGGCAGGGGACCTCCGGGAAGGACTGCTGCGCAAGCTGGAGGGAGCCCGGCTTGCAGAGCTGGAGCTTCTCGAATATTTGGCGGCGAGAGGTGGGGCTGAGTGATGAACATTCATCTATGCTCCATTTCGTTCCGGCATGAGCTGGTCTCATTCCCGGAGCTGCTGGACTTCGCGGCGCTTAACGGCTTCGCGGGCATTGAGCTGTGGGGCGCGCATGCCGCGGCCATGGCCCGCCGCATGCCGATGCAGGCGGCCCGTGCCGTGCTCGGCATGCGGCGAAGGGGGCTCAAGGTTGCCATGATCAGCGGTTACGTGCCATTGCTTGCCGAGCCGGAGGAGCTTCATGACGCCAAAGCTTGGCGTCAATGGAGAGATCTGATCGCGCTGGCACGAATGTTTGAAAGCGACAAGATCCGGATTTTTGCCGGTCACAAGTCTAGTAGCCAATCGCGGGATGAGGACTGGCTGCTAGCGGTCGGCAGGCTGCGGGAGATGGCGGGACTGGCGTGGAAGCACGGCATTCGCACCGTCATCGAGACGCATCCCGGCACACTGGCAGACAATTTAGCGTCTACGCTGCGGTTGATTAGGGAGGTTAATCATCCCATGCTGGGCGTGAACCTGGATTTCCTGCACCTGTGGGAAGCGGGCGATGATATCGCGAGCGCGTATCAGCGACTATCGCCATGGACGATGCACTACCACTGCAAGAACGTACGGAGTCGCCACGAGCTTGACGTCTTCTCTCCGGACAACGTGTATGCCCCTGGAGGGAGGCGGGAAGGCATGGTTCCGCTGGCGGAAGGCGCGGTCGACTATGATGCCATATTTTCGCTGCTCCGGGACAGGGAGCAGCTAGCTTCCTTGTCTTTGGAATGGTTCGGAAGCGATCCCTACCGCTATTTGTCCGAAGAGATGGCATGGATCAAGGGCAAGGGACAACCTTGTTTTCCTGCGTTCATTCCCGCGTCAGGCCGCTTAGGTGGGTAACAAGGAGCACCATTTGTCTCATACATCCATCGTCTTCGTCCGATATCGTCTTCGGTATTCTATGGGGGTCATGCCCAGTCGGTTTTTGATCATGCCTGTGAAATTTCCGGGGTTACGGATGCCGACGTGCTCGCAGATCTGTTTGACTGGAGTGTCCGTATTCTCCAAATAATGAAGCGCCTTGCTAACCCGCAGCTCGTTCAGATGCCGGATAGGGGACACACCGAAAATATGACTGAATTCCTGACAAAAGTAGTTTGGATTATATCCGATCGCGCTGGCGATCTCCTGAAGCGAGAGATCGGGATTGTCCAGATGCTTGCGCATATACCGGACAGCATAGACGATGGGCAGACTGCTTTTTTTGCGCTTATGCGCTTTGGACGACTGGGCTGGGGACTCTCGTATTTCCTCTGCCTGAGGTAGAGCGGACTGGATGTCCGGCAGAAGAAGGCTCTCCATCAGCAAGGAGAACAGCAGGCTGCTGATATGAATGCGCGCGACGCTATCAACTGCCTCCATAGGCAGTTGATAGGCTTGGAGCTGTAATAACAGTTGCTTGCTAATTGAATTAATGTGACCCTTCAGCGATGGAGGGAAGCTGTCTAATTCAAGAAGAGAAGGGAATTGGAAGGCGGCCGCTTGAATTGCAGGAGATTCGCCTGAGTTGAGCCTGACGGTCTGCAGCGGCGCGATCAGAAGCGGCTGACCAGGTGCCAGGCTCTGTATGGAATGGCCTACATTGCATGTGAAGCTTTGCTGCGGCGACCACAGCAGTTGAAAACTGGAGCTTATCCACTCATCCCAGGATATATTTTGGAAGCGGTCGAAGCTTAGCGGAATTAACCGGGAAATCTGCCATTCTAACATGAATTATCCCCCTTAACCAACATCATGAGGCCGGCACTTAGCTGCGGATTCCAGATATAGCTATTATAGCTAAAAAGAGTGAGGCGGAGGAAACAAATAATAGACGGGAGTGTGCCCCATGTCCATTCATGCTGCGAGTAGCGATACGGTTCAATATTTAAAGAAGATGATAGCGGAAATGACCGGAAATCCGGTTCTGGAATTCGATGCAGATATCTATGCCCAGATTCGCGATATGGGCGTGGATTCGCTTCGCATGATTCAACTGCTTGTCCACATCGAACAACACTTTGATATTGCGTTCGATGATGACGAGCTGATCATCGATTATTTCGCCACCATCGATCAGTTTGCTGCAAGCATTGCCAGAAAGATGGCCTAAGCGGTCTAGGCAAGAGGAGTTCGTTAGGACAATCCACAGAAGGAGGATGACGTCATGACAACGAAACGGCTGCCCATGCACGACCACGATTACAAGACGTATCCCAACATCGCCCATTTATTCTGCATGATCGGCAACCGGGAGGAGACGCTCCCGTGGGTGTACAACAACTTTATTCAACTCGTTTATTTCGGGTCGCTCCGCAAGATCGACTATACCAACAAACAGGACAGCTTCTTTGACCCGCTTTTGTTCGACTGTCCATGGCTTCAATTTCAATTCATGCACCGGGACATCGTAGCGCAAAAATGGCAAGGAAGCATCGTCCAATTCGCGATCGAGGCCATTGATATGGGGCAGTACGTTTACTTTTTGGCCGATCAGTCACAGATTCGGGAATCCGATGCTTACGGCAGGCAGGCGCACAATCATGACATGTTCATTTACGGCTACGATAAGGCAGCGGGAACGCTGCATATTGCGGACAATTTGCGGAGAGGGAGATATGTCGAGACGATCTGCTCCTTCGCCGAGATGGAGGCTGCTTACGCGGCAGCCGACCCGGACAGCGATTGGTTTGACCAGCGCGTGATGTCGGTGTCCTTTAAGCCGAAAACTTATTTTCAGTATGAACGAAATACGGCCTTCGATTCGTTGTCCGCCGTGGACGCGATGGACCGTTATGTCAGGGGATGGAAGCCGCCCTCTTACTTATGCTTGGAAAATACGTACGGGATCAAGGTGTATGACCGTATTCAGGAATATTTGCAAGGGCTTGAGCAGGGGCGGGACGTGGTAGATATCCGCTTGCTGCATATTTTGTGGGAGCACAAAAAACTCATGCGCAGAAGACTCCGCTTCATGCTTGAGCACGATTTCCTACGGGACGCTTCGCTCGAATCGACTTATGCCGAGGTTGAGAGAGCGCATGGGATCGCGGTAGGCCTGCTGCTCAAATATTCAGTGAGCGGAGACAAGAGGAGCATCGCGAAGGTATCCTCGCTATTGTCCGATGGGGCAAGTCTGGAGAAGGAACTGTTGAAGAAGGCCATAGCAGGGACGCATCATCGTCCCATGTATGATAAGGGAGGCGCTTTTAGTGGAGAAAATTCGGTTGTCCTGCAAGGGCATACTGACCGCAAACCAGGCAGAATCGCTGATGTCCAAGCTGGCATACAGCGTTGAGGGCATCAGGAGCTGCGACTGGAATTCCGAAATGATGGAAGTTGTCATTGAGCCCGTAAGCATGGAGTCGTGCGAGGAGATTACAGCGACAGCAGAAGCGATGATCGCTGAGGAACGAGTGATCCGCACGCTTGGAAGCAGGACGATTAAGCAAACTCCCGAAAGATCGGGTATTTCGGAAGGGGACTACGATGATGATCGCGAGAAAGCACTGCAGCAAGCTTACGCGGCGGACGGAAGCGTCAAGCGGGATTATGCGGTTAAGTTGATCGGGCTGCTCGATCGGCTGTTCGAAGATATGGCCGTCCATAGGGGGGCGGCACTGCGCCGATATCCTTCCATGATTCGGCTCGACACGCTGGAGAAATGCGGGTATATCCGCTCTTTCCCGCAAAATCTGTTCGTCGTTAGCGAGTTCCCCCACCGATATGACACACTCAGGCAGGTTAAAACGGCCGCAGACCCCGCAGCGCTTGCAAGGCAAAGCCGGCACGCCTTGGCGCCGGCGGTATGCTTTCACTGTTATGCCGAATTGTCTGGGCGAGTGCTGGACGGGCCTGTGCGGCTTACCGCTATGGGCAATTGCTTCCGTCACGAGGCGGAGTGGAGGGTGGGCAACCATCGGTTAACCGAATTCGGCATGAGGGAAGTCGTATTCGTCGGAGACGCGGATTTCGTGGAGGAAGAACGAGGCTGGTGGATGCAGGGAATTTGGTCGTTGTTTATCGAGCTAGGCTTGCACGGAAGCTTGACGACGGCGAATGATCCTTTCTACTTCTCGGAAGACGCGCTTAAAATCCAACATCAGAAGATGGCGTCGATGAAATACGAATTGCTGGTGGAAACGCCGGCCCGCAGCACGTTTTCCATCGCCTCTTTTAACCATATGGGAGACTCGCTTTGCAAGCCGTTTGACGTCAAAGGTCCCGGGGGGTTGCCATGGTCATCGGGCTGCGTTGCCTTTGGCATAGACAGGTGGGCATTTGCTCTGCTGGCGGAGTACGGTGCATGGGACGAATGGCCGTCGGCCGTCAAGGATAGGCTTCATGGCCGTGCCATGATGACGGTAACACAAAGGTTGAGGTGATCATTTATTTAACAAAAACAAAGACCAAGGCCGGCTGGGAACGTATTCCTAGGCGGCTTTGTTGCGCGTGTCGATTTTACCAAGTTGTATTTCCACGTCATATTCCGTTAGCCATTCCTCCGTACTCCAAATGTAAAACAGCCGTGGAGATAGCATAATGCAGGAAATGTAGCGCAGCACGGGTATTGTTGATGGTTTTGTGTTACTTTGATCTGCCTGTGTTACCGTGTGGAAGTGCCGCTGCAGAAAGTACAATTTAACTCCAATTGGTGCCAACATTTTGGATTTTCTACCTTGAAGTATATATCTGAACTATCAAACGAAAAGTCCACTATGGTTTATGTAAAGCTAGTGACGCTTAATTTCGTCAATGCTTAAATCTCGAATTACACGGAATTGAATTTTGAGCTTAGCTTGAAAAAGTACCGTTAAATCAGAGGTTTTTAAAGAAAAAAAGTATCATTATATGGAAATCACTCTGTTGATTTGAGTGAATTCAGCGCATATGCTGGAATGTTCGTAGATTAACGGGAGGAAATCCTGTTAAATGAAATCTTGTCGCTATACGTAGCTAATTAGCAGGATGTGTTCCATCTATATTTAGAATCCTATTAACTTCGAAAGGAGTACCCAACTGAGAGGGTACTCCTTTTTGCGTATATAAAGCAGCAAGGAGGGGAGAATCGTAAGAGGAATATTTTGTACATAAGGGGCAGCGACAGATGGAATCTTATATGAAGGAATTAGAAGAAAGGATGGGCGGGAATGATGATTTTTTTATCCTGCCCGATCAAATACTAGGCACTCCGTTCGTGATGATGGGCTTTGTGACTTTGATTGATTTGACGAGGACGAAAATCACGCTTCGCAAAAATAGGGAGAGTCTATCGGAGAGTGTAAGTGATATTACTGAACTCATGGCGGTATTCGGAGATATCAGAGAGTTTGACTTAGAAGAAATGGTAACCTTGTTCATAGGCGGCAAGCTCATCCTATTATTTGAGGGTCAGCAGCGTTATGTGGTTGTTGAACCGATCCCCAATGTATTGAGCCGGGCAGTGGAATCACCTACGAATGAGAACGTCCTGCAAGGATCGATGAGTTCGTTCAACGAGGATATTGATACGAATATCGGCATCGTCAGAAAACAAAGCATATCCAAGCATGTTCGTGTAAAAACATTTTTAACAGGCAGTGAGCAGCTTAAAAAATTGTCATTGATCTACGATAATTGCCATGTTGAGCCGGAGTTAGTGGAAAAAATTATAAAACAAATTGAAAGCAGCAGCGAATATGAAATTAATAATCTGCAGAATCTTTCCAAAGCCATGGGTTTCTCCTCTTGGTCGGCCATACCGAAATTTTATACGACGGAATTGCCGCAAGAGGCGGCGAATGCCTTAAAGAAAGGGAAGGTCATTTTGTTTGTTGACCGCTTGCCATTCGCGCTCATTTTGCCCAATCTGCTATGGGATATGTTCTCGCTTGATAATGACCGTAATTTCCCTCTCCCCATCATGTATGCGATCCGAATATTGCGAGTAATTGGTGTGCTTACTACACTGCTTGCTCCAGGTCTCTATGTGGCGCTTGTTGCGGTTAATCCCGAAGTGCTGCGAATCGAGCTGGCTCTGACGATTGCCCAAAGCCGCGAAGGCGTGCCTTACCCGGCGATCGTGGAAATAATATTTATGCTCGTCATATTGGAGCTTATTATCGAAGCGAGTACGAGACTTCCCAGAAGCATCGGTCCGACGATTACGATGGTAGGCGGAATTATTCTGGGTCAAGCCGTCGTAACGGCAAGGCTGGTAAGCAATTTGCTCATTATCGTGCTTGCCGCTACGACGATAGCGAATTCCACGGTGGTTGGATTCCAAAATTCGCTTTCGATCCGTTTGTTCAAATATTTGCTCGTCATTCTGTGTTCGATTTACGGCGTTCTTGGTCTGCTTGCAGGCTTAGTCATACTCAGCGCCTACCTTGCAAGCATTAATACGTTTGGCATTTCATATTTGAATTTCAATATGAAAAAGGGTGAAACCGAAAATGGATAAAAGCAATCATGTTGTGCTGGTATACTGCCTGACGCAGCTCGGCTTTATGTTTTTCTTTTATCCGGGCAATATCATCTCCAGTGCGACGGAGGGGCACTGGATTCCCATTGTCATAGGGATGCTTGTTAATATACTGGTCGTCTGGGCTTATATGAAGGGACTGAGTTATTTTCCTAAGCAGGACATCATCAGTATTTATTTGGGCGTGGGCAAGTGGGCAGCTTTTGTTTTTTTATGTCCTCTGGTTATTTTTTTACTGTTGGTCAATATCATTACGGTGCGGGGATTCTCAGAAGTGATTTCCCTTGTTTTTTTGGAAAATACGCCCGTTTGGGCGATATCGGGCCTATTCATTTCTATATCCACGTATATGGCAATGAATGGTATAGGCGCTATTTTCCGGACAGGTGTGCTTCTCGCTTTCCTATTTCTTCCATTGATATTATTTACCTTCGTTATCTCCTTTCAAAATGTGGATTTCCACTATGTATTTCCGCTCTTGACCAAAAATTTTTCGTTCCTTTGGCAACCAGGGTATATCCATAGTTTTTCTGCGTTTGCGGGAAGTTTTCTGTTTCTGGGCTTCATCACGCCTTATTTCACCTATAGCCGCTCCAAAATGATGCTGGCGCTCGCGGCACTCGTGCCTTTTTTTATCCTTTCCGTCTATCTGCCGATTCTTACGTTCGGACAGGCTACCGCATCTACGTTCAATTTCCCATTTGTTGTCCTGGTGAGCACGGTACATATCAACTGGCTAATGTTTGACCGGGTCACGATGTTTTTGTTGCTGAGTCTGATCACCTTCGCTATGTTATTTATTTCTTTGCTGCTATGGGAGGTCAGCCGGATTTTGAAAAGAGCCATGCCAAAAGCCAAGCCGAGTTACCTCATCCTCATTGTATCGACTCTGATTTTCGCTGCTTGCTTGTCGATTTCTAGCTGGCAGGACGTTCAAATGCTGTTCAGTTGGAATGTCAGCTTCCGTTTTTTTACGCTGTTTGCCATTCCGTTTTCTATTCTGATTATTGGTCTTCGCTCAGGAAGGAGGCAGAAAGTTGAAAATAGGTAAATCGCTGCTTGCTCTAAGTCTTGTGGTCGCGTTATGCGGGTGCTGGGACAATACGGATATTAACCATCGTGTGCTGCCGGTTGTGATGGGTGTGTCGAAAAAGGATAGTGAGTATAAAATTTTTCTTCAAATCCCGGAGCCAATCCAAAATCATACGTTAATCAAAATCGTTACGGGATCAGGCAGCACGATTAATCATGCAGTCGATAAAATCAGCGCCAATCTGGAGGATCACGTGGATCTGCTTCACGTGAAGCTAATATTGCTCGATAAAAAGTATGCTCAATCGGGAGTAGATGATTCGATTGCGGATTTTATGAGGGGGCGGGATGTGTCTCCAAAGACGCTTGTATCTATTTGTGATGAGGACTTGGAGCAGTTTTTCATAAAAGTAAAGAAGAAGATGGAGCCGAAGGGCACGACGTTATATGATTTCTTCGAAAAAAATGCAGGCTGGAATCCGCAAATTGCTTTAACGCGGGTGTGGGAGGTCTATCGCAGCATTCACTCCTATACACGGGATGTCGCCATTCCGGTCATTCGCTCTGGCGCTTCAACCGTTGTACAGCATGAGGGCTCGGGCGTCATTAAAAACGGTAAAATGGTTGCTCAAATCGATTCCGACGAGACCTTGCTGTTCAATGCTTTTAACGGTGAGAGCACACAGGGGAAAATTGAAGTGATGGATCACGCGAGCGTGCTCATTACAAGCAATTCCATTCGTCACAAAGGCACAATGATCGATGGAAAACCTTATTTGAAAAGCAAAATTAAATTAAAGGTTGTCATCCAGGAAACAAAGGGACATCCGACAAGCGATGAAATCAAGAAGGAGATTGAGGTGATGCTGAAGTCTAGATTTGATCAAATGTTTGTCAAGCTTCAAGGGAGCGGGGCTGATATTTTAGGTACAGGACAATATTTTCGCAATTTAATACCAAGGACCCAGTTGAAGGATTGGCGCACGCAATATTATCCAAAGCTAAAGCTCGACTTTCAAGTGCAAGCGACGATCGAGAATACGGGCTTTACAAATTTGCAATAAGGCTAGCAAAGGGACTGTTTATTGTATAGCGATAAATAAATCAATTTCATTTGTGAAGCTTTCCGGTTTGTAGCGTTCATCCCATATTTCGAAATCATAATCCTTTGGTGCATTGCCCGTTTCACTCATCCATTGGCTATATAGATAGTTATAGGAGCTCGTCAGTTCAGATTCCGGTCCCTGATGTGTGTAGGCAGCATATTTATTCTCGGGGACCGTGTGGCTGATCATATCGGAAGGAACAGTGCTGAGCGTATCCGCCTCATAGCCGATAATATTAATAAACTTATCAACTTGTGGGTTAAAATCGGCATTCATCGGATAGATCTGCATTAAAATGACACGTTCACTTTTCCGGTATTGAATTTCCTCTTTTCTTTTCATTAAAGTACGGTAGCTTTGCTTGCCGACACCAGCTTCAAACTCAGCAATAGTAGCTTCCAGCTTATATCCGACAATATGAAACATTGGCAATGTGATGATGTTGACTTCCATGTCATCTTCTCCCATTCTTTAATCGTCCCATTCCAAAAAAGAAGGACGGGACAGTCTAGCCTTTAGTATAGCAAACTATGAATGTGAAATCATGGTAGGCGGCAAAGCGATAAAGAAAGCTTCCAGTACGAAAGTGCCAGGAAGCTTTCTTTTTTGCGTGAATAGGCTTTGATCGCTTCTGATTGATGGCAAGAAGCTTAAAGAGGCTAATCATAGGATAGAAAAGCCAAGGATGCCTCATATCGAACGCCGCGAGATAGGCTTAAACTATTCGTGACATAACAAAGGGATGGTGAAAGCATGGCAAAAATTACGGGAATCCAGTGTATCCGTACGCGGAAAAACGGAGCGTGGACGATTGTGAAGGTACTTACAGATCAAGATGGTCTTTACGGGTTAGGCTCCGCTTCGGATATTTACAACCCGGAGGCTGTTGTACAAGTGATTGAGCAATTGCTGGCACCGCTGCTGATTGGCAAGGATGCTGCGAATATAGAAGACCTTTGGCAAACGATGTATATGAGCGGATACTGGCGAAACGGCGCGATTTTGCATACCGCAATCGGCGGCATTGATATGGCATTATGGGATATTAAGGGCAAGGAAGCCAGTTTGCCTGTGTATCAGCTGTTAGGAGGCGCGAGTCGTGCTGCCGTACCGTGTTACGGACATGCGGGGGGAGCCGACATCGGTGAGCTGAAAGAAGATGTGCAGCGATATATGGAGGAAGGCTATACCGTCATCCGTGTACAAATGGGCGGATATGGCGGTGGCGGATTCATTGATAACAGTAAGGCGAATCTCCCCTTGAACCCCTGGTCACGGGGCCCGATCTTTGACGAACAGGCGTATTTGAATGCGATTCCGGACATGTTCGAGAAGCTGCGGGTAGCGTTTGGCATGGGGATCCAATTTACGCATGATGTTCATGAGCATCTCTCCCCGATCAATGCGGTGCAGCTTGCCAAGCGGGTTGAGCCTTATGGTTTGTTTTTTCTGGAGGATGCGCTTGCGCCGGAGCAGATTGGCTGGTATCGGCATTTGCGCCAGCAAAGCGCGACGCCGCAAGCGGTGGGCGAGCTGTTCGTCAATCCGCAGGAATGGACGGAGCTAGTCAAGGAGCGGTTGATCGATTTCATCCGGGTCCGCGTCTCCAAGGCGGGAGGCATAAGCGCCTGCCGCAAAATTGCGGCGCTGTGCGAGGCATTTGGCGTACGTACCGCATGGCAGGAAGGAGGGGAAAACGATCCTGTGAACCAAGCCGCAGCCGTTCATTTGGACATGGCGATTTGGAATTTCGGCATACAGGAAGTGAACCATTTCCGGCCGGAGGAGCTGGATGCTTTTGAAGGGCATATTGTCCGCAAGGGCGGTTATTTGTATCCCTCAAGCAAGCCGGGACTAGGTATCGAGCTAGATGAACTCAAAGCGCAGCTGCTAATCGGAGAGAACTGGAATCGTGGTGCTTACCACAATCCCTATCACCTTGACCGGAAAGCAGACGGAACGCTAGTGCGTCCATAAAGAAACAGAAACGGAGGGACAACCCTATGCATACAATTGCAGTAACTGGCGGCAGCGGCAAGCTGGGCACGCAGCTCATCCACACCCTTCAGCAGCAGGGCTATCAGGTAGTATCGCTGGATAATCAGCGCTCCACGAAGCTTCGCTGCAGGCAAGTGACCGTCGACCTGAATGATTTTGGCCAAGTGGTATCGGCTCTCCACGGCGCGGATGCCATCATTCATTTGGCGGCTATTCCAGCGCCGCTTGTCTATACGTATCCGCAAATATTTACCAATAATACAGCCGCAGGTTATCACATTTTGGAAGCGGCTTCGATCCTTGGCATTCGCAAGGTGGTGATGGGCTCAAGCGAGTCTTCCTATGGCTTTGCTTGGGCGCCGACGCCTTTCTCGCCGGATTATTTGCCGCTCGATGAGGATCATCCGCAGCAGCCGCAGGAATGTTACGGCTTATCCAAGGTGGTCAATGAGCTGACAGCTGCCATGTTCGACCGGAGGAACGGCATGCAGGTCATTTCGCTGCGGTTCTCGATGATTACGAAGCCGGAGGATTATAAGCATCTGGCTGTGAGCAGGCCGGAGGCCTTTAAGAACATTTTATGGAGCTATATCGATATCCGCGATGCGGTGAGCGCGTGCATGGCTTCGCTGCAGGTCGAGGATCGCGGGGCCATCTGTCTGAATATTACGAGCAGCGACACGTTAAGCGATTGGGACACGGAGAAGCTGCTGAGCCATTTTTACCCGGAGGTTGCGGACTTGCGTGCCCCATTGCCAGGAAGGACAGCTGTGGTCAGCAACCGGCTAGCGCAGGATGTGCTCGGCTGGATGCCCAAGCATTCCTGGTCGGATCGGGAGGAAGAGGCGACTCCCTAAGTCGCTATCGGAAGAAATTCATCGCGTATCTACAAGCACATGATTTGAGCTGGGTATTCTTAAGTTGAAATCGCATGAGAAGACGGGTAAGAAACAGGAAGAACTTAAAGAACTTAAAGTGTTTAAAGAGTGGGCCTCTGTCAAGAAAGTGGACTCCATGTAAATGTAAATGAATTGGACGCTTGGTCATACATGCTCTCAAATCGAGCGGGGATACGTCGCCCAAAGAACCAAGAATACTTTTACGGTTGTAAATGATCTCAATATAGTCGAAACTCACTTGCTGAGTCTAAGCTTTGGTTTTGAAACGTGCGCAGTAAATCGACTCTTTCTTCAGCAAACGATGAAACGACTCGATACACGCATGATCATAACAGTTGCCCTTGCGAATCATGCTTGTTTTCATTCAGTACGGTTGTACCCTTGTGCGATACGCTTCCGAGGCAGATTGAGCACTTCGATCCGAGTGGTGGAGCCTGGTTTTTCCTCTCCATTTCACGCAGGTGCTGCTCAAGCTGCCGTAGTTTTTCCAGAGTAACAAAAGATTACGATTGAAACTCATCATGATACGGAACTTTCCAATTATGCAGAACACCCGCGGGTATCCCGACTTCTCCGAAATTTGAGGCATTGTCTTATTTTGCTCTAGAATGTAGCTGACTATCTTTCTCTTAAAATCTTCGCTACAATTGTTTTTTTTCATGTCGGACACCCTGTCCGTTTACGGTTATCATTAACCTTCACTTAGGGTGTCCGCTATGTTTTCCAGTTGCATAATTAGATCTATCCCAGCCTCTCCCCACCAAAATGCCTCCAAAACGCCATTCCAGCGTCATTTAGATCTAAAAAATAGACCTATTTCTCCTGAATTAGCCAAATTGCTCGAAATAGATCTAAAAATTGGATCTATCCCAGCCTCGCCCCATCCAATTGCCTCCAAAATGTCATTCCAGATTGGATAGTAAATAGACATAAACCCAGGCCTTTGCGGAGATGAACTCGTTAAATTTTTGGATTCTTGCGATAAAGTTCAAATGGATATATCAGCTTTTTATGAAATTGAAATCCGGCGAGAGCATCAGCTTACAAATGTCATCGTCTGTCGGAAGGAATCGATTTCCATCTATTGCGTAAGCGCTTTCGATTCATGGGGGGAGAGTGGATGGTTTTGCGTAGATAGAGGCTAAATATTGACTGCAAAAGAAAATATCGCCTCATATTTGCGGCAGGCCGGATGCGTTAACATTAATGGTAGCAAGAGGAAGAAAATACATGATGAGAGGTGAACGAGGGTGGGAAGCATTACGTTCAGCCATGTCTACAAGCACTATAAAGGGGAGTCGCGTCCGGCGGTCAACGATTTCCACCTTTCCATTGAGGAGGGCGAATTTCTGGTGCTCGTCGGTCCTTCCGGCTGCGGCAAATCCACTACGCTGAGGATGCTGGCCGGTCTGGAGGATATTACCGAAGGGGATTTGTATATTGATGAGAAATTCGTAAATTATGTTTCTCCGAAGGATCGGGATATCGCAATGGTATTTCAAAACTATGCATTGTACCCTAATCTAACTGTTTTTGAAAATATTGCACTGGGTCTAAAGCTTCGCAAGACGGCCAAGCATGACATTGAGCTCAGAGTCAACCGCGTGGCCAAAATACTCGAAATTTCTCATCTTCTTGAACGCAAGCCAAGCCAGCTCTCGGGCGGCCAAAAGCAGCGGGTTGCGCTAGGCAGGGCGATTGCCCGGGAGCCGCAAGTGTTCCTCATGGATGAGCCGTTGTCGAATCTGGATGCCAAGCTGAGAGCACAGACGAGGGCGGAGATCATCAAGCTGCAAAGCGATCTGAAGCGAACGATGGTTTATGTCACCCATGACCAGGTGGAAGCGATGACGATGGGAACCCGGATCGTCGTCATGAAGGATGGCGTCATCCAGCAGGTGGCACCGCCGCGCCAGCTTTATGATGAGCCAGCAAATCTGTTTGTGGCTGGCTTCATTGGCTCGCCTCAGATGAATTTTTTGGAAGGCAGCCTTGTAAGGGAAGATGGGCGTTATTACTTTCTAAACAAACGGATGAAGCTGCTCGTGCCGGAGCGGCATTATGAGCATTTCGCAGTGAAAACCGCATCCCTGCGCAACTGCGTGCTCGGCGTTCGTCCTGAGCATGTATGGCTAAAACGCGAGAATGAAGAAAAGGATGAGCCGGAGGACGGCTTCGTCCGCTGCGTCGTCGAAATGACGGAAGTGACCGGTGCCGACTCTTACGTCTACGTCAAGCTGGGCGAGAAGACAGTTATTGGCAGGACCGAGCCGGAGACGATGTATGAGAAAGAAGAGAAGCTGCTGATCGGCTTCAACATGAACAAGGTGCATTTCTTCGATGAGCAATCCGGCGTATCCTTGGCAGCCGGGGGAGAAGAAGGATGAAGAGGATGAGGATGCTGGGCATCGCGCTTCGTCTCCTGATTGCTGTGGCGCTTGTATTTGGAGGCATCCGGTGGTTGACGGCAAGTGACCCGATTCTGCATGCAACGTCCGTAAGCGCCGAGCAACTGCTTGCCTTTGAGAGCAAGCCGGATCAGCTTCCCTACGCCAAGCTGATGTATCAATACCCGGAGGCCAATGTAGCGAGCAGCGGCGCGAAGACGATCGAGATTAAGCCGACCGAGTACAGCGCGGCCGCGGAGGATGCTATTTTGGCTAGCAGCGAGGAAGGCGAGGCAGCACTGCGCTGGGGAAATGAGCAGGGCTGGGTAGAATGGACGTTTGAAGTGCCGACGGGCGGTTGGTATGAGCTCCATTTTGACTATAAGCCGTTAGAGGGAGGAAATGCTTCCGTTGTTCGCGGCGTGCAAATCGATGGGCGTTATCCGTTCGTCGAATCGGAGCGAATTGAGCTGGAGCGGCTGTGGAAGGATTCGAAGTATCCGTATGACAGCAATGAAATCGGCCAGCAAATCCGGCCAGCCCAGAAGGAGCTTGAAGGCTGGAGCGAGAAAGCCGCAGCGGTATTCTCGGCATCATCAGAGCCTGTGCTTTATCGGTTGGAGGAAGGCCAGCATAAGCTGAGGCTGGTTGGCGTAAGGGAATCAGTCGCCCTGCGCAAAATTGCATTCGTGCCGAAAACCGAAATTCCAAGCTATGAAAATTACAAGCGCTTACATCCCGCTGTGGAAACACAACCCGGCTGGTACAGCTTAATTGAAGCGGAGCAGTTCCAGCGCAAATCGAGCTTAGCGATCCAGACTGATTTTTGGTCGGAGCCTTATATTTCTCCGGACCCGAAAGGCCGAATTACTTACAACGTATTAGGCGGACAGCGCTGGAGGCTTCCCGGCGAGTGGGTGGAATGGGAGCTGTCGGTGCCGGGGGACGGTTGGTATGAAATAGACCTGAAAACGTTCCAAAACTATCGGAACGGATTCGAGGCGTACCGCACGATCTCCATCGATGGCAAGACGCCTTTCCAAGAGCTGTTGCATTATGGCATACCTACGGAAAAGGAATTCAAAATCGGCGCGCTCGCGAATCAAGAAGGCGAATCCTTTCTCTTTTATTTGGAGAAGGGCCCGCATACGCTGCGCATGACCTCGGACTCCTCGCTGGTACAGCCCGTTTATCTAGCATTGAAAGAGGCGCTTGACCAATTGGCGGATTTCGACCGTCATATTCGGCTGCTGACGGGCAATTACAGCAAATCGGGCTTCGATGCGAATACCGATTCGACTCGGACATGGGATATGCGTAAGCTTGAGCCCGACGTTGAGCAGAAGATGGCAGGCTTCATTGCTCATTTAACCGATATTCGCAACTATATTAACGGACTGAACAAAAAGGATTCGGATTTGTCCGAAGCGATCAAGGGCTCCGTTGCTATTTTGGAGAAGATGCTCGAAGACGTAAATGAAATTCCGAACAAAATTAACGATTTCTCAACGATTCAAAACAATATCGGGACTTGGATGGCTACGCTGACGCAGCAGCCTCTGTTGCTGGATTATATCGTGGTCCGTACGCCAGGCACCGAGACGAATTTGAAGACGGCGAGCACGCTGGCAAGAATTCCATATGCGGTCACGGATTTCGGCCGCACCTTCTATATGGACTATGACACGCGCAAGCATAACCGGAAGGAAGCGCTGACGATCTGGGTACAGCGCGGACGGGATTACGTTGAGCTGCTGCGCGAGATGGTCGATCAGGACTTCACGCCGCGAACGGGAATTGAAGTGAATATTAATCTCATGACCAATCCGAATATGCTGATTCTCGGCAACGCCGCTGGCGACGTGCCGGACATCGCGCTCGGAGTTGGAGAATCGACACCGGCGGACTTCGCGATGAGGGATGCTGCAGAGGAATTGTCGGGCTTCCCGGGCTTTGATGACGTATTCGATCGATTTATTCCGGGAGTGAGCCGGTCTCTCAGCTATGACGGCGGCATTTACGGCTTGCCGGAGGTGCAAAACTTTCAGATGCTGTTCTACCGGACGGATATTCTGGAGGGCCTGAACCTGAAAGTGCCGGATACCTGGGATGACATATTCGATATGCTCCCGACGCTTCAAGAGAATGGCATGACTATGAATTATCCGAAGAGCGATTTCTCGACCCTTTTCTTCCAGAATGGGGCTGAAGCTTATTCGCCGGAAGGCTTAAAAGGCACACTGGCGAGCGATGCCGGCCAGCAAGCGTTCAATCGCTGGACCGATCTGTACCGGAAATACAACTTGCCTATCGATATTCCGGCATTTTTCCAGCATTTCCGCGACGGTGACATCCCGATCGGGGTAGCCGATTTCAATACGTATGTGCAGCTGCTCGTAGCTGCGCCGGAAATTACGGGACACTGGAAAATCGCGCCGCTGCCAGGCGTCAAGCAAGCCAGCGGCGAGGTGGAGCGGTGGTCTCCGCAGGGGATATCCGCCGCCATGATCATGAAGAAAAGCGAGCGGAAGGACGACGCTTGGAAATTCCTTGAATGGTGGACCTCGGAAGAGGTGCAATCGCAATATGCGAAGGATATCGAGTCTTTCTACGGGATCGAGTTCAGGTGGAATACCGCCAACGTCGACGCGATGAAAGCACTCACCTGGCCAAGCGATGACCTGAAGGCGCTGCAGGAGCAAGCGCGCTGGGCCAAAAACATGCCTTATGTGCCCGGTTACTATTTCCTTACAAGGGAAATGGAGTTTGCCTGGAACCGAACTGTAATGGAAGGGATGCCGGCACAGGAATCGCTAGAGCAAGCCCAGCTTTCCTTACAGCGCGAGATGAACCGAAGACAACAAAATTTTGGGATTAAGGCGGACGATGATCTGCATATCCCGCAAATATCGAAACCTTATGAATGGGAGGAACCGCAGAGATGAACACGCAGCTTTCTCCCAGCGTGGAGAGACCAAAGCCGAAATCGGCCATTCGTTTAAAATGGAACCAATTTTGGCGGGATATACGACGAGACAGCTTCGTCTACCTGTTTCTCGCGCCGTTTCTCCTTTGCTTCCTTTTGTTTATCGTGATACCGGTCATTATGGCCGCAACGCTAGGTTTTACCTCTTACGACGGCTTTGGCTCATTGCATTTTATCGGCATAAGCAATTACATCAGCTTGTTTACACAGGATATTATCTTCCTGACGAAGGCCATTCCGAATACGTTCTTGTTCGCACTGATTGTAGGTCCCGGCGGCTATATTTTGGCTTTCTTGTTCGCCTGGCTCATTCATCAGCTGCCGATCCGTATCCGCGATTATTACACGCTGGCCTTTTATGCACCATCGATGGCCGGCGGCGTGGCGCTGTCGGTCGTCTGGATCGCAACGTTCAGTGGCGACCGCGTCGGCTATTTCAACAACTTCCTGCTTGGCATGGGCTGGATCGACAGTCCGGTCATTTGGCTGCAGGACCCGAAATACCTGCTCAAAATTATGATTGTCGTATCGCTATGGGTAAGCTTCAGCGTTGGATTTCTGGCGATGCTGGCGGGTCTGCAGACAGTCAACCGCGAGCTTTACGAAGCTGGCCGGATCGATGGCATTTCCAGCCGGCTGCAAGAGGTGTTCTATATTACAATTCCGTCGATGAAGCCGCAAATGCTCTTTAGCGCCGTCATGTCTATCGTTGGGACGCTGAAGGCGGGCGGCATTTCCACCCAATTGACGGGAATGGCGATAACCCCTTCTTACTCGGGGCATTTGATTATCAATCATATCGACGATTACGCTTTTATCCGTTTTGAGCTCGGGTACGCATCCTCGGTCTCGGTGATGCTGCTGATTATCAGCTACTTTGCCATGAGATTCGCTTACCGGCTGTTCGGATCAAAGGAGGAGCTGTAGAACCATGATTCGAAGACTTCGCAGAGTGACGCCGTTTCAAGTCATTCTAGTCACCGTGTTTACTGCGCTCGCAGCGTTTATGTCCCTGCCGATCATTTTTATTTTGAACCATGCGTTCAAGCCGCAGAATGAGCTATTTCTGTTTCCGCCGCGGTTTCTGGTGCAAAATCCGACGCTGCGCAATTTTGAGTCGCTGATCCTGCATGCCTCCAATGCAACGGTGCCGTTCACTCGTTACCTGTTCAACAGCTTGATCGTAGCGGGGCTGACGCTGGGCACGGTCATTATCGTCAGTACGATGGCTGGATATGTGCTTGCGAAATACCAGTTTCATTTTAAACAGCTAATTCTGTCTCTGATCACTTTATCCTTGATGTTTGCGCCGGAAACGGTGGGCATCCCCCGGTATCTAATCATTAGCGGACTTGGGATCAATAACACGTATTTCGGCCATATTCTGCCTGCGCTGGCCTCACCAATCGCCGTATTCATGCTGGTGGGCTTCATTTCGCAAATTCCAGGAGAGCTTCTCGAGGCTGCAAAGATGGATGGAGCAAGCCACTTTGGCATTTTTACGAAAATGGTTCTGCCCCTGTCGGTTCCCGCTATTGCGACGATATCGATCTTTACCTTTCAAGGCGTATGGGGAGACGTCGAGACCTCGACGCTGTTCATGCAAGAGGAAACGATGAGGACACTCGCCTTCTACGTCAACAGCCTGCTAAGCGGGCTGCAAAACAGCGTATCGGGCCAAAACGTAGCCGCAGCCGCCGGTTTGCTTATGTTCTTGCCCAACCTGATCATCTTCCTTCTCTTCCAACGCAGAGTACTAGAGACGATGGTCCATTCGGGAATCAAGTAATTCCAATCAGCAAAGGAAGTCGTAACGATGAAGAAATTTCTTACATTCCTGCTTCTAGCGGCGACCTTCATGCTTGCCGCACCGGAAGCGATTCATGCAGAGCTGCCTTATCGAATGTTTTATTATGACAGCAACCAGGCGACTTGGCTGCGCATTCAGCCGATTTATGCGCCAACGGAAACGAAAGGCACCCGTTTTGTCGAGCCGATTGATCTTCAGGTCGGTGCGGATGACAAGGTGTACGTAGCGGATAAAGGCGCAAATAAGGTAATCGTTCTCGACAATGAGGGCGAGCTGCTTCTTACCATCGGCGAGGAGGAAGGGGAGAGCGCGCTGAGTGCGCCCGAAGGCTTATTCGTTACACCGGAGGGGCTCATCTACGTCGCCGACTCGGGCAATCAGCGAATTGCAGTATTCGGAACAGATGGCTCGTTTGTCCGGGAATACAAGAAGCCTACCTCTACTTTTCTTGAGCAGCAGCACTTTGTTCCCGTCAAGCTGGTCGTGGATCGGCGCGGCGTGATGTACATCAGCTTGAATTCCTCCTATCAAGGCCTGCTCCGCATCAACGAGGATGGAGAATTCATGGGTTATTTTGGCGCCAACAAAGCACAGCAAACCGTACTGAATTGGCTAAAGAAGCTCATCTTGAACAAGGAGCAGCTGGATAAGGAGCTGCCGAGCCTGCCGCGTCCCATAACGAACGTATCGATTGATAACGACGGTTTCATCTTCACGGCAACGGCAGCGGGATTTGGGCAGGGAGCGATTCGAAAGCTGAACGCCGGAGGCGTGGACGCTTTTAAAAACAAAACGCTCGTGAACGGTCACGGTATTGTTGACGTCACGAATGATACCAACGGCTTCCTGTACAACGTGGATATGGAATCCGGGCGCGTCAATATTTACGACAAAAATGGAGAAGCGCTGTTCGCTTTCGGTTTTATCGATAACGCTACGCAGCAATACGGCGTACTCGGGTTTCCGACGAGCATTGGCGTAGATTCGAAGTTCGGCGTCTGGATCTCCGACAGCCGCACGGGCACCATCCATAAATTTGAGCGTACGGAGTTCGGAAGCGACGTCATGAATGCTTTAGGCCTTTATATTGATGGCAAATACGAGCAGAGCAAGCCTTACTGGGACCGGGTTTACGCCCGGAATGACATGTATAATGGAACCTTTCAAGGCTTAGGCAAAGTGTATTTGCATGAAAACAATAATGATGACGCACTTTCATTTCTGAAGACTGCCTTCGATACCAAAAGCTATTCCAAAGCTTTTTGGCAGGTAAGGCTCGACTTCCTGCAGCAGCATTTCTTGTGGATCGCGGCTTCGGTGGTAGCGCTTATTCTCTTGCTCAGCTATGGACCGCGGATGATCAGAAACCAGCTGACGCGCAAACCGCTGCCGGAATCGTGGCAGCGTCCGCTTAGCGATTTGCGGAATGTATGGTTCGTGATGCTTCATCCCTATCAAGGCTTTTACAAGCTAAAGGAAGCCAGAGTCGCTCCATGGATTATCATTCTGATTCTGTTCTCCGCCGTTGCCGTAAAGATTGCAACGATTTATTACACCGGATTTTTGTTCCACCCGGTAGAGCTTTCGCAGATCAATCTGCTAGGCAGTTTAGGCTTGTTCGTAGTTCCATGGATTACTTGGATTATTGCCAATTATCTTGTATGCAGCGTAAAGGATGGCGAAGGGAAATTTAGGGAGGTTATTCAGGGCAGTACGTATGCGCTTGCGCCGTACTTGTTCTTCTCCATTCCGACCTTGATCTTATCTAATATGGTGACGCTGGATGAACGGGTAATCGTCGATTCACTGAATACGGTCATGTTTCTGTGGATGGGTGTCATGCTTATCGTGATGACGCAGGTCATTCATAATTTTGATTTTATGGAAACGCTCAAAAACATCGCGATTACGGTATTTACGATTGGCACGATCTGGCTGTTTGCCTTTCTCGTGTTTGGCCTTTCCTACAATTTGTATGATTTCTTCTATCAGCTTTACAAGGAGGTGACCTTCTATGGTTGAGCTCATCAAGCGCACTTCCCTTCGAGTAAAGCTCGCGGCAATCGCATTTTGCCTATTGTTAATCTTTGGACTGGTCTTCTTCCTGCAAAAGGATGAGCTGTCGCCGGCCAAAGCGCTTGAGTTAACCGGGATTGCTGAGCCGGTCGCCAATCGGGCGCCTTTATACGAAGGTGAAGCCTGGAGCCCCGTGGCTGGACCGGATGGGTTTGCCGAGGCGGCGTCGAGCGAGGATTTTACGCTGTATGTAGACCCCGCAAGCACGCAAATCGTGTTAGAGGATAAGCGAACAGGGTACAAATGGCGCAGCAATCCAGCGGAGGAGCAGCTGGCTAGCGAGACGGTAAAGGGAGTGCTGCTCGCCAATTTGAAATCCCCGTTTGTCTTGACCTATGTCAGGACGCAGGGCAAGGACCAAACGATCCGCGAGGTATTGAATGCGGGCGATCCCAAAATCGAAACGTCGATGATTCAAGCGGAAAACGGGCTTCAGGTCTCTTATGCCTTTCCTGAACGGCAGCTTAGCTTCTCGATTCAATACGAGCTAACGCCTAAAGGGCTTAAGGTTCGCATCCCGACGCAAGGGATTAAGGAAGAAGGAGAATATGCCATCTTTACGCTCGATCTGCTGCCTTATTTCGGGGCTGCCTCCTCTGCGGAAGACGGCTATATCTTCGTACCGGACGGCCCTGGCGGCTTGATTCGCTTTGACAGCGAGCGGGCTGGCGTATCGAGAGGCTACATTCATCAGGTATATGGCCTTGAATTGACAAACACGGGCAACTGGAGCCGATCCGGGGAAAGACGCGAGAACATTGCCTACCCTGTGTTTGGCATGAAGCACGGCAGCAATGGGTTTATGGCTGTTCTCACGGAGGGCGGCGGCTCAGCGAATATCGCAGCAATGCCGCCGGGTCTGAAGTCGGGACTCTACAATGTGTATACGAATCAGATCTACCGTGAGGAGTACTTGTACCGGATGAGCCGGCTGGCGGCACCGCTCAAAGCGGTGCAGAAGCAGCGGCTGGATACGGACCGCGAGGTGGAATACCGTTTTCTGAACGGGGAAGACGCGGGTTATGTTGGGATGGCCAAGGCTTACCGCGATTATATGACGGAGACCGGCAAGCTGAAAGAACCGCTGAAGCCGGTAGAGCATACGCCTCTTTATCTGAAGATCATGGGCGGAAATTACACGGAGGCATTTAACAAAATCAAATATATTACCGCGACGACCTTTCCTCAGGCCAAAGAAATCGTTAACGGGCTGGTGGAGCAGGGTGTGCCTAACATCAAAGTCATTTATTATGGCTGGCAAAATCAAGGCGACTATGACCTGTACGACCGCTTCCCGATTGAAGAGTCGCTTGGCGGCGAGGAAGCCGCGAAGGACTTCATATCCAGCATGAGCCAGAAGGACATTGACGTGATGTTCGAGGATGATTTTGTCTGGATCGATTCGGAGAGCTCCGATCTTTCGGGCAAAAACAACGGCATTCGCGGCATTGACGAGACGGTATTCGTTGATGAAGGCTGGTTTATCAGCAAGCCGGCCCGCACCGTTGCGATGGCATACGAAACCATCCAGAAGTTGAAGGACATTGGAGTGTCCGGCCTCCTGTTCAACTGGATGGGCGAGATGGTCTTCCATGACTATGATCCAGACGGCATTGCGACTCGTTCGGATACGATTGCTGTTTATGACGGCTTGCTCGCTTATGCGAAGAAAACGCTGGGCTCAAGCGCCGTATACCGCGGTAATGACTATACGGTTGGGCAAGCCGACTTTATTGCAGGCTTACCAGCCGAATCCAGCTACGACTTCATGGTCGATGAGACGGTTCCATTTTATCCGATTGCTCTACACGGTTATGTGTCTTATGCGTTCGGGGACGGCAATCTTCGCAATGATGTTGAAACCGAGTTTCTGAAAGCGATTGAGTATGGAGCGGTTCCTTCCTTCTTCCTGACGCACGAGGATTCGCGCGTGCTTAAGTATACGGCAGCGAATTTCTTATTCAGCAGCCAGTATGAGAAGTGGAGGGAGCGTATTTTGAAGGAGTATAAGGATTTTGATGCTTTGTCTTCTGTATTCGCTCAAAAAATAGTCAATCACGAGAAGCTCTCCAACAATCAATTTGCCACAGTATACGAGGACGGCACGCGCGTTATCGTCGATTACGGCAGCAAAACATTCGTAGTAGAGAAGGGGGACGGCGCATAATGCAAGCAAAAACAAGAGTACGTGCAAAGCGCCTTTATCTCGGAAAGCGCTACGGAATGGGACTGCTGTTCATGCTGCCTTGGATCATCGGATTTGCAATGTTCGTGCTGATTCCGATCAGTTGGTCACTGTTTATGTCCTTTAACAAGGTACAGGTCGCCGTTGGAGGTTTCAAATATGAATGGATCGGCATGCGGAATTACCGTGATGCCTTTCTAAAGGATAATGTTTTTCCGATCGAGCTGATTACGTATATTCAGGAAATGCTGCTGATGGTGCCGATTATCGTCATCTTCGCACTCCTCATTTCCTTAATGCTGAATCAAAAATTTCCTGGCCGGTTCATTTACAGAGCGTTGTTCTTCTTGCCTGTCATCTTCGCTACCGGCCAGGTGCTCTCGGAGCTGTTCCTGCAAGGGGCGGGAGATATTCCTTTCCTGGAGCAATATAACCTGCTGCCGCTAGTTGAGGAATATGTCGGCAAGCAGTTCGCCGAGACGGTCATGGCTGTCCTTGGCAAAGCGATTCTCATTTTGTGGTATTCAGGCGTACAGATTCTGATCTTTATCGCAGGCTTTCAGACGATCTCCCCGACCATTTATGAAGCGGTACGGATCGACGGCGCTTCCCCTTGGGACAGCTTCTGGAAAATAACCTTGCCGGCTTGCGTGCCGTTCATCAGCTTGAACGTGCTTTACACCATTATCGATCTGTTTACGTTTCCGCTCAATCCCGTGCTTAAGCACATTAAGGACAACATGTTCAAGGTGGATACCGGTTACGGTTACGCCAGCGCGCTTGCGTGGATTTATTTTGGCTTGATCTTCGTGCTGATTGCCCTTGTATTATGGCTGTTCAACCGGAGCCTCAGGACAAGGAGGGTACACTGATGATTACTGCAATGAAGACGGAGCTAGCCAAAGCAAAGCGAAGCATTAGTAACGTGTTATGGAGCCGAAGGTCCCAAAAAGTAAAAGTGATGGTTATGGGACGTAGCCTCTCTGACGGTCTGCTTGCCAAGCTCGTCATTTATCTGCTGCTCTCGATTGTGGCCTATCTTTACCTGCAGCCCATTTTGTATATGGTTAGCACCATGTTCAAGAACATGAGCGATCTGCTTGATCCTACGGTAAAGTGGATCCCGCGCGAGATCACCTGGGAGAACGTAACCAAGGCGATAAAGGGATTGCAGTATCCGGAAGCACTGAGGAATACGGCCCTGATCTCGGTTACCTGCTCGCTCGTTCAGGTCATTATCTGCGCTATGACAGGCTATGCGCTGGCTCGGCTGGCGCTGCCGTTCAAGGGGCTGTTTACGGCGCTTATTATCCTGACCTTCCTGATTCCGCCGCAGGTCATCATTATTCCGCTTTACGTTATTTTCAGCAAGCTGGGATTACTGAATTCCATATTCGTTTTCCTCATTCCCGCTATTTTCGGCCAGGGCCTGAAGGGCGCACTGTTTATTCTTATCTTCAGGCAATTTTTTAAAGCGCAGCCACCGAGCCTGGAGGAAGCGGCGAAGCTGGACGGCGCTAGTACGGCTAGATTGTTTTTTGGCATCATGCTGCCGCTGGCCCGCTCGGCTTGCCTAGTCGTCTTCCTGTTCTCCTTTATATGGTACTGGAACATGTATTACGAGCCATCGATGTTTCTAACCAAGGGGTTCACGCCATTGTCCATCCGCCTCGACATGCTGGAGGAGGTACTCAATCCTTCCTTGCTTGGCAACACCCGTACCATCGTTAATCCGATTACCGAAAGCACCAAGATGGCGGCCGCTTTCCTGATCATTCTCCCGCCTATTCTCGTCTTTATGTTCCTGCAGCGCTGGTTCGTCAGTGGAATTGAAAGAACGGGGATTGTGGAGTAACGCAAATGGACATTGTTGGGGGAGGTGGGGCTTGGCGAGAGCTAATTCGAGATTATGAAGGACGCAACAGTGGATGATGAGGGGAAGAGAAGAAATGAGCCTTATGTGCTTCACAAAACGAAGCAGATGCTTACGAAGTAAGTTTTGCTCCACAATTTGCTCATAAATATGAGCTTAATGTGCTTCACAAAACGAAGCAGATGCTTACGAAGTAAGTTTTGCTCCACAATTTGCTCATAGAAATGAGCCTTATGTGCTTCACAAAACGAAGCAGATGCTTACGAAGTAAGTTTTGCTCCACAATTTGCTCATAAAAATGAGCCTTATGTGCTTCACAAAACTTTTGGGAGGTCCAATCATGAAAAATAAACGTGGATTTACTTGGATGTTGTGTCTCGTATTGATGTTTTCTGTAATTCTTTCGGCATGCTCCGGCAATAATGGTGGCAGCAACACTCCGGCTAATACAAACAAAGCGACGGATCCGCCTAAGACAACGGACAATCAGCCGGCTCCTGAAGAGAAGCATGATCCCGTCACGCTGAAGCTGATCTCCTGGTCTGATTCGTACACGGAGCTTTATAAAAAGTTTAACGAGAAATATCCTTGGATCACGATTGAGCAGATTCCGGTTAACAGCCAGCCGATTATGGAAATTATCGCTTCATTAGAAGCAGCGGGAACGCCTGCCGATTTGACTTGGATCGACAGCGATCTCATTACGTATGATCAAGCGGGCTTGGTTGAGGATCTTACTCCTTACATCGATAAGGATCCTACTTTCCAGGATGTTCAATTGCCTGATGGCTTCTTCGACACCATGACGTATAAGGACAAAAAGCTTGCGGTTCCTTTCGTTGACGTGCCAATGTGGATTCTGGTCAACAAGGATTTGCTTGCGAAGCATGGCGTGGAAATGCCGGCTAATGATTGGACTTATGATGATTTCCGCGATATCGCTAAGAAGATTACAGATCCAGAAGCGGGCGAGTATGGTCTTACGACACAACCGGAATTCCAAATGCGCGTATTAAGCACAAAAGCGATTGCTGACGGTCACGCAGCGAACATTCATTACTTGAACGAGGATTTGACACAAAGCTTGCTGAACACTCCTGACGTTATGAATGATGTAAGATGGCTGGCGGATTTCGTTTGGAAAGATGGCTCTATGCAAAGCAATGCGAAAGCCGCTGAGCAAGGCGATGTAACAAGAGAGTTTATTAACGGTAAAACGGGCTTCGCGATCGGCGGAGACTGGGTGCTGCCTGGCCTCAAAAAAGATGCGAAATTCGAATGGGACGTTTTGCCTTTCCCACGCGGAAAAGTAAGCCAGCCTGGCTACAGCATCTACGGCCCGCTATCCATGTTGAGCGGTTCGAAGCATAAAGAAGAAGCCTTCCTCTGGATCAGCTTCCAGTTCTCGAAAGAAGCGCAAAAATGGAAAATCGATCAAGGTGCGAACGCTTCGGTTATCGATCCTGAATTGACGGCTTATTATGATGAGACGCCAATGTGGGAAGGCAAAAACAAAGAAGCAGTCAAAATCGCCAAAGAAAATGCAAAAATTCAACCAGGCGTGACGGTTCCAGCATGGTCCGAATATAACTGGAACAATATTTTGAACGAAATCATCTTCGATGGTGCGGATATTAATAGACTTATTCCGGAAACCGAGAAGTGGAACAAACGGACGCTTGAGGTTCGTGAGTCCTTGAAATAAATAAATTTGGGAATGTCCGTGAGAACATGAACGTCACATCCAAACACTCTAATCGCATGATTGCGGTTGGAGTGTTTTTTCTGTTTTTACATCTGTAATAGTGGTTTTTTTGTATATTTATGTAAAAGTTATGTCTGATTAGGATCGCCTTCATTTTATTTAAGTTGCTTTTTGATATGTTGTGATTTAAATCACAGAGCATTTTAGTTAAAATGGTTTAATCTAGATGAAATTACAATGGGGGATACAAGAGATGAAAATGGGATTACGCTCGTTAACGAATAAATTTATGTTAGTTATGGCTGCGGCACTAGTTATCGTCGTAAGTGTGATTCTAATCTATGAGTGGAGAGCAACTCGAATCGCCGTAGAAGAGCAGCTTTTGGAAAAAGGCCGTAATTTGGCTTTGTCCTTAGCACACACACTTGAATATGTGACGGAGCAGGATTTGAAGACAGGCGTGGTACTTCAAGATGGAACAAAGTGGGACGGAGAGCAGTTGCGGACTGATTTGTTTAACGATCAGTTGACGGTCAATCCTGAAAGCGAGCAAACGGCTCAAAAAAGGCTAAAGGATGCTGCGTATGCGGCAAAAGAAGCTGTTTTGTATAACGGAGAAAAGATAACGCTTTCGCAATACGAGCTTAAATATGACAGTGCCTATGACAAGTATACGGATGATCGTTGGCAGGGCATTATGGATAGCTTTTTAAATGAAGAAAATATTATTTATGCGATGGCTGCTGCGTATTCCGACAATCCGAGCTTTGCCGGCTATATTGCTACGCATAATGGGGTATACAGCCCTACGGATGAAGCATCCGCAGATGCTTGGGGGGATGTGGGCTTTCTCAGTCAGAATTTCCGGTCGAATCGTGTATTTAATGATTTAACGGGATACAACGCAGTTATGAATACGAACACAGATGATGTTTATGTGCAAAAATATGATCGGCTGATTGATGGAAAAACAGTGGAGACATGGGATGTTTCCTATCCGCTCATGATCGACGGCAAACATTGGGGCGGCGTGCGCGTGGCTTTGTCCAAAGAAAAAGCGGATGCGCTAATTGCTTCCGAGAGAATGAAGGTACTGCTCCAATTCGGCGGTCTGATGCTGGTCGTGCTGGTTATTTTATTTCTGCTCTCGCAGTTTATGGTAGGGCGGAAGCTGCGGACGATCGTGCGCGCTGCTGTCAACTTGAATTCCAGCGAGGCGGATCTTACTTACCGGATACAAAATAAAGGAAATGATGAAATCACGCAGTTGGGTTCAGAAATCAATCGATTTATTGAGCATATGCAGGATTTGATGCGGACGATTCGGAGCAATGCGGCTTCCGTGTCCGAGTTTGCTGAGAGATTAAGCGTTGGTTCACAAAAGAGCAGAGAGTTGTCCTCGCAGCTGGCTACAACCGTAAACGAGATGGCGGTAGGCGCGGAAAATCAAGCGGGTGGAGCAGTAGAGGTTGCCCGTTCGATGGAGGATATGGCTACAAGCGTCGGTCGGATTGCCCATTCCTCTAATGTTATGGCAGAGGCGTCCAGCGATATGCTAGCTGCTGCTGAGCTAGGTCATGAGAAAGCAGGCAACGCGGTTGGGCAAATGGAGCGATTAGGTGCAGCAACGGCTTCCATCTCGCGAGTAATTAGACAGCTGAATGAGCGTTCATCCGAGATTCAGGAAATGGCAGGGACGATTGCCACTATTGCTAACCAAACCAATTTGCTCGCATTGAATGCTGCGATTGAAGCTGCGCATGCAGGTGAGTATGGCCGTGGATTTGCGATTGTGTCGGGCGAGGTTAGGAAGCTTGCGGAGCAGGCTTCGGACCATGCAGGGCATATTGCCGAAACGATTAACGAGGTGCTTGCCCTGACGGCTGATGCCGTTGGTGCTGTAAGTACCGGAGAATCGGAGATGGAGCATGGCATGAGCATCGTTCAAGAATTGAAGGATTCTTTTGATACAATTTGGAAGGAGTCCCGTCAGGTCGCCTCCCAAATCCAGGATGTATCCGCCTCTACCGAGGAGATGGCCGCTGGCAGTGAGGAAGTTAGTGCATCTGTAGACACGATGGCTCAGGTAGCCAAGGATACCTCCATTCACGCCGCACAATCGGCCGCAGATACAGAGCGCCAAAACCAGCTTGCCGAGGAGACGCTGGCACTTGCTTCGTCAGTGAATGAGCTATCGGAAGAGCTGAAGCGATCGATTGAGCGGTTTAGGATTTAGAATTTTGGATTAGGATTTAGTAAAGTATGATGAGTTAGAAGCTGCATGTGGTAAAAACCCGTGTGGCTTTTTTCTGTACCGACAAGGTTGAAACATGGATAGTTATGAAAATGTAATATATCTGACTATCCCTTAATGAATTGTTGTGTTTTAGCTAGATTAGTATAGACAAAAGGAAGCAATTGCTTGTATGATCGTTAGTACAAATGAATATTATATAAGAAATTAGGTGCTCTAATCCTATAATGGGTTCTAGAGCTTAATAGGGAAGCACGGTGCAAATCCGTCACGGTCCCGCCACTGTAAATGATGAGCGATTCGGCAAATAGCCACTGAATGACATAGTTATTTGGGAAGGCGCTGAGAAGCGATGATTCATAAGTCAGGAGACCTGCCAATTTCTTGCGTTTCTAATTCTTCGGGGTGGAGAGAAAGAGAAACAAAAAGCGAAGTGGGTTAAGCGTAATTTTTACGTTTGTTCACTTTTATTGATGTGTACTGACATCAATGTAAACCTGTTATTTAAGCCGTCCTCCAAGGATGGCTTTTATTTATTTTTATGACTAAATCATAGAGGAAAGAGGTTAATGATGAGAACAAAAATGATTTCGCAAAAGTGGTTGGCTTTCGTATTGAGCCTAACCGTATTTCTCTCTGCGGCAAGCTCTGCCTTCCTGCCTTCGGTAAAGGTAGAGGCAGCAGCTAGCAATCCGAATCTTGGTCCATTTACGATTTATGATGCACTGCCTGCTCCAGGGCAGTTTGTAAATGAGACGGGTTTCGGTGGGATAAACAATCTTAATGAAACTTGGGACAATAATAATTTAGGAAATGGTATTTCTTTGGGAGGATTTGGCGGTTCAATCGTGTTTAAGACGAATGCTCCTGTCTTAAACAGTGCGGATCATCCGTATGGCATTGATTTTACTGTATACGGAAATGCTTTCTCCGGATTTGAGGAGCCTGGCGCAGTTGCCGTCGCTCAGGATGATGGTACCGGAAAACCTAGTAAATGGTATAATATTGCAGGATCCGAGCATTATGAGGATTCCACGATATGGGATTATCGTGCGACTTATACGAATCCTGATCCGGAATTTGCGAATGCAAACGGAATTAGTGTTCCTTGGGTAGATAATTTAGGAGCTACTGGTGTGATAAAGGTCAATGCTTACCATAAGCATTCCTATTATCCAATTCCTGCAAATTATCCTTTATCACAAACACCCTTTGATCATTTGCAGCACTCGTATTCAGGGGTAAAGCTTGCTGCTCAAAAAAATGCTTTTGGATATACCGATACACATGCGAACGGAAGCGCACCGTATAATCTTGCTGGAAACCCTTATATTGCAACTCCAGCAAAGGGTGATGGCATTGATATAAGCTGGGCGGTTGATGAGAATGGCTTGCCGGTTTCTCTAGACTCTATTGATTTTATAAAAGTAAGTACAGCTGTACAGATTGATGGGGGGCCTTTTGGTGAGGTAAGCACGGAGGTAACATCACTTCAAATTCATGAACCTAATGCTTCAGTAGGTATTACACCAAACTTAAATTCAATTACTTTGACGGGTCTTGAAAATGAATCAGGGTCCAAAAAAGTGACGATTCAAGACAATGTAAACGTATATAACAATATTAAAGTAAATGCGGATACGATCAAGGTAACAGCTAATGGAACAGCAGATCAAGTATTTGTAAATAATAAAAGAGGGACAGTGAACGAGCAGGTTGATAAAATTTTAACCTTAAGTGAAACTAAACCTCGATTAGTACGCGTAATTGCTCAACAAGGAGAGAATGAGCCAAGAATTTATTATTTAAGTATTCTTAAAGGCTCAGATAAGCTAGATGCGGATATCGAGCGCACAGCTCAATATGTGTTGAATGGAAATGTTAATTCTGAATGGCAAGCCGTAGGTATCGCACAAGCTAGCAAAAAGGTACCGGAATCTTACTATAATCAACTCATTAATAACTTGAAACAAGCCAATGGCACGTTCAGCAAGGTAACGGATTATGCCCGTTACAGCATTGCGATATCAGCACTTGGCTATGACGCAAGCAGCTTTGAAGGCTATGATTTTATTAATAAAATCACTAACAATACAAGAATGATTAATCAAGGCGTCAATGGCCCGTTATATAGCCTTATTGCGATAAATTCGGGCAATTATCAGGTGCCGAAAAACGCAGAATGGACGAAAGAGAAGCTGTTGGAGGAAATTCTTAAGTATCAGGGATCTGATGGCGGGTTTTCACTGGCTTTGAATAGTGCTAGCGATGCGGATATGACAGCAATGACGCTGATCGCTTTAGCTCCTTATGCTGATCAATCTGAGATAAAAACAGCTGGAGAGAGAGCGGTAGCTTGGCTTTCCACAAATCAAAAGCCTCACGGAGGTTATGGCGGGGAAAGCAGCGAGAGCGTATCTCAAGCCATTATTGGCCTTACATCCAACGGAATCGATCCTACGGGAGCTGCATTTACAAAGGATGGCATCAATCTTCTTGATAAGCTGCTAAGCTTTGCGAAGCCTGACGGCGGATTTGCTCATCTTGTTTCAGGTTCAAGCAATGGGATGGCAACAGAACAGGCACTGCAGGCGTTAGAAGCCTATAACCTATTTGTAAATAAAGCAGGTAGATTGTATGAGTTTGCAGGAAAAACGATGCCGGGGGTTGCTTTCCCAGCAGCAATAACCATTGATATTGAAGGTCCACAAGCTTCTATCGCGGTGGGAAATGCGAATGGTACGTCTGCATTAAACGCTTTGGAGAGCTTTGCAATATCAGAAGGAATTGCGCTGAATGTTGTTAATTCTGCTTACGGCAAGTATGTAAAAGGGATTGCTAATATTAAGGAAGCCACTTACGGAGGATTTGACGGTTGGCAATATGCCGTTAAACGTAACGGTGAATGGATTCACCCTGGCGTAGGCATTGCTGATTTTGAGCTTCAATCATCGGATCATCTGCTCGTATATTATGGAGATTTTAATACACAGCTCGTAAATGCGGCTATTGTTACCCCAACTCTTCCAGTAACGGGACAAGACTTTTCTGTTCAGGTAAACAAAGAATCATGGGATTGGAATAATAATAAAACGATTGTAGTCCCGGCTGCAGGAGCTAAGGTTACTTTTGGAAGCAAATCGGCTATTGCAGATGCAAATGGCGCTGCTGTTTTCTATGGCGGACTTGCAACAGCCGGTACGCACAACGGCGTCATTACACAGTATGTGACAGATGACTCACCTGTTGTTGTTCGTCAAACTGTACCCTTAACGGTTAACGCGGCAGATCCGAATGCAATCGACAAGTTTGTAACGCTTAAAGTCGTAGGCGATGATGTGAAAGGAACGATATTAAGTTCTAAAACATATAAGCTGCAAGAAAATGATACAGCCTTTACAATTCTTAAACGTGAGCTAGGGGAGAAGGTCATTTCCAGCGGCTCGGGAGCTTCAGTTTATGTGTCAGAAATTGATGGACTAGCTGAGTTTGACCGAGGATCTAAAAGTGGTTGGTTAGTAGCGGTCAATGGTATTCTACCAGAGGTTAGCGCTGGAGCGTATACGCTGAAAGCGAATGACGTTGTAACTTGGAGATATACTCTAGACTATGAAGAAGATTACAATCACCCAGCACCGGTAGACAATGGACTGGTAGAGGTTTCAGTAGCAGTAGAGGGACCAGAGGGTGCTGTAACAGAAGGCAGCATAAAAGGTGCGACTGCGCTTGATGCGCTGCAAAGACTAACAACGGAAAAGGATAAACAACTATCCGTTGCAAGTTATTCGTATGGGTTAATGGTGGATAAGATCAATCACATTGAATCCGGTAGTTACGGAGAATATGATGGTTGGCAATATGCAATAATGCGCGATGGACACTGGATTTATCCAATGGTTGGCATAGCAGAGTATGAGCTTAAAGCCTCGGATCAAGTCCTAGTGTTTTATGGCGGTTCTAATACAGCATTTGTCCATGAAACCGTAGTTACGCCAACTATCCCAACTGTTGGGGTAGAGTTTACGGTTACAATCACCAAGGAAACTTTCGACTGGAGTACAAATCTTGCGGTTGTTGCTCCAGCAGCAGGAGCAAAAGTTGAAATTGGCAATCAAATCGTGATTGCGGATGAGAATGGAATTGCAACTTTTAATACTGGAATCGAAGCAGAAGGCACTTACACAGGCGTAGTTAGTCAATATCTGACGGAACGCACGCCGGATGTTGTTCGGCAATCCTTTTCGATTATAGTTCAATCTGTACCTACTACGCCGGAGCCAACGCCGACAACGTCGACAGAACCAACGCCGACAACGTCGACAGAACCAACACCGACAACGTCGCCACAGCCAACGCCGACAACGACAGAGCCACCGATTACGATAAAGAACGCTACAATCAGCGTTACTGGAGATAGTCAGAAGGGAACCATTCTTCCAGCCAAGTCTGTTCAGCTTCTGGCAGGCGATACGGCTTATGCAGTGCTTAAACGAGAGTTAGGGGCTAAGGTAGTTTCCAGCGGTACGGGAGCTACGCTGTATGTCGAGGAAATTGACGGCCTAGCTGAATTCGACCGTGGTCCACTAAGCGGTTGGATGTACTCTGTGAATGGCGTTTTCCCTGATATTAGTGCGGGAGAGTATGTGCTTCAACCAAATGATGTTTTGGCTTGGCGCTATACAACTGATTTAGGGAAGGATCTTGGAGGTCCAATTCCAACTGATCCAAGTGGAAATATTGATCCAAGTACTGATCCAAGTACTACGACAGATATTGTGGAAGCCGTTCTTACGGAACTAAACAAGTTAACCTTACCGGCTAACAATACCAATTCTATTGGTAAAGTCGGACAAACGACTTTTGTTTTGAATGCAGCAACGCCAATGAGCGCAGCCGAGCTTGCTGAGCTTGTTAAGCTGCTTGGGAAATCGACTGTTAAGATCAGTCAAAGCGCAAAACCGGACAGCGAAGCTGTGATTCAGGATACAGATGCGAAGGTTAAGCTTATCGTGCCTGCAGGAGCTGTTAAGGAAACAACGGTAATCGAAGTGAATGAGCTTGCGTTGAAAAGCACAGGCTTGGTATCTTCTATTTTCGAATTCACCCCTAACGGCACCGTATTTCAAAATCCGGTGTACATTCAGATCAGAGTGCCTGCGGATGCAAAAAATGCTGCCAATCTTGCGCTTGTCTGGCTTGATGAGAAAACTGGGCAATGGATTCCGATTCCAGCGGTATTAGATTTGAAAAATGGTACGATTACAGGTAAAACGACTCATTTCACGAAGTATGCAGTAATCGACCGTAGCAAGCTGACCTTTGTGGATAACAGCCTCATTTCATCATGGGCATACGATGCAGTCTATCGTGTGTTCGATGCAAATATTATGGTGGGAGTGAGCGGCTCCGAGCTTCGTTTTGAGCCGAAGAAACAAATGACGCGCGCCGAATTTGCTACGCTGCTCATTAACTTGCTTGGGGAAACACCTGCTGACGAAGCAAAGGCAGTCTTTAAGGATGTTGCGCCAGGCGCATGGTACTACGGAGCGATTATGCGTGCAAAAGAGCTAAACATTATTCAGGGCATGAGCGCAGATACGTTTAATCCAAATCAAGCGGTAACGAGAGAGCAAATGGCTATTATGATTGCCAAAGCGTTCAAGCTTGAAGGAAATAACGAAGCGCTGCCGTTTACAGATGCAAATAAAATCCAAGAGAGCGCCAAAGCATACGTTAATGCGGTATACACCAGCGGTATTATGCAGGGCTCAGGCGGGAGCTTTGATCCTAAAGCAGCGGTAACAAGAGAAATGGCTGCTGTAGTCGCAGATAAGCTGCAGAATCTTTCAGTAAAATAAACTCAAAAAAGAATGAGAAGGCCCAGTGCCTCTCGTTCTTTTTTTTACCTTCATACGCAGTCCCACATGCATAGGAGCCAGGAACTATTTTCGTCCGAAAGAACAGTATTTAGCCAAATGTTCTTTATTAAGAATAACATCAATGGTATATTTAACAAGATAACCCATAAAGGCTGGACAAGCTTGGATGGATTTCGGCACAAAATAGGAGGCATAGGGTGAATATTTTAAAGCTGGTGTTGACGATGCTGCTTGGCTTGCAGCTTACGCTGCTGTCCGGGGAGCCTGCGATAGCGAGTGCAGGAGACACAAACGAAGAACCGCAAAAGGAATATGCGATTGAGTTGAGCCGATTCGGCATTTACAAGAATGGCACACATCCGGCGGAGACAACCAAAGGGATTAATAATGCGTTGAAATGGGCAGCCCAAAACGGCATAAAAAAAACGTCGCTGCCATCCGGCACTTACTTGATTGATAAGAATAGCCAAATTAACATGGTCAGCAACATGGTCTTTGAATTGCCGAAGGACGCCATTCTCCAGAAGGAGACGAATGCGAAAGAGAGCTACCATTTGATGTATTTAGGTTATGGGATTCATGATGTAACGCTGAGAGGCGGTATCTACAAGGGAGATAAAGCTACTCATGATTATTCCAAAAAAGAAAATAAGCATAGCTCAGGCACGCATGAAGGCGGTTATGGCATCATCACGCTGGGTGCTACGAACCTAACCATTGATGGCGTTCAAGCTACTAACTTTACAGGTGACGGCCTCATATTGGGCGGGCACGGAACGATGGTCAAGGACTTATACGAGAACCAATTTATTTCCGGGGCAATTGACGATAAAGGGAAAAATGTTTCCAATTCCAAAACGGTTAGAACGAAGGAACCGCTGAACTTTTCGCATGCGATCTTTAAGACGGAGCGCGAGTTCGAGTTCTCGAATGCGATCAAGCTGCCCGGCGTATTCGATATCTTCTTTTACAAGTCGAACGGCACGTTTATAAAGAAGCTGGCTAATGCTAGAGTGCGGGATATCATTCAAATTCCGGAGGGAGCGACGCAGTTTCATCTTGTATTTAATCAAGCGACGAAGAAGCAGGCTTATATTGAATTTTGGAACCGTAAAGTTACGACAAATGTGCTGGTCCAAAACTCGGAGTTTGCTTATAACCGCAGACAAGGCATCACCGTGGGCGGGGCGGACAATGTGCTCATCACGAATAATAAATTTCATCATATGAAGGGGGCTATGCCTCAGGCCGGCATCGATCTGGAAGGCGGATTCGGCGAAAATGGCAATCGCAATAGTAATATCACCATTAAGAGCAATGAGTTTTACAACAATGCCTCTTATGATGTGATTTTGTATGATGGCAAGGATGCTATCGTTGAGGATAACCATTTTGCTTCGAAAGGGGCCATTGGCCTTGCGATTTCCGAGCCGTTTAAAGGCGCATTGGTCAAAAATAATCATTTTGACGGCTCGCGAATCTTTGCGGCGCATGATGCAACCTTTATCGGGAACCGGATGAATGACTCGTATACGACCTTGGAGGGGCCGAATATTAAAATCGAGGACATGACGTTTACGGATTCCACGTTTGCCCTCAGCGCCAAAACGGCTTTTGGCATTAGCGCCTCCAATATTACGATCAACAACAATAAAAAGAGCGACTCCGGCCTTTCGATTTGGGGCAAGCCGATTCATTTGAAGGACATTACGATTAACGGTGAAGGCACGCTTCGAGTCGTGACGGGCGGTGCGGCTGAAGGCTCTACTTTTGACCGATTAAAGGTCATCGGCTACAGCACGACGTATGGCGTTACGCTGCCGCCTGGCACTTACAACAACTGCGAGTTTGTAGGAGCAGCGGGAACGGGGAAATTCGGCTCAATCAGCGTTGCATCGGCGGGAAAATACGTGTTTGACGGCTGTTCCTTTGAATCTCCGGAACCGCTCAGCACGCTGCTGCTCGGCGAACATCCGAAGCTGGATCTAACGATCAAAAACTCCATCTTCAAGCTGCTTGGCAATACACAGGCGATTAGCGTGCAAGCAGCCAAAAACCTGCTAGTGGAGAATAATACGATTACCGCAGACAAGCTAACATCCGATAAAACCGAATTGATCCGCATTAACGATAACTGGAAGCGGAATGAAGCGCATGATGTGCTGAAAGCCGTGATTAGAGGCAATACGATTACAACGAATATTGCCGCCATTGGAATCGCTACTTTATATGCGGGTACAGGAGCCCCAGCGTATACGATTGAGAACAATACACTTTATACGGCAAAGCTGCTGACCAAAAAAAATGACGTGCTCAAAAACAATTTGTTGAAAAGCTAGCCTTACCGCCTCAGTCAGCCCTGACCATCGCCGGTCAGGGCTTTTTTTATTGTGTACACCGCTGCTGTAAATGACTTACAGAGGAAATGTCTGCTTTTTAACCATTTCAGTCTACTTTTTGGATGGCTTGTTCCGTCTCGTTCCCTAATAATTGGTATGGTATCGCTTACAAGGGTGGGGAGGAGGTTTGTTGATCGAATTACAGATTTTATTGCAAGGCTAGTCTACAATCAGATTTTCCGGGAGGTAAATAACGAAATGCGAAGGTTAGAGAACAGGAAGAAGAAGTTTTATTCGAAGCTTCTAAGTATTGTACTGGTCATGTCACTTGTTTTGCCGTTGAACCTGCCTGCTGCTTATGCGGCGGACACGGTTCTCGTATCCGATGATTTTAGCAGTTACCCGGATGGCAAATTTGAAATTGGCGTTGGAAATAACTGGACGAAGGAAGGGACTGCTCCCACTGTAAACTTGGCTGAAGATACGGTGACGGGCTCAACATATTTAGCAATGAAACATGATGCGACAGGCTCTTCCTATTTCGGGCAACGGTTCGCCGCGCAAAATGGAGGTTTAATCATTGAGTTTGATGTAAATATTCCTTCGAACAAAGGCGGTACCTTATGGGTCATGGACGGAAAGATCAATGCGACGAGCTCGGCAGCTTTGCGCTACCAGTTGGATGCTGGCGTGATCAAGCGTCACAATGCTGCGGCGGGCAACCAAATCAATTACGATACGACGCATTGGTACCGTTTTAAAATGGTATTCAATACCCCGCAGCAAAAATACACGACAACGATCACGGATTTGACGACGGATGAAACGGTCGTTTGGCCGGACGCTTTCTATAGCACGCGCGAGAGAATCAGCAGCTTCGGTTTTTTTGTAAACGCGGGTGGCGGAGCTTTTAATCTGACAAATGTTCGTGTTACATCACTGGATTTGGCTTTAAGCAGCCTAGGCATCCATTCGAATGGCGCATCTCTTCCACTACTCCCTCCATTCGATCCTAAAGTGGACAACTATACGGTGGAAATCCCTTACTCGGTATCAGAGCTTTCGGTTTATTCTGCTGCCAGCAACCCGGACGGCGTAACGCTGAAAGTGGGGGATGCGGCTATTACAAGCGGAGATTCCTTGCCAGTAGCCATAATTGGAAACGAAACTAGCATCCGCGTATCGGCGACCTCCAAGGAATATACGGACATTGCCAAAGCCTATACAGTAAAGGTAAACAGGCTCGCGAAGTCGCCCAACGTGAATTACCCGGCAGCAGAGGGGAGAGACGGAAAGATATTGCTGGGGTGGGAGCAGCCTGCGGACCCCGCCTATCTGGAAACACGCATCTATTTGAAAAGTGAGGATGATTCACTTGTTCTCGTGGATACGGTACCGAAAGGGAAATACATTTCAACCGTTAATGGACTTGTGAATGGCTCTGATTATAGCTTTGTGATCAAAGGAGCCTTCGCATACGAAGGTGAAGAAATATCGGAATCTGAAGGCGTCACGATAAGCGCCTCTCCAATTAAGCTTGCCGCGCGCCAAATGGAAAATCTGGATCGCGGCTTGGTAGCCGTCAAAGAAGCGAATCATGTTTACGTGGGCTGGCGCTTGCTCGGTACCGATCCATCCACGATTGCGTTCAACCTTTACCGTGACGGGGTTAAAATCAATGCAAGTTCGATGACGGGCAGCACGAACTTTGAGGATACAGGAGGTACGACGGATTCCACTTATTTTGTCCGAGCTGTAATGGACGGCGTGGAGCAACGGCAATCGGAAACAGCAACCGTATGGGATATGAATTACTTGAATGTGCCGATTGAGAAACCAGCAGACGGGATAACGCCAAGCGGCGAGTCTTACAGCTATCGTGCCAATGATGCGACTGTTGCCGATTTGGATGGCGATGGGGAATATGAAATTGTATTGAAATGGGATCCGACCAACTCGAAGGATAACTCTCAAAGCGGGTATACGGGAAATGTGTATGTTGATGCTTATAAAATGGACGGCACGCAGCTGTGGCGGATCGATTTAGGCAAAAACATCCGCGCAGGTGCCCATTACCTGGATATTATGGTTTATGACCTAGATGGTGATGGCAAAGCGGAGGTTACCTTCCGCACGGCAGATGGCACCATTGATGGCGAAGGCACAGTCATTGGCGATGCCAATGCGGATTACCGCAATGCCAGCGGCTATATTTTGACCGGCCCAGAGTTTCACACCGTGTTTGAAGGCGCCACAGGCAAAGCACTAGCATCGGAGGCATATGAGCCGGAGCGTGGTAATGTTGGCGATTGGGGCGATACGTACGGCAACCGCGTAGACCGCTTTCTAGCCGCTATCGCTTACCTGGATGGCGAAAGGCCAAGCGTCATTATGCAGCGCGGCTATTATACTCGCATGGTGTTGGTCGCTTACAACTGGAGAGACGGCAAGCTGACGAAGCTGTGGACGTTCGATTCAAAGACCGCGGGCAATGAAAGCTATGCCGGACAAGGCAATCATCAGCTCAGCGTTGCGGATGTTGATGGTGATGGCCGAGATGAGATCATTACCGGCGCGACAGCGATTGACGACAATGGAACCGGACTGTGGAACTCGCGGTTAGGTCATGGCGACGCTATGCACTTAGGCAATTTGAATCCTAACCGTTTAGGATTGGAACTCTTTGCCGTTCAGGAGGATACGGGCGTCAAATATTCATCCAACGTAAAGGATGCCCGCACCGGCCGGGTGCTATGGGGCCAGCTGCAGACGGGAATTGATACAGGGAGAGGCTTGTCGGCCGATATTGATCCGCGTTACGAAGGTGCGGAAGCATGGTCCATCGATGGCGAATGGAACAGTGCAACTGGCAGCTTGTTCACCGCGACGGGAGAGAAAATTTCAAACCGCATCCCTTCCTCTAACTTTGCGATCTGGTGGGACGGGGATCTTAGCCGCGAGCTGCTTGATCATGAATGGCAAGGCGATCCATCACGTGTAGGCATACCGAAAATCGACAAATGGGATTATGAAAACAATCAACTGGTTCCGTTAGTGAAGTTTGAGGGAACGTATTCCAATAATGATACGAAAGGGAATCCGGTCTTGCAGGCGGATATTTTAGGCGACTGGCGTGAAGAGGTCATTTTGCGTACAGAGGATAGCAGCGCACTTCGCATCTATACGACAACAGATGTGACGGAGCACCGCATCCCTACGCTCATGCATGATCCTGTATACCGATTGGGAGTCGCTTGGCAAAATACGGGCTACAATCAACCGCCGCATACGAGCTTCTTCCTAGGAACGGGTATGGAAACGCCTGAGCAGCCGAATATTCGTACCAATACTATTCAAGCCACGGGCTTAAGCCTATTCGTAGATTCGAATGAGGTTGCGGTAGGCCAGCAGCTTCAGTTGATTCCAGCATTTACGCCAGCTGCGGCAACGGATCAGTCGGTGACTTGGTCGGTTTATCATGAAGATGGGACGGCTACGGCGTTAGCCTCGATAAATGCAAACGGATTATTAACGGCAAATGCCGCCGGTAAAGTGAAGGTGACCGCGGAAGCCATGGGTGGCTCTGGCGTCGTAGGTACAGTGATGGTTACGATTAATTCTGCTGGAACGGGGTCACCTAGCACTGGCGGCGGGGGAGCGTCGCAGCCGGATGTTAATGTAGGCAGCGGAAGCGTTAGCCTCGTTGCAGGGATAGATGCTGGCGGCAAGGCAAGTGCAGATTTCAAAGCAGCTGACGTAAAGAAAGCCGCAGAAACGGCAGCAGGATCTAAGCTTGTGCTGGAGGTAAAGCCAAAGAGCGCAGCGAATGCCGTTCAAGCTATACTGCCTGCTCAAGCTTTAAAATCAGCAGTTCATCAAAAGATTAGGCAAGTAGAAATTCGTTTAGGCTTGGCTGTGGTCACGCTTGATCAAGAGCTGATCGGAGCAAGCGTTAGCGATGCTGCTTCTAAGGTAGAGCTTGTCGTCACCCAAGTGGACGCAGCAGCCTTAACGAGCAGCGAAAAAGCAAAGGTTGGAGAAAACAAGGCATACAACTTTACGCTTACGGTAGATGGCAAGCCGGTAAGCAGCTTCGGCGGAGGCGTGAAGGTAGAGCTTGACTACACTCTTGCTGCGGGTGAAAACCCGAATCTAGTTGTCGTTTATTTCCTGGGCGATAATGATGAGCAGCATATCGTGAAGAATGGGGTGTATCAGGCTTCGAATGGCAAGGTTGTGTTCAAGCCGGCTCATTTTAGCAACTATGCAGCCGCTTCGGTGAAAGCCGGATTTACGGACATTGCCAGATTAAGCTGGGCTAAGGACCGGATTGAATCGCTGTCTGCCAGAGGTATTGTGAATGGGGTAGGCAACGACAATTTTAAACCGGATCAAAAGGTAACAAGGGCTGAGTTTCTGAAAATGCTGATATTTGCTTTCGACCTCGCCGATGCCGAGGCGAGCAGCGGACTAAGCGATGTGCAAGCAGGCAGCTGGTATTATGATTCGGTTGCTGCTGCGGAGAAGCTTGGCATTGTGCAAGGCAAAGCGGATGGCAGCTTTGGCGTAAATGATGAGATCACGAGACAGGACATGGCCGTAATGGCTTATCGAGTTGCGAAGCAGCTCGAGCTGAAGCTTGATGGCAAAGTATCAACAGCCGCGTTTACCGATCAAACAGCTATTAGCAGCTATGCCACCCAGGCAGTAGACGCCATGCAGGCAGCAAGCATTATTGAAGGGATCGGAAGCGGAGTGTTTAATCCGAAGGGAGCTGCGACGAGAGCTCAAGCAGCTGTCATCATTCATAAGCTTTTAACTCTATCTATGGACTAAAGAAAAACAGGAAGTTCGGTCTTCTTTTATAAGAAGGGAGTAGAATTAATTAGTTAGCTAAGTGAGCAGTATGTCGTTTATAAAATAAGCCGGAAATTCAACAAACAGCCGAGCAGGGCTTCTATGCCTGTCCGGCTGTTTGCTGCTTTTATGATGCTTTTGTGATCGGGTCGATTTCGGTCATTCATGCGTCACTGTCGTTTCTTTCTTAAAATATAAGGTTGGAAGATGGGCGATACCCATGTAGAATAAGTAGGCTCAGGCAACATGCTGTTTCACCTGAACGATCTATAGGCTACACTGTAACCGAACAAGTCAGTAAAGGGAGGTTAAGAGTTGGGGAAAGTGAAGTTTGCAGATGCAAGCGTGAGTAAATCCATAGCAGAGCTTGTTAGCAAGCAGAATCAGAAAAAGTTGGTACTTTGGGCAGCGGAGTGCGCAGAACATGTGCTACCGTATTTCGAGGAGGCTTGTCCAAATGATCATAGACCTCGAGAGGCAATCGAAGCGGGCCGTGCCTGGGTGCGTGGCGAAATCGTGATGAGCGAAGCTCGGACTGCTGCATTTGCCGCCCATGCCGCTGCCCGCGATGCCGATCAAACAGCTGTCAGCGCAGTCGTTAATCGCTTGCACTCATGCGCAGCAGCTCGCGCTGCTGGCCATGCAGCCGCAACCGCCCATGTCGCTGGTCATGCGGTTCACGCAGCTACCTATGCTGCAAAAGCTGCCGCCTATGCGGCTGAAGCGAAAGACGCCGATGCGAACACGACTAAGGAACGTGAGTGGCAATACCAGCGCTTGCTGGATATAGCCGTAACAACCTGAGAACATAGCTTACCATGAGCGGATATACAGAATCTTATGACTCATAATACTAGTTACAGGCCTCAACCTATTTTTATATAAAATAGGCTGAGGCCTAATTGTTGCGGCTGCTTCGTCCATACCGTCATTCAATCGAATCATATCATAGCTTATATCGATTAATGGGGGGTGAATTAGCTTGAGTAAAATAGCTGCTGTAAAAAAGAAAAAATGTGGAAGAAAACGACTACTTAGAAAGAATGGAGCTGCGGCTTCCGTACTCCAAATAAGATACTCCCATACACCTAGCAGAAAAGGTTGTATTAAAAAAACATATGGTAATGGTTCATTTAGTAGAAAAAAGCGAAATAAAAAGGTTATCTTTTTCAAAGAGCAGCCCAATGCTATGGAACAACATTCTGTACAAGGCTCATTAGGTCCACAAGGAGCCCGAGGAGAACAAGGTCCACAAGGACTCCCAGGGCTTGGACTTCAAGGACTTCAAGGACCTCAAGGCGAACAAGGACTTGAAGGGCTTCAAGGTCTACCTGGCATTCAGGGACCCCAAGGTGAACCAGGAACGGTTATTGTTCCTGACATTATTATTTTGCCGACGTGTAAAAGGTTTTTTTATACTGTCAGCTCGGATGCTCAATCTCTATTGATTATTCAGGCTGCTGAGTTTACAAACGATGAGGGAGACGTCATTACTTCATTTCCTGAAATTGTTCCCAATAGCTATAACAATGTTTACATCAATGGATTATTGCAAGAAAGTAGTTTATATGTTTTAAACGAAAATGACATAAGCTTTAATCTCGGAAATCAAACGATTTTTGCAGGCACACCGATCATTTTCGAAATAGTTACCTTCGCAGTTCAAATCATTCCACCATTTAACTAAATAAGTTCCACGAATGAGTACTTCCTCTTTTCTAACTCTAGCATAAGCTAGTTGAGAGAGTGAGGTGATATAAATGGCTATTTCAAAACCCTTTATGGCTGCTAGAAGGTTCAGTGCTACAGCAGGAGACGGGACAGGTGTAGGCGTCGCTTATAATATTCTTGCGACAGCGACTACAAATGACGCTGGTGTTGCTGCAACTGCTTTCCCAACGGAGCCTGCTTATTACAATCTGTATATTAATGGACTGATTCAAACAGCAGATACTTCAACCGTAACAACGACTGCAATCACGATCCCAGGCGGCGATGCACTTGATGATGGAACTCCAATCATCATTGAATTCGTAGTAAACTAACCGGATTGTCAACGTGATGCCGGCCATTCTTTTTATTGAATGGCCGGCATTGTCGTTTATTAAAATAGAATACCGATGGATGTACCTATCAAATAGGTAAAAATAACAATGAAAAAGTAAAAATAGTAACGTATAATTTCTATATTCATTCATCTAAGCTTAAAGGTGATGAATAAGCAGAATAAGGCAGGAGGAGTTTCATGCGCACCTACATTACGGCTTTGTTTAATAACATGAAGCTCAAAGAGAAGTTTTTGTTTTCTTATTTGATTATTATTGTTTCGATCACGCTGCTTATTAGCTTGGCAAATTATTATATTTCCGAAACATCCCTCAAGCAAATCAGCTACAATTATTCGGAATATTTAATGAGTCAAATTGGGAATAATATGGAAACGCTTACAAGTGATCTGGATCAAACGCTGCTGATGTACGTGAATGCAGAGGATGTGTTTCCGTATTTGCGCGGGGAGGCAGAATCCAACTATTTTTTACAATACAAGGCGATTAATCGGAAAATGATTAAAAACCTAGAAGCTAAGCCCTATTTGATGGGCGCATTCGTTCAGGACAAGCAGGAGCAATGGTATCATTATAATTTTGTGAAAAATACAGTTTCTGAATATAGGCATCAGCTGAATATTGATTTACAGGAGGTCAAGGACTATAAAGGCTCAGCGAAATGGACGCCTGGCGAGGGAGACGAGGAGGGAGCGATTATTGTCAGCCGTGCGCTGTACGATCCCGGCACCTACGAGTATCTTGGCATTATAGGAGCCATAGTTGAGGATGATTATATCCGAAGCATCTACCATAACGTAGATCGGGTCGACGGCGGCGAGTTTTTTATATTTAACGAGAACGGCCAGCTGCTCATTTACGATACGCCAGATAGAAAGCGCTATATTAACCAGGTGCTCGCGAGTCATGACCTGTCGCTGGCGGATGGTCAGACGAGCTTTCGGAACGAAGGCAAGGATTATATTGCAACGACAAAGACGATTACGGATAAAAAATGGAAGCTCGTCAATATTATTTCAGTGAATGAGCTTAGGAAGCATACGGATGCGCTAAAATATTGGATATTTTATACCTGTTTGATCGCCATGATAGGCGCATTGATTTTGGCTTATTTATTTTCACATCAAATTACGGCGAATGTAAGAAAACTGCTGAACAGCATAAAGCATATTTCTCAGGGGAATTTCAAAGTACAAGCGACAATTCCGAAAGGTCGGGATGAAATAGCTATACTAGGCACCAAGTTTAATCAGATGTCTGAGCAAATCGAACAATTAATTGACACGGTAACGAGCGAAAAGCTGCTTAAGCAGGAGGCGGAATATAAATCATTGGCGTTTGAATACAAAGCGCTGCAAGCTCAGATCAACCCTCATTTTTTGTACAATACGCTAGAGTTTATTAATTGCAATGCACTGATGCTGGAAACCGACAAGGTCAGCCAAATGGTATGCTTGCTCGGGGATCTGCTTCGCGATACGTTCCGCAACAAGAAGCATATCATTACATTAGAGGAAGAACTGCACTATATAAAAAAATATTTGGATATCCATCAGACCATTTATACGGACAAAATATTTGCAACGTATGAAATCGATTCAGCCCTCCTTCAAACCAGCGTGCCTAACTTTATTTTGCAGCCTATTGTTGAGAATGCGATTGTGCACGGCATGGAGGGAATCAGCGGTATGGGGCTTATCCAAATCGTCTGCCGTCGTGAGAATGACTTATGCATAATCGAGATTAAGGATAATGGAATTGGCATTGCTCCCGATATACAGGAATCGCTGCTGCGTGTAGAGGATACGGAACGTCGGGAGGACGAGCATTACAAAGAGAGCGAGCCGGCCAAAATTGGCATTCGAAGCGTGAATAAACGCGTAAAACTTATGTTTGGGGCGGCGTATGGACTAAGTATCGTAAGCATGCCGGGGACGGAAACCGTGGTGTCCATTTCAATCCCACTGCAAACGGCGTCTGCACTCTATGACAAAACAGAAGGAGAATGAACATCATGATGCTAAAAGCGGTTGTCATTGACGATCAGCCATCGGTTCGCCAAGCGCTGATTAAGCTGATTCCGTGGGATAGCTATCCTTGCGAGGTCATGGGCGAGGCGGGGGACGGAGAGCAGGCGAAAGCCATTCTCGTCAGCGTTCGGCCAGACATTGTCATTGCGGATATCCGGATGCCAAAAATCGATGGCCTTGCCTTAACCGAGTGGATTAATGCCAACGTCGAGGATTGCTGTGTCATCCTTATTACGGGCTACCAGGAGTTTAAATATGCACAGAAGGCGCTGGAATTAGGCGTTTACGCCATTATTTCCAAGCCGATTCGCTATAACGAGCTTGGCGAGACGATTCGCCTAGCCGCGCAGGAATTACTGGCGAAGCGAGTCAAGCGGAGCGAATGGGACCGCGTGATGAAGGAAAAGCATTTCAGCGCATTGCTGGATGGAAGGATAGATACCGCAGCGGAGCAAGCGGTAAACCTGTCAGCCAAAGCTCCGAGATTTATGCTTGCGCTGGTTAAACCTGTGCAAAGACAGGCTGTGCGAGAGGTGACTTTGGAAAAGGGGCAGCGGAAGCAGGATGTGGAATTGGAAGGCATGCTATCGGATCAGACTCATCCTACCTTCTACCAATGGTACAAGCTGCAAAAAAACGACGATACGCTGTATCTTTTTCTATACGATAATGACGTTCAATCCCGCGAGCATAAAAGCGAAATCTTGAAAGTACTCGCCGCGTGGCAGGAAATTTATAAGCGTGACGGGCAGTCGAGTGCCTCAGTCGTCGTCAGCTCCTTCTACAAATCATTCGAACGGCTCGGCGATGCTTACACCGAATTAATGGAGCTCAAGAACAAAATTTTTTTTCAAACGGACAACGGACAAGCCCATCCGCCGGCACGCAAGCGCGATCAGCCGATTACAGAGCATGGAAAATTGATGATTATAAACGTGCTCGAAACGTTTCAAGATGGCTTTGAAACCAAATCAGAGGAGGAGCTTGCTGACGGAATCAGCCATATGCTTGCGGAAATAACCGCGTTCAGCAAGGACAATGTTCCTTTAGCCAAAAGTCTGATCTCTGAGCTGTGCTTCATGGCGGTGCGCAAATATTATCGGACGACGGGAAATGAGCTAGGCTTGCCCGTCAGCGTGGAGGATATGCTGCGGGCGGTGGAGCGGCTGGATAACATGAACCAGGCAATGGAGTATGTGAGCCGTCTCTTTATAGCTGTCAGGGAAGAACTAACTCGAGATACTAATGACTACGGCTCACTCGTTCGCAGCGTGATGAAGCATATTCATGAGCATTATGCCAAGGAGCTGTCGCTCCAAGGCGTAGCCGAGCAATATTCCGTGAATCCAAGCTACCTCAGCCGTCTGCTCAAGAAGGAAACGGGCAAAAACTTCGTAGATATTATCGCCGGAACACGGATACATGCAGCGAAAAAGCTGCTACGTGATCCGAGCAGTCGGGTCAATGAGGTTGGTGAAAAGGTTGGCTATCAGAATTACACATATTTTTATCAAATATTCAAAAAGTATGAAGGCATCTCACCAAAAGAGTTCAAAAATAACAGTTAGATATATTGATTTTGCTTTAAGTAGAGGGGGATACGGCCAGTGGGCAGTGTCCTTTTTTTATAAATGGAAAAGGTCATAATAACGAATAAAAAGTAAAAATGGGGTCATTTTTTTAGTATCGGACGCAGGTTAGTATTAAAGAGCAAAGAAGAAAGCACTTACATGACAACGATCGATACGGGGGGATTTTGATGAAAACAAGGTCAAAAATGATTATGCTTGTATGTTTGCTAATGGTTATGTCCACCTCGCTGCTTGGCTGCGGGAAAAATGACAACAAGCCAGAAAACGCGAACCCGGATGCAACGAATGCGGGAGGCACGGGTGGGGAGAAGCTGCCGCCGATGGACATATCCTTTCTCACCTATGCAAATTCGCCATTCTCGCAAACGGACAGCGCGGATGCGATTAAGCAGATCGAGGAGTATACAAATACGAAGCTGAATCTCCAAATCGTGCCTTCGACCGGAGGTGAGGAGAAGCTGAATGTAACGATTGCTTCGGGGGATATGCCGACGCTGCTTGCTACCGTCGTGAAAAACTCAACGATCATCAACGCTGCCCGTGCAGGCGCTTTCTGGGAAATTGGCGATTTGATCAAGGACTATCCTTATTTCTCTGAAATCAACAGCGTCGTTTATGACAATATTTCGATTGATGGCAAAGTATACGGACTTCCGCGTACGCGCCCGCTCATTCGGCCGGTGCTTGCTTACCGCACTGATATTTTGAAAGAGCTTGGCATGAAGGAGCCGGAAACGCCGGACGAGCTGTTCGAGGTGCTGACAGCCGTGAAACAGAAATATCCTGACATGACGCCGCTGATGGACATTGACGGCAATGCGGATTGGACGCTGTACCCGTTTCTGTTCCAATCGTTCGGAACGCCTAACAAGTGGGAAGTGAACGCAGCAGGAGAGTTCATTCCTTACTTCGAAAGCCCAGGCTATACGGAAGCAATGAAGTATCATAAGAAGCTGTATGACGCAGGTTTGCTAAACGAGGATTTTGCAGTAGCCAAGCAAAGTGACAAGGACCAGCGTGTTCGCAGCGGCAATGCCTTCGCTTTCATTCAGGCGGCGGACAGCGTAAATGATGAACGGGCTTCGATCCGGAGCGGCTCAAAAAACGAAAATGCCGATCTTGATTTCATCGTCAGCCTCAAGGATGCCAGCGGTAAAATGACAGTGCGTGCTTTACCAGGGCACAATGGCATGTTGTTGTTCCCGAAGAGCAAAATCAAGGACGAGGCGCAGTTGAAGCGAGTGCTGGATTTCGTAAGCGCGCTGCATGATCCGGAAATGGCCAATTTGCTGGAGTACGGCATCGAAGGCAAAAACTATGAGCTGAAAGACGGAGCACCTGTGCTTCTGGACCGCCAAGATTATTTGGACCGTATCACGAATTTGAAAACATTACTCTCCCGGCTGAACTTTAATACAACGGTGGCAGAGAAGACGGAGCTTCAGAAGAAGGGGGACAGCGTAAGCGCAGATTATATTGACTTTGCGATTTCCAATCCCGCAGACCCGTTATACTCCGATACTTTTGCTCAGAAGGGTTCGCAGCTTGAACGCGATCTTATCGATACGATGATCCGGTATTCGATGGGCGTTACGGATGAAGCGGGCCTGAAGAAAGCGCTGCAGGATTGGTACAGCAAGGGCGGCACGCAAATTGCCAAGGAATTTGCTGAGCAGTTGGCTAAGCAGAAGCAATAAATAGCACACAAACCGGTTAGTGAAGGAGAGGGCAACCTCTCTTTCTTCTTTTAACCCCTTATATCAGCAGCTAGAGGACATTATTGCAACGTACAAGGAGGAAGATTATGAAGAAAGCTCCAGCCATGTTAGGCCCGCTGACAGCCGCAATCCATAAATCAGAGCGAGCACGCAAAATAGTGAAGCGGCCGATGCTCTATTTGATGCTGCTGCCCGGCATTGCTTATTTTATTGTGTTTAAATATTTTCCGATGTGGGGCTTATTGATGGCTTTCAAAAACTATCAGCCTTATCTAGGCGTATGGAAAAGTGAATGGGCAGGATTTACCCATTTCCACCGTTTTTTTACCGAGGATACGTTTTGGGTGCTGTTTAAAAACACGTTTCTGCTCGCGGTGTATGACATCATTATCTTCTTCCCGCTAACGATTGTCCTGTCTTTGCTGCTCAATGAAGTAGTGAAGCAGCGAGTGAAAAATACGATTCAGTCGATCATTTATATTCCGCATTTCTTATCCTGGGTCGTCATCGTCGGTGTTTTCCATATTTTCTTTGCCAGCGATGGTTTGGTGACTGATATGATTACGCAGGCAAGCGGCACGAAAATTCCGTTTCTGACTAGTCCCGATTGGTTCAGGCCGCTTATCGTCATTCAAGTCATCTGGAAGGAAATCGGTTGGGGGACGATTATTTTCTTGGCTGCACTCTCCGGCGTTAACCCGCAGCTGTACGAGGCGGGAAGGATGGATGGCGCGAACCGCTGGAAGCTGCTTTGGCATATCACACTCCCATCCATTCGCAGTGTCATCGTCATTTTGTTTATTTTGCGGCTGGGTAATTTTCTGGATACCGGCTTTGAGCAAATTTTCCTCATGGCGAATGCTCTGAATCGCGAGGTAGCGGATGTATTCGATACGTATGTCTACCGGACTGGCTTGACGCAAGGGCAATTCAGCTATAGCGCCGCGGTCGGATTGTTCAAGTCGGCGGTCGGACTCATATTGGTGCTGGGCGCTAACTGGACCGCCAAAAAATTAGGTGAAGAAGGCTTATACTAACGATGTCATTCATCAGGAGGCACTATTATGCAGGATAAAACAATGGCAAGCCGCATCTTCGACATTAGCAATTATACGTTTCTACTTTTGTTTGCGACGGCCACGATTATGCCTTTCTTCTATATAATATCGTCGTCCATTTCCAGCACGGCAGGGTTTATACCGAGGGACCTGACGTTTGAATGGTATGGATTCGTCTTTAGTAATTCGGCTTTTCTTAGAAGCTTATCCGTCTCGGTTCTCGTTACGGTAGCTGGCACGCTTGTTAATCTGGTTCTGACATGCCTGATGGCGTTTCCGCTTGCGAAGAAGGAGCTTGTGTTCCGCAAAACGATTATGATGGGTGTTATCTTTACGATGCTCTTTAACGGCGGCATGATCCCTCTTTATTTTGTCGTGCGAGGAGCGGGGATGCTGGATTCGATATGGTCTCTTATTCTGCCTACAGCAATCAGTGCATTCAACTTGATTATCGTGAAAAACTTTTTCCAGAACCTTCCGGAGGAGCTGGAGGAATCGGCGATGATCGACGGATGCAAGGATCTTGGGATTTTATGGAGGATTATTATTCCGCTCTCCAAGCCGGTACTTGCAACGTTTGGGTTATTTTATGCGGTAACGCACTGGAACCGTTATTTTGACGCGATCTTGTATATCAATAACAGCGCAAAATGGCCCATTCAGGTCATGCTTCGGCAAATCATTATTTTGTCCGAGGGCGGCGATGGCAGCGACCCGGAGCTCGCAAGCCTCATTTTGCATGCACAGAACATTAAGATGGCGGTCATTATTGTAGCGACGATTCCGATTTTGCTGATTTACCCGTTTTTGCAAAAACATTTTGCGAAGGGCGTATTGTTAGGCTCCGTAAAAGGGTAGGGGGAGGAGAAGCGCATGACTACGAAAGCAAGCTTGCCAACGACACTTCAGCCTCTGTTTGATTATCCGATACGGGATATTTCGATTTGCCTTGGTGCAGACGGCTTCTATTATATGACAGGCACGACAGGAGACCCGGATTGGTGGGCGGTCACGGGGGACATTAAGCTTTGGAAATCTGCCGATTTGCAAAGCTGGACGACTGTCATTAGTGAGCCTCGGCGGCAAAGCACCGTGTGGAACATCGACCGGGATGGGACATGGCAGAAGGAGATCCAACTGCGTGACGGCTACCCGTTCCGACCACTGTGGGCGCCGGAAATCCACTTTATTAGGGATAATTTCTGGATCACATACAGCATTCCACGGCTGGGAAACGGTGTGCTGCGGAGTACCAGTGGGCGTGCGGAGGGGCCTTATGTTGACCATATTAGGGCGGGCACGCCGATTAGCGGGCATATCGACGCCTCCCTGTTTCAGGACGATGATGGCGAAGTCTACTTCTTATGCGACAATGGGAAGATTGCGCGTATGAATGAGGATATGAGCGGCCTCGCGGAAGAGCTTCGGCTGCTCTCGCCCTCCAACGCGGAGCATGTCGGGTTTGAAGGTACCTTCCTGTTTAAGGCGGGGGGACGCTATCATCTGGTAGGAGCAGAATTTATGGATGGGGATTACCACTGCTATGCTGCAAGTGCCGAGCATATCTATGGTCCTTATGGTGATCGTTATTTGGCAATTCCCCATGGCGGGCATAATACGCTATTTCAAGACAAATTGGGGCAATGGTGGAGCACGTTTTTTGGCAATGACGAAAACGCTCCTTTTCGAGAAAGACCTGCGGTTGTCAAAGTGGCCTTTAATGAGGAGAACCGGTTTTATCCAGTTGACTGAGCAATTAGTTGAGTCACATGCTGAAGGGGAACATGCAAAGGGGGAAGAACGGATTGGACAGCGGCTTTTATTTGAACAACATACGGTCTCCCATTTTGCTGCAGGGCAGCGAAACGACGGGATACCGCGATCCGACAGCCGTGTATGAAGCTGGCTTGTTCAGGCTCTATTTTACGCTGGTACAAACGGAGCCGGATGGACAAGTTTATATGTATACGGCGATGAGCGAGAGCAAAGATCTGCTCTATTGGAGCAAGCCAGAGCGGCTGACGGCTCGTGATCAGCAATTGAATTTCTCAAGTCCTGGAAATATTATCAAGAATCATGATCGCTGGGTGATGTGCTTGCAAACCTATCCGAGGCCAAAGGGAGAAAAATATGGAAACGATACCTCCCGCTTGTGGACAATGGAGAGTGATGACCTCGTTCACTGGGAGTCTCCCCAGCTATTAAAGGTGAAAGGCGAGCAGGTCGACACTGGGCAGATGGGCCGGATGATTGACCCGTATTTGGTAGAAAGCGCAGAGGAGCCTGGACTTTGGTGGTGCTTCTACAAACAAAACGGAGTCAGCTCCTCCTATTCTCGCGATCTGGTGCACTGGAAGTATGCGGGCAGGGCGAATGCGGGTGAGAATGTCTGTATCATACGCGAGGAACACGAATATGTTATGTTTCACTCGCCCGAGAACGGGATCGGTATGATGCGATCAACGGATCTGCAGATGTGGCGAGAGGAAGAGAAGCTTCTCACACTGGGACAAGAGCATTGGCGCTGGGCGCAGGGGAGATTAACGGCTGGCTTCGTGCTGGATTGCAGAGAGGTAGAGGGCGTTCGCAAGTATCTCCTGTTCTTTCATGGAACGGGCCCCGAGAGCGAAGAGACGATTTTTGATACACATGCATGTATCGGAATGGCGTGGAGTGATGATTTGGTTAACTGGGAATGGCCGCGTATTTAGATGATGAGGAAGAGGCGAGAAGGATGGACAAGCAGCAGTTTTGTTACCAAAATCCACATGAGGGCGGACAGCCGGGCAACATTCGTGATCCATTTATTATAAAAACAGGCGGGCGCTATTATTTAACCGCATCCTCGGCGCCGTTCTGGAACGGGCCATGCCTTGGCATTCGGCTGTGGTCCTCGGATAATCTCATAGACTGGACAGAAGAGGCTATGCTGCTGAGCAGATCGGAGATCCCGGCCGATGCTTGGTATGTGGATCGCCTCTGGGCACCCGAAATCCATGAGACAGGCGGGTTGTTTTATTTGACGTTCAACGCTCGAAATGAGGAAACGGGCCATAAGCATTCCTGCGGCATAGCCGTTGCGGAGCAGGTGACGGGACCTTATCGCTTGTTGACGCCAGAGCGCCCGGTTATTGTGCATGAAGAGCTTTACATGGACGAGCAGTCAACGGCAGATGACCGTTATATCGCCAATGATGCCTCATTGTATACGGATGAGGACGGACGCCACTTCTTGCTTTATAGCAATGCTATGGGCATATTTGGCTGGGAAATAGCGCTGCCAGTCTGCGAGCTGATCGGTGAAAGATTCAATATTGCCTTGCCAAGCACGGATGATTGGGATACAAAAATCGAAGGTCCGGCGATGCTGAGACGCGGCGGCGTCTATTATTGTTTCTATTCGAGCTTTACGCGTTCCTATGAGATCGGTATACTAACGGCAAGCAGCATTAAGGGACCGTGGACGAAGGATGAGAGAAATCCGATTATCGTTCCGACAGGGGACATCTCCCACGCAGGCCACAACTGCGTGTTCACCGGACCGGATGACCGGTATTGGATCGCCTATCATATCCAGCGACTTGAGGACCCTGTGGAGCGTCTTGCCTATGATCCTGTCGATTTCAATAGGGAAGGCCAGATTCTGTCAAACGCTCCGACGACATTGCCGCAGCACATCGTTTGAACTCAAAGCAAGTAATCCGCTGAAATATAATCAGCCGAAAGGATGGTTGGCATGTATCTCTTCAGTTATTTCACAACAGAGGAAGAAAAGCTTTTTTTGGCCGAGAGTCAGAATGGGCTGGATTGGGAATTGTCTAATGAAGGTCAACCCGTGTTTGCTTCGAGCGTAGGCACAGGGCAACTGCGTGATCCACATCTGATTCAGGATCATGAAAGCGCATTCCATCTGGTATGGACAGACGGCTGGTCAAGCCGGAGCATCGGTTATGCAAGGTCTAAGGATTTGCTGACTTGGGAGGATGAGAAGCTCATTCCGGTCATGGAGCATCTGGAGCATACGCAAAACAGTTGGGCGCCGGAGGTGTTTTTTGATTCCACGGTGAGCGCGTATCGCATCATCTGGTCCTCCACCGTTGGCGGAGCAGAACGCAACCATCGGATATGGTCAACGACGACCAAAGATTTTCAAACGTTTACCGAAAGCAAGCTCTTCTTTGATCCAGGATATAATGTCATCGATGCGACGGTTACGGATATGGGTGATTCCTTCTTTATGCTGTTTAAAGATGAACGGGGATCGAACGAGCAGGGGACAGCCCATAAGGCGATGCGCTCCTGCTGGATTTCGAAGGCAGGCGCAGACCGGGATTTACCGGAGGTTGGCGAAATATCGGGGCTGCTGACGCCGCCGCTAACAGAGGGCCCTTCGCTTTATGCGATTGATGCAGGCGGCTCGAAGCAGTGGCAGATGATTTTTGACGGGTTTCATGAGCATTTTTACAGTGCGGTCTCCTCTAGGGATCTGAAGACGTGGACGCAGGCTGATCAGCAGCTTAAGCTGCCTGAAGGTGCACGACACGGTTCGGTTCTCAAGGTGAAATAGAAAATGAAGCACGCGTTTTCTCCTAAAAGGAGAACGTGTGCTTTTTTGTTTTGGATACCGATTAGACGTAGGGGTGGGGTCATACGTTATAATAGAAAGAGGAGCATGGGAGGATATGGCTTGCTTCGTAATTTCTTCATTACATAAGGAACAGGATGAATAACCATGCTTCAACTATTTGGAAGAAGTATCCGTGATTTTCGCGATACCTATAAGAAACATTTGCTGTTTGAATATTTGTTTATGCTCCTGACAAGCTTCGTTATTGTTCCGATTATTTCGTTTATTTTCAACAGGATCCTTAGGGTGGTTGGCTCTGGATCGGTATTAAATGGCGATGTATTCAAAATCGGGCTTAGCTATACCGGAGTAGCTGGCTTGCTTGCCATTTGCCTGGTCGCCATGTTTGTTTTATTTATTGAATTCGGCGTCGTCATTACGATTGCGCAGCAGCATTATTTTGGCAAGGATATATTGATTGCTGATGCGCTTGTGACGACGCTCCGCCATACGCCGAAGCTGTTCGGATTCGGTATTATCCAGCTGTTGTTCTTCCTGCTATTTCTGGTGCCGTTTATCGATTCGCCGTTGTCGACCTCGTTATATGCTCAGTTTAATGCGCCGATTTTCTTCAATAGCCGAGTACTCAGCTCTTCTTACACGATGCTGGCCTTGTATGCGCTGCTGTTTCTGCTTGGCGTGTATCTGTTCCTGCGCTGGATATTCGTCTTGCATTTCATTATGATCGAGGGCAAGTCGATCCGGATGGCGATTCGAAGCAGCCTTGTGCTGACGAAGGGCAAGCGCTTGTCGATTCTAATTAACTTGTTTTTGGTAAACGCAGTCATCTTCTCGCTTGGTTTCATGGTTATTTCCTCGGTTGCCTATTTGCCGTCATGGTTGAATATCAATGTGCTAAAAGCGATAACTGACCATTATTCTTTAACCTTGTCTACGGTGCTAACCTACATGTTCACCTTGATGCTCGTCCCTGTGAACATTATTTTTCTGACGCGCCAATTTTATCATTACAGACGCCGTAAAGGGGAAAAGCCACAAAATCAATTGCGTATTTATAAGAGCTGGATTCTGGGAGCGATGGAGAGCCGGTTTTACGCTTTTATTGGGCGAAGAACCCGGAAGCGGGTCTTGTACGTATCCATTATTGCGGCATATTTGGCGCTGGCGCTGACGGTCAGCTATGCAGCGAACGATAACCTTGTGTATGCCAAATGGAGCGTTCTGATTGCTGCACACCGTGGTGATACGCAGGATGCTCCGGAAAACTCGATGCGTGCGGTCCGCAGTTCTATGGAGCAAGGAGCCAATGCCGTAGAAATCGATGTCCAGTTGACGAAAGACGGCGTTGTTGTGCTGCATCATGATTATAATTTGAAGCGATTGACCGGTAATGCCAAGCGGGTAAACGAGTTGAATTATGCCGAGGTTGCAAGGCTTAGCATAGGCAGATACGTGAACGAAGAGGATGAAACGGAACAATTCGACCGTATTCCAATGCTGGCCGAGGTTCTGGCAGAAGCTCAGGGGAAGACGAAGCTGATTATTGATCTGAAGCCGTATGGTCCCGGCGAGGACCTAGCCAAAGCGGTCGTGGCGCTTATCGAGCAGTTCGATATGGTCAAGGATTGTTATATTCAGTCGTTTGACCGCGAGACGCTTCAACAAATTAGGCTGCTTAACCCGGATATTCAGATCGGGCAAATTCTTTATTTTGCAGTAGGCGACCTTTCGCTCCTTGACGTTGATTTCTATACGATCGAGCAGGTGATGCTGACGAAGCAGCTGGTTGACCGCGCGCATAAGCTGGGCCGTGAGGTATGGGTGTGGACGGTCAATAGTGACCGTAATTTGAAAGAGGTGCTGAAATTCGAGATCGATGGCATCATTACCGATTACCCTTCACGGGTGCACAACATGGTTGAACTAAATGTGTAGCGGCCAAATGGAAGGGGCAAGCAGCGTGACGCAAATTGAAAAATACGAACCCTTTATCCGGTCGCTTCCTTCTGGGCGCTTGTCCAAGGAACAGTTGTTTGTAAAGGAGCTGCTTCTTGAAGAGGCCGGAGCGATGTCCATTTATTATGTACCGTATGAATATGTGAATGTGAAGGCGAAACTGATGATTATCGGCATTACGCCGGGTTTTACGCAAATGGAAGTCGCTATTCGGAGCGCACGGGACGATCTGCGGGAGGACGTGCCAGCGGAGCAGATTGACCAGCGCGCCAAAGCGCTTGCCAGCTTCGCAGGCTCGATGAGAACCCATTTAATCGAAATGCTGAATCAGTTGGAGCTGCCTTTATGGCTTGGACTTGGCAGCAGCCAGTCGCTATTCGAGGAGCGCCGGGATTTGCTGCACACGACCTCTGCGATCAGGTACCCGGTGTTTATCCATGGCAAAAACTATACCGGCCACAGCCCGCCCATTTTAAAGTCGGAGATATTATACAGCTACGCGGAAAGCATTTTCCTGCCGGAGCTGTTTGCTGTTGAGGATGCGCTGGTTATCCCCCTTGGCAAGTCGGTAGCTGAGGTGGTGCAGCGTTTTGCAGATGAAGGTTGGATAGATTCGCAGAGATGCTTGTTCCAAATGCCTCATCCTTCAGGAGCAAATGGTCACCGGCAAAAGCAATTTGAGCAGCACAAAGCGGACATGAAGCAGCAAATCAGGGATTGGTTCCAGAAGTAACAGCAGCATGAGAACAGGGAGTGAGATGGGATGCATAGTAAAAAGGTTCGTTGGATCACCAGTTTTGCCGCATTTACCTGTCTTCTATGGGTATTCGGTCTTGGCTGGGCGGTGAAGGATTATTTGATCGGAACGACGAGTACAGCCACCGCTCCGTCCGCATCAGAGCAGCCAATTGCTTCTGAAGAGCAGCTGAGAATCGTTGCTTTGGGAGATTCCTTAACCAGAGGCACGGGGGATATTGAAGGCAAGGGTTACGTAGGTTATATCGGCGATATGCTTAAGCAAAAAGGTACGGATATTTCCTTAATTAATTTGGGCATTAAAGGATTAACCTCCCCAGAGCTTGCCGAGCAGCTGAAAGAAAAGGAAATCGGACGTCAAATCGGACAAGCCAATGTCATTCTGATGACAATTGGAGGCAATGATCTTTTCCTCGGCGGACAGACCTTGTCGGATGTATCGGAAGCGAGCATTACAGGGCTTGAGGATGCTTTTCTGATTAACCTCAAAGCCATCATGACAAGCATACGCTCGGTAAATAAAGAGGCCACTGTCTATTTGTTAGGCTTGTACAATCCATTTAGCGAGTTTGAGAATGGGGCGCTCTTGTCTGAAGTGGTTAGAGGCTGGAACTATAAAGCAGCTGAGCAGCTTGCGGAGGACCCGGGGACGGTGTTCGTGCCGACCTATGATCTATTCCAGAAAAATGTGAACGACTACTTGTTTACGGACCATTTTCACCCGAATGAAAAAGGATACCAGTTAATGGCGGAGCGGGTAGCGGCGCTTATTACCGGAGTGGGAGGGCAATCATGAGCGACATCACCTTATCGGTTCAAGGGCTCCGCAAGGTCATCGGCAAGCGGACCATTATAAAGGATTTGAGCTTTGAGCTGAAACGCGGCGAGGTATTTGGCTTTCTCGGTCCTAACGGTGCAGGCAAGACGACTACCATTCGGATGCTGGTGGGCTTGATTAAGCCTACCTCAGGAACGATTCAAATTTGCGGGCTGGATATAGCGAAAAACTTCACGCGTGCGATGCGGCATTTGGGGTGTATCGTCGAAAATCCGGAGCTCTATCCATTCTTGACCGGCATGGAAAATTTGCGCCATTTTGCCGTCATGATCAGCGGCATTACGCAGGCGCGCATAGATGAAGTCGTCCAGCTGGTTGGGATGCAGGAGCGGATGAATGATAAGGTTAGCACGTATTCGCTTGGCATGCGGCAGCGGCTGGGAATTGCACAAGCGCTGCTCGGCAAGCCGGATGTGCTGATCTTGGACGAGCCTACGAATGGACTTGACCCGTCAGGCATTCGGGAGATGCGTGCGTTTATTCGGTTTTTGGCAGAGGAAGAAGGGCTCACTGTGCTCGTATCCAGCCATTTGCTGCATGAGATTCAATTGATGTGCGATCGTGTAGCCATCATTTCGAAGGGTGAAATTATTAGGGTGGACTCGGTGCAGCAGCTGTTATCGAGCGAAGAGCGGCTGGTATGGCGCTTGCTGCCGCATGAGCTGGGCAGGGCTGTGCTTTGCGAGCTGACGACCTTGCTGGATGAGACCGAGGAAACGGTCACGACAACGTATACAGAGCGGCTGGTTGGGGAATGGAACCGGAAGCTGGTAGATGCGGGAGTCAGCGTGCTGGAGATGAACCGCAAGCTTCCAGCGCTTGAAGACTTGTTCCTTGAGCTGACAGGAGGCGAATCGATTGGTTAATCTCGTTCAGAATGAAATGACGAAGCTGGTAGGCAAACGCCGGTTTGTCATTATTTCGATCATTATTATTGCTTTGCTCTCGATGTTCTCCTATGCGCAGGTGAAGCAGGCCGAATCCATTAAGGAACGCCTTGGCACCGTCGATTGGCGTACCGAGCTGCAGCAGCAAATCGTCGATATGCAGAATAGGCTGAGCAGTGCCGGGCAATGGCGCGAGCAAATTCAGATCCAAATCAAGCAATCGCAATATTATTTGGATCATGACGTCAATCCTGCGGAGCCGGGCGCTCCTACCTTTATGAGAGGGTTTGTGCAAAATTCGGCGGAGCTGTTCCTGCCGCTGCTCATTATGATCATCGCGGTGGATCTGGTCTCCTCGGAGCGGAGCATGGGGACGATCAAGCTGCTGCTGACCCGGCCGGTAAGCCGATTCCGGATTTTGCTGAGCAAATATATCGCTTTGATTTTGTCCGTTTCCTTGGTCATTTTCCTGTTCGGGATCTTGTCCTATATCATCTCGGTCATTATGTTTGGGAATCAAGGCTGGTCGGCGCCGGTACTAACCGGCTTCTCCACGCAAGGGGATACGCTGGACATCTCGGCGGTTCGCCTCGTTTCGCAGTGGCAGTATATTATTCAGCAGTTCGGTCTTGCCTGGTTTATCTCTATCGTGGTTGGAACGCTGTCGTTTATGCTGTCTATTCTCATGCGGAGCAGCGCAGCGGGCATGGGCACCATGCTGGCCTGCTTGATCGCGGGTGCGATCCTTAGCAACATGGTCTCTTCATGGGACTCCGCCAAATATTTGTTCATGGTTAATCTTGGCCTTATGGACTATGTCAGCGGCTCTGCGCCACCGATCGAAGGCATGACGCTGGGCTTCTCGCTTGCCGTGCTTGCAGCGTGGATGCTGGCTTCCCTTATGGTTTCCTTTACCGTGTTCACGCGAAAGGATGTATATTAGTCGCATCATCCATGTGGACATGTCCTAAAACCAGGCTCCTTCTCATATGTATGTAGTAGAAGAGGAGCGTGATGAGGATGGACAAAACGGTGCGAAGATATTATCAGCAAAAACAAAAGCAAAAAGAAATAGAGCAGGAGCTGTCAGAGCTGAGGAGCGACATTTTGGCTTATCTAGCTGCGCAGGAAGCGAGCGAGCTTGAAATCGGCAGCCACAAGGTAAAGATCGTCTTGCAGGAGCGCAAGGAATATGACGATAACAAGCTGTTCGAGGCGCTCCCTGATCCAGAGCTGTGGCGGCTGCTTTCCAAGCCCGACACGTCCAAAATCGCAAGCCTGCTTAAGCTGAACGTCATCACGGAGGACAGGCTGAAGGATACTTTTGCTACGAAAACAGTGCGGCTGCTTCAAGTAGATAAGAAATAGCGGAACCATTTCCGCTTACAGGCGTAAAGGAAACAAGGTGCTTTTGCCATCGGATGGCGAAGGTAGCTTGTTTTTTTTGAATAAAGGAAAGCATTCCTTAGGGTATACATTCTCTGCATTTATTAGAATGAAAAGCGCTGCGCCGCCAAAGGACGGCGACAGCCGTATCGCCTTGAAATATAAGACTTTATCTTTTCTACACGATAAAAATGTTCACAAGAGGGGGGACGGGATGGATCAGAAATTACACCCAAACGTGATCAAGTATTGGCAGTTTTACCAAATGCTCTTTATGGCCCGGAAAATAGGGATAAGCGCGATACCGCTAGTCGCTTATCTTCTCTGGCTAAAGACATGGGATGTACTGCTATTTTGCTCTATTGCTGCTATTGCCTATTATTTTGTTCGTGGCATGCTGTTTATTCTTATCGGCGTCAATTACAAATATGAGAGGCGAAGCTACCGGTTAACGGAGGATGAGCTCGTCATTAACTGGGGAAATTTTTGGCGGGAGAGCTCCACCGTTATTCCGATCAGCCGGGTGCAATATGTGGACAAGGAGCAGGATCGAATCGGTAAAAGACTGGGCATTTCAGAGCTATGTATAACGACAGCTGGAGATGACAGCATTATTGTGGGTCTGCCTGAGGAGGATGCAGAAAAGCTAAGAAGGCAAATTATTCAGTTAGCGAAACGAGAGGACACGCATGTCTACTATGATTAATCGCCATCATCCGATTACGATTCTGAATCAGATGTACACCAGAATTCGCTATACGATTATTCCTTTGGCTATTTTTGCATATCGGGAGATTAAAGCCGAAAGTGGAGGACAACCCTATTGGGTTTACTTGCTGGCTGTGCTGATTGCAGCACTGTTTTGCGGTTGGGCGGTTATGGGGTGGTACAAGAATACATATCGCATGGGTCATGAAACGCTGCACTTGAAGGATGGCGTGTTAACGGAAGTGCAGAGGACGATCCCTTTGGCCAATATCAATAATGTAACGTTGGAGCAAAATGGGCTGTATCGCTTATTGGGCATTGTGAAAATGAAGCTATTTACGGCAGACAGCAATGCAAGCGCGGACGCTGAGCTTGTGTTGGCGATGAAGAAGGCTAATGCAATGGCTTCGCGTTTAAACAGAGATAGCCTTGTAAAGAAGCGTACGAATAAACTTAGCCGGAAAATATCGTCCATGGAGATCTGGATGTTATCCATTAGCACGAACACCTTTTGGCTCGGGATTCCATTCGTTTCGACGATTATGCAATATGTATGGGCAAAGCTGTATCCTGATTCCAGTGAGCCGCAAGCGGGCTTAATGGATCTGTTCGAGCGAAGCTTATGGAGTGAGCTGAATTATGGCAAATTGCCTTTTGTTCTCCTGTACGTCCTCGGATTTTTGGTTGGAAGCGCCGTTTTGTCGTGGTTAATTTCATTGTTCCTTATGCAAATCCGTTACTATGGCTGGGAAATTTCTCGAGCGGACTCTTTCCTTCATATTCATTACGGCTGGTTTAATAAAAACGCAGCGCATATTAAAGTAGATAAAATCCAAGCCATTCGGGTTAAAAAGCTGATGCTTGGGCGGTTGTTTGGTTATTCATCCGTTTGGCTCGACTGTATCGGCTATGAAAGCGGACAAAGGCAGAAAATGTTGCTTCCAGCGATCAAGGAAAGTGAATTAACGGAAGCTGTTGGCGAGCTGCTGCCTGAATTCAACCTAACGAGCCCAGAGCAGCCGTTGCGTAAGGGAGCTATGCTTCATGGCATGATTACTCCTGCATTATTACTTTTTATTGCGGTATTGATCGGAAGTTATTTTTCATTGTGGATGATTGCTGCTATGCCGCTCTTCTTGATGATTTACCGCTACCAAAGATATGCTCATCTCCACACGAAATGGAGCTTAAAGGGGAATTTATTTATTTTACGGCGCGCAGGGTTTAATGAAACGACGGTTTATCTAAAACGGCAGGCGACGGAGTCCATTCATTTATCCCATACGAGGCTGCAAGGCCGGCTTGGCATCAAAAGGCTGCGGATGGTCATCGATTCCCCAGCTCGCTCGAAGGAGTATCGAATTATCGGTATTTCGCAATCCGACTTTAATGAGATTCTGCGCTGGTACAAGAACGAGAAATGACTCGGTTATTTTACAAGGATTCTTAGACGCAAAACTTTTCACTGTTTAGGATATAGATAAACGTAAAAAGGCGAGGATTGCTCCTCGCCTTTCATAAACCTTGAGTATACCGCAGTTTATTTCGTTTTTGTTAAGCTGTCTACGACAAATGTAAGCTGGGCTTCCAACGAAATCGGGTCACTAAACACGAAGCCACGGCTGTCCTCGCGATAAACGTGATTATTTTGGACAGCGGGGAGCTTGTCCCAGATACTGCCTTCAAAAACCGGGGCCGCATTCTCATCGCCTGTCCAACCGCTAATAAAGATATAATCTCCTGCGTATTCCGGCAGCAGCTCAAGCGATAGCTTGGCCCAGCCCTGGCCGCTGTCGATGGCTTCCTTCTGAATAATCGGCGGTGCTTTCAGCCCGAACTCCTCATAAATAATGTCTCCACCCCTGCCAAAGCTGCCGTAGGCATAAAATTCCTTGGCACTTCCCGAATCGAAGATCGAAACGGTGCGATCACCTACCGCGCGCTTCACGATCGGTTTGTATTCGGCGATTTTAGCGTCCCACTCTGCAATCCAGGCTTTCGCCTGCTCTTCTCTGCCTGTCATCTTGCCAAAATCCATTAATTGCTCCCGTAGAGGTATTCCGTATTCAACAGCGACGGTCGGCGCGATTTTGGACAGCTTCTCGATCGTTTCAGCGTCGTTCCAGACTACAATTAAATCCGGCTGCAGCTCCATTATTTTCTCGTAGGGTACATCGTTTCCGATGTTGGCAACATCGTCCAGCTTTCCTTCTGTATAACTAGTAAAGGACTCATCACCGGTTCCGACAGGCTTAAGGCCAAGTGCTAGCAGATGTCCCGTGAAGGCTCCAGCCACCATAACGATTCTTTGTGGGTTTTTGGGGATTTGCACGTCGCCGTTAACAGCGGAATAGGTTACCATCTCCGAGCTGCCGGTTGTATTTCCAATTGCTGCGTTGCTGGAATTATTCTCTGCGCCTACACTTGGACTTTGCGTAGTGCTGGTGCCAGTCCCACCTTTCGTGTTCGCTGGTCCGGAGCATGCGCTAAGCAATAGGGTTAGGCACAGCAGCAACGTAATTCCTACAGGCAATTTGCTTCTATACATCAGTAAATCTCCTTTGTCGCTATATTGATAATGGTTATCATCTCTGATAACACTATAGCGACGAATTCTGCGCGGAACAATAGATGATCCAAGCCTAATGATAGGACGATAAGATCCTTTTGCTACTTGTACGGACTCATCCTTGAATTGCTTTGGCGTTACTCCGGTATGCTTTTTGAACATTCTGATGAAATAGGATACATCTGCATAGCCTACGCTTGCTGAGATCTCTTGCAGAGATAAATCGGTTTGTTGCAGCAGCGCCCCTGCTTTGTTCATCCTGATGCGGATTAAGTAATCGATGATACTTGCGCCGGTTTCGCGTCGGAAATGCTTGGACAGATAAGGGACGCTATAGTGGAAGGTGTGCGCGAGTGTTTCCCGTGTCAGCGGCTCGGCATAGTGCTCCTGCATATACCGAATAAGCTGAGAGGTAAGGTTTGGCCTTAATACGCTGACCTGCTGCTGATCCATCTGTCGAAGCAGCTCATATACAAATTGATAAAATAGGGTTTTGACATGGAACCGCTCCAAACGTCCCTGTTCAAGCCATTCACCCAGCATGCGCTCAGCCAGTTCGTAGAGGATGGCAGGGTGGAGCGGAATAAAACCATACTGGAGGCGGAATGGCAATTGTCTGTCCGTATGTCCAAGTGTATGCTGCACGCCAGATAGCGGTAAGGAGGCTTTATAGAAAATCAGGTAATAATGAAAGGATTCATCCGTAAGGATGATGTCTAGGCGGGTACCCTTGCCCCCATGAAGCATATAGAAACGCTTAGCAGCATGCTCATTTCCGTCCAAAATCAGGGTTGCACTGCCATGCGTTACGTACAGAAAGGCGCTGGCAGGGAAGAGGTAAGGGCGCACGCCTTCGCCGGCCTGCATGACGATATGCCGTACATCCATGATTTTGAGCGCTGCATCATTCCAGACCAGTATGTGCTCTTGTACATTCACCGTTGCTTTCAATGGAGAGTTGTCTTCCTTTCGGGGGCGCGAAGCCAGCCTTTGATGTGGTGAGGTAATTATAATCTCTCGCGAAAAAATATGCGACGGAGAACCATGGGTTAAGTTTATTTTGTCGCTTTGTTTAGAGTTTAACAAGCCTCAGATTCGTTTCTTATCTCGAAGCAACAAGTAAATAATATAGCTTTCAACGTACATGCACATCTGGGCATCTACCCACATACATTAAAGAACAGACTTCAATGTTCGCCACAAACGGAGGGCCTACCCAGGCATCCGGGCAGTGGTAATACAACGTGGGGGTGTACGGTTCAATGCCTGGATTGTTCTCAGCGATAGCGCTATTCATTAAACAGCTTACCCTGCTCGTCTCTTATGTCAAAAACAATGCGTTTCCCCAGCCTCTTCAAGAGGAGGAAGAAGCCAAGCATCTGCAGCTCATGGCCGAAGGCAATCAGCGTTCCCGTAACTTGCTCATTGAGCATAATCTCCGCTTAGTCGCTCACATAGTGAAAAAATTCGACAATACCGGTGAGGATCTCGAGGATCTAATCTCCATCGGTACGATTGGATTGATCAAAGCGATCGAGAGCTTCCAGACCGGGAAAGGCACGAAGCTCGCGACGTTCGCGGCTCGCTGTATTGAGAACGAAATACTTATGCATCTGCGGTCGCTTAAGAAAACCCGGAAGGACGTTTCTTTGCATGACCCGATTGGCACGGATAAGGAAGGTAATGAGATTACACTGATTGATATCCTCGGTACTGAGGCTGATGATATCGTGGATAAGGTGCAGCTGAAGATTGAGAAGAGCAAGATTTATAAAAATCTTGATATATTGGATGACCGGGAGAAGGAAGTTGTTATTGGTCGGTTTGGTTTGGAGCATGGCGGGGATGAACGGACGCAGCGGGAGATTGCGAAGGAATTGGGGATCTCACGGAGTTATGTGTCGCGAATTGAGAAGAGGGCGCTTATGAAGCTTTATCATGAGTTTTATAAGGCGAAGCGTTAGATTGTAATGTAGTTAAATTTAACAGTCACAAGGGTCTGATTTTTGGAGATAGTATATGGAAACTAAGAAGTCGAATGGGTCTAGTTCACCTATTCGGCTTTTTAATTTGTAAAGTTCCTGTAAATCTTGTTTGAGTTTGTAGGTTCACATTGAACTTCTATAAGCAGTATTCTATAAATGACTTTAATAGCTTTTTTATTATAGGAATGATTGCAATGCAAAATTCCTGGAAAATCATTTAAAAACGACATATTACGACAGTTTTTTTGGATGAAAAACATTAGAATATGAAGAACATCTAAAAGGGGATAGGTAAATTGAATCAAATTGAAGAGATTGTAACTTCTTTCTTAAAAGGAAGCACTGTGATTGCTGGTGTGGTTTCCTTATTGTTTATGTTATTTAGAAGTCAACCAATTACATTATTTACAGCAACAAGTGTAGAAAAAATCTTTTTTTCTAAAGAGAAGAAGTTATCTATTTTAACCATAAGATATTTATTTCAAGTGTTTATAGTTTCTATTTTAATGTTCTCTATATTTGTTTATTCATATGAGAATGTTATTCCTTATCATGAAGTAATGCTTTGGACGATGGTGATTTATCTCGTGATTGGTATTATATTTTTCATGTGGAAACTCTTTAGTTTTAAGAGTTTTAAGAACTATATTAAATCTAAAGGTTTTAAAACAAAGCTCACTATTTTGCTATCTGCTTTATTATATTGTTGTGTTCTTATAATTCTTCCTGCTTTTTCTTTAGGGCATACCTTAGACAAGCAAACATTTGATTTTGAATTAACCAATGATAATTTTTTTGTGGAAGTTATTATCGTCTATGTTTCGTTCTTGTTAATATCTTGTGTTGTATTATTTTACATTAAATTAGTTTTTAAGATCTGCATCGAGTACGATTTGTTTTCTGATAAATCAATCTATATATTGTTAAACGAGGACGGAGTTGAAGAGAAATGGTTTGTATTTCATCCAGTCGATAAAGATACATTTTTACTAGGTAATGAACCTCATCATGATGAGTCTTTAGAGTTCAGGTATATGGAACGTACAGAGTTATTGAAAAATAAAATGTATGTTTCTAAAAGGGAAGAGACTTATTAATATAAAAGATTCTCTCAATGAAAAGGCAGCAAGAGTTCTAACTATATAAAAAAACTCCTTATTGGTGAATACAGCGAATCCTTTGCATTGATGTATGCTTGATTTGTGACTATCAGGCGGTAGTATAATTGGATTTCCAAAGGGAAGCAGATAATCGTCCCAAGCTAACGGCTGGCACCTCGGAGCCAAGTGCTAGGCTTGCAGGGTTATAAGACAGGGGATGTAAATTGAAAGGAGACAAAAAATATGAAAAATAGAGAAGCTGTCGATACAATAAAAGGATATTTTTATCAATTTGATTATGCAATTACTAAGTTGTTAGAACTGAGCGATGATAAAGATAAAATTGTAGTTGAAGGAATTGAAGATGTGGATGTGAAAACTACAACAGACGAGGACGCTGTTCAATGTAAGTATTATGCTAAAACAGAATATAATCATTCGGTGATTGCAAAACCACTTAGATTAATGTTAAGTCATTTTAAAGAAGTAAAAACTGGTCTTAAACCAAAAGTGAATTATACCTTGTATGGTCATTTCAAAGAGGGACAAGAGAAATTAACACATCCAATTGACAAGACTTTTTTAAAAGATAATTTTCTAACTTATACCAAAGATAATATAAAGCATTTTCATCACACGTACCTCGGTCTTACAGATATTGATTTAGAAGAATTTTTAACGAGACTTACAATAAACAATAATGCCATTAATTATGAATCTCAAATGACTAATATTATTAGTCAACTGTGCGAACAGTTTAACTGTTCACCTTTTGAATCAGAATACTATTATTACAATAATGCACTGAAAGTAATCAAAGATATTGCAGTTAAAGCTAGTATTGCAGAAAGGGAAATATCTAGAGGGGACTTTTTAAAAAAGATTGATAATCAAACAATACTTTTTAATGAATGGTTCATTAGATTAAAAGGCAAAAAACAGTTATTAGCAGAATTAAGGAATACATATTTTACAAATCTAAACACATCGCCTTTTGAAAGATTCTTTTTTGTGGAAGTATCAAGTTCTAATTATGTTCGCTCAGAACTAAAAGAATTGCTTTTTATAATTTCAAAAAAGTGGTCAAAAATATCTAAAAGAGAAAGCGAACCATTCTGTCCATATGTATATATTCACAATATCCCTGAGCAAGAATTAATTGAATTGAAAAGCGAATTATATAGTGAAGGTTTTATTGTAATTGATGGATTTGATTTCAAAGGTGCTACTTTTAATTCACATTCCATTTCTAGAGTGCCTAATTTTGAAAATCAAATAAAACTAAAAATAATTAACGAAATTGAATACGTCACAATAATTTTAAAAGAACTTAGACGAACAAAAGAAATCTATCAATTTTATAAAACAGCTCCGTTTTTTGAATATGATCAACCTAATTTTAAAGATGTTAGGATTCAATTTGAAGAATTAAGAGACATTAAGGAGGTAATCTAATTTGAATGAAATTGATAAGATAAACGCTGAGGTAATCTCTGTGTTTCCAAACAAAATTAAAATATCAGTTGATAATTTAGAAGATTTCAAAATTGCAGATGAGTCGTTAAAAGTAGGTTCATATTTGAGAATATTAGATAATGAAAATGCGATTTTAATCGCAATTATTGAGAATTTTTCAATTGAGGTAACTGAAAAAGGTGGGAAAAAGTATATTATTGAAGCCAATCCTTTGGGGATTATTAGAAATAATGAATTTATCAGAGGCGGCGACTCGTTAACAATTCCACCGAAAAAAGTAGAACCTGCTACAGAAGAAGACATTAAGAAGATATATGAACAATCAATTTCGGAAGATGAAAAGTTTACTTTTTCATCTTTATCATCGAATAATAATGTTAAAGTTCCGGTTAATGGTAATAAATTTTTTAATAAGCATATTGCTGTGGTAGGCTCCACTGGTTCAGGGAAATCTCATACAGTTTCTACATTGATTCAAAAAGCTGTTTCTGAAAAGAGTGGAGATTTCACTTTAAATAATTCACATGTAATAGTATTTGATATTCATTCTGAATACGATTCTGCATTTCCTGATGCTAATTTTATTAACATTAATAATCTAATCTTGCCTTATTGGTTACTTAATAGTGAAGAACTTGAAGAAATACTTCTTGATACAGGTGAAAGAGATAATTATAATCAATCTTCAGTTTTTAGAACGTTAGTTACTGAAAATAAGAAAAAGTACAATTCAGAAAACACAAAAATATTCTATGACACTCCAGTATTCTTTGATATACACGAAATAATGTATGCGTTAAATAATTTAAAAAATGAGACAAAAAACTCAAAAAATTCAGATCGTTACATGATTGTTGATAGTTCCTATGACATAGTGGATAGTAGTACAAAACCGGAGTCAGGAATTTTATTAAGTGAGGCAGAACGTTTAAGTAAATATTTTGAACAGGAATATAAATTTTATCCTACTAAAGCTTCTAATATTACTAAAGGTGATTATGCAGACGGGAAAACTCTTGATAAATTTGTCGTAAGGTTTCAGGCGAAAATATTGGAAAATAGATTAGACTTTCTGTTTGGTAAAAAATCTAAAATAACTACTTTTGAAGAGACATTGCAACAATTACTTGGGTATTCAAAGGATAACGAAACTAATGTTACTGTTATTGATCTTAGTGGTATCCCTTTTGAGGTGTTAAGTATTACTGTTTCTTTAATTTCAAGAATGATATTTGAATATGGCTACTTTTACAAAAGATTGAGAAATAAGAAAGATCCAAACGAAAAAATTAATAATGATATTCCAATTCTATTAGTGTATGAAGAAGCACATAAGTATGTACCTAATAGCGAATTAGCAAAATATCGCTCCTCAAAAAAATCTATAGAAAGAATAGCAAAAGAAGGCAGAAAGTATGGAATAACTTTACTTCTTGCAAGTCAAAGACCTTCTGAAATTTCCGAAACAATTTTTTCTCAGTGTAATAATTTCATTGCTATGAGGTTGACAAACCCGAATGATCAAAATTATGTAAAAAAACTTCTACCTGATACACTAGGTACTCTTATTGATAAGATGCCATCGTTAAAGGCGGGCGAGGCATTGTTATTAGGGGAATCTATCATTCTACCTTCTATCGTCCAAATAGATCCTTGTGCTATGCCCCCTTCTTCAAACGACATTCCTTATTGGGAACTATGGAAAAGTGAATGGAAAGAAATGAATATCGATGATATTAAAGAAGAATGGTACAAATAGTTTATTTAGAAAATTTGACCAAATATTCATTTAAAGGTTTGATTGCTTTGGCTAGAGTATGTCGAGGATGAGGAACTCGTGGTATTATCTGAGTCACATCGAGACTAGGGTGCTTATGAGGTTGTAACATTTGTTTTATAAAGTGAAAAATCTTTAAGAAGCCTACGATGCTCCTTTTTAGTCTGCATACATAAATTTTGCTGTTGTATACTGCTAGTATATGATTTGTATTATCACAGGCGATGCTTTTTGGTTGAAGAAGTTAGGTTGATATCTGGACGTAGCGTGCCGAGGGCAACTTAAACAGTTGCCGATGTAATTGGTTCCATTCAAGGTAAGGATAGTTTTCACGGTGGTTTTATATAGACTTTTTCTAAGATTATTTTATTCCTACTAATATAATGCATTTCGTATCAGCAAATTTCCCATATTTATATTATAACTTATTTGTAATACTAGAAAATTATATGTTTAATAATGCTAATTACGATGGCATATGTTTAAGAAGGTATCTGGTTTTCGTATTTCTAAATAAAGGAGACCTAATGGAGGGGAATTGTTGAGAGAAGATCAGTTTAAAGAAAAAATACTGAATACAATAATTAGCTGGGAAAAACATGTGACTAGTGGGAAAGATATACTAAGAAACTATGATCAGATGAACCCAAACCAGATTTTAACCGAACTCAATCAGCTGTTTATTAAAGAAGAAGCTGCTATTGAAAGAGAGAAGAGAAAAAGTTTCGTGACGGATACTTATGAAGATAACGTTAGGTTCTTTGCACGACAACTTATTGTTTCAATAATTCCAAGTCATAACGACCTAAAAGATAATAAGGAATATAGAAAACTGCTCAAGAAAAGACATATTGCCTATGGTTTTTATAGTGCATTCGATCGAATATTGGATTACAGTCCAAAAGTACTTGAAGACTCGGAGTTGAAAAAAGCCCTTTACTTAGGATTGGTTGATTTCTATGAGAAGTTTTTTGGAAAGTTCTCAGATAATGAGGAAGCAATCAAGCTACTTTGTGGTTATTATCCAAAAGATATCGATCTAACAGAACAGTATGATTCAATCGTTAAAGCACTTTATAAACATATATTTTATGCGGGATCAACAAGCGATTCTGGGTTTGCATACAACGGAATTGACCAAATTAGAAAACATATAGGTAATTTACCCCTTGAGATTATAGACAAATTGCTTAGAAAGTATGAATTATTTAGAATTATTAACGAAAAAGTTTATAGGCATCAAATATTTGCAATCATTGACAATATTAACATAACTAAGAGTGAGAAATTCAAGTATAAATTTAGTTACATAGATAGCTTGGTTATAGCTAATGAGATGAATCGCAACCTTTATGATAAATATAGTAAAAATGACTCAGGATCTTATACTAGGTATTATACGCAACCACATAGCAATTTATCCGAAAAAAAATTGGGACTTATTATTGATACTAGAACAGATAATATTTCTGGTTACTGGACAAATGAATGTTCAGCAGAACGTCAATTTATTTTAAATGAAAAAGTTCTTTTAGACATGAAACTTGATATGGATAAAGAACTGATCCATATTAAGTATATAGATAAGCCAACGATTAACACAGAATTTAGTTTTGATTACACAGATTGGATGTTAGATGTTTATCATTCAAAAGAAACTTATCAAGTTCTTCATGATTTTGTATTTGAATTGAAGAATGGCGAAGTAGACATTGTTTATCGTCATTTAACTTTTTCTTTACTTTATCTAAATGAGTTTAGAGGATTAAGTGAGCAATTAATTAATTTTGATCATAAATTCACTTTTGATTCAAGTTCAAAAGAACTAGGGGCATCAGCACAATCATCAGTTGTACTACATTTCTATGGGAGTAAAGTATATTCACTATCATGTATAGTGGGTAAAAATGGTACTGGTAAAACAAGTACGGTGGACTTTTTAAGAGATACTTTTTTTAGACTCCTTCGTCTAATTGGTGAAAATCAAATTTCAAGTGAAGATGGTTACGTAAACGAAATAAATTATAAAGAGTATCGGTTATTAGATGAAAGTTGTAAATTTTTTGTGGCGTTCCATCTAGATAATGAGCCGTATTATTTAACGAATATAGCAGATGTAACTGTCACATCAGCAAAACCTTTTGATCATAGTACCTATAAAACTGTGAATGAACTTAGCAAAATCGTCTATTTTTCTAATAAGTTAAGCATTATTCAAGATACGCTTTATATTGATGAAATATCATCCAGGCAGGTGAAAAAAGAAAAAGAGGATCTAGCCAATTCTCTAAAGAGCTTTAGGCAGGCAGACTATTCAGAAGAAGCAAGCTTTATACAAAAACGGAAAGCATTAGATTTAGCGAAAAATCATGATATGAAAACTATGGTTGTGAATAGGGACTTGTGTTACCAATTATCCTTTTTACATAACTTCAATAAGGAAGAACTGGAAAGTTTTTTTGATATGCCACAAGATAAAGTGTTCGTTGTTAATAGTATATCAATCGGCTATGAAGAAGTTACTACTTTAGATCTTAGAGATATGTTTAACGGGAAGCATACAAGATATAATCAGTTTCTCACAGTACCAGATGCCAAGCTAGACTATTTTTCATCTGGACAATATGCCAAATTTTCATTTCTTGCAAAACTCTACTGGTTTTTAGAAGGTTATCAAAAGTACAATCAAGTTTTTGAATTTTTGGTTGGAAAAAATGAATTTAGTCATGAAGAGGCTCTATTGGAGGGAGGAACTGCTCTTTTATTTATTGATGAAGGCGAACTTTATTACCATCCTGAGTGGCAACGAAGATATATAAAAACGCTCATTGATATTATTGAAAATGCTGCTAGTAAAGACTCGAAACTCCAAGTGGTTATTACTACCAATTCACCATTTATTATTTCTGATATCTTGAAGGAAGATATCACTTACCTTTCCGCAGAGAAAAAAGAATTTGATCGCACCTTTGGTCAAAATATTCATAAACTTCTTAAGGACAATTTCTTTATGGAATATACCATAGGTGAGTATAGTCGAAAAGTGATAGAAGAGATAATGAAATGGCTCTACAGTGATGAAATAGAGGCTGATATCAGTAAAGAACTAAGTCGTTACTTCGGAAATTCTGTTGACTCGAAGGAATATTATGAGAGAATCCGTTACCTTATTGATAAGATTGGTGAACCCGTATATAGAGAGAAATTATTTGACATACTCAGTAACTCCAAATTTGGTATTCCATCTAAAAGAGAGGAATTATTGCGACAAAAGGCTGAAATAGAACGAACCCTGCAGGAGTTAGGAGAAAGTTAGATGATTCCACTTGAATTGTATTCCGACAATTTCGAAAAAGAATATTTGAAAACAGTTAGTAAAATAATTGACATTCCAACTCAGAAAAAAATTGTAAATAGCTGCAAGAAATTTTTTCCGAACGATTTTTTTACAGGGAGTGATGATGAATTCTTTAAATTATTAATTACTGCTTCGTTTGAAAAGCTTAAAGAAGCTGAACAGTATATTAATACTTATTCCTTTATTGAAATGAAAAAAGAATGCTTTTACAAAACGAGTAAAAAGAAAAGATCCAATATTAGAAGCTTGTTCAAGATAATTCATGACTCCTATGCAACACTTGCAAATTCAATGGAAAAAGGCATGTCCATGAGAGTCAGAATTGTAAACAGCGCAGGTCTTACCGTGTGTCCATACTGTAATAGAGACTACATTAACAACAGAGGAGGGAGCGTTTCAGGTGCGCAGTTAGATCATTTTTTTAGTAAATCAGAGTTTCCAGTATTTTCAGTCTGTTTGTATAATTTAGTCCCTGTTTGTGGTAATTGCAACAGGATTAAAAGTGCAAAAAAACTAGCTTTCGCATCACCTTTTGATAATAGTATTAATTGGGATGAAGATGTTAGATTCTCATACACAGGCAACTCCTTAAAGGACGTACAGATTGTTTTGAACTCTAAGCGGAACTGTGATAATAATATTAAGGCAATGAGAATTAATAATGCATATCAGATGCATAGTATCGAGGTGCTAGAATTAATCGAAAAGAAAAAAATGTATAATAGCTCGCAAAATGAAGAATTTAAAAAGGTGCTAAAACAAACTAATTTGACTGATCTCGAAATAAAAGGGATTATTTTCGGTCCAGAGATTACGAATAAGTCTATGAAAACTAGACCTCTAAGTAAGATGATGAAAGATTTGCACAAAGAATTAAAAATTTATTGAATAAGATGGTTACACTTTTCCTGGGTGGAAAGAACATATAAGCTCAAATCCGACATTTCTCGAAGTCCTCAAAAAAAATTCTGAGTGTCCAACTCGTGTTTCTTAATAATGGTAAAAAATGATAATATAGGTTAAATTGTTGTTACTCTAATTATATAAGAATAAACCATCGGTTACATCAGATTATGTACACATAGTCAAAAAATTCGATAATACAGGTGAAGATTTAGAGGATTTAATCTCCATCGGCACGATTGGATTGATTAAAGCCATCGAGAGCTTCCAGACTGGAAAAGGCACAAAGCTTGCGACGTTCGCGGCTCGTTGTATTGAGAATGAAATACTTATGCATCTGCGGTCATTGAAGAAGACACGCAAGGACGTATCGCTGCACGATCCGATTGGCACGGATAAGGAAGGCAATGAGATAACATTGATCGATATCCTCGGCACGGAGGCTGATGATATTGTGGATAAGGTGCAGCTCAAGATTGAGAAGAGCAAGATATATAAGAATTTGGATATACTGGATGATCGGGAGAAGGAAGTTGTCATTGGACGGTTTGGGCTGGAGCATGGCGGGGATGAGCGGACGCAGCGGGAGATTGCTAAGGAGCTGGGGATCTCGCGGAGCTATGTTTCAAGGATAGAGAAAGGGCGTTGATGAAGCTTTATCATGAGTTTTATAAGGCGAAGCGTTAGAGTAGTTAATTTAGAATCATTTTATGAAGGTTTATATTAAATTAATTGCCACGGGTATGAGACGTGGCTTTTTTTGTATTGACGCTTTGTCAAGCTAAGTGCGGCATCTCATCCATGAAAGCTTTGTGAGCCGACCTCCACCCGAGATGTTGTCGCTGTATAACAGGTATTCTGTGGGTATTGGCTGACCATGACACCGAAGGCGACCTCCATCGAGTGAGCTGTTCGATCTGGCATCTTTATCTCAATGTATAAACGCGTCTTCCGTTCAATGAAGGTAGCGGCAAAGGTCTTGCTTTTGCTACGACTGGAGACCACTGCATCAGGCTCCCAATGTCTGAACGTCTTATGCTTTTGGACTTTTTTTGAGCGCTTGTTAATCGGCGTACCCACGAGGAAGCGATCACGTGTTTCGATCGGTTTCTGACGTTTCCCTTTAAGTCAAAGTACCTTGACTTCTCCCGCTGCGATGCGTCCTGCATACAGCCATCTATAGATGGTATTGAAACATAGAAAGGGTTTTCCTTCGGTCAGGTGCCTCTCAGCAATTTGCTCAGGCGACCAGTTTCTTTGTATTTAGCTGTGCACTAAAGAGGCTTTGGTGAATATACTCGTGAAACTTTTGATACATCACGAAGTTTGCATGGAGCTCTTAATGTCGGGAACCCTTAATACGTTGCAGAATAAATAATATTATAATTGAAAAACCTTGGATTAACGAGATTTTTGTATCACGTTTATAATATCAGTACATTGCCTCAAAGCTATCTTCTGCGGACAATCGAGTTATTCAGCACAAAAGTAGTTCCAATTGTAAAAAAGGAGCTTCGGACATACAAGTATATTTGGACAATGCTGAAGGAGTGAATGCGACCATCGTTTTTCTCTATCTTAGAAATTCAAAGATAAAAGTAAGTTTGTCAGGTACTCCATATACGGCCTTCTTAATTATAATAAGTGCAAGAGTGCATACATAGGGGGAAGGAGATGTTCATTTGAGTTATCATCCGATGAGAAAATCCCGATTGCCAGGTGAAAGGAAAGCGAGCTTTTGAAGCAAGAAAAAGCGAATTTTCGCTCCGAAATTGAAAGCGCTTGCCGAACTGAGTAACTTCAGTGCGCACTAAAATCATGCACTCAATGAGTCTGACCGCATTATTCCAGTTTCATCGCTAAAGCATAACTAAAGAGAGGGGCACGATCATGAAAAGGAATAAAAGAGTACTGTCCATTGTTATTATTATGGCAATGCTCGTGCAGGGACTGGCCCTGATGCCTGTCCAAGCCTTAGGAAACGCAAACGTGAACGGAAATAATCTCGATTTTGAGTCGGGCTTGACGGGATGGACCCCATCAGGAAACGTTCAATTGGCTACGGAGGGGTCAAAGCAAGGAACTGGCAGTGTTTTATTGCCGGCAGGCAGCTCTATAAGCAGAACGATTACCGATATCCCACAGGGTAGCTACACCTTGAAATTATGGGCAAAAGGAACGGCGGGCAATAACTCTGCTGCATTCACCATTAAGGATACCGGCGGTCCGGACTCTGTAGCCTTAGTAGACCCGCATTTGGTTACCCCAAATACGTGGGTTCAGATCGGACATCGCAACGTGCTCGTCTATAACGGGCAAATGACTCTTCAAATCAACGCGGGCAACCAGAGCTTGTATATCGACCATATTGAAATCCAACTGGATGCCGAGGATGACAACACGATTTTGAACTGGGGTTTTGAGGATGATTTGAATGAATGGACCAGTCAGGGTACCGTAGATGTGATTACTGAGGGCATCGACACGGGAGCTAAGGCGGTCAGACTATCGGCGGGCAGTGAAATTGTCCAGAAGGTAGCGGTTCAGCCCAACACCAAGTATGGACTGACTGTGCGCGCTAAGGTGGACAAGGAGGACAAGTTCCGCACCGAATCCGTCTATAGCGCAAGCGGCAAGATGGGAGAGCTAGTCCATCGCACCGAGCTAGGGAACAGGGTTAACCTTGGTGCCAGAACGGCAGCGGGGCAAGATATTAAGGTCCTGCGCCAGGCACCTTCAGGTACGGAGGATTACTCACTAGTAACCATTACATTTATTACGGGTGAAAACGATACAGAGATCGAGGTCTATGCCAATACGGTCTTTGATCAGGCATATAGGGATTCCATTACGGTTTACAAGAACGATGACGAAACCTCTCTTGCCGATAATTGGAACGGCAACGGGGCGGACAAAGCGTATGTCGACAATTTCAACTTGTTTGCGATTCAGGATGAAAACCAGATCAAGGGAGCGGACGTGTCCTTTCTCCCGGCAATCGAAGATAACGACGGCAAATATTTCGCCAATGGCGTGCAGCAGGATTCGTTGCGGATCTTCTCCAATCATGGGGTAAACTCGATTACTAGCATGATCATGGTTCATGCGGGTAATGTAATGCACGGTTGGGAAACCGCGCCGCTGCCAATCGTGACGGGCAAGAACGAAGACGGCAGCGACTTCTATTATCGCATGATCGATGGCTATTTCAGCAAAGAGGATTCTCTTATATTGGCTCGTCGGGCAACGGCCCTGAATATGAGCTTTTCGCCCAGCTTCCATTTCAGCGACGGGTGGATGAGCCAGGCCAAAGCGCATATGCCGCTCGAATGGATTGAGTCCAGCTATGATGGCAAATTAAGCAATCCGGATCTGGAGCATATGAAGACGGTAGTCTACAACTATGTTTATGATTTTTTAAAGCCGTTTGCCGATGAAGGCTTGGATGTCGTTTCGGTTAAACAGGGCAATGAGCAAAACAGCGGTATTTTGTGGCCTGTCGGGCGGGGAGGAAGCGCAGCCGGGCACAAAGAGCTGGTTACCGCCGCCATTGAGGCGACTAACGATGTCATGTCTGGGGTTCCGTCCTCTATTCACTCCAATAAAGGGAGCGACACTGGCATTGCAAATTCGCTCTTTGGTCCAATGGTAAATGACGGCATACCTCTTCAAGGAACGTCACATTCGTTATATGGGGGTCATTCCAGTGCCAGAACATTGATTATGGCGGATTTTTTGCGGAATGACAGCCGGTACAGGTACCTGGACTTTATTAATGTAGAAACCGGTTTTTCATTTACGAATTATTTGGCCACCTTTGAAACCGAATCATCTGGTATGGGACAGGTTTATTATAAAAGAAGCCCTAATGGACAATATAACTGGCTGCTTGACTATATGCAGGCGCCGCTTGACGCCACCAATCCGCACGGACAGACCAGAGGTTTCTATTACTGGGCAGCGGAATGGATTCCAACGCCGGGCGCCGGAGGTGCACAAGGGGGAACGGGCGGGGTAAACGTCCGAATTATGTTTAACAACGGCGATGTCAACATTAAAGAGATGGGCAGCAGCAAACCGGGCAAGGCAGGCGACATGATGGACAGCATGTACGCATACCTCATGCGCAGCGTGCCGAAAGCCAAAAATGCCGAGCTGCAGACGCCTATTCGCGATTATGGCGCTTCCTTTGCCATTACGCCGGCAGAGCCTACGGGCATCACGTTGCTTGAAAGCACGATGAATCTGACGGTCGGCGCGACTCCGAAACGCGTAAAGCCGACGGTTCAGCCTTACGATAGCGTATTGACGGACAGCGTGGTGACCTATGCTTCCAGCAATCCGCAAGTAGCTGTAGTATCTCATAATGGCATCGTGACGGCAAAAAGCGCGGGCACGGCAACCGTTACGGCAACGGTAAAAGGTGGACATTCCGCTTCGGTAGCCGTAACCGTAAGCAATCCTATTTTGCCGAGTAGTTTAAATGTGACCGATATAACGGGCGGAAACAGAGCGATTAACGAGGGAGATATCGTAACGTTAAAAATATTCGATAATAAGTCGGTTGCTGCAAGCCTGGGAGGACTTCCAACGGATCCTTCCGTCACTTTCCGCTCCGATAATCCCGATATCGTTTCCTTCTTCGGGGATACGTGGGAAACCGAAGACGGCGTAATGAGGCAGATGACCGGAACGAATAGCCGGGTGAAGCTGATTGCAAACAAAGGCGGCACGGCAAACATTACGGCAACTTCTTCCGCGAATCCTAGCCAAGAGCTGCGTTTTGCCGTTAACGTTACTAGCGTGCCAGTAACGGGCTTGACGCTGGACAAGCAGGAATTGGCGCTTAGCTACGGGCGTACGGCAAAGCTCACGGCAACGGTGGCGCCAAGCAATTCCAGCAGATACAAAGTGCTGTGGACGTCCAGCGACGAAACGGTTGCCAAGGTGGATGAAACGGGTCGCGTCACGGCAATTGGAGTGGGCGAAGCGCAAATCCGGGCAACCTCGGATGACAGCAGCGCTATTTTTGCCGAAATAACGGCGACTGTTCTGCCCGTCCAGGTAGAAGGAATACGCATGCTTTATGACGAAGTGGTTGTACAACGAGGCTCTACCAAAAAAGTGCTGGCCGAAGTATTGCCTGCCGACGCAAACAACAAGACGGTAACCTGGACCTCCGGCGACGAAACTATCGTTACGGTGGATCAGGACGGCAATGTAATGGGAATAAACGATGGAACAGCCGTCATTACGGCAACGACGGTTCCTGGCATCAACGGCATTCCGTATACGGCTAGCACGACGGTCATCGTGCAGCAGGAGCCTATACCCGTTACCGGCGTTGAATTAGGCATAAAGGAATATTACTTTAAGTCTGATTATTTCTCTGAAGCGGCTTCGGAGGATTTGGCACCCGCAGTCAGGCTGACGGCAAAGCCGGTTCCCGCATTGGCGACGAATGATCGACTGATCTGGACATCCGATACGCCGGAGGTCGCCACTGTCGACCAATTCGGCAATGTGGCTGCAGTAAGCAGCGGCACCGCAAAAATAAGCGTTAGGACGGATGACGGCGGTTATACGGATACGGCGGTTATCTATGTTCCTTCGGTCAGCGAAAGCTTTGAAAACAGAGCGGCCGGCCTCGCTTGGGGGACAGTCAATGGCGCAAGTACGGCCATGGGTGCAACCATAGCAGGGACGGAGAACGATCAATATGTGGCTCTGGGCGCCAGCGGCACAGGCGGGCGGGGAACTCGTAAACTCCTTGCGAAGCCTCTTGTGAATGATGAGATAGTCGTTGATGTTGATTTTAATTTCGGCGCGCCGACCAATTCAAACGGTGTTTATTTTACGCTGATGGACAGCTCGCTCAATCGATATCTGAGCGTGCAAAAGGCGAGTGGCGGCGAAATCGTGTTTAACACGGGCGGTCAGCCGATCGCTAATGCAGCTCTTGCTAGCGCTACGCCGGTTGGAAGCGGCTTTACTGAAAATAATGCGTGGTACCATATTAGGGCTATTTTGAATATGAAGGCTCAAGAAATTACGCTTACCGTAACCAGCAAGCAGAATCCAACGCTTACGGCTACTCATAAGGTGCCATTTCATTCCGGCACGGCGTATAAGAAGGATTTGGCAGGAATTGAATTCCAGGCGACTAGAAGCGGCGGTACGTTGAACTGGAACGGCATGCTGGATAATTTGAATCTGTATGCAGCAGGCCCAGTGCCGCTTCGTATTAATGCCAACGTGAATGGAATCAAACTGATTCCGGTTGCCGGGACATTGGGCACCAGCGCTCAGCTAACGGCTGCGATTTATCCGGAGAGCGCTTCGCAAGAGGTCGTTTGGGCCGCCCAGGGAGAGGGAGCATCGGCTATTTCGGTGAGTCCTTCGGGCTTGGTGCAAGCGAAGCAGACGTATGGAACTTTGGCAGAGGTCCCATATACACAAACCGTGGTTAGGGTAAGCTCCAAGCAAAACCCGAACCTGTACAAGGAAATACCGGTTACAATTACGAATGAAATTTCTGCCGATGAGCATTTCTTTATCTTGGATGAAGGAGGCGCTATCCTTTATAGAGCCGGTGAGAACCCTGAACCAATTGAGCTTGCGACCAGCGATGTCAAAAAGCTTACGGCGAGAGTGACGGGCGGCGACGGGGATACGGATTTGGCGGGCGTGCAATGGAGCTCCGATAATTCGGACGTGTTGACGGTTACACCGAATGCGGCCAATCCGCGAATTGTCGATTTGCAGGCGCTGCAACCGGGAGAAGCCAGTGTTACGCTTACGATTACGCTGTATGGCACTCCTCTCTACCAAAAAAGCGCAAGGCTTTCCTTTGAAGTCAAAGGCGAGGAGAAGCTAGTACCCAAGCTGAACCAGGCGATTATGGAGGCAGAGAGCGCCAAAGCGTATCCGGACGACTACTATACGGCGGCCAGCCTGCAAAACTTCAACGCCAAGCTTCAGGCGGCGAAGCAGTATTCGGAGGCGGGCGAACCGGCCGCAGACAAGCGCCAGGAGGTTCTTGACAGTATCGCGGCACTGGAAGCAGCCGTTGATGGACTGGCAAAAAGCAGTCATATCCCGGCGACAAACATTGCAGTCGAACAGCTATCTTATCCAGTGCCTGTAGGAAACAAAATCAGGCTTACGGCAAGCCTGACGCCTTCTTACGCTAATGACATCATTCGCTGGAGCTCCAGTGATGAAAGCATTGCGACGGTTGACGCCAATGGGCGGCTAACTGCTCTGGGTAAAGGCGTAGTTCAAGTTACAGCCACAACCGGCAGCGGAGCGACGACTTCGGCCAATATCGTCATTGGGAATGATTTGACGTCTTGGTACGACAAAACGGGCGTTACGATTACCGGTGAAGGCAATGGCGCGAACTATCCGGCAATTAACCCGTTCGTGAATGCCCGGACCAATGATACGGCCGGCCCTGCCTGGTCGACGGGAAGCAATACGAAGATGGGCTCTATCACGATCGCATTAGGAAAGCCGGCGAGCCTTAAAAGCATTGATTTGGCGTTCTGGCAAACGATGAAGTACAAGGTCGAGGTATCGGAGGACGGATCGACCTGGACAACGGCGATCGACAAATCCGAGCAGTTTAGCAGCGCAGCCAGTTTCTCGGAAAGCTTCTCGGAGGGAACGACCGCATCCTACATCAAGCTTACGACTATTGGCGTTTCAACGGCAAGAGACTGGGTCGGCGTTACATTGGTGCGCGTAAACGGCCAATATCTTGTCGAGCAGGACTATGGGGTATCAGTAGCCCAGGGGATAGAGAATGGAACGGTATCCGCTACGCCGACAAGGGCGGTTGCCGGAGAAACGGTTTCCGTTAGCGCGGTGCCCGATGCGGGATACGAGCTTCAGCAAATTAGCGTTTTCATCAATAACGCTGATTTAACACCTGTTGTTGTGGTTACGGAAGGCAGATTCGTTATGCCAAACAGTAATGTAATTGTATCGGCGGTATTTTCGAAGATTGCCGTGGAACCGACCGAGGATACAGAAGCGCCAACATGGCCGGAATCCAGCACGTTGACTTCATCCAATGTGGACACGTCGAGCGTAACATTGGCATGGGGCGTTGCTACAGACAATGTTGCGGTAACGGGCTACAAGATGACTTGGAGCGCAGGAGGCCAGGAACAGCTTCTGGAAGTCGAAAAGGATGTCACGAGCACCATGATCAGCGGTCTTCAAGCTGGTACGGCCTATACGTTTAAGCTTACCGCAATTGACGCGGCTGGGAACCGGAGCGTCGAGCGGGAGATTACCGTAACTCTTGCCGAGCAGGACTACGCCATAACAATAGCCCAGGAGATCGAGAATGGAACGGTTTCCTCCACGCCAACAAGGGCGGTTGCCGGAGAAACGGTATCCGTAGGCGCAGTGCCTGCTACAGGGTACGAGCTTCAGCAAATTAGGGTTGTCATGGATAACGCTGATTTAACGCCTATTGATGTGGATACGGAAGGCAGGTTTGTTATGCCTAACGGGAATGTAATTGTATCGGCAGTATTTTCGAAGATTGCCGTGGAACCGGAGCCGGAACCGACCGAGGATACAGAAGCGCCAACATGGCCGGCATCCAGTACCTTGACTTCATCCAATGTAGGCACGTCGAGCGTAACATTGGCATGGGGCGCTGCCACGGACAATGTTGCGGTTACAGGTTACAAGGTGACTTGGAGCACTGGAGGCCAGGATCAGCTTCTTGAAGTCGGAAAGGATGTCAGGAGTACCACGATTAGCGGTCTTCAATCTGAAACCAGCTATACGTTCAAGATTGCCGCAGTTGACGAGGCTGGAAACCGGAGCGCGGAGCGGGAGCTTACGGTCATAACAAGCTCAAGCTACTCGCCGCCATATGTACCGCCTGTAGATCCTGTAAAGCCAACGGAGCCGGAGCTTCCGAATACTCCAGAGGAGCCAAGCGAGCCTGTTGGACCGGAAGTGCCGAATGGGCCAGAGCAACCCGTCGCCCAGTTTAAGGACGTTTCGGAAGAGCATTGGGCTGGGGCAGCGATTAAGCGGGCAGCAACGCTGGGAATCGTAAACGGATATTCCGACAATACGTTCAAGCCTAACGCGGCAACAACCCGCGCCCAGTTTATGACGATGCTGGCGAAAGCGTTCAAGTGGCAGGGAGAACAGCCGGAGCTTGCCTTTAGCGACAATGGCGAAATCGGAGCATGGGCGAAGGACGCAATTGGACAAGGCATGGAGCGAGGTATTATTACGGGCTACAGCGACGGAAGCTTCCGACCGAATCAGGAAATTACGCGGACGGAAATGATCGTTATGTTAGCTAGAGCGATGAATGTTGCTCAATCCGGCAATGAAATGACCGAGTTTGCCGATGATACAGATATCCCGGCCTGGGGGAAAGGCGCAATCGAAGCATTGCGCGGTCTTGGCATTGTTACTGGACGCGGCAACAACAGCTTTGCGCCAAACAATGCGGCAACGCGAGCCGAAGCGCTTGTCCTTATTTTGCGGGTTTTGGATCTAAATGAGCAAGATGCAGCGTTGTAGTAGGTTAACCTAACCCAATAGCTGCCGCCCACTTTCTGTCAGAGGACGGTCGGCAGCCTGCAACAACCCCCAGCACCGTAATGTACGCCCCTAGAATACACATTGGAACCCCCGGTTCCGATGAATGCTAGGGGCGTCTTTTTTAACTAACGGATTGTCAAGCTAAGTGCGACAGTTCGTCCATGAAGGATTCGGATGCAGACTTCCAGCCCAGACATTTACGAGGGCGATGGTTGATGAGGCGGACGGCTTCTGCCAGTTCCTCGTCAGAAACCGTTGCAAGGTCATGACCCTTGGGGAAAAACTCCCGTAGGAGACCATTTCCGTTTTCATTGGAACCTCTTTGCCATGAGGAATAGGGATCTGCAAAATAAACCTTGATGTCGTGAACGTTCTCTAAAGCAGCATAACAGGCGAACTCTTTTCCGCGATCGGTTGTCGCTGTCTGAAAGGTCCCTTGCGGGTACTGGCTAGCGGCAACACCAAAGGCAACTTCCATAGAATGTGCGGTGCGATCCGGCATCTTTACGGTTAAATAGAGACGTGTTTTACGATCGATGAAGATGGCCGCGCAAGCCTTGCTATTTCCTCGAAGGAATTGGGGATCTCGCGGAGTTATGTGAGCCGGATTGAGAAGCGGGCGCTCATGAAACTTTATCATGAGTTTTATAAGGCGAAGCGTTGAGACTGATTTGAGCTCATTCAGAACATCCGATTTTATTGACTGTTTGTAATAGGGAAACCCGATGTTATTTCAACAAATGAAACCAAATGGCAGAGATGTCGTTTGGTTTTTTTACTGTTTACATACTCGACACATCGTATTGCAATAGACATGGATTTGGATAAGTTCTTCAACCGTATCCATCATGACCACTTAATGGCTAAGCTTGCAGAACAAATAACAGATAAAACGGTGCTGGAACTTATTCGCAAATACTTGCAGGTGGGAGTCATGGAAGGTGGTCTTGTCCGAGCATCAACGGAAGGAGCTACGCAAGGAGGTCCCCCCAGTCCATTATTATCGAACATCGTCCTTGACGAATTAGATAAGGAACTGGAAAAGAGGAACCTTCGCTTCGTGAGATATGCCGATGACTGTAACAACTACGTGAAAATGTGAAGAGCAGGGCAACGCGTGGTGAAATCTGTAACGGCATTTATCGAAGGAAAACTGAAACTGAGGGTCCATCGCGAGAAAAGTGCGGTAGACCGCCCATGGAAACGAGAGTTTCAAGAAGCCATTTATTGTGCAACTGATCTTTATTTAGAAATCTGTTCGGGAAGGAAACCAAGCGATTTGTGATTTGCAGATCAGTAGTCATCATAACTTTATAGTTCGTTGCCATTAGGGGCTTGATTTGCCCCTATTTTTTTTCAATATTATATACTCCAAACATGTGGAGTGCGGAAACATGAATAATATTTTATGGGGACGAACTGGGATGTGTTGTGGTTACATCGGGTTGTGTTCACATTGTCAAAAAATTCGACAATACCGGTGAGGATCTCGAGGATCTAATCTCCATCGGTACGATTGGATTGATCAAAGCGATCGAGAGCTTTCAGACCGGTAAAGGTACGAAGCTCGCGACGTTCGCGGCTCGCTGTATTGAGAACGAAATACTTATGCATCTGCGGTCGCTGAAGAAGACACGCAAGGACGTATCGCTGCACGATCCGATCGGCACGGATAAGGAAGGCAATGAGATTACGTTGATCGATATCCTCGGTACAGAGGCTGATGATATCGTGGATAAGGTGCAGCTGAAGATTGAGAAGAGCAAGATTTATAAAAATCTTGATATATTGGATGACCGCGAGAAGGAAGTTGTCATAGGTCGGTTTGGTTTGGAGCATGGCGGGGATGAGCGGACGCAGCGGGAGATTGCGAAGGAGCTGGGGATCTCGCGGAGCTATGTGTCGCGGATTGAGAAGAGGGCGCTTATGAAGCTTTATCATGAGTTTTATAAGGCGAAGAGATGAGACTGATTTAAGCTCATACAGAACATCCGATTTTATTGGCTGTTTGTTGTAGGGAAACCAGATGTTACTTCAATTAATGAAACCAAATGGCAGAGATGTCGTTTGGTTTTTTACTGTTTATATACTCCACACATGTGGAGTGCTCAATATTGATGGTACGAAGATGAAAAAATGAGATGTGACAGTTTCGCTCAAATGTTCAACTATAGTAAGTACCACATAAGTGAAAGGAATATCTGTTTGAAATTGTAAAAATGTGTAGAAGAATAGGAATCCCAATATTTACCTTGAATATATAAATAGGGCTATCAGCCTATTTAAACTATTCGAGGGGGATAAAGGTATGAACCTGAATTACGAAAGTGCGACCTCATAAAAACATAAAAAAGTGCCCTAATCTTTGGTAGAATGGTGTTTACGAAGACAACATCACCCAAAGAGAGGAGCACCCATAAAGTGAAGTTTACCACAAAAA